>NZ_JBHZBB010000013.1:0-248011 GCF_042754585.1 Streptomyces sp. NPDC059201
ACTAATCTGGCGTTGATTTTTGGCACGCTGTTGAGTTCTCAAGGTGCGGACGCTTCCTTCGTTCCTGTTTCCAGGCCCTCCGGGCGCTTCCTGCGTTTCCGACTCTATCAGACCCTTTCGGTGTCCGATTCCCCGTCAGAAAGGGGTTGTCTTTCCGGCCTTTCGGGCCGTTCCGACGAGTGAGACTTTAGCGGATTCCTGGCCCCCGATGCGAATCGGGGGTTTGATCCTCATTCTGAAAGAACACGGAAAGCAGAACGGCACGATGAAAAGTGACGGTCAGGCTCGGTGGTTCTTGCGGAATGGCCGTCCGGGGCCGACCGGAGTCGGTACTCACGTCGGACAGCTCGGAAGACATTACGCGCCGGGAGGGGTCGTGTCAACCCCCGGCCCCGTGGGGGCGGTGGTCACGGGTGGAGGCTGGAGACGACCTCGGCCGTGGCGGCCACGCCGTTCTGGATGGTGGGGGCCATGTTCGTGCCGGCCAGGAAGAAGCCGAGCAGGGCGCAGATCACCGCGTGGGTGACCTTGAGGCCGCCACTGCGCAGGAAGATCACGGTCAGTACGAGGAGCAGCACCACCACGGAAACGGAAACGGCCATCGGTCTCACGTCCTTCTTCTGCCGCACCGGAATTGCGGCGTTCGGCGGACAGTGTGGCGGAATGGGCGATCCGTCCGGGGGAACGGCGGGGCGGCCATACGGGTGACGTTGGAGTGGATCAGGCGCCGAAGGTCGCCGCGATGGTGGGTCTGCGGACCGCTTCCAGCTCCGGATCGGCCAGCAGGTCCTCGATGAGGGCGTGGCTGCCGAAGACCTCGGTGGCGCTCAGGTCTGCGTCGGTGAGGACGAGCCAGCCGCCGTCGGCGGCCCACCAGGTGGCGGGGAACCAGAACTCGGGGGCGCTGTCGTGGTGGGCGACGGCCGTGGCCAGGGGGCCTCGCCAGGCGATGAGGTCGTCCTGGGGGCGCGTGGGGGCCGGGCGCTGGAAGGGGTCGTCGGTGAGGGGGACGCCGGGGGCGCTGTTCACCGGGGCCTGGGCGGCGCCGCAGGGGGTGTCGTCGCCGTGGTCGCCGTGCCGGGCGAGGTGGGTGACGAGGGTGCGGAGGGTGGCGCGGTCGATCTCGCCGCCGTGGACGCCGTCCAGGTCGGCGGCGGCTTCGATGCCTTCGAAGGTGAGGTGGGAGAGGGTGCCGGGCCAGTCGGCGAGGCGGCGGCCGGCTCCGGTCAGGACCTCGTGCCAGCGGTGGCGCGTTCCGTCGGGGTCGTACAGGGAGTGGAGGAGCCAGCAGTGGTCCTCGTACCCGCCCTGGGGTTCGTATCCGCAGTCGGCGGCCGTGAGCCGGGCCCGCAGGCCGTCGAGGGGGTCGTCGGCGGCGGCGCGGGTCCAGGCGTCGGTCACGGGGTCTCCTCGGCCGGCAGGCAGTCCTTCCACTCCACCGTACGGTCGCACCAGCGGTGCAGGAGGACGCGATCGTGGCCGACGGCGAGAAGGCCGGCGCCGGTCTCCTCGCGGTAGGACTCGACGGCGGCGACGAGGGCGGCCGTGGTGGAGGCGTCGAGCATCGCCGTCATCTCGTCGCAGACCAGCCAGCGGGGCTTCAGGGTGAGCGCGCGGGCGAGGCAGGCGCGCTGGAGCTGCCCGTCGCTGACGGCGTGGGGGCGGCGGGTGAGGAGTTCGGGGGTGAGGCCGACGGCGGGGGCGAGCTCGGCGACGCGGGCGGGCGCCTCGGCCTTGCGGCCGGTGGCGCGCAGGGGTTCGGCGATGAGGTCGGCGAGGGTGAGCCGGGGGTCGGCGGCGGTGCGGGGCTGCTGGAAGACCACGCCGACGGCGGTGCGGTGCTCGCGCGGGGCTCGGTGGCGCCAGGCGGTGATCTCGGTGCCGTCGAGGACGAGGCGGCCGGCGTCGGGGCGGTGCAGGAGGGCGGCGACGCGGGCGAGGGTGGACTTGCCGCAGCCGCTGGGGCCGAGGAGGCCGACGGACTCGCCGGGGGCGATGGTGAGGGAGGCGCCGCGGAAGACCGGGGTGCGGGGCTCGTATCCGGCGGTGACGGAGTCGAGTTCAAGCACGGGGGCGCTCCGGGTGGTGGCAGGCCACGCCGGCGCGGAGGGCCGGGACGGTGGCGCAGAGGTCGGTGGCACGGGGGCAGCGGGGGGCGAAGGCGCAGCCTTCGGGGAGGTCGGAGAGTTCCGGCGGCATGCCGGGGATGGGGGTGAAGGCGCGCTCGGGGAGGGCGTCGAGGAGGCCGCGGGCGTAGGGGTGGTCGGGTCCGGCGGTGCCGAAGAAGCGGTGGGCGGGGGCGATCTCGACGATCCGTCCGGCGTACATGACGGCGACCCGGTCGGCGATGCGGGCGGCGGCGGTCAGGTCGTGGGTGATGAGGAGGAGGCCGCGGCCGTCGTCGACGTGGCGGCGGAGCTCGTCGGCGGTGCGCTCGACGAGGTCGCGGTCGAGTCCGGTGGTGGGCTCGTCGGCGAGGAGCAGGCGCGCGTCGCCGATGAGCGCGAGGGCGGTGGCGGCGCGCTGGGCGAGGCCGCCGGAGAGTTCGTGGGGGTACCGGTCGAGGTGGGTCGCGGGGAACGCGGCCCGGTCGGCGGCGTCCTCCGCGGCCTTGCGGCGCCCGGAGCGCGGGGTGCCGGTGAGGGCGCGGACGGTCTCCTCCAGGTGCGCGCGGACGGTGCGGACCGGGGTGAGGTGGGCGGCGGGGCTCTGCGGTACGAGGCCGACGCGGCGTCCTCGTACGGAGCGGGCGAGGGTCTTCTCGTCGATGGCGAGGAGGTCCGTGCCCTCGATCAGGGCGGTGCCGGCGGTCTCGGCGTTGCCGGGGAGCAGGCCGAGGAGGGCGGAGGCGAGGACGGACTTGCCGCAGCCGGACTCGCCGACGAGGGCCAGGCACTCCCCCGCCGCGAGGTCGAAGTCGGCGTCGGTGACGGCGGCGACGGTCCGCCCGCCGCGCAGCCGGAAGCGGACGGTGAGCCCACGCACGCTGAGCAGCGCGTCCTCGGCCCGCTCGGCGGTGACGGCGTCCAGTGCGCGGGCGACGCGGGCGTTCACAGCATCAGCTCCGATCGGCGGCGGGGGTTGAGGCGGTCGCGCCAGACGCCGGCGAGGCCGGCTATGGCGAGGGTGGGGAGGATGAGGAAGAGGCCGGGGAAGAGGGTGGGCCACCAGTCGCCGGCGAGGAGGGAGGAGCGGGCGGACTGGACGAGGTTGCCGAGGCTGGCCTGGTGGCTGGGGAGGCCGAGGCCGAGGAAGGAGAGGGCGGACTCGTGCCACATGGCGTGCGGGACCATCAGGACGGCGGCGAGGCCGGCCTGCGGGAGGACCGCGGGGAGCAGGTGGCGGGTGGCGACGCGGCGGCGTGAGGCTCCGCCGGAGATGGCGGCCTCGATGTGAGGGCGGGCCCGGAGGGAGAGGACTTCGGAGCGGACGATGCGGGCCGTGGAGAGCCAGTGGGTGACCGCTACGGAGACGATGACGGGCCAGACGCCGGGGCGGAAGAGCGCGACGACGAAGATGCCGAGGAGCAGGTGCGGCACGGAGGAGAAGGCGTCGACGAGGCGCATGAGGGTGCGGTCGGTCCAGCCGCCGAGGGCGCCGGCCGCCGCGCCGACGGCGGTGCCGAGGACGGTGGCGACGAGGGCGGCGACGAGGCCGACGAGGAGGGAGATCCGCAGGCCGTAGACGCAGCGGAGGAGGAGGTCGCGGCCGACGTCGTCGGTGCCGAAGGGGTGGTCCCAGGAGGGCGGGAGCAGCTTCTGGGAGAGGTCGACGGCCTGTTCGTCGAGCTGGACGATCGGCGGGACGAGGAGGACGGCGAGGGCGACGGCTCCGACGATGAGCGCGGAGGTCCACAGGCGGAGGCGGTGGGTGCGGGGGTCAGCCATCGAAGCCCACCCTCGGGTCGGCGAGTCCGTAGAGGAGGTCGGAGAGGAGGTTGCCGAGGAGGACGGCCGCGGTGGCGAGCACGGTGAGTGCGGCGAGCAGCGGGAAGTCGACGGCGGTGGCGGCCTGGACGGTGGCGGCGGCGATGCCGGGCCAGCTGAAGACGGTCTCCACGAGGAGGGCTCCGGTGATGACCTCGGGCACGCGGGAGCCGATGAGGGTGAGCATCGGGAGCATGCCGGAGCGCAGGGCGTGGCCGGTGAGGACGGTGCGTTCGGCGAGGCCGCGGGCGCGGGCGCCGCGTACCGGGTCCTCGCCGAGGGCGTCGCCGACGCCCTGGCGGACGTACAGGAAGAACCAGGGCAGCTGGGAGACGCCGAGGACGAGGGCGGGCAGCACGAGGTGGCGGGCGACCTGGTCGAAGGTGACGGTCTCGCTGGCGGTGTCGGTGAGGCCGCCGGCCGGCAGGACGCCGAGCTGGAGGGCGAAGAACCAGATGGCGAGGAGGCCGAGCCAGAAGGCGGGGGCGGCTTCCAGGGTGTACGCGAGGGAGCTGACCGTCCGGTCGAGGAAGCCGCCGCGGCGGCGGCCGGCGAGGACGCCGAGCAGGGTGCCGAGGGCGATGGCGACGAGGAAGGCGGTGACGGCGAGGAGGACGGACCAGCCGAGGCGTTCGGTGATGACGTCGGCGACGGGGCGGCGCATGACGGCGGAGTCGCCGAGGTCGCCGGTGACGGCGGAGGTGAGCCATTCCCACCAGCGGGTGAGGAGGGGCTGGTCGACGCCGAGGTTCTGGCGGAGCTGGTCGAGGGTCTCCTGCGAGGCGGTGAGGCCGGCGGTGCCGGCGTACGCCTTGACGGGGTCGAAGGGGGAGGCTTCGGCGACCGCGAAGACGGCGAGGGTGACGCCGAGGAGGACGGGGACGGCGGCGAGCGCGCGCCGTCCCGTCATCCGGGCCATGGCCCCCCAGGGGAGGCGGCGGCTCACTTCTTCGTGTCTCCGGTGTTCTTGGGCTTCCAGGACTCGACGTTCCACCAGGGGCCGGCGGCGAGGCCGTGGTCGTGGGGCTCGGTCTGGGTGCTCAGGCCGTCCCAGGAGTCGTTCACGACGTAGAGGTGGTCGATGTGGGTGAGGAAGGTGTAGCCGGGGTTCTTGACGAGTTCGCGCTGGACGGTGTCGTACGCGGCCTTGCGCTTGGTGGGGTCGTCGGTGCGGCGGCCCTCGTCGAGGGCACGGTCGACGGCCTTGTTGTCGTACCAGGCCATGTTGTTGAAGCCGTCGCCGGCGAGGGTGGACTTGAGCAGGAGGTACTGGTCGAAGTCGGGGTCGCCGGGGGAGCCGCCGCCGGCGAGGACGGCGTCGTTCTTCATGCGGGGCTCGATGACCTCCCAGGTGCCGGCCTGGGTCTTGATCTCGATGCCGGCCTTGCGGGCGTCGGAGGCGTAGGCGAGGGCGTGGTCCTGGCGGAGCTTGTCGCCGGAGAGGTACCAGAGCGGGAAGGTGGCGCGGACGCCGTTCTTGACGCGGACGCCGTCGGCGCCGGGCTTCCAGCCGGCCTCGTCGAGGATCTTCTGGGCGCCGGCGAGGTCGTGGCGGCGCTCGGTGCCCTTCGCGAACCAGGGGCTGTCGGTGGGGACGGGGCCGTAGGCGGGCTTGCCGGCGCCTTCGAGGATCTTGTCGACCATGGTCTGGCGGTCGACGGCGATGTCGAGGGCGCGGCGGACGGCGGTGTCGCCGGCGACGGGGTTGTGGGTGGGGAGGGTGACCGTGCGGTAGTCGTAGGTCTTGGCCGCGTAGGTCTTCTTCGCCTTGTCGTTCTCGAAGCCGGCGGCGAGGTTCGGCGGGAGGATGGCGCCGTCGAGGTCGCCGGCGCGCAGGCGGGTGGCGCGGACGTCGTCGTCCTTGATGATCGCCATGGTGAACTTCTTCACCGCGGGGGCGCCGTTCCAGTACGTCGGGTTGGCCTGGAAGCTGAGCTTCTCGCCCTTGGACCAGCCGGTGAGGACGTAGGGGCCGGTGCCGATGGGCTTGGTGGTGAAGGCGCCGGTGTTGACGTCCTGCTTGCCGGCGATGTGCTCGGGGGCGATGGCGTGGACGGTGCGCTCGGCGAAGGCCGCGTAGGGGTACTTGAGGCGGAAGACCACGACGTCGTCGTCGACGGCCTCGACGCTTTCGAGGGCGTCGAGTTCGGTGCGGGACGGGTTGTTGGTCTTCGGGTCGAGGATCGTCCGGTAGGTGAAGGCGACGTCCCTGGCGGTGAAGGGCTTCCCGTCGCTGAAGGTGACGCCCTTGCGGAGGGTGTACGTGTACGTCCGTCCGCCGTCGCTGATCTCCGGGAGGTCGCGGGCGAGGGCCGGCTTGAGCTTCATGTCGGCGTCGAAGGCGAGGAGGCCGTCGAAGATCTTGGAGTTGCCGTCCTTGCCGTAGCCGAGGAGCGGGCTGAGGCTGTCGGGCTCGTAGGCGATGCCCACGACCGCGGAGTCCTTGGGTCCGCCGGCGCCGGCGGTGTCGGCGCCGGGGTTCGAGCAGGCAGCGGTCACGAGGGCGAGAGCCCCCGTGACGAGCGCTGCGGTCGCGCGGCGAACGGTTCGGGCGGCCATCGAGTCCACACCCCTTTTGAAGATCAACTGTTGTTGCGAGCCATGTGCAATTAATACAAGCAGTGTGCAATTAAACAGCATGGGTGAGCGAGGGCTCCCGGTGGGTAGTCCGCCCCGGACGACCCACGACACCGGGAGTGACCATGAGCGGGACGCACGAGGAGCGGGGCGACGCGGTGCTGGGGGCCGCCGAGCTGTTCGACGGGGTGGGGATCGACTACGAGCGGGCCTTCGGGCGGCTGCCGGCCCAGCTCGCGGCGGTGGACTGGCTGACCGGGCGGCTGGCGCCCGGCTCCCGGGTCCTGGACGCCGGCAGCGGCACGGGGCGGCCGGTGGCGGAGCTGCTCGCCGCCGCGGGGCACGAGGTGACCGGGGTCGACGTCTCCGGGGCGATGGTGGAGCTGGCGCGGGCGCGGGTGCCCGGGGCGCGGTTCGAGCAGGGCGACCTGCGCGACCACGTCCCGCCGGAGGAGGGGTACGACGCCGTCTGCTCCTTCTTCCCGCTGCTGATGATGGAGCGGGAAGAGCAGGTCGCGGCGGTGCGGCGGATGGCGTCCTGGCTGGTGCCGGGCGGGCTGCTGGTGTCGGCGACGGTGCCGGCCGACGTGGAGGGGCTGGAGATCACCTGGATGGGGCGCCGGGCCCGGGTGTCGAGCTTCTCCACCGAGGCGTACCTGGGGCTGCTGCGGGAGGAGTGCGGGCTGGAGGTGCTCCACCACGAGCTGTCGGTCTTCCGACCCGAGGTCCCGGGCGGCGAGCCGGAGGAGCACCTGTTCTGTTACGCGCGGCGGGGCGGGGGGGGCGCGGGAGGGTGAGACGGCCGGGGGCTTGGTGGCTGAGGGGAGAGACGGCCGGGGGCTTGGTGGCTGGGGGGTGTGAGACGGCCGGGGGCCCGGTGGCCAGAGGGGAGCGACGGACGGGGGAAACGGCTGGGGTGTGAGACGGCCGGGGGCCTGGTGGCCGGAGGGGAGAGACGGATGGGGGAAACGGCCGGGGTGTGAGACGGCCGGGGGCCCGGTGGCCGGAGGGGAGACGGCCAGGGAGGGTGAGGCGGCCAGGGGTCTGGTGGCCGCGGGAGGGTGAGACGGCCAGGGGCCCGGTGGGCGCGGGAGGGTGAGACGGCCAGGGGCCCGGTGGGCGCGGGAGGGTGAGGCGGCCGGGGGCCCGGTGGCCCCCGGCCGCTCGGTGGTGGGTCAGGCCGGGGCCGGGAGGTCCGTCAGGGCGGCGATGACGTCTTGGTGCCGGCCGGTGGAGCCGAGGGCTAGCTGGTCGGCCTTGGCGCGTTTGAGGGCCAGGTGGGCGGGGTGCTCCCAGGTCATGCCGATGCCGCCGTGCAGCTGGACGCACTCCTCGGCCGCGCGGACGGCGACCCCGGAGCAGTACGCCTGGGCGACGGCCACCGTCAGTTCGGTGTCGGCGGCGCCGGTGGCGAGGGCGTCGGCGGCGGCGCGGGCGACCGCCCGGGCGCCGACGAGGTCGAGCCAGAGGTGGGCCATCCGGTGCTTGAGCGCCTGGAAGGAGCCGACCGGCCGGTTGAACTGGAACCGCTCCCTGGTGTGCCGGACGGTCTCCTCCAGGCACCACTCGGCGAGCCCGAGCTGCTCGGAGGCGAGGAGTCCCGCCCCGGCGAGGAGTCCGCGGCGCACCGCCGCGCGGGCCTCCCCGGCCTCCGCCAGGAGGGTGCCGGGCGCCGCGCTCGTGTCGACGACGGCGAGGGGGCGGGTGAGGTCGAGCGGGGTGAGCGGGGTGACGGTGGCCTCGGCGGCGGGTACGGCGTACAGGCCGTCGGGGCGGGGCACGAGGAGGACGTCGGCGGCGACCGCGTCGGCGACGGCCCGGACGGGGCCGGTGGCCTCGAAGGCGGCGTCGGCCGCGTCCGGGGCGGTGGTGAAGGGGACGGCGAGGACGGCGGTCCGCTCCCCCGCCGCCAGTTCGGCGAGGAGGGTGGCGGCGGGGCCGTCCGTCGCGGCGAGCGCGAGCAGGGTCTCGGTCGCGACGACCGCGCCGGTGAGGTACGGGGCCGGGGCGACCGCCCGGCCCAGCTCCTCCAGGACCACCGCGGCCTCGCGGTGGCTCGCGCCCTGGCCGCCCAGCTTCTCGGGGACGAGGAGGCCGGCGGCGCCGATGCCGGAGGCGAGGGCGGGCCAGAGGCCGGTGGGGTACGGGTCGGCCATCTCGATCCGGTCGAGCACGGCCTGGTGCCCGGCGCGGTCGGTGAGCAGGGAGCGGACGGCGTCCCGCAGGGCGTCCTCGGTGTCGGAGTACAGGAGGTCCGGCTCGTGGCTCATCGGGCGAGGTCCTTCCAGGGGACGTCCTTGTCGTTGCGGGGCTCCGGCGGGAGTCCGAGGACCCGCTCGGCGACGATGTTGAGCAGTACCTCGCTGGTGCCGCCCTCGATCGAGTTGCCCTTGGAGCGCAGGTAGCGGTAGCCCGCGTCGCGCCCGGTGAAGTCGACCAGTTCGGGCCGGCGCATCGTCCAGTCGTCGTACACCAGGCCGTCCTCGGCGAGGAGTTCGACCTCCAGGCCGCTGATGGCCTGGTTGAGGCGGGCGAAGGCGAGCTTCATGGCGCTGCCCTCGGGGCCGGGCTGGCCGGCGACGAGCTGCTGGCGGAGCCGCTCGCCGGTGAAGCGGGCCACCTCGGCGTCCACCCAGAGGTCGAGGAGCCGGCGGTGCAGGGCGTGGGTGCGCAGTTCGGGGCGGTCGCGCCAGACGGCGGCGGCCTTGCCGATCATGCCGCCCTCGCGGGGGATGCGGGCGCCGCCGATGGAGACCCGTTCGTTCATGAGGGTGGTCTGGGCGACCCGCCAGCCGTCGCCGGGCTCGCCGAGGCGGTGGGCGTCGGGGATGCGGACGCCGGTGAGGAAGACCTCGTTGAACTCGGCCTCGCCGGTGATCTGGCGGAGCGGCCTGACCTCGACGCCGGGGTCGGTCATGTCGCAGACGAAGTAGGTGATGCCGCGGTGCTTGGGGAGGTCGGGGTCGGTGCGGGCGATGAGGATGGCCCAGCGGGCGGTGTGGGCGCTGGAGGTCCACACCTTCTGGCCGTCGACGATCCAGTCGCCGGTGGCCTCGTCGCGGACGGCGCGGGTGCCGAGGGCGGCGAGGTCGGAGCCGGCGCCGGGCTCGCTGAAGAGCTGGCACCAGACCTCCTCGCCGGTCCACAGCGGCCGGAGGAAGCGGGACGTGATCGCGTCGGAGCCGTAGGCGAGGAGGGTGGGGGCGGCCATGCCGAGGCCGATGCCGATGCGGCGGGGGTCGTTGTCGGGGGCGCCGGCGGCGGCGAGTTCGGCGTCGACGACGGCCTGGAGGGAGCGGGGGGCGTCGAGTCCGCCGAGGCCGGCGGGGTAGTGGACCCAGGCGAGTCCGGCGTCGAAGCGGGCGCGGAGGAAGTCGAGCCGGCCGGTGGTGGCGGGCGGGTGCGCGGCGAGCAGGGCGCGGGCGCGGGCTTGGAGTGCGGGGGCGTCGAGGGGGGTGCGGGGCGTGCCCGCGTCGGGCTTTCCGCCGGGCTGGGCGTCAGCCTGGGCGTCGGAATTTCCGCTGGTCTGGGCGTCGGGCGTGTCCGCGCCGGGGGTGGGTGCGCCGGGCGTTTGTGCGTCGGTCATGCGCGGGCTCCTTCCGGGAGGACGACGAGGCGGCCGGTGGTGGTGCCGTCGGCTACGCGCTGGACGGCGTCGGCGGCGCCGGCGAAGGGGACGCGTTCGGCGACGAGCGGCTTGACGGTTCCCTTGGCGGCGAGCGCGGTGAGGGTGTCGTGGCACTGGAGCACGGCGGCCGGGTCGAGCCGGGCGTAGAGGCCCCAGTGGAGGCCGAGGATCGAGTAGTTCTTCACCAGGGCGTGGTTGAGGGCGGGGGCGGGGATGGTGCCGCTCGCGAAGCCGACGACGACGATCCGGCCCTCGAAGGCGACGCACTTGGCGGACTGCTGGTAGGCGTCGCCGCCGACCGGGTCGTAGATCACGTCGGCGCCTCGGCCGCCGGTGGCGGCCTTGACGGCGGCGACGACGTCCTCGGAGCGGCGGTCGATGACGACGTCGCAGCCGAGGGCGCGGGCGGCGTCGGCCTTGGCGGGGCCGCCGACCACGCCGATGACGGTGGCGCCGGCGGCCTTGCCGAGCTGGACGGCCGCGCTGCCGACGCCTCCGGCGGCGGCATGCACGAGGAGGGTCTCGCCCTCCTTGAGGGCGGCCCGCCGGTGGAGGCCGAACCAGCCGGTCTGGTAGCCGATGTGGAGGGCGGCCGCCTCGGCGTCGTCGAGCGCGTCGGGGGCGGGGAGGAGTCCGGCCTCGTCGGCGAGGGCGTGGTCCGCGAAGCCGCCGTGCGGGAGGGCAGCGGTGGCGATGACGCGGCGGCCGTCCGGGGTCTCACCGCAGATCTCGACGCCGGGGGTGAAGGGCAGCGGCGGCCGGACCTGGTAGTGGCCGCGGCAGAGCAGCGCGTCGGGGAAGTTGACGTTGGCGGCGCGGACCTTGAGGAGGACCTGGCCGGGCCCGGGTTCGGGGACGTCCACCTCCTCGCGGCGCATCACCGCGCCGGGTTCGCCGTTCTCGTGCACTCGCCATGCCTGCATCCGTCGAGCCTCCGTCCGTACCGAGCGGTCGGCCGCATACTAAGCGGTCGCTTGCCCTCGATGGAACCTATCCGCCGGACTTCTTGGGCCGTGCCCGTACGTGCATCCGCTCGCCCTGCGGCCCGTACAGGCTCAGGAACTCCACCGGGCCGTCGGCCGTGGGGCCGAACCAGTGCGGCACGCGCGTGTCGAACTCGGCGGCCTCGCCGGCCGCGAGGACCACGTCGTGCTCGCCCAGGACCAGGCGGAGCTTCCCCGAGAGGACGTACAGCCACTCGTACCCCTCGTGGACCCGCGGGTCGGGCTGCTCGGACGCCTTCTCCTGGACCACCTTGTACGCCTGGAGGCCGCCGGGCTGGCGGGTGAGCGGGTACATGGTGCGGCCGTGCCGGACGATCGGGCGGGCCCGCACCCGGGGGTCGCCGACCGGCGGGGCGCCGACGAGCTCGTCCAGCGGGACCTGGTGGGCGCGGGCGAGCGGGAGGAGCAGTTCGAGGCTCGGCTTGCGCTGCCCGGACTCCAGGCGGGAGAGGGTGGAGACGGAGATGCCGGTGGCGGCGGAGAGATCGGCCAGCGTCACCCCCCGGTCACGGCGGACCCGGCGCAGGCGGGGGCCGACCTCGGTGAGCACGGCGTCGATGCGGTCGTCTTCGGTCATGCGTCCAGTGTTGCAGAAACGGCAAGATTCCTTGCCGATGGAGAGGGTGCCGGGTGACGCTCGCGGCATGAACGCACACGAGGGACATCAGGTACGGGGCGCACGCATGGAGGAGAACGGCTACGAGGTGGTGGTGGTCGGCGGCGGGGCGGCCGGGCTGAGCGCGGCGCTGGTCCTCGGCCGGTCCCGGCGCCGCACCCTGGTCGTCGACGCGGGCGAGCCGCGCAACGCGCCCAGCGCGCACATGCAGGGCTACCTCTCGCGGGACGGGATGAGCCCGGCGGAGTTCCTGGCGGCCGGGCGCCGCGAACTCCTCGCGTACGGGGTGGAGGTCAGGCCCGGCGAGGTGACGGAGGCGGTCCCGGACGGCGACGGCTTCGCCCTGACGCTCGCCGACGGCACCGCGCTGACGGCCCGGCGGCTGGTCGTCGCGACGGGTCTGGTCGACGAGCTGCCGGAGATCGAGGGCCTGGCCGGGCGGTGGGGCCGGGACGTGCTGCACTGTCCGTACTGCCACGGGTGGGAGGTCCGCGACCGGGCCTTCGGCGTCCTCGCCCATCCGGCGATGCCCGCCCACCAGGCGCTGATGGTCTCGCAGTGGTCCCCCGACGTGACCCTCTTCCTGAACGGCGCCGAGCTCACGGAGCAGGACGCCCGGCTGCTCGCCGCGGCGGGCGTCAGGACCGTGGAGGGCGCCGTCGAGGGCATCGCCGTCGAGGACGACCGGCTGACCGGGGTCCGGCTCGCCGGGGGCCGGACCGTCGGCTGCGAGGTGCTCTTCGCGGCGGCGAGCCGGCTCCTCACCCGCGACGGGGTACTCCGGCGCCTGGGCGCGGAGCTGTACGAGACCCCCTTCGGCTCCTTCGTGAAAACCGACGAGACCGGGCGCACGAGCGTGCCCGGCGTGTGGGCGGCAGGCAACGTGACCGGCCCCGCCGAGCAGGTCGTCAACGCGGCGAGCGCGGGCTACCGGGCGGGCACGGTGATCAACGGGGAGCTGCTGATGGGAGATCTGGCGGCGCGGGCGGGGGGCCTTGCCGGCTGAGCGGTGCGATGGCCTGGTCGGCTGACGGGTACGGCGGCTCGTCGGCTGACGGGTGCGCTGGCCCTGCGGGCTGGCGGGTGCGGGTGGCCTCGGCGGCTGACCGGTGCGGCGACCTCGCCGGTAGACCGGTGCGGACGGCCTCGCCAGCTGGCCCGTGCGGCGGACTCGCCGGCAGACCGGTGCGACGGACTCGTCGGCTGACGGGTGCGCTGGCCATGTCGGCAGGCCGGTGCGGGCAGCCTCGGCGGCTGACCGGTGCAGCGGACTCGCCGGCTGACGCGTGCGCTGGCCCTGCCGGCTGGCCGGTGCGGCGGACTCACCAGCAGACCTGCGCGAAGGACTCGCCGGCTGACGGGTGCGCCGGCCCTGTCGGCAGGCAGGTGCGGGCAGCCTCGTCGGCAGACCGATACGGCGGACTCGCCGACACACCCGTGCGACGGACTCGCCAGCAGACCAGCGCGCCGGCCCTGCCGGCAGGCAGGTGCGGACGGCCTCGCCGGCTGACCGATACGGCGGACTCGCCGACATACCCGTGCGACGGGCTCGTCGGCAGACCGGTGCGGACGGCCTCACCAGCAGACCCGTGCGACGGGCTCGTCGGCTTACCGGCGCGAAGGACTCGTCGGCTGATCGGTGCGCTGGCCCTGTCGGCTGGCCGGTGCGGGCAGCCTCGGCGGCTGACCGGTGCAGCGGACTTGTCGGCACACCCGTACGACGGACTCGTCGGCAGACCAGCGCGCCGGACTCCTCGGCTGACCGGTGCGGACGGCCTCACCAGCAGACCCGTGCCACGGGCTCGTCGGCTGACCGGCGCGAAGGACTCGTCGGCTGATCGGTGCGCTGGCCCTGTCGGCTGGCCGGTGCGGGCAGCCTCGTCGGCTGACCGGTGTGGCGGGCTCGCCGGCACGCGCGTGCCGCGGGCTCGTCGGGTGGCTCGTGCGCCGGTTGGATGAAAGGGGGCGGGAGCGGTCGCGTGGGTGGGGTGGAGGGTTGAGGATCGGCCTTGGTGGCCGGGAAGCGGCCTGGAGGTAGGACTACGGAAGGACGGCAGCAGCCCATGCTCGGCACCCAGTACACCCATGGCTCTCCCTGCTGGATCGATCTCGGGAGCCCGGACACCTCCGGCGCGGCGGAGTTCTACACCGCCGTGCTCGGCTGGGAGTTCCGGTCGGCGGGCCCGGAGGCCGGTGGGTACGGCTTCTTCCATCAGGACGGCTCCGTCGTCGCCGCGCTCGGGCCGCTCACCGAGGAGGGCGCGCGGAGCGCCTGGACGGTGTACTTCCAGACCACGGACGCGGACACCTCCCAGATGGTGGCGGCGGCCGAGGGCGGGCGGGTCCGGGTGCGGGCCATGGACGTGATGGACGCGGGCCGGATGGCGGCGCTCACCGACCCGGCCGGGGCCGAGTTCTCCGTCTGGCAGCCGGGCTCCGTGAAGGGCCTGGACCGCACCTCCTCGCACAACACCCTGGTCTGGGTGGAGCTGCACACGCCCGACCCGGAGGCCGCGCTCGCCTTCTACGGCTCGCTCTTCGAGTGGCGCTGGGCGGAGATGGAGGCGCCGGGGATGACGTACCGGGTGATCTCCACGGCCGAGGGCGACCAGGAGGATGCCTCCTTCGGCGGCGCGGCCGAGCTCCAGGACTCCGGCGAGCGGGCCCGCTGGATCCCGTACTTCGAGGTCGAGGACGCCGACGCGACGGCCGATGCGGTGGGTCTCTCGGGCGGTGCGGTGCTGCTCCCGCCCGCGGACATCCCCGACGTCGGCCGCCTCGCCTGGTTCACCGACCCGTCCGGCGCCGAGTTCGCGGTGCTCAAGCCGGCGCCGATGGCCGGCTAGCGGGGGAAGACCTCGAAGGTGACCGCCGGGCGGCCGCCGAAGCGGTCGGACGCGCGGGCCGTGGTGGCGGTGACGAACTCGCGGACGTACCCCTCCGGGTCCTGGTCCGTCAGGGCCTCGATGTAGGCGCGGTGGCAGAGGAGCGACGCGATCGCGCGCTCCAGGCCGGGGGTGGCGTCGACGGCGTGGGTCGGGCTGGTGGAGGCGGCGACGGCGACCCGGCGGACGCCGTCCCAGGGCTCCAGGCCGTGCTCGGTCAGCTCGGGGAAGATCCAGCGGTTGCCCGCGTCCGCCGCAGCGTCCAGGGTGGCGCGGCCGACGGCCACGTGGTCGGGCGTGTTCCGGGGCGCGCCGGGCCCGTCGCCCCAGCTGTCGCGGTGGTTGAGGGTGACGACGAGGTCGGGGCGGTGGCGGCGGATCGCGGCGGCGATGTCGCGGCGCAGCGCGGTCCCGTACTCGATGACGCCGTCGCGGTGGTCGAGGAACTCGACGGTGTCCACGCCGACGACGGCGGCGCTCGCCCGCTGCTCGCGCTCGCGCAGCGGCGCGCAGACGTCCGGGGCGATCGTGTCGATGCCCGCCTCGCCCCGGCTGACCAGCAGGTAGACGACCTCCTTGCCGGCGTCGGTCCAGCTCGCGACGGCTGCCGCGCAGCCGTACTCCAGGTCGTCGGGGTGGGCGACGACGGCGAGGGCGCGCTGCCAGTCGCCGGGTAGCTCCGGCAGGTCGGTGGCTTCGGTGTCGATCATGCCCGCAGGATACGGGCCGCGTCGGCCGCGGTCGGGCGGAACGCTCCGGCGAGGATGACGGAACGGGAGACGTGGCGGGGGCGGTCGGGGTTGAGGCCGCGCCGGGCGGCGAGGGCAACGGCGAGGCGCTGGGCGCGGACCAGGGCGGCCACCGGGTCGACGGCGTCGGCGGTGAACAGGGCGCCGGTGGACTCGACTTCCTCGCGGAGTCCGGACGGGACGGGGCCGAGGCACCAGACGAGGCTCGTGCGGTCGCTGATGCTGATCGGGCCGTGCCGGTACTCCATCGCCGGGTACGACTCCGTCCAGACGCGGGCGACTTCGCGGAGCTTGAGGGCCGCCTCGTCGGCGAGTCCGACGGTCCAGCCGGTGCCGAGGAAGGTGAACTGGGCGCGCCGCTCCCAGTGTTGCGGGAGGGGTTCGTAGAGGGCGAGCTCGGCGTCGGTGACGGAAGGCGCGAGGTCCACCCCGAGGCCGGCGCGCAGGAGTTGGAGGGCGGTGGTGGCGAACCGGGTCTGGACGACGGAGCGTTCGTCGGCGAAGGAGAGGTCCACGACGCGGTCGGCGAGGCGGGCGGCGGGGCTGTCGGGGACGCCGGTGAGGACGAGGGTGGGTATGCGGCCGGCCGCGCCGGAGAGGAGGTCGACGACCTCGGTGGTCGTACCGGAGCGGGTGAGGGCCACGATCCGGTCGTATCCCCGGCCGAGCGGGGTCCGTTCGGAGGCGGGGAAGGCGTCGGTCTCGCCCGCCCCGAGGGATTCCCGCAGGGCCGCGTAGGCGCGGGCGATCAGGTATGAGGTGCCGCAGCCGACGACGGCGAGCCGCTCGCCGGGCCGGGGCAGCCGGTCGGCGAGCGGCCCGGCGAGGGCGGCGGCGCGGCGCCAGCAGTCGGGCTGGCCGGCGATCTCGGCGGTGACGTGTGCGCTCATGCACCGAGTTGTAGCGGGCCGTGAGGGGCGCGGCCATGTGCGATCGGGGTCCGGCGCTTGGACTTTCGCGCGCGCCGGACTCCGTCACGTACCGGCGTCGGGGTGTCAGAGTTCGTCGCGGGAGAGGGCGAGGAGGTGGTCGAGGACGCGGGGGCCGCCGGCGCGGACGCCGTCGTGCTCGAACTCGTCGGTGACCCAGGTGCGCAGGCCCCGGATCGCCGCGGCGGTCTCCAGGGAGTGGGCGGTGTCGACGTACATGTCGTCGTGGTAGACGGCGGCGGCCACCGGCACCCGGTTGGAGGCGAGGCGCTCGGGGTCGTACAGCGGGGTCCAGTCGTCCCGCCGGGCGAGGAGTTCGGCGGTCTCGCGCAGGGGGCGCAGGGCGGGGTCGGTGGTGAAGTGCCAGGGGTGGACGGTCTCGCCGGTGAGGAGGACGGGCGCCCCGGAGGCGAGCGACGTGGCCGCGTCGAACTCGGGGAAGTCCGCGCGGACCCGCTCGGCGGCCCAGGCGGTGGGGCCCTGGCCCTGGGCGTAGATGGCCTCGTGGAGGACGGCGTAGAGCGGGTGGCCGGCGTACGAGAGCTGGGTCTGGACCTGCTCCAGGAAGGCGTCGGCGAGGGCGGGCCCGGTGCGGGTCGGCACGAAGGCGCCCTCCAGGAGGTGGTGGAGCTGGTGGGTGCCGTCGCCGGAGCCGAGGAGGATGCCGAGGGACTGGAACGCCTCGACGGTGAGGAGGCCGCCGCCGGGGAGGGCGACCTCGTGCTCCAGGAGGTGGGCGGCGATGGCGCGGACGCGTTCGGCGTCGCGGGGGTAGCGGGCGAAGTGGGCCTCGTTCTTGCGGCGGACGCGGGGGTAGGCGGCGGCGTACACCTCGTCGGCGGTGGCGTCGAGGGACGGCAGGCCGCCGGTGATCAGGACCCGCTCCAGGCCCTCGGGGGCGGTGGAGAGGTAGCGGACGGCGCAGAAGCCGCCGAAGCTCTGGCCGAGGACGGTCCAGGGGGCGCCGCCGGTGAGGCGGCGGCGGATCAGCTCGCAGTCGCGGACGATCGAGTCGGCGCGGAAGTGGGTGAGGTGGTCGGCCTGGGCCGCCGCGTCGCCGCGCAGCGGGAGGGTCTGGCGGTTGGCCGGGGTGGAGCGGCCGGTGCCGCGCTGGTCGAGCAGGAGGACCCGGAACTCGCGGAGGGCGCGGTCGAGCCACGCCTGGCGGCCGATGAAGCGGCGGGCGCCGAAGCCGGGGCCGCCCTCCAGGTAGACCAGCCAGGGCCGCCGCTCGCGCTCGCCGTCGCCGAGGCCGGCGGCGACGATCTCGCGTCCGTAGACCTCGATCTGCTCGCCGTCAGGCCGGGCGTGGTCGAGCGGGACGGGAAAGTGGTGGTCGGTGACGACGACGCCGGGCTGCCGGTAGGTGGTCAACGGTGCTCCTGCTGCTGCTGTGCCTGCGGGTGTTACTGCTGCTGCTGCTGCTGTTGTTGTTGTTGCTGCTGTTGCTGCTGCTGTTTCCTGCTCCGTGCTCCCCCGCCCGCACAGTGGATCACAGGATGCGGCGGGGCGGGGCACTGGGCTGGGCGTGGCGGGGCGGCTGCGTGGCGGGGTTGCTGCGCTGGGCCGCGCGTGGCGGGGCGGCCGTGCCGGGGCGCGCGGGCGGGGTGGCCGCGCTGGGCCCGCCGGGCGCCGGAGCGCCCGCGCCGGGTCAGCGGTGCCGGGTTGCCCGCGCCAGCCCGCCCGCGCTGCGCCGGCCTGTCAGGCTCCGGACACCCGCGCCGGCGCCGCCGTGCCGAGGCACACATGCTGGCCCGTCCGCGCCAGGGCTCCTGCGTCGGCTCCCCCGAGCCGGGGCAGCAGTGCCGAGGCCCTCGTGCCGGATCGTCCCCGTGCCAGGTCAGCGGTACTGGGTTGCCCGCGCCCACCCGCCGCCGGGCGTCGGCCCATCGGGCGGCCAGGCGCCCGTGCTGGTCACCCGCGCCGGGGCCGCCGTGCTGCGGCGCCCATGCTGGCCCGTCCGCGCCAGGGTGCCTGGGCAGGATGGCCCGCACCGGGGCAGCCGTGCCGGATGGCCCCGTGACGGGCCGCTGTGCCGGGGCCGCCGTGCTGCGGCGCCCATGCTGGCCGGTCGCGCGCCCGGGGGCCTGCGCAGGATGGCCCGCGCCGGGCTGCCGTGCCAGCGCCCCCGCCAGGGCACTCGTATCGGATCACCCATACCGAGTCGCCCGCGCCGGGCCGCCGCGCGCCGGAGCAGCCCCGCCAGGGCACCCGTACAGGGTCACTCGTTCTGCATGACCGCTATGACGTTGCCTGCGGGGTCGGTGAACCAGGCGATGCCTGCTGGGCCGCCGTCTTCGTGTTGGCCTTCGGCGGGGCGGACTACGCCCTTTTCGTCGGCTTCGAAGTCGGGGTAGCGCTCGAAGGTGGCGCCGCGGGACAGGAGCTCGTCCACGGCGCGGTCGATGTCGTCGACCTCGAAGTTCAGGATGGTGAAGGAGGCGGGGGTGTGGTTCTCCTTGGGGTAGATGAAGACGCGGGCCCCGCCCGGCAGGGTCAGGTACATCATCCGCATGTCCCCGTCCCCGGTCTCCTCCACGGTCAGGCCGAGGGTGTCGCCGTAGAAGCGCCGGGCGGCGTCCAGGTCGTCGACCGAGAAGCCGCTGTACGCCGTCGTCTCGCCGAACATGGTCTGCTCCCTTCCCAGGGGCCCCGGTGACGGGGCGCCCCTTTTTCCAGGATCCGCCTGTTCGGCGCGGGGCGCTCAGGGTGCGATCGGCAGCTGCCGCTTGTGCTCCGTGAGGTCGTAGCGGCGGACGATCGACGCGTACGCGGCCTCGGCGACGGGCTTGCCCTCCAGGAAGTCGTCGATGTCGTCGTAGGTGACGCCGAGCGCGTCCTCGTCGGGCTTGCCCGGGTCCAGGGTCTCCAGGTCGGCGGTCGGGACCTTCCAGACCAGGCCGGCGGGGGCGCCCAGCTCGGCGGCGACGGCGCGGACGCGGCGCTTGGTGAGGCCGGTGAGCGGGACGAGGTCGGCGGCGCCGTCGCCGAACTTGGTGAAGAAGCCGGAGACGGCCTCGGCGGCGTGGTCGGTGCCGACGACGAGGCCGTCCTGCGCGCCGGCGACCGCGTACTGGGCGATCATGCGCTGGCGGGCCTTGATGTTGCCCTGCACGAAGTCCTGGTGGTGGGCGTCGCGGAAGGTGACGCCGGCGGTCAGGCAGGCGTCGAGGGCGGCGTCGCTCGCCGCCTTGACGTCGACGGTGAGGACCTGGTCGGCGCGGATGAAGTCGAGGGCGGTCTGCGCGTCCTTCTCGTCCGCCTGGACGCCGTAGGGCAGGCGCATCGCGTAGAAGGTCGCCTCGTGGCCGGCGGCGCGGGCGCGCTCGACGGCGAGCTGGCAGAGCCGGCCGGCGGTGGTGGAGTCGACGCCGCCGCTGATGCCGAGGACGAGGGAGCGGAGGCCGGTGGTGGTGAGGCGCTCGGCGAGGAAGGCCACCCGGCGCTCGATCTCGGCGGCCGGGTCGAAGGTCTCGGAGACCTGGAGCTCCCGGGCGATCTGCTGCTGGCGGGCGGTGGGCGCCGGGTCGGTCACGGAAATCTCCTCGTCGGGGACGGTTGCGGGCGACGCAACCGACTCTACGGGGTGCCCACGGGCGCCTGAGGCTGCGGCTCCTGCTCCTGGGCGCAGAGGACCTCGACGCGCTGGACGAGGTTGTTGGCGAAGCCGCCGCGGTTCCAGGGCGCGGCGAGGGGCTGGACGCGGCCGGTGGCGTCGGTGGCGCGGACGGTGAGGTGGCGCAGGCCGGGGGTGGCGGTCCAGGTGGTGCGCCAGGCGGCCCAGGCCCAGGGGTGGGCGGGGTCGCGGACGACCTCGGCGTCGGTCCAGGCGGCGCCGCCGTCCTCGCTGACCTCGACGCGGACGACGGGGCCGTGGCCGGACCAGGCGCGGCCGGCGAGCGGGACGGGGCCGGGGCGGACGACGCGGGCGCGGGACATGAAGTCGGGGAAGCCGGGCGGGGCCATGAGGGCGCGGGGTTCGATGAGGGTGACGGGCTCGCCGGGTTCGCCGGGCTCCTGGCGGAGGCGGTAGGCGGCGCTCTGCTGGAAGCCGGTGTACGGGGTGGCGGTGAGGGTGATGTCGCGCAGCCACTTCACGTGGGCCATGCCGTACCAGCCGGGGACGACGAGGCGGAGCGGGCTGCCGTGCTGGGGCGGGAGCGGGGCGCCGTTCATGGCGTAGGCGACGAGGACGTCCCGGGCGGGGTCGGCGGCGGTGGCGAGCGGGAGGGAGCGGCGGTAGTCCTGCTCGACGCCGCGTTCCACTCCGTGGTCGGCGCCGGTGAAGACGGCCTCGACGGCGTCCTCGGCGGTGCCGGCCTCGGCAAGGAGGGCGGCGAGCGGGACGCCGGTCCACTCGGCGGTGCCGACGGCCTCGACGAGCCAGGGCTGGCTGACGGGTCGCGGGCTGAGCCGGGCCCGGCCGTTGCCCGCGCACTCCATCGTGACGCGGCGCGTGACGGCGGGCCGGTCGAGGAGGGCGTCGAGGTCCAGGTCGAGCGGGCGCAGCACCCGGCCCCCGACGGTGAGCCGCCAGCCGTCGGGGTCGGTGTCCGGGATGTCGTAGTGCACGAGGACGTAATGCAGTCCGGGCGGCGTGAGCTCGTACCGCAGCGCCTCCAGCGGAAGTCCGTGGTTCCGCGTGGCGAGGGCCAGCTCCTGCGAGCTGATCCCCTCGTCCACCCCCGCGACCCACGGCGGGGTACTGAGGGCGCCCAGGTCGCCCGGGGTTCGGTCCATGTCCTCATGGTGCGCCGGGAGGCGGGGGGCTGCCTGGTGGGTGGGGGGCGCCCGGTGGGTGGAGCCCCCGGCGGGTCGGGTCCGCCCGCTGGGCGGGGCGGGCTACCGGTGGGTGGCGCCCGGTGGGTGATCAGCCAGTGCCGGTGGGCAGGCGGGCGGTGGGGCCTGCGGCCGAGCGGGGCGGCGGCCCCGAGGGCACGCGGTGGGAGGTGGGCCCGCGGGGCGGTAGGCAGGGGCGAGGGCAGGCCGCTGGTGGGCCGCTGACGGTGGGGCGTCTGCCGGTGCCGGACAGCGGTGGGCGCCCGGGCCGGCGAACGGCGGGCGGAACAGGCAATGGGCGGCCGGGTCGGCAAGCGGTGAGCGGTGGGCCGAGGGCCGGCGGGCGGTGGGGCCGGTGGCGGTAGGCAGGCGGCCGGGACATGGCTGGGCAGCCGGGTCGGCAAGGCGGTGAGCGCTGGGCCGAGGGCAGGCGGCCGGCGGCCGGCGGCCGGTGGGGCATGCGGCCGGTGAGCGGTAGGCAGGCGGCCGGGACGTGCCAGGGCGGCCGTGGGGTCAGCTGGTGTCCAGGGCTCGGTTGAGGCCGGATTGGGGGAGGTCGGTGAGGGAGCGGAGGAAGATCTCCTCGTAGGCGGGTTCGCCCAGGGTGGCGCGGACGCCGGCGGTGTGGTGGGCGTGGAGGGCGCGCAGGCCGGGGAGGCCGCGGCGGGGCTGGCCGGTGGCGCGCCAGTACGCCTCGCCGGTGCCGGAGACGTCGGCGGCGCGGGCGCCGTCGCCCGCGGCGGCGTGGGCGGTGGCGAGGACGTCGAGGCCGAGGGCGATGCCGAGGCCGGCGCCGAGGGCGCGGGTGCCGGTCAGCATGGCGCGCGCGTGGTCCGCGGCGGCGGCCGGATCGCCTTCCAGGAGGGCGGTGAGGGCGAGCTGGTACGCGAGGGCGGTGCGGGTCCAGTGTTCGTCGAGGGTCTCGCAGAGGGCGCGCAGGGCGAGGGCGTCGGCGCGGGCCTCGGCGAGCCGGCCGAGGCCGGTGAGGGCGAAGACGCGGACGAGGTGGCAGCGGAGGGTGGCCGCGGAGTCGGCGGGGCGGCCCCGGGCCGAGGCGAGGACGTGGTCGACGACGACGAGGGCGGCCCGCGCGCGGCCGGTGGTCAGCGCGAGGAGCCCGGCGAGGGCGGCGGCGTCGAGGGTGAGTTCGCCGGGGCCGTACGGCTCCGAGGGCGCCCAGGGCCGTTCCGGCGGGTGCTCGGTGTGGCGGGCCTCGCGGGCGCAGCGTTCGCTGACGTCCTGGGCGGGGCCGAGGTCGCCCTGGAGGACGAGGGTGACGCCGAGGGCCCACAGGGCGCGGGTGCGGGCGCGGCCGCGGGCGTCGCTGAGGAGGAGGGCCTGTTCGAGGCCGTCGCGGGCCTCGCGGAGGCGGCCCCGGCAGGACCAGGCGAAGGCGACGGAGCCGACGAGGTCGAGGGCGGCGTCGGGGTCGGTGCGCAGGAGGCGGTCGAGGGCGGTGCGCAGGTCGGTGTGGTGGGTGTCGACGGCGCGGTACCAGTGGAGCTCGCGGCTGCCGTGCCAGGCGGCGCGGCCCTGTGCGGCGAGGGCGCGGAAGTGGGCGGCGTGCCGGTCGGCGGTGGCGCCGGTCTCGCCGAGCCGGTCCAGCCAGCCGGCGCCGTACTCGCGGATGGTGTCGAGGAGGCGGTGGCGTCCGGCGGTGTCGGCGGGGCGGACGACGGAGGCGCGGACGAGTCCGTCGAGGGCGGCGGGCAGGGTGTCGGGGGTGAGGGGGCCGCCGGTGCAGACGGCGGCGGCGGTGGCGAGGTCGAAGGGGCCGCGGAAGACGGAGAGGCGGGCCCAGAGGAGGCGTTCGAGGGGGTCGGCGAGCTCGTGGCTCCAGCCGATGGCGGCGCGCAGGGTCCGGTGGCGGGCGGGCCAGACGCGCTCGGGGTGGGCGAGGAGGTCGAAGCGGGCCTCGGGGGGTGCGGTGAGGCGGCTGCCGAGCTGGTCGCGGACGGCTTCGGCGCCCTGGAGCCGGATCTGGGCGGCGGCGAGCTCCAGGGCGAGGGGTATGCCTTCGAGGCGTACGCAGATCTCGCCGGCGGGCCCGGTGGCGGGGAGGTCCTGGCCTGCGGCGGCGCGCAGGAGGGTGAGCGCGTCGTCGCCGGTGGGCGGGAGGGGGTCGAGGAGGACGGTGTGCTCGCCGGGGACGCCGAGGGGGCGGCGGGAGGTGGCGAGGACGGTGAGGCCGGGGGCGGCGGCGAGGAGTTCGGCGACGAGCCGGCCGCAGGCGTCGGCGAGGTGGTCGCAGCAGTCGAGGACGAGGAGGAGCCGGGTCTCGGCGAGGCGGCGGCGCAGGGCGCCGGTGTCGGTGCCGGGGGTGTGGTCGGCGAGGTCGACGGAGTCGGCGACGAGGGCGACGAGGAGCCGTTCGCCGTCGAGCTGGCCGAGGTCGGCCCACCAGGCGCCGTCGGGGTGGCGGTGGCGGACGCGGTGGGCGGCGCGCAGCGCGAGCCGGGTCTTGCCGACGCCTCCGACGCCGGTCACGGTGACGAGGCGGTGCTCCGCCAGCGCGGCGGTGATGCGCTTCAGTTCCGTGCGGCGGCCTGCGAAACCCGGGTTCTCGCCCGGTAGATGTCCACGCACGGGAGCAGTGTCCCTCATGTCCGCGCCGAAAGCTCCTGTGGATCCGGTTCGTTACGGAGCGGGCCTGGGGCCCCGCGGGTCGGGGGGTTCGCCGGGGGTGGCGAGGTCCTCGACGGCCTCGGCGCCGACGACGGCGCCGGTGGAGCGCTTGCCGCGGCGCAGGCGGCGTTCGAGCCAGGAGGCGAAGGTGGTGAGGGCGAAGTTGAGGAGGACGAAGAGGACGGCGACGACGGTGAAGCAGGCGATGGTGTTGGCGCCGTAGTTGGCGCTCATGGGGCGGACGGAGGCGAGGAGTTCGGAGAAGCCGAGCATGGCGCCGCCGAGGGCGGTGTCCTTGACGATGACGACGAGCTGGCTGACGAGGGCGGGCAGCATGGCGGTGACGGACTGTGGCAGGAGGACGTACGCCATGGTCTGGCCCTTGCGCATGCCGATGGCCTTGGCGGCGTCGGTCTGGCCGGCGGGGAGGGCGAGGATGCCGGCGCGGACGACCTCGGCGAGGACGGAGGCGTTGTAGAGGACGAGGCCGGTGACGACCGCGTACAGGGGGCGGGTCTCGGGGCTGATGTCGGTGAACTCGGCGTAGGCGGCGTTGGCGAAGAGCATGAGGATGAGGACGGGGATCGCGCGGAAGAACTCGACGACGGTGCCGGCGCCGGCGCGGACGACGCGGTGCTCGGAGAGGCGGGCGATGCCGAGGAGGGCGCCGAGCGGCAGGGCGAGGACCATGGCGAGGCCGGCGGCGATGACGGTGTTCTTCAAGGCGGGCAGGAGGTAGGTCTCCCAGATGCGCCCGTCGGTGAAGAAGGGCTCCCATTTGGCCGCCTCCAGCTGGTTCTTGGCGTCGAGTCCGGCGATCACCCACCAGACGACGGCGGCGAGGGCGGCGAGGAAGAGCACCGTCCACAGCAGGTTGCGGCGGCGGGCGCGGGGGCCGGGGACGTCGTAGAGGACGGTGACGGGTTCGCCCTTGCCGGTGCGCCTCACCGTTTGACCGCCACTTTCCGGGCGAGCCGGCCGAGGAGGAGGCCGGTGGGCAGGGTGAGGCAGATGAACCCGAAGGCGAAGAGCGCGGAGATGAGGATGAGTTGCGCCTCGTTCTCGATCATCTCCCGCATGAGCAGGGCGGCTTCGGCGACGCCGATGGCGGCGGCGACGGTGGTGTTCTTGGTGAGGGCGATGAGGACGTTGGTGAGCGGGCCGACGACCGAGCGGAACGCCTGCGGGAGCACGATGATCCGGAGGATCTGGGGGAAGCTGAGGCCGATGGCGCGGGCGGCCTCGACCTGGCCGAGGGGGACGGTGTTGATGCCGGAGCGCAGCGCCTCGCAGACGAAGGCGCTGGTGTAGGCGGTGAGTCCGAGGACGGCGAGCCGGAAGTTGATGGTGGTGAAGCGGTCGGCGCCGAGGCTGATCCCGAGGGTCTGGAAGAGGCCGAGGGAGGTGAAGACGATGATGACGGTGAGGGGGATGTTGCGGACGATGGTGACGTAGGCGGTGCCGAAGCCCCGCATGAGGGGGACGGGGCCGACGCGCATGGCGGCGAGCAGCGTCCCCCAGACCAGGGAGCCGAGGGCGGACCAGAAGGTGAGCTGGACGGTCACCCAGAAGGCGCCCAGGAGGTCGTAGCCTTCGAGGAAGTCGAACACGGCGGCCGGCTCAGTCGACGATCACGCCGATCTTCGGGGCGGGTTCGTTCTGGTAGTTCGCCGGGCCGAAGTTCTTCTCGACGGCCGCGTCCCAGGAGCCGTCGTCGACCATCTTCTCCAGGGCGGTGTTGATCTTGCCCTTGAGGTCGCTGCCCTTCTGGACGCCGATGCCGTAGTTCTCGTTGCTCAGTTCGAAGCCGCCGAGCTTGAACTTGCCCTTGAACTCCTCCTGCGCCGCGTATCCGGCGAGGATCGAGTCGTCGGTGGTGAGGGCGTCGATGACGCCGTTCTCCAGGCCGGTCAGGCACTCGGAGTAGCCGCCGTACTCCTGGAGCTGGGCGTCGGGGGCGATCTCGTCCTTGACGTTCTGCGCGGAGGTGGAGCCGGTGACGGAGCAGAGCCGCTTGTCGTTCAGGTCGGACGGCTGCTTGATGGAGTCGTCGTCGGCGCGGATCAGCACGTCCTGGTGGGCGAGGAGGTAGGGGCCCGCGAAGTCGACCTTCTCGGCCCGCTCGTCGTTGATCGAGTACGAGGCCGCGATGAAGTCGACGTCGCCGCGCTGGAGCATGGTCTCGCGGTCGGCGCTCTTGGCCTCCTTCCACACGATCTCGTCGGGTTCGTGGCCGAGTTGCTTCGCGACGTACGTGGCCACGTCGACGTCGAAGCCGGTGTAGGTGCCGTCCGGGGTCTTCAGCCCGACGCCGGGCTGGTCGAACTTGATGCCGATGGTGATCTTGTCCTCGTCGTTGTGGTCGGCGGGCATCGCGCCGTGGGCGAGCGAGGCGGTGCCGAGGGCGAGGACGACGGCGGTGGCGGAGGCCACGAGGGTCCTGGTGGTCCGGAGCGGGTTCATGGTGATCACCCCAGTGGGGGGTCAGTGGTGGAGGATCTTGGAGAGGAAGTCCCGGGCGCGGGCGCTGCGCGGGTTGTCGAAGAACTCCTCGGGTGTGGTCTCCTCGACGATCCGCCCGTCGGACATGAAGACGACGCGGTTGGCGGCGGAGCGGGCGAAGCCCATCTCGTGGGTGACGACGACCATGGTCATGCCGTCGCGGGCGAGCTGCTGCATGACTTCCAGGACCTCGTTGATCATCTCGGGGTCGAGGGCGGAGGTCGGTTCGTCGAAGAGCATCACCTTCGGGTCCATGGCGAGGGCGCGGGCGATGGCGACGCGCTGCTGCTGGCCGCCGGAGAGCTGGGCCGGGTACTTCTCGGCCTGGGCGGCGACGCCGACCCGGTCGAGGAGGGCGCGGGCCCGTTCCTCGGCGCTCGCGCGGTCCTTCTTGCGGACCTTGATCTGTCCCAGGGTGACGTTGTCCAGGACGGTCTTGTGGGCGAAGAGGTTGAAGGACTGGAAGACCATGCCGACGTCGGCGCGCAGCCGGGCCAGCTCCTTGCCCTCGGCGGGCAGGGGCTTGCCGTCGATGCGGATCTCGCCGCTGTCGATGGTCTCCAGGCGGTTGATCGCCCGGCAGAGGGTGGACTTCCCGGACCCGGAGGGTCCGATCACGACGACGACCTCGCCGCGTCTGATGGTGAGGTCGATGGCCTGGAGGACGTGGAGGGTCCCGAAGTGCTTGTCGACCCGGCGCAGGACGACGAGCGCGTCGCCGTCGTCCGGGACGGGCACTTCCGGGACGGGCATGTCACCCTCCTGGCTCACGCCCCCTTCTGCCGTTCCCTCCTCGGTCTCATGCTCCGCCCTGCGCCGCCGGGGCGCACGCCGGGCGGGGTGGGGTGAGGGTGCGGGGAGGGTGCGGTGAGGGGTACGGCGCTCGGTCAGGCGGTTTCCGTGACGGCGAGGTCGATCAGGTCGCAGATGTCTCCCGGGCGGGAGGCGAGGGAGGCGTGGGAGGCGTCGAGCTCGACGGTCCTGCGGGGGTTCATGCGGGCGGCCATGCGGCGTTCGTTGTCGGGGTGGATCATGCGGTCCTCGGTGGAGACCTGGTACCAGGTGGGCTTGGAGCGCCAGGCGGGGGCGGTGACGGTGTCGCCGAAGGTGGAGCCGAGCGGTGCCTTCTGCGTGACGGCCATGACGAGGGCCTCGTCCGCGTCGAGGTCCTGGGCGAAGCTCTCCCGGAAGGCGTCCTGCCGGATCCAGAGGTAGCCGTCGGAATCGGGGGCGATGGCCTCGAAGGCGGCCGGCGGGTGCTCCTGGGTGAGCTGTCCGGGGCTCTCCCCCGCGTCGGGCGCGAAGGCGGCGACGTACACGAGGCCGGTGACGTTCGGCAGGTCGCCGGCCTCGGTGATGACGGCTCCGCCGTAGGAGTGGCCGACGAGGAGGACGGGGCCTTCGATCTGCCGGACCATCTTGCGGGTGCGTTCGGCGTCGTCGGCGAGGGAGGTGAGGGGGTTCTCGACGGCGTGCAGCCGGTCGTGGCCCCGGCGGTGGAGCTCGACGACGACCTTGGCCCAGTGGGCGGCGCCGCCCCAGAAACCGTGGACGAGGACGATGCTGGGCTTGTCTGCCATGACGGTGTTTCCGTTCTCGCTGCGGATGTACGGGTCCCGCCCCGGGGCGACGCTACGGCCGGCGGTGTCGGCCCGCACGTCCGCCGCGCACCCGCCGCGCGCCCCGTCCACCGCCCGGACGTCCACCGCGCGGACGTACGCCGACTGCGCTCCGGGCGTGCTGGGCGGACACTGGGAGCGGAGGCGTACGCGCGAGGAGGAGGGCCCGTCATGAGGAGTGCCGCACCCAAGGTCAGCATGCTGCCGGCGGAGCACCGCGAGCGGTTGATGGCCTTCGCCGAGGACGTGTACTTCGAGTCCGGGGACCGGCTCTTCGAGGAGCAGCGTCACGCGGACCGCTTCTGGATCGTGAAGACAGGCGCGGTGAACCTGGACGCCAAGGTGCCGGGGCGGGGGTCGCCCGTGATCGAGACCCTGCGCCACGGCGAGCTGGTGGGCCTGTCCTGGCTGTTCCCGCCCTACCTGTGCCAGTCGGGCGCGGAGGCGATGACCCCAGTCCGGGCGTACGAGTTCGACGCGACGGCGGTCCGCTCGATGTGCCACACGGACGGCGAGTTCGGATCGGCCGTGTACTTCTGGGTCGGCTCGATCCTGGCCCACCGGCTCCAGGTGACCCGGGTACGACTCCTCGACCTGTACGCGCCGCACGGCAGCGGGATCATGGCCTGAGGCGTGGGGCTCGCTGTCGCACGGGCGTTGACCTCTTGCGGTGGCGGTCGTACGGTCCGGACGGCTTGCCCGCCCCGTACCGCTCCTCCGCCGACGTCAGGAGCACGCCCATGGCCCCGTCCCCCGCGAGCACGGCACCCGGCCTCCGGCCCCGGTGGAGAGCCTGGCGGTGCAGGCGACCGTTCGGCGCGGGACTCCTCCTCGTCCTGGGCGGCGCCGAGATCCTGCTGGTCCAGCGTGCTGGTCCCACCGACCTCCTCTCGGCCGACATCCGCTCTCTCGTGCCGCTGGCGATGGCCGCCTGCGGGCTGCTGCTCCTGTGCGACCCGCGCCGACGGCGCCTGTACGCCGTGGTCGGCGTCCTCGCCTCGCTGGCGTCCTGGGTGGCGTCCGACCTCGGCGGCTTCCTGCTGGGGGCGACGCTCGGGGTGGTGGGCGGCGCGCTGGCGCTGGGGCGGCCGGTGAGGGGGGCCGCGTGATGTCTGCCGCAGTGGGTGCGGGGGGCGGTTCTTGGGGGCTACTCGGCGGTACGGTGACGGGATCCGGCGGGGGTGGGAGGCTCTGGTGGCGGTGGCTGGGAGTGCGCGGGAGTCGCTGGGGGTTGTTGTCGATGATTTCGACGGACTTCCCTTTGCCGAGGGGGCGTTCGGGGGTGACGGGCCGCTCGGATGGAGTGGGTACGGGCGGTCGCGGGGGGCGGCTGCGGCGCGGTGTGGTGAGGACGAGTCGGTGGTCTGCGGTACCGGCACCGTGGGCGGGATCCGGACGGTGCTCGTCGCCTTCGAGTTCGGCTTTCTGGGGGGTTCCATCGGCGAGGGCGCCGGGGACCGGATCGCCGCCGCGCACGCGTACGCCCGGGAGCACCGGCTGCCGGTGACCGTGCTCCTGGCGACCGGCGGCAGCCGGATGCACGAGGGGATGCGGGCGCTGGTCCAGCTCCAGCGACTGGCCGGGGAGTCCGCGCTCACCCGGGCCGCGGGGCTGCCCCAGCTCGCGGTGCTGCGCGATCCGACGACCGGGGGCGGCTGGGCCACCCTCGGGGCCGGCTCCGACGTGGTGCTCGCGCTGCCGGGCGCGCAGGTCGGCTTCGCGGGCTCCCGGGTACGGCCGCCGGACGCCGACCCGGCCGCGTACACCGCCGCCTCCCAGCTCGCCCACGGGCACGTCGACGCGGTCGTCCCGGCCGAGGAGCTGCGCGAGGTCCTGGGCCGCTGGCTTTCGCTGCTGACCCGCCCCGCCGAGGGGCCGGTCCCGCCGCCGTACGCGCTCGGCGCCACCGAGCCCTCCGCGAGCGGGCGCGAGGCGGTGGCCCGCGCCCGCCACCCGGAGCGGCCCCGGGCCGACCGCTACCTCGCCGACGTCTTCACCGAGCGGGCGGAGCTCTCCGGCGACCGCGCCGGCGGCACCGATCCGGGCATGCGGTGCGGCTTCGGCCGCCTCCCGGACGGGCGTACGGTCGCGTACGCGGCGCAGTGCGGGACGGCGACCCGGCCGGCCGGCTTCCGCACCGCCGCCCGGCTGGTGCGGCTCGCGGGCCGACTCGGGATCCCGGTGCTGACGCTCATCGACACCCCGGGCGCCGCCAACGACGCCGAGGCCGAGCGGGCCGGCGCGGGCCCAGCGATCGCGGAGCTCTTCGGGGCGGTCGCGGAGGCCCGGGTCCCGGTCACCGCCCTGCTCATCGGCGAAGGGGGTTCCGGCGGCGCGCTGGCCCTGGCCGCGCCGGGCAACACCTGGGCGACCCCGGACTCGTACTTCTCCGTGATCGCCCCCGAACTCGCCACGGCCATCCTGAAACTGCCCCCGGAGGAGGCGGACACGACGGCCGACCGGCTGCGCCTGCGCCCGGAGGATCTCGTCGCGCTCGGGGTCGTACGGGGCGTGGTCGGCGGCCGGGTGACGTGATGGTTCAGTGGCCGAGCTCGCGTTTCAGTTCGGCCTTGTTCATGTGGGACCTGCCGTGGAGGTTCCGGCGCTGGGCCTCGGCGTAGAGCTGGTCGTAGGTGGGGCCCTGGGCGCCGCTGTGGGAGCGCTGTCCGCCGCGCCGTGCGGAGGACATGTCCTCGGTCGAGCTCTTGCTCGCCGTCTTCGACTCGCCCGCCCGGGCGCGTTCCTTGTTGACGGTGCGGGCGGCGATCTCCTTCGCCCGCTTCTGGCTCTCGCCGCGTTCCAGCGCGCTCTCCTTGATGTGTTCGTACTGCCTCTCGCGCTTGGCGTTCGATCCGCGGGGCATCGTGCGCTCCTTTCGGTCGGTTCAGTCGTCGTCGGGGCGGCCGGCGCCCGCGCGCCGCTGGAAGCGGCGGACCACGAGGCGCAGCAGCAGGGTCAGTGTCACCACCCAGGTGGCGGCGAAGCCCCAGATCAGGGCCGGGTTCAAGGTCGCCACGGCGAGGACGAGCAGGGCGAGCGTCGCGGCCCCGAACACCGCGGCGCCCAGACCGTCGCGGACCGCGATCCGGGGCCGGGGCAGGTGGAGGGAGGGCAGGTGGGCGGAGGACCGGTGTGGGGAGGGCCGGGGTGGGGCGGGTCGGTGCGGGGAGGACCGGCGTCCGGTCATGCGCCGGGCGAGGTCGTCGTCGGCGCTCAGGTCCTGCTCGATCTCGGCCAGTACGCGCCGTTCGTGCGCGGAGAGCCGGGCCTCGTCCATCGCGGGCACCTCCTCCGGTCCCGATCCCGCGCGGGGCGGGGTCGTCCCCCTACGGGGGCGGCTACCCGCTCCCGGCCCGCTCAGACGGACCGGGCGGCCTCTTGCGGGAAGCGGACCTCGCACCACACGGTCCTGCCCCGGCCGCGCGGCATCCAGCCCCAGTCCGAGGCCAGCCGGCGGCAGAGGAAGAGCCCGCCCGGGGAGTACCCACCCGGGGAGTGCCCGCCCTCCGCGAAGGGTGGGATCGGGCCGGTGTCGCTCACCTGGACCCAGACACCGTCCACGGAACGGTCCAGGCGGAGCTCGTACGTGACTCCCCTCCGGCGCGCCGCGTCCGCGACGAGCTCGGTGACGAGCAGCAAGACATCCCCGCCGGCCGTCCTCGCCGACGGAGTGAGCGGCCCGTACCAGTCCTCGACCGCCGCGGCCGCGAGGTCGCGGCACCGGCCGGCGGTCCCGGGCCCGGCACCGATCGCGTACCGACGGGTCCGCCGCCTTGCCGTCGCTTCTCTCTCGACTTCCCTCTCACGAGTCGCCATACAGAGCCACTGACCCGCTTGAAGGCGGTCAAACGGACCTCACCGGGAATCCTTCGGGCAGGACACGGAACCGACGGACCCGCACCCCTGCGCTTCGGGCCCTCGGCACGCTCAGGGGCGGCCTGCTGGACGGCGGCGCCACGGTGGACGCGACGGTTTGCCGACCTCCAGCCACACCACCTTGCCCGCCACCCCTGGCCCCCGGTCCGAGGAGCCCCAGTCGGTGGCCAGCCGGTCGAGGACCATCAGGCCGTGTCCGCCGGGCAGCGCGGGCGAGCGGGGCGGGAGGCGGTGGGGGTGTTCGGCGTTCCGGTCGGCGACCTCGACCCGGAGGAGTCCGTCCGCGTGCCGCAGGACGAACTCCTCCGGGCCGCCGCCGTGCAGGCAGGCGTTGGTGACGACCTCGGACACCAGCAGCAGGACGTCCTCGACGCGCTCGCGGACCATCGGGCTCTCGGCGGGGATCCAGCCCCAGTCGGCGAGCGCCCGGGCGGTGAAGTCGCGGCAGCGGGACACCGCGCCCGCGCTGCCCTGGAGCAGCAGCCTGCGGGTCTGCGCCGGTGCGCCGTCACCCTGGGTCATCCCGCCCTCCCGCACCACCGGCGGGCCCGTCAAGCCGAGCCCCCGGGACGGGCGCCGCCCGTCCCGTCGGCGTCGGTATCGCGGGCGGGGCTCTGGGCGTCGGCATCGGACGTCGCAGCGAGGGCCTCGCGGATGTCCGCGTACACCCGGAAGACGCGCAGGGCGCCGGTGATCTCGAACATGCGGTCCACCGGGGGGCGCAGCCCGGCCAGGTCCAGTTCGGCGCCCGCCTCCCGTGCGCGGGCGCGGGCTCTGAGCAGGAGGTTCAGGCCCGTGGAGTCGCAGAAGTCGAGGCCGGCGCAGTCGACGACGATCCGCGCCGCGTCGGCGTGCTTCTCCAGGGCGGTGCCGAGCGGCTCGACAGTGTCGTGGTCGAGTTCGCCGACCGGGACGACCACGACCGTCCCCCGGTCCCACGCGGGCCGTACGTCCAACCTGAACCGGGCGGGCCGGCCGGCGGGCGGACCGTTCCCGAGCGCTCCCTGCTCCCCGTCCATGGGCACCTCACCTTCACCGGGTGAGTCCATTTTCGGGCAGTACGCCCCACTCTGCGAGGAGAACCCTCAGCGCGGCTCGCCGGGGCCGGCCGTCGGGACCGTGACCGTGACCGGGGGCGGGGTCCAGCGGCGGTCGCGGGGCACGCCCGCGTCGACGCCGTACTCCTTCCTGAGGTGCTCGGGGATGGCGTAGTGCATCACTCGGCCCCGGGTGAGCGTGGACAGCTCGAAGACGGAGGTGAGGTGGCCGAGCCGGTCGAGCGCCCAGGCGGCGAACGGCGACGCGTCCTCCACCGACTCCAGGACGCCGAGCAGCGTGGGCAGCGCCTTCACCGCCGTGTCCCAGCGGCTGCGGGGCACATCGAGCCAGTCGCCGCAGGTGTCGCCGACGAGGTGGCGGATGAGGGCGGAGACGACCGGGTCGAAGAGGGTGCCGGGGACGACCTCCTCGTACAGGTCGATCAGCTGGCGGGTCAGCACGACGCCCTCCTCCGAGGGGCCCATGTGCCGCAGCAGGTAGAGGTCGAGGAAGGCGCGCGCCTCGTCGAGGGTCTTCGGTACGGCCGTCTGGTCGACGCCGAGGATCGCGCCGACGACCCGCCAGGCGTAGAGGTAGGACTCGGCGCCCTCGGTGGACATGTGGATGCCGAGCCGGTGGAGGCTGTCGAGGACGAGCATCGAGAAGAACATCTGCCCGCCGATCATGTCCTCCTGACAGATCGGCACCCCGTCGGCGGCGGTGTCCCAGCGGTCGGCGCGGACCAGGTGGTGGCGGATGGAGGCGTGCAGGAGGCGGACCTTCTGCGCGGCGGGCACGAACCGCCCGCCGGCCTCGAACGCGTCGGGCCGCATGAGGTAGGTGGTGAACTGGCCGGTCTCCGCCATGCGTTTGTTCGGGTAGTGCAGGCCGTGGGTGGCGGAGAGCAGCCGGGCCACGCGCGGGACGACGTAACAGGCGGGCATGGAGGCGAAGGAGAGCGCGGTGTTGATGTGGACGTGGTTGTCGGTGAAGAAGAGCCGGGCCTTCTCCATCTCGTTCCAGTCCACCCAGGCGGGCGGGACGGCCGTCGTCTCCAGGTACTCGCGGGCCACGTCGGGGAGGCCGGCGGGGAGTTCCTGGCCGGAGACGGAGACGTACCGCATGAGGGAGTTGAAGAGGCCGACCTCGCCGCGTTCGAAGAGGGTGGCGACGACGGCGTCGGCGAGCTCGTCGCCGCTGTGGCGCAGGGCGTCGAGGTCCGCCTCGGTGTACGAAACGGTCTGGTGGGAGTGGGAGTTGGTCACGGCGGGCGCTCCGGGGGTCAGTGGTGGCGGACGGCGGCGCGGTGGGCCAGGTCCGTGAGGGCGCGGTGGGCGGCGCCGGGCAGGTCGAGCTCGTCGAGGGTGCGTACGGCCTCCTCGACGCGGCCCGCGATCATCCGCTCGACCCGCTCGGGCGCGCCGAGCGCGGCCATCAGGGCGCGCACCTCGTGCAGTTCGGCGTCGGAGGGCGGGTCGTTGGGCGGCGCCTCCGGTGGGTGTCCGTCGAAGACGCGGCGCAGCAGGGCCTGTTGGGCGGGGTTCGCGGCGTGCCAGGTTTCGGCAAGGAGGACGGTGGGGCGGCGGGCGCGGAGGTCGTCGAGGGGCTCCTTGCCGGTGCGGGTGGGGTCGCCGAAGAGCCCGAGCAGGTCGTCGCGGAGCTGGAACGCCTCGCCGAGCGGTAGCCCGTAACGGGACAGCCCCTCGCGGAGCGCGGCGGGGGCTCCGGCGAGCAACGCGCCGAGGAGGAGGGGGTGTTCGACGGTGTACTTGGCGGTCTTGTAGCGGATCACCTTGAGGGAGGTGTCGGTGTCCGGGGGCCCGCCGGTGTGCAGGATCTCCAGGGCCTCGCCGGCGACGAGTTCGCGGGCGAGGGCCGCCCAGAGCGGCCGGCCGCGGGAGAGGTACGCGGCGGGCAGCCCGGACTCGGTGTAGAGACGGCCGGCGAGGGCCATCAGGTGGTCGCCGAGGAGGAGGGCGAGCGCGCGGGCGGCCGCCCGGGGGCGCCGACCGGTCCCCGTCGGCAGCGCCTCGAAGGCGTGGTGGGCGGTGGGGCGGCCGTGCCGGAGGGGGCTGTCGTCGATGAGGTCGTCGTGGACGACGGCCGCCGCGTGGACGAGTTCCATCGCGGCGGCGGCCCGCATCAGGGCGTCGCTGTCGGGCTGTCCGGCGGCGCGCCAGCCCCAGTAGCAGAAGGCGGCGCGGAGCCGTTTGCCGTGGCGGGCGGTGGCGCGCAGGGCCTCGGCGAGCGGGTCGAGCGCGTCGTCGACGGCGAGGAGTTCGGTGGCCTCGTCGTCGAGGAAGCCGGCGAGGACGGCGTCGGTACGGCTCTTGAACGCCTCCGGCGCCCAGACGTCACTCACCGAGGTCGTCGCCGGAGGCGACCTGGCCGGGGGTGGTGGCGGCGCGGCGGGCGGTGGCCTCGCGGGCCAGGATCTCCATGTGCGGGAGACCGCCGGAGCCGTCCCGGTCCGTGGCGAGGCGGTCGAGGGCGAGCCGGCCGCGGGCACGGAGGTCGGCGGCGGCGTCCTGGGCGAGCTCGGCGGAGTCGGCGCGGCCCAGGAGGGAGCGGAGGGATCCGGTGGCCGTACCGATCGCGTCCACCACGAGGTCGGCGAGACCGGCGGCCAGCAACAGGGCTTTTTCGTCAGGGCGTTCGCCCGGGGGCGTGGGGTGGGTCATGCCGGCCGGCTCCTGGAGGGTGGGGGTGGGACGCCCGAAGGGGGCGCGTACCGGGCCAGGATGGACCAGGGCGGGATGCGGTGCGGGGTCCGCTCACTCCTTCAGGTGATCATGAGCGGGAGTTCCGGCGGGGGGCGGCCGCGACCGTTCTTGAACTTTCCCCGCACCCCGTTCAGTTGGCGTTCCGTGATCCGTACACCCGCACGATTCGCACCCCGTTACGCCCTACGCCACCCCCGTACCGCTGCCGGAGGAGGACGGGCCGCGGGAGGTGTCCGTACGCCTCTCGGTCACCGACCCGGCCGACGGCGGCCGGGTCGTCTACGACCGCTCCACGCGGGTCACGCTGCGCAAGGTCACCCCGAACGGGGAGGGGGCCAGTTGGGGGGCTTACGGGACCCAGTGGTTGCCGGAGACCGTGATCATCGCCTGGAGCTGGATGCTCGCGGAGAAGTAGCTGCCGGTGTCGATCGGGGTGGCGACCATCTTGTTCCACAGGGCGTCGAGCCATGCCTGGCTGCCCGAGTCGGTCATGGCGGCGACGGCGAAGGGGGCGAAGAAGGCGGCCTCGCTGCCGGCGGAGATCTGGGTGCCGTTGAGCTTGTAGCCCATGGCGATCTTGTTCGGGTCGCCGCCGGTCTTCGACTTGATCCAGCCGTTCAACTTGCGGGCCGCCGCGAGGGACTTGGCGTCGCCGCTGGTCACGGCGTCGTCGGCGATGCGCCACGGGGTGCGGCAGGCGTTCCACCAGTACTGGCCGTCGTTCGGGTCCTCCAGGACCTGGCCGGGGGCCGGCTTGGGGCTGGTGGCGGTGTCGACGACGAAGTCGGGCAGCAGGCCGGTGCTCGGGGCGTAGCCGGACTGGAGGTTGGCGATCTGCGTCTGGTGGGCGGTGCGGACGGCGTCCCAGGTGGTGTCGCCGGTGGCCGTGCGGAAGGCGCGGAAGTGGTCGACCATCCAGTCCGAGGTGCGGGAGATGTAGTAGTACTGGTCGCCGGAGCTGGTCCAGTCGCCGAGCTTGAGGAGCTTGGTGGTGGCGTTCAGCTCGTCCTTCTTGATGGCGGCGATGTGCTTGAGGGCGAGCGCCTTGTAGTTGTACGTGCCGGCACTGCCCCACTGCTTGTCGGCGAGGAGCAGGCCGTAGGCGACGTCCATGTCGCCGTCGGTGGCGCCGTCGCCGCCGTTGACGCTGCGGCAGTTGACGTCCTGTTCGGCGGCGAGGAGGTCGGGGTTGATGGAGGAGGGGTGGTCGATCTTCCACTTGACCAGACCGTCGAAGATCTTCTTGGCGTCGGGGTCCGCGCCGGCCATGGTGGCGGCGATGACCATGCCGTAGCCCTGCGCCTCGGCGACGTACGGGTGGTCGGCGTCGGGCGAGATGACCTGGTACCAGCCGTTGCCGCAGTTCTGCCGGACGAAGGCCGACTTCCAGCGGTTGTAGTAGTCGACGACCTTCTGGTCGACGCCGGACTGGGCGCCGGAGGGCTTGAGCATGCCGGCGGCGTAGGGCTTGAGGTGGCTACCGAAGGGGACAGCGGGGCCGGTGCCGCCTCCGCCGCCGGTCGGGGAGCCGTAGACCTCGAACTCGTGGAGCGAGTAGCCGTACGGGGTGCCCCGCACGGTCCCGTACATGCGGACGTAGCGGCCGCTGCCGGAGACGGCGAGGTCGTCGACGGCGCCGTCGCCGGTCGTCGTCGAGTAGACGTCGGTCCAGGTGGAGCCGTCGGCCGAGGTCTGGACGCGGTAGGTCTTCGCGTACGCGGCCTCCCAGTCGAGCTTGACCCGGGAGAGGGTGTGGCCGGCTCCGAGGTCGATCCGGATCCACTGCGGATCGACGCCCTCCAGGCTGGCCCAGCGGGTGGCGGTGCTGCCGTCCACGGCGAGGCCCGGGGCGAACCCCGGACCCTCCACGGACGAGGAGGTCGCGGGCTTGCCCGCGGACACGAGGGCATCGGCGGCCTCGGCCTCGCGCTCGGGCAGGACGGCGAGGGGTACGGCCAGCAGAGCGGCGAGTCCGAGCGGGATGACGATTCGTCGGCGCATGACAACTCCCTTTCTCTTCAGGGCAATCGCTCGTTAGGAAACGTTCCTAACTATCGGCGCGCCGAGCGTAGAGAGCGGCAGGGGCCCCGCGCAAGCCCTCTGCGCGGGGCCCCTGCCTCGGCGAGGCGGACCTGGAGCCGTCTTGGCTACGCCGGCTCACTCGGCTATCCCGGCTGTCCCGGCAGCGCCAAGGCGCGGGCGAGGGCGATGGCGAAGCCCTCGGGGTTGTCGAGCATGAGGTTGTGACCTGCGGCGGGCACCTCCAGCACGGGCACGCCCATCGCCGCCGCCTGCTCCGCCGCCCGGTCCGGCAGACTCTTCTCCCCCACCAGGAACGCCCGCGGCAACGTCAGCCCGGCCAGCACGTCACCGGCCTCCGGATCGCTTCCCGCGACGAGCGCGACGGCGCTGCGGTGCACGGCTCGCGGGTCCGAGAGCCGCAGCCGCGCCGCGTAATCCGCCCGAGCGGCGAGCGCCAGCATCCGCCCGAACCCGCTCCGCACGAAGTCCTCCTCCGACTGCCGAGCCACCGGCCGACTGAACGCGCCTCCGCCCGCGTAAAGGTTCGGCTCCGCGACCACCAGCCGCCCGATCCGTCCGGGCCGGGCCGCCGCCAGGTGAATCGCGACGGCGCCGCCCATGGAGTGCCCGACGAGGTCGACGCGGGTCAGGTCGAGATGGTCGAGGAGTGCGGCGACGGCCGCGGCCTGCCCCTCCGGCCGGTAATCGAACCCGGCGGGCCGGTCACTGAACCCGTACCCGAGCAGGTCGACCAGGAGGGCCCGTCCGCCGCCCAGCGCCGGGTGGGTGGCGATGTGCGCGAAGTCGGAGGCGGCGGTGCAGCCGAGCCCGTGGAGGTAGACCCGGACGGGGCCTTCGCCAGGGAGATCGAGCCACCGGAGGTACGCCTGGTGATCCGTCAGGAAGAGTTCTTTCATGCGGTCAGCGTACGAAGGGGGTGAGCCGGGGTGGGGCGGGGCGGGGCGAGGTGGGGTGCTGCGCTACGGTGGCCTTCCATGGCATCGAGCACCGCACTCTGGTCCTTCGCTCTCGTCGTGGGACTCCTCACCCTCACTCCCGGCCTCGACACGGCTCTCATCCTGCGCACGGCCGCGCTCGGCCACCGCACCCGTGCCTGGGGCGTCGTCCTCGGCATCCAGACCGGCACCCTGATCTGGGGCGCGCTGACCTCGCTGGGCGTGACGGCCCTCCTGACCGCCTCGCACCTCGCGTACGAGATCCTCCGCTGGGCGGGCGCCGCCTACCTGCTGTGGATGGCGGCGCGCATGATCGCCGAAACGTTCCGGCGCGGCAGGGCCAGCGCGAGCGCGGAGGTGGAGGTCGGCGGCGCCGACACCCTCTCCGGCGGCTGGCGCCAGGGCACCCTCACGAACCTGCTCAACCCCAAGGTCGGCGTCTTCTACGTCGCCGTCCTGCCCCAGTTCATCCCGGCGGAGGCCCCGCACTTCGTCATGGGCCTCACCCTGACCTCCGTCCACGTCGTCCTCGGCATGATCTGGTCGACGGTCCTGATCGCCTCCGCCACCGCCCTCGGCACCTGGCTGCGCGGGGCGAGGGCGCGGCGGGTCCTGGACCGGGTCACGGGCACGGTGATCGGGGCGTTCGCGGTACGGCTCGCGGTCAGCGACTGACGCGGCGCGGGCTTGGCGGGCTCGCCCTCGCCCGGTAGCCGGAGTCCGGTGTGCCGGAGTCCGGTGTGCCGGTGTGCCGGTGTGACGTGTGTAGGCGTGCCGGTGTGGCGGTGCCCAGGCATGCGTCACAGCTCGCGCAGCAGGTCCGCCATCACGGCCACCGGGAGGGACGGATGGGCCGCCGCCGCTTCCCGTACGTCCCCGGCCTCGCCCTCGTCGACGACGAGCCCCACGATCACCGCAGGTGGGAGAGCCGGGTGAGCGGCGGCGAGGGGCCGCGCCCGGCTGTCCTCCAGGCAGACGAGCAGCGCCGCGGGCGTGGCCGCGTGGTGCCGGGCGACCTCGTAGAGCGCCTTCCGTGCTCCTGGCTCGTGCCGGACCACCTCCTCCAGCACCGCCGGCGTCGCGTCCGGGTTGGCCGCGACACCGGCCAGTACCTGGACACCGTGCCGGCCGAGCATGGCTCGCAGCATGTCCTCGGAGAGACCCGGGTGCGGGGCGACGGCGGCCACCACCTTCGCGTCGGCATCGCGCGCCAGCCGGTCCCGCGCCTCCGGCGGCAGATCGCGCCGCTGCGCGACGAGCGCCCTGGCCGCCGGATCGGCCGACGAGACCAGCGCCTCGGTCTCGGCGGCCGACGCGGTGGCCACTCGCGGGAGGAGGGCGCCGGCGATCCTGTCGGTGCGGGCGAGCGAGACGAGGACGTCGAGCGGAACGCGGGGGTTGTGGGCCAGCGCACGGCGCACCTTCGCGGCGGGGTCGCCCGCCAGGCGTCGCGCGAGGGCGGCGTCGAGGGCCGGGTTCTCCGCCAGGGCGGCGCGAATCCGGGAATCCGGATCCCCGGCGAGCCGTGCGCACGCCTCCCCCGGCAGGTCCACCCGCTCGGCCATGGCCAACCGCAGGTCCCAGGAACCGTCCCAGGCGAACCGGGCCGCGGCCTCGGCGGGGGTGGCGGGGTTCCGAAGAACAGCCTCCCGCAGGGAATGAACAGCGGACGCGTGGGAGCCGTCGCAGGACCCACCGTGGGCCGCGGGGAGGTCCCGGCCAAAGCCCAGGAAGCGGTCGGAGAAGGCGTCCGCCGCACCCGGGCTCGGAGGGTCCTCTGGGTCGCAGGCGCGGCAGTGGCGGACCGGGGGAAGGCCCTCGTCCGTCAGGAGAGCCGCCAGCACGGCGGGCGGTGCGGTCTCGTTGTTCGCGACCGCGTGGCGTACCGAGGTGTGGGGGTGAACCGCGAGGCGTGCGGCCCACTCGGCCGGCCCACAGAGGGCCAGTTCGACGACCACGTCCAGCACCGGGTCCGCCGCCAGCCGCTCCGTCACGTCGGCGGGGAGGCCGGGGCAGCCCGCGAGCTTCTCCCGTCGTTCGGGATCCGGATCCGCCACCAGCAGGCGCGCCCATGAGGCGGGGGCCGCCTCCTGGTCCAGCAGTGCGAGGGCGGCGTACGGCCACTCGGCGGGATCGATGTCGGCTGCGGTGAGCCCGCCCTCGTACGCGAGGGACACCTCGGCCCACTCCACGCGCCGGGCGAGGGTGAGCGCCTGGGCGCTGCTGAGGTCCGGGCGATGGGCGAGGACGGACGAGAGTACGTCGTCGGCGACGGATATCAGGCGGTCGACGAGTTCGGAAGGGAGGGCCGGGTTGGCACCGAGCCCCCACAGGAGGGAGGAAGAGGAATCCACGGAGGGCATCCTGCCCGGCGGGGCTCGCCGACCGCGCGCGGATTTCCCCTCGCGAACACCGCTCCAGGCGGCATACGGGATCCGCTCCAGACGGCATACGGGATCGGTTCCAGGCGGCATCCGGGATCCGCTCCAGGCGGCCGGGCCCGGCCGCCCCGCGCCCTACTTGTACTGGGCGATCTGGATCAGGTTCCCGCACGTGTCGTCGAGGACGGCCGTGGTGACGGGGCCCATGTCCACCGGGGGCTGGGTGAAGCGGACGCCGAGCGCGGTGAGGCGGGTGTGTTCGGCCTGGACGTCGGTCACGGCGAAGGAGGTCGCGGGGATGCCGTCGGCCACCAGGGCCTGCTTGTAGGGCGGGACGGCGGGGTGGCCGGAGGGTTCCAGGACGAGTTCGGTGCCGTCGGGGTCCTCCGGGGAGACGACGGTGATCCAGCGGTCCGCGCCGATCGGCACGTCGTGCTTGAGCGCGAAGCCGAGCACGTCGGTGTAGAAGCGGAGCGCCCGCTCCTGGTCGTCGACGAAGACGCTGGTCAGGTTGATCCTCATGGGGTGTCCTCCGGGGGTGCGGGGGTGAGCCATCGCGCGACGATGTGCTCCAGGGGGCGGGTGTCGAGGTCGTGGAACTTGTAGCGGCCCTCGCGGCGGGCCGTGACCAGTCCGGCGGTCTCCAGCACGGCGAGGTGCTGGCTGACCGCCTGCCGGGAGATGGCGAGGCCGTGCCGGGTCGCCAGCCGGGCGCATATCTCGAAGAGCGACTGTCCGCTGCGGTCGGTCAGCTCGTCGAGGATCACCCGGCGCGTGGGGTCGGCCAGCGCTTTGAACAGATCCTCCTCCATGCCGCCACGATAGGCAAGCCACCACTTGCCTATCAAGCCAGGCGGAGCCATCCGCGTGGATCCGGGAGCGCGACAGGGGTCTCGTCGGCAGCCCATCGCCATCCCGTCGGCATCCCGTCGGCATTCCCGTCGCCATCCCGTCGGCTTCTCCTCTGCCCCACCCCGCCGCCCGACCTAAGGTGGTCGCATACCGGCCCGCCCTGACGAGGGAGAAACCTTTGAGCACGGCCAAGCGGCGCGACACCACGTCGTCCGCCTCGCACATCGCCGACAGTCACGAGATGATCCGCGTGTTCGGCGCACGGGAGAACAACCTCAAGGACGTCAGCGTCGAGATCCCCAAGCGGCGGCTGACGGTCTTCACCGGGGTCTCCGGCTCCGGCAAGAGCTCGCTCGTCTTCGACACGATCGCCGCCGAGTCGCAGCGGCTGATCAACGAGACGTACAGCGCCTTCGTCCAGGGATTCATGCCGACGCTCGCGCGGCCGGACGTCGACGTGCTCGACGGTCTGACGACCGCGATCATCGTCGACCAGCAGCGGATGGGCGCCGACCCGCGCTCCACCGTCGGCACCGCCACCGACGCCAACGCGATGCTGCGCATCCTCTTCAGCCGGCTCGGCACCCCGCACATCGGCTCCTCGCGCGCCTTCTCCTTCAACGTCCCCTCCGTGAGCGGCGCCGGGGCGATCACCGTCGAGCGCGGCGGGCGGACCGTGAAGGAGAAGGCCAGCTTCTCCGTCACCGGCGGCATGTGCCCCCGGTGCGAGGGCCGGGGACGGGTCTCCGACATCGACCTCGCGCAGCTGTACGACGACACCAAGTCGCTCGACGAGGGCGCGCTGACCATCCCCGGCTACACGGCGGACAGTTGGTACGGCCGGATCTACCGCCACTCCGGCTTCCTCGACCCGGCCAAGCCGATCCGGAAGTACACCAAGCGGGAGTTGGAGGCGTTCCTCCACAAGCCCGCCACCCGGATCAAGGTCGAGGGCATCAACGTCACGTACGAGGGTCTGATCCCCAAGCTCCAGAAGTCCTTCCTGGCCAAGGACGTCGAGTCGCTCCAGCCGCACATCCGGGCCTTCGTCGAGCGGGCGACGACCACGCAGGTCTGTCCGGAGTGCGACGGCACCCGGCTCAACGAGGGGGCCCGCTCCTCGAAGATCAAGGGCATCAGCATCGCCGACGCCTGCGCCATGCAGATCAGTGATCTCGCCGCGTGGGTGGGCAAGTTGAAGGACCCGTCGGTGGCTCCGCTGCTGGAGTCGCTGTGCCAGACGCTGGACTCGTTCGTGGAGATCGGCCTCGGCTACCTCGCCCTCGACCGTCCGGCCGGCACCCTGTCGGGCGGCGAGGCGCAGCGCGTGAAGATGATCCGGCACCTCGGCTCCTCGCTCACCGACGTCACGTACGTCTTCGACGAGCCGACCGCCGGTCTGCACCCGCACGACATCCAGCGGATGAACGAACTCCTGCTGCGGCTGCGGGACAAGGGCAACACGGTCCTCGTCGTGGAGCACAAGCCGGAGACGATCGCCATCGCGGACCACGTGGTGGACCTCGGGCCCGGCGCCGGCGTCGGCGGCGGGACGATCTCCTACGAGGGGACGCTCGACGGGCTGCGCGGCAGCGACACCGTGACCGGCCGGCACCTGGACGACCGCGCCTCCGTGAAGGACGAGGTACGGACGCCGACCGGCGCTCTGCCGATCCGTGGCGCGACCGCCAACAACCTGCGGAAGGTGGACGTCGACCTGCCGCTCGGCGTGCTCGCCGTGATCACCGGTGTCGCCGGTTCCGGCAAGAGCTCGCTCGTGCACGGCTCGATCCCGGCGGACGCCGGGGTGGTCTCGGTCGACCAGACCCCGATCCGCGGCTCGCGGCGCAGCAACCCCGCGACGTACACCGGTCTGCTGGAACCGATCCGCAAGGCGTTCGCCAAGGCCAACGGCGTCAAGCCGGCGCTGTTCAGCGCCAATTCGGAGGGCGCCTGCCCGACGTGCAACGGCGCCGGCGTCACGTACACCGACCTGGCGATGATGGCGGGCGTGGCCACCACCTGCGAGGAGTGCGAGGGCCGGCGGTACATGGCCTCGGTGCTGGAGTACAAGCTCGGCGGCCGGGACATCAGCGAGGTCCTGGCGATGTCGGTGTCCGAGGCGGAGGAGTACTTCGGCGCGGGCGAGGCGCGTACGCCGGCGGCGCACCGGATCCTGGAGCGGCTCGTGGACGTCGGCCTGGGCTACCTCACCCTCGGCCAGCCGCTCACCACGCTCTCCGGCGGCGAGCGGCAGCGGCTGAAGCTGGCCACGCACATGGGCGACAAGGGCGGTGTGTACGTGCTCGACGAGCCGACCACCGGTCTCCACCTCGCCGACGTGGAGCAGCTCCTCGGGCTGCTCGACCGTCTCGTCGACTCCGGCAAGTCGGTCATCGTGGTCGAGCACCACCAGGCCGTGATGGCGCACGCCGACTGGATCGTCGACCTCGGCCCCGGCGCGGGCCACGACGGCGGCCAGATCGTCTTCGAGGGCACCCCCGCCGACCTGGTCGCCGCCCGCTCGACCCTCACGGGCGAGCACCTGGCGCAGTACGTGGGGGCCTGACACCCCTTCCCTCATCGCCGCCCGAGGGTCACCGCCCGGGCGCTCCGAGGAGCGCCGCCGGCGGGAGGACGGACGGGGGGACGGTGGCCGCCACCGCCGCGACGGCCGCGCGGTGGCGGTCCGTCCACTCCTGAACCGTGACGGGGTGTACGGCCTCCGGGGGCGGCGGGCCCGCCTTGAAGCGGGCTTCCGCGCGGACCCAGGCCCGCAGCAGTGCGGGGCCGGGGTCGGGGCGGGCCGCAATGGCCTCCTCCAGGTCGGCCGCGGGGAGGACGCGGCGGAGGACCGGGAGGGGGCCGGGGCGGCGGGCGGCCGGTTCCACGTCGACGCCCACCGGGCCCGGGGCGGCCGCGGCCGCGACCAGGCCGTCGGAGTGGCTCAGGCTGATGCCGAGGCCGGGGTGGGCGGGGAGGTACGGGCGGCCGTGGCCGTCCTGCCCGCAGTCCGGGCAGCGCTGGGCGAGGCGGGTCGCGGCCGGGGAGCCGCCGGTGACGCGGGCGGCGCAGAGGCGGAGCAGGAGGCGGGCGGCCAGGACGTCGTCCTTGCGGGCCGGGACGCGGATCGCTTCGAGGCGGCGGAGTTCCCAGGAGGCGAGGAGGTGCGGCCCGAGGCCGGGGGTGTCCAGGACCTCCCGGGTGGTCGCCACGACGGCGAAGGCACCGGAGGTCACCCGGTGGGGGCGAGGAAGCGGTCCCGGACGCGGGCGAGGGTGCGGAAGTCGTCGATGGTGACCTCCTGGAGGTCGATCGACGTACCGGAGATGTCCTCCAGGAGGTCGATGAACTCCAGGAAGTCCATGGAGTCGATGAGCCGGGCCTCGATGAGGTCCTCGTCGGCGTCGATCGGCCCGTCGAGGCCGGGGTTCTTCTCCTGGATCCAGGCGGCGACACGTTCCATGGTGCGGTTCTCCACTCCTTGCGGGGTTGCGGGGTTGTCCGTGACGGTGCGGATGTCGGTGATCGTGACGGCGATCGTGACGGCTCGTCAGGCGGTGGTGTTCTGGAGGTGGTCGAGGGCCCGCTCGGGGGTGCCGTGGGCCTGGAGCAGGGCGTGCACCCAGCGCTCGACGCCGAAGGCGACGCAGGCGCTGTAGGCGGGGCCGTGGCTGCCGGCCCGGATGTCGAGGCGCTCGCCGAAGAAGTTGCGGTGGCGGTTGACGGAGGCGATGGCGGTGCCGTCGGGCGCGCTGTACTCGTGCTTGACGGGGTCGAGGGCCATCAGCCGGGCCCGGGAGCCGCCCTTGTCGTAGAAGGGGTCGTCGGCGGTGGCGCGGGTCAGATCGAGGCCGAGGAGTCCTGCGGTCTCCTGGATGAACTCGCCGCCGCGCTCCAGGTGTTCGAGGGCGCCTTCCTTGGTGCCGAGGTAGACGACCTCGCGCATGTGGAAGCCCCAGAGGCGGCGCAGTCCGTCGTAGTGGGTCTCGTTGCGGAAGCAGCGGCCGGCGGCGGAGATCCGCAGGCCGTCCTCGCCGACGTCGGCGCCCTCCAGGGAGAGCAGCAGCCCGTAGCAGGTCGCGGAGGGCAGGAGGTAGCCGGTGGGTTCGAGGGGCCGGTCGCCGGGGGTCTGACCGGCGGCGAGGCCGTCGTAGGCGTCGGGGGTGAACCGCCCGGCGGAGACGCCGAGATGGGGGAAGTTGCGGAAGTAGTCGAGGCGGGCGAGTCCGTCGGCGGCGAGCAGCGGCGGGCCGGTGACCTCTGGGGCGGAGAGCCGGGCGGCGAGTCCGGTGAGCAGGGTGTCGAGGCCGCGCAGCAGGGCGGTGTGCACCGGGTCCAGCGTGATCAGGCCCGGGCCGGGGCTCTTGAGGCCGGCGACGGGCGGGGTCGTGGCGCTGGGTGTGCTCATGGAACCGTTCCCTCTCGGCGTGGGTGGTCGGTCAAGGGCGTCGGTCGTGCGGGCGCGGCCCGTCCCCGGCCCCGTATCGGTGTCGGCGGGGAGGCAGGGGGGCGGGGCGGCGGGCAGGGCCTCGCTCGTCGGTCGCCGTCGACCGGGGCGCAGCGGTCGCGCCGGGTTCGACCGGGCGGTCGGTTCCGGCTCTGCGCAAGGGGGACAGTAGGCCAGGCCGCCGATGGTTGTCTAGACCAAAGTTGGCCACCCAACATGCCTGATCAGGGGCCCGTTTCGGCCGATTGGCCGACACGCGTGGCATACCGACGAGTCACTTGACACCGACGTTGGTCTACACCAATTCTGTCCCTCGTCCCCCCGCGGTTCCTCCACCGTCGCAAGGTCCGCGCCCCCGTACCGCCGCGCACCGCCCCCCGCGTCCCGCCGCCTCCGTACCGCCGCGCCCCGTCCCGCCGTGCCCCGCACCCCCGAGCCCGCACGCCGCCCGACTCCCGCCTGGAGGGACCCTTGACGACGACACCCGCGCAGCCCGCGGTAGCCGCCACACTCGCACCCGCCCCGCGCCGCCCGCGCGCCCCGTATCTGCACCGGGCCGCCGGCGAGCGCCCGTACTTCAGCGTCGACGGCGAGTCGTACCTCGCCGCGACGACCCTGCGGGAGCTGAAGAAGACCCGGCCGCTGCGGGTGCTCTCCGAGGCGGACTTCGCTCACTGGCAGACGTACGGCTACGTCATCGTGCGCGAGGCGATCCCGGCCGAGGCGGCCCGTGAACTCCTCGACTTCACCTGGGACTTCCAGGGGCTCGACCCGCAGCGGCCGGAGAGCTGGTACGAGGACCGGCCGTTCCGCTCCGAGTTGGACCAGCAGCTGCACATCTACGGCTTCGTCGAGGCGTACCACCACCAGCTGCTCTGGGACAGCCGCCAGTCCCAGCGGGTCTACGACGCGTTCGTCGACGTCTGGGACTGCGAGGAGCTGTGGGTCACCCTCGACCGGCTCAACCTCAACCCGCCCAACGTCCGCAACCGCGACCGCGCCCTGATCGAACGCACCGACCGGGGCTTCGACATCGAGCTGCACTGGGACATCGACACCACCCTCGGGGTGCCGCCGCAGCGCGTCCAGGGCATCATCGCGCTCAACGACACGAGCCCCGAGACCGGCGGCTTCCAGTGCGACCCCGAGCTCTTCCGCCGCTTCGAGGAGTGGAAGCTCGCCCAGCCCGAGGGCCGCGACCCGATCCGCCCCGACCTGGACCGCGCCGAGTACCCCGTCGTCCGCCCCGACCTGCGCCCCGGCGACCTGCTGATCTGGAACGGGCTGCTCGCCCACGGCGTGGCCCGCAACGCCTCCCGGGACGGGGTCCGCGCGGTGCAGTACCTGTCGATGATGCCCGCCCTGGAGGAGCACGCGAAACTGCGCCACTCCCGCGTCGAGTCCTGGCGCCACCTGCGCACCCCGCGCTGGAACCGCACCCTCGTCGGCGACCCCGTGCTGCACGAGTCCCAGCGCTACCCGACCGCCGAACTCACCCCGCTCGGCTCCCGGTTGCTGGGACTCACCTCCTGGCACGAGGACGCCGCCGGCGCCGCGGAGCCCTCGGCCGCGCCGACCGGGGAGCCCGCGTGCGCCGCGTCTGCCTGACCCTTCCCACGAACCGCGCCTGTACGGAGACGATCGCGGCGGTCGCCGAAGAAGCGGCCTACGGGGCGCGGGAGTTCGGCGTCGAGGTTCACCTGCTGATACTCGACTCCTCGCCGCCCGCCGACCTCACCGCCCACCGGGCCGCGGTCGCCGCCCTGGCACCGGCGCCCGGCGTCGTCGTCCACCACCTCGACGAGGACCGGCAGCGCGCCTTCCTCCGCGAGGTCCTCGCCGCCTCGGGGCTCTTCGGAGCGGACCGGCTGCTCGACCTGATGCTCCCGGCCGGGGTGTCGTACGGCGCCTGCACCAACCGCGCCTTCCTGCTGGCCGAGGCGCTGGGCTGCGCCTCGGTGCACCGCCGCGACTCCGACAGCCGCTACCAACTCCGCGACGGCACACCCGTCTTCCCGATCCACCACGAGCTCACCGCCCTCGGGCGACGGGCCTCGGACGTGGCGGGCGCGGTCACCCGCAGCCGGCTCGACCCGGGCTGCGCGGACCGGACCGTCGCCCTCGCCGGGGCCTCCTTCATCGGCGAACTCTCCGTGGACGTCGCCGAGATCCGCGCCCTGGACCCGGAGGCGTACCGCGAGATCGTCGGCCTGTCCGTGCCCTCCGGCTACCCGGAGATCTGGCGCCGGAACCTGATCGACGAGGCGTTCCGTGGCGCCGGCACCACCCCGTTCACCACCGACCTCACCACACTGACGCTGGTCAGCCCGACCCGCGTCGACATGTGCAACGTCGCGCTCGGCCGCGAGGTCTACGGCCGGGTCCCGCTGCCGCCCGCCACCGACACCATCGGCACCGACTACTTCCTCCTGCACCTGGTGCAGAGCGCCCGGCTGCCCGGCGTCCTGCACAACCGGCACATCGTCAACTACTACACGGGCGAACGCCGTTCGGACGAGGGCTTCCTCGCGTACCAGCTCCGCTTCGCCAAGTACCTGCTCGCCACCGCCCACCTGGAGACGGTGTACGCGGGCCTCGCCGCGGCGGGCGACACGCTCCTCGACCCCACGGGGCGGGTGCGGCCCGCCCCCGTCGCCGCCCTCCTCCGCGAGAGCACCCTCATCGACCCCGCGGGCAACGCGGCCCGGCTCGACGTCCTGGACCGCCGCTACCGCTCCCTCGGCGGCCGGTACGCGACCGCCGCCGCCCTCTTCGCCGAGCGGCGCGAACGGCTCCTCGCCGAAGCCCGCACCGACATGGAGGACTTCGCCCTGCTCGTCGACGCCTGGGGCTCCCTGACCGCGCACGCGAAAGGCACCGCCGTGACCCCACCTCGCACCACCGAGAACCCCCGTCCCAGACCCCGGACCGCGCCCGCACCGGCCGTGACGCCGTGATGGCCGCCCCCTCCGCCGACGGCCTCACCGGGGCCCGTACCCTCACCGTGCGTTACGCGGGCGGCGGCGCACGCCGGGGTCCCGTCACCATGGGCCAGGCGAACATGATCCGCTGCATCCTCCGGGACGAGCCCAGGACCATCAACATCCACGACGTGTGGCCGGTCCCCGACGACACCGGAATGGACCGCGCCCTCGGCGCGCTCGCGGAACTCGCGGCGCGCCACGAGGCCCTGCGCACCACGTTCCCGTACGAGGCGGGCAGCGCCGCCGCCCCCGCCGAGCAGGTCGTGGCCCCCGCCGGCTCCTTCACCGTCACCGTCCTCGACCACGACGAACTCCCCGAGGACACCGACGCGTACGCCGAGGCGGTGGCCCGCTCCGCCCTCGACACCCGCTTCCGCCTCGATCTCGACTTCCCGCTGCGGCTGCGGATCATCGCCCGCGCCGGCCGGCCGGTCCGCGTCGCCCTCGCCGCCAGCCACGCCGTCACCGACGGCGGCGCCCTCGGGGTCCTCCGCGACGAGTGGCTCGCCCTCCTCGCGGGCGAGACGCTGCCTCCGGTCACCGCGCTCACCCCGCTCGACCTCGCCGCCGAGGAACACAGCCCGTCCGGACGGCGCAAGTCGGCCGCCACCCTGGCCCGTTGGGAACACATCCTGCGCACCGGGCCGCAGGCGATGTTCGCCGAGGACGGCGCCGCCGGCACCGAGAAGGACACGCTGGGCCTCACCCTCCGCTCGGCGCGCGGCGCACGGGCGCTGGCCGCCGCCGCGCGGCGTACCGGCGCACTCCCCAGCACGGTGCTGCTGACCGCCTGGTGCGTGCTCGCCGCCCACCGGGCGGGCCAGTCCGTCTGCGTCGCGGCGGTGCCCACCTCGAACCGCTTCCTGCCGAAGCTCGCCCGCTCGGTGAGCACCCTCTCCCAGGACGCCCTGCTCGACCTCGACGTCCGCGCGCCGTCGTTCGACGCGGTGCTCGCCAAGGCGTGGGGCGCGGCGATCAACGCGTACCGCCACAGCCGCTTCGACGCCGTCGAACTCTGGGAGCTGATCGGCCGGGTCACCACCGAGCGGGGCAGCCAGTTCGCGCGCGACGCGGTCTTCAACGACATCAGCGCCATGCCGAGCAAGCTCGCCGCCGCGGTCGCCCCCGACGAGAACGCCCCCGAGCTCGAACTCAGCTGGGGCGACGGCCACTCGCTGCCGACGCGGCTGCTGACCTTCGTGTACGAGACGGAGCCGGTGCTCCGCCTCGCGACCTGGGCCGACCCCGTGCTGTTCCCCCGCCCGGCCGCCGAGGAACTGGTCACCGGCCTGGTACGGCTCCTGGAGGCCGTCGCCGAGGCCGACATCCCGCTCGACACGCCCGGCCCGCTCACCGAGGTGACGGGGGTGCGGCCGGTGGCGCGCGGGCCGGAGTGGACCCGGGTGGACGGCTGCTGGGTCTCCCCCACCGCCGTCGCGACCGCCGTGGCCGAGGCGCTGGACGGGCGGCCGGTCGAGGTCGTGGTGGAGGAGGGCGCAGGGGGCGACCGCAGGCTCACCGCGTACATAGAGGCGGAGCAAAGTGATTGCCCTGAGGACGATTTGACGCCTCATCAGGCGCACGCCGCGGTGATGGGCGTGCTGCCGGGGCGGCCCGGGGTCCTGGCCCCGCACCGGTACGTGTTCGTCGAGGGCCCGCCGCGGCAGCCCGCGGCGGGGCAGCGGATTCTGAGGGAAGGGACCGGCCGGAGCCGGGAGATGCCACATGACCACCGATGACACCGCCGTAGCGGCGCCCGGATCGGGGCCGTTGCCGCCGCTGCCCAGCCCGTGGGGGTCGCGTCGCTTCCGGCTCTTCTTCACCGCGCGCAGCGCCTCGCTGCTGGCCGACGGCATGCTGATGGTCACCATGACCACCTCGGTCCTCGCCGCCGGCTTCGGCGCCACCGGCGTGGGCTACGCGCTCGCCGCCTGGATGGCGCCGATCGTGGTGCTCATCCTCTTCGGCGGTGTGCTGGCCGACCGCTTCACCCCGCAGGTGATGATGGTCGGCGCGGACGCGGTCCGGGTGGTGGCGATGCTGGTGATGGCCGCCGTGTTCGCGGGGGGCGGGGTACGGCTCTGGCAGATCATGGTCCTGATGGGAGTGAGCGGCGCCGCGACGGCCATGTTCCAGCCGGGGCTCGCCGGTCTCGTCCCACGGGTCGCCGAGGACATCCAGCGGGCCAACGCGCTGCTGAGAATCTCCGAGTCGATGGCCACCCTCATCGGCCCCGGTCTGGCCGGTTTCCTGGTGGCGTACGGGGACCTCGCCGGTTCGTTCGTGGTGATCGCGGTGGCCTACGCCGTCAGCGCCGGCGGGCTGCTGCCGCTGCGGGGGCTCGCGTCCGAACGGGACGAGAGCGACGATCCGATGTGGCGGCGGCTCGCCACCGGCTGGCACGAGTTCCGGTCCCGTTCCTGGCTGTGGGGCGTCATCTCCCTGTGGGCGGTGTACGGCCTCTTCGTCTTCGGCCCGGCACTGCCCCTGAGCGCGGCGCTCCTCACGGAGCAGCACGGCGCCACCGGGTACGGCTGGATCGCCTCGGCCGACGGACTGGGCACGATCATCGGCGGTCTGCTCGGCATGCGGGTGCGCCCGCGCCGGCCGCTGGTGGCGGGCGTGTGCGCGATGTTCTTCTTCGCCCTCAACCCGCTGGCCCCGGCACTCGGCTGGAACTTCACCCTCACCGCCGCCACCGGCGTGGTCGCGGGCTGCGGCTTCGCCTTCTGGGGCGTGATGTGGGCGACCAGCGTGCAGTCGCACATCCCGCTCGCGGTCCTGAGCCGAGTCTCGGCATACGACATCGCCGGCTCGATCATGGTCATCCCCCTGGGCCGCGCCCTGGCGGGCCCGGTAGCGGAGTCCTACGGCGCCGACCGCGTCCTGCTCTTCTCCTCGGCGATCTCCTTCCTCCTCCTAGCCGCCATGCTCTGCGTCCCCGCCATCCGAAACCTCACCCGGCTGGACCACCCGGTCGCGGACTCGAAGCGGGGCGCGGAGGGGAACGCGGAGACGGAGGCGGAGGCGGAGAAGGTGCAGGGCCTGGAGTCGAAGCCCGAGCCCGGACAGGGGCAGAGGCCGCAGGGGGAGCCGGAGCCGGGCAAGGCCCCCGCCGCCTCGGAGGCGGCGGCACCGTAAGCCCCGGGCCCTGGCCGGACGGCGTCCGGCCAGGGCTCACCCGCCTGTCTGCCCATCCGCGCCAAGCGCCCGGGCCGCGCCAAGCGCCCGGGCCGCGCCAAGCGCCCGGGCCGCGCCAAGCGCCCGGGCCGCGCCAAGCGCCCGGGCCGCGCCAAGCGCCCGGGCCGCCCTCGTAGCGGGGCTACTCGGGCGGCTCGGCCTTGCAGCGTGGGGGCACCTCCGTGCCCGAAGGGCTACGGGAGAGTGCGAGCCGGGCGGCCAGGTCCGGCAGGGAGGGGCAGGCAGGTCCCAGGTCCGTTACTCCCACTCGTCCCAGGCCGGTTCCGTCTCGTCCTCGCCGAAGAAGAGCGGCTCGCTCTCCGGCGCCGCCGGGCGGGGTGTCTGGGCGGACGTGTGTGCGGGGGGTGTCGGCGGGGTGCTGACGGAGCGGGCCGCCCGCTGGTCCGCCTCCTTGGCCGCCGCGCGGGGCGGGGGCTCGGCCGCGGCCGGGGCCGCGGTCTCGCCGGCCGCGCCCGCGAACTCGGAGAGGGCCTCCAGGACGCCCTCCCCGTACTTCGCGAGCTTGGCCTCGCCGACGCCTCCGACCGTGCCGAGCTCGGCCACGCTGCCGGGCAGCGAGGTCGCGATCTCGCCCAGGGTCGCGTCGTGGAAGACGACGTACGCGGGCACCCCCTGCTCCCGCGCGGTCGCAGCGCGCCAGGCGCGCAGGGCTTCGAAGACGGGGACGGCGGCGGCGGGCAGGTCGACGGGGACGCGAGCCTTCCCGGAGCGGCCGCCGCTCTCCTTGCGGGGCGCCGCGGCCTTGGCGGTCTCCTTGCGCATCGGGACCTCGCGGCGCCCGCCGAGGACGTCGCCGCTGGCTTCGGTGAGGACGAGGGTGCCGTAGTCGCCCTCCACCGCGATCAGCCCCTGGGCGAGGAGCTGCCGGACGACGCCCCGCCACTCGGCCGTGCCGAGGTCCGCGCCGATGCCGAAGACGGAGAGGTTGTCGTGGTCGAACTGGACGACCTTGGCCGTCTTCTTCCCCTGGAGGATGTCGATGATCTGACCGGCGCCGAACTTCTGCCGCCGCTCACGCGCCAGCCGCCACACCGTGGAGAGCAGCTTCTGTGCGGCGACCGTGCCGTCCCAGGACTCGGCGGGGGTCAGGCAGGTGTCGCAGTTCCCGCAGGGCTCGGACTTCTGCCCGAAGTAGGCGAGCAGGCGGACACGCCGGCACTCGACGGTCTCGCACAGGGCGAGCATCGCGTCGAGGTGGGCGGCCAGGGCGCGCCGGTGCGTCTCGTCGCCCTCGGAACCGTCGATCATCTTGCGCTGCTGGACGACGTCCTGGAGGCCGTACGCGAGCCATGCCGTGGCGGGCTCGCCGTCACGGCCGGCGCGGCCGGTCTCCTGGTAGTAGCCCTCGACGGACTTGGGCAGGTCGAGGTGGGCGACGAAGCGCACGTCGGGCTTGTCGATGCCCATGCCGAAGGCGATGGTCGCGACGACCACGACACCGTCCTCGCGGAGGAACCTCGCCTGGTTCGCGGCGCGCGTCGCGCCGTCCATGCCCGCATGGTACGGGATGGCGTCGACCCCGTTCTCGGCGAGGAAGGCGGCGGTCTTCTCCACGGAGGAGCGCGAGAGGCAGTAGACGACTCCGGCGTCCCCCGCGTGCTCGGTGCGGATGAGGTCGAGGAGCTGGCGGGTCGGGTTGTTCTTGCCCGCGATCCGGTACTGGATGTTGGGCCGGTCGAAGCTGGCGACGAAGTGCTTGGCCTCTTCCAGGCCGAGGCGCGTGGCGATCTCGCCGTGCGTGGCCTCCGTGGCGGTCGCGGTGAGCGCGATCCGCGGCACCTTGGGCCAGCGCTCGTGGAGCAGGGAGAGCGCGAGGTAGTCGGGCCGGAAGTCGTGGCCCCACTGGGAGACACAGTGCGCCTCGTCGATCGCGAAGACCGAGACCGTGCCCCGGTCGAGCAGCCGCTGGGCGCCCTCCGTGCGCAGCCGCTCGGGGGCCAGGTACAGGAGGTCGAGCTCTCCGGCGAGGAACGCCTGCTCGACGGTCTGCCGCTCGTACGGGTCCTGGGTCGAATTGAGAAAGCCCGCGCGGACGCCGAGGGCGTTGAGCGCGTCCACCTGGTCCTGCATGAGCGCGATCAGCGGCGAGATCACCACGCCCGTGCCGGGCCGCACCAGCGCCGGGATCTGGTAGCACAGGGACTTGCCGCCACCGGTCGGCATGAGCACGAGGGCGTCGCCGCCCGCCACGACATGCTCGATGATCTCCTGCTGCTCGCCCCGGAAGGAGCTGTAGCCGAAGACCCGGTGGAGCACCTCCAGTGCGTCGGAGGATCCGTCGGGGCTCGGCGAGGAGGAGGTGTCGGAGGAAGCGTCGATGAGGGCCACCCGAAAAGCCTATCCGCCCGGACACCCCCACCGGCCCGCCGACGAAACCCTGTGGATAACTCACCCCGAACGGCCTTCCCCCGCACAACCACGCACACCCGTGCCAGCACCGGGCCCCGCCTCCAGAGCGGCCACGATCGGGCAGCCCCAGTGGGTAGAAGCGGCCTTTGGGGTCGCGGGCCTCGACCAGGCCGACACCGGTGCCCACGACGCCCCGGGACGCGGCGCGCGCCGAGGCGGCGGCGGGTCCGACGGCGTACAGCGGGACAGAGGTCCCGGGGGACTCGATACTGGGGAGGGAATCCCTCTTCCCCGAGAGAGGAACCGGCTCATGGCCCCGAACACCGCGAAACAGCCGCACAAGCCGGCGAGCGTGACGGTCAAAGGGCGGGACATGCGGCTGCGGACCATCGGGTTCATCGTGGTCGCCGCACTCGCCATCTGGTTCATCGCCGCCAACACCGGCTCCGTCACCATCCGGCTCTGGATCCCGACGGTCACGCTCCCCCTCTGGTGCGTCCTCACCGTGACGCTCCTCGTCGGCATCGTCCTCGGCCTCTTCATCGCCCGCCGCCGCGCCGCCCGAAGCTGACCGCGTACGGGATCCAATATCCGGGATCCCGGATATTGGATCCGGGATGTTGGATCCGGGATGTTGGATCCGGGATGTTGGATCCGGGATGTTGGATCCGGGATCCAGAACATTGGATCCAAAAACCTGGATCCGGTGACACGTCCTACGCGTCCACCTCGGCACCCACAGCCGACGAGCCGCCCGACGTACGACCAGCGGTGCGGTCCGGTTCGCGGTCGCTCTGGCGGGCGAGGAGTTCCAGAAGCCCGGCGATCTCGTGGCCGGCTTCGGCGGGGTGGCGGAAGGGGGCGCCGGGGTTGACGCGGTAGCGGTTGCGGCGGCCGTCGGTGGCGCGGTCGCGGGCGAGGTATCCGCCTCGTTCGAGGTCCGCGACGATCGCCTGGACGGTTCGTTCGGTCACGCCGCAGCGCGCGGCCACGTCACGGAGGCGCATCTCGGGATCGCGGGCGACGGCGAGCAGGACGCGGGCGTGGTTGGTGAGGAAGGTCCAGCCGGGTCGCCCGTTTCCGTTCTCTCCCATAGGAACCGCCTCCCCCGGAACACCCCGGATCATGCGCCACGCGCCTCACGCGCACACCGCTCACCTTGCCTCACTACCCGCTTGGCGCCGAGCCGGACGCGGTAGCGCTCGCGCGCCGCGAAGTCGGCCGGGCCCCACACCGCCGGGCGGCCGACCTCCGCGCACAGGTGGAGGATCGCGTCCTCCCCCGCGCACACGCCGACGTGGGCGCCGTACGCACGGTCGGTGGAATTGAACAGGACCAGGTCCAGGAGGCGCTCCTCCGGGGCGTGGGCCGTGGTCTCCGTGTCGCTCCAGAGTTCCGAGGAGCGCAGGTCGGGCGGGTTGAGGCCGAAGTGTCGGAGCACCGCGTAGGCGTAGGTCTGGCAGTTGGCGCCCGCGGCCAGTCCCGGGCGGGCGGCCACGGCAGCGGCGCCGGGGAAGCGCGCGCCGTCGTAGCGGACGCTCCAGAACTCGGCCGGGAGGAGGGGGATGATCGACGCCATGCCGCCATCATGCGCGGCGCAGTGGATCCTTTCCCAGCGCTTCGGAGGGGGATTCCCGCTCAGGCACCCGCCCGGTCCTGGCCGGGCGGGAATCCGTGGACGCGTGCTCGGAGCACGACGACCAGGACCGGTACGAGCAGGGCGAGCAGTGTCCACGGGAAGGCGCCGCTGCCCGCCGTGTCCAGGAGCAGGCCGCCGATCACGCCGCCCGCCGCCATCGCGACGTTCCAGAGGGTCACCAGCATGGCCTGCGCGCCGTCGGCCCGGTCGCCGGCCGCCTCGCCGGCGGCCGTCTGGAGCAGGGTCGGTACGCCGCCCCAGCCCAGCCCCCACAGGACCGCGGCCAGGTGGACGAGGACGGTGTGTTCGGCGAAGACGCCCAGCAGCGCGGCTGCCAGGGCCACCAGCAGCGTGCCCGCGACCATCAGGAGGCGTAGCTGCCGGTGGATCCGGGCGCCCACGATCCAGATGCTCACGAGCGAGGCCGCGCCGAACTCCAGCAGGACGAGGTCGGTGGCGTCACCCAGGCCCAGATCGCCGAGGAAGGCGGCCACGTACGCGTAGAGGAGGGTGTGGGCCAGGACGAAGACCAGCGTCACGAACAGCACGGCCGGCACGCCCGGGACCTTCGACGCCCGCAGCATCCCCGGGCGTTCGCCGGTGCGGCTGCCCGGCCGGTCTGGGACGGCGGCCGCGATCCACACCAGGAGCAGCACGGTCAGTCCGGTCATCGCCAGGAACGCGATCCGCCAGTCGGTGACGCTGCCGAGGTAGGTCCCGGCGGGCACGCCCAGCGAGAGCGCGACCGGGATGCCGGCCATGGCGACGGCCATCGCGCGGCCCTGGAGCCGTTCCGGGGCCAGCCGCCGCGCGTAGCCCGCCAGCAGCGCCCAGGCCAGACCGGCGGCGACGCCCGCCACGAAGCGCGCCGCCATCGTCAGGCCGTACGAGGAGGAGACGGCGGTGACGGTGTTGGCGGCGGCGAATCCGGCCATGGAGACCAGCAGCAGCCGCTTGCGCCCCCATCCGGCCGTCGCCGCCGTGAGCGGGATCGCCGTCAGGGCGGTGCCGAGGGCGTACACGGTCACCGTCTGGCCGGTGGCCGCCGCGCTGACGCCGAGGTCGCCGCTCATCGCGGGCAGCAGCCCCGCGGGCAGCGTCTCGGTGAGGCTGGTGACGAAGACGGCGGTGGCCAGCGCCAGCAGCGGGAGGAGGGGCAGGGTCTGCCGTTCCGCCGCCGGTCCGGTGCCCGATGGCTCTGGGGGTGCGGAGGCCGAAGTGTCCTGTGCGGTGCTCATGGGGTGCTCCAAGTCGGTCGATCGGCCCGTCGGTCGGTCTGGGCCGGGGTCGGGGGCCGGGAGCCCGACTGTGCGTCAGGGGCCTTCGGGAATCCTTCGGATCCGCTTCGGGTACGCGGGGCTGGGCGGCAGGCGTCAGCGGACCACCTCACCCATCCCCCAAGTGGCGCCGCCACCAGGCGGATAAGCTGACCGGCATGCGGTTTGGGGTGCTCGGGCCAGTCGTCGTCCGGAACGACGACGGCGAGGAGGTCACGGTCCCCGAGGCGAAGGTCCGCACCCTGCTCGCCCTGCTGCTCGCCCACGACGGCGAGACCGTCGCGGCGGACCGCCTCGTCGACGCCCTCTGGACCACTCGCCTCCCGGGCCGTCCGTCCGGCGCCCTCCAGGCGCGGGTCTCGCAGCTGCGCGGGGTCCTGGGCAAGGATCGAGTGGTACGCCGCCCACCTGGGTACCGCCTTGCCCTGCGCCCGGGGGACGAGGTCGACGCCTCCCGGTTCCGCGCCCTGGTGGCACGGGCCGCCGCCGAACCCGGCCCCCGCGACCGTGCCGCCCTGCTCACCGAGGCGCTGGAGCTGTGGCGCGGACCCGCCTACGCGGACTTCGCCGACGCCGGGTTCGCCGTCCCCGCCGCCGCCCGCCTGGACGAGGAGCGGCTGGCCGCCCAGGAGGAACGGGCCCGGGCCCGCCTCCTCGTCGGCGGCGACGCCTCACTCGCCGGGGAGCTGGCCGAACTCGCCGCCGCGCACCCGCTGCGCGAGCCCCTGCACGCCCTGCGCCTGCGCGCGCTGTGCGCCGCCGGCCGCCGGAGCGAAGCCCTCACCGCGTACGAGGAGCTGCGCGGCCGACTCGCCGAGGAACTGGGCGTCGACCCCGGCCCCGAACTGACCGCCCTCCACACCACCCTCCTCCACCACGCCCCCGCCTCACCGCCACCCCCTCCCTCTCCCTCCGGCGACCTCCCCACCGGCGACCTCCCCGCACCCCTCACCCCGCTCATCGGTCGCGACGCGCTGCTCTCCCACGTGCGGCAGACGCTCAGGACGGCCCGGCAGGTGACGCTCACCGGGCCCGGCGGGGTCGGCAAGACCCGGCTCGCCGTCGCCGCGGCTCGGGCGACGGCACCGGACGAAGCCTGGCTCGTGGAGTTCGGCGGCGTGCGCTCCGGCTCGGCGGCGGACCTGGCCGAGATCGTCGCCACCGTGCTCGGCGTGCGGGACGACGCCCGTACGGCGGGGCCCGGCGGGACCGCGTCCTCCCCCGTCGGGCGGCTGGTCACCGCGCTGCGCGACCGCCGGTGGCTGCTGGTCCTGGACAACTGCGAGCAGGTGGTGGACGCCGCCGCCGAGCTGGCCGCGCGGCTGCTCGCGGCCGCCCCCGGTCTGCGGGTGCTGGCGACCAGCCGGGAGCCGCTGGGGCTGAGCGGCGAGACGGTCGTGTTGGTCGAGCCGCTCGACGCGCCGGACGCGGTCCGGCTGTTCACGGAGCGGGCCGCCGCCTCCGCACCGGGCTTCCCCTCCGATCCGGGCGCGATCGGCCCGGAGGACCGTACCGCCGTGGAGGAGATCTGCCGCCGTCTGGACGGCATCCCGCTCGCCCTGGAGCTGGCCGCGACCCGGGTACGCGCGCTGGGGGTACGGGAGCTCGCCGCCCGGCTCCGCGACCGCTTCCAGGTGCTGAACGGCGGGCGGCGCGGGGCCCCCGCCCGCCAGCAGACCCTGCGCGCGGTGATCGACTGGAGCTGGGGGCTGCTCACCGAGCCCGAACGCGTCGTGCTGAGCCGCCTCGCCGTGTTCGGCGACGGCTGCGACCTGGCGGCGGTCACCGTCGTCGCGGCGGGCGACGGCGTCGCCGGGGAGGATGTCTGGGACCTGGTCGCGCGGCTCGTCGACCGGTCGCTGGTGACGGTGGCGAACGGCCCGTCCGGCCCCCGCTACCGGCTGCTGGAGTCCGTGGGCGCCTACGCCCTGGAGCGGCTGGGCGAGAGGGAGGATGCCGAAGCCGTACGTGTACGCCACCTGGCCCACTACCTCGACCTGGCCGAACGCGCCGAGCCCGAGCTGCGCGGCCCCGACCAGCGCGCCCACCTCGACCGCCTGGACACCGAGGCGGGCAACCTGCGCACCGCGCTCGACACGGCCCTGCGTGTCCCTACAGACAGCGTCCCCACCGGCAGCATCCCCGCCGACGGCTCCTCCGCCGCTCGGCTCACCCGGGCGCTCGCCTGGTGGTGGCTGCTCCGAGGGCGCCTCACCGAAGCCCGGCGCACACTGGGGGCAGTGCTCGAAGCACACCCGGAGTCGACGCAGCAGTACCCCGAACTACCTCTGCTCCACGACGCGTTCACCCTCCTCACCGAGGGCCGGGGCAGCCACATCACCCTCGCCCCACTCGCCGACGGCGACGCCTCCACCGCCCGCCAAGCCCGCGCCCAATGGCTGTGCGCCTACGGCCTGTTCAGCGCGGGCGCCCCGGAGGAGGCGGAGGCGGTCAACGAACAAGCGCTGGGGTCGTTCGAGGCGCTCGGGGACGCCTGGGGCACGGCCGCCGCCCTGAGTCTGCGGGCGCGGCTCGCGCTGGACCGGGGGGACCTCGCGGGGCTGGGGCGCGACGGGGAGCGCGGTGCCCGGCTCTTCCGTGAAGTCGGCGACCGGTGGGGCGAGTTGCAGACGGTGGCGCCGCTCGCGACGCTCGCCGAGATCAGGGGCGCGTACGAGGAGGCCGCCGGGCGGCAACGGGCGGGGCTGCGCGACGCACGCGCGCTCGGACTCACCGCCGAGGTGTCCGCCCGGCTCTCCGGTCTGGGCCGGCTGGCGCTGCTGGAACGCGACTGGGACCGCGCCCGTGACCTGCACCGGCAGGCCCTCGCGATGGCCGCCGAACGGGGGTACGCGTACGCGGAGATCCACGCGCGGATGGGGCTGGCGCTCGGCGCCCGGAGGTCCGGGGACCTGGCGGGCGCCGAGCACCACCTGGCCCGGCTCCGTGACCGCTTCGCCCAGGCGTCCTCCCCCGCGGGCGAGCACCTGCGCCACGCCGAACTCGGCTTCCTCGCCGAGCTGCGCGGCCTCCCCCACGAGGCGCTCGGCCACCACCTGCGCGGCCTGGCGGTGGCCCGCGCCCTCGGCGAGCCCCGCGCCCTCGCCCTCTCCCTGGAGGGCCTCGCGGGCGCCATCGCCCCGGACGATCCCGCCGGGGCCGCCGCGCTGCTCGGCGCGGCGGACGCCGAGCGGCGCGGTGTGGACGCCCCGCTGCCCGCCGCCGAACGCGCCGACGTCGACCGGATCACCGCCGCCCTCCGGACCTCCCTGGGCCCGGCGGCGTTCCGCTCCGCGCACGAACGCGGCGCCCTGGCCGGCGGCGCCGCCACCCTCACCCGCCTGCACGCCGCCCTCGCCGCGCCCGCACCCGGGGAGGGCCTGCCCCGGGTGCGGTGAGGTCAGCGCACGCGCCCCCGGGCCTTCAGCCGCGTCCCGGGGACCTCCGGCGCGGGGAGGCGGTCGCCGCCTCCATGGACCATGGGCATGGTGGTGGGGGACTTTGGGCCCAGGTTCGTGGCGGGTCGCTCGGGCAGCACGTCGGTGTCCCGTCGACAAGCAGGAGGCTCTTCATGCCGCACACCACACCGACTCTTCCCACCACACCGACGCGTCCTACCGCACCGACTCGTCCCACCACACCCGCCCCGGAGTTCCAGGACAGGGCGGGCACGCAAGCCGAGGAGCTCGGTGACCTCGCCGTCGCCGCGTTGACATCGGAGATCTTTCTGACGCCCAAACCCGGCTTGGTCGACTGCCACCAGGCCGACGCGCCCCGGAACACCGTCTTCCAGCCGCTCATCGACACCGCCGTGGGGCTGCGCGACCTCTTCCGCGACGCCGCACTCGTCGGGACCGACCCGGAACGGCTCGGGCCGCTGTGCCGACGGGGCGAGGACAGAGTGCCTCGGAGTCTGCGGGACCAGGGGTTGGCCGAGGCCGTACGGACTCTGTGCCTGCTGATCGCGGCGTGCTCGGCCGGGGCGGCCACGATCGGCGCCGTGTGCGAACGGGCCGTCGCTCTCGGCCGCGCCACAACGCCCGGGGCCGGTGCCGGTGCCGAAGACAGGGGCGGGGGCGGGGGCGGGGGCGGCGGGGCAGGGGAAGGCGCCCGGGAAGGGGAAGGCGCCCGGGAAGGGGAAGGCGCCCGGGCAGGGCAGGCCACGCCCACGGAGGCGCTGATGCTGCTGCCGGAGCTCGCCCTGCCCACACTCACCGCGGGACGTCAGCGGGGGCGGGCTCGACGAGACCACCGCGCGGCTCGACGCGCTGCTCACGCTGATCGCCCACGTCGACGACGGCGAGGTGCTGCGCGGCACCGGTCCGCTGGGGCTGCGCATGATCCAGCGGGACGCCCGGGCCATCCTGACCGCCGGCGGCTCCCACGAAGAGGAGGGGCGACGGCTCCTGGAGGACCTGGACGCCACGATGCGCCGCTACGGCATCCGCCCCGCGGCCAGCGGCAGCCTGCTCGCGGCCCTGACGTTCCTCGACGGCCTGCGGGGCGGGAGCCGTACCGCGCCGCGATGACGCACCCCGGGCACGGTGACCACCGCCGGGGGCACCTCGCGACCGCCGCCGGGGCACCCCGTGCCCCCCTCGCCGGGCGTCAGTCCTCACCCACGTACCGCATGACCAGCAGGCTCGCGTCGTCCTCCGGCAGCGGCGGCAGGAGGCTGTCGGTGACCGTGTCCACCAGCTGCTGGACCGGGAGGTGGGCCGCGGCCTCCGCGGCTCTGAGGAGTTCGTCGACACCGGCGTCCAGGTCCCGGTCGCGGCGCTCGATGAGGCCGTCGGTGTAGAGCAGGATCGTGTCGCCCTGTCGGAGCGGGAGTTCGGCGGCCTCGTAGGTCGTGCGGGGCAGGACGCCGAGGAGGAGGCCCGGCGGGGCGGGGAGGCGGCGGGCACGCCCGTCGCGGACGAGGACCGGGACCGGGTGGCCGGCGCTGACCCAGCGCAGCAGGCGCAGGCCGGCGTGGTAGCGGCAGATGACGGCGCTCGCGGTGTCCTCCGGCTGGGTCTCGGAGGCCATGTGGTTGAGCCAGCCGGCCAGGACGTCCACGCGCTGTTCGGTGAACGCGAGGCCCGCCAGGCCGCTGCGGAGGGAGGCCATGCGGGCGACGGCGTCGAGGCCGTGCCCCGAGGCGTCGCCGAGCGCGAACAGGATGCGGCGGTCGGGCAGTGGTACCACGTTGTACCAGTCACCGCCGATGTCCGCCGTGTTCTCGGCCGGCCGGTAGGCCAGGGCCGACAGCATGCCGTCGGACGACGCGGCGGACTGGCAGGTGCCGGCCGGGTGACCGGGAAGGAGCGCCTCGCGCAGGCGTGCGGTGACCCGGGCCTCGGCACGGGCCTCGGCGCGGCGCCGCTCCGCCTCGCGGAGCGCGGCGTCGAGCCGTGAGCGGACCTGATGGACCTGGGTGACGTCACGGACGTAGCTCCGTACGCCCCAGATGGTCCCTTCCCGCTCGCCCTCCCGGATGCCGGACAGGACGAACCGCAGTACGCGTTCCCCCGCGGGGAGCCGTACGCGCACATCGACGTCGCTGGCCGTCCCCTCGCCGAGCAGCGACCCCAGGGCCGAGCGCAGCAGCGGGACGTCCTCCGGGACCACAAGCGACGCGAGGTCGCCGAGGGGCAGGGGCGAGTCCGTGGGGCGGTCGAACATCCGGTACAGGCCGTCCGACCAGTCCGTGGAACCCGCCGCCAGGTCCCATTCTGCCCATCCGCCGAGCCCGCTGTCCTCAAGGCGGCGCAGGACGCGCTCCTGGCGGGAGACGTCGGGGTCGAAGACGACCACGACATGGCCCCGGTGGGGTGTGACCGTGGTCCACGCGGTGACGCGGCGCAGCCGGCCGTGGACGAGCAGCAGGGCCGTCGCGTTCTGCGGGGGCAGCGGCCTGCCCGTCTCCACCGCCCGCCGCATGAGGTCGATGACGCCCGACGCCCGCGTCTGCGGCTGGACGACGCTCAGGAGGTGTCCGTCGGGGAGGTTGGGCAACTGTGGCGAGTAGCGCCGGGCCGCGTCGTTCGCGGCCACGTCGACGAAGTCGACCACGCGGCCCGCCTCGTCCCGCACCGGCGCGAAGACGAGCGTCGGCACCGAGTGGGCCTCCACCAGCGGCACCGCCCAGTCGGGGACGACACGGGGCTGGTACGGCTCCGAGCGCGCCGCCGATTCGAGGGCCTCCTCGCCCACCTGGTCCACCATGGCGGATCCGGCCGCCGCGGCGGCGGCGCGGAGCAGCGCGCGGACCTCCTCCACCGGGTCGCGGGGCTCCGCTCCGGCGTGGTCCCCGCTGCCGGCACGGGAGGTGCGCTCCTCGGGGCTGCCGGGGTGGTTCATGACGGACCTTCCCTGTTAGAGGTGCGCGAACCTGTTCGATATACGTGATCTTGTTCGAGGTGCGTGGGGCGACGCGGTCGGAGCGCCTTCCATTACACCCGTGCACCCGCGTCCTCGCAGGTCGGGCATGTGGTGTCCCGGCAGGTACGTCCGCCGCGTCACCCGTGCGTCGGCCTCGCCCGCGCTCAGGACGAGGCGGGGTACGGTGCCGGCTTGAGGCGGCGGGCGAGGTGGGCGGTGTTGGCCGCGAGGGTCGCGGTCGTGGCCGCGGTGGCCTTCGGGGGCGTGTCGAGGTCCTGGTAGTCCGTCCTCTGCATCGCCTCACCGACCCAGTAGGTGACGGCGTTCGGGGCGAGGGAGAAGCCGACGTCGTTGAGCCCCTGGAAGAGGTCGGCGCTCACCTTGTGGGCTCCGTCCTCGTTGCCGACGACGCAGACGGCGGCGACCTTGCCGTAGGTCAGCATCCGCCCTTCCTCGTCGGTCTCGGAGAGTTCCGCGTCCAGCCGTTCCAGCACGCGTTGGGCGATGCTCGACGGATGGCCGAGCCAGATCGGGGTCGCCAGGACCAGGATGTCGCAGCCGAGGATGGTCCCCCTGATCTCGGGCCAGGCGTCCCCGTCGCCCATGTCGGTCTGCACGCCGGGGCGCACGTCGTGGTCGGCGACCCGGATGAGCGTGCCGGTCACGCCGTGCTCACCCAGGGCGGCCAGGGTCTGCTCGGCCAGGAGCTGGGAACTGGACGGGGTCGGGGAGGGGGACAGCGTACAGACCAGCGCTACGGCGCGCAGGGGTGTGGTTTCGGTGGCGTTCATGGCCCACCACGTACCCCCTCGCCGCATCCGTCTCTCACTTTCGGTCTCACTTTCGCCCTGGTGTGGCTCGGATGGCCATGGGGTAGTCGTGAGGTGACGGGTGAGCCGTGTGCTGTGTGCCGTGCCGTGAGCCGTGGGCAAGAGGCCGTGGGCCGTGGGCCGGTTTCGGCTCTCCCGCTGCCCTGCCCGTCCCGTCGGACGAAGGGACCGTCCATGTCCCCCGAGGTGATCATCCCGAGCGGTGCCGTCGATGGCGGACGCGCAGACCCCCGATCGTGCCGGCGGAAGCTGACGGTGGGGGTGGAGGAGGAGTTCCTGCTCGTGGATCCGCGCACGGGAAGGCCCGTGCCCCGCGGTCCGCTCGTCGTGGCGGCCGCGCACGCGGTCTTGGGCGGACGGGCGCAGCCGGAGTTCTTCGACGCCCAGGTCGAGGCGTGTACGCGACCCGCGGTCGAGCTCCCGGACGTGAAGGCGGAGCTGGCCTCGACGCGGCGTGTCATGGCGGAGGCCGCCGCCGCGGAGGGGTGCCTGCTGGTCGCCACCGGCACTCCGGCGATCCCTCCGGAGCGCCCGCCGGCCGTGACCCCGGGTGAGCGGTACGGGCGGATGGCGGCCCGGTGGCCCTCGCTGGTGGGTTCGTACGAGGGGATGGTGTGCGGCTGCCACATCCACGTCGGGGTGACCTGCCGTGACCAGGCCCTCGCGCTGGCGCACCACATGCGCCCCTGGCTGCCGACCTTGCAGGCGCTCGCCGCCAACTCGCCCTTCGCCCTGGGCCGCGACACCGGCTGGGCCAGCCGCCGGGCCGTGGAGCACGCGCGCTGGCCCGGCGTCGGGCCCGCCCCCGTCCTCGACGGCACCGGATACGAGCGGCTCGCCACGCACCTGGTGCGGTCCGGCGCCCTCCTGGACCGCCGGATGATCTACTGGTACGCGCGCCCCTCCGAGCACGTACCGACGCTGGAGATCCGCGTCTGTGACGTGAACGCCGATCTCGACGTGGTGGTGCTCCTCACCGCTCTGGTACGGGGCCTGGCCGGCGCGCTGTTGCCCGAGATCGCCGAAGGGCGGCCGCCTCGTCCCGTCTCCGATCCGCGCCTGCGCGCCGCGCACCGGATGGCCGCACGGCAGGGACTGGCGGGCGACGGGCTCGACTGCGTACGCGGGGAGTCTGTACCGGCCTGGACCCTGGTGGAGCTGCTCCTGGCGCGGGCGGCGCCCGGCTTGGCGGCGGCCGGGGACCTCGTCCTCACGGAAGAGCTGCTCGACCGGGTACGGACCTCCGGCGGCGGCGCCGCCCGGCAGCGCGCCGCGTACGAACGGCGGGGACACGTGAGCGACGTGGTGAGCGACCTGGCCCGCAGGACCCTCGCCCCGTGAGAGGCGGCCCGTCAGGGCCCTCGCCCCGTGAAAGGCGGCCACCCCGTGAAGGGCGGCCCGTCACCCGAAGGCCGGGGAGAACGGAAGGTAGTCCGTTTCCGGGCCGGAGGGGATCGTCGCGTAGCTGGCCTCGGGCAGTTCGTTCCACACGCCGGGCAGGTTGCCGAGGGGCTCGGAGACCACGATGCGGGTCTCGTCGGAGATCTCCCTGAGGTAGTCCAGCTCGGGGTGGAGGCGCCGGACGGTCTCGGCCCTGCTGCTGTAGAAGAGCGAGCGGGATCGTCCCTCGCTGGAGTAGCGGAAGGCCCACACGCGCTCTCCGTCGCTCACGGCCACCGTCATCTGGAGGGGGTGCGGTACGCCGTGCTCCTTGCCGAGCCGCTCGACCAGGCCCGCCGTACGGGCCACCGCGCCGGGGACGTCCTGGTCGAGGCCGAAGGTCACGGCCAGGTAGAACATGACCTCGGAGTCCGTCGAGCCTTCGATGGAGGGGAAGAGCGCCGGGTCGACGGCCATGCAGAGGTCCCGCTGGAGCCGGGGGAAGTCCGCGATGGCCCCGTTGTGCATCCACAGCCAGCGCCCGTGGCGGAACGGGTGGCAGTTCGTCTGCTGGATCGCGGAGCCGGTGGAGGCGCGGACGTGCGCGAAGAACAGACTGGAGCGGACGTGCGCGGCGAGCTCGCGCAGGTTGCGGTCGTTCCAGGCGGGCCCGATGTCGCGGAAGACCGCGGGCGTCCCGTCGCCGTCCTGGCTGTACCAGCCGACGCCGAAACCGTCGCCGTTGGTCGACTCGACGCCCATCCTCGCGTGCAGACTCTGGTTGATCAGTGAGTGCTCAGGGCGGTAGAGCACGGTGTCGAGCAGCAACGGCGAACCCGAGTACGCCAGCCAGCGGCACATACGCACCATCCCCTTCGAGGCCGCCTCCTCCGAGCGTACGCCGGTGCCCTTGCGTCCTCTTCGCGCGTCCTCTTCGCGGGTCCTCTTCGCGCTGGTGCCGGCCGAACTCCGTTCCCGGAGGCCGCGAGTCGAAGGGGCGCCTACCCTGAAATGGAAACGTTCAGTAGAACCGGAGGACACCATGATCGTCCTCGGCATCATCTTGCTCGTCATCGGATTCGTCGCCAGCATCAACATTCTCTGGACCATCGGCATCATCCTCGTGGTCATCGGCGCCATCCTCTGGATACTGGGCGCGGTCGGCCACAAGGTCGGTGGGCGCCGGCACTACTGGTGACCCCGGCCGCCAGGCCGAGGATCCGGGCGGCCGTGGCCGGACGGCCACGGCCGTAGGGGAATACGCGTCTGTCCACGTACGCCTGCCGCCGGGTGCCGCCGGGTGCCGCAGCGACAGCGACTGACGGACGTGGCCAACGCCCCTGCCCTGCCACTGACTTGAGTGACGGAGTCAAGTGTTTGGGGGCGGGGTCCCCCTTTCCGGTGAACCCGTCACACGACATCACGTATGCGAAGGGGGCCGAAGTGATCATGAGAGGGCGCATCCTCTCTGTCACTGTGAAAGGCACCCTCTGAATGAGTACTCCCCAGGACGGCGACGTCACCCCGGTCACCGCCCAGCAGCTGGCGCAGGTCGAGAACTCCGGCCTCTGGGCCTCGGGCACGTCGGTGTCGCCCGCCGCCTCCGGTGTGGGCGAGGCGCTGGTCGCCGCGCTGTCGGGCTCCACCGAGCGGCAGGTGCTGACGGCGGAGTTGCAGGAGCTGGTCACCCGCGTGCAGGGGGCCGCCCGGATCGGCTTCCCGAAGATCACCGCGGACGACGGGGTCAGGCTCTCCGCGCACACCATCAAGCTCAACGGCGACGAGCGGCGGCCGGTGGTCATCGTGCCGGCCGGGTGGACGCCGTTCGGCTGGGTGCTGTTCGAGTACCTGTACCTCCGTCTCGCGCTGCGCGGCTACCACGTCCTCGCCTACACCCCGCGCGGCATCGGCCAGACCTTGCCGATTCCCGGTGGCGGGTTCATCGACGCCCCGTTCACCTCCGGCGGGACCGTGGACGTGGCCGGCCCCCTCGACTGGGCCGACGGCGTCACGGTGATCGACTACGCCCAGCAGCACTTCGACCCCAGCAAGATCGCGTTCCTCGGCGAGTCCTACGGGTCGGGCATCAGTCAGCTGGTCGCCGCCCACGACCCGGCGGGGCGGGTCGAGGCCGTGGTGGCGCTCAGCACGTGGGGCGACCTGGAGGCGGCGCTGCTCGGAAACGGCACCCGGCACCTGGCCGCCGTCGACGCGCTGTCGGCGTTCACCGGCGGGCCCGAGGCCCGAAAGTTCGACGAGGCCACCCGGCAACTGCTGAAGGAGTTCCGCGCCGGCGTGAACCTGGAGGACGTACGCGCCTGGGCGCAGGAGCGTTCGCCGCGCTCGTACATCGACCAGACCAACGCCCGCAACATCCCGACGTTCTACTCCAACACCTGGCACGAGACGCTGTTCCCGGTCAACGGCGCCCTGGCGACGTTCGAGGCGCTGACCGTCCCGAAGCACCTGAACCTGTGGATCGGCGACCACGCCGCTCCCGAGGGCGCGGGGCTGACGGTCCCCGGCCCGAACGTCCCCGTCGACGAGGCCCTCGCCTGGCTCGACCACCACCTCCTCGGTGCCGCCAACGAGGTGCCCGGCTGGTCGCGGGTCACCAGCCAGGTGATGTTCGAGCACACCGTCCGCGAGCCCCTCGCGAGCTGGGGAGAGGCGACCAAGCGCACCGAGAGGCTGTACCTGGGCGGCGCGAGCGGCGGTCAGGACGGGACGCTCGACAGCGCCCCGGCGGCCGGGTGGACGACGTCCTTCACCACCGGCGAGCTCACCGAGGCCAAGGCCGTGGACGAACTGCTGACGACCGGGCAGCAGGAATGGAAGGGCAACCCGAAGACCTACGCCACGGGCAAGTTCGACCGCACCTACCTCGCCACCTGGACCTCCCCCGCCGGAGCCCGCCGCGTGCGCGGCGTCCCCCGCCTCCACCTGACCCTCACGCCCGCCGGGGACAGCGCCACGCTGGTGGCGTACCTGTTCGACCTCGCCCCCGACGGCACCGCCCGCATCATCACCCACGAGCCCTACACCCTGACTGGCACCGAGGCCGGCAAGGCCGTCGACGTCTCCTGGGACCTCCAGGCCGCCGCCTACGACCTCGCGGCCGACCACAAGATCATGCTCGTGATCAACGCCAAGGACCCGCTCTACTCCGACGCGAACCCGTCCTTCGCCACCGTCCGCCTGGGCTCGACCGCCGGCACCGAGGCACACCTCGACCTGCCTCTCGGCTGACCCGCACGTACGAGGACGGGGAGGCGGGAAGTCGTGTCGTGAACGCGTTTTCGGCCTACTGAAGCAGCCAGATCATGCCCCCCGCATTCCGGACCCGGCCGGTGCCCGCGCCGGCACGGGCGTCTTCGACGGCGCAGGTGTCGTCGGTGGCGCAGGTGACGTCAGCCGCGGGGGTGAGCCCCGCGGAGGCTGATCGAGCCCGCGCAGGAGGAGCTGGACGGGTTCGTCGCTCTCCTGCTGTCCCTCGGCGTCACCGTCAGGCGCCCGGATCCGGTCGACCACAAGCGACGTTTCCGTACGCCCGACTGGTCGTCGCGCGGCTTCGCCAGAGCTGACTGAACCCGAGCCTCATATGGGCATCGTGCGGGGGAAGGCGCGTCGGTAGGTGCTCGGGGATACTCCGACCTGTTTGAGGAAGTGGTGGCGGAGGTTGTTCGCCGTGCCGAGGCCGCTCAGTTCCCCGATCTTCTCGATGGGCAGATCGGTCGATTCCAGCAGGCTCTGCGCGCGTGCCAGTCGCTGGTTGAGGAGCCACTGGAGCGGGGTCGTGCCGGTGGCCGCCTGGAGTCGCCGGTGGAGGGTCCGCGTGCTCATCGCCGCGCGCCGCGCCAGGTCCTCGACGGTCAGGGGGCGGTCCAGGTGTGTACGGGCCCAGTCCAGTACGGGTCCCAGGCTCCCCTCGTCGGTGGCGGGCACGGACAGGTCGATGAACTGCGCCTGTCCGCCGGGCCGATGGGCGGGCACCACCATCCGACGGGCCAGCTGATTGGCGATGTGGGCGCCCAGGTCGCGGCGTACCAGATGGAGGCAGAGGTCGAGTCCGGCCGTCAGCCCGGCGCTGGTGAGCACGTCGCCGTCGTCCACGTACAGCACCGAGTCGTCGACTTCCACCTTCGGGTAGCGCTCGGCCAGTTGGGCGGTGTGCATCCAATGGGCGGTGGCGCGCCGCCCGTCGAGCAGCCCCGCCTCGGCGAGCGCGAAGGCGCCGGTGCAGAGGGAGACCATGCGGGCGCCCGCGTCGTAGGCGTCGCGCAGGGCCCTGATCAGTTCCCGCGGGAGCGGTTCTCCCTCGTCGACGCAGGCGTCGGGCACCGAGGGCACGATGACGGTGTCCGCGCCGACGAGGTCGTCGAGCCCGTAGCGGGTCCTCAGTGACATCCCGGTCCCGGTCCCTGCCGGAGAGTTGTCACGCCGGCTCTCCCCCGTACTCCCCGTGCTGCACAGCCGCAGGTCGTACCAGGGGTCGGCCAGGTCGGGCTGCGGCTTCCCGAAGACGGTGCAGGGGATGCTCAACTCGTACAGATCCCATGAGGGGAATCCGATGTCCTCGGTCACGACCAAGGCGACGGAACCAGGATTCATGCCTCGAAGGGTACGGCAGGAATTTGGTGGTCGCCGTCAGCAGCGTCACTGTCCCCTGCCACCGCGCGCTGCGATCTTGGTCGTACGTGACCGACCGCCGCAGGCGGACGAACAGGGAGTCGTGGCATGCGTTCTGATCATCCGGCAGTGACGGCAGTGACCGTCATCGGGCTGGGCTCGATGGGCTCGGCGCTGGCCGCCGTACTTCTGGAGCGGGGCCACGAGACCACCGTATGGAACCGCTCGGCGCACAAGGCCCAGCCGGTGGTCGACCGGGGTGCCCGGCCCGCCGCGACGCCCGAGGAGGCGGTCGCGGCGAGTCCTCTGATCCTCGCCTGCGTCCTGGACCACGAGGCGCTGCACACCGTCCTCGACCCCGTCGCCGGCTCCCTCGCGGGCAAGGTCCTCGTCAACCTGAGCTCCGGTTCCCCCGAGCAGGCCGCCGAGGCCGCCGCGTGGGCCCGGTCGCATGGCGCCGACTACCTCGACGGCGCGATCATGACCACCCCGCCGGGGGTCGGCAGCCCCGAGATGATGTTCCTCTACAGCGGTTCCGACGCCGCCTTCGCAGCCCACCGTCCGACCTTGGAGTCCCTGGGCGACCCCCTGTACCTGGGCACCGACCCGGGCCTGGCCTCCCTCTACGACGCGGCCCTGCTCGGCCTGATGTGGTCTACCCTGACCGGCTGGCTGCACGGCACGGCGCTGGTCGGCGCGGAGAAGACACCGGCCACGGCCTTCACCCCTGTCGCGATCCGCTGGCTGACCGCCGTGGCCGGCTTCATGACCACGTACGCGCCCCAGGTGGACGCCGGCCGCTACCCGGGCGACGACGCCACCCTGGACGTGCAGATCGCGACCATCGACCACCTCCTCCACGCCGCGGCGGCCCGCGGCCTCGACAACGCCCTGCCCGAACTCCTGAAGTCCGCCATGGAACGGGCCAAGGCGGCGGGCCACGGCTCCGACAGCTACGCGAGCGTGATCGAGGTCCTGAGGACGCTGGGGGACGCCAAGTGACCGCGACACCGACCGCCACCGCTCATCCCGCGCCGGACCCGACGACTCCCACTCCCACTCCCACCGCCACCGCGCCCTGGACGGACCTTCTGGCCGCCGCCACCGACGACTGCCTGGCCGCTCTCCTCCAGGGAGCCGACCAGGACTGGTCGCGCCCCGCCCACGGCCTCGACTGGAGCTGCCGCCAGACCCTCGACCACCTCGCTCTCGGCCTGACCGGCTACACCGGCCTGCTCATCGCCCGCCCCACCGACCGCTACATCACCCTCTTCGCCTCGCTCGACCCCCAGGCCCCCGTCCCCGCCTGCCTGGACGGCCTGCGGATCGCCGCGTCCCTCCTCACGTCGACCGTCCGCGACACGCCTCCCGAAGTACGCGCCTGGCACCCCTGGGGCCACTCCGACGCCGCCGGTTTCGCCGCCATGGGAATCGCCGAACTGACCCTCCACACGTACGACATCACCCGCGCGCTCGGTCTGCCCTGGACCCCGCCCGGCGACCTCAGCGCCGCCGTCCTCGGCCGCCTCTTCCCCGACGCCCCGCCCGGACACGACCCGTCCGACACCCTGCTGTGGTGCACGGGCCGCGTCCCGCTCCCCGGCCTGCCCCGGCGCGCGGACTGGCAGTGGGACGGAACCGTGCGCCGACACCGTTTCGGACACCTCGATGGCGGTTAGTCGCGGGGCATGGTGCGCTACGGGTTCGCTGTCGCCACGTCCGACCGCGGGCGCGTTCGCCCTTCCGCGACTCACCGGGAGGTGAGCGTCATGACCGTACCCAGCAACCCGGACCCGGAGCCGGACCCGCGTGACCTCTCCGAGGACGGAACCCGACCAGGCGGGACACCGCCGGGGGAGTCGGGTACGAGCACGGGCACCGGCCCGCACCGGCCGCTGCGGCGGGGCTGGGCGAAAGGCCCCCTGCTGATCATCTGGTCGGTGGCCATCCTGTTCGCGCTGTTCTTCCTCGTCTACGCGATCGAACTCGCCATCGACTGAGCGTGACGGTGCTCGTGGCGTCCGTCTGTTCGTCTGTCCGCCCGTCCGTCTGTCCGTCTGTCCGTCTGTCCGTCTGTCCGTCTGTCCGTCTGGGGCGACGCGGTCGGGACCTGGCGTCGTGGCTGTTCCGCAGACATCGCGCGGGTCGCGGCCACCCCCCGAGGGCGGTCGCGACCCGCGAGCGTGTCAGCGCATGCCGGGGTCATTGGGGCCGGGCGGCATGGGCCATGCCTCGTGTGTTCCCGGGGGCGTGCCCGTCGGGCCGGGGCCCATCGGTCCGGGAGCCTCCCGGGCCGGCGGCTCGCTCGGCGTCGGCCCGCCGGCGGCGTCCGAGGGCTGGATGCGGCCGCGCCAGCCACCGGTCTCGTGACCGTGCTCCTCGATGAAGCCCTTGAAGCGCCTGAGGTCGCCCTTGACCCGCCGGTCCAGGATGCCGAGGGCGTCGGCGGCCTTCTCGGCCATGCCCTCCGGCTCCATGTCCATGGCCAGACTCACACGGGTGTGGCTTTCGTCGAGCCGCTGGAAGGTGACGACGCCCTTCTGCTGGACGTCGCCGCCGACGGTACGCCACGAGATGCGCTCGTCGGCCAGCTGGTCGACGATCTCCGTGTCGAACTCGCGCCGGACACCCGCGACCTTGGTCTGCCAGTGACAGTGCCGGTCGTCGACCTGGGTGACATCCTCCACGCCTTCCATGAAGCGCGGGAACTCCTCGAACTGCGTCCACTGGTTGTAGGCGTTCCGCAGGGGAACGTCCACGTCGATCGTCTGCTTCACCATGCTCATGGTCATGCCTCCTGCTCTGTCTCGCGGACGATTCGCGGTCGCCCCGCGCGTACCCCGCGACGCCGGACTCAATCGCGTCGTCCGACCCGCCCGACCCGCCCGGCGCGCCCGCGCCGCTTGTCCTCCGGCTCCCGTCCGGGGGCGTCGACCGCTCCCCCGGGCAGCCGGTGGACGATCGTGAAGCGGAGATTCGCCTGCGCGTGTTCGCGCCCCGCCGCGTCGATGAAGCGGCCCGCCACTTCGTACATGCCACAGTGCGCGCGGCCCTGCGGCAGTCGTTCCGGCGGCAGCCGGATCTCGTACGGACCTCCGGAACGGAAGCCCCCGAGCACGTCCCGTCGGACCGCGGGTTCCTCGCCTCCCCTGGTCCTGATGGTCTCGAAGACCAGGCCGTCGATGTCCGCCGTCAGCCGGAACGCGAGCGCGATGCTGACCGCCGCGCCCTCCGGCAGCTCGTGCGGCACGTCGGCATCCGGACCGGCGAGGGGCACCGTGAACGTCCCCAGCTCGTCGGAGACGAGAGCCAGGTCCACCAGTTCGAGGGACGACCGCGCGGCAGGCTCGCCGCCTTCGCCGGGGGAGCTGTGCGCCGTGGGGGAAGGGTGAGGGTGGGTGGGGCGTGGCATGGGGGGTCATCTCCAGGGCCTGGGGGCGAGGGCCACTGCCGCGCGTCACCTCTACCTCGCTCGGATCGCGACGGAGGCTCTCCCGGGCGCATGCCCGCTTCTCGATCCCCCAACCGCCGAAGGAGCGGTCCTGTGCGCGGCTCTCTCCGGGCACCTTGCGCGCATGATCCGCCGGGGAAGGGGCAACCGCCGTAAGGGTGACGCCGAGCAGGGAGGCGACGCAGCGTGTCGCTCGACGGAAGGAACGTACTCGTCCTCACGACGAACTACGGCACGGAGCAGGACGAGCTGCTGAAGCCGGTCACCGCCCTGCGCGCCGCCGGCGCCCGCGTCACGGTCGCCGCCCAGAAGGACGCGGCGGTGCAGACCCTTGTCTCGGACCGCAGACCAGGCGCTCTGGTCTCGCCGGACACGACCCTGGCGGCGGCGACGGCGGACGGATTCGACGCGGTGATCGTGCCCGGCGGCACGGTGAACGCCGACCGGCTGCGGACCGACGCGGACGTACACCGCCTGCTCTCGGCCTTTGCCGAGGCCGGCCGGCCGATCGCCGCCATCTGTCACGGACCCTGGATCCTCGTGGACAGCGGGCTGGCCGGAGGACGCGAGCTGACGTCGTACCCGTCTCTCCGCTCCGACCTGGAGAACGCGGGCGCCACCTGGCTGGACCGCGAGGTCGTCGTGGACACCTCCGGCGGGCACCCCCTCATCACCTCCCGCAGGCCCAGGGACCTCGACGCCTTCACGGCGGCGATCATCGACGCCCTGTAGCCCCTGTGCCGCATCGGCTCGGCCCCAGGTCAGCGCACCCGTCCACGGGCTTCCGGGCAACAGCGTGGTCGGTCTTGGACTGGGACCACAACGACATCCCCGCGCGTGCGGGGACAACGGTGGGCTGAGCTAAGGGTCCCCCCAAGAGCCTGGGGAGGCCCGTCGGGAGCCCAAGAATCACCGCGCGCTACAGAGGAGTTCACTGTTTACCAGTTTCCTTACGTGTTCAATTAAGGTCTTGCTCAAGTGTGGGTCGAAGCATAGGCTCGCTGGGCCTTGAGATGCAGAGGAGCGGGGGGGCTCTCATTGCTGCGGGAAGTACTGGTCAAAGTCCGCCTGCGCCACGGATGGACGCAGGAAGAGCTGTCGGAGCGCTCGGGCCTGAGCGTGCGCACGATCAGAAACCTGGAGACGGGAAAGGTGAGCAACCCGCGGCGCGCGTCGCTGCGACTGCTTTCGTCGGTGCTCGCGCCGGAGGAGAAAGCGCTGCTGGCGCCCGCTCCGGAAGGCGAACCCGCCCCGCGCCGCCAGGAGATGAGCACACCACGGGACACGATCGTGGGTCGCCACGAGACTGTCGCGTTCCTCACCGAAGCGCTGCGGGCCCAGCGTCTGGTCACGCTCGTCGGACCGGGCGGAGTGGGCAAGTCCCGGCTGGCCCTGGCGCTGGCGGAAGCCGTCACGACCCCATCGGGAGACGGCGTGTCAGTCATCGGGCTCGGCACGATGCCGCCCGAACGGTTCGCCCCCCAGGAGAGTTTCGACCGGATCTCCGCGGCGCTCACCAGGGCGGTGACGCGGTCCGCGCAAGGGCAGCCCCAGGTGGTGATCCTCGATGACGCGGAGCTGGTGTCCGCGTCGGTGACCCGGCTCGGCAAGCGGATAGTGGCCGACCACCCCGAACTCCGTCTGATCATCACCACGAGACTCCGGCTACCCTTGAACGCTGCCTGTGTGTGGGAGGTGACACCGCTCGCCCTGGAGTCCTCGGACGGCGGTGTTCCGGCGGCGGCCCAGCTGTTCCTGCGCCGGGCGAGCGCCTGGTTCCCCGGCTTGGCCGCCGGCATGGACCTGGAACCGGTCAGGCAGCTGTGCGCCCTGCTCGACGGCAACCCCCGGTATCTGGAGTTCGCGGCGGAGCGGCTGCGCTCGGTCGGGCTCGACGATCTGCTGGCCCTGCTGCGGAGCAACGACAGCCGGCTGAAGATCCTGCGCTCGGCCGACGCGTCGCTGCTGCCCCACCAGCGGGACGTCGTCACGAGCGTCGAGCGCAGCCTTCAGCTCCTCGACCCCGTGCTCCGGTCGTTCCTGGCCCGACTGGCCCACTTCGACGGGGACTTCCTGCTGTCGGACATCGAGGGGCTGGCCGCTCTCGACCACTACGCGCGCCTCGACTTCGTCCACATGCTGGCCCAGCTCGCCGATCACTCCGTGGTGCAGGTGATCCGCGGTGACGAGTACCGGTACCGGCTGACCTCGGGCGTGCGTTCCGTGCTGATCGCCGGGGCGGAGAGCGAACTGCTGGTCAACGGGTCCTAGTACTCCAGCAGGGGAGGGCGGGGCAACCCGCCCTCCCCTGCTCGGACGGGGAGCCGTCACCCGGCGGCGAGTGGGCGGGGCAGGCGCAGCGGGGGTACGGAGCGGGCGGCGCGTGCCCGGCCGCGGGAGACCCGGAGCGGATCCCAGTCATCGCCGCGCTCGGGGAGCAGGTTCGCGTCGGCAACCACCGCTCCCGCCGTGACGTCCTCCAGCAACGGTCGGCCGAGGATCTCGGACGCACACAGCACCGCGCCGATGATCACGCCGGGGAATCCGCCGCCCGTGCGCGTGCTCGCGCCCACCAGATGGAGCCCGTCCACATGGGTCGCGTACGACGGCCGCCACGCGCCGACCTGCCGGGGCGTCGCGGCCGGGCCGTATGCCGTGCCGCCCGTCGCACCCGTGTAGCGGGTATGCGTCAGGGCCGTCGACAGCTCGACATGGGTGAGGTGCTCACGGAACGGGCCCAGCACGTCCTCGGCCAGATCCAGCAGTCGCTCGGTGAGTGCACGCTTCCCAGCCGTGTACGCGCCCTCCTTGCGGTACCCGCGGCCGTAGGCGGCCGGGGCCGCCTCGGGCAGCAGGGTGAGGACCTGGAAGGCCTGATGCCCCTCGGGCGCCAGACCGGAGGCCGGGGAGATCATGGCGAAGCGGGTCCCGGACGGGTCCGCGTGGCAGGCGTCGAGGTCATCGTCCAGGAAGTGCCAGACGTTGTGGTCGCGCGGCCGCTCGAACTCCCGGTCCACCGCCAGGAACAGGGATGCGGTGGGCCGGGCGTAGGTCGTGCGGGCCAGCCGGGCGCGTAGCCGCTCCGGCAGGGCCTCGGGTCCGACCAGCTCCAGCATGGTGCGGTGCTGATCGGCGTTCGACACCACCACCGGAGCCGACAGCCGTTCGCCCGACGACAGCAACACGCCGGTCGCCCGTCCGCGCTCCAGCGTCACCCGCTCCGCCCGTGCTGTGGTGCGCACCTCCCCGCCATGGGCCTCGATCACCTCCACGAGCGAGGCGATCAGATGCTGGCCGCCCCCGACGATCCGGTGGGCGCCCTCCATGTAGCTGTCCAGCATCGCGCCGTACGCCGACACAGCCAGTCCGGACAGCGGCATCCCGAGGTTGAGCGACTGCGCGGCCAGCGCGGTCCGCGCCTGCGGGGAGAGGCCGGCCGCGGACAGCAGGGCGGTCAGCTCGCCCCGCTCCCAGCGCGTGGACGGTCCCACCGGAGCCCTGGCCCTCGACTTCCGGCCCGCCGCGGACAGGGCGTCGACCACCAGGTCGATGCCCTCGGCCTCCCCGGCGAACGTCTCCTTCAGCCGGGCGCGATATCGGTCCCAGCCCGCAGGCACCCGGAAGGTGAAGCCCGGCGCGGACACCACGTCGAAGCCGTCGGGATCGGACGGGCTGAACCCCACCCGGCCGGCCAGCCCCAGCCCGTTCAGGATCGCCCGGCACCGCCCTCCCGGTCCGATATCCCCCAGGTAGTGCGCCCCGACATCGAACTCGTACAGTCCACGGCGCCGGAAGACCTGGGCGCAACCACCCGCCACGTCGTGCGCTTCGAGCACCAGCGTGCGGCGCCCCGACGCGGCCAGGTAGCCCGCGCACACCAGGCCCCCGACGCCGGACCCGATCACGATCGCGTCCCAGACGCCCCCGGCTCCCGCACGGCTCACGGGGCTCGCGGCGCTCACCTGGCCTCCCCGCCGCCGGCGGCGCGCTCCGCCAGCGCCTTGCGATCCGTCTTGCCGTTGGCGTTGAGCGGCAGTGCCTCCAGCCGCTCGAAGCGCCGCGGGATCATCGCCCTCGGCAGCAGGTCCGCCAGCCCGATCCGCAGATCGCGGGCGTCGGCGCACCCGCCCACCCAGAAGGCTGCCAGTTCGTCGTCCACCGCGAGCACGACGGTGTCCTCCACCCCGGCGCAGCCGCGCAACGCCTGCTCGATCTCGCGCAGTTCCATCCGGACCCCGCCGATGTTGACCTGGTCGTCGAGCCGGCCGAGGTAGGCCAGTTCACCCCCGGTCATCCGTCGCACCAGATCTCCGGTGCGGTACCAGCGCTCTCCCTCGTGGTCGAGGAAGCGTCCCTCGTCGTCGGCCGGGTCCAGATAGCCCGCCACCATCTGCGGGCCCCGGACGCACAGTTCACCGGTGTCCGCCTCCGCTCCGGGGCCGTACAACAGGTAACGCAGCCCCGGATGCGGCCGGCCGATCGGTACGATCCCGTGCCGCGACAGGGCCACCGACTCCGGCGGCGCCCAGCGGTGCATCGTGCACGAGATCGTCAACTCGGTCGGCCCGTACAGGTTGTGGAGCGCGGAGTTGTCCGCCGCGCGCTGCCACGCCTCGGCGTCCTCGCACATCAGCGGCTCACCGCAGAACAGGCTGAGCCGCAGCCCGGCCAGCCTGCCGGGGCGCAGTTCGTCCGCCCGCCGCAGCATCTTGATCACGCTGGGCGCGGAGAACCAGACCGTGAGCCCGTGCTTGCTCACGAACTCGGGCAGCCGGGCGTACGCCCCCGGTGGCACCGCGACCAGACGTCCGCCGCAGCCCCAGGCCGCGAACATGTCGAACACCGCCAGGTCGAACGTGAGGTTGAAGGTCTGCGAGAACACGTCCCGGTCCGAGAACCCGAACCGGTCCTGCACGACGTCCAGATAGTGCGCCACGTTTCCGTGCGAGACGGGCACTCCCTTGGGGCGGCCCGTCGAGCCCGAGGTGAACATGATGTACGCGGGGTCGTCCGCGGCGGCCGGCCGCGCGCTGGTGACCGGGGGAGCCGTGGGTCGCTCCACCACGGTGACCCCGGCCAGTTCCGCGCCCAGCTCCCGTGCCCGGGCCGCGCCCGCGGCGTCGACGACCAGCACGTCGATCCGCGCCGCCTCGATCATCAGCGCGGTGCGGCGCACCGGGTAGTCGGGGTGCAGCGGGACCGCGGCGGCTCCCGCGTACAGCGCCCCGAGGAAGCCGGCGTAGGCACGCTCACCGGGCAGGGCCAGCACACCGACGCGCGTCACGTGGGGGTTCGCCGCGAGCACCTCGCCCGCCAGCTCCCGTGCCCTCAGGTCGAGTTCCTCGTACGTGAACCGCTCGCGGCCCACGACGAGCGCGGTCCGCTTCGGCGAGCGGGCGAGTCCTCGTTGGAAGTACGACAGCAGGGTCGCGCTCCGCGTCATCGGGTCACTCCGCCCTGGTCGAGCACCACCGCGCCCACCGCGCCCTCGGGGTCGACCGCGACGACCAGCGCGGGCCCGCGGTCGGACGGCTCCCGCTCCAGCAGCCACGCCATCTGCAGGGCGCTGTGCGCGCTGTAGCAGTCGCCCATGACGTCCTCGTGGTACACGGGCTCCGTGCCCAGCAGCTTGGTCAGCGCCTCGTGCTGGGCTGTGTCGGTCTCCTCGTCCCCGGTCGTGCGTACGACCGCGAGACGTACGTCCGCCGGGTCCAGCCCGGCGCGGTCCAGGGCCAGTCGGGCCACCCGGCCGACCGCCTCGGGCTCGCGGGGATCGGCGGCGCGTACGACGACGCTCCCGAGCCGCGCCAGCACCCGTCGCCCGACCGCCTGGGCGTCGGCGCCGCGCTTCAGCACGAACATCGCCGCGCCCTCGCCGACGGGTCCGGTACCGAACGCCGCCTCCCACCACCACAAGGAGGCCCCGGTGACCTCTTCGGCGGCACCCGCCAGCACGGAGTCGGTGTGCCGCTGGGACAGGCTCATCTGCGCGTGCCGCAGCGCCTGGAGCGCCGCCAGCGGGCCACCGGCGACCGTGGAGTTGGCCCCGCGCATCCCGGTACGGATGGCGAGGGCGCCCGCTGTGGTGTTGAGCACGGTGTTGGGGAACAGCGCGGCGTTCACGACGTACGGGCGCTCCCGGTTGAAGCTGTCCCAGCCGAACGTGACGGTGCTGGCGATGCTGCCCACGGTGGTGCCGACCGCGATGCCCGTACGGTCCCGGTTGTCGTCGGTGACGGTCAGCCTCGCGTCGGCCATCGCCGACTCGGCGGCGTCCATGGCGAACAGGGTCGCCCGGCTGTTGAAGCGCGCCACCTTCCTGCCGAGCCGCTCCTCGGGCGCGAAACCGGAGACCTGATGGGCAAGGGTGCCGGGGGAACGGCCCTCGCGCGGGCCGGTGTCCAGCGCGCGGGCCACACGGTCGGGCCGCACCCGGCCGACCCCGGTGATCACGATGTCGGTCACTCGGCGCTCCCCAGAATGGTGATGGCGTTGTTGCCGCCGAACGCGAACCCGTTGTTCTGCGCGATGCGCACCTTCTCGGGCACGGCCGTGTTGGGCACCGGATCGATGCCCTCCAGCTCCGGATCGGGCGTCAGGAAGTTGACGGTCGGAGGCAGGAAACCCTCCGAGATGCTCAGGGCGCAGGCGACCGCTCCGAACCCGCTTGCCGCGCCCATGGCATGCCCCAGCATGGACTTGATGGAGCTGGTGGGCGGCGGGGTCGGACCGAACACGCTGCGCAGGGCCCTGCTCTCGACCAGGTCGTTGGTCTTCGTGCCGGTGCCGTGCGCGCAGACGTAGTCGATCTGGTCGGCGCTGACCCCGGCCCGCTCGTGGGCGGTGCGCATACAGCGGGCGATGCTGTCCTCGTCGGGCGCGACCGGATGCGACGCGTCGCAGGTCATGCCGTAGCCGAGGAGCTCGGCGTAGACGCGGGCGCCGCGTGCCCGGGCCGCGTCCAGGGGCTCCAGGACCAGGGCGACCCCGCCCTCCGCGGGGATCATGCCGTCACGGTCCCCGTCGAAGGGGCGGCACTGCGTCGCGGCGAGCGCGCCGAGGCGGTGGAAGCCGGCGTGGGTGAAACGCGTGACGGAGTCGGCCCCGCCGGCCACGGCGATGTCGGCCTCCCCGGCGGTGAGCAGATCGTAGGCGTAGCCGAGGGCGTAGTTCCCGGCGGAGCACGCCGTACCGAGGGTGACCACCTCGCCGCCCGCGCCGATCTCGCGGGCGGCGGCCAGGCCGAGCTTGGCGGCGGGTATGTGCGCGGCCGTCACCGGGTCGGGCGGGCCGTAGCCCCGGCTGTGCCATGCCTCGGCCATGTCGACGACGGCGGCCAGCTCGCCGGACGTGGTGCCCATGACGACGGCCACTCCGTCCCCGGAGGCGTCGACGCCGGCGTCGTCGACCGCGAGCCGGGCCGCGGCGGCCGCGAACTGCGCGGAACGGCCCCAGCGTTCGGGGGAGATCCGGGTGAGATGGTCCCGCGGGCGGAAGTCCGTCACCTCGCCACCGGTTCTCCGCAGGAAGCCGGTGGTGTCGAAGCTTCCGACGGGGCCCACGCCGGTCTTGCCCAGGCGCAGGGAGCGGGCGAAGGCGTCGATGCCGATGCCGATGTTGGACACCGGGCCAAGACCGGTGATCGCGATACGTCGTCGCATTGCCTCACCAGCCGGCGGTCTCGGCGACCACCTTGAAGGTGGCCTTCAGGTTGACCATGCGCGGGATCGCCTCCTCGGAGATCAGGACGCCGTAACGCTTCTCCAACTGCGTCACCATCTCGATGGCGAGGAGCGAGTCCGCCTCCAGGTCGTCCACGAAGGACTGCGCGGACTCCACCGCCGCGGGGTCGGCGTCGAACAGCTCGGCCGCGAGGTCTCTGATCTCGGCCAGGCGTTCGTCGGTCGGCTGCCGGGTCGCTGCGTTCATGGGTGTCTCCTGGTTCGCGGAAGGGGGGTGGGGAATCGGGCGGCGGGCATCAGCCGGCCAGTCCGCCGTCGACGCGCAGCACCGTGCCCGTGACATAGGCGGAGCGGTCGGACACCAGGTACGACACGGCCTCGGCGACGTCGTCCGGGCGCCCGAACCGGCCGAGCGGAATCCGCTCCTCGGCCCGGGCGCGGGCGCGGGCCGGCATCGAGGCGACCATGTCGGACTCGATGTAGCCGGGCGCGACGACGTTGACGCGTACGCCGTGTCCTGCGGCCTCCTTGGCCAGCGAGGCCCCGAGGCCGTGCAGTCCGGCCTTGGAGGCCGCGTAGTTCGCCTGGCCCGCGTTGCCCTGGAGCCCCGAGACCGAGGAGACCAGGACCAGCGAGCCGTGTTTGCGCCGCAGCATGCCCAGCAGGACGCAGCGGATCAGATGGAAGGCGCCGTCCAAGTTGGTCCGTACGACCTCCGACCAGGCGGTGGGCGACATCAGCGCCGCCGCCCCGTCGCGCGTGATGCCCGCGCAGGACACCGCCGTGTCCGCCGGGCCCAGCTCCTTCTCGGCGTCCTCGGTGAACGCGCGGACCGCGTCGAAGTCGGTCACGTCCACGGCCCGGTGAAAGACCCGGCGGCCGAGGTCCTCGACGGCCTTCGCGGTCTCCAGCGCGGCGCCGTGGTCGCTCCGGTAACAGAACGCGACGTCGAAGCCGTCCGCGGCCAGCCGGACGGCGACGGCCCGGCCGATGCCCCGCGATCCGCCCGTGAGCAGCGCGACCCCTGGTACCTGGGGAAGAGCCGGATTCGTCATGAGTGCACCTCCGGTGACAGGTGGCCCTGGGGCGCCGCATAGGCCACCGCCACACAGACCACGAAACCTTCCTGATGACTGAGCGAGAGAGTCACGCGTCCCACGAGCAGCACGCGGGCGAGGTCCGCGGCCCGGCCGTGCAGCCGGACGCCCGGCGCCCCCAGCGCGTCCCGTGTGACCTCGATGTCGCGCCAGCCCAGGCCCTGGCCCAGCCCGCGCCCGAGCGCCTTGGCCGTGGCCTCCTTCGCGCAGAACCGACCCGCCAGGAACTCGTCGCGCCGCGACTCGCCGAGAGTCTGCGCGTACGCCAGCTCCGCCGGGTGAAACACCATGCGACGTCCCCGCTCACGGGCCGACACCCGCCGGAACCGCTCCAGCGAGAGCAGGTCGACGCCGAAGCCGACGGCATGCGGCGCCGCGCACGCGGTACGCGCGCCGAACAGCCGCCGCACACCTCGTCCCACCCGGCTCACCGCCTCTCTCCCCGAGCCGGGCGGTCGCCCACGGCACGCGCCCCCGCGCCCTTGGGGAAGGCCGGACCTCCCGGCGCGCGGTACAGCAGCCACCACGCCACCGGCCACGAGCCGGCCACGCCGACGGCGGCGCCCACGGAGAGGACGACGTACAGGCCGGTCGTCGATTGCGTCGTGTGCGCGGCCCAGGCGCCGACCGACAACAGGCCGGTGAAGTGCAGCAGGTTGAGCGCGATGGCGATGGGCCCGCGTCCCCTCTGCTCCAGCAGCGTCAGCGCGATCAGGGCGAGCGCCGTGCACCCGAAGGAGGGGCCGACGACGGTCATGAACCGGTGCGCCTCGTCCCGCGTGGCCTGTTCCATCGGCATGGCGGACACCGCCCACGGCCCCGCCGCGAACAGCAGCACCGAGACGGCCGCGTATCCGCAGAAGGCCAGGACGGCACCCTCCCGCAGGGTCCGGCGCGCCTGCTCCGGGCGCCCCGCCGCGTGCTGCTGGTTGACGAGGATGGCCACGGCGGAGCCGAAACTCGTCGCGGGCACGATCACCAGGGCCTGGAGCGTGTAGCCGAAGGAGAAGCCGGCCACCGCGCCGGTGCCGTACGGCGCCACGACCCTCAGCAGCACCAGTTCCACCACGAACAGCAGCAGGAACGAGCCGGACACGGGCAGCCCGACGCCGGCGAGCGAAGGCAGCGTCTCCCGGTCCCAGCCGCGCAGGCCCCGCGCCGTGAAGGACTCCTGGCGGCGCAGCAGCAGGACGCCCACCGCCAGCGAGGCGGCACCTGCCAGGGCCAGGGAGACCGGCAGGGCGGCCAGCCCGAGATCCGTGGCCTCGACGAGCAGCGCCAGCGTGCCCACCGTCAGGACGGCCCCCAGGGCGCTGACCAGCAGGCTCGGCCCGCTTCTGCCCAGTCCGCGCAGGACGGCCGCGCACAGTTCGCCGAGCAGGCCGACCGGGCTGACCAGGACCATCGCCAGCAGGAAGCCGGCGAACGCGGACCGCTCGTCGTCCGGCACCGCCACCAGCGCGCTGATGGGCCGCGCGCACAGCACGACCGCCACACCGACCGCGAGGTAGGTGAGCAGCCCGACACGGGTCACCGAGCCGAGCAGCCGGGAGGCATCACCGGCGCGCCCGGCACCCGTCCGACGGGCCGCGAGGACCTGAAGGGTGATCGCGAGCCCTGAGTTCAGGGCGAGGAACACGAAGGCGATCGGGGCGTAGACCGCCCGCAGGTACAGCGCGGACTCGCCCATGCCGCCGAGCTGCGCCACGACCACGAACTGGGTGCCGTGCGTGATGACGCTGCCGACCATCAGGGGCGCGGCGAACCGCGCGATCCGACCCTTGCCCATGTCGCCGTCCCACGGCGCGGGCCCGCTCATCGAGGACCCGCCTCGGCCGGGTCGGCGGCCTCGGCCGGCCCGCCCGTCTCCAGCAGCAGCCAGCGTTCCTCGCCGGGCGCGGACGCTTCCACGAGGAACAGCCGCAGGCCGGGTACCGGGCCGGCGAGCAGCCGCGCCAGCACCTCCCAGCCGTCCCCGGGGACCTTCAGCACGAGGTCACCGCCGGTCTCCGGCATCCCGGTGCCGGACCCGGTCACGCGCAGCGGGCCCGCCCCGGCCACGACCCGCACCGCGGTGACGGAGTCGTCGGGTGGGACCGGGCCGAGGGCGTACTCGGTGTGGTCGGCGATGAGCACCGTGCCGCGCGCCCACGGCTCCAGCAGCCAGCCCAGCATCTCGAACACGCCGGTATGCGGGGCGGATTCGAGATGGCTCAGGCCGAACTCCTCAGTGATCTCCCAGGGCACCTCGTGCGAGACACGGGGCAGCGGCACCGTGTGGTGCTCGCGGTCGTGGCCCCGCTGCACCAGCACCAGGGACTCCCGCCCGCCGGTCGGTGCGCCGAGCCCGCCGAGGGCGCGCAGGGCCAGGTCCGCGATGCCCTCGCGGTCGCCGGACCACAGCGACAGGCCGTCCGGGACGGTGCCCGTGAGCTGCCGGACGTACGCGACGAGGAGGCGGGCGCCGTCATCCAGCTCCGCGGCCCCCGCCGGCAGGCGGGACGGTGAGCCGTCAGCCGCGCGGGCGCAGGAGACCGCCTCGATCGACAGGACCGCCATGGGCTCTCCCTCCCTTCAGATGCGTCCTGGCCACGTGCTGGCGCTGGATGTTGGTGGTGCCCTCCATGAACTCGAAGCCGCCCACGTCCCTGACCCACTTCTCCAGCAGGGGGTGCTCCACGAGCGCCGCCGGACCGAGGGCCCGGGTCGCCCAGCGGCCGACCTCGACCGCCAGCCGGGTGGCCGTCAGCTTCGCGGTGGAGGGCAGACCCTTGCCGTCCGGCTCCAGGTCGACGGCCGTGCCGGCGGCGTACACCAGGTGCCGACAGGCCTCCAGGCGGCCCGCGTACTCCTCGGTGCCAGGGGCCGACGGCCTCAGCTCACCGACCAGTTCGTGCAGGGCGAGTCCCGTGCCGACGGCCATGGCGGCGACCTGGACCCTCATGTGGTTGAAGGCCCGCAGCGCGCCCCACAGACCGCGGCGCGCGGGTGAGAGGTGCGCCCCGAGCAGCATGTCCGCCGGAACCGGGACACCGTCCAGACCGATCTCACTGAGCCGGGCCCCGCGCAGCCCCACCATGTCCAGACTGTGCGCCCGGTACCCCGGCGCGGGCACCTCCACCAGGGCCGCGCGGATGGCCATCGGCCCCCGGCCGGTCCGCGCGAAGACGACACCGACGCTGCCCCGCGAGCCGTTGCCGATGTACCGCTTGGTGCCGTGCAGCCGGTACAGGCCGGAGCCGTCCGGGACGAGCCGGGTTTCGAGGTTCGCGGCGTCGTTGCCCCGGTCCGGCTCCGTCATCGCGAAGAAGGACCAGGTGGCCCCGTCGGCGAGGCGGCTGTGGAACAGCTCCTGCTGCGCCGCGTCGCCCAGCTCGTCCAGCAGCAGGCCGGCCAGCGCCGGGCCCGGGCAGGCGAGGAGCATGCCCGCGTCGCCGCGGGCGAGTTCCAGCGTGGACACCGCGCGCTCGGCGCAACTGGCCGAGGAGTAGGTGAACCGGCCGAGGCGCAGCGGCTTCCCCGTGAGCCGCACCGGGGTGGTGGCCTGCCGGATGACGTCGTAGGCGGGCAGGTCCAGAAAGGGCTTGAGGTCGGCCGGGTCGGCGTCCACCGCGAGCGCGTGGGCGCGTAGTTGGCCGGCGAGTTCCGCGGTGACCGTGCGCAGGGCCCGCAGCCGTTCGTCGAGGATGATCACCGCTGGGCCTCCCCGGTCAGGCAGAGGTTCGCAACGAGGGCGGACACGTGCACGACACGGGCGGGGTGGTCCTCGATGTACCCCTCCGCGCCGAAGAACTTCGCGATGCTCCAGCCGAGTTCGTCCAGCCTGGCGTGCCAGTCGGCGACGACCGCGGCGGGTGCCTCGTGCTCCTCGGCCGCGTCGGTCGCCAGCCGCAGCACCTCCAGCTCCGCGACCACGTCGGCGAGATCACCCGTCACCATCTGGAGGTCGATGAGCCGGGTGCCGTCGAAGGTGCGCAGGGACAGGCGTTCCACCGCCTGTTCGGTGAGCCGGCTCAGCGAGCCCGCGCGCACCGCCGCGAGCCGCGCGGCCCACGTCCCGGCGAGCCCGCCGCCCACCGTCCCGGGCAGCCGCACCAGCCGGATGCCTTCGAGGGAGGCCAGCCGGTTCGGCACGGTCTCGCCGTCGACCGCGAGGTGGGCGGGCACGGCGGCCACTCCACCGGGCGCGGTCTCGCGGACCGGGACGGCCCGCAGTGCGGCACCCAGTCCGGCGGCCAGCCCCTCGCGGTGCGCGAGGGCGTGCAACCGCTGTGCGTCTAGCACGGTTGTCCCTTCGATTCGATGACGAGGGCGGAGAAGTACGCCCCCTGGCCCAGCGCCACCAGTACGCAGCGTTCGCCGGGCCGCAGCCGTGCGGCCCGGTCCAGGTGGGCGACGCCGAGCAGTCCGTCGATCCCGAACGTGTGGCCGTACCGCGGCAGCAGGTCCAGCACGATCCGGGAGCGGGGAACACCCGTCATGGAACTGAAGGACCGCCAGAACATGGCGTTGTTGTGGTGCGGCAGTACCCAGTCGATGTCCTCCAGCGACAGCCCGGCACGGGCGACGGCCGCCCGGACCACCCGGACCGCGCCCTCGGCGGTGGCCGCTCCGTAGAGCGGCGCGCTCTCCTCGTCCAGGCGCAGGTTCTGGTGGAACCGGGTGTCCTTGTCGCGGGCCGACGCGAGCAGGGCGTAGCGCCCGTGTCCGCGGCGCACCACGACCGCGGCGGCGCCGTCCCCGGCGACGGTCACGCCCGGGATGAACCGGGGCCCGTCGGACACCGATCCCTGGTCGCCGCCCAGTACCAGGACACGCCGCTCCGGCCCGTCGGTCCGCGTCAGGTAGCGGGCCGCCAGGTCGATGGAGTGCAGGACGGAGGTGCAGGCGACCTGGGAGACGCCGAAGACGGGTGTGCCTGGTGTGCCGAGCCGTCGGCGTACCCGCCCGGCGAAGCCCGTCCCGTACGCCATCGGCTGGCTGAGCAGCGTATGACCGTAGAGGACGAGGTCGGCGCGCTCGCCTCTGAGCGCCTCGGCCCCGGCGTCCAGCAGCAGCTCCTCGAAGCTCTCGCCGTCCTCCAGGACGCGGGTCTCGCGCAGGCTGTAGACCCGGTCGAACACGCGTCGCTCGCGCGGCGAGAGGCCCTGGCGGACCAGGAAGTCGGCTACCGGCTCGACGTGTTGCGGCAGCCGTGTCGCCACGGCCGAGAGACGGATGCTCACGACGCCTCCGCCGGAGCGAAGCACGCCACGTACAGCCGGCCGGTGTTCGGCTCGAAGTCTGCGACCACCGTAGGCCGTTCGACGGGCCAGCGGTCGGCCAGCGCGCTCCAGACTCCCGTGCACGGCCTGCGCCCGGACAGTCCGACAGTCCCGTCGCGCTCGGGCCAGTCCCGCGGGAGCGCCTCCGTCAGTGCGCCGCCCAGGATCACGGCGGCTCCCGGCACCGCGCCCAGCACCGTCCTCAGGGTCGGCTCGGGGTCGGTCACCGGCTCCTCCTCAAGGAAGAGCAGTTCCGCGCCGCCCGCCGAGGCGGTGTGCAGCAGGACCACGGCGTCCACGTCGGCCTCCGCACCCGTCGGCCCACCGGGCAGTCCGCCCGCCACCTGGTCGAAGAGGACGCAGGCGCCCTCCGTCAGACGGTCCGTCAGCGCCATTGCCGTCAGCAGGCGCAGGGCGGTGAAGGGCGCGCCCGCCCCCTGCCCGGACACGGCGACCACGTCCGGCGCGCCCGGCAGCAGACCGGCCAGGTAGCAGCCGGCGACCTGGCTCAGGTCGGGGTCCGGCAGCCCGTACGCCATGATGACGCCGTCCAGCGAGGGCAGCGGGGCGGCCAGCCCCTCGACCAGTTCCCTGCTCATCAGAGAGTAGGTGTTGCCGTTGCCGTTGCCGTTGCCGTTGCCGGGCGGGGCGCCGGTGGCGGGCGTGCCGCCGTAGGCGTCGGCCAGGTCGGCGTACAGGCGGCGCTCGTCGGCGTTGCGCGGGCGGCCGGGACGGGGCGGGAAGGTCCTGCCCAGCGGGCGGGAGACCCTGAGCCGCCGGCCAGGCCGTCCGGAAGGCGCGGTGGTGCCGGTCATGGGTCAGTTCGCCGGTTCGGTCAGCATCGAGGCGGCGACGTAGTCGGCGAGGCTGCCCACGGTCGCGAAGACGCCGGGTTCCAGCTCGTCGGGGTCGATCTCCAGACCGACCGTGTCCTCCAGCGCCATCAGCAGCTCGATGACGCTGGTGGAGTCCAGCGCGAGGTCCTCGAACAGGCGCATCTCCTCCGCGAGATCGGGGATGTCCTTGTTCAGGACGTCGGCCAGGGCTTCCTGGAGGTGCTTGAGGATCTGGGCGCGGTCCATAGGGTGCTCCTCAGTCGGTGGTGTCGTCGGCGGACAGATAGGGGGCGAGCAGGTCGTCCGTGGTGTCACGGGCGCGCAGCAGCCGGCTGCCTCCGCCCGTCAGCAGCACCTCGGCCGGGTGGCCGTGACTCAGGAACAGCACGGGGGAGGCGCTCGGTCCGTACGCCCCGGAGCGGCGCACGCCGAGCAGGTCGCCCGGGCGCAGTTCGGGGAGGTCGACCCTCTTGCCGACCGTGTCGTTCGGGGTGCACAGCGGGCCGGTGATGGTCCAGGGCCGCCGGTCCTCGCCCGTCGCGTCCCGTCCGAGCAGGTCGATGGGGAAGTTCCGCTTGACGAAGGAGCCGATGCCGACGGCCGCCATGTGATGGTGTGTTCCGCCGTCGGTGACCGCGAACGGCTCGCCCATGGACTCCTTGGTGTAGCGGACCTCCATGAGGTACGTCCCGGCGTCCGCGGTCAGATAGCGCCCTGACTCCATGATGAGCCGGGTCGTGGGGTGGGCGGCCCGGAACGTGTCCAACAGGGGGTTGAGGCCGAGTGCGAGGGCCTCCATGTCGAGTTCGTGCTCGCCGTCGAAGTACGGCACCCCCAGTCCGCCTCCGAAGTCGACGACGTCCAGGGAGATTTCGAGCTTCGCGGCCACCCGCTCCGCGAGGTCCAGCGCGTACGCGGTGTTCTTCACGACGACGTCGGCGTCGAGGATGCGGGTCCCCGAGTACACGTGGACGCCGGCGATGTCGAGGTGCGGGTGGCGGCCGACGAGGCCGGTCTCGCCCAGCACGACCTCCTCGTCGATGCCGAACTGCCGCGGTTTGCCGCCCATGGTCAGCCGTGAACCGCTCACCGAGCAGGCCGGGTTGACGCGCAGCATCACCCGCTGCCGGACCCCGTGCTCAGCGGCGACGGCGTCCAGCCGGTCCAGCTCCTGGAGCGACTCGCAGACGACGGCGTAGATCCCCTCCCGCACGCACGTGGTCAGTTCCGCCGCGCTCTTGCCGGGGCCCAGGAAGATGATGTCGTCCGCCGCCACCCCGACGGACCGGGCGATGCGCAGCTCGGCCAGCGAGCACACCTCGGCCTTCGCGCCGCCCGCGTGCAGCAGGGCGAGAACCGCCGGGTTGGGGTTGGACTTCAGGGAGAAGAAGATGTCGAGCGCGGGATGCAGGGCCCGGCGCGTGTCGGCGATCCGGCCCTCCAGCAGGCCGCCGTCGTAGACGTAGGCAGGGGTTCCGTAGGTGTCGGCGATGGCCCGCCAGTCCGTTGTGTCCGTCATGCTCCACGTGTCATTTCGGTCAGTCTCCGCTCTGCGGAGCTCAGCAGGTGCCGGCTCTCCTCGGCGGAGTCGGCGATGGCAACGGCGTAGACCCGGCCGTGGGACTCACGCCCCGGGGTGACGGCCGCGTTGAGGGTGGCGAAGTTGTTGACGAGGACCCCGGTGCCGGACCCGACGCCGAGGAGCAGTTCGTCCAGGGCCTCGCGGACCTCGGCGAACCGGTGCGGGCGGCTCACCCGCAGCTCGACGGCGCCCGCGAGGGCGCACCGTCCAGCCTGGAGGAAGCGCTCCGCGATCCCGTTCTGGTACGTCGCCATGTTGAGACGGGCGTTGATCTCCAGGCAGGGGTACAGGGTGCCGTCACGCGCGACGAGCGCGTCCACGCCCACCAGGCCGGTGTAGCCCTCGGCGTGCAGCGCGCGGCCGATGACCTCGGACGTCTCGCGCAGCTCGGTGACCAGACCGGCGGGCAGCTGCGGCGGGAACTGATGTCCGCGGTGCACACCGTTCTCGGTGAGGGCCTTCTTGACCTCCTCGAAGCGGACCTGCCCGGAACGATCCACGAGGAACTGGTAGTTGAGGTCGTAGTCCTTGTCGACCCACTGCTCGACCGTGAGCGAGAGCGGTCCCGTGGCCCGTCTGCGGGCCATCATCCGCACGAGGCGCTCGCCCTTGTGGATCGAGTCGACGACGGTCATGCCGCGGCCCGAGACTCCCAGTGACTCCTTCACCACGACCCGGGTGCCGGCGGCGAGATGGGTGTGGAGCGCGGCGGACAGCTCCTGGAGGGTGCGGCACACGCTGCCGGGGATCGTCCTGATACCGGCGTGGTCGGTGAGTGCACGGCTGAAGGTCTTGCCGTTGACCCGCCGGCACACGTCCGCCGAGGGACCTGCCAGGGGCAGGCCGGTCTTCTCCGACAGGCGTTCCTCCACCTCGGAGATGCCCAGCGGGGCGAGGAAGGTACGGCCGTCGTCCATCGCCGCGAGCCGTTCGAGGAGCACCGGCGACTCCAGGGCGTCCTCCGAGACGTTGCGCTCGGGCAGGTTCTCGTCGACGACCAGCACGTCGGCCCCTGCCGCGCCCAGCTCCCGCAGATACGCCAGGTAGTCCCGGTCGACGGCGTCCTTCAGGACGACCGTGTCGCCGCGCTCCGCGAGCAGGACGCCCAGCTCCTCCATCCGGTTCACGGTCGCGCCGGAGAACGACAGCCCGCTGCCCGGGAGTTTCGCCTCGTCGGCGCCCCAGATCCGCTCCACCTCGAAGTTTCCGAGGAAGACGTAACGCGCTCCGGAATCCCCTGTGACGCTCTCCTTGAGCCTGCTGATGAAGCTCATTTCCCGTTCCCCTCTTCGATATGGACGACCGCCGCCGAAAAAGTCGCTCCCAGCCCCGCTGAGACCAGGAGGACGAATCCGCCGCGGTCGAGCGGCAGCCTTCCCGCCGATTCTGCGGACGCGAGATTCACGAACGGATCGACGCAGAAGCAGTGTCCCAATTCACCCACGTTGTCGAGGAAAACCCGCTCGATGGGAAAGTCCAGTCGTGTGCTCAATTGCCGCCAGAACAGCCGGTTCACGTTGTGTGGGACGACGACCGAGAGATCGGCCATCGCAAGGCCCGCCGCGGCCACGGCCTCCGTCATCACCGAGGCGATCGTGGGCACGTACGCGTGCTCGTACCGCCGCCGCTTCTCCTCCGGCATGTCCAGCACGTCGTGGAACTCGCCGAGCACGCGGTACGCGGTCGACAGCACCCGGTGCCCCGGTGGCCGGGTCCCGAGCAGACAGGCGGCGGCGGCCTCGCCCAGCAGGGTGAGGCCCGCGTTCCTCTGCACGACGGACGAGGGCACCTTCTCCCCGCCGACGAGCAGCAGCGTGGACCCCGCCGGCTCAAGTGCCAGCAGCGCCTCGGCCACCCGCAGGGCGTACAGGCCCACCGCGCAGTTCTGGTGGGAGAGCCCGAAACCCCGCACGTGCTCCAGGCCGAGCTTGGCGCGCAGCCCGTCCAGGAGCCGGTCCGCTCCCGGCGCGGCGTGCTGCATGGTGTGCGCGTGGACCAGGTAGCGCACCGCGTCACGGTCCGCGTCGGCCAGCGCGTCCTGGGCCGCGGCCAGCAGCATGTCCAGCACGGAGTGGTCCGGGGCGACGGCGATCCGCCGCATCCCGAGAAACCGCTCGTACATCTGGACCTGCTCCTCGGTGAGACCCAGCTCCCCCTTCAGGTCGGAAACCGTGACGCGCTGCGGCGGTATGAAGGGAGACACCCGCTTGATGTACAGCAATTCAAACCCTTCCCGCTTCTTCCGCGACGGCGTGCTCGACGAGGCTAGAGGGACGCCCGAGGGCCGATCCAGGCAACTTCCCGGCAACTCGGCGCAGACAAGTTGCCGGTAGCCGAGCTGGCCCTCGCGGGCCACAGCGTGTTTTCCTTGCGTCCGTTATCCATCCCGGCCGGCGGATACGCCCCGAGGGAACAGCCGTAACTGTGGGGGAAACGACGTGCTCGACGTTTACGCTACTTGTCCGTCCTCGATGCACTCCACTCCTGCGGAGTTCAACAGGAAAATCGGCGACATCGCCCGCTGGACCGATTCCCTTGGATTCCGCGGCCTGTTGATATTCACCGACCACGATGTGGTCGACCAGTGGGCCGCCGCCCAGATGCTCATCCAGCGCTCGGAGCGCCTGGTCCCGCTGGTGGCGGCCCAGCCGCCCTACATGCACCCGTACACGGTCGCCCGCATGGTCACCTCGCTCGCCTACCTCTACGGACGGCAGGTCGACCTCAACCTCGTCACGGGCGGCAACCGTTACCGGCTGCGCTCCATCGGGGCACGGCTCGACCACGACGAGCGCTACGACCAGCTCGTGGAGTACGGACACGTCATCAGGCGTCTCCTCACGGAGCGGGAGCCGGTGACCCACTCGGGCCGCCACTACGACCTCACCGAGGCCACCCTCCCCTCACGGCTGCCCGCCCACCTGCTGCCCCGCATGTTCGTCGCCGGCTCCTCCCCGGCCTGCGACAGGGCCCAGCAAGAGCTCGGCGTCGCCCGGCTGCGCTATCCGGCCCCGCTCGCCGAGTACGACCCCGGCGCGGGGGAACTGGAGGGCACGGGCATCCGCATCGGCGTCATCGCGCGGGACACCCACGAGGAGGCGTGGCGCGTCGCACGCAAGCGCTTCCCCGACGACCGGGACGGCGCCCGGCTGTACAAGGTCGCCTCCCGGCTGTCCGACTCGGCGTGGATGCGAGAACTGGCGCAGGAGGCCCGCACCGCGGGGGACGCCGAATCGGCCTACTGGCTTCAGCCGTTGCGCACCTTCCGCGAGTACTGCCCCTACGTGGTGGGCAGCCATGCCGAGGTGGGCGAGGTCCTCGCGGGCTATGCCGACCTCGGTGTGCGCACCGTCATCCTCAACGTGCCCGAGGACGAGGACGACCTCGGGCACGCGGCTCTCGCCCTGCGCACCGCGGTGAACAGCCGCTCCTGACAGGGCTCGGGCCCCAACGCGCCTCGACGCGCCCCGGCGGAGCCGCCCGTCGGCGACGCCGGAACCCGCCTGCGGGCGCCCGCGCGGGTCACCCGCCCGCCGGGCTCAGCGGAACCCACCCCGCCGCCGCGGGCACCTCGGACATCGCGGGCCCACCCGCCGGCGAGGCCAGCGCGGCGAGCACGAGACGCTCGCAGCCCCGCAGGAATGCCTCCACCTCGGCCGGCGGGGTGCGCCAGGTGTCGGCCAGGACCAGCAGACGCATCGCGTCGGCGTCCCCCGCGATGTCGACGAAGAAGGTGATCTTGTCGAGGTCGGTGCGCTCCACCCAGCGGAACTCGCTGCGGAGCGCGGCCTCCCGCACCCCGTCCGCGACGGCCGCGACCTCCGCGAGCCGGTCCGCGTGGGGCGCGCTGCGCCAGGACCACATGTCGTTGAAGCGGCAGGCGAGATCGGGCGCGGAGCCCCGCCGCCCGGTCACCTCGCGGACGAGGTCCGCCGCCGCCCGAGGGTCGAAGCGGCCGCACAGATAGGCGCCCAGCATCCCGGTGGCGGTCGTGCGCAGATGCCCGGCGAAGTCGGCGGCGTCGGTGCGGACGGTCGTGGTGACCGTCTGCGCCAGGCTGCCGACCGAGCGGCGGCGGTCGGTCGTGGACCGGTTGCCGTGCACGATGCCCAGCGTGCAGCCGGTCCGCCCGGACAGCGCGGCCAGCAGCGCGGTCACCGTGCCGAACAGCACGGCGGAGCTGCTCACGCCGAGGCGCCGGGCCAGCGCGTACACGGCGGGAGGCAGCGCCCGGGAGGTGAGTTCGCCCCGCCAGTAGCGCGGGCTCCCGCCCGGTCGGACGGGCCCCGTCATCGACTCCGGCATGCACTCCAGCTGCCGCTCCAGCGCCCGCAGCGCGCGCCCGCCGCTTCTGCGGCCCCGCTCCGACCGTTCGAACCCGGCATCGTCCAGGGGTGGTACGCCGAAGTCGGCCGGCGGCAGCGGGCGGCCCTCGGCGCGGGCCGTGAGCAGGCACGTCAGGTCGCCCTCCACCAGCCGCGCGCTCTCCATGTCGACGGCGAGCCGGGAGAACAGCAGCACGACACCCACCGGGGCGCCCTCGGCGGTGAGCACGGCGAGCCGCAGCGGCAGCTCCCGCGCGTGGTCGAAGGGGCGCGTGGTCAGCCCCGCGAACTCCACGTCGAGGCCCGCCAGAACCGACTTGGCCCGCTCGAACGGGTCGCCGGCACCGACCTCCAGGACGAGCGCCCGAGCCGCGCCCGAGGCCACCACCCACTGCCGGGGACCGCGCTCGTCCTCCACGAAGTGCGTCCTGAGCGTCTCATGACGATCCATCAGGTCACCGAGGGAGCACAGCACGTCATCGAGGCTCATCGCGTCCGGCGGCCGTACGTCCTGCCGTACGAAGTAGAAGCTCTTCGACTCCGGCATGAAGTACTGGATGTCGTCCCAGGTCGTCAGCTGCCCCCAGGTCATGGGAGCGTCGCCGCCACGGCCGCCCGCGAAGGTGACCGTGCCCCAACGGGGAGGGTTGCTGTGGTGCGGCGAGGCGTGGTCGGGCATGGGGCTCCCTGTTCGTCGTTCGTCGCGAAAGGAGAAGAAAAGCCGGGAGGGCCGCGAAGTCGGCGTCACGCTACGCAGAGCGCACGACGTAAGTCAACGAAACCCCGACCGATCTCAACGCCCGGCTGACCGGCAACTTTCCCGCCGGGAGTTGCCGGTCATTTGCCTGGAATCCGCATGAGGGTGCCGCCGTACGATCTCGAATCGACAGGCCCCTGATCCACCTGGAATCGCCGCTGCGTGAACCACCGGGTGAATACCGAGGTTGAACTCGTGGAGTCGCAGGGGCTGAGCTCTTCCTTTAGACGGTCAGCGCACCCGGCCACGGGCTTTGAGGTGGGCGGCCGGGACCTCGGGGGCGGCCAGGCGGGTGCCGTCGTAGCCCTTGACCTCGCCGAAGCGGTCGCTCGCCATCCAGTCCTCGCGGGCCTGGCGGATCTCGTCGTCGGTGCGGCCCACGAAGTTCCACCACATGACGATCTCCTCCTCGAAGGGTTCGCCGCCGAGGAGCATCAGGCCCGCGTCGGAGGTGGCGCGGAGGGGGAGGGAGGTGCGGCCGCAGCCGAGGTAGAGCATGGAGCCGGGGAGGACGGGGACGCCGTCGACGTGGGCCTCACCTGACATCGCGAGGACCGCGTACTCGAAGTCCGGGTCGAGCGGGAGCTCGGTCTCGGTGCCGGCGGTGAGGGCGAGGTCGGCGCCGACGATCGGGGTGTACGTCGTGCCCGGTGAGGCCGCGCCGTCGAGGGAGCCGAGGATCACCGTGGCGGTGAGGCCGGGCGCCGTGACGCGGGGCAGGTCGGCGTGGTGCTGGAAGTGCGGCTCGACGTTCCGGTGCGCGTCGGGGAGGGCGACCCAGAGCTGGGCGCCGTGCAGGAAGCGGGCGTGCGGGCGGGGGCTCTCCTCGGAGTGGGAGATCGCCCGGCCCGAGGTCATCAGGCCCAGCTCGCGGGGGCGGATCGTCTGGAGGCTGCCGGTCGAGTCGCGGTGCAGGACCTCGCCCTCGTGGAGCCAGCTGACGGTCTGGAGGCCCATGTGCGGGTGGGGCGGGACCTGCATGCCGGGCTCGTCGGCGATGTCGTCGGGGCCGTAGTGGTCGACGAAGGCCCAGGCGCCGACCATCCGCCGGCCGAGGTTCGGCAGCAGGCGCCGTACCTCGGTCGACTCGCCGAGCCGGACGTGGCGGGGGCTGAGGAGCTCGCGTACGGGCTCGGCGACGACGAAGCCGCGGCCACCGCACACGGCGAGCTCGGCCTGGCGGTCGAGATTGCTCATCGAGGATCGACACCTCTCCTGTGGGGGGATTCCGTGCGGGGCTCCGCGAGGGGAGATTCCGCCAGGGCACCCAGTGGTGGAATGTTCAACTAATCGTCGGTGTTGACGACGGCGGACCAGCCCACAGGGTGACAGATCAGGCACCCCGGAACAGGGAGAGCAAGTGAGCGACACGTACTACGAGTTCGGAACGGCCGCCGACCGCTGGAGTCGCGCGCAGCTGTTCTTCGACGCGAAGGAGTACCAGACCGCCGTCCGCATCCTGCGCGGCCTCGTCGCCGAGCACCCGGACCAGACGGCCCAGCGGCTGCTGCTCGCCCGCGCCTACTACCACTCCGCCCAGCTGCGGCTCGCCGAGGCCGAGCTCCGGACCCTCCTGGAGCGCGACCCGGTGGAGCACTACGCCCGGCTGATGCTCGGCCGCACGCTGGAGCGCCAGGGCCGCGCGGACGAGGCCGCCCCGCACCTGCGGATGGCCGCGGCGATGAGCGGCGAGCTGCCGGCCTGAGCCGTCGGGGTCGTCGCGAGACATCGCGGGCAGTCCTGACGCGGAACTGATACCCCCACACGGTATGGTCGGGGGCCAGGAGGTCCTGATCATGCCCACACCCCGGCCGCGCCACGGCGAGCGAGCGGGAGGTGCCCTCGCGCACCTCCTGCTCGCCGTCGTGCTCGCGCTCGGGGTGTTCATGATGCACTCCGTGGGTCACCCCGAAGGGGCACCCACAGACGCGGCAAGCACGACGAGCGTGGCGGCGGGGGCTCACGCAATGGATACCGCCGGTACCCATGGGGCCGCCCCGCAGGACGAGGGGCACGCGCCCGGCTCGGGGATGGACATGACCACGCTCTGCGTGGCCGTCCTCGCCGGGTGGCTGCTCGCCGGTCTCGTACGGGCCGCGCTCGGCCGCCGCCCCGACTGGCTCGTCCTCCTCCTCGCGCGGCTCGCACCCGCGCCCGGGCCGCACGCCCCGCCGCGCCGCCCTCCCGACCTCGCCCGGCTGTCCGTCCTGCGGATCTAGGCCGTACCCCCGACTGCCGCGGGCCGCTCCCTGCCGCCCGCGCGCCACCGGTACGAGCCCGAAGACCGTCACGTACAGCACACGAGGTATCACCATGCGTACTTTCCGCAAGCGCACCCCCCGTACCCTCGCCCTGGCCGGCGCCGTCACCGCGGCCGCCCTGCTCCTCGCCGCCTGCGGCGGGGACGACTCCATGAGCGGGATGGACCACGACGGTACGACCCCGTCGGCCACCTCCACGGCCTCCGCCCCCGCCTCCTCCTCGGCGACCTCCACGGCGACCTCCACGGCGTTCAACGACGCGGACGTGATGTTCGCGCAGATGATGATCCCCCACCACGAGCAGGCCCTGGAGATGGCGAAGCTCGCCGACGGGCGTGCTTCCGACGCCGGGGTCAAGGAGATCGTCGCCGCCGTCGAGAAGGCGCAGGACCCCGAGATCAAGAAGATGAAGGCGTGGCTGAAGGGGTGGGGCAAGCCCGAGTCCGCCGGGATGGGCCACTCGATGGCCGGGATGATGTCCGAGCAGGACATGAAGGACCTCGCCGCCGCGAAGGGCGAGGACTTCGACCGCACGTTCGCCGAGCTGATGATTGCCCACCACGAGGGAGCGGTGGAGATGGCGAAGGACGAGCAGAAGAACGGCCGGAACCCCGAGGCCAAGGCTCTGGCGGGTGAGGTCGTCCGCACCCAGGCCGCCGAGATCGCCGAGCTGAGGAAGATCCTCGGCCGCCTCTGAGCCGCGCCGGTGGCCTGATCGGGCCGGGCCCGCCCCCGTCTCCCCGGGGCGGCCCGGCCCCCCTCCGCGCTTTCCCTTTCCTCCCGGCGAACGAAAGAACGATGACCAAGCATCGCCTCCCCCGGGCCACGGCCGTCTCCGCGGCGACCGCCCTCGCACTCACCCTCACCCTCGCCCTGACCGCCTGCGCGCCGAGCCCGACCCCGGACACGGCCCCGGACACAGACCCGGGCTCCGCCCTCACCCACATCCACGGTCTCGGCCTGCACCGGGACACCCTGTACGTCGCCACCCACGAGGGGATCCACGCCCCCGGCGCCGGTGGCGCGCCCGTTCTCGTCGGCGACCGGCGGGACGACTTCATGGGCTTCACCATCGCCCGCGACGGCACCTTCCTGGCCAGCGGGCACCCCGCACCCGGCAGCGGCGGCCCCTCGGACCTCGGGCTCATCGCCTCGGCGGACTCGGGCCGCAGCTGGACGGAGAAGTCCCTCGGCGGTGAGGTCGACTTCCACGCCCTCGACACCGGGCCAGGCGGGATCGTGTACGGCTACGACAGCACGAACGGGCGGCTGCGGGTCACCCGTGACCAGGCCGTCTGGGAGGACCGGGCCGAGCTCCGGGCCCTCGACATCGCCGTCTCCCCGGCGTCCGCGGACACCGTGCTCGCCACCACCGAGAGCGGCGTCGCCCGCAGCACCGACGGAGGCAGGACCTTCTCGCCCGGGGCCGGGCGGGTCCTCGCGTACGTCTCCTGGGGCGCGCCCGACGCGCTCTACGGTGTCGGGCCTGACGGGGTCCTCTTCCGCTCCGGGGACGGCGGCGTCGCCTGGACCCGGGTCGGTGCCGTGCCCGGGGGCGGCCCGCAGGCGCTGACCGCCGTCGACGCGCGCCGGCTGCTCGTGGCCACGCGGGACGGGGTGTACGAGTCGCAGGACGCGGGCCGCTCCTTCGTACGCCGGATGGAGGTGACGTCCGGGGAGGACGGGCACTGAGCCCGGAGGCGTACCGGGACAGGCAGGGGGGCGCCCGGCGTACGGGCGCTCCCCTGCCCCGTACTCACACCGCCGCGACAGCCTCCGGGGCGGTCTCCGCCACGATCTCGCCGCCGACGACGACCGTCTCCGCGACGGTGCCGGGGATCTGCTCCGGGGCGATCCGCAGGATGTCCCGGGAGAGGACCACGAAGTCGGCGAGCTTGCCGACGGTGAGCGAACCCCGCTCGTGCTCCAGGAAGTTGGCGTACGCCGAGCCCATCGTGTAGCCCTCGACGGCCTCGGTGACGGTGATGGCCTGCTCCGCCGTCCAGGGCTCGCCGCCGGCGAGCGGGCGGCGGGTGACGGCCGCGTGGATGCCGACCATGGGGTCCATCTCGGCGACGTTCCAGTCGCTGGAGAGGGCGAGGACGGCTCCGGCGTCGCGCAGGTCGCGCAGCGGCCACGCCTTGTGCCAGCGCTCGGGGCCGACATTCTCGGCCCAGTCCTGGCCGGGTCCCGCGATGTCGGGGGCGGCGTGCCGGGGCTGCATGCAGGCGACGACGCCGAGGGCGGCGAAGCGCGGGGTGTCGTCGGGGTCGAGGCACTCGACGTGGACGACCTGGTGGCGGGCGTCGCGCGGGCCGTTGACGGCGCGGGCGTGGGCGACGGCGTCGAGGACGGTCCGGATGCCGCGGTCGCCGGTGGCGTGCACGAAGCACTGGAAGCCGCGGGCGTCGAGGCGGGCGAGCAGGTCCGCGAACTCCTCCGGCGGGTAGAAGGTGTCGCCCCGGTGGTGGGAGCAGCCCGCGTACGGCTCCAGGAGGGCGGCGGTGCGCGGCTCGACGACGTCGTCGATGTACAGCTTCAGCGGCCCGACGCGGAACCGGTCGTCGGCGTGCTCCCCCGCCGCCGCCTCGAACTCGTCGAGGTCGGCGTCGGTGGTGCCGCGCGGGTGGAAGAGGGCGGCGACGATCCGGGAGCGGAGTCGGCCCTCGGCACGCGCGCGCGTGAAGAGGGCGAGGTCGTCGAGGGAGTTCTGGGGTTCGACGACGGTGGTGATGCCGAAGCGGATGGCGTCGTCGAGGCTCTTGGCGAGGCGCCCGTACTGGCGGTCGGGCGAGGCCCACGGGACGCCGAGCTCGCGCAGGGCTCGGTGGCCCTCGCGGGAGAGGCCCTTGACGGCGAAGTCCTTGACGAAGCCGGTGGGCTCGCCGGTGGCGGGGTCGGTGACGGCGCGGCCGAAGGGCAGTTCGGTGTGGTCGCGGTCGACGCCGAGGAGGCGGAGGGCGGCGGTGTTGAGCCAGGCGGTGTGGACGTCGTAGCTGAGGACGACGGCGGGGGTGTCGCCGGTGGCGGGGTCGAGGTCGGCGGCGGTGGGCATGCGGCCGCCGGGGATCGCGGAGTAGTCGAACGCCTCGGCCTCGATCCAGGCGGCGTCGGGGTGGGCGGCGTGCCAGGTGCGCACGCGCGCGTGGATCTCGTCGAGGCTGCGGGCGCCGGCGAGCTGCACGCAGGCGTCGTCGGAGCCGAGCCGGACGTGGTTGTGGGCGTCGACGAAGCCGGGCAGGACGAGCCGCCCGCCGGCGTCCAGGACGCGGGTGTCGGGTCCGGTCCAGGCGGAGGCGTCCGCGTCGGCGCCGAGCCAGACGATCCGCCCGCCCCGTACCGCCATCGCCTCCGCCTCGGGCAGCGCGGGGTCGACGGTGTGGATGCGGGCGCCGGTGAGGAGGAGGTCGGCGGGGGCGGGGGTGGTGCCGTTCATGCGGGGTGCGTTCCTTGTCGTACGGGACGGGTGGGAGGGGTGGGGTGGGGTGGGAGGGGTGGAGGCGGGCTCGGGTCAGGTGGTGGCCGGGTGCGGGGTGGCGGTGCGGCGGGCCAGGAGGGCGTACACGAGTGCGGCGACGGGGGCGCCGAGGAGCGTGAGGTCGGCGCCGCCGAGCGGGGCGACGAGGGGGCCGGTCCAGAGGGCGGAGTCGCAGGTGAGGGCGGAGAAGAGGCCGCCGGCGAGGAGGGCGGCGGCGCCGGCGGGGTGCCAGCCGGCGCGGTACCAGTAGGCGCCGCCGGGGTCGGTGCGGTGGAGGGCCTCGGAGTCGTACCGGCAGCGGCGCAGCACCATGTCGGTGAGGAAGACGCCGCCCCAGGGGGCGAAGACGATGATCAGGAGGGAGAGGAAGGAGAGGAGGGAGGTGGTGAAGTCGGTGAGGAAGAGGGCGCCGAGGCAGCCCGCGGCGGTGACGGCGCCGCTCACGGCGAGGGCGCGGGTGCGGTTCCAGGGAATGCCGAGGACCTGGAGGTTGAGGCCGGAGGAGTACAGGGTGATGACGGAGTTGGTGACCGAGCCGCCGAGGACGAGGGCGAGGAAGACGGGCCGGAACCAGCCGGGCAGCAGGCCCTCGGCGCCGGCGACCGCGTCGGTCATGTCGGTCTGCGTGGCGGCGGCGACGCCCGCGACGCCGAGGGCGACCGAGGAGAGGAAGCCGCCGAGGGCGCCGCTGACGGTGACGGCCCGCAGGCTCGTGGTGCGGGGCAGGTAGCGGGTGTAGTCGGCGGGCATCGGGACGTACGAGAACGGGCCGGCCAGCATCACCACGAAGGCCAGGCTCCACCCGGCGGCGCCGGGCCCGGTCGCGGGGGCGGAGGTGTCGGCGCCCGGCACCAGGAGGACGACGAGGACGCCGAAGCCGACGGCGAGGACGTACGCCATCCAGCGCTCGGCGAACTGGACGGTGGCGTGGCCCCAGAAGGAGATCGAGAAGGTCAGGGCGAGCGTGACGGCGAGGGCGACGGCGCGGGGCAGCGGCCCGCCGGACCAGCCGAGGGCGGCGAGGAAGGCTTCCAGGGCGAGGGTGCCGACGACGGTGTTGACGACCGTGTAGCCGATGCTGACGATCCAGTTGAGCAGGCCGGCCGGGCGGTTGCCGCGGGGGCCGAAGGCGGCGCGGGAGAGCACGAGGGTGGCGGTGCCGGTGCGGACGCCGCCGAGGCCGGCGGCGCCGATCGCGAGGAAGGCGAGACCGCCGATCACGACGACGGCGGTGGCCTGCCAGAAGGAGAGTCCGAAGCCGACGGCGAGGGCGCCGTTGATGACGTAGGTGAAGGTGAGGTTCGAGCCGAACCAGACCCAGAAGACGTCCTTGGCGCTGCCGTGGCGCTCGGCGTCGGGGATCGGGTCGATGCCGTGCTCCTCGACCTGGAAGACCTCGTCCCGGGTGGCGGTCAACGGCGCCGTCTCGTGGTCGAGCACATCACGCTCCTCTGCTCACTGGATCTTGAATGATGTTCTAAGTTGTTGAATGGCATTCAAGATGAGTGAAAGGTTCCGGCCACGTCAAGACCTCGGCGGGAATCCGGCTAAGGTCGAGGTCGTACGAGGCCGCGTGGGGCCGTACGAGGCCGGGACCGGGGCGAGGAACGGGGTGGGGCGACGGTGGCAGGGGCGGCACGGCGGCGCGACGGGCACGTCACCCAGGAGCGGATGCTGGAGGAGGCCATGGCGGCGATCGCCGAGGACGGCCTCGCCTCCCTCACCATGTCCGCGCTGGCCGAACGGCTCGGCACCAGCGGCGGGCACATCTTGTACTACTTCGGATCCAAGGACCGGCTGCTGCTCGCCGCGCTGCGCTGGAGCGAGGCGGCGCTGACCGAGGAGCGCCGGGCGCTGCTCGCCCGCCGGACCAGCCCGGAGCGAAAGCTCGACGACTTCCTGCGGCTCTACCTGCCGCGCGGCCCGCGCGATCCGCGCTGGACGCTCTGGATCGAGCTCTGGGCCAGGACCGCCGGCAACCCCGAACTCCACGAGGCCCAGCAGGAGTTGGACGCCGACTGGCGGCGCGACCTGGAGTCCCTGCTCGCCGCCGGCGCGGCCCGCGGGCGCTTCGCCCCGCTCGACGCGGCGGCCCGCGCCTCCGAGCTCCTCGCCCTCCTGGACGGCCTGAGCACCCGCACCGTCCTCGGCGAGGACTCCGCCCCCGACTCCCGCCCCGCCCTGGACACCGCCCGCACCGCGGCGGCCCTGCTGATCCCCCGCGCCTGAGCCGCGCTCAGTCCCCCACCGGCTCCACGGGCTCCACCGGCTCGAACGGCCAGGCGGGCGCGTCGGGGTGCCGCTCCATCTGCTCCGCGTACCAGAGGACCTGCTCGGTGTGGAGCGCGGGCCGCGAGAGCCGCCCCACGGCCGGGTACGAGGCGGCGACCGCCTGCGCAACCAGCAGCGCGGCCCGCGCATCTGAGGCCGGGTCGCCGGGGTGCTCGTGCGGGACGCCGTACCACTCGGCGACGGCGGGCAGCGAACGCCCGCCGGGCCGGTAACGGTCGGCGTGCCGGTCGAGCACCAGCGGATCGCAGACCGGGGCGACGACGCCGTCCGGGAGACGGTCGGCGAGCGGAGCGAGGCCGTGACGGAGGAGCTCGGCGTGCAGGGTCGCCAGGACGTGTGGGGCGTACCAGACGACGAGGAGCTCGTGGCTCGCTAGGTGGTCGGTGAGGAGGGTGGCGAGGTCTTCGAGGGCTTGGGTGGGCGGGGTGGGCGGGGTGGCGTGGATTTCGGATCCAACATCCGTATCCGGGATATCGGATCCACGATCCGAATCCAAGATGTCGGATCCAAGATCCAGTACCCAGTCCCGCCCCGTCCCGTCGCTCCCCCGCACCGCCGCCGCCGTGATCCGGTCCCGTTCCGGGCGGTTCCCGGTGGATCCGATGTCCAAGGACAGCAGCCGGCGCCGGTGCCAGCCCGGGTGGTCGCCGGCCGGGGGTGGGCCCGGGGCCGGGGCGTGTTCGGGGTGGTGGACGTCCCAGCCGTGGGGGCCGTGGCGGAGGACCCCTACGCCCGCCGGGACCGGCTTGCCACAGTGGGCGCAGAGGGCGTCGTAGGCGTTGGGGCGTTCCTCGGGGGTCATGCCGGGTCGGCGCCGTCGCGGTATGCCTCCAGGAGACGGAGCCAGACCTCGCTGAGTGTGGGGTACGAGGGGACGGCGTGCCACAGGCGGGAGACGGGGACCTCGGCGGTGACGGCGACGGTGGCGGCGTGGAGGAGTTCGCCGACGGCGGGGCCGACGAAGGTGGCGCCGAGGAGGACCTCCCGGTCGAGGTCGACGACGAGCCGGGCGCGGCCTCGATAGCCGTGGGCGTAGAGGCCCGCGCCCGCGACCGAGCTCATCTCGACGTCGACCGCGCAGACCCGGTGTCCCGCGCGTTCGGCCTCGGCGAGGCTCAGGCCGACGGCGGCGGCCTCCGGGTCGCAGAAGACCACCTGCGGGACGGCGCCGTGGTCGGCGGTGGCCGCGTGCGGGCCCCAGGGCGCGGCGTCCGCCGCCGGGGTGCCGGAGGCGCGGGCGGCGATCGCGGCGCCGGCGATCCGGGCCTGGTACTTGCCCTGGTGGGTCAGGAGCGCCCGGTGGTTGACGTCGCCGACCGCGTAGAGCCAGTCGGTGCCGGTGACGCGGAGGCTGTCGTCGACGTCGAGCCAAGAGCCGGGTTCCAGGCCCACCGTCTCCAGGCCGATGTCCTCGGTGCGCGGGGCGCGGCCGGTGGCGAAGAGGACCTCGTCGCCCTCGACGGTGTCGCCGCCCTCCAGGACCACGGTGACGGGGCCGCTGCCGCCGTCCCGTACGACCGCCTCGACCGACACGCCGGTACGGATGTCGGCGCCGCGCGCCCGCAGGGCCTCGGTGACCCGCTCGCCCGCGAAGGGCTCCATCCTCGGCAGCAGCCCGCCGCCGCGTACCAGCATGGTCACGTGGGAGCCGAGGGCGTGCCACGCGGTCGCCATCTCGACGCCGACGACGCCTCCGCCGACCACGATCAGCCGGCCCGGCACCCGGTCGGCGCTGGTCGCCTCGCGGCTGGTCCAGGGGCGCGCGCCGGAGAGTCCGGGCAGCGGGGGCAGGACGGCGCGGGTGCCGGTGCAGACGGCCACCGCGTGCCGGGCGGTCAGGACGTGGTGCTCGCCCTCGGGGCCGTCGACGGTGACCCGGCGCGGCCCGGCCACGCGCGCGTGGCCGCGGAAGACGCGTACACCGATCGAGTCGAGCCAGTCGACCTGCCCGTCGTCCTTCCAGTGCCCCACGGTCTCGTCCCGGTGCGCGAAGACGTCCAGGGCGTCCAGGGGTCCGTACACCGCCTCGCGCAGGCCGGGGACCTTACGGGCGTCGGAGCGGGCGAGGACCGGTCGGAGCAGGGCCTTGCTGGGCATGCAGGCCCAGTACGAGCACTCGCCGCCGAGCAGTTCGGTCTCCACGATCGCGGCGGTCAGACCGGCCGCCCGCACCCGGTCGACGACGTTCTCGCCGACCGGTCCCGCGCCCAGGACCACCACGTCGTACTCGTATCCGTGCTCATGCCCGTGCTCGTGCTCGTGCTCGGATCCGTGCTCGTTCTCCACCGTTCGCGTCATGGGGACCAGTCTGGTCGGTGGGGGCCGGAATAGCGCGGCTCGATAGGCCGTTGTGCGGGGCGAGTCCCCAGGGGACCGTGAGGACACCACCGGAGACCGGAAAGGCGGAAGCATGAGCACCATCGAGCTCACCAAGGACAACTTCGACGAGGTCGTGAGCGGGAACGACTTCGTCCTGATCGACTTCTGGGCTTCCTGGTGCGGACCCTGCCGTCAGTTCGGCCCCGTGTACGAGGCCGCGTCCGAGCGGCACCAGGACCTGGTCTTCGCCAAGGTCGACACCGAGGCGCAGACGGAGCTGGCGGCCGCCTTCGATATCCGGTCGATCCCGACGCTGATGATCGTCCGGGAGAACGTGGCGATCTTCGCGCAGCCCGGCGCGCTGCCGGAGGCCGCGCTGGAGGACGTCATCGGCCAGGCCAGGAAGCTGGACATGGACGAGGTCCGCAAGTCCGTCGCGGAGCAGCAGGCGGGACAGGCCGGTCAGCAGGCCGAGTGACCCGGGCGCCCCGCGTACGGTGAGAGCCCCCGCTCCGGCGGGGGCTCACCCGTGTCCGGGCCCCTACGACGCTTCCGCACTTCCTTACGGCGCTCCCGCGCGGTCAGCGTTCCAGGACCAGCGCCAGGCCCTGGCCGACGCCGATGCAGAGGGCCGCGAGGCCCGTGCCGGAGCCGGCGGCGGCGAGCTGGTGGGCGACCGAGCCGGCCAGGCGGGCGCCGGAGGCGCCGAGCGGGTGGCCGAGAGCGATGGCTCCGCCGCGCGGGTTCACGATCGTGGGGTCGAGTTCCGGCCACTCCGCGAGGCAGCCGAGGGCCTGGGCGGCGAACGCCTCGTTGAGCTCGAAGGTCGTCAGGTCGGCGAAGGAGCGGTCGGCCTTGGCCAGGGCGCGGCGGACGGCGGCCACCGGGCCGAGGCCGAAGAGCTGGGGCTCGATGCCGGTGACGGCGGAGGCGCGGATCCGGGCGAGCGGCTCCCGGCCGGTCTCGCGGAGCCCGTCCTCGTCGACGAGGAGGAGGGCGGCTGCCCCGTCGTTGAGCGGGGAGGCGTTGCCCGCGGTGACGGTGCCGCCGTCGGGCCGGAAGGCCGGCTTGAGGCGGGCCAGCGCCTCCAGGGAGGTGTTCTCGCGGACGCACTCGTCGCGGTGGAGCTCCACGCCCGGGTACGGGACGACCTCGCCGTCGTACAGGCCCTTGGCCCATGCCTCGGCGGCCTTGCGGTGGCTGTCGAGGGCGAAGGCGTCCTGGCGGTCGCGGCCGAGGGCGTGCCGGTCGGCGACGAGTTCGGCGCCCTCGCCGAGGGCGACGGTCCACTCGGCGGGCATCCGCGGGTTGGTCATGCGCCAGCCGAGGGTGGTCGAGTAGAGCTGCTGGTGGCCCGCGGGGAAGGCGCGCTCGGGCTTCTGGAGCACCCAGGGGGCGCGGGACATGGACTCGACGCCGCCGGCGATGGCGACGGAGGCGTCGCCGAGGGCGACGGCGCGGGCTGCCTGGATGACGGCTTCCAGGCCGGAGCCGCAGAGCCGGTTGACGGTGACGCCGGGGACGGTGACGGGGAGTCCGGCGAGCAGGACGGCCATGCGGGCCACGTCGCGGTTGTCCTCGCCGGCGCCGTTGGCGTCGCCGAAGTAGACGTCGTCGACGAGGGCCGGGTCGAGGTCGGGGGTGCGGTCGACGAGGGTCTTGACGACATGGGCCGCGAGGTCGTCCGGCCGTACGGAGGCGAGGGCGCCGCCGAACTTCCCGATGGGGGTGCGGACGGCGTCGACGATGTACACGTCGCGGATGCTCATCGGATCTCTCCCGGGTGACCGGCGGACGACTCTGTTCGCCTGGTGAAACAAGTTTCGTGCTGGTGCGCGCGCAGAGTCTGGGCCCGCCGGTCCGCCGTGTCAACGGTCCGCCGTGTCAACGGCCCCCGGGGTCCCCGGGGGCCCGGGCGGGCGGTTCAGGGCGCGGGTACGTCCCGGACGAGCGCGACCAGGCCGTAGTCGAGCTCGCGCCCGTCCACGAGCAGGGCCTCCACGGTGCGCGTCTCCGGGTCGACGTCGGCGATGACTCCGTGCCCCTCGTAGATGGGGTACCCGGACGCGCCGCGCCGCCCGGTCAGCTCCACCACGGCCGACCGGACCGCGCTGTCGGCGACGGCGGCGCCGCCCCGGTCCTCGACGTGCGCGGGCACCAGCAGGATCTCGTAACGCTTCGGGTGAGTGCTCATGTCCCGACGCTAAGCGCTGGACCGGGCTCCCGCCGGGTGGCGGGCCACCTCGACGCGGCCCAGCTCGGCCCGGCCCCGCCCGACACGGCCCAGCCCGGCACGACCCGGCCCGACACCGCTCAGCTCGACTCGCGCCGGATCACGCGCGAGTCCAGGAGGGGGCGGGTACCCGTGCCGTCGGCGGTGCCGTTCACGGCGCTGTCGACCAGCTCGGCCAGTTCTCCGCCCTGGAGCAGGTCGATGCGTACGGTGCTGAGCCGCGGGCGCAGGAGCCGGCCGAGGAGGAGGTCGTCGGCGCCGACGACGGCGGTGTCCTCGGGGACGGCGGTGCCCGCGTCCTGGAGGGCGCGCATGAGGAGCATGGCGTACTCGTCGTTGTAGGCGAAGACGCCGTCGAGCCCGAGTTCGGGCCAGCGCCCGGCCAGCTCCCCGGCGGACTCCTCGGTGTACGCGAGGGGCAGGGGTACGACGGTGGCGCCGGCGGTCCCGGCGGCGGCGCGGGCGCCCTCCAGGCGGGGTCCGGAGAACATGCCGAGGCCCGGCTCCTCGGGCACGACGACGCCGATCCGGCGGCGGCCGGTCGCGATCAGGTGCTCGGCGGCGGCCCGGCCGACCCCCGGCTGGTCGAGGACGAGGGAGTGGGCGCCCTCGGTGTCCCGGGTCCCGACGGTGAAGACGGCCTTGACGCCGGAGCGCCGCAGGATCTCCACGGCGCCGGGCGTCACCTCCACCTCGCCCATCGAGACCACGGCGGCGGGGCGCAGCTCGGCCCAGGCGCGGGCGGCGTCCTCGGGGGCGAGGCCGACGCTGCCGTACTGGACGACGGTGTAGTCGAGGCGGCGCAGGGCCCACTGGAGGTCGTTGAGGAAGCGGTTGTAGAGGGGGCCGACGGGGACGTGGGCGGTGGGCAGCAGCACCATCCTGCTGTGGCCGGCGCGCAGGGTGCGGGCGGCCGCGTGGGGGACGTATCCCAGTTCGCGGGCCGCCTCGCGGACCCGTTCGCGGGTCGGTTCGCTGATGCGGACGGCCGAGGTGTTGTTGAGGACGTAGCTGACGGTGGCCCGGGAGACGCCCGCGAGGCGCGCCACGTCGGCGCTGGTCGGCACGGCGCGGGCGGGGGTGCGGCCCGGGGTGCCGTCGGCGGGCTGTTCGATCGACTGACTCATCGCTTCGGCATCTTTCCAGAACAATCCGGCGCAGGGCCTGGCGGATGGCCGGATATGAGTGCTACACAATGCTGACACGCGTCACTGACACGTGTCACTACCCCGAAATCATCCACTTCGCGCCCCCTCATCGGGCGTTCTCCCCTGGAGGGCATCGTGGCCCTTTCCTCCCCCGGGACCGGAGCCGGTACGGGCTCCGCCTCCGCCGCCGGCCCCGACTCCACCGGCACCGGCACCCCTGGCCCCGGCTCCCCCGCCGCCCGGCCCACGCGCGGGCTCCTTCCGCTGCTGCTCCTCGGCAACAGCGCGATGTACGCGCTCTACATCGGTGTGGCGGGCATGCTGCTCGCGCTCCAGATCGAGGCGATCGACCCGGCCGAGAAGGTGGCCAACTTCGGTCTCGTCGCCGGTATATCCGCGATCTTCGCGACCGTCTTCAACCCGGTCGCGGGGGCGCTCTCCGACCGCTCCGGGCGGCGCAACCCGTGGATCCTGGCCGGCGGTCTGCTCGCGGTGCCGGTGATGCTGCTGCTCGGCAGCGTGCACACGATCCTGCTGGTGACCATCGCCTGGTGTCTCGGGCAGGCGGTGATGAACGTCTACCAGGCGGCGATCACCTCCGTGGTGCCCGACCGGGTCCCGCTCGCCTCGCGCGGCAAGGCGTCGGCGGCCGTCGGCCTCGGGCTGCCGATCGGCTCCACCATCGGCGCCCTGGTCGGCGCCGCCTTCTCCGAGGACTACCGGACCGGATACCTGGTCTTCGGCGCGATCATCGCGGTGACCTCGGTCGTCTTCACCGCCTGCGCCCGCGAGCAGCGGATGCCGGCCAAGCCGCCGCTGCCGGTCAAGGCGCAGGTCGCCGCCTTCGGCAGCGCGCTCAAGGACCACGACTTCCGCTGGGCGTTCATCGGGCGGGCGCTGCTCGTGCTCGGCTACTTCGCGGTGTCGGGGTTCCAGCTCTACATCCTCAAGGACCACACCGACCTGCCGGCCGGGCTCTCGGCGGAGGAGGCCGTCGCCATCCTCATGCCGGTCAACTCCGTGGCCATGGTGGTCTCCACGGTCCTCGGCGGCTGGCTGTCGGACCGCTTCGACCGCCGCAAGCTCTTCGTCGGCGCGTCCGCCGGACTTGCCGCCGTCGCCCTGCTCATCCCGGCGCTCTCGACGAGCTGGACGGCGATGCTCGCCTTCTCGATCGTCAACGGCCTCGGTTTCGGCTGCTACATGGCGGTGGACACGGCTCTGGTGACCATGGTGCTGCCGAAGGCGGAGGACGCGGCCCGCGACATGGGCGTCCTGAACGTGGCCAACGCCGGCCCGCAGATCGTGGCGCCCTTCGTCGCCTCCGCGGTGGTCTCGATCGGCGGCGGCTACACGCCCCTCTTCCTCGTCGCGGCCGTCCTGTCGGTCCTGGGCGCGCTCGCGGTCCGGCCGATCCGCTCGGTGCGCTGATCACCGGAATCCGCCGCGGCTGCCCAACCCTCTCCGGACGAGCGGGTTCTGACGTACCGTTCGGTCATGGACGAGTCTGTGGACAGCTCGATGATCGGACTGCTCGGCCGCGTGACCGGGACGATCGGGCCCGGACTCGTCGGCGAGGTGATCCTGCGGATCCGGGGCGGAGCCGAGCACTTCCTCGCGTACGCAGCGTCGCCGAAGGAGCGGATCGGGGTCGGCACACTGGTGACCGTCGTGGAACACCTCCCTCCGCGCACCGTCTATGTCACAGCCGTGTACGACGTCTGACACGACGTCCGGCGGGACGGTTGAGCGCCGCCCGTCCCGGGCGCACACTCCCTTCACCGGGTCCGCACGGCTCCGGTGAAGGGGGACACAGCCCATGGGCATCGGCATGGTGGCGGGCGCCGTCGTCGGCGCGTTCGTCGTCCTGATCGTCCTGTTCAAGATGATGTGGCGCGTCGCCGAACCCAACGAGGCGCTCATCATCTCCGGTTCGAACCACAAGAACGAGGGCCTCGGCGACGGCATGGGGTTCCGGATCGTCACCGGGCGCGGCACCCTCGTGGTGCCCGGCGTGCAGGCGGTGCGGAAGCTGTCGCTGGACCTCAACGAGACCCAGCTGTCCGTCGAGTGCGTCACCCACCAGGGCATTCCGCTCAAGGTCCGCGGTGTGGTGATCTTCAAGGTGGGCGACGACTTCGTGTCGATCGCCAACGCGGCCCGCCGCTTCCTCGACCAGCAGAAGCTGATGAGCGAGCGGGTGCACATCGTCTTCGCCGGTCATCTCCGCGCCATCGTCGGCGGGTTGACCGTGGAGGACATGATCCGTGACCGGGAGAAGCTGACCGGGCAGGCGCGTTCGGCCTGTGGCACGGAGATGGAGAAGCTCGGTCTGATCGTCGACTCGCTCCAGATCCACGAGATCGAGGACCCGACCGGCTACATCAAGAACCTCGCCGCGCCGCACGCGGCCGCCGTCCAGCGCGACGCCCGGATCGCGCAGGCGGAGGCCAACCGGCGGGCGACCGAGGCCGAACAGCAGGCGGCGGCCCGGATGTCGGAGGCGACCCGCGACAGCGAGATCCTCCAGGCCGGCTACCAGGCCGAGCGGGACCAGGCCAGCGCCCGGGCCCGGCAGGCCGGTCCGCTCGCCGAGGCCGCCTCCCGCCAGGAGGTGGTCGTCCAGGAGACCCGGGTCGCCGAGCTGGAGGGACACCGCAAGGAGCAGCAGCTCCAGGCGGAGGTCCGCAAGCCGGCCGACGCGATGGCGTACGAGACGCGGACGCTGGCCGAGGCCGAGCGCGACGCCCGGATCTCGGCCGCCGAGGCCAAGGCGCGGGAGACCGAGCTGGCGAGCGCGGCGACGGCGACGGCCACCCGGGTCACCGGTGAGGCCGAGGCCGCGGCGGCGCACGCCAAGGGGCTCGCGGTGGCCGAGGCCACCCGGGCCAAGGGCCTGGCCGAGGCCGAGGCGATCAAGGCGCGGGCGGCGGCCCTCGCGGAGAACCAGGAGGCCGTGGTCGCGCAGCAGCTCGCCGAGAGGTGGCCGGAGATCGTCGAGGCCGGCGCCTCCGCCTTCGGGAACGTGGACCAGATGGTCCTGCTGAACGGCGCGGACGGCATGGCGGAGATGTTCGCCAAGGCGCTCACCATGGGCGGGACCGGGCTCGGCCTCGCCCGTCAGCTGCTCGCCTCGATGGGCCCGAACGGCGAGGGCCGGCCGGCCGCCGCCGTACCGGCCGCGCGGGGCGGGGACGGGGAGGTGACGACGGTCGAGATCACCGTCGGCGACGACGCGTGAGGTGAGTCCGGGACGTGCGCGAGCCGGGGCCCGGCGCCGTGATGGCGCCGGGCCCCGGCCCGTTCCCCGCTCTCCCCGCGGTCCCCGTCTCCCGGTCTCCCCCGGGATGTCGCGGTCCCCGTCTCCCGGTCAGTTGTGGCCGAACTTGCGTTCCCGGCGGTGGGACGCCGTCTCGATGACGGGTCGCGGCGACTCGCTCGCGGAGGTGGCGCCGCCCTTCTCCTTGGGAGTCGCCGCCTCGCGGTGCTCGTGACCGCCCGAACGGGCGCCCTTGTTCACCCGGGTCTGTTTCCTGCCCACGATGCTGCCTCCCGTACGACGACTCGCCGCCGCGTCTCGGACGCGGGTTGCTGTGCCTTCAGGCTCGCACGGAGGTACGAAGCACGCATTACGTGACAGATCGGGCTGTCTGGGCGAGGACCCGCCGGAAGGCGGCGAGGGTCGGGGTCCCGGAGGCGCGGTCCAGGACGGCGAAGACGACCTCGTCGAAGTGGCCGGCGAACCGTCCGTCACCGGTCAGCAGCGCTCCGAAGGCACCGGCCACGTCGGCCGGGTCGTTGCGGAAGACGCCGCAGCCCCAGGCGCCGAGGACGATCCGGCGGTACCCCTCGGCGACGGCCGTCTCCAGGACCCGCTCGGCGCGGGAGGCCAGGGCGGCGGGCAGCAGGTGGGCCCGCTCGGGGGCGCTGCGGCGGACGACGCCGGCGTTGGGGGCGGGCGAGGTCAGGAAGCCGACGGTGAAGGGGGCGGCGAGCAGGGCGCCGCGGTCGTCGCGGAAGACCGGGACCCGGGGCGAGTGGATCACCCGGTCGGTGTAGAAGGTGTCCCGGTCGCTCCGGTGGTGCTCGTAGTACGCGGGGGCGCGGAGCAGGGTGGCGTGGAGCGCGGAGGAGCGGCAGAGCGCCTCCTCCTGTGCCTGGGCCCCGTTGAGGTAGCCGCCGCCGGGGTTGCGGGCGGAGGCGAAGTTCAGGACGGCGACCGGGCCGCCGGGGTCGGCGGCGGTCATCCGGCCGGCGGCGGCGAGGCTGCTCTCGCCGGTGACGTCGATCCGGCCGGCGCGGCCGGTTCCGGGGGTGACGGGGACGGGCTCGGGGCCGTACAGACGGGTTCCGGCCAGGGCGGCCGCGAGGTCCTCGCGGAGGGAGACGGTCCGCCCGTCGGGGGCGGCGTAGGAGCCCGCGGCGACGATCGCCTCGGTCTGCCGCGCGATCTCGCGCAGTCGTGCACTCATGCCCTGAGGATGATCGTTTCAGCGTGTCCGGGACAAACGGTTTTCCCTCGCCCCGGTCACCGTGGGCCCGAGGGGCGTTTTACGGACGTTCGGGGGCACAGGGGGCGCGCGTGGGGGCGCCGAGGCGCTCTTGCACGCCGCCCGGCGGTGGCTTTAGGTGGAAGGCAGCGGCTTCCCGAACGGTTCCGCGACCAGCACCTGGAGGTGCACGGATGGCGCCCAGCGGTACCCCGCGCGGCGGGCCGCCCCTCACCGAGGAGGCGGCGGAAGACCTGTTGCGCTGCATCTGTTTCAAGACCGGCCCGCCCCGGACCGTCGGCGCGGAGCTGGAGTGGCTCGTCCACGATCTGCGCGACCCCAGGGAGCCGGTGCGTCCGCCCCGCCTCGCGGCCGCGCTCGACACCGTACGGTCCCTGCCGCTGGTGTCGTCGCTCACCTTCGAACCCGGCGGGCAGCTGGAGCTCAGCTCGCTCCCGGCCGGCTCCCTGATGGAGTGCCTCGACTCGCTCTCCTCCGACCTGACGGCGGTGCGCGGGGCGCTCGGTCCGCTCGGTCTGACGCTGAGCGGGTACGGGGTCGACCCCTGGCACGCGCCGCGCGAACGGGTGCTGCGCGAGCCGCGGTACGACGCGATGGAGGTCGCGCTGGGCCGGACGGGTCCCTCCGGCCGGGCCATGATGTGCGAGTCGGCCTCGGTCCAGGTCTGCCTGGACGCGGGGTTCGAGGAGCCGGGCCCGCTCGGCTATCTGCGCCGCTGGGAGCTGGCGCACCTCTTCGGCGCGGTGCTCGTGGCGGTCTTCGCCAACTCGCCGCAGCACGGCGGGCGCCGCACCGGATGGCGCTCCACCCGGCAGGCGCTGTGGGCCGACCTCGACCCCGTACGGGCGCTGGCTCCGCCGGCGGACGGGGACCCGCGCCGGGAGTGGACCGCGCACGTCCTGGACACGCCGGTGCTGTGCGTGCGCGCCGAGGAGGGCCCGTGGCTGGTGCCGGAGGGGCTGACCTTCCGGGAGTGGCTGCGGACGGGCCTGCCCCGGCCGGCCGACGCCGAGGACCTGCGGTACCACATGACGACGCTCTTCCCCCCGGTCCGGCCGCGCGGCCACCTGGAGCTGCGGATGATCGACGCGCAGCCGGGCGCCGACGGCTGGATGGTGCCGGTGGCGGTGACGAGCGCGGTCTTCGAGGACGCGGAGGCGGCCGAGGCGGTGTACCGGGCGGTACGGCCGCTGGCGGAGCTGGCCGGGCCGGAACGCGCGCCCCGCAGCCCGCTGTGGATCCGCGCGGCCCGGGACGGGCTCGCCGATCCGGTGCTGCACGCGGCGGCGGTCGAGGTCTTCGCCGCCGCCCGGCCCGCGCTGCGCCGGATCGGCGCGAGCGAGCGGGTGCGGAAGGCCGTCGACGCCTTCCGGGAACGGTACGTGGAACCCGGGGGCTGCCCGGCCGACGAGCTCCAGGTGATGACCTCATGACGGGTGACGACCTCATGACCGGCGACGGCCCCACGGCCTCGGTGCCGTCCGGCGCCGGGGCCACGGCGGACGCGGAGGCGCTGCGGAGCAGGGCCCTGGAGGCGCTGACCGTCGCCCGGGCCCGTACCGCCCTCCTCACCGACTGCGTCGAGGACGGCGAACTCACCACCCAGCACTCCCCCTTGATGTCCCCGCTGGTCTGGGACCTGGCGCACATCGGGAACCAGGAAGAGCTGTGGCTGTGGCGGGAGGTGGCGGGCCGGGAGGCGCTGCGGCCCGAGATCGACCCGCTGTACGACGCCTTCGCGCACCCGCGCGCCGAGCGTCCGTCGCTGCCGCTGCTGCCGCCGGCCGAGGCCCGGGCGTACGCGGCCGAGGTACGGACCCGGGTGCTGGACGTGCTGGCCGGGGCGCGCCTGGACGGGCGCCCACTGCTCGACGCGGGCTTCGCCTTCGGGATGATCGCCCAGCACGAACAGCAGCACGACGAGACCATGTTGATCACCCATCAGCTGCGGAAGGGGCCGGCCGCGCTGAGCGCTCCCCCGCCGCCGGTACACCCCTCGGGTCCGCTGCCGGACGAAGTCCTCGTGCCCGGCGGGCCGTTCACCATGGGCACCTCGGACGAGCCGTGGGCGCTGGACAACGAGCGCCCGGCGCACACCCGTACCGTGTCCGCGTTCCACATCGACACGGCGCCGGTCACCAACGGCTCCTATCTGGCGTTCATGGCGGACGGCGGCTACACCGACCGACGGTGGTGGCATCCGGAGGGCTGGGCGCAGATCCGTGAACACGGCGTCGTGGCACCGCTGTTCTGGCGGCAGGAGGGCGGGCAGTGGCTCCGCCGGCGGTTCGGGACGACCGAACCGGTGCCGGAGGACGAGCCCGTGGTCCACGTGAGCTGGTACGAGGCGGACGCGTACGCCCGCTGGGCGGGGCGGCGGCTGCCGACGGAGGCGGAGTGGGAGAAGGCGGCGCGGCACGACCCGGTGACCGGCCGCTCCCGCCGCTATCCGTGGGGCGACGCGGACCCGGGCCCGGACCACGCCAACCTGGGCCAGCGGCACCTGCGGCCCGCGCGGGCGGGGAGCTACCCGGCGGGGTCCTCGCCGCTCGGGGTGCGGCAGCTGATCGGTGACGTGTGGGAGTGGACGGCGAGCGACTTCCTGCCGTACCCGGGCTTCCGCCCCTTCCCGTACAAGGAGTACTCGGAGGTGTTCTTCGGCCCCGAGTACAAGGTGCTGCGCGGCGGTTCGTTCGCGGTGGACGCGGTGGCCTGCCGGGGTACGTTCCGCAACTGGGACTATCCGGTGCGGCGGCAGATCTTCGCGGGCTTCCGCACCGCCCGCTCCGCGGAGCTCGACTGATGTGCCGTCACCTCGCCTACCTGGGCGACCCGGTGGCCGTCGGCGAGCTGCTCGTCCGGCCGCCGCACGGCCTGCTGCGCCAGGCGTGGGCTCCGCGTACGCAGAGCAGTGGGGTGGTGAACGCGGACGGCTTCGGCGTCGGCTGGTACGCGGACGGGGACCCGGTCCCGGCCCGCTACCGGCGCACCGGACCGATCTGGGGCGACCTCTCCTTCCTGGACCTCGCCCGGGTGGTACGGAGCGGGGCGGTGCTCGGCGCGGTGCGGGGGGCGACGCTGCCGGGCGCGGACGGGGAGGCGGCGGCTGCGCCGTTCGCCTCCGGGCCGTGGCTGTTCAGCCACAACGGGGCGGTGCCGGGGTGGCCGGGGGTCCTGACCCCGCTGGCGGCGACGCTTCCGGCGGCGGAACTGCTCGACCTGGAGGCGAGGACCGACTCGGCGCTGCTGTGGGCGCTGGTGCTGCACCGCCTGCGGGCGGGTCAGGGTCCCGGGGACGCGCTCGCCGGGACGGTCCTGGCGGCGGCCGAGGCCGCTCCCGAGGCGCGGCTCAATCTGCTGCTCACCGACGGCGACCAGGTCGCGGCGACGGCGTGGGGGAACAGTCTGTGGTGCCTGTCGGGTCACGGCCGGGTGGTCGTGGCCTCCGAACCGTACGACGACGATCCGCGCTGGCGGGAGGTGCCCGGGCACACGCTCGTCACCGCCTCCCGGGCCGATGTCGTCCTCACCCCGCTCAAGGAGTCGTCCGCGTGAGCATGTTCCAGCTGACCCGTACCCTCGCCCCGGACGCGGCCGCCGCCGACCTGCGCGCCGACGTGCTGCACGGGCTGACCCGCTCGCCGAAGGAGCTGCCGCCGAAGTGGTTCTACGACGCGCGCGGCAGTGAGCTGTTCGACGAGATCACCCGGCTGCCGGAGTACTACCCGACGCGGGCGGAGCGGGAGATCCTGAGGGCGCGGGCGCCGGAGATCGCGGCGGCGACCGGGGCGCGGACCCTGGTGGAGCTGGGGTCGGGTTCGTCGGAGAAGACCCGGTTCCTGATCGACGCGCTGCTGCCAGGGCTGGCCGCGTACGTGCCGGTGGACGTGAGCGAGTCGGCGCTGACCGGGGCGGCGGAGGCGCTGCTCGCGGACCGTCCCGGGCTGCGGGTGCACGCGCTGGTCGCCGACTTCACCCGGGGCATCGCGCTGCCGGAGACGCCGGGGCCGCGGCTGGTGGCCTTCCTGGGCGGCACGATCGGCAATCTGCTGCCGGAGGAGCGGCGGGCGTTCCTGGGCTCGGTGCGGTCGATGACGGCGGCCGGTGACGCCTTCCTGCTCGGCACCGACCTGGTGAAGGACGAGTCGACCCTGGTGGCCGCGTACGACGACGCGGCCGGGGTGACGGCGGAGTTCAACAAGAACGTGCTGGCCGTGATCGACCGGGAGCTGGGCGCCGACGCCGATCCGGCGGACTTCGACCACGTGGCCCGGTGGGACCGGGAGCGGGAGTGGATCGAGATGCGGCTGCGGGCCCGGCACGCGCTGACGGTGAAGATCCCGGACCTGGATCTGGTGGTGCCGTTCGAGGCGGGCGAGGAGCTGCGGACGGAGGTGTCGGCGAAGTTCCGTCAGGAGGGGGTGCGGGCGGAGCTGGCGGCGGCGGGGTTCGAGCTGGCGCGATGGTGGACGGACGCCGAGGACCGGTTCGCGCTGTCGCTGGCGACGGCCCGGTAGGCGGCGGGGGCGGGCTGCCGGGGGACGGCGGGGAGCCGGGCGGGCGGCCGCGCGGGGCGCGGCGGGGCCGGTGTCGGGCGTAGGGGCGCGGGGTGGATGGCGTGGTGGGCGGCGGCGGCGAGGAGCCTGCGGTCTGGATACTGGATGGCGGATATCGGATCCAGTATCCGGATGTCGGCCGCGAGCCCCGGTGTCCGGACGACCCGCCACAGCGACGCGCCCAGCGGGTCCTCCCCCACGTACCCCGCCGCCCCGTGCGGCCGGTAGCCGATCCGTACCGGCTGGATATCGGATCCAGTGTCCACGGCGGCCTGGAAGAGCGCCGGACGGAACCACCCGCCCTCCCGCCCGCACCACGTGGACCCCTCCGGGAAGGCGGTCACCCGGCCGCCCGCCGCCAGGGCCCCCGCGACCTCGCGCACGGTGCCGGGGAGCCGGCGCAGGCCGTCGCGGTCGATGAAGAGGGTGCCGCCCAGGGCGGCCAGCGCGCCGAGCACCGGCCAGCCGCGCACCTCCCGCTTGGCGACCATGCGGCCGGGCAGGACCGCGGCGACCACGGGGATGTCCAGCCAGGAGACGTGGTTGGCGACCACGAGCGCGGGCCCGCCGGCGGGCCGGCCGCCGGTGACGGTCAGCCGGACGCCGAAGGCGCGCAGGACCGTCCGCACCCAGAGCCGTACCAGGAGGTGCCTCGCGGCGGCGGGCAGCAGGCCCGCCGCCGGGAGGAGCGCCACCCCGAGGACCAGGGCCGCGATCCCCGCCACGAGCCGGGCGCAGGCGAGCGGCGCGGGCGCGGGCCGGAACGTCTTCGGCGCCGGGTCCGGGTGGGCCGCGCAGTGCCGGCCCGGGGTGCAGGGTGCCGTGGGGAGCCACGGCGAGGGGTGCGTGAGGGCGCGGTTCACGAGGCCGGGACGAGCGAGAGGAAGTGGCGCAGGTAGCGCGGGTTCGTCCGGCGGAGCGAGAGCAGCACGTAGAGGTCGGCGACGCCGAAGTCGGGGTCGTGGGCGGGGGCGCCGCAGACCCAGGCGCCGAGCCGGACGTAGCCGCGGAGCAGCGGGGGCAGTTCGGTGCGGCCCTCGGGGCGGCGGACGCCCTCGGCGTTCCACAGCTTGTGCGGGGTGACCCAGTACTCCTCGGGGGCGAGGTGCCTGGCCTTGACGGTGTCCCAGGTGGCGGCGGCGAGGGCGCCGCCGTCGGCGAGCGGGACGGAGCAGCAGCCGGCCAGCCACTCGTGTCCTGTGGTGGTCATGTAGCGGGCGAGGCCGGCCCAGATGAGGGCGATGACGGCGCCGTTGCGGTGGGCGGGGTGGACGCAGGAGCGGCCGACCTCGACGAGGTCGTGGCGGATCGGGGCGAGCCGGGTGAGGTCGAACTCGGTCTCCGAGTAGAGGCGCCCGGCCGCGGCGGCCCGCTCGGGCGGCAGGATCCGGTAGGTGCCGACGACCTCGCCGGTGGTCTCCTCGCGGACCAGGAGGTGGTCGCAGTGGGCGTCGAAGGCGTCGGTGTCGAGGCCCGGCTCGGGGCCGTCGAGGCGGGCGCCCATCTCGCCGGCGAAGACCAGGTGGCGCAGGCGCTGGGCGGCGCGGACGTCGTCCTGGTGGCGGGCGAGTCCCACGACGTAGCGGGGCGCGGGCTGCGGTCCGCCCGGTCCGGGCTGTGCGGGGAGCGCCACGGGGGGCTGGATGCCGGCCGGCACGGGGACGGCGGGGGCGGTGGAGTCGGCGAACGCGTGCGAGAGGGCGGGCATGGCGGTCTCCTCCGGCGTACGGAAGTGAAGGGGTCACGCCGGTCCGCGAGCGGTGCGGTCCGGCCCCTCGTTTCTTCCGCCGTCGGCTGGATTCGACATGACCGTCCGGGGGATCGCGGGTGTGGGAAGGCTGAATGCTCCGCGGCGCCCCCCGTGGGGAGGCGCCGCGACGGCCTGGGCGGCCTACTCGGAGAGGGTCTCGGTGATGGCTTCCGAGGCGGTGCGGGCGGCCTTCTTGGGGTCCTCGCCTTCCAGGACGGCGGTCATGAAGGGCTTGATGGGGTTGTCGCCCTCGACGTCGGCCCACTGCGGGGAGTTGGGGGTGGCGCGGCCGTTGGCGGCGCCGGCGGCCATCGCGGCGGTGGCCTCCTGGCCGGAGACGACGGAGGCGAGGCCCTTCTTGTTGGGCACGTAGCCCATGGCCCGGGCGAGCTCGGTCTGCCACTTCTCGCCCGCCAGCGCCTTGACGACGTCGAGGGCGGCGCTGCGGTCGGGGGCGTTCTCCGGGATGATCAGGTCGGAGCCGCCGGTGAAGACCGCGCAGGGGGTGCCGGCCTTCTTGCCGGGGATGGTGAAGTAGCCGAGCTTGTCCTGGAGGGCCGGGTTGGCCTTGAGGATGGCGGCGACGGCGCTGGGGGTGGCCACGATCTGCGCGACGTCGCCGCGGGCGAAGACCTCGGCCTGCGGCGGGTTCTGCTCGTCGGCGTTCTTGGGGCCGGAGCCCAGGGACTGGAGCTCCTTGTAGAAGTCCATGCCGCGCAGGGCCTCGGGGCTGTCGAGGGCGCCGGTCCACTCGCCGCCCCGGTCGACGGCGAGCTCGCCGCCCTCGTCCCAGATGAAGCCGGCGAGGGTGTACCAGTCCTGGCCCGCCAGGTAGATGCCCTGGGAGCCCTGGCGGTTGAGCTTCTCGGTGGTGCTCAGCCACTCCGCGCGCGTGGCGGGCGGCTCGGTGACGCCGGCCTCGTCGAAGAGGTCCTTGTTGTAGATGACGATGCGGTTGGCGGCGTACCAGGGGATGCCGTACTGGGAGCCGCCGAGGCTGCCGGGCTCGGCGAGACCGGGCAGCCAGTCCTCGCTGCCGAGGTCGCGGACCGACTCCAGGGTGAGGTCGTAGAGCCGGCCGGTGTCGGCGTACTGGGCGACCTGGGTGTTGCCGACCTCGATGAGGTCCGGTCCGCCGTCGCCCTTGACGGCCTCGGTGACCTTCTTGCCGATGCCGGTCCAGTCCTGGATGGTGACGTTGAGCTCGATGTCGTCGTGCTCGTCCTCGTACGCCTGGGTGAAGCGCTTCAGGAAGTCCTCGCTGACGCTGTCCCGCATGAGCCACAGGTCGACCGTGCGCGTCTGGCCCCCGGTCCCGGGCAACAGCCCGCAGCCCGCGAGGGCGAGTGCGGTGGCGGCAGCCAGCGGGCATGCGAGCAAGCGGTTCTTCACGGAGGTCACCTTCGGTTCAGCACACGGCGGTGCGGCAAGGGGGGCTGACCCGACGTGGGGGGACCGAACGGGTTGTTCGCGCGGGTATGTGGCCTGGATTCTGGTCTGGACCAACCGAGTGGTCAAGTCCTTGACCATCTCGTTCCCGGATCGGGCGGGGCAATCGGCACCGTTACCCACGGGAACGGGCGAAGGGGGCGGCGCCGCTCCCGCCGTGTCGCGCGGTGCCCCTCCCTGGGGCACGGTGGAGGGACCGTACGAGAGGAGTCCGGCCCCCATGTCGAACCACACCTACCGCGTCACCGAGATCGTCGGCACCTCCACCGAGGGCGTCGACCAGGCCATCCGCAACGGCATCGAGCGCGCCTCGCAGACGCTCCGCGGCCTCGACTGGTTCGAGGTCACGCAGGTGCGCGGGCACCTGGTGGACGGCCGGATCGAGCACTACCAGGTCGGCCTCAAGGTCGGCTTCCGGCTGGACGACGGCGCCGCCTGACCCGTACGGCGGCACGCGGGCGCACGCTCCGGCGCCCGCCGGCGGCCGGGGGCGGCGGATCAGGTCCGGCCGTCGCGTTCCTGGGCCTCCCTCAGCGCCTCGGAGGGGGTGGCCCAGTGGGCGCGTACGACCCGGAAGCCGGCCGCCTCGGCGGCGTCGCAGACGAGCGCGTCGTCGTCCACGAGCATCCGGATCCCGCGGCCCTCGCCGAGCCGCCGCAGGATCTCCACCTTGGTCACCCGCGCCGGCCGGAAGTCGCGGTGCCGCCGCATGTGCAGCGGCCCCTCGGGGAGTCCCTGGGCGGTCAGCCAGGCCAGCGTGTCCCGCCGGCAGCGCTCCGGGCGCCCGGTCAGATAGACCACCTCGCACTCCTCGGCCGCCGACCTGCACAGGGCCACGCCCTCGGCCAGCGGCGGGTCGGCGGGCGCCGCGCCGAAGAAGGCGTCCCAGTCCCGGGGCCTGCGCTCCAGGTGGTGCTGCCGGTGGGCGGTGTCGGCGAGCGTGCCGTCGAGGTCGAACACGGCCAGCGGCCGGATGTCTCCTGTCACACGGCCAGCCTAGGAGCGGCCACCGACAGCCGCCGCGGTCATGTCCCTCCCGTGGGCCTCGACGTGGGCGAGGCAGGAGGCGCGGTCGGAGGCGCCGAAGACCCGCGTCCAGCCGTGGGGGACGTCGATCCGGGCCGGCCAGAGCGAGTACCGGCCCTCGTGGTTCGCGAGCACCACGAAGCGGCCATCGGCCTCGTCGGTGCCGTCCGCGTCGTCGAACGGGTTGGTCATCGCGGGTCTCCCTCGTCGCTCGGCGGTACGGGTTCCACCGTGAAGATCTGGTCGGCGCGGGTCCTCGCCAGGGCGTCCACCTCGGCGCGGAAGGCGCGCGGGTCGTGCCCGGCGCCGTCCGCGTAGCACTCCAGGATCCCGGCGCGGGCCATGTAGGAGCCGTCGCTGCGGGAGCGGTCCCCGGCCCTGGCGGTGGGGTGGAGGGTGGTCTCCCGGCCGGTGGTCGCGGGCAGCGGCCGGACCTCGGTGACCGTCCCGGGCGGGGTCTTGAGGAAGGCCGTCGCGCCGATGCCCAGCGGGGTGTCGGGGAAGTCCGGGAGCCGGTCGACCGAGCCGTGGTACGAGGCGATGTGGACGTCGTACGGGCTGTAGCCGTAGACCCGTTCGACGAGGTCCATGATGCCGTCGCCGCCGGGCCGGGCGGCGACCTCGACCACGCTGAGCCGGTCGCCGTCGACCAGGACCTCCACATGGGCGACGCCCCGGTCGATGAGCAGGGCCTCGCACGCGTCGAGCGCCACCTGGCGCAGGGCCTCGTTGTGCGTCTCGGCGCTGGGCACCAGCTGGCCCATCTCGGAGAAGTAGGGGGCGCCGGCCTTGGACTTGTCCGTCACGGCGAGCACGGCCCGCTCCCCGCCGAGGTGGGCGACCTCCACGGAGACCTCGTGGGGCGCGGCGACGAACTCCTCCGCCTGGTAGCGGCCGTCGGCGAAGTCGTAGGTGGGGGCGACCTCCAGGAGTCCGCCGCGGCAGTAGGCGAAGGCCGCGGGGAGCTCGTCCGCCGAGGAGACGAGGACGGTGCCGACGTTGCCGGCGAAGTCGCGGGGCTTGAGGACGAGTGGCAGCCCGAGTTCGGCGGCGGCGTCCCGCAGTTCGTCCAGGGTGGCGAAGGTGCGGTGCCGCGCGCAGGGCACTCCGGCCCGCTCGAACGCCAGCTTCATCGCGTGCTTGTCCCTGACCAGGGCCAGGCAGTCCTCGGAGAGCGTCGGCAGGTCGTAGTGGCGGGCGAGGGCGACGGACACGTGCACGGTCATCTCGATGACCGGCACGACGGCGTCGGGCCGCAGTCCGGTCTCCTTCTCGAAGGCCACGACCGCCGCGAGGGCCTCTTCGGCGTCGTAGTAGTCGGCCCTGAGCACATGATCGAAGAAACGGTTCGTCAGGGGCGCCGCCGGGGTGGTGCTCATGCCGAGGACGGGGCCCGGATAGCTGCGCAGCGCCGAGACGACGGCCCGCTCCCGCAGGGGGATGTCGGCTCCGAGCAGCAGCAGGTAGCGGCCGCCGTTGCGCGCGGCGGCGGAGCGGTTCAGCATTCCTCGTCCGCCAGGCCACCGCGTCCGCTGACGTCGTAGGTGGTGACGACCACGTCCCGGTAGGCGGGCCGGCCCGGGATCTTCGGGGTGATGGGCGTGACGTAGTGGACGACGTGCTCGTCGGCGAAGTACAGGGTCTCGCCGGGGGTCATCACCCGCTCGAACAGCATGTCGCCGTCGTCGCTCTCCACGCCGTCGACCTTGGCCTCGCGGACCAGGGAGATGCCGCCGGACATGTTGCCGTACGCGATGCAGGTGGCGGAGACCAGGTCGTAGCCGTCGCGGTGGAAGCCCTCGGGGACCGGGAGGCCGACCTCGTCGTCGGTGGCGACGATACGGATCTGGTGACAGTTGATCTCGAACTCCTCGGCGTTCAGGAGTTCACGCGTCCGCGGGTCGCGCACCAGCCGCTCGGTGAATTCCTGGGCGGCCGGGCCCAGCGGGATGGCCTGCCGGGTGAAACCGCCGGCGTAGTGATTGATCTTCTTGGCCTGGAAGAAGGAGAGGTCGGTGAGCCATTCGATCGAGTCACCCTTGATCGCGGCCCGGCCGAATGCCCGGTAGCGGAATGTGTCGCCCTCCTTGAGGAATTGATCGAGCGGCAATTCTGCATAGCTCTCGATCATGGCGTCCGATATGTAGCCGATCGAGCTGTGCAGGCAATAACGCATTCTTTCCTCCTCGATGCCCACCAGGGGCGCGACACGTCTTTTCGATCAGCAAAGCACGCGCCCGGACGGCAGGTCAACAGGTGTCTGACGTGCCAGTCACCGCTCCCTCGGAATTAAATGTTCCATTTTTTGCCTTCCCATGGGAAACCTCGGGAAGAGAAAGAACAGGACAGGAAAGCATTCGATTATCGGCATCCGAGATCCGGTAGTCGGGGCAGGAATGCCCCACAAACGGATGTACCGCATGAGTCACCGGCGCCGGCCGGGCGAGAAATCGGCCATGTACACCCCTGAGGTCGGCTGTGGATCTTGGCCAGAATGAACTGACACTCCTCGGCCATCGGCCCCTATGATCCGGACAAGAGCTTCTGGGGGCGTGCCGTAGATCCGCCCCTCCCGCCTGCAATTCCGTGCATCCGCGGCGCGCCGCGGAAAAGCGAAAGGATCGCATCCGCCTTGGATGGTTACGAGCCCGGAAAACCCCCGCTCTGCATCCACGAGAAGGTGGCCCGGCAGGCCGCCGCGCACCCGCACCGGCCGGCCGTCGTGTGCGGGACCGAGACCCTGACGTACGGCCGGCTCCAGTCCCGGGCCGAGGACTTCGCCCGGGAGCTGCGCGACCGGGGGGTGGAGCCCGGCGACGTCGTCGGCGTGCTGGCCCACCGCTCCGCCGCGCTCGTCGTCACCCTGCTCGCCGTGCTCCAGGCGGGCGCCGCCTACCTGGTCGTCGACCCCGGCGAGCCCGACGGCCGGTGCGCCCACCTCCTGGAGGACGCGGGCGTCGAGGTCGTCGTCGCCGAGGAGCCGCGGGACGACCGGGTTCCCCCGCACTGCCGGGTGCTCGGCATGCCGTCCCCCGACGGACCCGAGCGGCGGCCGGAGTCCGGCGCCGACCTGCCGGCCGGCCACCCCGACCGGCTCGCCTACGTGAGCTACACCTCCGGGTCCACCGGCGAACCCAAGGGCGTCGGCGTCCCCCACCGGGCCGTCGCGCGCCTCCTCTACACGCCGGACTGGATCGACATCGGCGCCGAGGACGTCTTCCTCGAACTCGCCCCGGTCGCCTTCGACGCCTCCACCATCGAGATCTGGGGCCCGCTGGTGAACGGTGCCCGGGTGGTGGTCCACACCGCCCGGACCGTCGAACTGGACCGGCTCGCGAAGGAGATCCAGCAGGAGGGCGTCACCGTCCTGCTGCTCACCACCGGTCTGTTCCACCAGATGGTGACCCAGCACCTCGACGCCTTCGAGGGCGTGCGCCACGTCCTGACCGGAGGCGACGTCGCCTCGCCCGGCCATGTGCGCCGGCTCATGGCCGCCTACCCCGAGCTGCTGTTCACCAACGGCTACGGGCCCACCGAGAACACCTCCTTCACCACCTGCTGGACCACCCGCACCCCGCCCGCCGCGGACGAGTCCGTGCCGATCGGCCGCGCCATCAAGGGCACCCGGATCTCGATCCTCGACGCGGACCTGCGCCCGGTGCCCGACGGGGAGCCCGGGGAGCTGTACACCTCCGGCGACGGCCTCGCCCTGGGCTACGTCGGGCGGCCGGGAGCCACCGCCGAACGGTTCGTGGCCGATCCCCACGCGCCCGAGCCCGGCGCCGTGATGTACCGCACCGGCGATCTCGTCCGCAGGCGGCCCGACGGTCTCGTCGAGTTCCTCGGGCGCGCCGACCAGCAGGTCAAGATCCGTGGCTTCCGCGTCGAACCCGGCCAGGTCGAGGCCGCACTCACCCGCCACCCGGAGGTGCGCGACGCGGTCGTCGTCCCGCAGGCCGACGCCTCGGGGAGCAAGCGGCTCCTCGCGTACGTGCTCCCCGAGCCCGGGGCCGTCCCCCCGGAGGGCGCGGAGAACGGCGCGGCGGAGCTCGGCACCCGGCTCCGCGAGGCCCTCAGCGCCGAACTGGCGCCCCACCTGGTCCCCTGGGCCGTCCTGCTCAGGACCGAACTCCCGCTCAACCGCAACGGCAAGGTCGACCGCAAGGCCCTCCCCGCCGCCACCCGGGTCGCCCGCGGCCTGAGCACGCCCCTGGTCCTGCCCCGCACCCCGCTCGAAGAGCGCCTTGCGGGCCTGTGGGGCGAGGTCCTGGGCGTCGAACCGGTCGGCGTCCAGGACGACTTCTTCGCCCTGGGCGGGCACTCGCTGCTCGCCGCGCAGCTGATCGCCGCGCTGCGCCGGGAGTTGGGCGCGGAGGTCTCCGCCCGCACCCTCTACCTGCACCCCACCATCGACGAACTGGCCGCCGAACTCTCCTAGTTCGGGCGTGTCTCCAGAGAGGACGAAGAACGTGACATTCGACAGGAACACCGTGCGCAGCCTCGACGCCGAGATCGAGGCCAGTGGCCCCGCCCCCGCCCTCGCCGCCGCCGCGGCGCTGATGGAGATGGGCGACCGGCTCGGCATCACGGACGCCATCACCGTGGGCGAGGAGTTCACCGTCGGGGAGATCGCCGCCGTCACCGACCTCCCCGAGGAGGGCGTCGCCGGCTACCTGGAGGCCCTGGAGTCGGCCGGCATCATCGACGCCGTGCCCGACGCGGCCACCGAAGGACCCTCCGCCCGGTTCCGTACGGCGGCGGACTACGCCCGCATCCAGCACCAGGCGGGCTACCTGTCCTGGACGATGAACGCGAACCGCCCGTTCATCGAGAACGCCCGCGCCTACCTGACCGACCAGGGCAAGCCCACCGGCGCCTACACCCGGGACGGCCGCCAGGTCGCCATCAGCTCGCAGTGGATGGGCGCCGAGGCGTTCTACCCCGCCGCGCTCGACGCCATCTTCCGCCTCGAACCGGGCCACATCGTGGACCTCGGCGCGGGCACCTGCCGCCTGCTCATCGAGGTGCTCCAGGCGTTCCCCGACTCCACCGCCGTCGGGCTCGACCTCGACCCGGCCTCCTGTCGCGCCGCCGAGAAGGCCGCCGTCCAGGAGGGCGTCGGCAGCCGCCTCACCGTCGTCGAGGCGCCCATCCAGTCCGTCGCCACGGACCCCGGCCCGCTCGCCGGCGCCGACGTCATCCACGCCGGCTTCGTCTTCCACGACATGATGCCGGAGGAGGAGCACGTCGCCGACCAGGTCCTCGCCCAGTGCCGCGAGGCGCTGCGCCCCGGCGGCGTCATGGCCATCACGGACGCCGTCCCCTACCTGCGCAACCCCCGCGAGCGGGCCTTCAGCGCCATCGTCACCTACTACCACCGCCAGTTCATGAAGCGGAAGCTGCTCACCGAGCAGGAGTGGCAGGACAAGCTGCTCGCCGCCGGCTTCAGCTCGGTGGAGGTCGTCGAGCTCGGCTTCCCCACCGGCCGGCTGTTCCTCGCGAGCCGCTGATGGGCGCCCCGGACACGGCCGCCGCCTGGTTCCCCTACCCCGCGGGGCCCGCCGACGCCACGTCGCCGCTGCTGTTCTGCCTGCACCACGGGGGCGGCGGCGCGTCCGCGTACCGGGACTGGCAGCGGCTCCTCGGCCCGGCCGTCGAGATCGTCCCCGTACAGCTGCCCGGCCGTGAGGGGCGGCTCGCCGAGCCCGCCGAGCGGTCCATCGCGGCGCTCACCGAGCGGCTCGCCGGACCCCTCCTGGAGCGGGCCGGCGGGCGGCCGTACGCCTTCTTCGGGCACAGCATGGGCGCGCTGCTCGCCTACGACCTCAGCCACGCGCTCACCGCGGCCGGGCGGCCGCCCGCGCACCTCGCCGTCTCCGGCTACCTGCCGCCGCACGTGCGCCCGGCCGGCTCGGTGCACACCCTGCCCGAGGAGGAGTTCCTGGCCCACGTCGCCGGCCTGGAGGGCACTCCGGCGGTGATCCTGGAGAACCCGACCCTGCTCGAACTGGTGCTGCCGGTGCTGCGGGACGACTTCACGGCCTGCGAGACGTACACGTACACCGAGCGCGGTCCGCTGGAGGTGCCCGTCGCGGTCTTCACCGGGGACGCCGACCCCGGCGCGCCGGCCGACATGGCGGCCCGCTGGGGCGAGCTCACCGCCGCCGGCGCGACCGTGGACGTCTTCCCCGGCGGTCACTTCTACCTCCAGGACCGCCTGCCGGAGCTCCTCGACGCGCTGCGGAACCGGCTCCCGATGTTCGCCGCCGCGTCCACGGACGGGGGTGGCGGACGGTGAACCCGGTCACGGAGGAGACCGCGGCCGCCCGGCCGCCGGTGCCGGACCTGTCCGACCCGCTGCTCCACCAGCGGGGCGAGGCGGGCCCGGTGCTGGCCCGGCTGCGGCGCGAGGAGCCGGTGTGCGAGGTGCGGCGGGCGGACGGCTCGACCTTCTGGGCCGTCCTCTCGTACGAGCTGATCACGCAGGTGCTGGCCGACGCCGGCACCTTCAGCTCCACGGGCGGGATGCGGCTCGACGCCGATCCGGTGGCGACCGCCGCCGCCACCGGCAAGATGATGGTCATCACCGACCCGCCGCTGCACGGCATGATCCGGCGGGTCGTCAGCTCGGCCTTCACCCCGCGCATGGTGCTCCGCCTGGAGGAGACCATGCGGACGATCTCGGTCGAGGTCATCGAGGCCGCCCTCGGGCAGGACTCGGTCGACTTCACCGAGGTCGCGGCCCGGCTGCCGCTGTCGGTGATCTGCGACATGCTCGGCGTGCCGCGCGCCGACTGGGACTTCATGCTGTCCCGCACGATGACCGCCTTCGGCGTGGGCGGGGACCACGGTCCCGAGCAGGAGCAGCGGGTGGCGACGGCCCACACCGACCTCTTCCTCTACTACGACGAGCTGATGCGGCTGCGCAGGAAGGAGCCGCAGGAGGACATCATCAGCGCGCTCGTGCACGGCCGGATCGACGGCAGGCCGCTGACCGAGGAGGAGATCATCCTCAACTGCAACGGCCTGATCTCCGGCGGCAACGAGACCACCCGGCACGCCACCATCGGCGGCCTGCTCGCGCTCATCGAGCACCCCGAGCAGTGGCGCCGGCTCCAGGAGGAGCCGGAGGTGCTGCCGACCGCGGTGCAGGAGATCCTGCGCTGGACGACGCCCGCCATGCACGTCCTGCGCACCGCCACCCGGGACACGGAGCTGGCGGGACGCCGGATCAGGGCGGGCGACATGGTCGCCCTGTGGCTGGCGTCCGGCAATCGCGACGAGACCGTCTTCGAGGACCCGGAGCGGTTCGACATCGGGCGGCGCGAGGTGAACCGCAACCTCACCTTCGCCTACGGCAGTCACTTCTGCATCGGCTCGGCGCTCGCCACCACGGAGCTGAACACCTTCTTCGACGTGCTCAGACAGCGGGTGGCGCGCGCCGAACCCACCGGTGAGGTGCGGCGCATGCGGTCCAACCTCATCGGCGGCATCGAACACCTCCCGGTCCGGCTGGTCCCCCGGGACCGGGCGTGAGGGGGGAGAGCGGGGCGGAGCGCCCCGTGCTGGTCGTCGGCTTCGTCCCGGCGGCCCTGGAGTCGCTCGCGGAGTTCCGGCCGGACCGCTCGGTGATCCTGATCGAGGAACCGGACGTCGTCCGCAAGCGCGGCGTCCGGGACGCGATCGCCGGTACGCCGGTGGTCGCGGAGCTCGTCGAGTGGGAGTACCAGACGGCCGGCGCCGCCGACGCGTTCTTCGCCCTCCACGGCGGTCCGCGGCCCGCCGCCGTGGCCGCCATCCAGGAGTACGGCACCCCGTTCGCGGCCCGGCTCGCCGAGCGGTACGGCCTGCCGGGCGCGGGGTTCGGCGCCGTCCAGCTCTTCCGGGACAAGGCGCTCCTGCGCAAGGTGACCCGGGCGGCCGGCGTCCCGAACCCCGCCTCCCAGGAGGTCGGGGGCCCGGAGGAGGTCGCCGCGTTCATGGCCTCCCACCCCGGCCCGGTGATCCTCAAGCCCGCCAACCGGCAGGCGTCGGTGGGCACCAGGATCCTGTACTCCGCCGGGGAGGTCGCCGAGAGCTGGCGGGAGTGCGCCCTCCAGGACGAGGGCGTGTACGTCCCCGACCGACCGGTCCCGCTGCGCATGCTGGTCGAGGAGTACGTCCGCGGCAGCGAGTACAGCGTCGAGACGCTGGTCGACGCGGGCGTCCCGGTCTTCGCGAACATCACGGCCAAGAGCCTCTTCCCGGGGCCCCGGCCGGTGGAGATCGGGCACCTGGTCCCCGCCGCCGTCCCCGACGCGGTGGGCGACCTGCTCCGCGAGTCGACCGCGCGCGTGCTGCGCGCGGTCGGCTTCGGCACCGGGATCACGCACTGCGAGTGGATCGTCCGCGACGGCACGCCCCACTTGGTGGAGTGCGCCGGGCGCTGGGCAGGGGACGGCATCATGGACGCGATCGAGCGGGCCTACCGCACGCCGTTCGTCCGCGGTTTCTGGACCCTGATGCTCGGCGAGGGCCCCGCGGGCCCGTTCCCCGAACGGGCCGGACAGGCCGTCGCCATCCGGTTCCTGGACGTGGACGAGGGCGTGGTCGAGAGCGTCCACGGCACCGAGGAGGCCGCCGCGCTGCCGGGGGTCGTCTTCTGCCGGGTGACCGTGGCGCCCGGCGACGAGACCCGCGCGGTACGCAGTTCCTGGGACCGCGCCGGTGTCGTCATGGCCACGGCCCCCACGCCCGAGGAGGCCGAACGGCGGGCCCGGGAGGCCCTACGGCGCGTCGAGGTCAAGGTACGCCCGTCCCGCTGAGCCCCGGCGCGCCGGCGCTCGTACCCACTGAGGCCCGTACTGCTGAGGCCCGTACCGCTGGGGCCCGTCGTCTCCCCCGCGAGTGAAAGGCAGGAAGCCCATGTCCGCGCCGGTCGACCAGGGCCCTCAGGTCCTCCCGGCACTGAGGGCCGCGCCGTTGGCGGCCCGCTACCTCCTCGGTGGCGCCCTCCTCAACCAGATGGGGGCCTTCCTCCAGACGTTCCTGGTGCTCTACCTGGTGCACAAGGGCCTGGGGGCGTCGCTCGCCGGGATCGCCCTCGGCGCGTACAGCCTGGGCGCGGTGGTGGGGACGCTGGCGGGCGGGGAGCTGACGCACCGCCTCGGGGCGCGCACCACCATCGCCGCCTCCATGGCCGGTTCGGCGCTGCTCGTGAGCTGCGTGCCGCTGCTGAGCCGGCCGGGCCAGGCGCCGCTCCTGATCGCGGTGACGGCGCTGACGGGCGCCATCACGCAGGCGTACCGGCCGGCCGCCTCGACCATGCTGAGCGACCTGATGCCGGAAGAGCACCGGGTGATGGCGTTCTCCATGTTCCGCATCGCGATCAACGTCGGTGCGGCGCTGGGGCCGCTGATCGCCTTCTGGCTGATCACGGTCGACTGGGACCTGCTGTTCTGGTTCGACGGCGCGACGGCGCTGCTCTACGCGCTCCTGGCCCTGGCCGTACTCCCTCGCGGGGCCGGCCCCGCGAGGGAGGCCGAACCGGTCCCGGACACAGCCGGTGCCCCGCGCGGCGTCTACGGCGGCATGGTCCGCGACGTCAGGTTCGTGCTCTACCTGGCGGCGATGGCCCTCATGGCGATCGTGTACGTGCAGTACACGGTCGCGCTGCCCCTGGAGCTGGACGCGGACGGGCTCACGTCCACGTACAGCATCGCCCTCGCCCTCTCCTCCACGGTCCTCATCACCTGCGAACTGGCGGTCACCGCCCGGGTGAAGGGGCGGCCCGCGCACCGGGTCGCCGCCGGAGGGACCGTGCTGATGACGCTCGGCATGGCGGGCTACGGCCTGGCGTCGGGGTCCACGGTCGTCGTCCTGCTGGCCACGGTCGTGTTCGTCAGCGGTCTGATGACCAACGGGCCGACGATGTTCGCCTACCCGGCGACCGCTCCGCGGCGGGTGAAGGGACGGTACATCGGCACCTCCCAGGCCGTGTTCGGTCTCGGCTCGGCGCTGGGCACGGTCCTCGGGGAGGCGGTCTGGCGGCACTACGGCGACGGCGTGTGGCTGATGTGCGCCGCCGCGGGTCTGGCCTCCGCCGCCTGTGCCCACCTCGGGATGCGGGGGCTGAACCCCGCGTCCGGGGACGCGGAGCCCGTCGCCGAGCGCGCCACGGCCGGCGGCCCCCGGTCAGCGGACGAGGACCCGCGCGTCGACGGCTGACGTGCCCAGGACCGTGACGACCAGCGCGGTCCGCCCGCCCTCCGCGGCCAGCAGCGCCTCCGCGTACCGGACGGGGGTGTCCGCGGGGGCGCCGGGGGCCGGTGTCAGGGCGATCGGTACGGCGTGGGTCAGGCCGGTCGCCTCGTCGAACTCCCGCAGCACGCCCGCGTTGAACGCGCCGTCGAGGAGGGCGTGTCCACCGGAGGGATGGGCGTCGTACGCGGGGAAGGCGTCGGTCGCCACGAGCAGCAGCTCGACGTCGGCGGGCGCGACCCCCGCGCGGTCCAGCGCCTCGGCCGCGGCCGCCGCGGCCCGGGCGAAGGGGCGGCCGTTCGCTCCGCCCCGCTCCGTCCCCACGGGCTCGGCGGCGCTCACGCGGCGGACTCCCCGAAGCCCAGGTCGAGGGCGGCGAAGCCCCGCAGCATCGGGTTGAGGATGCGCTCGGGCTCCGGCACCCGCAGCGCCAGGCCGGGGAGCCGGTCCAGGAGCGTCCGGAACGACACCTGGCCCTCCAGCTCGGCCAGCGCGGCGCCGACGCAGACGTGCGGGCCCCAGCCGAAGGCGAGATGGCCGGTGGGGTTGCGGGTGAGGTCGAAGGTGTCGGGGTCCTCGAACGCCTCGGGGTCCCTGTTCGCCGAGCCGAGCATCAGCACCAGCCCATCGCCCTCGCGCACCTCGGCGCCGCCGAACGCGAAGTCCTCCCGGGCCACCCGCCGGATGAACTGGAGCGGGCTCTCGAAGCGCATGATCTCACGCACCGCGCTGGGCATCAGCTCCGGCCGCGCCTGGAGGAGCTCCCGCTGTTCGGGGTAGCGGAGCAGCAGCTCCACGCCGTTGGCGACGAGGTTACGGGTCGTCTCGTGCCCGGCGACGATGATCTGGGTGCAGTTCGCGAGCACCTGCTCGGCCGTCATCCACTCGCCCTCGCTCTCGGCGCTGAGCAGCAGGCTGACCAGGTCGTCGCCGGGGTTCGCCCGCCGCTCGGGGAGCAGCTGGGCGAAGTAGTCCATCATCGCGAGGAGGCCGTCCTGCGCGGCGCGGAACATCTCCAGGGTGGGGCGCAGCGAGCCGGCGAAGTTGAGCAGGTCCTCCGACCAGCGGACGAAGGCCGGGTAGTCCTCCGGGTTCACGCCGAGCATCTCGGCGATCACCTTGGCGGGGAAGGGGTGGGCGTAGTCGGCCATGAACTCGGTGGTGCCGCGCTTGACGAAGGCGTCGATGAGGTCGTCGCAGACCCGCTGGATCTTGGGTTCCATGGTGGTGATGAGCCGGCGGGTGAACCCCTGCTGCATGAGCTGGCGCAGCTGGCGGTGTTCGGGCTGGTCGTGGAGCACGATCCAGCGGCTGATGGCCTCGTTGAAGCGGGCGAACTCGGGGCGCACCTCGGCCGGGAACTGGTTGACGAAGCCGCCGGCCTTGCGGGAGGCGGAGAATCTCTCGTCGCGGAGCGCGGTGCGGATGTCGGCGTGGTGGGGGAGGAACCAGGTGCGCCCCGTGTTGGCGGAGCTCAGGTGCATCCGGCCCGTCTCCCGCATCCGCTGGTAGACGGGGTAGGGGTCGCGGAGGAACTCCGGCGTGATCTCCATCGCGGTGATCTCCTGTCGGTGGAAGCGGGCGGGGAAGCCGTACGAAGGGGGGTACGGGGGCGTACCGGAGGAGGTACGAGAGGGCGGGTACGGGGCGTCAGCGGGCGCGTACCGCCGTCATGCCCCAGGTGGACGGGCCCGTGGTGAGCATCAGGACGGCCTCCCCTGGCCCGATCAGGCCCTCGCGGTGCAGGTCGGCGAGGTCGATGAGGGTGTCGGCCGCGAAGCAGTGCCCGAGGCGGGCGATGTTGGCGGTGTGGAGGCGTTCCGGCGCCACGTCGGCCAGGGCGGCGAACTCCGCGAGGACTGGGGCCGAATAGTGGTTCGAGACCATCCGGGCGAAGCCGCCGGGGGGCGTGTCGAGGGCGGCGCGGCAGGCGCGGACGCCCTTGACGATCTCCAGGTGCTTGCGCAGCCCCTCGCCCTTGACCAGGCCGCGCATGGCGGCGCTGGAGTGCTGGACGGTGGAGTCGAGGCGGAACTCCCCCGGGAACTCCGAGGAGACCAGGCAGGAGGCGGCGCCGTCGCCGTTGACGGTGACCGCGTTGGGCATCGCGCGGTACTCGCCGGGCAGGGGCGGCACGGCGTCGCTGCTCACGCACAGCACCGTGCGGTGGACCCCGGCGGCGACCAGGGCCTGGGCGAGCCGGAGGACCGAGCCGGTGTTGCCGGACTCGGCGAGCCCCACCAGGGAGAGGACGGCGTGCCCGAGGCCGAGGGGTTCGAGGACGACGCGGGCGAGGGTGCGGGTCAGGGCGGCCGGGTCGCCGGGCGGGGGCTGCCCCTCGCCCCAGTAGCTGCACGTGCCGTAGAGCACGGCGTCGACGCGGGCCGGGTCGACGCCGGAGACGGCGAGGGACTCGGCGACGGAGCGGGCCGCGAGGCCGGCCGGTGTCTCCTGGGCGACCGAGCAGTGGACGAAGCCGTGGGCGCGCAGCTTGTCGAGCAGCTCGGCGGGGGTGTCCTCCGGGACCGCCTTCTCGATCGGGAGGGAGTCGCCGATGGCGTAGCCGAGCCCGCCGAGGCCGATGCCGGTGCTGCCGGCCTGTGAGGGGGTGCTGGTCATGGTCATGCCTCGCAGCGGAGGAAGGAGGTGGCGCTGTAGAAGTAGTTGGCGCCGACGCCGATGGCGAGGAGGGCGTCGCCCGGCGCGGTCTCCCCCCGTTCGGCGAGCTCGCTGAGGGTGATCAGCTGGTCGTAGGCGAAGCAGTGCCCGAGCGTGCCGATGCCGTCGGTCGGGACCCGGTCGAAGGGGATGCCGAGGGTGGCGGCGAAGTTGCGGAGCACGGGCCGGGCGTGGTTGGCCAGGACGAGCTTCGTGTAGTCGCCGGTGGCGCGCCCGGTCGTCTTGGCGAGCTTCTCGACGGCTCCCGAGAGGGCTCCGGTGAAGCCGTCGATGTAGGGCAGCAGGTCGCGCTGCGGGTGGAGGGCGTGGAGTTCGGGCCGGTAGCGGTGCTCGACGCGCTCGACCACGTACCCGTCGGTCCTTCCGCGCGAGACGAGGCAGCAGACGGCGGTGTCGCTGAAGACGGAGACGTCGCCGGGGAGGACGCGGGCGGCGCGTCCGTCGTCGAGGACGTCGACGCCCAGCAGCAGCACGTTGTCGACGTCCTGGGTGGCGACGAGTCCCTGGGCGACGGTGAGGGCGGAGGAGAAGTTGGTGCACTGGCCCAGGTACATGCCGAGGGGGAAGGCGTCGCGGATCCCGAACCGGGCGCAGAGCGCGGCGAGGTCGGCGTGGTCCTCGTAGGCGGAGAAGGTGGAGGAGAAGAACAGCACCGCGTGGACCTCGGAGGGCGCGAGTCCGGTGCGGTCGAGGGTCTCGGCGAGGCAGTCGGCGTAGAGGCCGCTGGGCGGGCCCTCGTGGACGGCGTACCGGGCGAGCCCTCCTCGGCGCAGCCGGGTGACGGCCGGGGCGTCGGCCGCCCCGGTGTCGACGAGCCGGTCCAGGTCGTGCCAGGTGCCGTGCCGGCGGCTGAGTCCGCTCAGGTGGACGGCGGTCATCTGCCCTCCCAACGTCGTGCCATCTCGTGGCGGTCCGTCTTTCCGTTGCTGGTCAGGGGGATCTCATCGACGACGCGGAACCTGCTGGGCACCATGTACCGGGGCAGGTGCCGCACGGCGTGCCGGCGCAGTTCGTCGGCGAGTCCAGCGTCGGCGAGTCCGTCGGGCGCGGCTGCGCTGGGGCGGACGAAGGTGACGATCGATCCGCCGCTACCGCTTCCGCTGACGATGGTCGCGGAGAGGTCGACGGCGGGGTGCCCCAGCAGGCAGGCGTCGATCTCCTCCAGTTCGACGCGGTTGCCGCGGATCTTGACCTGGCTGTCCTTGCGCGCGTGGAAGTAGAACTCGCCGTGCTCGTCGCGGGAGGCGAGGTCTCCGGAGCGGAAGGCGAGCCGGCCGGTGCCCAGGGGGCTCGGTACGAGCGCCGCCGCGGTGGTCTCCGGGTCCTGCCAGTAGCCGTCGAAGAGCGCGTCGCCCTCGATGTACAGCTCGGCGACCTCGCCGGGCCGGTCCTCCGGGGTGCCGTCGGCGCGGACGAGGTACATCCGCATGCCGTCGATGGCGCGGGTGCCGAAGGGCACGCGGCCCTCGCGGTGGGGGACGGCCCCGGGGAGGACCTTCCAGGCGCAGGCGATCGACTCGGAGTGGCCGAAGCCGTTGATGAGCCGCGCCCCGGGCAGCGCGCGGCGCAGTTCCTGGAGGCCGTGCAGGGGGAAGCCCTCGCCGGCGTACAGGATCGTGTCGAGCGGGGTGTCGGCGAGCAGGCCGGCCTCCCCGGCGTCGAGGACGCCGCGCCAGATGGAGGGCACGCCGTTCATCTGCTCGACGCGGTGGCGCCGGAGGTGGGCGGCGAGGCCCTGGGGCTGCTGGAGGAGCAGGGCGGGGACCTGGACGAGGCAGCCGCCCGCGCCGAGCGCGAGGCCGAGGTCGAGCAGGGAGAAGTCGAACTGGAGCGGCGAGGCGCTGCCCAGCCGGACTCCCGGGCGTACGCCGAACCCGCTGAAGCCCTCGTAGAAGGAGACGACGGCGCCGTGGCTCATCACGATGCCCTTGGGTTCGCCGGTGGAGCCCGAGGTGAAGACGATGTACAGCGGGTCGGAGGGGCGCGGCGCGTGGCGCTCCCCCGGGGGCCGCCCGGCGCCGGTCAGCTCCAGGAGGCCGTCGGGGGTGAGCGTCCCGGTGGCCGTCCCCGGGGTGTCCGGCGGGGTGCGGCCGGGCGGGGTGATGTGCGCGCGGGGGCCGGTCCTGCGCACGATGTTGGCCTTGCGTTCCGCCGGCAGGTCGGGCCCGATCGGGACGAAGACGAGCCCCAGGGAGGCGGCGGCGATCTCCAGCGCCACCGCCTCGGGACACGGGCCGAACTCCAGGGCGATCCGCTCGCCCGCGCGCAGCCCGTGCCCGTGCAGGACGTCGGCCAGGGCCGCCACCCGCTCGGCGAGCAGGCCGTGGCTCCACTCCTGGTCGCGGTGGACGAGGGCGGGCGCGTCGGGGGTGTCGCGGCCCGCGCGCAGCAGATACGTGTGGAAGAGGCCGGGCTCGCCGGCCGTCACTCGGCGCCGGAGGCGGCGGCCTCCGCCGCGCGGGCGGCCTCCTGCTGCTGGCGGGACAGTTCGTCGCGGAACGCCTCGGCGGCCTCGGTGCCGCTGAGGTACGTGGTGTCCGGCGCGCCCGGGCGGCCGAGTTCGATGGCGATGGCGTTGGGCCGGGCGAGGGTGGCGAGGAGGACGGAGCGGTCGAGCGCGGCGGTGAGGAGGGCGGTCAGCTCGTCCGCCCCGGCGTCGCTGGTGAGCGCCAGATCGAAGCCGAGGTTGTGGAAGCGGCTGGGGACCTCGCGGAGCACGTTCTGCATGCCGCGGATGTCGAGCCGGCCGCCGCTGCTGACGTGCAGCTCGCCGATCGCGGTGCCGGTGCGGGCGGTCTCCTCGCGGACGAGGCCGAGGAGTTCGCCGCAGACGGCGGAGAGGAGCAGTTCCTGGGGGTTGGGGCCCTTGCCGATGCCGAGCATCTGCTTGGACTGGTCGACGACGAGGACGGAGGTGGCCTCGCGGCGGGTCCCGTCGTGCTCCAGCGAGGTACGGGCGTGGACCTCGGTGCCGTACTCCCAGCGCAGCCGCACCTCGAAGAGGGCCCGGTGCGCGGTGTCGCCGTCCGGGGAAGGGGCGGGGGCGGGGCCGGGCGCGTACGGCAGGGTGAGGATCTCCTGGCTGCCGTCGCCGCGGGTGACGAGCGCCCTGAGGGCGAGGTCGGCCTCGTCGAGGAAGACCCGGTGGTTCGGGCTGAAGGCGGTCACGAGGCGGTTGACGCCCTGGACCACGTCGTCCGCGGCGCCGCAGGCCACGGTGCAGCGCCAGGCGAGCCCGGTGAGGCCGGCGCCGGGCGCGGCGTGCCCGGAGGCGTCGAGGGAGAGCTCGGCCCGAGCGGTCAGCTCGACCTCGTCGAGGGCGACTCCGCGCCCGGTGAAGCCGTTGATGTGGGTGATCAGCGCGCACGCGCCGAGGGCGGCGAGCGCCGACTCGTACGGGCTGGTGAGCGGGTCGATCCGGCCCGTGACGGGGACCGCCTCGTCGTCGGCCCGCGTACGGTGGGACAGCTGGTCGACGCGGAAGCCGCGGGCCATCCGCACCGAGCCGTGCCGGGCGGTGCGCACGTGGGTGGCGACGCCGTCCCGGGCGGGGTGTCCGGTGACCCGGAAGTCGATCAGTGCCTCCGCGGGCTTCTCCCGGATCTCGTGGATGAGTTCCGACACTCCGCTGATGTTCAGTCCGTTGCGCATGCTGCTCTCCTGTTCGCCGTCTCTGCGGGGGTGGTGCGGGTGCTCACAGACCGTTCAGTGCCTGGTCCAGGTCGGCGATCAGGTCCGCGGTGTCCTCGATGCCGGCGGAGAAGCGGACGAGGCCGGGCTCGATGCCGACCTCCCGGCGCTGGCGCTCGGTCAGGACGCTGTGCGAGGTGTTGAACGGCAGGCTGACGAGGGACTCCACGCCGCCGAGGCTGGTGGCGACCACCGGCAGGCGGAGCCGGTCGAGGAGGCGCAGGGCGCCCTCGTCGCCGGAGACGACCTCGAAGCTGACCATGCCGCCCCAGGCGTCGGGGCTGAAGGCGAACAGGTCCTTGTAGGGGTAGTCGGGCAGCGAGGGGTGGTGGACCTTGCGCACGGCGGGGTGCTGCGCGAGGAAGGCGGCGACGGCGTTGCCGTTCTCGGAGTGCGCGCGCATGCGCGGCACCAGGGTCTTCAGGCCGCGCTCCAGGAGGAAGCACATCATCGCGTCGAGCGAGCCGCCGAACTTCAGCATCTGGCTCCACAGCCGGTCCACGTACTTGCGCGGCCCGGTGGCCACGCCGGCCGTCACGTCGCTGTGCCCGTTGAGGTACTTCGTACAGCTGTGGATGACGATGTGCGCGCCGTGTTCGAGCGGGCGGGCGTAGAGCGGGGTGAGGAAGGTGTTGTCGATGACGAGCAACAGGTCCAGCTCCTCGGCCAGTTGGCCGAGCTCGATCAGCGGGACGGCCTTGAGCAGCGGGTTCGTCAGGGTCTCGAAGAAGAGCACCTGCGTCTCGTCCCGGACGGCCGCGCGGATCTCCGCGATGTCCGTGGGGTCGACGAACGTCACGGTGCGGCCCAGCTGGTGCATGTCCTCGCGCAGCAGGTTATACGTACCGCCGTACACGTCACGGGAACTGACGATGTGTCCGCCGTGGTTCGTCAGCGCGAGCAGGGCGGTGGTGATCGCCGCCATGCCGGAGGAGAAGAGCAGCGCGCTCTCGCCGTTCTCAAGGGCGGCGATCTTCTCCTGGACGGCCCACTGGTTCGGGGAGCCGTAGCGGCCGTAGATGGCCACGTCGCGGATGTGGCCCTGGTCGAACGCCTTGTAGGTGTCCTCGGAGAAGACGAAGGTGCTGCTCTGGAAGATCGGGGTGCCGACGGCGCCGGTGATCGGGTCGACGTACGTGCCGGCGTGGACGCTGCGGGTGCTCGGGCCGGTGCTGTCCACCACGGTCTGCTGCGGCAGCCGGGGGCCGGGGACGCGGCCGCGCTCCAGGCTGTTCGTCCACTGGTGCTCCTCGCTGGAGCCCGGGGTGTTGCCTATCGCCCTTGCCATGAGGGTGCCCTTTCGTTGTCGCGTGCGGTGGTCAGTCCCATGACGACGCGCTCCGCGTCGGTGCCATGGAAGAGGTTGATGCCGACCCGGCCGACGCCGTCGTCACCGGTGCGGGGGTAGCCGAGCCCGAGGGCGTACACCCCGGGGACCGGCTCGCCGTCCGGGGAGAGCACGCGGCAGCCGTCGTCCACGACGGTGGTGCCGCGCCGCGCCCCCACCGGGATCGGGTCGCCGGAGGCGGTGCGCAGCGGCACCTCGGCCGTCCGGTAGCCGGTGGCGTGCACGAGGAGCGCGGAGTCGGCGGCCGCGCGCCGGGCCTCCGGGCTGCCCGCGGCGCACAGCCGGACCCGTGGTTCGAGGCCCCGGATGACGCGCTGGCACATCTGCCGGCTGCGGCCGCGCAGCCCGCTGAACCGGTTGACCCGGCCGCTGTCCGGACAGACCGTCAGGGTCTGGCCGGGCAGGGAGCCCTCCGCGCGGACCCGCGTCATGCTGTCGTACGACAGGGCCAGCGAGCGGTGGACGACGGTGATGGCGCCGGCCGTGACGCGGTGGCCGAGCCGTTCCAGGAGGAGTTCGACCGTGGCGAAGCCGCTGTGCGAGGCGCCGACGACGACGATCCGGCCACCGCCGCGGAGCACGGTGGCGGCCCGGTCGAGCGCGCCGGTGAGGAGTTCGGCGGAGCCGACGACCCGCTCGGGCGCCACGCCGAGTTCGTAGGCCGTGCGGGCGGTGTCCTCCCACGCTCCGGTGGCCAGGACGACCGTGGCGGAGGTCGCCAGCTCCCGCCCGTCGGCGGCGAGGCTCGTCCAGCCGCCGTCCTCCTCGCGGCGGAGCTCCGCGACCCGCGCGCCGAGCAGTACGGCCGGGTGCGGCAGCACCCGCTCCTCCAGGACGGTGGAGACGTCGTTGAGGAAGCGCCCCACCAGCCGCAGCGGGACCGGCTCGTCGGCGGACAGGCCGAGCTCCCGGCCGGCCGGCATGCGCAGGGCCGGGCCGAGGGCCCCGTCCGGCCGGACGCCTTCGAGGAAGTCGCCGGCCCGGGAATTGGAGTGGATGGCGTACGGGAAGCGGGAGGCCAGCAGCCGCTCCCGGTCGGGCGCCGCGTCCAGGAAGCACAGGCCCGCGCGGGACAGCCGGCCGAGGCGCCCGGCCCGGTCGGCCGCGAGCGGGATGCCCAGGGCCGCGGCGCCGAAGCCGACGACCTGACAGTGGTGGTCCGTCACCGGCCGCTCACGCTCCCGAGGATCAGTCCGGCGACCAGGTCGGCCCGCTCCTCGGCGACGATCGAGAAGTGGTCGCCCGGCACCCGGTGCACGGAGTGGGCCACCGGCGCGCCGCCCGCGTCCCGCACCGTGCTCAGCGGGCGCAGGTAGCGGGAGGCGGGGCCGCCCAGGCCGTCCTCGGCCTCCAGGACGTGGGTGCGGACGGCCTCGGCCGAGCAGAAGCGGTGTCCGGCGAGCGCGTCGCTGTGCGCCCGGTAGAGGGCGTACAGGGTGCGCAGGCTGCCGGAGGTCAGCGAGCCGAGCGCCGGGTGGGCGGCGGTGGCCAGTTCCAGGGCGCGGGCGAGGGCCGCCTCGCCGGTGAGCCCGGCGAGCGGTTCCGCCGGGACGCCGGCCCTGCCGCCGGAGAGGTTGAAGAAGAAGGACCGGATGAGTTCCGCCTCGCCGGCGGTGGTGTCCGGGGCGGCGAGCCACGGGTCCAGCATCACCACGTCGGCGCGGGCCGCCGCACCGGCGCCGGTGGTGAGCAGCCGGGCGGTCTCGTGGGCGACGAAGGACCCGAAGGACCAGCCCGCGAGCCGTACCGGCGCTCCGTCGGCGAACAGGGGGCGCAGCTCGGCGGCGTACTCCCGGGCGAGCGCGGTGACGGAGTCCAGCGGGGGGCGTTCGCCGAGGGTGCCGGGGGCGCGCACTCCCCACACCGTGTACGTACGGGCGAGGCGGGTGAGCAGCGGGCGGTAGCAGAGGACGTCGCCGCCGACCGGGTGGATCAGGACGAGGGGCGGTCCCGAGGCGGCGGAGAGCCTGCTGAGGCAGGGGAGGGCGGCGGTACGGGGGCTGGTGGCGGTCCCGGTGGCGCGCGTGGTCTCTGCGACTTCGGCGGCTTCGGCGGCCTCGTCGAGGAGTGCGGCGAGTCCGGCGGGGGTGGCCGCCTCGTACAGGGCGGTGAGCGGGAGGCGGATGCCGAGCTCGGCTTCGAGCCGGTTCATCATGCGGGCGGCCGTGAGGGAGTCACCGCCCTGGTCGAAGAAGTCGGACTCGGGGGTGGCCGGGCCGAGGAGTTCGGCCCAGAGCCGGAGGACGACGGCCCCGGCGCCGGAGGCGGCGGGCAGCCGGCCGGGGCGGGCGGAGCGCGGGGCGGAGCCGGTGGTCCCGGCCAGCGCGGCCCGGTCGACCTTGCCGTTGTCGGTCAGCGGCAGCCGGGGGTGCAGGCGGTAGCCGCGCGGCACGAGCTGGGGCGGGAGGGCTTCGCGCAGCAACCGGCGTGCCCGGTCGGTGAGTTCGTCCCCGTCCGTGCCGGGGTGGGCGACGAGGTGGGCGACGAGGGAGCTGCCGCCGGCGGAGGGCTCGGCCAGGACGATCGCCTCGGCGACGCCCGGGCAGGCGAGGAGGTGGGTCTCGATCTCGCCGAGTTCGACCCGGAAGCCGTTGACCTTGGTCTGCTGGTCCTCGCGGCCGAGGAACTCCAGGGTGCCGTCGGGCCAGTAGCGGCCCCAGTCGCCGGTGCGGTAGAGCCGTTCGCCGGTGCCGGGCCGGGTGAGGAAGGCCCGGGCGGTGGTCTCCGGCGCGTTGAGGTAGCCGTCGGCCAGGCCCCGGCCTCCGATGTACAGCTCGCCGGGCACCCAGTCGGGCCGGTCGGCGAGCTCGTCGTCCAGGACGGCGTAGTACTGGTTCTCCAGGGGGCGCCCGTAGGGCACGGAGCTCCACTCGGCGGGGAGTCCGCCGCGCGGGATCTCCTGGGCGTTGGACCAGACGGACGCCTCGGTGGCGCCGCCCAGGGCGAGGCAGCGGGCGCCGGGGGCGACGCCTGCCAGGTCGTCCGTGACGTTGAGCGGCACCCAGTCGCCGCTGAGCAGGACGTGCCGGAGGGAGCCGAGGGGGGCGTGGCCGCCGCTGCGCACGTAGTCGGCGAGGAGGCCGAAGTAGGCGGGCACGCTGTTCCAGACGGTGGCGCCGAGCCCTTCGGCGAGGCGGTACAGCTCGCCGATCTCGCCCCGGGGGACGTCGGCGGCGATGACGGCCGCGCCCGCCGCGAACGCGCCGAAGACGTCGTACACGGAGAGGTCGAAGGTGTACTCGGAGACCATGAGCAGCCGGTCGTCGGGGCCGACGCCGCAGCGGCGGTTGAGGTCGCGGAGGGTGTTCGCCGCGCTCTCGTGGCGGATCATCACCCCCTTCGGCTCGCCGGTGGTGCCCGAGGTGAAGAGGACGTACGCCAGGGCTTCCGGGTCCTCGGGCACGGGGAGGGGCTCGCCGCTCCGGTCGCCGGGCGCGGGGGCGAGCGCCTCCGCGAGGTCGACCACGGTGGGGCGTCCGGGCGTGCCGGCGAGGAAGCCGGGGGCGGCGAGCACGGTGCGCAGGCCGGCCCGCTCGATGACCTGGCGGTGCCGCCGGTCGGGCCAGTCGGGGGCGAGGGGGACGTAGGCGCCGCCGTGGTAGAGGACGCCGAGGAGCGCGGCGACCTGCCGCCAGTCCCTGGCCGCGACGACGCCGACGGGCTCCCCCGGTGCGTGTCCTGCGGCGGCGAGCGCGTCGGCCACGGACCGTGCGTGGGCGTCGAGTTGGGCGTAGGTGACCGTGTGGGTGCCGCTGAGGACGGCGGGCCTTGCGGGGTCCTCGGCGAGCCGCGCACGGAAGAGTCCGTGGAGGGTGGCGGGGGTGCGGGGCGCGCGGGTGGCGTTGGCGGTACGCCGGGGGGCCGGGCCGCCGGGCGGGGTGAGGTCGAACGAGGGACGCTTCCACGCCTGCGGGGACGAGGCCAATTCGGTGAGCAGCTCACGGTAGGCGCGGAACATCTCGTCGACCAGGCCGTCCGGGAAGCGTCCGTCGAGGGTGTCCCAGTTGACGAGGAGGCCGGTGGAGAGCTCGAACACCTGGTGGTCGAAGGCGACTTGAGGGGTGTGCACGCCGCCGTGGACGCGGCGCCAGCCGAGCCGTTCGAGGAAGACGCCGCCCTCGGTGCCGGGGCCGAGGACGGGGGCGAAGACGACCGCGGCGACGCCGTCGAGGCGGCGGGAGCTGCGGTTGGCCTCGCGGAGGACCTCGACGCCGCTGAGGATGCCGTGCTCCAGGCCCTCGTGGAGGCGGTCGCGCAGTGCGGCGGCCCGCTCGGCGAAGGTGCCGCCGGGGGTGCGGGGGCCGCGCTCCAGGAGGAGGGTGCTGGAGAAGTTGCCCACCACCCGGTCCACCTGGGGGTGGTAGGGGCGGCGTTCGCCGTACATGACGTTGAGGACGAAGTGCTGGTCCTTGGACCAGTGGCCCAGGATCTCGCAGAACGCGGCGCCGAGGGCGGTGGCCGGGGTGAGGCCGTGGGCGCGGACGTGGGCGCCGAAGCGCTCCCACTCCTCGGCGGGCAGAAGGAAGGAGCGGCGGGTGACCGCGCCGTCGTCCGTGGCGTCCCGGGTGTGGCGCAGGGGCAGCACGGGCGAGGCGGGCAGCCGGCCGGCGCGCTCGGTCCAGTACGCGCGGGCCGCCGCGTGGGCCTCGGTGCCCCGCTCGGCCTCGACCGCGTGCCGGTAGGAGGCGTAGTCGTACTCCAGCGGCTCCAGGGATCCGCCGTCGAGCAGGGTGCGCAGCTCGTCGGCGAAGACGGTGCCGGACTGGCCGTCGAAGACGAGGAGGCGGCCCCAGACCTGGACGCGGTGGAGGGGCCCGAGGTCGAGGACCCGCAGCCGGAGGTTGATGCCGGACTCCGGCGCGGGCTGCTCGGCGCGCAGCTCGGCCAGGCTGTCCCGCAGGGCCCGTTCGGCGTCCTCGGGCGTCAGGCCGGTGAGGTCGCGGTACTCCACGGGGCAGGCTCCGGCGAGGGGGCCGGCGCTCTGGGTGCCGTCCTCGTGGAAGCGGGCGCGGAGCATGGCGTGGCGCTCGGCGAGGGCGGTCAGGGCGGTGCGGAGGGCGGCGACGTCGATCGGCTCGGAGGCGTACTCCTCGTGGAAGACGGCGGGGCCCGAGAGGGGCAGTCCGCTGTGCTCGCCGATGAGGTACGCCTGCTGGAGCCGGCTGAGCGGGAAGCGCTCGGTGGCGGGTCGTACGGCCGCCGGGGCGGCGGGGGCCGCGGATGCCTCAGGCGCCTCTGAGTCGTGGCCGGCCGCCGGCGCCGCCGTCTCCAGCCACTCCGCGAGACGGTCGAGCGAGTCGTACTCGAACACGAGGGTGCGGGGCGCGGCGACGCCGAACTCCCGGCCGATCTCCTCGGCGAGGGAGAGCGCGAGCAGGGAGTAGCCGCCGAGCTCGAAGAAGGAGCCCGCGGCGGACTCGGCCGCGTCGATCTCGAGTGCCGCGCGCCACAGTTCGGCCAGTCGCCGCGTCCGGTCGGCTCCGGCCTCGGGTGCTTCGAGAACAGTCATGACTCTCCTTCGTGCCCCAGCCACATCCGCAGCGCCCGCGGCCTGCGGAAGGTCGAGCCGGTGATCGGCGGCAGGGGGTCGTCCACCGCGCGCAGCCCGGGGAAGCGGGCCAGCAGGGCCCCGATGAACGCCTCGGCCACGTCGAGCGCGATGTGGGTGCCGAGGCAGGAGTGGGATCCGTGTCCGAAGGTCAGCGAGCCGTGGGTGGACCGGTCGGGCCGGAACTCCTCGGGGTGCTCGAAGACGTCGGCGTCCCGGTTTCCGCTGGCCAGCATGAGTTTGAGGGCGCTGCCCGCCGGCACGGGCACGCCGGCGAGGGTGGTGTCGCGCCGGGCGAACCTGACGGTGTCGTGCTGGGGTGGCTCCCAGCGGAGCGTCTCCTTGAGGAACGCCCGCAGGCGCCCGCCGTCGGCGGCGGCCGGGGCCGCGTGCTCGGGGAAGCGGGCGAGGCAGTGCAGGGTGTTGGAGATCAGTCCGGTGGAGGTCTCGAAGCCGGCGGCGAGGGTGAGGGTGGCGAGGCCGACGGCCTCGCGGTCCGTGATCTCGCCGTCGCGCACCCAGCCGTGGACCTCCGCGAGCATGGACCGGGCGGGCGCCCCGTCGGAGATCAACTCCAGGAGGTACGCCTCCAGTTCGGCCCGGAGCGCGGAGGCGCGGGCGAAGTCCCCGCTGCTGCCATCGAGATGGCCGACGAGGTACTCCACCGTGTGCAGGAGCCAGTCGTGCCGTTCGGCGGGGATGCCGAGGAAGGCGGCGGTCGCGGTGAGCGGTACGGCGCGGGCGGGGCCGGCCACCATGTCGAGCACGGCGTCCGGGGACAGCGCGGCCACGGCCGTACGGGCCCGCTGTTCGGCGGCGGCGCGGAAGCCGACGTTGTCGCGCTGGCCGAGCAGGAGCCCGGCGAGCGGGCGGCGCAGCCGCTGGTGGCGGGGCCCGTCGAGGTCGAGCAGGGTCTCGCCGAAGACCTGGCGGCTGACCCGGAAGGGGTACTCGACGGTGTAGTCCGCTCCGGTGAGGCAGGCGCGGATGTCCCGGTGGCGGAAGACGCAGAACATCCGGATCTCGTCGGACCACCAGACCGGGCGCTCCTCGCGGAAGCGGGCGTACCCGGGCCAGGGGTTGGCGAGGAAGTCGGGGGCGAGGAAGGCGATGCTCCTCATGCCGCCCCCTCGGGCGCGGCGCGGTGAGGGCTCCTCACGCGGTGACAGCCCATCAGCGGGCGAGGAAGCTCTCGTAGATGGTCGAGATCGAGGCGAAGGACTCGATCCCGGCGTTCTCCAGGTCGACGGGTTCGCCGCGCAGCCGCTCCACGAGGACGATCACCTTGAGGACGCTGAAGGAATCCAGCACTCCCTGGTCGAAGAGGTTGTCGTCGGCCGTGACGGTGGCCGGATCGACGTCGAGATCGAAAGTCGACAGGAAGGCGCGGAACTCCTGGTCGAAGGTGTCCCGGGTGATCACGTTCATGGCACTCCAAACCGTCTACGGGCGTCGGCTCGCCAATCCACCAGTGGTTTTTCGGACGGGCCGGCTGGCTTGAACAGCTGCAATTGACTGAGTCCCGGTGGGTGAACCCGGGCATACCCTGGCCAGGAGACGACTACCAGTCAAGATCGAATTCCCCGCGCGCGCTGTTTTCGGCTGAACGCCGAAGCCAGAGGACCACCGAACGTAACGGTGAAGAATTTTTCGGCGGTTCTCGAATCCGGTCGCCGGAATTCACCCCTCCGGCCCGCCGGGCGGCAGTTTCTTCACCAGGAGGCAGGTAACCGCCGAGTAGCATCCACCATGCGAACAGGAGTTCCATACTCCGGTAGTCCTGTTTACCCCCTTCACTCCCCCACCTGATCCCCCTATGTCCCCTTTTCGCGAGGGGCTCTCCCCGGCCAATCGTTACAGCCGGATTTCACCGCCGCCTTTGAGACAACACTTGCCAGCCAGCAGATCCCGACCGAAGGATTGCCGCGTCCTGGCCTCGGAACCGGCTCCGCGAGGACCGCCGGCCGGCCCGTACCACCTATTCGGAACGAGGTGTAGATCCTTATGGGCATGTCCCTTTTGGATGGCGAAGCGGTTGTTGTCCGAACGCCGGAGGAATTCCTCGCCATGCCGGAGGAGTACCGCGAGATCGCCCTCCGCCAGATCATGGTGAACACGGAGGGAGAGCTCTCCGGAGGCGACGACTACATCCAGGTCTTCCTGCCGCTGGCGCCCAACGCCGAGGAGCGCCAGGTCTGCGCCGAGCGCGCGGTCGAGGAGTACGACCACTACAAGCTGGGCAAGGCGGTGCTCGCCAACATCGGTGTGGACACCGCCTACATGGAGACCCAGACCCTGGCCGAGCGGACCATGTTCGCCGACCAGACCCTGCACACCTGTACCACCTGGGCCGAGCGCGGCATCTTCTCCTACATCGGCGAAGAGACCGCGATGGTCATGATCTCCGAGTTCGCGGAGAGCAGCTACAAGCCCTGGGCCGAGGCCGTGCGCACGATCATCCTCGACGAGAAGGTGCACATCGCCCACGGCGCCCGCGTCTGCCGCAACCTCGCGCAGACCGAGGAGGGCCGCGTGGAGCTCCAGCAGGCGCTCGACCGGCTCTGGCCGACGTTCGTGAAGATCTTCGGCAGCCCCCGCTCCGAACGGGCCCGGCTCGCCGTCAAGTTCGGGCTGCGCAAGACCACGAACGGCGAGGCGTGCGACCTGTGGCGGGAGAAGGTCACCCCCCGCGTCCAGAAGCTCGGTCTGACCCTGCCCGAGTGACTGCCCATCAGGTCCCCCACGACACAGGAGCCACGTCCATGGCAACGAACGTCACGATCACGGAGCGACCGCCGACCCGCAGAGAGGCCAAGGAGCGCACCGCCGCCCTGCTGGCGGCCCGCCCGGACCTGGCCGAGCGCCTGCACCGCGTCCGCCGGCTCGGGCGTACCGTCCGGTCCTGCGAGGTGCACCTGACCAACGCGTGCAACATCCGCTGCAAGGGCTGCTGGTACTTCGAGGGCGGCTTCGACACCGCCGTGAGCGAGCTCTCCGACCTCGACAAGATCCGCGCGTTCGCGACCCGCCTCAAGGAGGACGGCGTCAACCAGGCGACGCTCATCGGCGGCGAGCCCACGCTGGTGCCGCGCCGCGTCGAGGCGTTCGTCGAGCACCTCCCGTACATCACCATCTCCACCAACGGGCTCCGCCCGATGCCCCGTCAGGGCTTCGAGGAGATCGCGATCGCCGTCAGCATCTTCGGCGGCGGGCCGCTCGACGACGACCTGCGGGCGATCCGGGTCAACGGCTCCAAGTTCAGCGGGCTGTTCGACACCGCGCTGTCCCACTACAAGGACGACCCGCGGGTCATGTTCATCTTCGCCCTCTCCGAGGACGGGGTGGCGCACATCGAGCCGACCGTGCGCAGGATCGCCGAGAACGGCAACATCGTCACCTTCAACTTCTACAGCGAGCACGGCACCGAGAACCCGATCCAGATCGAGAACGAGCGCCGGATCCTGGACGAGGCGCTGCGGGTCCGGGACCTGTACCCGCACGCCGTGGTCAGCCACCCGTACTTCATCCGCACGCTGATCACCGGCACCACCCACTGGGGCGGCCGCTTCGGCTACGACGTGTGCCCCAGCATCAGCGTGGACCTCCCGGCGCACGCCGACCGGGTGGCCAACGGCAACCCGGTGATCCCCGGCTTCGCCGCGTGGGGCGCCGACTACGAGACGCTCCAGTTCTGTTGCACCTCCGGCGACTGCAACGGCTGCCGCGACAGCCAGGCCGTCTACAGCTGGCTGATGGTGAGCACCTCCCGGTTCCTCCAGAGCGAGCAGCGCCTGGAGGAGTGGCTGGACATCTCCGAGAGCTACTGGCGGCAGTGGCACTGGTCCCCGCTGCACGCCACCAAGGCCGGCACGGTCGCGTCCTGACCCGCCGCACGCCCACCGCCCGCCCCTCCTGTTCCCGACGAGGAGACACATGTCCGACGTGATCGACCGCACCGTCATCGCCACCTTCGTCACCGACGCCCTGATCGAGCTCGGGGTCGACCGCTCCGACATCGTCCCCGAGGCGGCGCTCGACGACCTGGAGGTCGACTCGCTCGACATGGTCGAGCTGAGCCAGTCCATCAAGCGGGAGCTGAACATCCCCGTGAAGCCCAAGGACTTCGACGACATCGAGACCTTCGCGCAGCTCCTGGACGTCTGCTGTACGCGAGCCGGCCTCGTATGACCACAGCGGTGGTCACCGGCGTCGGGGCGGTCACCCCCCTCGGCGTCGGTGCCGATGTCCTGCACCGGCGGGCGGTGGCGGGCGAGAGCGGTGTGGTCGACGGCACGGGGTACTGCGCGGACTTCCGCCCCGGCGACCACCTCACCCGCCAGCAGGTCCGCCGCACCGACCGGTTCACCCAGCTCGCCCTCGTCGCGGCCGGGGAGGCGCTGGCGCAGGCCGGCTGGAAGGCGGGCTCGCTGCCGTACGCCCCCGAGCGCGTCGCCACGGTCATCGGCTGCGGTCTCGGTGGCACGTCGAGCTTCGAGGGGCAGCACGGGGTGCTCGCCGAGCAGGGCGACGAGTACGTCTCGCCGTTCATGGTGCCGTCGATGATGGCCAACGCGGCCTCCGCCCACCTCTCGATGGTCTACGGCCTCACCGGCGAGTCGCTGTGCGTCACGTCCGCGTGCAGCAGCGGCGCCCAGGCCGTCGGCACGGGGATGCGGCTGCTGGCCGCCGGGGCGGCGGACGCCGTCGTCGTCGGCGGCGCGGAGTCGACCACCTCCCGGCTCGTCGCCGCCGCCTTCCGCAACGCCGGGGCGCTCTCCCCCACCGGCACCTCCGTGCCCTTCGACCGGAACCGCGACGGCTTCCTCCTGGGCGAGGGGGCCGGGGTGCTGGTCCTGGAGACCGCCGCCGGCGCCGCCCGGCGCGGCGCCGAGCCGCTCGGCTCGGTCCTCGGCTACGGCGCGACCTCGGACGCCCACCACCTCACCGCCCCCGAACCCGGCGGCCGGAGCGCCGCGGCAGCCGTCTCCCTCGCCCTGGCGGCGGCCGGCGCCGAACCGGCGGAACTCTCCTACATCAACGCGCACGGCACCGGCACCCTCCTCAACGACCGGCTGGAGAGCGAGGCCCTGCGGTCCGCGCTCGGCGCGGCGCTCCCCGCCGTCCCGCTCTCGTCGAGCAAGGCCGCGATCGGGCATCTGCTCGGCGCGGCGGGCGCGGTGGAGGCCATCGCCACGCTCCAGGCGCTCCGGCACGCGACCGCGCCGCCCACGGCCGGACTGCGCGAGCCGGACGAGCGCCTCGGCGCGCTGGACCTGATCCGTACGGCCCGGCGGCTGCCGGTGGACCGGCCGGGACGGGCGCTGCTCGGCCTCTCCACCTCGTTCGGATTCGGCGGCCACAACGCGGCGCTCGTGCTCGCCTCCCCCGGCGCGCGGAAAGGCAGGGACTGATGCTCGACTTCACGGGACGCCGCTATCTCGTCACCGGGGTCCTCAACGAGGACTCCATCGCCTGGCACACCGCCGCGGCGCTCCAGAGGGCCGGGGCGGAGGTCCTGCTGACCGGCTTCGGCCGGTCCCGGCGGATCACCGAGGCGGCGGCCGCGTCGCTGCCCGCCCCGACCGAGGTGCTGGAGCTCGACGTGACCCGGCCCGAGGACTTCACGCTCCTGTCCGGGGAGCTGGAGCGGCGGTGGGGCTCGCTCGACGGGGTGCTCCACGCCGTCGCGGCGGCTCCGCAGAGCGCCATCAGCGGCAACTTCCTCACCGCCGACGCCGAGAGCGCCACCTTCGCCTTCCGCACCAGCGCGTACTCGCTGCACGCACTGACCACGGCCCTCGCGCCCCTGCTCGCCAAGGCGACGGGGCCGGGGACGGGAAGCATCGTCGGCCTCGACTTCGACTCCTCGGCGGCCTGGCCCGGTTACGACTGGATGGGCGTCAGCAAGGCGGCGCTGGGCTCGGTCTGCCGCTACCTCGCCCTCTACCTCGGCTCGTCGGGGATCCGCGTCAACCTCGTCGCCGCCGGCCCGGTGGAGACCGTCGCCGGGTGCGGCATCAGCACCTTCGACCGGATCGCGGACCGCTGGGAGGACGAGGCGCCGCTCGGCTGGGACCGGGCGGACGTCGCCCGGCTCACCGGACCGGTGCTGTTCCTGCTGTCGGACCTCTCCGCCACCGTCACCGGGGAGATCCTGCACGCCGACGGCGGGATGCACGCCGTCCATCTGGGGAATCCCCGAGCGGTCCCGGGGGCCGCGGGACCGACACAGGAGGCCCAGCGATGACCGTCGCGATCGTCGGCATCGGTGCCGCGCTGCCCGAGCGCGTGGTGCCCAACAGCCACTTCACCCACCTCGACACCTCGGACGCGTGGATCACCCGGCGGACCGGCATCAAGGAGCGCCGCTTCATGGCCGAGGACGGGCACCTCGCCGACCTCGCCCTGGACGCCTGCCGCGAGGCCCTGCGGACCGCCGGGCGGGAGCCCGGCGACGTCCCCCGGCTGATCGTCGCCACCACCACCCCGGACCGGGTCACCCCCGGGCTCGCGGTCGAGGTGGCCTCGCGGCTCGGGATGCCCCACGCCGCCGCGTTCGACCTGCACGCCGCCTGCGCCGGGTTCGTCTACGCGCTGGACCACGCGACCGCCCTGATCGAGTCGGGCCGCGCCGGGTCCGTACTGGTCTGCGGCGCCGAGGCGCTGACCCGGATCGCCGACCGGGACGACCGCTCCACCGCGGTCCTGCTCGGCGACGGCGCCGGGGCGGTGCTGCTGGCCGACGTGCCGGACGCGCCGGCCCCCCGGTTCGTCCTCGGCTCCGACGGCGACCTCATCCCGGCGCTCTACGCGGACCGGCACGACCGGGTGCTGCGGATGGACGGCCGGGAGATCTTCGTCCACGCGGTCGCGCGGATGAGCGAGGCCACCCGCCAGGTGCTGGCCCTCCAGGAACTGACCGGCGACGACCTGGACCTGTTCATCCCGCACCAGGCGAACGCCCGGATCATCCACGCCGTCGCCAAGGAGATCGGCTTCCCCGAGGACCGGCTCTTCCTCAACGTGCACCGGGTGGCCAACACCTCCTCCGCCTCCATCCCGATCGCGCTGGCGCACGCGCGCGAGGAGGGCCGGCTCGGCCCGTCCGGACTGCTCGGGGTGGCCGCCTTCGGGGCCGGCATCACCTGGGGCGCCGGAGTGGTCGGCTGGCGCCTGGAGGGCGCGTGAAGGGCTCCCGCGTCCCCGTGCTCGCCCGGATCACCACCGCGGGGTCCACGACGTTCACGGTGCGCGCCCTCGCCCAGGACGATCCCGCCGCGCCCGTGATGGTGGTGCTGCCCGCGATGGGCATGTCCGCACGGAACTACACGCCGCTCGTACGGGCGCTGCACCGCGCGGGGATGACCGTGGTCACCACCGACCTGCGCGGGCACGGCGAGAGCCGGCCCGTGCCCACGCGCGGAGTCCGGTTCGGCTACCGGGAGATCGTCGAGGAGGACATCGGCGCCGTCCTGCGCGAGACCGCCACCGCGTTCCCCGAGGCGCCCGTCCTGCTGCTCGGCCACAGCCTGGGCGGCCAGCTCGGGCTGATCCACTGCGGGCTGCTGCGGCCGCGGCTCGCGGGCGTGGTGCTGGTCGCCTCCGGCTCGGCCTGGTACCGCTGCTTCGGCCCCGTCGCCGGTCCGCGCCGGCTCCTGCTCAGCCAGGTGTACGCGGCGGTGGCGGCGCTCCTCGGCCACTGGCCGGGCGAACGGCTGGGCTTCGCCGGGCGGGAGGCGGCCCGGCTGATCCGGGACTGGGCCCGGCAGGTCCGTACCGGCCGCTACGAGGTGCCCGGCGCGGCGGAGGCGTACGAACGGGCCCTGGGGCGGGTGACGCTGCCGGTGCTCGCGGTGGACGTCGCGGGCGACGCGCTCGCGCCGCCCGCCGCCGTGGACCATCTGTGCGCCAAGATGCCGGAGGCCGCCGTCACCCGGTGGCACTACGGCCGCGACGACGCGGAGGGGCGTCCCCTGGACCACTTCCGCTGGATCCGGCACCACCACGGACTGATCGAGAGGATCACCGCATGGGCGTCCCAGGTCGTGGCAGCTCAGCCTTCCGCGCGGTAGACGAACCGGACGGGGGACGTCCGTACGGCTCCGTCCTCGCGGTCGCGCCCGCCTGTCTGGGCTTCTTCCTGATCATGCTGGACAGCACCGTGGTCAACGTGGCCGCGCCGGTGATCGGCGAGACGGTCGGCGGCGGCATCAGCGGCATCCAGTGGGTCGTCAACGCCTATGTGCTGGTCTTCGCCGCCTCGCTGCTGACCTCGGGAGCGGTCTCCGACCGGATCGGCGCGGTCCGGGCCCTCGGCGGCGGTCTCGCCCTGTTCGCCGCCGCCTCCGTGGCCTGCGCGCTCGCCCCGTCGCTGCCGTGGCTGGTCGCGGCCCGGGCGGTCCAGGGGCTGGGCGCGGCGCTGATCCTGCCGTCCTCGCTGGCCCTCGTACGGGAGTCGGCGCCGGACGCGGCGGCCCGCGCCCGCCGGATCACGCTCTGGGCGATGAGCGGCGGCGTCGCCGTCTCCGCGGGGCCGGTGGTCGGCGGCGTCCTGACCAGCGGGCTCGGCTGGCAGGCGATCTTCTGGGTCAACGTCCCCCTGTGCGCCCTCGGTCTGGCGCTGCGCCGGGCTCCGGCGTCGACGCCCCGCCCGGCGCCGCTCGACCTCGCGGGGCAGGCGGCCGCCGCGCTCGGCCTGGCCTCGCTGACGTACGCCATCGTGGAGGACGGGCCGCTCAGCCGCTGGGCGCTCGCCGTCTTCGCGCTCGCCGCCGCCGCTTTCGTCCTCGCCGAGCGGCGGGCGCCGCACCCGGTGGTCCCCGCGACGCTCGTCCGCTCGGCGCGGGCGCTGACGGCGGTGGGCACCGGCTTCGTGATGAACGCGTCGTTCTTCGGCATCGTCTTCGTCTTCACCGTGTACTTCCAGCAGTTCCAGGACCACGGGCCGCTCGTCACGGGGCTGATGTTCGTCCCGCTGACCGCCCTCACCCTGGTCGGCAACCTGGTCGCCGGGAAGCTGATGACGCGGCTGGGCACCTGGCGGATCCTGGCGCTGTCCCAGGGCCTCGAAGCCCTCGGCTGTCTGGCGCTGCTCGTGGCCGGGCCCGGCGCGCCGCCGGTCCTGGTCCTGCTGTTCTTCCTGCCGATCGGGCTGGGCGCGGGAGCGACGTCGCCGCCCATGACCACGGCGCTCCTGGAGGCGGTCGACCCGGCGCACGCGGGCGCCGCCGGCGGGCTCCTCGGCGTCATGCGCCAGGTCGGCGGACTGCTCGGCGTGGCCGTCTTCGGCGCGGTGATCTCGGCGCTCGGCGTCACCGGCGGGACCCGCCTCACCCTCGGGGTGTGCCTGACGATGCTGGCGGTGTCGGCCGCCCTCGCGCGCGTCCAGGCCCGCAAGGACCCGGCGCCGGCCGGAGGGGACGCCTGATGCTGGAGACCCTGCTGCCGGACGGAGTCGCCTGCTCCGAGGCGTACGACGACCGGGAACCGGCCCCGCTCTTCCCCGAGGAGGAACTCCTCGTCGCCACGGCCCGGCAGGGCAGGCGGAGCGAGTTCGGCACCGCCCGGCTCTGCGCCCGGCGCGCCCTCGCCACCCTCGGGCTGCCCGCCGGTCCGCTGCTCCGGGGCGAGCGGAGGGAGCCGCTGTGGCCGTCCGGGACGGTCGGCAGCATCACCCACTGCGCCGGATACCGGGCGGCGGCGGTCGCCCACGACCGGGACGTCCTGACCCTGGGCATCGACGCCGAGCCGAACGGCCCGCTCCCCTCCGACGTGCTGCCGGTCGTCTCCTCCGGCGCCGAGCGGGAGTGGCTGTCCGCGTACGCCGCCCGGCACCCGGAGGTCCGCTGGGACCGGCTGCTGTTCAGCGCCAAGGAGTCCGTCTACAAGGCGTGGTACCCCGTGATGGGGTCCTGGCTGGGCTTCGAGGACGTCACGGTGACCATGGACCCACCCTGGTCCGCGGCCACCGGCGGCTTCCGCGCCCGGATCGCGCGGCCCACGGCGGGCAGCGCGCTCCCCGGTGAGCTGTACGGCCGGTGGGCGGCCCGCGACGGGCTGCTGGTCTCGGCGGTCACGGTGACGGCCGGGTCCGGTTCCGGGGAGGCGGGGTGACCGTCGACGAGCTGAACGCGCTGATGTGGGGCGAGTTCCCCGAACACGGGCCGCACCACCGGGTCACCACGGTCTCCGCCGACGCGCTGGCCCTGGCGGTCGACTCCGCCTTCCTGCGGCGCGGGCCGGGCGGCACGGTCTCCGGCCCCGACCAGCTCCAGCTCGCCGACCTGGCGGGCTACGCGCTGCTCAAGTACCGCATGGGTCCGGCGAGTTCGATCAGGCTGCGGTCCGCGAGCCTGAGCTATCTGGACGCTCCCGCGCCCGGTGTCCTCACCGCGCGGGCCCACCTCCTCAAGCATGCCAAGCGCAACGCCGAGGTCCGGGTCGACCTCCTCGACCCCGGCGCCCGGCTGGCCTCCACGGCCACCCTGCTGTTCTCCGTCCGCTGAGCCGGCGCCCCGTGCCCCTCCACCACCGGGAGATACCCATGACCGCTGCCGTCCCCGCCTCCGCCCAGGGCAACCTGGCCGCGATCCTGCCCGCCACCGCGGCGCTGTTCCCGGACCGGCCGGCCGTCCGGCTCGACGACGAGGAGCTGAGCTTCGCCGCGCTCGACGGGCTGAGCGCGCGCGCCGCCGCCTATCTGCGCTCGCTCGGCCTGGAGCCGGGCGACCGCGTCGCCCTCCTCCTGCCGAACGTCCCCGTGTTCGCCGTGCTGTATTACGGCATCCTGCGCGCGGGCGGCATCGTCGTCCCGATGAACCCGCTGCTCAAGGCCGGCGAGGTGGAGCACTGCCTGAAGGACGCCGGGGCGACCCTCCTGTTCACCTGGCACGAGGGCTCCCGGGAGGCGGCGGAGGGGGCGCGGCGCGCGGGCACCCGCCACCTCGGGGTGGACCCGGCGGCCTTCACCGAACTGCTGCGGGGCCACGAGCCGGGCGCCTTCACCACGGACCGGACGGCCGAGGACACGGCGGTGATCCTCTACACCTCCGGGACGACGGGACAGCCGAAGGGCGCCGAGCTCACCCACACCAATGTGCGCCGCAACATCGACGAGGCCGTCAAGGTGCTGGGGCTCGGCCCGGACGACGTCACCTTCGGCGGGCTGCCGCTGTTCCACTCCTTCGGCCAGGTCGTCGGCCTCAACTGCGCCGTGGCCGTCGGTGCCTGCCTCACCCTGCTGCCGCGCTTCGACCCGGCCCGCGCCCTGTCGGTGATCGAGCAGGACCGGGTGACGGTCTTCCTGGGCGTGCCGACCATGTACACGCTGATGCTGGGCCTGGAGGACCGGGCCGCGCACGACGTGTCGTCACTGCGGGTGTGCGTGAGCGGCGGCTCGCCCCTGCCCGTGGAGGTGCTGAACGGCTTCCAGGCGGACTTCGGGTGCGCCGTCCTGGAGGGCTACGGCCTCTCCGAGTCCTCGCCGCTGGCCTGCATCAACCGCAGCGACCGGCCGCGCGTGCCGGGCACCATCGGCTGTCCCATCGACGGGGTGGAGATGCGGGTGGTCGACAAGGAGGGCGCGGAGGTGCCGGACGGCGAGATCGGCGAGATCGTCATCCGGGGGCACAACGTGATGAAGGGCTACTGGCGGCGGCCCGAGGCCACCGCGGCGGCGGTCCGGGACGGCTGGCTGCACACCGGGGACCTCGGGACGCGGGACGCCGTGGGCGACTTCCGCATCGTGGACCGGAGCAAGGACGTCATCCTGCGGGGCGGGTTCAACGTCTACCCCCGGGAGGTGGAGGAGGTGCTGTACCAGCACCCCGCCGTCGCCGAGGCGGCCGTGATCGGCGTGCCGCACCCCACGCACGGCGAGGAGGTGGCCGCCGCCGTGGTCCTCCGGGCCGGCGCGGAGGCCACCCCGGACGAGCTGCGCGAGTTCGTCCGCGCCCAGGTCGCCGCCTTCAAGTACCCGCGCGTCGTCTGGACCGCCGACGCCCTGCCGAAGGGCGCGACCGGCAAGATCCTCAAGCGCGCGATAGAGGTCCCGGCGCACGTCCTGTCCTGACCGGGGGCCTTCGCCGCCCGTCCGCCGCCGCCCGTCCGGGGGTGCGCCCCGGACGGGCAGCGAAGGGGATATTGGATAAAATCTCCGAATGCAGGATCCAGTATCCAGTCATGACCCGCAGGTCTCCGGCCATGACCCGCACGTCTCCGGTCATGACCCGTACGTCCGTGTCCGCGGCGCCCGCGAACACAACCTCCGGGACGTGGACGTCGACATCCCCCGCGACACCCTCACCGTCTTCACCGGCGTCTCCGGCTCCGGGAAGTCCTCCCTCGCCTTCGGCACCGTCTACGCCGAGGCCCAGCGCCGCTACTTCGAGTCCGTCGCGCCCTACGCCCGCCGGCTCATCCACCAGGTCGGCGCGCCGAAGGTCCGCGAGATCACCGGACTGCCCCCGGCCGTCTCGCTCGAACAGCGCCGCGCCGCCCCGAGCGCCCGCTCCTCCGTCGGCACGGTCACCACGCTGTCGAACTCGCTGCGGATGCTCTACTCCCGCGCCGGCGACTACCCGGCCGGGGCGCCCCGCCTCGACTCCGACGCCTTCTCCCCCAACACGGCGGCCGGCGCCTGCCCCTCCTGCCACGGCCTGGGCCGGATCCACGAGACCAGCGAGGAGCTGCTCGTCCCCGACCCCGGCCTGTCCATCCGGGAGGGCGCCGTCGCGTCCTGGCCCGGCGCCTGGCAGGGCAAGAACCTCCGGGACGTCCTCGACGCCCTCGGCCACGACGTCGACCGGCCCTGGCGCGAGCTGGATCCGAAGGACCGGGAGTGGATCCTCTTCACCGACGAGCAGCCCGTCGTCACCGTGCACCCGGTCCGCGAGGCCGGCCGGATCCAGCGCCCCTACCAGGGCACGTACACCGGCGCGCGGCGGCTCGTCCTGCGCACCTACTCCGAGTCGAAGAGCACCGCGCTGCGGGCCCGGGCGGAACGCTTCCTCACCAGCGCCCCCTGCCCGGTGTGCGGCGGCAGCCGGCTGCGCCCCGAGGCGATGGCCGTCACGTTCGCCGGCCGGACCATCGCCGAGCTGGCGGCGCTGCCCCTGACGGCCCTGGCCGAGGTGCTGGCCCCGGCCGCCGCGCCCGGCGGCCCGGAGACCGCCCGGGTCCTCGCCGAGGACCTGCTGGCCCGGATCGCCACGGTCACCGAACTCGGCCTCGGCTACCTGGGCCTGGACCGCACGACCCCCACCCTGTCCAGCGGGGAGCTCCAGCGGCTGCGGCTCGCCACCCAGCTCCGCGCCGGACTCTTCGGCGTCGTGTACGTGCTCGACGAGCCGTCCGCCGGACTGCACCCGGCCGACACCGAGGCCCTCCTCGTGGTCCTCGACCGGCTGAAGGCGGCCGGCAACACGGTCTTCGTCGTCGAGCACCACCTCGACGTCGTCCGGCACGCCGACTGGCTCGTCGACGTCGGCCCGCACGCCGGGGAGCACGGCGGCCGCGTCCTGCACAGCGGACCGCCCGAACTCCTCGCCCAGGTGGCGGAGTCGGCCACCCGCCGCTTCCTCTTCGACCGCGCCCCCGTGCCCGTACGGCCCGAGTTCGCCCCGGAGCGGTGGCTGCGCACCGGGCCCGTCACCCGGCACAACCTCCACGGCGTGGACGCCGCCTTCCCGAGGGGCGCCCTCACCGCCGTCACCGGCGTCTCGGGCTCGGGCAAGTCAACCCTCGTCGGCGCGCTCACCAGAGAAGGGGAAGGCGACGGCGAGGGAAGGACGGTGACGGTGGATCAGAAGCCGATCGGCCGCACCCCGCGCTCCAACCTGGCCACGTACACCGGCCTGTTCGACGTCGTGCGCAAGCTCTTCGCGGAGACCGAGGAGGCCCGGGCCCGCGGCTACAAGGTCGGACGCTTCTCGTTCAACGTGCCCGGGGGCCGCTGCGAGACCTGCCAGGGCGAGGGGTTCGTCTCGGTGGAGCTGCTGTTCCTGCCGAGCACGTACGCGCCCTGCCCGGACTGCCACGGCGCCCGGTACAACCCCGAGACCCTCCAGGTGCGGCTGCGCGGCCTGACGATCTCCGAAGTCCTCGATCTGACCGTGGAGTCGGCGGCAGATTTCTTCGCGGACGTCCCCGCCGCGGCCCGCAGCCTGACCACCCTCCTCGACGTCGGCCTCGGCTATCTGCGGCTCGGCCAGCCCGCCACCGAACTGTCCGGCGGCGAGGCCCAGCGCATCAAGCTCGCCTCCGAACTCCAGCGCCCGCGCCGCGCGCACACCCTGTACGTCCTCGACGAGCCGACCACCGGCCTGCACCCGGCCGATGTCGAGGTCCTGGTCCGCCAGTTGCGCGGCCTGGTGGACGGCGGGCACACGGTGGTCGTCGTCGAGCACGACATGGACGTGGCGGCCGGGGCGGACTGGGTGGTCGACCTCGGCCCCGGCGGCGGCGAGGCCGGCGGCCGGATCGTCGCCGAGGGCCCCCCGGCCCGGGTGGCGCGGGCGGCGGAGAGCCGCACCGCGCCGTATCTGGCCCGGGCCCTGGGGACCGTACGCGGCCCTGGCTAGCCGTTCCGGCCGGTGGTCGAGCCGAAGCCGAGCCAGGTGTGCCGGTTGTTCCACCAGCACCAGCCGACCTTGGGCGCGCCCTTGCGCTCCTTGCCGTCCCGCCCCGTGCCGTTGCTGATCCAGATCGCCGGGGTGCGGGCGTCGAAGCTGCCGTTGGGCTTGCGCAGGCGCGAACCGATCGTCATGAAGCACTGGTTGCGCTCCAGGACGTCGGGCCGCTGGAGCAGCCAGTGGATGCCCTCGGTGAGGACGAGCGGCGTCCGCCCGGCCCCGCCGAGCGCCGGCAGGGCCTCCTCGGGGCTCCAGTTGCTCATGTGGTCGCCCCGGTCCACGCCGTGGACCAGGTAGAAGGGCCCGTCGGGCAGCTCCACGCCCTGCGGGGTGAAGCTGTCCACGTCGGTCATGTCGACCACGATGAATCCGGGCTTGTCCGCGAGGCGGAGCAGCGGGCCGAGGACGGAGGCGGGCGCGGCGTCCGGGTGGACGGCGAGCAGCGCCCCGGCCGGGGCGTCGGCGGCGGCCTTCTCGGCGTAGGCGCGCAGCTCACCGGCGTCGATGCCGGTGAGGGCGGGCACGCCCAGCTCGATCAGCCGCTCGGCCTGGTCGGTGAGCGGGGGCAGCGGGAACGGGTCGCGGTCGGCGTCGGTGGGAACGGCGGTGGTCGGCGCGTCGGGCAAGGCTCTCCTCGGTCGGGTTGGCGTCGGCCCGGGGAGAACGCCCCGGGCCGGCGCTTTGTTCCCGGCGTACGGAGAATTTCTCACTTCACCTTGCGCCGGGCCCGCAGCCACTCCTTGTTCATGGCGGTGATCGACGGCAGCGGGATGCCCTTCGGGCAGGCGGTGGCGCACTCGCCGGTGAGGGTGCAGCCGCCGAAGCCCTCGGCGTCCATCTGGGCGACCATGTCGAGGACCCGGGTCTCGCGCTCGGGCGCGCCCTGGGGCAGCACGTTCAGGTGGTTGATCTTGGCGGAGGTGAAGAGCATCGCCGAGCCGTTGGGGCAGGCGGCGACGCAGGCGCCGCAGCCGATGCACTCGGCGTGCTCGAAGGCGGAGTCCGCCGCCGCCTTCGGCACGGCGGTCGCGTGGGCCTCGGGCGCGGCGCCGGTGGGGGCGGTGACGTAGCCGCCGGCCTGGATGATCCGGTCGAAGGCGGTGCGGTCGACGACGAGGTCCTTGACGACCGGGAAGGCGGAGGCGCGCCACGGCTCGACGTCGATGGTGTCGCCGTCGTGGAAGGAGCGCATGTGGAGCTGGCAGGTGGTGGTCCGCTCGGGGCCGTGGGCGTCGCCGTCGATGACGAGGCTGCACGCGCCGCAGATGCCCTCGCGGCAGTCGTGGTCGAAGGCGACGGGGTCCTCGCCGCGCAGGATGAGGTCCTCGTTGAGGGTGTCGAGCATCTCCAGGAAGGACATGTCCGGGGAGACGCCGTCCACCTCGTAGGTGACCATGGCGCCTTCGGCGACGGTGTTCTTCTGGCGCCAGACGCGCAGGTTGAGCTTCATGCGTAGCTCCGCTGGGTGGGGTGGACGTACTCGAAGGACAGCTCCTCCTTGTGGAGGACGGGGGCGTCCGGGGTGAACTCCCAGGCGGCCGCGTACGAGAACTCCTCGTCGTGGCGGGCGGCCTCGCCGTCCGGGGTCTGGGACTCCTCGCGGAAGTGGCCGCCGCAGGACTCCTCGCGGTTCAGGGCGTCGAGGCACATCAGCTCGGCGAGTTCGAGGTAGTCGACGATCCGGTTGGCCTTCTCCAGCGACTGGTTGAACTCCTCGCCGCTGCCGGGGACCTTGATGCGGCGCCAGAACTCCTCGCGGATCTCGGGGATGCGGCGGAGCGCGGTGCGCAGTCCCTCGGTGGTGCGGGCCATGCCGCAGAACTCCCACATGACCTCGCCGAGTTCGCGGTGGAAGGAGTCGGGGGTGCGGTCGCCGTCGACGGCGAGGAGGAGGTTCAGCCGGTCCTCGGTCTCGGCCAGCGCCTCGCGGACGGCCGGGTGGGCGTCGGTGACGGGTTCGGACTTCGGGTGGCGGGCGAGGTAGTCGTTGATGGTGGCGGGCAGGACGAAGTAGCCGTCGGCGAGGCCCTGCATGAGGGCGGAGGCGCCGAGCCGGTTGGCGCCGTGGTCGGAGAAGTTGGCCTCGCCGATGGCGAAGAGGCCGGGGACGGTGGTCTGGAGGTCGTAGTCGACCCAGAGTCCGCCCATCGTGTAGTGCACGGCGGGGTAGATCCGCATGGGGACCTCGTACGGGTTCTCCGCGGTGATCCGCGCGTACATGTCGAAGAGGTTGCCGTACTTGGCCTCGACGGCGGCGCGGCCCATCCGGGCGATGGCATCGGCGAAGTCCAGGTAGACGCCCTGGCCGCCGGGTCCGACGCCCCTGCCCTCGTCGCAGACGTTCTTCGCGGCGCGGGAGGCGATGTCTCGGGGGACGAGGTTGCCGAAGGAGGGGTAGATCCGCTCCAGGTAGTAGTCGCGCTCGTCCTCGGGGATCTCCGCGGCGGGGCGGGTGTCGCCCTTGGCCTTGGGGACCCAGATGCGTCCGTCGTTGCGGAGCGACTCGCTCATCAGGGTCAGCTTGGACTGGTGGTCGCCGGTGCGCGGGATGCAGGTGGGGTGGATCTGGGTGAAGCAGGGGTTGGCGAAGTACGCGCCGCGCCGGTGGGCCCGCCAGACGGCGGTGGCGTTGGAGTTCATCGCGTTGGTGGAGAGGTAGAAGACGTTGCCGTAGCCGCCGCTGGCGAGGACGACGGCGTCCGCGTAGTGGGTGGAGATCTCGCCGGTGATCAGGTCGCGGGCGACGATCCCCCGGGCGCGCCCGTCGACGACGATCAGGTCGAGCATCTCCGTACGGGCGTGCAACTCGACGTTCCCGGCGGCGATCTGCCGGGACAGCGCCTGGTAGGCGCCGAGGAGGAGCTGCTGGCCGGTCTGGCCGCGGGCGTAGAAAGTGCGGGAGACCTGGACGCCGCCGAAGGAGCGGGTGTCGAGGAGTCCGCCGTACTCGCGGGCGAAGGGGACGCCCTGGGCGACGCACTGGTCGATGATCTCGACGGAGATCTGCGCGAGCCGGTGGACGTTGGACTCGCGGGCGCGGAAGTCGCCGCCCTTGACGGTGTCGTAGAAGAGGCGGTGGATGGAGTCGCCGTCGTTGCGGTAGTTCTTGGCGGCGTTGATGCCGCCCTGGGCGGCGATCGAGTGGGCGCGGCGCGGCGAGTCCTGGAAGCAGAACTGGACGACGTGGTAGCCCTGTTCGGCGAGGGTGGCGCCCGCGGAGCCGCCGGCGAGGCCGGTGCCGACCACGATGATCCGGTGCTTGCGCCGGTTGGCGGGGTTGACCAGCTTCGCCTCGAAGCGGCGGGTGTCCCACCGCTCGGCGATCGGGCCGGCCGGGGCCTTGGTGTCGGCGATCGGCTCGCCGGTGCGGAAGTCGAGGTAGCTCATGGTCAGTTCACCACTCCGGTCATGACGCCGACGGGGACGGCGATGAAGCCCGCGGTCAGGGCGAGCGCGAGGGCGTTCGCGGCGAGGCGCAGGGCGCGTTCGCGCCGGGCGCTGCCGACGCCGAGGGTCTGGGCGGCGCTCCAGAAGCCGTGCCGGACGTGGAGTCCGACGGCGAGCATGGCGACGATGTAGATGACGTTGCCGTACCAGGTCGAGAAGGTGTCGATGACGTTCTGGTAGGGCTTGCCCTCCTCGAAGCCGCCGGGGTGGACGGTCCCGGTGGTGAGGTCGAGGACGTGCCACACGATGAAGAGGCCGAGGATGATCCCGCCCCAGCGCATGGTGCGGGTGGCGTAGGAGGAACCCTTGCGCTTGTGGGCGTAGGGGGTGGGGCGGGCCTTGATGTCGCGCCGGCTGAGCTGGTACGCGGAGACGGCGTGCGCGCCGACGGCGGCGAGGAGCACGATCCGGGCCAGCCACAGCCCCCACTCGTGGTGCAGGATCGGGGCGCCCATGACGCGCAGCCAGTGGGCGTAGCCGTTGAACTCCTCCGGGCCGAAGAAGACCTTGAGGTTGCCGGCCACGTGCGCGACGAGGTACGCGAGCATGATCAGGCCGCTCACGGCCATCACGGTCTTCTTGCCGATGGTCGACGACCAGAAGCCGCGGGACGGGGTGCGGGACGGCGGGCGGGCGGGCGCCGCCGTGTCCTTGCTGGGTGCCAGAGCCATGCACACGACGCTAGGGCCGAAGGACCCGAGAGGTCCAAGACATGGTCCAGCTGATCTCCATAGGCTATAGCTATGCCTTTGCCTTAGGCTGGGATCCATGCAGTTCCAGCAGCTCCTCTACTTCGTGGCCGTCGCCGAGACCCGCCACTTCACCCGGGCCGCCGAACGCGTCCACGTCTCGCAGCCCTCGCTCTCCCAGCAGATCAAGGCGCTGGAGCAGGAGCTGGGCGCGGAACTGTTCAGCCGGGCCCGGGGCAACATCGCGCTCACCGACGCCGGCGAGTCCCTCCTCCCGCTGGCCCGCCGCATCCTCGCCGACACCGAGACCGCCCGCCGCGAGGTCCAGGAGCTGGCCCAGCTCAAGCGCGGCCGGGTGCGGCTCGGCGCGACCCCCAGCCTCTGCACCGGCCTCCTCCCCGACGTGCTGCGCACCTTCCACGACCTGCACCCCGGGATCGAGCTGCTCATCGAGGAGGGCGGCTCGCACGACCTGGTGCGGGAGCTGGCCCGCGGCTCCCTGGACCTGGCGCTCGTGGTGCTGCCGCTGCCCACCCCCTCCCCGGCGCTGACCACGGTGGAGCTGCTGCGCGAGGACCTGGTCGTCGTCTCGGCCGCCTCCGCCCCGCCGCCGCGCCGCCCGGTGCGGATCACCGATCTGCGCGAGCAGCCGCTGGTGATGTTCCGGCACGGCTACGACCTGCGGGAACTGACCGTGGGCGCCTGCCGCGCGGCCGGCTTCGAGCCCACGTTCACGGTGGAGGGCGGCGAGCTGGACGCGGTCCTCGGATTCGTACGGGCCGGGCTCGGACTCGCCGTCGTCCCCGCCATGGTCGCCTCCCGCGCCGGCCGCGACCTGCGCGTCACCGCCCTCGCCCGCCCCGGCCTGCGCCGCACGATCGCCCTGGCCCACCGCAGCGACGTCGCGCCGCCGAGGGCCGCGCGCGAGCTCCAGAAGCTGCTGATGGCGTCACGGCGCGGGAAGACCGGGCCGGACCTGGCCTGACCGGGACCTGGCCTGACCGGAACCTGGCCTACCGGCGGCTCAGGGCTCGATGAGCCCCACCCGGATCGCGTACCGGGTCAGCTCCAGCCGGTCGCGCAGCCCGAGCTTCTGGAGGATGTTGGCGCGGTGCCGCTCCACCGTCTTCGGGCTGATGAAGAGCAGGTCGCCGATCTCCTTGGAGGTGTGCCCCTCCGCGACCAGCTTCAGTATCTCCTCCTCCCGCTCGGTGACCGGCCGCTCCGGCAGCCCCGCGCCCGACCGCGCCCGGTCCAGGTAGCTGCGGATCAGGGCGGTCTCCGCGCCCGGGTAGATGAACGGTTCGTCGCGCAGCGCCGAGCGGCACGCCTCCACCAGGTCCCGGTCGGCGACGGACTTCGGCACGTACCCGTTGGCGCCGGCCCGCAGCGCCTCGAAGAAGTACTCCTCGTTGTCGTACATGGTCAGCATCAGGATCCGCAGCCCGGGCCGGAGCCGGGCGAGCTCGCGCGCCGCCTGGAGCCCGGTCATCCGGGGCATCGCGATGTCCAGGACGGCCAGGTCGAGCGCCTCGTCGCCCCGGGCCGCGGCGACGGCCCCGGCCCCGTCCCCCGCCTCCGCGACGACCTCCAGGTCCGGCTCGGCGTCGAGGATCAGCCGCACCCCGCGCCGTACCAGCGCGTGGTCGTCGACGAGGAGGATCCGGGCGGGCGGGCGTACGGGGGAGGTCATCGCTCGTGTCCAGAAGTCGGTGCGGGCGGGGTTGCGGGCGGGGTGAGGAAGGACGGGGTCGCGGTCCGCCGGGCCGGCAGGTCGAGGCGTACCACCGTGCCACCGCCGCCGACCCCGGCCCCGGCCCCGACCCCGGCCCCGCCCTCCCCAGGACCGACGTTCAGCTCGGCGCCGACCAGCAGGGCGCGCTCGCGCATGCCGCCGATGCCCGCGCCCTCGGCGGCGCCGCCCGTGCCCCGCCCGTCGTCGCGGACGAGGAGGCGGGTGCGGCCGTCCGGCGCCGGGCCGAGACGCAGCTCGACGTGGCCCGCGCCCGCGTGCCGGGCCGCGTTGGTGAGGCTCTCCTGGGCGACCCGGTAGACGACGAGTTCCGTCGCGGGGTCGAGCGGCTCCGCGCCCGGGGCGAGGTGCGTGGTCACCCGGAGGCCCGGGGTGGAGAGCTCCCCGGCGAGGGAGCGGAGCGCGCTGTGCAGGCCCAGCTCCTCCAGGACCCCGGGGCGCAGGCGGCGGGCGATCCGGCGGATCTCCTCCAGACCGGCCCGGGTGGTCTCCTGCGCCTGCCGCAGGTCCTCCCTGAGCTCCACGGGGGCGTGGTCGGCGGTGTGCTTGAGCTGGAGGAGGACGGCGGTGAGGGTCTGGCCGACCTCGTCGTGGAGCTCGCGGGCGATCCGCTGCCGCTCGGCCTCCTGCGCGGTGAGGACGCGGCCGCTGCTGGTGGCCCGCTCGGCCTCCAGCCGGTCCAGCATGGCGTTGAAGGCGGCGGTCAGGTCGGCGATCTCGCCGCGGCCGGTGACCTCGGCCCTGGTCCCCGGCTTGAGGAGGTCGGCCGTCGCCATGGCGCGCCCGAGCCGCCCGAGCGGGGCGAGGCCGACGCGCAGCAGCACGGCGTTGAGGACGAGCATCAGGACGAGCCCGCAGACGACGACGATCGCCTCGCCGAGGAGGACCGGGGTGGAGACCGTGACGGGTCCCAGGAGGAGTCCGGCGGCGAGGACCAGGACGGCGGCGTTGAGGAGGAAGATCCGTCCGTACAGTGACACCGTCCCGCTCTCCCTGCCTCCGCCCACCGGCGGTCACACCCACCTGACCTGCGCGGAAGCCTATTCGCCGTCCCATCCTCCGGGCCGGCCGGGGTCCTGTCCATCCGTGCCGGCACCCATGTGCGAAGGCCCCCGGAGATGGCACCATGTTCCGGCCGCGGCCCCGGACCGTCCGCCCGTGCGGAGGGGCACCGGCCTCCTCGCCGCGCGCTCACGCACTTGACGACACGAGGAGTCCGGGCCGTGCCCACTTCACGGATGAGCTCGACGCCGTTGCCAGGCATCGGCGTCCAGTACGACCTCACCACCCGGGAACACCGGCACCTGTCGGTGATCGCCCACCGCGACGGCACCCGCACGGTGAACGTCTACCGCTCCGACGACCCCGACGCCTGCCTTCAGTCCCTGCACCTCACCGCCGGCGAGTCCACCGCCTTCATCGACGCCCTGATGCCGGCCCACCACAGCCCCAACCTCCTCCACACCACCGAACTCGGCCTGGTCGCCGAACGCATCGAACTCTCCTCCGCCTCCCACTGGAACGGCCGCACCCTCGGCGAGACCCGCATGCGCACCGAGACCGGCGTCTCCATCGTCGCCGTCCTCCGCCGCGCCGACGCCGTCCCCTCCCCCGGCCCCACCTTCCGCCTGGCCGGCGGAGACACCCTCATCGTCATCGGCACCCACGAAGGCGTCGACGCCGCCGCCACTATCCTCGGAAGGGAGTGATCGGTGCATTCGTCCGCCGTATTTCTCATCGAGTTCGGAGCGATCATCCTCGGTCTCGGGCTGCTCGGCCGGATGGCCGGGCGGTTGAAGTTCTCGCCCATACCGCTGTACCTCCTGGCCGGTCTCGCGTTCGGGGAAGGGGGGCTGTTGCCGCTGGGGGCGAGTGAGGAGTTCGTCGCCATCGGGGCCGAGATCGGGGTCATCCTGCTGCTCCTGATGCTCGGTCTGGAGTACACGGCGACCGATCTGGTCACCAATCTGAAGACGCAGTACCCGGCGGGGCTCGTCGACGGGGCGCTGAACGCGCTGCCCGGGGCGGCGATGGCGTTGCTGCTCGGGTGGGGGCCGGTGGCGGCGGTGGTGCTGGCGGGGGTCACGTGGATCTCGTCGTCCGGGGTCATCGCCAAGGTGCTCGGGGACCTGGGGCGGCTCGGCAACCGGGAGACGCCGGTGGTGCTGAGCATCCTGGTATTGGAAGACCTCGCGATGGCGGTGTACCTGCCGATCGTCACCGCGCTCCTCGCCGGGGCCGGGCTCGCGGCCGGCAGTGCCACGCTCGCCATCGCGCTCGGGGTCGCCGGGCTCGTGCTGTTCGTCGCCGTGCGGTACGGGCGGGTGATCTCGCGCTTCGTGTCCAGCGACGACCCGGAGAAGCTGCTCCTGGTGGTGCTCGGGCTCACACTGCTCGTCGCGGGCATCGCGCAGCAGCTCCAGGTCTCCGCCGCCGTCGGCGCGTTCCTCGTCGGCATCGCGCTGTCCGGCGAGGTCGCGGAGGGCGCGCACCACCTGCTGAGCCCGCTGCGGGACCTGTTCGCCGCCGTGTTCTTCGTCTTCTTCGGACTGCACACCGACCCGGCGAGCATCCCGCCGGTGCTGCTGCCCGCGCTCGCGCTCGCCGTCGTCACGGCCGGCACGAAGATCGCCACCGGGTACTGGGCGGCGCGCCGCAACGGCATCTCCGCGAAGGGCTCCTGGCGGGCCGGCGGTACGCTGGTGGCGCGCGGCGAGTTCTCCATCGTCATCGCGGGCCTCGCCGTCTCGGCGGGCATCGAGCCCTCACTGGGCCCGCTGGCCACCGCGTACGTCCTCATCCTGGTCGTCGTCGGCCCGCTCACCGCCCGCTACACGGAGCCCGTCGCCACCTGGATCACCGCGCGGCGCCGCCGCCCCGAACCGGAGCCCGGCCCCGGGCCCGTCGAGGAACGCCTGCCGCTCGCCGAACCCGTCCGTCACGAACACTGAGCGGAGACCGCCATGGGGGAGGCACCGCGGAACACCGCGGCCGGACCGGCCATGCTCGTCCTCGGGGACGACGCGCTCGCGCACCGGCTCGCCACGGAACTGGCCGAGGTCTACCGCCGGGACGTCGTCCTCGTCACGCCGGGACCCGGCGGCCACGAGGACCGCGTCCGGTACGTGGAGGGCGCCGCGCCCGACGAACGGACCCTGCTCCAGGCCGGGTTACGCGACGCGGAGGCGCTCGCGCTGCTGTACGAGGACGACGAGGTCAACATGCGGGCCGCGTTCCTGGCCCGCCGGCTCGCCCCGGACGTCCGGCTGGTGCTGCGCATGTACAACCGCAACCTCGGCCACCGGATGGCCGACCTGCTGGACCGCGCGGGCGAACAACTCACCGGCGCCGGCACAGGCAACGGGACCGACACCGGGACCGGGACCGTGCCGCGTGACGCCGCCACGATCGTGCTCTCGGACGCGGACACCGCCGCCCCCGCGCTCGCGGCCACCGCCGTCGCCGGGACGCGGAAGGTCGTCCAGGCCGACGGGCTGCTGCTGCGGGCCGCCGAGCGGCTGCCGGAGGATCCGGACGCCCTCGCCGAGCCCGGCCTGGCGACACTCGCCCTGCTGTCGTCCACCAGCGCCGACCCGGCCGGCGCGGACGGGTCCGACCGCAGCGGCGGCCTCGCGCCCCGGCTGCTGCCGGACGACGCCGAGGTACGGGCGGCGGCCGGGCGCGGCACGGTGGTCCTGGAGGCAATCGGCCGCGAACCGGCCCTCCCCCGCCGCCGCGAGAGCCGCGGCGCCTCGCCGCGCGAACTCCTGTCGCCCCGCCTGCGCTGGGCGCTCGCGGGCGTCGTCGCGGGCGTCACCGCCCTCACCGCCGCCGCCATCCTCGCCACCGACGAACACCCCCTCCACGCCGCCTACTTGACCCTCCTCGACCTCTTCGCCATCGGCGACCCCGCCGTCGGCGAGGAGACGGCACGCCAGGTGCTCCAGCTCCTCGCCGGACTCCTGGGCCTCGCCCTGCTGCCCCTCCTCATCGCGGGCACCCTGGAGGCGCTGGGCGCGTACCGCAGCGCCGCCGCGCTCCGTCGCCCGCCGCGCGGCATCGACGACCACGTGGTGCTGCTCGGCCTCGGCCGGATCGGCACGCGCGTCCTCGTCCGCCTCCGCGACCTCGGCGTGCCGGTGGTGTGCGTGGAGGAGGACCCGGAGGCACGCGGCATCCCGCACGCCCGCCGCCTGCGCGTCCCCGTCGTCCTCGGCGACGTCACCCAGGAGGGCGTCCTGGAGGCGGCCAAGGTCCACCGCGCGCACGCCCTCCTCGCCCTGACCAGCTCCGACACCACCAACCTGGAGGCGGTACTCGCGGCCCGCACCCTCGCGCCTGACCTCCTGGTCGCCCTCCGCCTGTACGACGACGACTTCGCGACCACCGTCTACCGCACCCTCCGCGCCGCCCACCCGGACGCCCTCACCCGCAGCCGCAGCGTCTCCACCCTCTCGGCCCCGGCCTTCGCGGCGGCGATGATGGGCCGTCAGATCCTGGGCGCCATACCGGTGGAGCGCCGCGTCCTCCTCTTCGCCGCGATCGAGGTCGCGGGCCTGCGCCACCTGGAGGGCCGCACGGTCGCGGAGGCGTTCCGCCCCGGCGCCTGGCGCGTCCTGGCCCTCGACACCGGCACGGACACGGGCACGGACACGGGCGGCAACGAGGGGGACGAACCGCCCGCGCTCCTCTGGGACCTCCACCCCGGTTACGTGCTCCGCCCCGGCGACCGCGTGGTCGTGGCGGCGACCCGCTCGGGGCTCCCGGAGCTGCTCGCGGGACCGGAGGCGCCGGCCTCCGTACCGCCCCAGGGAACCGGCCACCCCGCCTGACCACCCGCAGCCCACCCCGCAGCGGCGCCCGGCGCCCGCCCGAAATCCGCGTGCGGACCCGTCGGGCGGGCTGCGAGCATCAGGGGATGGACCACGCTCTCGAACGTCTGCTCGTCCGGCACACCCTCCGCCTCCCCGCCCCCTCCGGTCCCGCCGGGGACGGCTCCGCCGCCGCCCTCCAGTTCGACGCCGCGCTGAGGACGGCGGGGTTCGCCCTCTCCTCCCCGCTGCTGAGGGAGCTGTCCGGCCGGTCCGCCGAGACCGTCGTCGAACTGGCCCGGTGGGCGCTGGAAGCGGTCCGCGAGCGCGTCGGGGACCACGTACAGCACAACAGCTACTTCCTCGACTTCCCGGCCAACGTCCCCGACACGGCCGAGTTCTGGCTGTCGTGCGTCCTGAAGGCGCTCGACGACCCCGAGGCCCGGGAGGAGGTCGAGGCGCAGCTGAGCGCCGGGGTCCTGAACCTGCTGACGCTGCCCACGTACGGCCGATACCAGCACACGTACGAAGAACTGCTCGCCGCACACGCGGAGTTGACCCCCGCGAGCGGCGACCGGCTGACCGTCCTGCACCTCGGCGGCCCCTTCGGGGAGGAACTCAGCACGCTGTACGTGTCGTTGGCCGGTTCCGTCACCCCTCTGGGCGACGAGCACCTGGCCGATGTGGCGGTGCTCGCCGCGCACTGCGCGGACGGTCCGCAGCCCACCGAGATCCCGGTCCGGGAGAACCGCGCCGTGGTCAACGCGGCCCGGCTGCGGACCGGTGCCGCGCCGCTGCTCGACACGGTCACGGACGTGCTGCGCTTGGCGTGCGCCCTGTCGGACGGCGACGTGACACTCCGCGAGCGCACCCGCTTCCGCGCTCTGTCCCGCCCCCGGCGGCGAGCCCTCCTCGCGGGCCTGGACGCGGTCGTGGCGGCGGCTCCGGAGAAGCTGGCCGACGTGGGGCAGTACCGGGAGGCGTGGAAGCGGCTCGGGGAGCGGCTGCATCCGCACGAGTACCCGGCGTGGCCGCACGCGGCGGAGGTGTTCGCGGTGGCCCGGGGCGAGGTGCGGGCGCCGTCGCTGGACTCCCGGGTGGAGGCGCTGCTCGCCCGTGACGACGTGCCGGGGGCGGTGGAGCTGCTGGCGGCGGCGCCCGGGCGGCTCTTCCGGGCCCTGGACCGGCTGCTGCGGACGGCGGCGGACGAGGCCAGGCGGGAGGCGGTGCTCACGGCGGCGGAGCGCGCGGCGCCGCTGGTGGCGGGCCGGGTGGTGCTGTCGGTGTGGGAGCACCTGCTGAACCGGCACGACCGGTCGGGCGCTCCCCGGCGCCTGTTCGTGAACCGGAACGGCAGCGCGTGGGTGACGGCGGACACCCGCCAGGACCTGCCGAGGGACGTCCAGCGGCGGCTCCTCGCGCTGCTCGACGGGGAGACCCGGCGGCGGCTTCCCGCGGCGGGCCGCGTGCTGGTCGACCCGGGGATCCTGGACGTGGCGCTGCCGCTGAGCGGCCGGGCCTCGTCGGGCGGGTTCGGCGTGCTGCCGCGCGGCTCGGTCTCCGCGGTCGACGGCGAGCTGCTGCGGTTCTTCATGTACTGGAAGGAGACGCGGCACAGGACCGACCTGGACCTGTCGGCGCTGCTCCTCGACGAGCGGTACGCGACGATCTCCTGGCTGTCGTACACCGAGCTGACCACGGTGGAGGGCCGGCACTCCGGGGATGTGACCGAAGCCCCTGACGGCGCTTCGGAGTTCATCGAGCTGCGGCTCGGCGCGGTGCGCGGCACGTTCGTGGTGCCGCACGTGCACGTGTACGCGGGCGAGGACTTCGAGCAGGTCGCCGAGTCCTTCTTCGGGTACATGCTCCGGGAGGGCGAGCAGGGCGGGCGTCCCTTCGAGCCGCGCACGGTCCGGATGAAGTCGGAGCTGCGCGGGCCGGGGCGGGTGGCGCTGCCGGTGGCCTTCCGGCGGGACGAGGAGGGGCGGTGGCACGCGCACTGGCTCCACCTGTGCCTGCGGGGCACGCCGGCGGCCAACCGCGTCGAGGACCACCGGGTGTCGCTGGCGGTCCTGCTGCGCGGGGTGGTCGAGCACACTCCCGTGACGGTGCGTCACATCGTCGAGTTGCTGCGGGAGTCGGGGGCCGAGGTCACGGAGTGGTCCGGCGGCGCGGTGCCGGAGGAGCCGGTGACGTACCTGGGTCTCGACCGGCCCGAGGGGTTGGCTCCGGACTCCCGGGTGGTCACGCCGGAAAATCTGCGCGACCTGATCCCCGCCTGAGTGTTACGGTCGTTCCGGGGCGAGGCCATGAAGGGGCTTCCTTCTCATACTTCTGATGACATAGTCCCTTCGCTTTCCTCGCCCCCATTCGCTTCACCGGTGTGGGCCCGGTCCTCCTGAGGACCGGGCCCACACCCGTGTGCTCACACCGCGTCGGCGAGGACCAGCGAGTGGATGCGGTCCGGGGCGCCGGGGCGGGCGTAGTACCAGCCCTGGGCGGTGTCGCAGCCGAGTTCGCGGAGGCGTTCGGCCTGGGCTGCGGTCTCCACGCCCTCCACGGTGACGGCGAGTTCGAGGCTGTGGGCCAGCGAGACGATGCCTTCGACGATCTTCAGGTCGACGGGGTCCACCGGGTGCTGCTGCATGCCCCGGGTGAAGGAGCGGTCGAGCTTGAGGACGCTCACGGGGAGGCGGCGCAGGTTGGCGAGGTTGGAGTAGCCGGTGCCGAAGTCGTCGAGGGCGATGTCGACGCCCATCTCGGCGAGTTGGCGCAGGGGCTTGAGGAGGTCTTCGTCCGCGCCGATCAGGGCGGACTCGGTGACCTCCAGGCAGAGCGCGCCCGGCGCGAGGCCGGCGCGTTCCAGGACGTCGACGGTGTCGGCGACCAGCCGGGGGTGGTGGAGCTGGGTCGGCGACAGGTTGACGTTGATACGGAGCGGGGTCGTGGTCCCGGGGTCGTCGAGGTGCCAGGAGCGGGCCTGGCGTACGGCCTCCTGGAGGACCCAGCGGCCGAGCGGCACGATGAGTCCGGTGTCCTCGGCGAGGGGGATGAAGCGGTCGGGGCCGAGGACGCCGTGCTGGGGGTGGCTCCAGCGGACGAGGGCCTCGGCGCCGTGGACGCTGCCGTCGTCGAGGTGGACGAGCGGCTGGTACTCGATGAAGAACTCGCCGCGTTCCAGGGCGGTCGGCAGGGCGGTGGTGAGGCCGTGCCGGGTGATGGCGCGCGCGTCGGCCTCGGGGTCGGCGAGCTCGAAGCGGTTGCCGCCGGCGGACTTGGCCCGGTACATGGTGATGTCGGCGCTGCGCAGCACCTCGGCGGCGGTGCGTTCGCCGGCGGGTCCCTCGACGACGCCGAGGCTGCCGCGCACGGTCAGTTCGCGTCCGTCGACGCCGACGGGGGTGGCCAGGGCGGCGAGGATGCGGTCGGCGAGCGCGGCCGCGTCCCGTTCGCCGTCGGTGCCCGGGTTGGTGGTGAGGGCGACGAACTCGTCGCCGCCGAGCCGGGCGACCATCTCGCCGGGGCCGGTGGCGCACGCCTGGAGCCGGTCGGCGACCTCGACGAGGAGCCGGTCGCCGACGGAGTGGCCGAGGCTGTCGTTGATGGCCTTGAAGCCGTCGAGGTCCAGGTAGCAGAGGCCGAAGCGGCCGTCCTCGCCGGCCGTGGCGGGGGCCAGGGCCTTCTCCAGGCGCTCGAAGAACAGCGTCCGGTTGGGCAGCCCGGTGAGGGCGTCGTGGGTGGCCTCGTACCGCAGGCGCAGGTGGAGCAGGCGCCGTTCGGTGATGTCCTCCATGAGCGCCAGCTGGTACTGGGGGAGGCCCTCGGCGTCGCGGAGGAGGGAGACGGTGAGGTTGGTCCACAGGACCGTGCCGTCGCCCCGGTAGTACGGCTTCTCCACCCGGTACTGCTCGCGCTCGCCGCGCACCAGCTCCTCGTAGAGCCGCCAGACGTGCGGCCCGTCCTCGGGGTGGACCCACTCGCTGACGTTGCGGTTGCGGACGTGGGCCTCGACGCCGCCGAACATGCGGGTCATGGTGTCGTTGATCTCGACGATGCGCCCGTCGAGGTCGGAGATGCCGATGCCGATGGCGGCTCCGTCGAAGACGGCCCGGAAGCGGCTCTCGGTGGCGTGCAGGGCGATCTCGGCGGCGCTGCGGGCGGAGAGCGCGGAGCGGGCGATGGCCTCCTGCTCGGCGCGGGTCCGCTCGCGCAGGGCCGTGGCGTAGCCGGTGGCCATGGCGTGCTGGAGGCGGGCGCAGCGGGCCCGCAGTTCCTCGGCGGCGAGCTCGGGGTCCGTACCGCAGTAGAGGACGAGGTACGAGTCGACGACGCCGAGGCTGCGGCCGAGCGCGTCGGGGTCGGTGCAGTGGGCGTCGACGAGGCCGGTGCCCGCCCGCTGGGCGGGGGCGGTGTCGAAGGGCCGGGCGAGCAGCGCGTCGCACAGCAGGCGGGCGAGCGGGAGGAGGTGGACCTCGAACTCGGCGCGGGTGAGGGAGGTGGCGGTCACCGGGAAGATGGCCCGGCTCCAGATGGTGACGAACCGCCTGAGTCTGTCTTCCGGGCCGTCGGCTTCCGCGGTGTGCCCGGACGGCTGCGACGGCACCTTCACGCCTTGCGCCCCACGCCCGCGAACCCGGAGAAGGCGTACGGATCCTCCTCCTCGGCCGGGGTGTCCGGCCGCCACAGGGGCATGGAGACGAGGCCGGGCTCGACGAACTCCGTGCCGTCGAAGAAGCGGGCGATCTCGTCCCGGGAGCGCATCACCAGCGGGTTGCGGGTGCTGCGGTAGACGTCGACGGTGCCGCTGGCGCGCTCCTCGTCCACGGGGATGCCCTCGTAGGAGGCGTGGGTGAGGACCAGGAGGCTGCCGGGGGCGAGCGCGTCGAGGAGTTCGGTGACGGCCTCGTGCGGGCGGTCGGCGTCCTCCAGGAAGTGCAGGACGGCGACGAGGAGCAGGGCGACGGGCCGGTCGAGGTCGAGCAGTCCGGTGACCTCGGGGCTGTGCAGGATGTCGGCCGGCTTGCGGAGGTCGGCGGGGACGACGAGGGCGTGGTCGACGTCCTCCAGGACGGCCCGGCTGTGGGCGACGGCGACGGGGTCGTGGTCGACGTAGACGATCCGGGCGGCCGGGTCGGCGGCTTGGGCGACCTCGTGCACGTTGCCGAAGGTCGGTATGCCGGAGCCGATGTCGAGGAACTGGGTGACGTCGTTGTCGACGGCGAAGCGGACGGCGCGGCGCATGAACGCCCGGTTCGCCTGCATGATCTTGGGGAGACCCGGCAGGAACTCCATGGCCTTGCGGGCCGCTTCCCGGTCCACTTCGAAATTGTGCGAGCCGCCCAGATAGAAGTCGTACATACGGGACACGCTCGGTACCGAGATGTCGATACCCGGCGGAGCCCAGGCGGGACGCTCCATCAATGTCTCCAACAAGTCGCCATGGGGGATGCGGCCCCGTGTTCGCGGCCGTGTTCGAGGTGAGGCTACTGATCGCCCGCCGAGAGAGCGAGTAGAAACGGAAATTCGCGGTCCGTTCTTGGTCACACGCCTTTGGCACGTGCGTGCGGAACGAAGAGTTCACGCCTTCAGGCCGTGCACTTTCACGTGCATATGATCGTGCGTCGGCTTTCCGGGCCTCTGTCGCGGGCCCCTCGCGCGGCCCGCGCACCGCCCGTACCTCGGTGGTCGGCGGCCCGGGACCCGTACACCCGCGGAGCACACACCCTCCGGGCGTCACCGCGACAGGGCGACAACCGGACAGTTCTTCCGAACGGGCCGCGTGATGACACCCGTCGGCCATTCCATGCCCCTTCACACCCCCCGTCCACACCTCTGAGAGCGGCCCGATCCCCGCCCGGAATCGGTCCGTCGGCGGCGAAACGTCAAACCGCGCATCCGAAGATCCCCACCATCCGGGGAATCAGGCCGCATTCGGGCCCCGGTTCGGCGTCCATGTGTTCAAGCTCGTCGGCGTGTCTCTGTACGGATCACCCCTCACGCGGTCGCTGGCGGCCGCCGGACTGGTGTGGCTGCTCGCCGCGCCCGTCCCGGCGGCCGCCGACTCCTGCGCCTTCGCCACGGTCGGGCCGAACGGCTCGCACACCTCGGTGGCGGTCGTCGGCCCGGGCTCCTGCTCGCCGCCGCCGAAGCCGACCCCGCCGAAAACATCGCCGCCGCCCCGGCCGGAACCGCCCGAGCCCCCGAAGCCGCCGGCGCCTCCGAAGCCGCCCGCGCGGCCCCTGCCGCAACCCCCGCCCCTCCTTCCCGGACCGGCACCCGCTCCGGCGCCCGCGCCCGCGCTGCCGCCCGCGCCCTCCCCCGTACGGCCGCCCGCCACCACCCCGGCACCGCGGCCGGCCGCCCCGGCACCGCCCTCCCCCGCGCCCACCACCCCGGCGCCGCCCGAGGAACCGCCGGCCCCCGCGCCGCCGGCCCCGCCGCCGAGCCCGTCGGCCGCGCCGCGCCCGGCGCCCGCGAGCCCGGTCGCGCTGCCCCACTACCAGCGGGCCTCCCGGCCCCAGCCGAAGCGCTCCTCGTCACCCGTCACCACGATGCTCCTGATCACCGCGCCCGCCGTCATCGCCACCGCGATCCTGCGCCCGCGCTCCCGCTGATCCGGCCCCGCGCCCCACGAATCCCCCGAGCTCTGCCGAGCTCCCCCGAACGACCCCGAACTCCCGTGAGGAAGACCGAAGAACCATGTCCGAATGGCTCGTCCTGACCCTGGCGATGGCCGCCGCCTGCGCCGTCGTCCTGACCATCGTCGTCATCAACCACCGCCGGATCCCCGAGGACGACGACCCCAGCGAGACCCCCGACGTCATCGAGTACATGACGATGATGATCGGCGTGATCTACGCGATCGTCCTCGGCCTCGCCATCGCCGGCGTGTGGGAGGCGCGCGGCTCCGCCCAGGAGGTGGTGCGCCAGGAGGCGCAGGCCATGCACGAGATCTCCGAACGCGTCGAGGTCTACCCGGTGCTGGTCCGCACCCAGATCCGCGCCGACGTCGACGCGTACGTCGACTACGTGGTGAACGAGGAGTTCGCGCACATGGCGGAGGAGGGCGAGACCAGCGCGGAGGGCGACGCCCTGCTCCAGAAGGTGCGCCGCGGCGTGACCGACTACCAGCCCGCCAACGACTTCGAGGGCCAGGCGTACCAGCCGCTGGTCGACCAGGTGATGGTCGCCGACGACGCGCGCGGAGCCCGCGGCCAGAGCGCCGGGGAGACCATGCCGGGCGTCGTCTGGTTCGGCCTGATCATCGGCGCCCTGGTCTCGGTGGGGCTCATCTTCACCCTCCAGATCCGGCGCACCGGGCGCGAAGTGCTGCTCGCGGGCCTCTACAGCGCCCTGATCGCCTTCCTGCTCTTCCTCATCTGGGACTTCGACGCGCCGTTCGGCCGCGGTCTGGCCGCCACGGCCGGGCCGTTCACCGCGCTGTTCCCGCAGGTCACCGGCTGACGGCGGGGGCCGGACTGGGCCGCCCGGGGGACATCGGTGACCCATTCGCACGTCTGGGATCGCGGCTGTGATAGTGCGCTCCTAGCGTTTCGGGCAACGAGGTGCACGCAGGCTCCTCGCGGCCACTCCGCCGCGGCCGGCCCTCGGGACCCGGAGGAATCACCATGCGCGCGATACGTGCGTCGTCCACCGCCCTGCTGGGGGCGGCCGTCCTCGCCCTGGCCGCCCCCGTCACCGTCGCCCACGCGGCCGACGGTGCGCCCGCGCCGAACCCGCGGGTGCGGGGTGCCAAGGCCCCGGGCGATTTCGTCGTCTCCCCCTCGCTCGTCGCCCCCGGAGGCCGGGTGACGCTCAGCGCCCCCGGCTGCTCCAGCACGGCGACGGCGACGGCGGGCATCTTCGACACCGTCCAGATCGCACCCGGTTCGACCGTCACCGCCACCGTGGACGCGGACGCCAAGCGCGGCGCCGTGTACACGGTGGCGTTCAACTGCTCGGGCGGCGTGCAGGACACCGTGGACCTGACCATCAGCGGTCTGGCCACGCTGTCGCCCACCGCCCGCTCGACGGTGCTGCTCACCCCGCGCGGTGTGCAGGGCGGTCTCGGCGGCTCGCAGAGCGGTGTCGAGCCGGGGCTGGTGGCGGCCGGTACGGCTCTGGTGCTCGTCGCGGGCGCCGGCACGGCGTACGTGATCCGGCGCCGGCACAGCGACCGCCGGCACTGAAGCCCGCCGCCCCCGGGTCCCTTGCGGAACGCGGGGGCGGCGGGCACAGCAGGCCGACAGGGAGGTTCGACCGGTCAGGCGCCCGTGCCGGACATGCGGCGGCGACGGAGGACGAAGACGCCGCCGCCGAGCGCGGCGGCGGCGACCAGGCTGCCGCCGACGGCCATCTCGGTGGAGCTGGGCGCCAGCGAACCGCCGAGACCACCCAGGGCGCCGCGGCCCGCGAGCACGCGGAACGGGTGCGTGACGACCTTGGAGTTGTCGCTGCACTTGACGGCCAGGTTGTAGTTGCCGGGCGTGGCGTTGTTGTAGACCCGGGCGATGGCGCTGGACAGGCCGTTGGAGTTGACCGAGAGGTGGGTCTCCGGGAAGGCGTTGGACGTGACGGTGCCGCCGTGACCGCAGCCCTTGACCGTGACCGTGATCGTCGACCCCGCGTGGACGTCGAAGGGGTTGACTTGGACGTTGCTGGGACCGTTGGTGGCGGCGGCGAGTGGCGCGGCCAGGGCGACCGCCGCGAACGCGGTGGCGGTCACCGCCAGAGTGCGTGCAGCACGCATGGTTGAACCTCCAGAGGAAGACGCCCCGAAGCGGTGCTCCGGGAGATTCGACGAGTACGCCTTCCATGACGAACCATCACAACTCGGGCACCGCCCTGCACCTCGGCGCTGGGCCGGTCCGGTGAGCGCCCGTGCCGCCGATCGAGTTGCGCCGGAGGTCACAACCGCAGGTCAGGGGCGCGCGAAACGATTGTCCGACGAGTACTCGGATGGGTCAGCGCCCTGTCACCCGGGCCGCCCAGCGGCTCCCGGAGGCCCGCGTCCGCGGAGCTTCTGACGGGGCATCGGATCCCGTCGGCTCCCATCGGCTCCCGCCGGCTCCCGCCGTCCCACCCCGCGGCCTCCCGCCGGAGGCGCCCTCGGCGCGTCGCCACCCGTACGGCGGGGGTGGGCTACCCGTTCGGGCCGCCCGGAGCGCAGGGGTGCGCGGGCGCCCTTACCGTTCACACGTCGCCACGAAGGGAGAACCATGCCCCCGAAGGACTTCCGCGTCCCTGAGCGCAGGAGACGACAACCCTGGGGCGTCCTGGCCCTCGCCATGCTGTCCGGACTCGCGATGATGCGCAACGGCGTGGACCTCGCGGGAGGCCCCCCGCAGCCGGCCGCCGCGGCCCGTCCGGTGGCGCGTCCGGTGGTCCCGCCGCCCGCGGAGGCGTCCGCGGGCCTCCAGGCGCTGCCCTTCGCGCCCGCGTCGCGGGTCCGCATCCCGGCGATCGACGTGGCGGCCCCGGTGATGGACGTGGGGCTCGACCCGGACGGCTGGGTGGCGGCCCCTCCCCCGCAGGACCGCAACCTGGCGGGCTGGTACCAGAACGGCATCGCGCCCGGCCAGCGCGGCACGGCGGTGATCGTCGGGCACGTGGACAACAACAGCGGCCCGGCGGTCTTCTACGGTCTCGGCGCCCTGGAGAAGGGCCAGCACGTCGAGGTCGAGCGGTACGACGGACGAGTGGCGGTCTTCGAGATCTACGGCGTCGAGGTCTACTCCAAGCAGGACTTCCCCGGCCCGCAGGTCTACGGCGACACCGGCCACCCGGAGCTGCGGGTGATCACCTGCGGCGGCGGCTACACCCGGGCGAACGGCTACGACGGCAACGTCGTCGTCTACGCGCGGATGGTCGGCTCCCGCTGAGCGGCGCGCCCCGCCCCGCCCGGCCGCACGGACGGGCGGGGCGGGGCGTGCCGGGTGGGCTTCCCTAGGACTTCTTCGTCATCTCCTGGACGTCGCGGGCGATGTCGTTCAGGACGGCCTGGGGGTCGGCGGAGGGGGCGACGGCCTTGCCGATGTTCCGTTTGATGGTGTTGCTGACCTGGAGCCACGAGGGTTCGTTGACCGGGTAGAGCTCGGCGCCGCGCAGGGCGTCGAGGAACTGGCTGTCGCCGGGGTCCGCCGCCGCGCCCTTGGACTCCTGGTTCGCCGAGACCGTCGAGGGCAGCAGGTGGTAGCGGTCGGCGAACTCGTTGAGGTTCTTGTCCTCGTAGACGAACTCCAGGAAGGAGCCGACCAGTTCGCGGTTGCCGTCCCGCTTGAAGGCCATCATCCAGTCGGCGACGCCCGCCGCCGGAGGCACCTGCCCGTCCGGCAGGTTTCCGGAGACCGGCATGCTGAGCGTGCCGACCTTGATGCCCTTGGCCCTGGCCTCGTGCAGGAGCGACGGATAGCCGTTGAGCATGCCCACCTGGCCGCGCAGGAAGGCGGTGAAGGCGTCCCGCCGGTTGAGTTCGCCCGGCGGGACCGGACCGGTCAGGCCGGGCGTGATCAGGTTGTCCTTGATCCAGCGGAAGGTCTGGGTGTTCTGCTCGGAGGCGATGCTGTAGCCGCCGTAGCGGCCCGCGTATCCGCCCCCGTTGCTCAGCAGCCAGATCAGGGTCTCGGCGTGCGCCTCCTCGGGACCCAGCGGCAGGGCGTACGGGTAGGTCACGCCCTCCTTCTTCAGCTTGCCGGCCGCGTCCTTGAGGTCGGCCCAGGTGCGCGGCGGCTCCGCGCCGGCCTCGTCGAACAGCTCCTCGTTGTAGAACAGCAGCCGGCTGCTGGCCACGAACGGCAGGCCGTAGAGGGCGTTGTCGACCCGGCCCGCCTCGGCGAGCGGCGGCAGGAAGTTGGCCTCCGCCCTGATCGACAGCAGCTCTCCGGCGGCGTAGAGGCGGCCCTGCGCCGCGAAGTCGGAGTAGGCGCCCATCAGGGCCACGTCCGGGGCGTTGCCCTCGTCGACCAGCCGGGTGACCTCGCGGTCGACGTCGTCCCACGGGTAGAGCGTGACCTCGACCTTCTTGCCGGGGTGGGCGGCGGTGAAGGCGGCGGTCAGCTTGTCCCAGTACGCCTGCGAGCTGTTCGCCGGGCTGGTGCCGTACTCGGCGGCCACGAGGCGCAGTGTCGTCCCGTCGCCGTCCGCGGAGGAGCCGCAGGCGGTGACGAGAGAGCCCAGCAGGCCGAGTGCGGCCACGGAGGCGGTCGCGCCGAAGAGTCTTGGTCGCACGGATGTTCCTCTTTGCTTTTGGACAGTGCGACCGGAATTCTGCCTTGGCTCGGGGCATATGGCGCCCTGCTCAGGCAGGTTGTGGCCCTTGCTCCAACCACGCGGCCCGGGCCTGGTGTCTTCGACCAGACGATGGTCCGGACCGCACCCCTCCCGGTCCGGGCCGGGAGGGGTGGGGGCCGGTTCGGACGGTCCGGTCGTTCGCGGACCGGAACACCGCCGTCAGCGCCGCGGCAGGGCGATCGTGTAGCCGTCCTCCAGGAGCGCGGGCAGGTAGCGGCGGAGCGCGGCGACGCTCTGGGAGCGGTTCCCGCCGGCGTCGTGCGACAGGACGATGACGCCGGGCCCCGCGCCGTCGAGGACCCGGCGGACGATGGTGTCGCTGCCGGGCTCCTTCCAGTCGAGGGTGTCCACGGACCAGGCGAGCGGTTCCATGCCCAGTTCGGCGCCGATCTCGAAGGAGTGCCGGTTCCAGGCGCCGTACGGGGCCCGGTACCAGAGCGGCGCGGCGCCCAGCGTCCGCTCCACCACCTCGCTGGTGGAGCCGAGTTCGTCGCGGATGCGGGAGGGCCGGAGCTTCGGCACCAGCGGGTGCGACCAGGAGTGGTTGCCGACCACGTGCCCGTCGTCGGCCATCTCCCGCAGCAGGTCCTGGTTCTCGACCGCCATCTCCCCGCAGACGAAGAACATCGCCCGGCAGTCGTACCGCCGCAGGGTGGCCAGGATGGCGGGCGTGTAGCGGGGGTCGGGGCCGTCGTCGAAGGTGAGCACCATGGAGCGGCCGACGCCGGTGAGCGAGAGGAAGGGCCGCTGCCGGACCGGCGGCATGGCCCGGGGCCGTACGGCGGGGGCGTACGCGGTCATGGGCTGGAGCCGGTACGCGGAGGGGCGCAGCCGGGGCGCGGCGGCGGGCGGTCCGGCGGCTGGCCCCCCGGCGCCGGGCGGGCGCCGGGACGCGGCGGCGGGGCCTTCGGGTGGGCCGTCGAAGGCCCCGAGCCGTTCGGCGGCGAGCGCGCCGGCCGTGACGGTGACGCCGAGCGCGGCGGCGAGCCGCAGCACCGACCTCCGGCCGGTGATCTGCTGATCGTTTTTCATGACCAATGGTTCGTACGGGGAGGGTCGCGGCCCCCTCACCGACACCGGGCCGCCGTCCGATTGCACCCGATGGGCCGATACCCTCGAAGGGTGAGCGAACAGCGGGCCGAGCGGTTCGAACGGGGCACCGACGGCCCCAAGGTGATCATGGCCGGGGTCGACGGCTCGTCCTCGTCCCTGCGGGCGGCGGCGTACGCGGCCGGTCTGGCCCGCCGGCAGAACGCGCTGCTCGCGCTGGTCTACGTACAGCCGCTGATCGCGGCCGGCGCCTCGCTGGGCGCCCCGGTGACGGGGACCACCGAGGAGATCGCGGAGGAGCTGGCCGAGGAGATCCGCGCGTCGGCCGAGAGGGTCAAGGACCTGTGGCGGGTGCGCTGGGAGTTCCGCACCTTCAAGGGCGACGCGTACGCGGGGCTGGTGCGCGCGGCGGAGGAACTGACGGCGGACGCCGTGGTGGTGGGCGCCTCGGAGTCGGCCGGGCACCGTTTCGTCGGCTCGGTGGCCGTGCGGCTGGTGAAGGCGGGCCGCTGGCCGGTCACGGTCGTCCCCTGACCGGCCGGCCTCCTCACTTGCCCATGGTCAGGCCGTCCTTGTCGGCGCCCCGGCCGAGGACGACCTGGCGGATCGTCTCGCGGATGCCGGGGTGGCGCGGGTCGGAGCCGTCGGCGGCGCCGAGGTTGACCACCCGGCCGCGTCCGGTGTCGAACCACTGGGGCACGAACTCGGCCTTGGTGACCTCCCAGCGCCCGCCGGGCTTCTTCGGCGGGGCGAAGGTGAAGCGGCCGATGCTGCCCTGGTTGCCGCGCGGGTCGAAGACGCCCTGGTGGTTGATCATGTCGCCGGCGATCTGGTCGCCCATCCCGTAGATCACCCAGGTGCCGTTGACCTTCTCGTACGCCTGGGGCACGTGGGCGTGGGTCCCGACGATGAGGTCGATGTCGGGGCGGCCCCCGGTGCGGGAGGCGGTGAGGGAGCGGGCGAGCGAGAGCTGCCGCTCGTCGGGCGCGGTCTGCCACTCGCTGCCCCAGTGGACGCTGACCACGACGACGTCGGCGCCGGCGGCGCGGGCCGCACGGGCGTCGGCGAGCACCTTCTGCTCGTCGAGCAGGTTCACCGCCCAGGGCTGCCCCGCCGGGAGCGGGTAGCCGTTGGTGTCGTAGGTGTACGCGAGCTGGGCGACGGTCGCGCCGCCCGCCTTGAGCAGCGTGGGGCGGGCCGCCTCGGCGGCGGTGCGGGCCGAGCCCGCGTGCTTCACGCCCGCCGCGTCGAGGGCGTCGAGGGTGCGGCCGAGACCGGCGGCGCCGTCGTCGAGGGTGTGGTTGGAGGCGGTGGAGCAGGAGTCGTAGCCGGTGGCCTTGAGCGCGGTCGCGACCTCGGGCGGGGACTTGAAGGCGGGGTAGCCGGTGTAGGGCCCGCCGTCCTTCCCGTACACGGTCTCCATGTGGCAGATCGCGAGGTCGGCGCGGGAGACGACCGGTTTCACCCCGGCGAACATGGGGCGGAAGTCGTAGCCGCCGTCGCTCGCGTCGGCGGCGGCGCGGCGGATGATCGAGTCGTGCGGGAGGACGTCGCCGGAGGCCACCAGCGTGAAGCCGGCCGGCTTCGGGGCCGGGGCGGCCGGGCGGGGCGCGGTGGAGCCGCCGGGCGGGCCGGGCGAGCCGCCGGGGGCCGGGGAGCCGCCGCCGGGGCCGCTCTGGCTGCACGCGGCGACGACGGCGAGCAGGGCGCCGGCGACGGCGGTGGAGCCGGCCCGGGCGGCCCGGCCGCGCGTGCGGCTCGATCCGGTACCTCTCGGTCCTGTGGTCATGAGGACTGCCACCCCGATCATCGGAAGAACATCTGTTCTGCCGAATTCATCTCCCGGGCGGCCCCCAGTCAAGGGACCGGGCCGCCGGGGGCCGAGAACCCCACCGGATCGGACGCATGACCGCCGTCCGACCGGCCGCCTGACCGCCGCCTACCCGCCGCCCGACCGCTCGCCGTGCCATTCGCCGCTCGTTACGACCGTTCGTCGCAGACCGTTGTCCGTTCCCTGTCCCCTCCCGCCCGGATGGGTTCGTATACGGCGCGGACGACGAACCGCGGAGCGGGCGGGGAAGGGTGGCAACCATGACGACGGCAACGGCGCCGGCGGTGACGACGGCTACGGCGACGGTGATGACGGCGGTGACGACCGACGAGCGGACGCTCCAGGAGCTCCAGCGGGAGCACGGCTCCGCGCTGCTCTCCTTCCTGCTGGGGCTGACCTACGGCGACCGCCAGCGCGCCGAGGACCTGGTCCAGGAGACCCTGGTCCGGGCCTGGCTCCACCCCGAGGCGTTCAGCGGCGCGTACGACTCCATGCGGCCCTGGCTCTTCACCGTGGCCCGCCGGCTCGCCATCGACGCCCGCCGCTCCCGGCTGGCCCGCCCGGCCGAGATCGGCGACGGGGTGCTCGCCGTGACCCCCGATCCCTCGGACGCCACCGAGTCGGCCGAGGCCGCGCTCGACGTCCGGGCGGCGGTACGGGAACTGAGCCCGGAGCACCGCGCGGTGCTGGTCCGCCTCTACTTCCACGGGCTCACCGTCAACGAGGCCGCCGTCGACCTCGGGATCCCGGCCGGCACGGTCAAGTCCCGTTCGCACTACGCCCTTCGGCAGCTGGGCCGCTCGCTGCCCGGTTACCGGCCGCGCCGCGGCGCCGTTGCCCGGCCCCGGACCGCGGCCGCACAATGACGCCGTGACGCTCCCCGACACCGCCGTGCCGCTGACGCCCGCCGCGGCCGAGAAGATCCTCGCCGACCACTTCGCCCCGTGGGTCCTGGACCTGGGGCTCACGGTCGACTCCGTCGACGGCCACGAGGCCGTCCTCCGGCTCCCCTGGTCCGACCGGCTGGCCCGGGAGGGCGGCGGCCTCTCGGGCCAGGCCCTGATGGCCGCCGCCGACACGGCCACGGTGATCGCCGTCTCCGCGGCCCGCGGCGGCTTCGTCCCCATGACGACCGTCCAGCAGTCCACCAGCTTCCAGCGGGCGGTCCTCGGCGCCGACGTCCTGATCCGCGCCCGGCTCACCAAGCTCGGCCGCCGGATGGCCTTCGCCGACATCACCATGACCGCCGAGGGCACGGCCGAACCGGCCGCCCACGCGACCGCGGTCTACGCTCTGCTGGGCTAACACCCGCCTGCCCGACGGAAGGGGTCGAGTGGCCGCCGAGGGTCTATGCACTCGATGTATACGCAGTGCGTATAGTCGCGTCCATGGCTTCACGACCCCACACCCCCGCCCTCCCCCGTCTGTTCAAGGCCGTCGTCGTCACCGCGCTCGCGGTCGCGGCCGCGCACCTCGTCCTCTCCGACACGCTGCGCTTCGCGCTCGTCGCCGAGGCGTCCGCCGCCTTGGGGTCGCCGACCGGGTACGGCACCGCGCAGGTCTTCACGACCGCGCTGGTCAACACTTCGCTGGTCATGCCGCTCGTGCTCTGGGCCGGGATGCGGCTGAGCGGGGAGCGGAGGCTGGGGGCGACGGTGCTGGTGGGGAGCGCGGGGTGGATCACCGCCGTCTGGAACGGGATCGACGGCCTGGACGACTCCTTCGGCGCCGTCCTGCCCCTCCGGTCGCTCGCGCTCGTCGTCGGCGCCACCGCGCTCGCCTCGCTCGTCCGACGCCGCCCGGCCCCGGCCCCGGCCTCGGCCCCGGCTCCCGCCCCGGCTTCGACTCCGGCTCCCGCTCCGGCCCCCGCCCCGTCCGCCCCACCCGTACCGTCCGGCGCAGAAGACCCGTCCGCACCGATCCGGCCGGGGAACGTATCCGAAACCACACCGGCGAGTTGAGTAAAGCGGTCCACGCGGAGGCCCCGAGCGGAGGAGGCTCTGCTCGGGGTCCCGAGAACCGCGGGCCCCGAACGTCCGGGAGAAGGTGGGAGCGTTGCCGCCCGAGAGCACGAACGGCGCCGGCCGCAGGAGCGGCGGGGGCCTGGCCGTTCCGATGGCCTGGCTGTGCGCCGAGTACCTGGCCGACCAGTACCTGACCGCGGCCGGCCTCGCCGAGCCCGGCTCGCTGGAGCACCGCGCCTCCCTGCGGGCCCTGGCGCTCACGGTCCACCTGTCCGGGGAGCCCGCGGCCGACGAGTGGCTGCGCCTCACCGCGCACGAGGCGGGCTGGCCCGACTGGGTGGAGGAACGGCTCGCCGCGGCGGAGGCCGAGGACCCCGACGGCGCCGACCTGGCGCTCGCCCGGGACGCCTGGCGGGCGCTGCGGGAGACCTGGGTGCACGCCACCGACCTGGACGGCGTGCCCGGGGCCGGGACAGGACTCCTGGTGGACGAGGCGGCCCGTACCTGGCTGCCCGCCTGGCAGTTGGGGCTGCCGCTCGCCCATCTCGCCGTGTGGCTCTCCTGATCCGTCACCGCGCGGGCGAAGGATGCACCCCCGGACGGTACTTGGGGAAGCGCGCGGTCACCTTCATCCCTGCGCCGACGCCGGTCTCGATGACGAGGCCGTGCTCCGGCCCGTACACCTGGCGCAGCCGCTCGTCGACGTTGGACAGGCCGATGCCGGAGCCGCCCGGGTGCTCGCCGCGCAGCACCGCCCGCAGCCGCTCGGGGTCCATGCCGACGCCGTCGTCCTCGACGGTCACCACCGCCTCGGAGCCCGCGTCCCGCGCGGCGATGGTGACCCGGCAGCCCCGCTCCCGGTCCTGGAGCCCGTGCTTGACCGCGTTCTCCACCAGCGGCTGGAGGCAGAGGAAGGGCAGCGCGACCGGCAGCACCTCGGGTGCGATCTGGAGCGTCACCTTGAGCCGGTCGCCGAAGCGGGCCCCGGCCAGCGCCAAGTACTGCTCGATCGCCCGCAGTTCGTCGGCGAGCTGGGCGAACTCGCCGTGCCTCCTGAAGGAGTAGCGGGTGAAGTCCGCGAACTCCAGGAGGAGGTCCCGGGCCCGCTCGGGGTCGGTGCGGACGAACGAGGCGATCGCGGCGAGGGAGTTGAAGATGAAGTGCGGGGAGATCTGGGCGCGCAGCGCGCGGATCTCCGCCTCCACCATCCGGGTCCGGGAGCGGTCGAGCTCGGCCAGTTCCAGCTGGACCGAGACCCAGCGGGCCACCTCGGTCGCGGCCCGGACGAGCACCGCCGACTCCCGGGGCCCGTAGGCGACCAGCGCGCCGAGGACCCCCTCCTCGCCGGTGAGCGGGGCGGTCACCGCCCAGCGCAGCTCGCAGCCGGGGTCCGCGCACCCGGTGGGCGCGGAGCGGCTGCGGCCGGTCTCCAGGGTCGCGGCGGCCAGACCGGGCACGCCCGCGTGGTGGTGCGCCTCGCCGGGCCCGTCCCACGCGAGGACGGCCGACCCGTCGGTGAGGCAGAGGGCCTCGGTGCCGAGCAGCGAGCGCAGCGGGCGGGCCGCCCGGTGCGCGGTCTCCTCGGTCAGCCCGGCGCGCAGCGGCGGCGCGGCGAGCGAGGCGGTGTGCAGGGTGTGGAAGGTGGCCCGTTCGACGGGGGTGCCGAGGTCGAGGTCGGCGGAGCGGGCGCCGCGCCGGGCGGTGAGCCGGCCGAGGACGACCCCGGCGGCGAGGAGGACGGCTCCGGCGGCGCTCGCCGCCGCCCACGCGATGCCGCTCACCGGCGTGCCTCCTGGGCGGGTACGGGGGTGGTGAACGCCCCGGGGGCGGTGAACTCCCCCGGGGCGGTGAACTCCTCCGGCAGGTGCAGCCGGGCGAGGGTCGCCGCCGTGCCGGCCGGGACGCTGCGCGGGGTGGCGAGCGAGACCAGGATCATCGTGAGGAAGCCGAGCGGGACGGACCAGACGGCGGGCCAGGCCATCAGCGTGTGCGGCCAGCCCGCCGGGGCCAGCCCGGCGCGGGTGGCCATCACGGCGGCGAGGGCGGATCCGCCGCCGAGGAGGAGGCCGGCGGCCGCGCCGGGCGGGGTGAGCCGCCGCCACCAGATGCCGAGGACGAGAAGCGGGCAGAAGGAGGAGGCGGAGACGGCGAAGGCGAGCCCGACGGCGTCGGCGACCGGCACCTTGGAGGCGGCGACGCCGACGGCGAGCGGGACGGCGGTGGCGAGCAGCGTCGCGAGCCGGAAGTGCCGGACCGCGCGGGAGGGCAGCACGTCCTGCGCGAGGACGCCGGCGACGGACATGGTGAGCCCCGAGGCGGTCGAGAGGAAGGCGGCGAAGGCGCCGCCGGCGAGGAAGGCCCCGAGGACGTCGCCGAGCGCGCCGCCGACGATCCGGTCGGGCAGGACGAGCACGGCGGCGTCGGCGGAACCGGTGAGGGCGAGCTCGGGGGCGTAGACCCGCCCGAGGGCCCCGTAGAGCGCGGGCAGCAGGTAGAAGGCGCTGATCAGGCCGAGGACGACGAGGGTGGTGCGGCGGGCGGCCCGCCCGTGCGGGCTGGTGTAGAAGCGGACGGCGACGTGCGGCAGGCCCATGGTGCCGAGGAAGGTGGCGAGGATCAGTCCGTACGTGGCGTACAGCTGGTGCCCGTCGCGGCCACCGGCCAGCGGCTGGGACCAACCGAGAGGATCGGCGCCGTCGGCGCGCCGCTCGGGGACGGGGGTGCCGGGCGGGAGGGCGAGCACGGTGCCGCCCTTCACGTGGTGGGTGCCGGGTGCGAGGGTCACGGCCCGTTCCTCGTACCGGACGGCGTCGACCGTGCCGGTGACGGTGAGGGTGAGCGGGGCGTCGAGCCCGATGCGTACGGTGTCGCCGACCCGGACGACGGTGTGCTCGCGGAGCACGGCGGGCGCGTCGAAGCGAGCCCGGGGCGCCCCGTCCCCGTACCAGGCGGCCACCAGGAAGAAGGCGGGGACCAGCAGGGCGGTGAGCTTCAGCCAGTACTGGAACGCCTGCACGAAGGTGATGCTGCGCATCCCGCCCGCCGCGACCGTGCCGGTGACGACGACGGCGACGAGCAGGCCGCCGACCCAGTCGGGGGCGCCGGTGAGGATCTCCAGGGTCAGCCCCGCTCCCTGGAGCTGCGGCAGCAGGTACAGCCAGCCGATGCCGACGACGAAGAGGCTGGCGAGCCTTCTGACCTGCGGGGATTCGAGCCGGGCCTCGGCGAAGTCGGAGAGGGTGTACGCGCCGGAGCGGCGCAGCGGGGCGGCGACGAGGACCAGCAGCACGAGGTAGCCGGCGGTGTAGCCGACCGGGTACCAGAGCATGGCCGGGCCCTGGACGAGGACGAGTCCTGCGATGCCGAGGAAGGAGGCGGCGGAGAGGTACTCGCCGCTGATGGCGGCCGCGTTGAGCCGGGGCCCGGCGGTCCGGGAGGCGACGTAGAAGTCGGAGGTGGTGCGGGAGACGCGCAGGCCGAGGGCGCCGATGAGGACGGTGGCGAGGACGACGGCGGTGACGGCGGCGACCGCGTAGGTCTGGTTCATGCGGGGCGGTCCACCGGTCCTCAGCGCTCGACGAGGCCGGTGAAGTCGCGCTCGTTGCGCTCCGCCCGGCGGACGTACCAGTGGGCGACGGCCCAGACGACGGGGTACACGCCGACGCCGAGGACCGCCCACACCAGGGCCTCGGGGGCGGGCAGCGCGAGCAGCAGCGGGAGCGTGCCGACGAGCAGGGCGAGGGCGCCGAGCGCGGTGAGGGCGGCGCGGAGCTGGCTGCGCATCAGGGAGCGGACGTAGGTGTGCCCGAGGGTGGTCTGCTCGTCGATCTCGGACCGGGCGGGCGGGTGCAGGGGGCGGGGCCGGAGCGCCGGGCCGGGCCGGTCGCCGAGGGCGGAGGCGTGGGTGACGGTCTCGCGCCGCGGCCGGCGCGGCTGAAGGTGCTCCGGCATCGGCGTCGCTCTCTGACGGGCGGGTGGGCCCGTGGAGTGTAAGCGGAAGGGGCGGGGCGCGGGTAGGGGTGGCCGGTCAGCCGCCGGCGCGGCGCATCAGCAGGTCACGGAGGTGGCGGGCGTGGCGGCGGCTGACGGCGAGGTCGGTGGAGCCGACCCGGACGGAGGTGGCGCCGCCGTCGAGGCGGAGCTCGTCGACGCGCCCGAGGGCGACGAGGTGGCTGCGGTGGATGCGGACGAAGCCGCGGTCGGCCCAGCGCTCCTCCAGGGTGGAGAGCGGGATGCGGACGAGGTGGCTGCCGTGGTCGGTGTGGAGGCGGGCGTAGTCGCCGTGGGCCTCGACGTACGCGATGTCGTCGACGCTGACGAAGCGGGTGACGCCGCCGAGTTCGACGGGGATCTGCTCGGGCGCGGCGGCGGTCGGCGCGGGCGCGGCGCTGGCGTGCACGAGCTCGTGGACGCGGCGGACGGCCTCGGCGAGCCGTTCGCGGCGGACGGGCTTGAGCACGTAGTCGACGGCCTTGAGGTCGAAGGCGGTGAGCGCGAAGCCCTCGTGGGCGGTGACGAAGACGACGAGCGGCGGGCGGGCGAAGCCGGCGAGCAGCCGGGCGACGTCGAGACCGGTGAGGCCGGGCATGTGGATGTCGAGGAAGACGACGTCGACGGTCTCCTCGCCGTCCGGCCCGGAGTCGAGCGCGCGCCCGATCCTGCGCAGCGCGGCGGTCGCGTCGCCGGCGCCCTCGGCGGTCCTGACCCGGGGGTCGGCGCGCAGCAGGTAGAGGAGTTCCCCGAGGGCCGGTTCCTCGTCGTCGACGGCCAGTACGCGCAGCATGCGCGGGAGCCTACTTGAGCAGCCGGGACATCCGCCGGTCGGCGAGGACCTTGCCGCCGGTCTGGCAGGTGGGGCAGTACTGGAGGGAGGAGTCCGAGAAGCTGACCTCGCGGATGGTGTCGCCGCAGACGGGGCAGGGTTCGCCGGTGCGGCCGTGGACGCGGAGGCCGCTCTTCTTCTCGGCCTTGAGTCTGCCCGCGGCGAGGCCGTGGGAGCGGGCGACGGCTTCGGTGAGGGTGGTCCGCATGGCCGCGTAGAGGGCGGCGGTGTCGTCGGGGGTGAGGGTGGCGGTGGGTTTGAAGGGGGACATCCGGGCGGCGTGCAGGATCTCGTCGCTGTAGGCGTTGCCGATGCCGGCGAGGAGGCTCTGGTCGCGCAGGGCGCCCTTGATCTGGCGGCGTTCTCCGGCGAGGAGCGCGGCGAAGGCGTCGGGGCCGAAGTCCTCGGCGAGCGGGTCGGGGCCGAGGCGGGCGACGCCGGGGACCTCGTGGGGGTCGTGGACGAGGTGGACGGCGAGGCGCTTGGTGGTGCCGGCCTCGGTGAGGTCGAAGCCGTCGCCGCCGGTGAGCGCGGCGCGCAGGGCGAGCGCGCCCTTGCCGGGCTTGGGCGGTCCGGAGGGCAGCGGGTCCTGCCAGCGGAGCCAGCCGGCGCGGGCGAGGTGGATGAGGAGGTGGAGCGGCCCGTCCCCGGTGGCTGCGGTGATGTCGAGCCACTTGCCGTGCCGGCCGACGCCGGTGACCTCGGCGCCGTCGAGCGCGCCGAGCGGGGGGTCGTACGTCTTGAGGACGCTGATCGCGACGGGCAGCACCCGGGCGAACTCCTTGCCGACCAGGTGCTCGCCGAGGAACTCGCGCAGGGCTTCCACCTCGGGCAGTTCGGGCATGCCACCACCCTGCCGCACGGCGACGCGACCCGCGCGGCGGACCGGGGCGCGCCACCGCGCCCCTCACCCACGGGTCAGTCGGTGACGGCGAACTCGCACCACACGCACTTGCCGCCGCCCCGGGACTCCACGCCCCAGCTGTCGGAGAGCTGGTCGACGAGGAGGAGGCCCCGGCCGGAGACGCCCGCCTCTCCGGCCTCGCGGCGGCGGGGCAGGGCGCTGGAGCGGTCCTCGACCTCGACGCGCAGCCGCCGTGCGGTGCCCGGCAGGATCCGCAGGGTGACGATGGCGCCGCCGTCGGTGTGCATGAGGGCGTTGGTCATCAGCTCGTCGGCGACCAGCTCGATCTCGTCGGCGCGGGAGCCGGCACCCCAGGCGCGGACGGCGGCCCGGATCATGTGGCGGGCGGCGCTGAGGGCCTCGGGGTCGCTCTGGGCGACGTGCTGGCGGAAGCGGCCGCCGCTGGGGGCGTACGCCCCGAGGCGGCGCAGCAGCAGGATGGCGACGTCGTCCTCGCCGCCGCGCTCGGCGACGACCTCGCAGAGGAGGTCGGCGAGTTCCTGGAGGTCGGAGGGGCCGCGCCGGACGAGCGAGGCGAGCCATTCGAGGCCCTCGTCGAGGTCGGCGCCGGGCTTCTCGACGAGGCCGTCGGTGTAGAGCATCAGGGTCTGGCCGGGATCGAGCTCCAGGGTGGTGACGGGGTAGTCGAGCCGGCCGAACTCGGCGGAGAGGCCGAGCGGCAGCCCGCCCTCGACGGGGATCCGGTGGCAGGTGCCGTCGGCCTCGCGGACCAGCGGGTCGACGTGGCCCGCGCGGACGACCTGGACGACGCCGGTGCCGGGGTCGGCCTCGGCGTAGGTGCAGGTGGCGAAGCGCTCGGTGTCGAGCTCGTGCAGGAAGACGGAGGCCCGGGCCATGACGGTGGCGGGGGTGTGGCCCTCGGCGGCGTAGGCGCGCAGCACGATCCGCAGCTGGCCCATGACGGCGGCGGCGTGGGTGTCGTGGCCCTGGACGTCGCCGATGACGGCGCCGACCCGGCCGCCGGGGAGCGGGATGACGTCGTACCAGTCCCCGCCGATGTCCCGGCCGAGGCGGGCGGAGCGGTAGCGGACGGCTATCTGGGCGCCGGGCGCGTCGGGGATCCGGCGGGGCAGCATCGCCTGCTGGAGCCCCTCGGCGAGGTCGTGCTCCTGCTCGTAGAGCATGGCCCGCTGGAGGCTCTGGGCGATGCTGCTGCCGAGCGCGACGAGGAGCGTCCGCTCGTCCTCGCTGAAGCCGGTGCGGTCGCTGTAGAGCAGGCCGAGGGCGCCGATGGGGCGGGCCTGGGCGATGAGCGGGAGATAGGCGGCGGCGGTGATGCCGAGGCCGCTGATGTGCGGCCACAGGACGGGGAAGGAGGCGGCGAAGTCCTCGGCGGTGTCGATGAAGCGGGGCCGCAGGGTGCGGATGACCTCGCTCATCGGGTACGGCTCGTCCACCCGGGTGAAGCGGGTGCCGGGCACGAAGGCTCCGTCGGGCCCCTCGGCGACGAGGTGGATCCGGCCGGCCTCCAGCAGGCCCATGACGAGGCTGGCGGCGCCGAAGTGCTCCAGGGCGTGCGAGTCGTTGAGGAGGTCGATGACGTCCTGGACGGTGCGGGCGTAGGCGAGGGCGGCGGTGGTGCCCTCGACGACCCCGGCGCGCTGCCGGCGGCCCTCGTCCAGGCCGAGGCGGGCGGCGGACTCGGTGAGCTCGTGGGTGGCGTCGCGCAGGACGCCGACGATGCGCACGGGGCGGCCGTCGGGGTCCCGGTGGACGATGCCCTGGGTGTGGGTCCACTGGTGGGAGCCGTCGCGGCGGCGGATGCGGAAGTACGCCCCGTACTGGTCGCTGCCGTCCTTGAGGGCCTGGGCGACGAGGGTGTCGAGCTGCCGGCCCTCGTCGGACAGGACCCGGCTGCCGAGGCTCTCGGGGCGCCCGTCGTACTCGTGGGGCTCGATGTCGAAGACGTCGAGGGCGGCCTCGTCCATCTCCATGGTGCCGGTGAGCAGGTCCCAGTCGAAGCCGCCCATGCGGAAGGCGGCTCCGAACGCGCTGAGGATCGGCGCCGCCGCGCCGCCCGGGGCCGGTGCCGTGTCCGGCCGGCCCGCCGTGTCCGCTCCCCCGCTGCCCACACTCATGGGGGCCACGCTAGGGCCAGCGGGTTCCTCGCGCACCACGAAGATCTTTCAGCCTTCGAACGTATCGGGCTGGGCGGGCCCCGGCTCGACGGGGAGCAGGTCCTCGGGCAGCGGATAGCCGCCGTCGGGGTCGGCGTAGGGGTCGGCGTAGGGGTCCGTGTACGGATCGGTGTACGGGTCCGTGTACGGGTCGGCGGGCGGCTCGGCGTAAGGGTCGGTGTACGGGTCCGCCGGCGGTTCGGCGTACGGGTCGGCGGGCGCGTCCGGCGTCGGTACGTCGGGGCTGACGGGCCCGTCGGGGGTGACCGGCGCGTCCGGGGTCGTGGGGGCGTCGGGCGTCGTCGGCCCGTCCGGCGTCGTGGGGGCGTCAGGCGTCGTGGGGGCGTCCGGTACGGCGGGGGTGTCGGGTGCCGCCGGGGTGTCGGGGGTCGTCGGGCGCTCCGTCGGGGGCTTCGGGGTGGTGCTCTCCGGGGCGTCGGGGTCCGGGCTGTCGGTGTCCGGGGTGACGGGGTCGCTGAGGGCGCAGGTGTCGGGGTCGCAGTCGGGGACGGTGTCGGGCTTGCGGTCCTGGTCGCCGTCGCTGCCGGACTTCCGCTCGATCCAGCTGTCGTCGGAGACGTTCACGATGACCAGGCTGGTGACGACGGTGGTCGTGGGCTTGACGATGATCACGCGGTCGGGGTCGAAGCCGGTCCACTGGTCGCCGTGGTGGACGGCGCCGGACACGCTGACGGGCGTACGGAGCGGGTTGCCACAGGCGCAGCGGACGCGCGGGGCGCCGTAGGGGTCGACGAGGACGGCGGTGCCGGCCTGGAGGACGGACTGGAAGGCGGAGGCCCGGCCCTCCCGGAAGCCGTGGTTGGTGACCCGGGTGTCGGCGCGCAGCAGGACGGGGGTGAGGTCGCGGAGCCAGTCGGCGACGCCGCCCTCGGGGATGCCGGCGGCCTCGGCGAAGGCGCGGAGCTTGGCGGGTTCGGCGGCGAGGTAGGCGACCTGCTGCTCGACGTCGCAGCTGCCCTCGGCGCGGGTGCCGCCGTAGAGGCCGGGGGCGGAGCCGGTGACCTCGCGGACGCCGGGGGCGCTGACGGGCTCGGCCCCGGGCTCCGGTTCCTGGAGGGTACGCAGCCCGGCGCCGCGCGCGGTGGAGGCCGTGAAGGGGTCGGGGCCCTGGGCGGCGACCGGCTGGAGGTGCACCTCGTGGGCGGCGCCGATCGCGGCCCGGCCGGCGGCGCCGCCGGTTCCGCCGGAGGAGCAGCCGGCGAGGAACAGGGCGGCGCCGAGCGTCGCGGCGAGGGCGGTGCGGCCCTGGCTGCGGGCGGCTCCGGGGGCTGGGCGGACGGCGGCGGGGTTGCTCCGCGTCCGGCGCTGCGTGGGGCGCACGTTGCTTCTCCCGGTCGGTCGTCACGGATGGGTTCCTCCTGTTCTGTCGCAGCCGGTGACGGGGTGCAAGCGGAGAGCGTCCGACCGGGCGGCGGACCCGGCACCCACGGCGGACTTGAACACGTTCAAGAGAGGCTCTACGCTCGGTCCCGTCACCGTTGAACACGTTCAAGTCGGTTTTTCAGTCGGGGGGTGGACGCCACATGACCACGTTGTCGGCCTTCGTGGTTCCGGTCGTGACGATCGGGATGCTCTGGGTCGTGCCGACCGGGCTCGGTCTCGTCGAGGGGCCCCGGCCGCCCGGCTGGGACCTGCTGCGGCGGGCCTGGCCGCTGCTCGCGCTGCCCGGCGCGGTCTCGCTCTGGCTCCCGCGCTCCGGCACCGCGACCGCGCTCGCCGCCTGCTACGCGCTCGCCACCCTGGCGCTCGCCCTCCAGGCCCCGGCCCGCCTCACCCTGACCCGCTCGCTCCGCCCGGCCGAGATCGCCGTCCTCACCGCGCTCGTCTCGCCGTCCGTCGCCGGGCTCGCGCTCGTCGCCGAGCGGGCCGCGTACCCGCTCTTCGGCTTCGAACTCGACCTGCTGGCGCTGGCCGTGCCCCACTTCCACTTCGCCGGCTTCGCCGCCGCCCTGGTCGCCGGGCTGCTCTGCCGGACCTCCGCCCCGGACGGCGGGCCCGGCGAGGGCGCCCTGGCCAGGACCGCCGCGCTCAGCGTGCCCGCCGGCACCCTGCTCGTCCTCGTCGGCTACTTCGTCGACGACTGGACCGAACTCGCCGGAGCCGTCGTCCTCACCACCGGCATGGCCGCCGTCTCGGTGCTGACCCTGCGCGAGCGGCGCGGGCTCGCCGCCGACCGCGCGACCCGGACCCTGCTCGGCGTCTCGGCCCTCGTCCTCGCCGTCACCATGGCGCTCGCGCTCTGGTGGGCGCTGGGCGAGGCGACCGGGCTGCCGCACCCCACGCTGACCTGGATGGCCGCGACCCACGGCCTGGGCAACGCGCTCGGCTTCGCCGTCTGCGCTCTGCTCGCCCACCGCCGGCTCCGCGCCACCGGCCCCCGCCACCCCGCCCCCCTTCCGCGAACGGAGCTCCCGGCATGACCCGCATCCTCGGCGACGCGACCCCGCGCCGCACCCTCACCTACCGCGAGACCGGCGCCACCCGCACCCCGGACGCCCTCCCCGCCGGCTACCACCACCTGCGCCACAGCACACCCGTCGGCCACGGCCACGCCGCCTTCCTGACCGCCGCCGAGGCCGTCACCACCTGGCGGATGCACCGCGCCTCCGGCGCCCGCGTCCGCTCCGCCGCCGACCGCGCGGCCCCCGGCGTCACCCTGGAGGTCGCGCTCGGCATAGGCCCGCTCGCGATCGGCGTCCCGTGCCAGGTCATCTGGCTCCCCGAGGGGGAGCGCCTCGCCGGCTTCGCGTACGGCACCCTCACCGGGCATCCGGAGAGCGGCGAGGAGTCCTTCCTCGTGGAGCTGGAGCCCGACGGCACGGTCCGCTTCACCGTGACCGCCTTCAGCCGGCCCGCCGCCTGGTACACCCGGCTCGCCGGACCGCTGGTCCCCCTCCTCCAGCGCGCCTACGCCCGCCGGCTCGGCGGCGTCCTCGCGCGGCTCGTCGCCACGGGCTGACCCCGGGCCGATACTGGAGGCGATGGAGTGGTTCACCGCGCCCGAGCTGTGGCTGGGCCGGACCGTCTTCCAGCGCGGTCTGGCGGTGCTGTACTGCGTGGCGTTCCTGTCCGCCGCGCTCCAGTTCCGCGCGCTCATCGGCGAGCGCGGCATGACTCCCGTACCGGAGTATCTGCGCCGCACCACCCCGCTCCGCTCGCCGTCGCTCTTCCACTGGCGCTACTCGGACCGCCTGTTCGCGGCGGTCGCCTGGTCGGGCGCCGCCCTCGCGGTGGCGCTCGCCGCCGGGGCGGGGGACGCGGTGCCGCTCGCCGCCGCGATGGCGTTCTGGCTGCTGCTCTGGGTCCTCTACCTGTCGATCGTGAACGTCGGCCAGACCTGGTACGCCTTCGGCTGGGAGTCGCTGCTCCTGGAGACCGGCTTCCTCGCGGTCTTCCTCGGCAACGACGACGTCGCCCCGCCCCTCCTCGTCCTCCTCCTGCTCCGCTGGCTGCTCTTCCGCGTCGAGTTCGGCGCGGGCCTCATCAAGATCCGCGGCGACGCCTGCTGGCGGAAGCTGACGTGCCTCTGCCACCACCACGAGACCCAGCCCATGCCCGGCCCGCTGAGCTGGTTCTTCCACCGGCTCCCCCGCCCGCTGCACCGCGTCGAGGCGGCCGCCAACCACGTCGTCCAGCTCGGCGTGCCCTTCCTCCTCTTCACCCCGCAGCCGGTGGCCACGGTCGCGGCCGGGCTGATGATCGTCACCCAGCTGTGGCTGGTGCTCTCCGGCAACTTCGCGTGGCTGAACTGGCTCACGATCGTCCTCGCCGCCTCCGTCCTCGACCTCTCCGCGTTCTCCGGCGACCACCCGCGCCCCGACCCGCCGCTCTGGTACGCGGCCCTGGTCGTCGCCCTCACCGTCCTGGTCCTCGTCCGCAGCCACCGCCCCGTCCGCAACCTGCTCTCCCGCCACCAGGCCATGAACCGCTCGTACGACCCCTTCCACCTGGTCAACACCTACGGAGCTTTCGGCACGGTCGGCCGCGTGCGCGACGAGATCGTCGTGGAGGGCACCGCGGACGAGGTCCCCGGCCCGGACACAAAGTGGCGGGAGTACGGCTTCAAGGGCAAGCCCGGCGACCCCCGCCGGCTCCCCCGCCAGTTCGCCCCGTACCACCTGCGGCTGGACTGGCTCATGTGGTTCGCGGCGCTCTCCCCCGGCTACGCGCGCGAGTGGTTCGGGCCCTTCGTGGAGCGGCTGCTCGCCGGAGACCGGGACACCCTGCGCCTCCTCGCGCACAACCCGTTCCCGGACGCCCCGCCGACCCACGTCCGCGCCCGCCTCTACCGCTACCGCTTCTCCACCTGGCGCGAACTGCGGACGACCGGCGCGTGGTGGCAGCGCCGGCTCCTGCGCGAGTACCTGCCGCCGGTCCGGCTGCGGGGGTGAGCCGCGCAGACCCTGATCCGGACGCGACGGTGCCCCCGCTCCGGGAGGGAGCGGGGGCACCGGGGTCGTACGGGCCGCGCCGGTGCGGCCGGGGGACGACGCCTTACGTCGAGGGCAGCGGTCAGTCGATGCCCGGCAGGATGTGGGGCTCCGCGAGGTCGTCCTCGTAGCCCGCGAGCCGGATCGGGGCCGAGCGGGCCCAGACCTCAAGGCTTCCCAGCTCGCCGTTGCGCCGCTGCCGTTCGGTGGGTTCCGCGGGCAGCGGTTCCTGCTTCGTCAGTTCGGGTGTCACCGCGCACTCCTTTGTGTCGCGTTCAGGTGAGGACGTAGGGCCGTTCGGTCGCGGTGGCGCCGTTCTTGGGCGGGACCGCGGCCGAGGTGAGTGGCCAGTCCCCTGGACGGCCGTGGAGCGGTGTGTCGCTCCGGTGGCCGACCGTGGACATCAGAGTAACCAAATGAGCGCGCCCGCGCTCTACCGGGCTCCAAAGTGTGACGCGTTCGGGTGACGGAGACCGAAAGAGCGCCCTTCCTGGAGGGAAGGGCGCTCGTGACGGCGGGCGGGGAGGGACTACCACTTGCCGGGGGCGTAGTCCTTCATGAAGACGCCGTACAGGTCCTCGCCGGCCTCGCCGCGGACGACCGGGTCGTAGACGCGGGCCGCGCCGTCGACCAGGTCGAGCGGGGCGTGGAAGCCCGCCTCGGCGAGCCGCAGCTTCTCGAAGTGCGGGCGCTCGTCGGTGATCCAGCCGGTGTCGACCGAGGTCATGAGGATCTTGTCGGCCTCGAACATCTCCTGCGCGCTGGTCCGGGTCACCATGTTCATGGCGGCCTTCGCGGCGTTGGTGTTCGGGTGCCCGGCGCCCTTGTAGCCGCGGGAGAAGACCCCCTCCATGGCGGAGACGTTGACGACGTACGCCCGGCCGCTCGCGGCCTTGGCGGCGGCCTCGGCCATCGACGGGCGCAGGGCGCTGATCAGGATGAACGGCGAGGTGTAGTTGCAGAGCTGGGTCTCCAGGAGCTCCACCGGGGAGATCTGGTCGATGGTCTGCACCCACGTGTTGGAGTCCACCACGTCGGGCAGCAGGCCGCCCGCGTCGATCGCCGTGCCGGCCTGGTGCCGCTCCAGGCTCGCATTGCCCGCGACGAGCGCGAGGTCGGCGACCTTCTGGGCGTCGAGGCCGCTGGTGCCGACGGGCAGCGCGGCGAGGCCGTCGACGGCGCCGGAGTTGAAGGCGCCGATGACGTGGTGGGCGGGCAGTTCGCCGGCCGGCAGCGGCGCGGTCTCGCCGTCGACCAGCGCCGCGTACGCGGAGGGCAGGCGGCGCACGGTCTGGGTGGCGTTGTTGATCAGGATGTCCAGCGGGCCCGCCGCGGAGACCTGCTCGGCGAGCGCCACGGCCTGGGCCGGGTCGCGCAGGTCGATGCCGACGACCTCCAGGCGGTGGATCCACTCCGCCGAGTCCTCCATCGCCTTGAAGCGGCGGATGGCGTCCTTGGGGAAGCGGGTGGTGATCGTGGTGTGCGCGCCGTCGCGCAGCAGCCGCAGCGCGATGTACATGCCGATCTTGGCGCGCCCGCCGGTGAGCAGGGCGCGCTTGCCGGTGAGGTCGGCGCGGACGTCCCGCTTGGAGCGGTTCAGGGCCGCGCAGTCCTGGCAGAGCTGGTGGTAGAAGTAGTCGACCTCGACGTACCGGGTCTTGCAGGTGTAGCAGGACCGGGGGCGCTGGAGTATGCCCGCGATCTTGCCGGCCTCGGTGACGGAGGAGGGCAGGATGCCCTCGGTCTCGTCGTCGATGCGCTGGGCGGAGCCGGTCGCGGTCGCCTCGGTGACGGACCGGTCGTGGGCCGTCTTGGCGGCCCGGCGGTCCTGGCGGCGGCGCTGCTTGACCGTGCGGTAGATGCCCGCCGTGGCACGGCGGACGGCGATGGCGTCCGGGTGGTCGACGTCGATCTTGTCGAGCTCGTCGAGCACGCTCAGGCAGACGGCCAGGCGCTCGGGGTCGATGCCCGGCCCGTACACCTGGGTTTCTTCAGTCACCGTCATGGCCTTCGTCGTTCCTCGATCGCTCGCGGGCGGGCGTGCTGCCGCCGTGGGTTCCGAAGAGTCAACTTTACGGAGCCGGGGGCCGCCGCTCCAAACCCGTTCCCGGGGCGTGGTCGAACACACAGTCGCCGCAGAGGCCGCCGGAGGGGCAGCGGTAGTAGAGGCAGCAACTGGTACGGCGCAGGGCGGGGCCGCGGACGGTGCCGGCGAGGTCCGGGTGGTCGAGGAGGCCCTGGACGAGGGCGGCGGCCCGCTCGGCGGCCTCGGGCCGGTCGTGGGCGCGGGCCCAGCGGGTCAGCTCGCGCAGGGCCCCGGCGAGCGCCGAGCCCGCGTTGCCCCACAGCAGCCGGGGCGAGATCCGCCCGTCGCGCGCGAAGGCCGCGTGCAGCGGGACGAGGTGCGCCTCCTGGACGGCCTCGCGGAGGGCGGCGACGGTGCCCGGGCGGGTGTCGGCGCCCGCCCACCAGAGGTCGTCCGGGGAGGTGAGGGCCGGGTCCCAGTACAGCTCGGCGGGGTCGAGGACGGGGAAGCGCCCGGAGAGGGCGGCGGGGCCGAGCGCCGTCGACCAGAGGCGGGCGGCGAGCCCCAGGTGGGCGACGGAGGCGCCGACGCGCCGCTCGCGCGCGTCGAGCCGGGCGACGACCCGGTCCACGCGCGCGTGGAGGGGTGCGTCACCGGCCGGGCCCTCGCCCTTGTCTTCGCGCGCGCACGCGCCCGTGCCTGTGCCCGCGCCCGCGTAGAGGCGGGCGAGGGGGCGGTGGTCGCCGCCGGTGGGCGGCGGGGAGGTCCGCAGGGCGAAGAAGCCGCCCAGGGGTGCGACCGTGCTCTCGTCGGGCTCCACCGATCCCCCTCGGGTTCACCCGCCGGTACGGCCCGGCGGCGCGGCCCCACGGTATCCCGGAGCGGCCCGGACGATCTTCCGGGCCAAAGTGGACCGGCCGGCCCGGCGACTGGCTCGGGTTTGCCGCTCGGGCCCGGCCGGCGGGCGGTGCCGGTACCGCTTCGCGAGCCCGGTTCGCCCTGGTTCCACCCGCTGTGACCTGCGGTGGCGTACGACTCCGGTTGTACGGGACGGGCGCGTACTGCGTCGGCGGTACCGGCGAAGGCGTTCCCTGGTCTGACGACGGGAGCGGTCGGGCGAGCGATCGTGGAATGTATGAGTCCCCTGCTGCTGTCCGTCGTCCTCTCGCTGGTCTCCGCGGTCGCGTACGCGGGCGCGGCGATCGTGCAGGAACGGGTCGCCGCGACCGCCGGCGGGCCGGCCTACGCGCCGCTGCGCAATCCGGTCTGGTGGGGCTCCGTGCTGCTCAACGGGCTGGGCGCGACGCTGCATGTGGCCGCCCTCGCCTACGGGCCGCTGAGTGTGGTGCAGCCGCTGGGCGCCCTGACGATCGTGTTCGCGCTGCCGATGGCCGCCCTGTTCGTACGCCGCCGGGCGGGGCGGCGGGCCTGGCACGGGGCGCTGATGGCCACGGCCGGGCTCGCCGGTCTGCTCAGCGTGACCGGCGGCGGCGAGGGCCTCGTCCCCGACGCCCGGGAGCGCTGGCTGCTGGCCACGGTCACCGCCGCGGCGGTGGTGGCGCTGTTCCTGCTGGCGCGGCTCGCCGGGCGGTCCGCGCTGCGCGCGGTGGCGCTGGCCGCGGCCGCGGGTGTGGCCTTCGGGGTGGCCTCGGTCTTCACCAAGGCGGTCGCGGAGGAGTGGACGGCGGACGCGCCGTTCGCGGAGTGGGGCTCCGTGCTGGTCCTGTCGGCGCTGGCGATCACCGGACTGCTGCTGTCCCAGGCGTCCTACCGTGGCGCCGGGCTCGCCGCTCCGCTCGCCACGGTCACGGTCGTCAACCCCGTGGTGGCCGCCACCGTCGGCCTCACCCTCTTCGGCGAGGGCTTCCGGTACGGGGCGGCCGGCACGGTCGCCGCGCTGGTCTGCGGCGCGGTCGCGGCGGGCGGCCTGATCGAGCTGACCCTGGACCGGCTGGCCCGCCCCGGCGCGGACGGGCCCTCGGCGCCGGGCGGGTCGGTTTCAGGCGGGTCGGCGTCGGGTGGGCCGGTGTCAGGCGGGTCAGCCGGGTCAGATGGAGACCCCGCGGGCCCTGAGGTAGGCGAGGGGGTCGATGTCGGAGCCGTACCCGGGACCCGTCCGCACCTCGAAGTGGAGGTGCGGCCCCGAGCTGTTGCCGGTCGAGCCTGAGCGCCCGATGCGCTGGCCGCCGGTGACGCGCTGCCCCTCGCGGACGGAGACGGCGGAGAGGTGGGCGTACTGGCTGTAGCGGCCGTCGTCGTGGCGGACGACGATCTGGTACCCGTACGCGCCGCCCCACCCGGCGGAGACGATCTTCCCGTCGGAGACGGACTTGACGGTGGTGCCGGTGGGCACGGGGAAGTCGACGCCGGTGTGGTAGCCGCTGGACCAGGACGAGCCGGGCTTGCCGTAGCGGGTGCCGGTGTCGGCGGAGACGGGGGCCGAGTACCGGTCCTCGCGGGCCTCGGCTGGCTTGGGCTTGGGCTTGCTCTGGGGCTTGGGCTTCGGCCTGCTCTCCTGAGTGGCCTGCGGCTTCGGCTTCGGCTTGGCCTGGGGCCGGTCCGCCGGCTTGTCCTGCGGCTTGTTCTGCGGCTTCTGGGCCTGCTTGACCGGGGGCTTGGCGGCGGGCTTGGCCGCCGGCTTGGTCGTGGGCTGGTGCGCGGCGGTCTTGACCGCCGGGGGCTTCACGGCGGGCGGCTGGGTCGCCGGGGGCCTCGGCGTGGGTGTCCGGACGGCGGGCGGCTTCACGGCGGGTGCCTGGGCGGCCGGGAGCTTCGGGGTGGTGGGCGGCTTGGCGGCGGGCAGGCGCGGGGTCGTCGGGCGGGCGGTCGGCGTGGCGGCGGGGCGCGGCGGGGCGGCGATCCGCAGGGTGAGGCGCTGGCCGGGCCGGATCAGGTCGGGGTCGTCGCCGACGACCTTGCGGTTGATCTCGTACAGGCGCTGCCAGCCGCCGCGGACCCGCTCGTCGCGGGCGATGGCGGAGAGCGAGTCGCCGGGCGTGACGGTGTACATCTCGCGGACGGTGGGGACGGTCGTCGGACCGGGCTTGGGGGCCGGTTCCTGCGGTAACGCGCGCTGCGCGGGCAGCGAGGCGGTCTTTACGTCGCTGCCGCCGCTGCCGCTCCTGGAGACGTCCGGCGCGGGGCCGCCGCGGGCGAGTCCGGCGCGGCTGCCGCAGGTGGGCCAGGCGCCGGGGCCCTGGCCCTTGAGGACCCGCTCGGCGACGGCGATCTGCTGGTCCTTGGAGGCGAGGTCGGCGCGGGGCGCGAACTCGGGGCCGCCGTAGGCGACCCAGGTGGACTGGCTGAACTGGAGGCCGCCGAAGTAGCCGTTCCCGGTGTTGATCCGCCAGTTGGAGGAGGACTCGCACTTCGCGACCTTCTCCCAGACGTCGAGCGAGGCCGCCTGGGCGGCGCCCGCGCCGACGAGCGGCAGCGCGAGGCCGGCCCCTCCTGCGGTGACGGTGAGCGAGGCGCGGTTTATCCGGCTCGGCTGGTGGCGGCGGTGACGTCCGGCCATGGGCCCCCCTAGAACACAGCGACAGCGGTCCAAGTTACGGGGGTCGCACACTGTGTGACAAGCCGGATGCGGAAGTCCGCCACGGAGGTGGACTCCCGTACGTCACCGGGCCGTTGGCGCCTACGCCGTTCCGCCGCCGGATCCGGCGGGGCCGGGCTGCGGCTGCGGTTCGGGGGCCGGTACGGGCCCGCCGGGCTGCGGAGGCCCGGGCGGGGCGGGATCGGGCGGCACGGGCACCGGGTTCGGCGGCGGCACCGGCGGCCGCGTGGGCACCGGCGGCGGGATGGGCGAGGGCGGCACTGGGTCGGGATACGGATGGGTCATGACGGACCTCCCGGTCGACGGCCCCCCTCGGTCTCCCCTCCCTACCAGAGTGGCACCGCGCGCGCCCCTCGGAGCCGCACGCGCGGTGACCCGCTCACCACAGCCCGGGAGTGGCGGCCAGCTGCCGCTTCGCCGCACGCACCACCTCGGCGGGCGCCGGTGGAGCCTCCTCCGGATGCCGCTCGGCCCACTTGGCGGCGTACGGGCAGAGCGGCACGACGGGGACGCCCTCGCGGGCGGCGATGGCGTAGAACTCGCGGACGAGCGCGCCCGCGATCCCCCGCCCCTCGTGGTCGGCGTCGACGACCGTGTGGACGGCGACGAGCGCGTGCGGCTCCTCGTCCAGCGCGAAGTAGACGATCACCCCGGCGAACGCGTCACCGACGTACGCCTCAAGCCGCCCCGCCTCCCGCACGTCCCGCATGACCGGCTCGACCGCCCGCTGCTCCGCCATACCGCCCACTCCTCACCTCAGAACCTCAGAAGACCGCCGGCACCGCGTGCGGCGGCCGCACCGTGTCACTCCCCGGCACGGGCGCCGAGGCATCGGCACCCAGCTCTACGATGCGGTTCTCACCGTCGACATGCACCACACGCGGCACGTACGCACGCGCCTCGGCATCGTCCATCTGGCCGTAACTGATGAGAATGACCAGGTCCCCGGGGTGAACCAGATGAGCGGCGGCACCGTTGATCCCGATGACCCCGGACCCCCGCTCCCCCTCGATGACGTACGTCTCCAGGCGAGCCCCGTTGGTGATGTCGACGATATGCACGAGCTCACCCGGCAACAGATCGGCGGCATCCAGCAGATCGGCATCGACGGTCACAGAGCCGACGTAGTGCAGGTCAGCCTGGGTGACGGTGGCCCGGTGGATCTTGGACTTAAACATCGTACGCATCATGGAGGCACTCCAGGAGATAGGCTCCCTGCCTGCGTTTTTGCAGGTCAAGGGCTGTTTCCACACCCTACGACGAGTCGCGGGTTCAGGCAGCCAGCCTACGCAGCACGCGCTCAAGAGCCCTCGTGATCACCGTCACCCTCGCAGAGCGGGTTCAAAAGTGATGGCAATCGGTCATCTTCGATGCACGGAAGGTAAACACCGGACGCCCGGAGCGGGAGCGCGGGCCCGGGATTCCGGGCTCGCGCCCCCGGGCGGCGGGCCTGCGCCGGGGCGCCCGCGAGGAACCGTCACCATGTCGAACAGGCAGAACGTTCGGTCGGTAGCCGTGCGTCGGCGGACTTGTCCTTAAGTAGGCCATCGAGGTGTGATCGACCTTCGTTTACGGCAGGATCCGCGACGTTGAACCTCTAACTCGTGGAGATTCTCTGCGAGATACCTCTTCTTCGAAGGAGCATCCTGTCGTGCGTCACCGCATCGCCGCCTTATCCGCCTCCGCCCTCCTCGTCCTCGCCGGCACCGCCGGCGTGGCGGAGGCCGCGCCGGACAGCCTGTACGCCCCCTCGGCCCTCGTGCTGACCGTCGCCCAGGGCGACGAGCGGGCGGCCACGGTGGTCCGGGCGTCCACCCTCAGCTGCGCACCGACGGCTCAGGGCACCCACCCCGACCCCCAGGCCGCCTGCGCGGCGCTCGCCGCCACCTCCGGCTCCCTCGACCGCCTGCTGGCCGCCCCCTCGCCGGACCGCCTCTGTCCTCTGCACTACGACCCGATCACCGTCTCCGTGGACGGCGTGTGGCAGGGCAAGCGCGTCAGCTGGCGGCACACGTTCTCCAACACCTGCGCCATGTCCGTCACGCTGAGGGGCAACGGCGTGTTCGCGTTCTGACGGGCGGACCGAGGGGCGGGGCATCGGCCCCGCCCGCTCATGGGCCGACCAGGGCGTCGACGCGGGCCAGCTCCTCGGCGTCGAAGTCGAGGTTCGCGAGGGCGGCCACGTTGTCGTCGAGCTGGCGGGTGCTGCTCGCGCCGATCAGGGCCGAGGTCACCCGCCCCCCGCGCAGCACCCACGCCAGGGCGAGCTGCGCCAGGGTCTGGCCGCGGTCCTCGGCGAGGGCGTTCAGGGCGCGCAGCCGGTCCACCAGGTCCTCGGTGACGGCGTCCCGCCGCAGGAAGGGGCTGTCGCTCGCGGCCCGGGAGTCCTCGGGGATGCCGTCCAGGTAGCGCCCGGTGAGCAGACCCTGCTCCAGCGGGGAGTAGGCGATGGAGCCGACCCGCAGGTCGTCGAGCGCGTCCAGCAGTCCCTCGGACTCCGGGCGCCGGTCGAGCATCGAGTAGCGCGGCTGGTGGATGAGGAGCGGGGTGCCCAGCTCACCCAGGATGCGGGCGGCCTCGCGGGTCTGCTCGGCCGAGTAGTTGGAGACGCCGACGTAGAGCGCCTTGCCCTGCTGGACCGCCGAGTGCAGGGCGCCCATCGTCTCCTCCAGGGGAGTCTCCGGGTCGAAGCGGTGCGAGTAGAAGACGTCCACGTACTCCAGGCCGAGGCGCGTCAGGCTCTGGTCCAGCGACGACAGGAGGTACTTGCGCGATCCCCACTCGCCGTACGGGCCCGGCCACATCAGGTACCCGGCCTTGGTGGAGACGACCAGCTCGTCGCGGTGCGGCGCGAAGTCCGTCGCGAGGACCGCGCCGAGGGCGGACTCGGCGGCGCCGGGCGGCGGGCCGTAGTTGTTCGCCAGGTCGAAGTGGGTGATCCCGAGGTCGAAGGCGCGGCGCAGGATGGCCCGCTGACCCTCCGCCGTACGGTCGGGGCCGAAGTTGTGCCAGAGGCCCAGCGACAGCGCGGGCAGCTTGAGGCCGCTGTTCCCGGCGCGGCGGTAGGGCATGTGGGCGTAACGGTCGGGGTGTGCGGCGTACAACACGGCTCCATGAGGTCGAGGGGTGCCGGCCGCCCGAGGGGCCGGACCCGAACCAATCTGCACCCACCCGTCGCCATCGGTCCAACAGGAGAATCCGATGGGATTCAGTGGATACGCTTCTCAATCATGGAACTGCGCCACCTCCAGCACTTCGTCGCCGTCGCCGAGGAACGGCACTTCACCCGGGCCGCCGAACGCCTGATGGTCTCCCAGTCCGGCCTGTCCGCGTCCGTCCGGGCGCTGGAGCGCGAGCTGCGCGCCCCCCTGTTCGTACGGACCACCCGCCAGGTGACCCTGACGGAGGCCGGACGGGCGCTGCTGGGGGAGGCCGAGCGGATCCTGACCCAGGTGCGGACCGCGCGGGAGGCGGTGGCCGCCGTGCAGGGCGTGCTGCGCGGCACCCTGACGCTGGGCACCGAGCAGTGCGTCGCCGGCGTGTACGCGGCGGGACTTCTGGCCGCGTTCCACCGGCGGCACCCGGACGTGGAGATCCGGCTGCGCCAGTCCGCCTCCCTCGACCTGGCCGAGGAGGTCTCCGGCGGGCGTCTCGACCTGGCCTTCGCCTACCGCACGTGCGCCGACTCCGACCAGCTGCGCGCCGTACCGCTCGCCACCGAGCCGATGACCCTGCTGTGCCACCCCGGGCACCCGCTCGCGACGGCCGGGGCGCCCCTCGCGCCCGCCGACCTCGCCGCGGAGGTCTTCGTCGACTTCCACCCCGACTGGGGACCCCGCCGGGCCACCGACGCCGCCTTCGCCGCCGCCGGCGTCCGGCGCAAGGTGGCGCTGGAGGTCAACGACGTCCACAGCCTGCTCGACCTGGTCGACGAGAACCTGGGCGTGGCGGCCGTCCCCCGCCACTTCCGGCAGAAGCGCGAGACCCTGCGCGCCCTGCCCGTGAAGGGCGTGCCCGACACCGTCTACGAGACGGTCGCGCTGCTGCCGCCCCCGCAGGCCACCAGCCCCGCCGCCCGCGCCCTGATGGCGATCCTCGAACGGTCCTGAAGGGCAGGTCCCGCGCGTGGTCGCGTCCCGGGCGGGGCAGACTGGCGGCGTGCGCATCGTGATGATGACGGCGGGGTCGCGCGGCGACGTCGCGCCGTACACGGGTCTGGGTGCCGGTCTCGTACGGGCCGGGCACGAGGTGACCCTGGCCACGCACGGCGTGTTCGAGCCGCTGGTAGCGGGGTCCGGGGTGCGGTTCCGCGCGCTTCCGGTGGACCCCCGCGCCGAGCTGCACTCCGCGCGCGGGTCGCGGCTCCACAACGCGAGGACCGGCGCCGGCAAGCTCGTACGGCTGGCGTCGATGGCCCACCGAGCGGTCGACGAGATGACCGGGACGCTCGTGGCGGCGGCGCGCGAGGGCGAGGTCCTGCTCGTCGGCGGGGCACTGGGCCCGCTCGGGTACGCCCTCGCGGACGCCCTGTCGGTACCCGCCCTGGGACTGCACCTCCAACCGCTCCACCCGACCGCCGAGTTCCCCGCCCCCGTCCTCGGAACCCGGCCCCTGGGCGCCGTGGGGAACAGGCTGAGCGGACGGGCCGTCATGATGTCGGTGGAGCTGATGTTCTCCGACGCCGTACGCTCCCTGCCCCGGCGGCACGGGCTCGTGGCGCCGAGCCGGTCCCGGCGTCGGCCTCGGCCGGTGCTCCACGGCTACAGCGAACGCGTCGTCCCCCGCCCCCGGGACTGGCCCGCGGGCCTTGAGGTGTCGGGGTACTGGTGGCCCCACGAGACACCCGGCGCCCGCCTTCCCGGAGAGCTGGAGGACTTCCTCGCCGCCGGGCCCCCGCCGGTCTTCGTCGGCCTGGGCAGCGCCACCGTCCCCGACCCCGAGCGGCTGAGCCGCGACATCGTCACCGCCCTGCGGGCGGCGAGGGTGCGCGGGATCGTGCAGAGCGGCTGGGCGGGCCTGGCCGCCCGGGGCGACGACCTCCTGACCGTCGGCGAGGTGCCGCACTCCCTGCTGTTCCCCAGGACCGCCGCCGTCGTCCACCACGCGGGAGCGGGCACCACCGGCGCCGTCCTGCGGGCCGGCGTGCCCTCCGTCCCGGTGCCGGTCCAGTTCGACGCGGCGTTCTGGGCGTCCCGGCTGACCGCCCTGGGCACCTCGCCCGGTGCGGTGCCGCTGCGCCGGCTGACCGCGGGCGCCCTGGCCGAGGCCCTGCGCCGGGCGACGCAGGACGGCTCCCACACCACGCGCGCCCGCGCGCTGGCCGAGGACCTCGCCAGGGAGGACGGCGTGGCACCGGTGCTGGCCGCGCTCGCCCGGCTGACCGACTGACCGGCTGACCGACTGACCGGCTGACCGACTGACCGCCTGACCGGCTGACCGGCTGACCGGCTGCCGGCTGAGCGGCTGACCGGCTGACCGGTGACCGGCCGACCGGCTGACCGGCTGCCGGCTGAGCGGCTGACCGGCTGACCGGTGACCGCAGGCACCAGGCCGCCCTTCGCCGCCGGTCACCGGCCGGCCCCGGTGCGCCTCCCGTCATGTACCGGTACGGGCGCGGGGGCCGTCGCGCCGTCCAGGGCGAGGCGGGCGGTCGCCCACCCGCGCTTCACCCCCACCCCCACACCTGTCTTTCCCCTGCCGACCCGGCGCCCGTCCCTGATGCCCGGTTTGCGTTCCGGAGTGGGGGGCACGCGGACCTCCATGAGTTCCGGGCCCTTGAGGGGGCCGGGACGGAAGAGCGCGACTCGGACGGAGAACGCGAAAGGGTGAGAGCCGATGTCGACCGGAATCGTCCTGGTCGTCGTCGCGGTCGTCGTCGTGGGCGGGTTCGCCGCCGGCGTGGCGGTGGACCGCCGACGGCGGGCGCGACTGCGCGACCGCTTCGGGCCCGAGTACGAACGGGCCGTCGAGGCGACCGGCAGCAGACGGGCCGCGGAACAGGAACTGGACGCCCGCGAACGCCGCTTCGCCGACCTGGAGATCAAGCCGGTGCCTGGTGAGGCACGGGAGCAGTACGCGCGACGGTGGATGCGCGTCCAGGAGGAGTTCGTGGACCGGCCCGAGGGCGCCGTCCACGACGCCGACGAACTCGTGGCGGCCCTGATGCGCGACCGGGGTTACCCCGACGAGGGCTACGAACAGCGGCTGCGCGACCTGTCCGTGCGACACGGCCGCACCCTGGAGGACTACCGCGCGGCCCTGGAGGTCCACGCGATGAGCACCCACAACGCCGCCACGACCGAACAGTTGAGGGGCGCGATGATGCGCTACCGCACCCTCTTCGACGACCTGCTCGCCGACGGCGAGCCGACCGGCACCCGCCGGTCCTGACGCGGAAGGCAGGAGAGATGCGACACCACGAGACGCCCGAGCGCACGACCCGGGCACCGGGTCGACGACACTACGCGGACCCGACGGGCGAGTACCCCGACCGGTCGGAGAACCGCCCCGAGCCGCGGACCGGACAGGACCGAACCGGCTCTCGCCGCCCCGGGCTCGCACCGACCGGTGGCGACGGGAAGCCGGCGCCGGACCACAGCCCGACGGTCGCGCCGACCCCGCCCAGCCCAACGGGGGAGGCGGACAGGCGTCGACAGGCCGCGTCCTCCGTCCCGCCCACGCCTTCGGGCCGCACGACCCGTTCGGCGGCCCCGGGCAGTCCGACGGTCGCGCCGACCCCGCCCAGGCAGCCCGGAACGGAGGAGGCGGACAGGCGTCGGCAGGCCGCGCCTCAGGCCCCGTCCTCCGTACCGCCCACGCCGTCGGGCCCCACGACCCGTTCGGCGGCCCCGGGCAGTCCGACGGTCGCACCGACCCCGCCGCAGCACGGCCGGCCTGAGCAGGAGAAGCCTCGGCCCGATCGGCCTGAGCAGGAGAAGCCGCAGCCCGATCGGCCTTCGCAGGGCGGGCCGTGGCGTGAACGACCTCAGCAGGGCGGGCCGCGGCATGAACGACCCCAGCCGGGCGGAAACCCTTACGCCCGGCCCGAGCCGGGCGGGCCGCGGCCGGACCAGGCACGACCCGACGGGCATCGGCTCGATCAGCCCTGGCCCGCCGGTCCCGGAAGCACCCCGCCCCCCGCGTCCCCACAGGTCCCGGCCCAGCGGACACCTTCCGCCGGCCCTCCGCCCATGCCCTCCGCGCCTCCGGACCCGGCGTCCACCACCCACGGCGGTCACGGGCGACACGCCGCGCCTGCCCCGCAGGAGCGGCCCCAGGGCCGTCCGGACAGTGGCGCCGGGATGGAGGCGGAGGGGATCCCCGACCTGCTCGGCCCGGCGGAGGAAGGGGAGTTCATGCGCCGCTGGCACGAGGTCCAGGGCAGGTTCGTCGACGACCCCCGCCAGGCGGTCCATGCCGCCGACGCCCTCGTCGGTGACGTGATGAATTCCCTGACGGACACCTTCGCCCGGCACCGGCAGACCCTGGAGGGCCAGTGGAGCCAGGGGCTGGAGGCCGACACCGAGAGCCTGCGCCTCGCCCTCTGCCAGTACCGCGCGCTGTTCCAGCGCCTGTTGTCCACCTGACGTACCGGACGCCCCCCTCTCCCGTGCCCGGCGGTGCGATCGGCCTCGCGGCCCGCACCGCCGGGCCGGCGGCATGTCCGACCCCGAGTCCGCACGCACACGCCGACGCCCCGCGCGGTCTCTCGCGCGGGGCGTCGGCTGTGGCGTCGGCTGTGGCGTCGGCTGTCCGGTCTTCGGGCCGGGCGAGCAGGTGTCAGCGGTGTCAGCGGTGGCGCAGCCTGCCCAGCAGGCGGCGCGCCTGGGCGCGCCTGCCCGGGTCGGCGGCGGCCCGACGAAGGGACGCCGCCGCGCCGCGGCCCTGAGGGCTGCGGGCGAGTCGCTTGATGCGGGCCAGCAGTGCGGTCATGGGATTCTCCTCCGATGTCGAACGGGCGGGACGGTTGCCGCAGGGGACGGTTGCCGCACGGGACGGTTGCCGCGGGGGTGCCCGCGCCTTCCGTGTCCTGACACTCCGTGTTGCCCGAGGCCGCCGTCTCACACCCTCCGTGCTCCGACCAGTCGTCAGGCAAGGGACTCCGGGCGGTCGTTCGCGGGGAGGCCGGCCCTCTGCCGACGGGCCGGGAGTCGGCTGCGTCTCCGAGGAATGCGGAATGGTCTCAGGAGTGCCGGGTACGCGGACACTGTCCAACCCACAGGGAGGAGCGAACAACCATGGGTCTGGGACTGTTCATCATCATGATCGCCGTCGGCGCCATCCTCACGTTCGCGTCCGACTGGGAGCTCGAAGCGGTCGACCTCGATCTGGTCGGCCTGATCCTGATGGGCGTCGGCCTGCTCGGGACCGCCGTGTACACCAGCGTTCTGCGCCGCCGCCGGCTGGTGGTCCCGCCGGTGGCGCCCACGGCCACCGACGACGACCGTCGTGGCCTGCTCTGAGGCGTCCCCCACGGCGGGTGCCACGCCCTGTACGAACAACGCGACACGCGACAGAGGAGTGACAGCGATGACCGAACATCTGTGGTCCTACAGCACGGACTCCGGCCACCTGGCGGGTACCGACCTCACCGGATGGCGCGTCGAGGCGTGCGACGGGCACATCGGCAAGGTGGACAAGCACTCCGACGAGGTGGACGACTCCTACCTCGTCGTCGACACGGGCGTATGGATCTTCGGCAAGGAGGTGCTCATCCCGGCGCGGGCCGTGACCCGCGTCGACCTGGAGGAACAGACCCTCCATCTCGCCCTGTCGAAGGAACAGGTGAAGGACTCGCCCGAGTTCGTCTCCGACAAGCACCTCGCGGACCGCCAGTACCGTGAGGAGATCGCCCAGTACTACCACATGTCCTGGCCCTTCCCGGGAGGCGCGGGCCGCCTCTGACCGGCCGCCGGTCCGCGGCCACCCCCCACCCCCCACGCCACGCGCCGTCGGCCTGGCGACCGCCCCGCACGGGCCCCCTCCCGTCGCGGGGCGGTCCCCTGTCCGGGGACGTCGTCCGGAGTACGCCTCCGCGGTTACTTCAGCTCGATCTCCACGAAGGCGAGCGGAGCGGTGCCCGCGTTGACGACCTCGTGTTCGCCGCCCGCCGGGCGGGCGTAGGACTCGCCCGCCCGGAGCTCGGAGACGCTGACCGTGCCGTCGGCGCCGACCACCCGGGTCCGCCCGTCGGTGACGGGGACGACGACGTAGTCGTACGCGTGGACGTGGCGGCCGGTGGACTGACCGGGTTCGAAGTCCCAGCGGGTCACTCGGGTCCGGTCGTCCTCGTGCTGGATGCTCGCGCGGGCCGTGGTGGTCACGGGGCGCTCCTTTCGGCGTCGCGGTCTCCGGGCGCCGGGGACGAGCCGCCGACGCCCCCGCGCGGCAGGCTAGCCGCCCGGCCCGCCCCGGGCGAAACCGGACCGGGTGGCATGGATCCCGGAAGGCGGGGCAGGCGGGTGTCGAGCGAAGGGACACGCTCACGCCGGACGATCCGCGGTTCCCCCCCTTGCCGTGGGTCGGCGGCCACCGTGTGCGGCCCGCGCCTCCACGAGGCGCGGGCCGCCCGCACGCCGCACGGACAGCCCGCCCTGGCGGGCGGGACAGCCGAGAACCCTCTCCGAATCCTCCGGGTTCCGCCTCGGCGGCGAGCATGACGGCTGTCGCCCGGAGCGACTCTTCGCCAGGTGCGCCCGAGCTGTCCCCGCTCTCGTCCGCGTCTTGCCGGAGACGTGGTGTATCTCCTCACCCGGGCGCCCTTCACGTCCAACGCCATGGGTGTCAGCATGCAGACGGTTGGCCGTGACCCGTCAGAGGGGCTCTCAGTCCTCGGTTCCGGTCGTCAGCTGGTCTCGCCGGCGGGTGGCGGCCGCCCGTACCAGTCGCACCACGCGTGGGTCCTCCGGGGCTTGGGGGTCGCGGAGTTTGACGTGCCGGGCCTTCTTCCCCGTGCCGGTGAGAAGTCCGTCGGGGTCGTGTGCCGCCAGTTCCACTCCCTCGCCGAACTGGAGGTTCACGTGCTGGGAGTGGAGGATGAGGCCGGTGACGATGCCCTTGTACGTTCCGGGCGCGAACGTGAACGCCAGGAGTCGGGCGGAGGTGTCGACTTCCTCCACCGCGTCGGGCACCGCCTTCCGTACCACTTCACGCGCCCGCCGCGCGATGGTCGCCACCTCCTCGCTCGCGGAGTCGAGCAATGCCTCCCATGCCTCAGGGCTCTGATTCACCATGGCCGGACTCTAGTGCCGCATCAGGCGACGTTCGCCCCGTTGTGGAGTGACGCGCCATCCGGGTCCTGGTCCCGTTCTCGGCCTGGAGTCCGACCAAGCCGGCGGACTTCCTGGTCGCCGAGGGGGTGGTCGACGACATCGGCCACGAGGGCCTACGCGCTCTGCTCCACGAGGAAGGCGCCTTCGCGCCGTCGTGAACAGGGTCAGCGTCGCCTGATCCGGTGCTGGTCAGACCCGATGCCGAGCGGTTCCGCAGTGGCGTCGCCGGGCGTCTTTGCGGCACCGGCCGCGTAGCAGGCTTCCGGATCGTCGCCTCCGGTCGGCGCCGTGGCGGCGATGACGGCGTCCAGCGTGTCCCGTGCGGCCAGCAGGCCGGCCACGGCCTCGTCGATGCGTTCACGTTCCCGGTTCAGGTCGGGCAACATGCCAGAACAGGCCGGCGCCAGGGTCTGCCCGTCGTCGACCATGCAGGGCGGCATTAGTTCGGCGATCGTGGCGGTGTTGAGACCGGCGCCGAGCAGCATGCGGATGCCCCGCACTGTGGCGATGTCCTCTTCCGCGAACTCGCGATATCCGCTGGGCCGCCGCGAGGGCTTGAGCAGCCCCTGCTCCTCGTAAGAGCGCAGCAGGCGTTGGCTGACCCCGGTCCGCCGAGAGAACTCCCCCATACGCAGCCTCGTCACCAAGGGCGTCCACCGCGCGGGCACCGTCGCCGAGGCGGTGTCCGCGAGCCCTGTCACGATCACGTACCTGAAGGACTACGAGACCATGTACGCGGTCCTCGACTCCGCTGGTGACGCCTTGAAGGGCCGCGCACTGGTGAACCTCAACTCCGGTACCCCGAACGAGGCGCACGCAGCGGTCAGTTGGGCAACCGAGCGAGGCGCCGCCTATTTGGACGGCGCGATCACGCTGCCGCCGCCGCTCGTCGGGCAGCCTGACTCCGTCTTCCTCTACAGCGGTTCACAGGATGTCTTCGACAAGCATCGGGTGACGCTGGCGTCCATGGGCGCCCCCCGGTACCTCGGCTCCGACCCCAGGCTGGCGGTGCTGTACAACGCGGCACTGCTCGACATGATGTACGCGACCATGAACGGCTTTCTGCACGCCACCGCGCTGGTCGGGTCGGCGAACGTCTCGGCGGTCACGTTCGCCGATCTCGCACTCAACTGGTTCAGGCCCTCGCGGCTGGACTCAACCCTCACCGAGCAGGCGATCGCCGAGGGCTACAGCGGCAAGAACTACCTGGCCGTGTTCGAAGTCTTCAAGAAGGTGACACACGCTTCGTGACCTCATACGACGTCGTCTCCGATTCATCGCCGGGAGTGGCTGCTTGTAGGGCTGCCGTCAAGTAGCGCTTTACCACGGTTAGTTCAGCTGGGGTGAAGTCCTCGGACGCCTCAACCAGGTGGGTGATGAGCGGGCCGAAGAAGGACTGGCCCAGTTCTAGCGCTTTCTGCTGGACCGTCAGAACGACGCGCCTGCGGTCGTGTTCGTCGCGGGCTCGATGGATCAGGCCCAGGCGTTCCAGGCGGTCGAGCAAGGCCGTGGTGCCGGCCGAGTTGAGGCGTAGGGCTGCGCCCAGGCGCCCTGGGGTGACGTCGGTGGCCGCTCGGTGGGCGTCGAGGAGGTGGATGAGGGCTCGCACGTCGGTGGGGTGCAGGCCGTTGCGGGAGGCGAACTCCGCGCCTCTCAGGTCGAGTTCCACCGTGACGGCGCGCAGGAGGTGGATCAGGCGCATCGCGGGGATGGTGTCGTCGCTCACTGGGCAAGTATCTCGCCGAGCGAGATACTCGGTCAACGAGACGATTCCACTGGGGGTTCACCGTGTCCTCTTCCGAAGAGTTCTTCGCCGCTTACGACGCTCTGCTCGCCCGCTGGCCCCGTGGTGCCGACGAGATCGACGTGCCCACCCCGTACGGGACCACCCGGGTCCATGCCTACGGGCCCTCCGGCGCCACGCCCGTCGTCCTTCTCCATGGCGGTGGTTCCACCGGGGCCGTCTGGTTCTCCAACGCCCCGGCTCTCGGCGCGCACCGGAGGGTGCTGGCCGTCGACATCGTGGGCGACGCCGGGCGTAGCGTGCCCGGCGGGCGGCCGCTGCGGACGACCGCCGATCTGATGGCCTGGCTGGATGTGCTGCTCGGCAGCCTCGGCGTGTCCCGCGCGCATCTGGTGGGGCACTCGTACGGCGCCTGGATCGCCCTGACCTACGCCCTGCACGCCACGCGGCGGGTCGATCGGCTCGTTCTGCTCGACCCGACGCAGTGCTTCGCCGGCTTCCGTCCCGGGTTTCTGCTGCGTTCGCTGCCGGTCCTGCTCCGCCCGACGCGGGCCCGCGCACGCGCCTACCTGGACCACGAGACCGCCGGGACCGACACCGACCTGGGCTGGAAGGAGCTGTACGCCTTGGCCGCCTCCGACTTCGCGAGCCGGAAGCCGGTCGTCGGCCGCCGGCCCGACCCTACGGCGCTGAGCGGTCCGCTCCTGGTCCTTCTCGCCGGGCGCAGTGGCGCGCACGACGCCGCCAAGGTCGCGGCCCGCGCCCGCGCAGCCGTACCGGACGCGCGGATCGAGACACTCGCCGAACTCACCCACTTCGCCATGCCCACCGCCCTGACCGCCGCGACGAACCGGCGGATCGCCGACTTCCTGGCGGACGGCCCGCCTACTTCCGGGCGGCGGGGATCAGGCCCGGCGCGGTCCTGAACGAGACGGCTTCCATGAGCGGCTTGCGCTGGGTGTTCTGGAACGCGGCGATGCGCCACTGTCCGTCGGCCTCGCGGACGAGGGTAGTGGTCTGCACCTTGGACAGCTTCGACGCCTTCGGCCACGTTCCGCCCTTGTAGGTGTCGCCGCGACCCGTGACCACCGCGGCGTCCGGGCCGTAGAAGCGGATGTCGGTGATCTCGCCGGCGAGCCGGGTGTTCTTGAGGAACTTCGAGAAGAGCGCGCGATGGCTCTCCACGATGTCGGCGCGGCCGCTGTAGTACGTGCCGACGAAGGTGACGTACGTGGCGTCCTCGGTGAACAGCGCGCCGTAGGCGTCGGCGTCGTGGCGGGCCCACGCGTCGTCGAGGCGGTCCATCACCGCGCTGATCTCGGCCTTCTGGTTCTGTGCGGTCATGCCGCCCGTCCTTCCGTTCGCTAAGCTGAAGCAGAACCTGCTTCAGTGCATTATCTGCATGCATGCAGATATAACCGTAAGAGGAACCCGGGACGATGGCAAACGAGACGCCGCCCACCGATCCGCACGTGATCTTCCGCGAGTACCTGGACGCCGTGGGGCTGCACGCGATGGCCGGGGCGGAGGCGGCGGGGCTACAGCCCACCGAGTGGTACGCGCTCAGCCTGATCACGCTCGCCGGTCGCGTCACCTCCGGCGACCTCGCCGGCCGGACCGGGCTGACCACCGGAGCCACGACCCGGCTGATCGACCGCCTGGAGAAGGCCGGCTACGTACGCCGCGCCACGGACCCGGCGGACCGGAGGCGGGTCATGGTCGAAGCGTCGGCCGAGACCTTCCCCGACATCGAGGACGTCGTCGCACCCGCCCGCCGCCGCGTCGCCGAGGTCCTCGACCACTACACGCCCGAACAGCGCGCCCTCCTCTTCGACTACTTCACCCGCGCCGCCCCCGCCTACCGCGCGGCCACCGAGGAGATCCGCGCCGCCGCCGCACGCCACCGCCGCCCGGGCCGGAAACCGAAACCGAAGGCGGACGGCGCGGCCCCCGGGGCTTCGGCGAGCGAGTGACCGGGGCCGGTCCCCGTAACCCCTTCTGAGCAGGGGCTTCGCCGGTCAGCCTCCGGCCGGTGTCCGCTTCGCCGGGTGGGGTGGGAGTTCGCTAGAGCCTCGGACGACCAGGTGGGTGGGGACCATGACGGTTCGGGCGCGGGTGCGGTTCGGGAGGTTCAGGAGGGGGGTAGTCTCGGCGGCGGCCCCGGCCTGGTTGCGGGCGCCGGTCACCAGGGTGCGGTCGTAGGGCAGGCCGGCTTCGGCGAGCGCCGACTTGTAGCCGGCGAGCCGCTCGCGCTGGGTGTAGCGCTTGGCGGGCAGGTCTCCGACGAAACCGATCCGGCGGTGGCCTCGGGCGACGAGGTGCGCGACGCCCTCGTGGACGCCCGTACGGTTGGAGCTGACCACGCAGTCGAGGAACACCACCGGCAGCCCGGCCGCGCGCGGCGCCCGACGGTTCCGAGGAAGCGGTTGCGCCACGTTCGCCCTCGCCGACGCCGAGCGCTTCGGATTCAAGGTGCGCACCGGCGAAGGCGAGGAGACCGTCATCGGCTACGACAGGAAGACCCAGGAGCTGTACGTCGACCGGACGCGCTCGGGCGCAGTGGACTTCCACCGCGCCCCGCTGACGGCATCCAACTCTTCGCGGAAGGCGGCGCGGCCCGCCTGGGCAGCGCCACCGTCCGGCAGTGCGGCCGTACCGCAACAGGCCGCCTGAGCAACTGACCGCCTGAGCCCGCCTGTTGATGCCGCCCAGGACGCTACGCGCCCCAGCGCAGGGCGATCGTGTCGCCGATGGCGATGGGCTTCTCGCGGGTGGCCGAGGTGAAGGTGGAGCCGTCGACGCTTGCCTTCCAGGTGTTCGGTCCGCTGTTGGCCTTGGCGTTGAGGGTGGTGATGGTGCCCGTTCCGGAGGACGGGGTGAGGCCGGTGACGCAGGCGGAGGGGGTGCTTGCGGTGAGGGCGGCGTCGAGGACTGCGCCCAGGGTGGTCGTCGTGCCCGTGGGGGTGAGGGCGACCGAGCAGACCTTGAGGTTGCCGGCGCCGTCGTCGACCGTGAGGGCCAGTTTGGTGGCGGTGCCGGAGGTGAAGGCGGACTGGGCGACCCACTGGGGCGCGCCGGGGGTGACCGGGACGGGCGGGGCGGAGGTGAAGCCGCCGCCGGCGACGGCGCGCAGGGCGTCGATCGACGAGTAGGCCGAGGGGCTGGTGTCCGTGGGCTTGTACTTGAAGCCGCCGGCGGGCTTGTACTGGTTGGCGATGAGGAAGTCGACCGGCGTCTTGCCGCTGGGCGTGGTGAAGTCGGCGGACTGCGGGTCGATGCCGCAGGCGTTCAGACCGGCGACGCCCCAGCCGTTGGAGCTGGTGTTGACGCCGTAGAGGGAGTTGAACGCGCCCGTGATGTCGACCAGCTTGCCCTTGAGGAAGGTCTTGGCCTCCACGACGTCGGCATCGGTGTTCGGCACGCCCGAGACGCAGAGGGCGGCGAGGGCGGCGCCCGTCATGTCGATGTCGCTCGCGGAGGCGAGGCCGGTGGGGTTGCCCTCGACCTTCTGGAAGGTCCAGCCGCCGTCGTTGTGCTGGTTGGCGCGGAGCTTGCCGACGAGCGCGTTCGTCAGGGCCTGCGGGACGCGCGCGCCGCCGGTCTGGGTCTTCGCCCCGCCGAGGGCGAGGGCGGCGAAGACGGTGCCGTTGAAGTTGGAGGACGGGCCGAAGTAGCCGGGTTCGGCGGTCTGCCAGTAGCGGTAGATCTCGGCGATGAGGTTGCGGGAGGCCGAGACGCGCGCCGGGTCGATGCCCGCCGCGTACGCGTTGAGCGTGCCGCGCTCGTAGTCCGTGACGACCGGGGAGGCGGAGGGCCAGCCGGAGGTGGAGAGGAGGTTGCGGTAGACGGTGCGGGCGTTCTTCGTCGTATCGCCGCCGGGGGCGACGTCGACGACCGCCGTACCCGCGGCGGCGAAGGCGCTGAACGCCCACTCGTTCGACAGACCCGACCCCGCGTACGAACCGTCGGCCGCCTGGAGGGACTTGAGATACGTCACGCCGTTCGTCTTCGACGTGGCGATCTGCGCCGGGGTCGAAGTGGCCTGCGCGGACGGCGCCATGAGGGCGAGGGCGCCGAGGACGGCCGGTGCGGCGAGCGCGAGACGCCGGGCGGATCGGGTACGGGGCATGAACTGCTCCTGAGGTCGGCGGACGCCGACCGCTCCGGCCTCGCTCGCGGACTCCGCGCGCCGGGGCGCGACGGGACGGCGGGGCCGGGGGCCGCCGTCCGAAATCGCGTGGTACGGCACTCCGTTGGTTCCGTGCCGTCGGGGCATTCGGGCTCGGGACGGCCATGCCGTCCCACACCGCTGCGCGTCAGCCCCGGATTCGCACCGGGTTCCCCCCTCTGGCGTTCGGGGACGCTACCCCAGCCCGGCCGGGCACGCCAGCACGGCCGGCGACGCGGGAGCCCGTACGGGTCCACGGCGTGCGGAGCGGCCTTGACGTCCGCACCGGTTCCATGTTCCATTCCCGCTGATACGCACTCAGCCCCAGGGGAATCCGGTCCGATGCCGGAGCTGACCCGCAACCGTAGGCCCGGCACCGCCCGGGCGAGCCGGAACACCTGTGGCCCGGGAAGTGAACCATCGAGCACCAACGCCGTCGTGGACTGCGGCGTGGCCGTCCCTGCCTCCCTTCGGCTCCGCCGGCGGGGGCGTACCGCCGCGCGCCCGCCTCCTCACGGCAGAGACGAGAGGGCCGTGCACAGCGGACAGGTGACGCAGACGAGAGCGGAGGCGGGGACCGGCGCGACGACGGGGACAGGAGCGGGTGGCCGCTTCGTCGCGCTCGCGACGGCCGCACTCCTCGCCACCGGCACAGGGGTGACCTTCCTCACCTCGGCCCCGGTCGCGCAGGCGGACCCGATCGCACCGGCCGACCGGATCGCGCAGGCCGACCCGATCGAGCGGTGCACGGCCACGACGGGAGCCGTCGTCGCCGTCGACTTCGGACCCTTCGGCGGCAAGGTCGAGCGGGGCTGCGACACCACCCCCACCACCGGCTACGAACTGCTGTGGTCCGGCGGGTTCACCACGGCGGGCACCGTGCACGACGGCCCCGCGTTCCTCTGCCGGATCGGCCACGGCGGCTTCGCCGGCGGTACGCGGTTCCCGACGCCGGCCACCGAAGCCTGCGACATCACCCCGCCGGCCACGGCCTACTGGTCGTACTGGACGGCGTCCCCCGGCCAGAAGAAGTGGAAGTACAGCAACTACGGCGCCATGGCACGCCAGTTGAAGCCCGGTGACGTGGACGCCTGGGTGTTCGGCGCGACCGACATCGGCGGCTCGACCGGCGGCCCCCGGTTCTCCCCCGACGACATCCGAGCGGGCGCCACCGGTCCCGCGCCCGACCCCTCCGCGCCCCCGGTGCCCCAAGTGCCGGGCGCCGAGAGCGACCTGGCCGCCGCCACCGGCTGGCTCACCGGTCGGCTGAAGGACGGCGAGCGGGTCGTCGACGAGATCGACGAGTACCTCAGCTACCAGGCCACCGCGGAGACCGTGCTGGCCCTGGCGGCCGTCGACACCGAGAGCGCGGCGGCCGCGAAGGCCGTCGGTGTGCTCGGACGGCCTGAGCACACCGACGCGTTCGCCTACCCCGACGGCGCGGACCAGCCGCCCAACTCCACGGCGGCCGCCCGGCTCGCCCTCGTCGCCCAGGCCACGGGCGGCGACCCGCGCGCCTTCGGCGGCCACGACCTCCTCGACAACCTCGTCACCAACGTCTGCACCACCGGCCCCAGCGAGACGGCACCCCACTGCTCCGCCCCGGGCGACTTCCCCGTCTCGGGCCGCGCGGCGGGCAAGGCGGAGGGCCAGGCCCTCGCCGTGATCGCGCTCACCGGCGCCGGGGTGAAGCCTCCGGCGGAGGCCGTTCGGCGCCTGACCGACTTCCAGTGCGAGGACGGCGGCTTCACCAGCATGCTCATCCGACCCGGTGAGTCCTGCGAGAGCGAGGCCGGGGCCACCGGCCTCGCCGTGATGGCGCTGCTGCGCGCGGGCGGCCATCCCCAGGCCGTCACCGACGCGCGGGCCTACCTGCGCAAGGCCCAGTCGGACATGGCGACCGGCGGTCTGCCGGCCGTGTACTACAACATGGTCAGCAGCCCGTACGCCACGGGCCTCGCGGCTCAGGCGCTGCGGGCCCTCGGTGACACGGAGCGCGCCGACGCCGCCGTCTCCTGGCTGGCCGGGCAGCAACTGCCCGAGGGCGGCTTCTCCTTCGAGGAGGAGGACCCCACCGCCCGGATCGTCTCCACGAGCCCGGCCGTCATCGCCGGTGCCAGGACCGATCTGCTGCGGCTGACGGCCGGGGACACGACGCCTCCGACGTTCCCGACGCCCACGCCGACCACGCCGACTCCGAGTACGCCCACACCGACGCCGACGACTCCGAAGCCGACGCCCACGGGCCCGGTGATGCCGGCCGGACCCTCCCCCGACCTGGCCAAGGCCACCGCGTACCTGACGGACCGCGGCCGGCTCCTCCAGGGCCAGTACTACGCCTCCGATCCCACCGGCCGGGCGGACTTCGGCCTGACGATCGATCTCGTCTACGCGCTCGCCGCCACCGGCACCGACGACCCGGCCCTGCGCGGTGTCGTCGACTTCCTCGACGGCCGGGGGAAGGACGCCGTCGGGCGCGACCTCACGCGGTACACCGGCGTGGGCACCTCGCACCCGGTCGGCGGGGCCATCGGAAAGACCGCGCTGGCCGCGCAGGCCGTCGGCCGCGACGCCCGCGACTTCGCCGGCCAGGACCTGATCGGCGCCCTCGCCGAGGAGACCTGCGCCGCGAAGACGCCGGACTCCGGCCGTCCCTGCGCGGACAAGGGCGCCTACACCAACGCCAGTTCCGTCTTCGACCAGTCCCTCGGCGTCATCGCCCAGCTCCGCGCGGGCGAGACCGCAGCGGCGTCGGGCCCGGCCTCGTACCTGAAGAGCCTCCAGCGTGCCTCGGGCGCCTGGGGCAGCATGCTCGTCGTCCGGAGCGGCGACGAGGTCGACTCCACGGCGATGGCCGCCATGGCCGTCGACCTGCTGCCGGACGCCGAGTCCCAGGCGGCCGTCGACAAGGCCCTCGCGTGGCTGGCCGGCCGGCAGTACGCGGACGGCGGCTTCCCCGGCGCCTCCGGCAACTCGGTGAACTCCACCGCCCTCGCCGTCCAGGGCCTCGCCCTGGACGCCCCCAAGTACCAGGCGCAGATAGCGAAGGCGCGCGCGTTCCTGCTCTCGCAGCAGAACGCCGACGGCGGCTTCCGCACGAGCAAGGGCGACGACCAGGGCTCCGACGTGCGGGCCTCCACCCAGGCGCTCGGCGGCACGGACGGCGTGTCCTTCGCCGTCCTCGCCCGCGATCTCAGCGGTACGACCCCGAGGCCGACGCCCACCGATACGACTCCGCAGCCCACCCCCACCGACACGACCCCGCAGCCCACGCCGACCGACACGGCGACCGCGTCCCCGACCGCCTCCCCGTCCACGTCCGCGACCGCCCCGGTGATCATCACGCCGGGCGAGGACGGCGGAACCGGCAGTACGGGCGGCCCGGGCGGCGCAAGTGGTCCGGGCGGTTCGGGCGGAAACGCCGGCAGCTCGGGCGGCATCGTGGACGTCACAGGCGGCTCGGGCGGCACAAGCACGTCAGGCGACTCGACCGGCACCACCGGCACCACCGGCGGCAACTCCCCCCAGGGCGGCGGCGGAAACCTCGCGGCCACCGGCGTACGGACCCTCGGGCTCGTCGCCGCGGCGGCGCTGCTCGCGCTCGGGGGCCTCACCCTCACCCGTGCGGCCCGACGCCACCGCACCGACACCGGGGAAGCGCGATGAGCCGCTCCCGTACCGCGGCCGCCTTCGGGCGGGTCGCGGCGGCCCTCGGGGTGGTGGTGGCGGCCGGTGCCACCACCACCCCGGCCGAGGCCGCCCCGCAGCCCATGGGCCGGTGCACCACCAGCTCCGGCGTCGTCCTGGCCGTCGACTTCCGGCACTGGGGCGGCCCGATCTACCGTTCGTGCGGCACGACGCCCACCACCGGGTACGAGCTGCTCAACCAGGGCGGGTGGCGCACCACCGGCACGGGCCACGACGGACCGGCCTTCATCTGCCGCATCGGCTACAGCGGTCATCAGGGCGGGAAGCAGTACCCCACCCCCTCCCAGGAGGACTGCGTCCTCACTCCCCCGGCCTCCGCGTACTGGTCGTACTGGCACGCCGACCCGGGCGAGAACGACTGGGAGTACAGCCAGCTCGGCGCCATGCTCTACAAGCCGAAGCCCGGCAGCGTCGACCTGTGGATCTTCGGCGGCACCGACATCGAGGGCACCCAGGGCCGCCCGACCGTCACCCCCGACCAGCTCCGCGCCCACAACACCCGCCCCACCGGCACCCACTCCCCCGCACCGCAGGACACGCGGACCGCCGCGCCGCTGCCTCCGGGCACGGACACCGGCCCCGACCCCGACCAGCCCGTACCGCCGAGCGATCCCGCTCCCCGCACGACGCCGCCCGCCCAGCCCGCGCCCGACCGCCCCTCCGCACGGCCGTCGACCCGGCCGCCCACCCGGACGGCTCGCCCCACGCCCCCACCCACAGCCCCTCCGGCGACCCGCCCGACCACCACCACGCCGCCTCCGGCCCCGTCCGTGAGCGCCACCACGGCCACACCCACACCCCCGCCCACGTCCACCGGCCCCGCCCCAACGATGACGGACTCCGGGGCTCCCCAGGTCGTCGACGCGGCTCCCGCCGCCGATGCCCCACACGACCCCGGGTCCTTCGTGCCGGCCGTCGCGACCGGCGCTCTCGTCGTGCTGATCGGCGGCGCGGCCTGGTACGCGGCCAAGCGCCGCCGCACGGAGTAGCCGCGTGTCGCACCCCGCCACCACGAAAACACCCACCGGACCTCCCGGACCTCCCGGACGTCCCGGCTCGCCCGTCCCTCCCGTCCCCGCGGACACGGGTGGCCGGAGGCTGCCCCGCACCCTGCACCCGGTCGCCTGGTGGATCTGGGCCCTCGCCCTCGCCACCGCCGTCAGCCGCACCAACAACCCGCTGCTGCTCTTCCTGGTGCTCGCGGTCCTCGGTTACGTCATCACCATGCGCCGTACCGAAGCGCCGTGGGCCCGGGGCTTCAAGTACTACCTCTATCTGGCCCTGACGGTGGTCGCGATCCGCGTGGTCTTCCGGGCCGTCTTCGCGACCGGCATCACCCCGCACGACCACTTCCTCTTCTCCCTCCCCCGGATCCCCACCCCCGACTGGTACGCGGGCATCCAGATCGGCGGGCCCGTCTCGCTGGAGGCCGTGCTCTCCGCCGCCACGGACGGGCTCCGGCTCGCGTGCATGCTGTGCTGCATCGGCGCCGCCAACACCCTCGCCAACCCCAAGCGGGCCCTACGGGTGTTGCCCGGCGCGCTGTACGAACTCGGCGTCGCCGTCACCGTGTCGATCAGCGTTGCCCCCCAACTGGTGCAGAGCGTCCAGCGGGTGCACCGCGCCCGTAAACTCCGCGCCGGCCGCTCCAAGGGCCTGCGTGCTCTGCGGGGCATCGTCGTGCCCGTCCTGGAGGACGCCCTGGAGCGCTCGCTGCGGCTCGCCGCCGCGATGGACTCGCGGGGTTACGGCCGGGCCGGCACGGCCACCCGGGCTTCGCGCCGCGCGACCGGGGCGCTGATGCTGCTCGGCATGTGCGGGCTGTGCACGGGGGCGTACGGCCTGCTCGACGCGACCGCGCCGACGGCGCTCGGCCTGCCCGCCATGGGCGCCGGCGCGCTCCTGTGCGTGGCGGGGCTGCGCCTGGGCGGCCGACGCGTCACCCGCACGACGTACCGGCCCGACCCGTGGCGGTTCCCGGAGTGGGCGGTCGCCGGGTGCGGTGTCCTCTCGGCGGTGCTGCTGTTCGCGAACGCGGGCTTCGACGCCGCCGAACTCAACCCGTCCATCTACCCGTTGAGCTGGCCCACGCTCCCGCTCGTGCCCGCCGCGGCGATCCTCCTCGCGGGGACGGCCGGCTTCCTGGCCCCGCCGCCGGGACAGCCGACGGAAAAGCCCGCGGGAAAGCCGCCGCGCGCGAGCCGTCCGGGTCGCGCGCCCGCCGTCCCCGCACCACGCACCGAGGAAACCCCGTGATCACCTTCGAGCAGGTATCCGTCCGGTACGAGGACACGTCCGAGCCCGTGCTCCGGGACGTCGACCTCACCGTCGAGGAGGGCGAGCTCTGCCTCGTCGTTGGTCACACCGGCGTCGGCAAGTCCACCCTGCTCGGGGCGGTCAACGGCCTCGTCCCCCACTTCACCGGCGGCACACTGTACGGCAGGGTCGTCGTCGACGGACGGGACACCGCCGCCCATCCGCCGCGCGAACTCGCGGACGTCGTCGGCGTCGTGGGGCAGGACCCGCTCGACGGCTTCGTCACCGACACCGTCGAGGAGGAACTCGCCTACGCGATGGAGCAGTTGGCCGTACCGCCGGCCACCATGCGCAAGCGCGTCGAGGAGACCCTCGACCTCCTCGGCCTCGCCGACCTGCGCCACCGCGCCCTGCACGAACTCTCCGGCGGGCAGCAGCAGCGCGTCGCGATCGGCTCCGTCCTGACCGCGCACCCCCGGGTCCTCGTCCTCGACGAACCCACCTCGGCGCTCGACCCGACCGCCGCCGAGGAGGTCCTCTCCGCGGTGACCCGGCTCGTCCACGACCTCGGGGTCACCGTCCTCCTCGCCGAGCACCGGCTCGAACGCGTCGTGCAGTACGCCGACCGGGTCCTGCACCTCCCGGGCGACGGGCGCGTGGTCGACGGGCCGCCCGCCGAGGTGTTCCGTACGACGACGATCGCGCCGCCCATCGTCGAACTGGGGCGCACCGCCGGCTGGTCCCCCCTGCCCCTGTCCATCCGCGACGCGCGGCGCGCCGCCGCCCCCCTGCGGGCCCGGCTGTCCGGTACCGCTCCCGCCCCGGCCCGGCCCGCGCCCCCCGCCGCGCGTCCCGGACTGCTCACCGCGCGCGGCGTCACCGTCTCGTACCGGGGCACTCCCGCCGTCCGCGAGGTCGACCTGCGGCTGTCCGGCGGCGAGGTCACGGCCCTGATGGGGCGCAACGGCTCCGGCAAGTCGTCCCTGCTGTGGGCGCTCCAGGGCTCGGGCCCGCGCACGGCGGGCGCGGTACGGGCCTCACGGCCGGAGACAGCAAAGACGGAGACAGTAAAGACGGGGGCAGGGAAGACAGGGGCAGGGATGACGGGGGCTGAGACAGCGTCGACGACGGGTGCCGACCCGCGCGACCTGTCCGCCGCCGAGGCGCGCGCGCTCGTCGGCCTGGTGCCGCAGACCCCCACCGATCTGCTCTACCTGGAGTCGGTCGGGCAGGAACTCGCCCAGGCGGACGCCGAGTCGGGCACGGCGGCGACCGGCACGTCCGCCCGCGCGATCTTGGACCGGCTCGCGCCCGGGGTCCCCGACGCCATCCACCCCCGGGACCTCTCGGAAGGGCAGAAGCTCGCGCTGGTGCTGGCCATCCAACTGGCCGCCGCGCCTTGGGTGATGTTCCTCGACGAGCCCACGCGGGGACTCGACTACCGGGCCAAGGCGCAGTTGGAGCGGATCGTGGGGGAACTCGCGGCCGAGGGGCGGTCCGTGGTGATCGCCACGCACGACGTCGAGTTCGTGGCCCGTGCGGCCGACCGGGTCGTCGTCATGGCGGAGGGGGAGATCGTCGCGGACGGCCCGACCACGGAAGTCGTCGTGGCCTCCCCGGTGTTCGCCCCGCAGACGGCCAAGATCCTCGCGCCCCTTCCCTATCTAACCGTCGCGCAGGTGACGGAGGCTCTGGCCGACACGGCCGGGACGGTGGGACGGGCATGAGCGGGACGACGAAGTCGGGCGTGGGCGCCCGCCTCCTCCCTGAGCGGGACTCCGCCATCCGTATCGGCCCGCGGGCCGCCCTCGTCATCGCGATGGCCGCGTTCCTCGGCCTCGTCGCGTTCTTCTGGCCGTTCGTGGTCGCGCCGGGGCGGTTCGGCTCGCACTACGCGCCGCCGCTGATCTTCGGCGTGCTGCTGGCGATCGTGCTGTGCGTGGTGATCTCCGAGATCGCCGAGGGCGGCATCAACTCGAAGGCCCTGGCGATGCTGGGCGTCCTGTCGGCGGTCAACGCCGCCCTCCGCCCCCTCGGCGCCGGAACGGCCGGCATCGAGTCCGTCTTCTTCCTGCTGGTCCTCGCCGGGCGGGTGTACGGGCCGGGCTTCGGCTTCACCCTCGGCTGCACGTCGCTCTTCGCCTCCGCCCTCATCACGGGCGGGGTCGGCCCCTGGATGCCGTACCAGATGTTCGGCTGCGCCTTCGTCGGCATGCTCGCGGGCTTCCTGCCGCGGGCGACCGGCCGCCAGGAGATCGCGCTGCTCGCCGTCTACGGCTCGCTCTCCGGCTACCTGTTCGGCTTCCTCCTCAACCTCTCCTTCTGGCCCTTCTCGCTGGACCCGGACAGCTCGATCGCGTACCTGCCGGGGCTGCCGTTCACCGAGCAGTTCCAGCGCTATCTCGCCTTCGACGTGGCGACCTCGCTCGGCTGGGACACCGGCCGGGCCGTCACCAACCTCGTCGCGATCACCCTGGCCGGCCCCGCCGTGCTCACCGTCTTCCGCCGCGCCGCCCGCAGGGCCCGCTTCCAGGCACCGGTCCGCTTCACGCGCCGCGACGGCTGAACCCACTCACTTCCCGCCCACATCCCACCCGCATCCCACCCGAGAGGAACCTCCATGTCCCGTGCCTTCCTGCGCCGTGCCACCGTCACCACTGCCACCCTCGGCGCGCTCCTCGTCACCGCCCCGGCCACCGCCCAGGCCGACGCCACCGGGTTCACGAACGCCCCGGTCCGCGTCACCCTCACCGTCCAGGGCCCCGACGGCCCGCTCTTCCAGAAGAAGATCTTCACCTGGGGCCACGACGTGACCACCGCCACCGGCGGCACGCACCCCTGCGACGGCACCAACGGCGGCGCCCACGCCACCAAGGTCCCGACCCCGACCGCCGCCCTCGACCACGCGGCGAAGCGCAACGGCTTCACCTGGGACGGGACCTGGTACGCCTCCTTCGACGACTACTCCGTCGACACGGTCAAGGGCGTCAGCGGCGGCGGTTCCGCCTACTGGAGCATCGCGGTGAACGGCGTCCCGACCCCGGTCGGCGGCTGCCAGTTCGAGATAGAGAACGGCGACGAGGTGTCGTTCACCTGGACGTCCTTCTGACGGACGCCCCGACCGCCCCGACCGCCCCGACCGCCCCGACGGACGACGGCAGCCGTCAGGCCGCGCGCACCGAGGAGGCGGCGGAGCGCGGCGTCAGGGACGCGTACTCCAGCGGCGCGGACGGGTCGATCGACACGTCCAGCGGGGCGGGTTCGGCGCCGGAGCGTACGAGGAGGTCGCCGACGGCCGCGATCATGGCGCCGTTGTCCGTGCACAGCGTCATCGGCGGCACCCGCAGCTCCACCCCCGCCGCGGCGCAGCGCTGTTCGGCCAGGCCGCGGACCCGGGAGTTCGCGGCCACCCCGCCGACCACGATCAGCGTCTTCACGTCGTATGCCACGCACGCGGCGAGTGCCTTGCGCGTGAGGACGTCGGCGACGGCCTCCTGGAGGGCGGCGGCCCCGTCCGCCACCGGCAGGTCGAGGCCCTGCGCGCGGTGCTTCTCGACCCAGCGGGCGGCGGCCGTCTTGAGTCCGGAGAAGGAGAAGGCGTACGGGTCGTCCCCGGGGCGCGTGAGGGGCCGGGGGAAGTCCACCGCGCGCGGGTTCCCGTCCCGGGCGGCCCGGTCGATGGCCGGCCCGCCCGGGTAGGACAGGCCCATGATGCGGGCGACCTTGTCGAAGCACTCGCCCGCCGCGTCGTCGAGGGTGTCGCCCAGGTGCAGGATCGGCTCGCGCACCAGGTCCCGTACGAGCAGCAGCGACGTGTGCCCGCCCGAGACGATCAGCACCACGCACGGCTGCGGGAGCGGCCCGTGCTCCAGGGTGTCGGCGGCGACGTGTCCGGCGAGGTGGTGGACTCCGTACAGCGGCACCCCGGCGGCGTACGCGAGGGACTTCGCCCCTGCCAGGCCGACCTGGAGCGCTCCGGACAGGCCGGGTCCGGTGGTGACGGCGACGGCGTCGATCTGGCCGAGCCGCAGCCCGGCCCGGCCGAGGGCCTCCCGGACGACCGGGCCGAACGCCTGGAGGTGCGCCCGGGCGGCGATCTCGGGCACGACGCCGCCGAAGAGGGCGTGTTCGTCCATGCTCGACGCGACGACGTGCGCGAGCAGTTTCCCGTCGCGCACGATCCCCGCGCCGGTCTCGTCGCACGACGACTCGATTCCCAGGACGACCGGTCCGGCCACAGCACTCCTCCTGCACATGATGACTACTTGCCCACTATGTGCAACAAGAGTGCCAGGTGGACCGGCGTACCTCCGCCCGGGTCAGAGGAGCGGGCGGCGGCCGGTCCAGGGGCGGGCCTCCTCGATGGCCGTGGCCACGCGGAAGACGGTGGTGTCGTCGTAGGTGCGGCCCACGACCTGGACGCCGGTCGGGACGCCGTTGGAGGCGGTCCCGGACGGGACGCTGAGGACCGGGCAGCGGCTGGCGATGTTGAACACCGTGGTCATGGCGGCCTCCAGGTAGTGGTCCAGCTCGACGCCGTCGATCACGACCTTGGTCGTGAGGTGGTCGTCGTCCGCCTTCAGCGCCGGGATCGCTGTCGTCGGGCAGAGCAGGACGTCGTAGCGGTCGAGCAGCAGACCGAGCGTCCGCTGCACGGCCGCCTCCAGCTCCAGGCCGCGCATGACGCTGCCGGGCTCGCGGGCGGCCTCGGCGGTGCGGGCCGCGAAGTCGAGCGCGTACGCGGTGAGCAGGTCGCCGTGCTCCGCCGCGACCGAGGTGACGTACGGGCCGAACACCGTCCCGAAGTGGATCATCGCCGCCTCCATCACGTCGGCGCGCCCGATCGGGACCTCCACCTCCTCGACGACGGCTCCGGCGGCGCGCAGGGCCTCCGCGACCGCGCGGGTGTTGGCCTCCACTTCGGGGTCGACCGGCCAGCCCCCGAGGGTGACCGACAGCGCCACCCGCAGGCCCGCGACGCCCTCGAAGCGGTCGGGCAGGGTGACCTTGGGCCGCAGGGAGACCGCGTCGAGCGGGTGCGGCCCGGCTATGACGTTCTGGAGGAGGGCGCAGTCGGCGACGGTGCGGGCCATCGGGCCGTCGTGGCAGTACGTGTCGAGGTTGAAGGGGGCCATCGCCGGCACGCGCCCGTACGGCGGCTTGTACCCGACCGTGCCGGTGAACGAGGCGGGGATCCGGATGGAGCCGCCGATGTCGGATCCGGTCGCGAGCGTCGTCTCCCCGGCCGCGAGCGCCGCTCCGGCGCCGCCCGAGGAGCCGCCGGGGCTGAACTCCAGGTTCCACGGGTTGCGCGTCACGCCCCACAGGCGCGACTCGGTGAAGGCCGCGCAGCTGAACTCCGGGGTCGTGGTCCGGGCGTGCACGATGCCGCCGGCGGCCTGGACCCGCTCGACGACCGGGTGCGTCTCGTCGGCGATCTCGTCCCGGAAGGCCAGCGAGCCGTCGGTGCTGCGGCGGCCCGCGAGGGGCTGCTCCTCCTTCGTGGCGACGGCGAGGCCCTCCAGGGCGCGGGGCGCCGGGCCCTTGCCCATGTACCGCGCCTCGGCCTCGCGCGCGGCGACGAGCGCCTCCTCGAAGGTCCGCTCGGCGAGGGCGTTGACCTTGGACTCGACGGCCTCGGCGCGCGCGATGACGGCGGTCATCAGCTCGACCGGCGAGAGGGAGCGGTCCCGGAAGCGGGCCAGGGCCTCCGTGGCCGGCAGGTAGGCGAGGTCGGCGGAGTCGGCGGCCTGGGCGGAGTCGGCGGCCTGGGCGGGGTCGGCGGCCTGGGCGGGGTCGGCGGGGTGGGTCATGGGCGGGTCCCTTTCCTGGAGCGGCGGCGGAGGCGGGCGGACGGGCGTCCGACCGCCTCGACGGCAGCATCGAATCGCCACCCGGCTCGCGCGTCAACGGTGTTGACGTAAGGGAGGCACCCAGGTCCCGGGTGGGGGCGTCAGAGCGCGCTGACGATGTCCTCCACCCGGTCCTTGGCGTCGCCGAAGAGCATGGTGGTGTTGGGGCGGAAGAAGAGCGGGTTCTGGACGCCCGCGTACCCGGAGGCCATCGAGCGTTTGAAGACGATGACCTGGCCGGCCTCCCAGACGGTGAGGACGGGCATGCCGGCGATGGGGCTGCTCGGGTCCTCGGCGCCGGCCGGGTTGACCGTGTCGTTGGCGCCGATGACGAGGACGACGTCGGTGTCGGCGAAGTCGCCGTTGATCTCGTCCATCTCCAGGACGATGTCGTACGGCACCTTGGCCTCGGCGAGCAGCACGTTCATGTGGCCGGGCAGGCGGCCGGCGACGGGGTGGATGCCGAAGCGGACGGCGACGCCCTGGGCGCGCAGCTTGGAGGCGAGTTCGGCCACCGGGTACTGGGCCTGGGCGACGGCCATGCCGTATCCGGGGGTGATGATGACCGAGCGGGCGGCGCCGAGGAGTTCGGCGGCGGCCTGGGCGGTGATCTCCTGGTGCTCGCCGTAGTCGACCTCGGAGCCGGCCGGGGCCTCGATGCCGAAGCCGCCGGCGATGACGGCGAGGAAGGAGCGGTTCATCGCCCGGCACATGATGTAGCTGAGGTAGGCGCCGGAGGAGCCGACGAGGGCGCCGGTCACGATCAGCAGGTCGTTGCCGAGGAGGAAGCCGGAGGCGGCCGCGGCCCAGCCGGAGTAGCTGTTGAGCATCGACACGACGACCGGCATGTCGCCGCCGCCGATCGAGGCGACCAGGTGCCAGCCGAGCGCGAGGGCCAGGGCGGTCGCCGCGATGAGCAGCCAGAGCGCGGGCGCGACGGTGAAGCGGACGGTCAGGACGAGGAAGAGGGCGAGGGCGCCGACGTTGAGGGCGTTCCTGGCGGGGAGCATCAGCGGCCGGGAGTCGATCCGGGCGGCGAGCTTGAGGTAGGCGACGACCGAGCCGGTGAAGGTGACGGCGCCGATGAAGACGCCGATGAAGACCTCGGCGTGGTGGATGCCGAGGGTGCCGAGCGCGTCGAGGGCGGCGGCCTCGGGGCCGCCGGGGCGGTGCTCGACGTCGAGGTAGCCGTTCCAGCCGACGAGGACGGCGGCGAGTCCGACGAAGGAGTGCAGCAGCGCGATCAGTTCGGGCATGCCGGTCATCTCGACGCCGCGGGCGCGCCACAGGCCGATGAGCGCGCCGGCGAGCATGGCGGCGGCGAGCAGCCCAGCGGCGCCGGCGGCGATGCCCCGGTCGGCGGCGAGGACGACGGTGGCGACGAGGGCGATGCCCATGCCGAACATGCCGAAGGCGTTGCCGAGCCGGGCCGATTCGTGCTTGGAGAGTCCGGCGAGGGCGAGGATGAAGAGCAGGGCGGCGACGAGGTAGGCCGCCTGGGCGGCGTGGGTGGCGGACATGTCAGCTCCTGTTGAACATTCCGAGCATGCGGCGCGTCACCGCGAAGCCGCCGAAGACGTTGATGCTCGCCAGCAGGATGGCGGCGGCCGAGAGCACGGTGACGGCGGTGCCGCCGTGCCCGATCTGGAGCAGCGCGCCGACGACGATGATCCCGGAGATCGCGTTGGTCACCGACATGAGCGGGGTGTGCAGGGCGTGGTGCACGTGCCCGATGACGTAGTAGCCGATGACGATGGCGAGGACGAAGACGGTGACGTGGGGCAGGAGCGCGGCGGGGGCGAAGCCGACGACGAGGAAGAGCGCGAGGGCGGTGACGGCGACGCCGGTGAAGCGGCGCCGGGGTGTCATGGGTTCCCTGACCGGCGAGACGGGCTGCGGGGAGGAGGCGGCGGGCGCGGGGGCGGCGGAGACCTGGACGGGCGGCGGCGGCCAGGCGGGTTCGCCGTCGCGGACGACGGTGACCGAGCGCTGCACCGGGTCCTCCTCGTCGAGGACGAGGCGCCCGTCCTTGGCGGGGGTCAGGAGCTTGAGGAGGTTGAGGAGGTTGGTGCCGTAGAGCTGCGACGCCTGGGCGGGGAGGCGGCCGGCGAGGTCGGTGTAGCCGAGGATCGTGACGCCGTTGGCGGTGACGGTCCGCTCGCCGGGTACGGTGCCCTCCACGTTGCCGCCGTTGGCGGCGGCCATGTCCACGATCACCGAGCCCGGCTTCATGGCGGCCACCGTCTCGGCGGTGATCAGCCGGGGCGCGGGGCGGCCGGGGATCAGGGCGGTGGTGATGACGATGTCGGCCTCGGGGCACTGAGCGGCGTAGAGGGCGGCCTCGCGGGCCTTGTAGTCGTCGCCCATCTCCTTGGCGTAGCCCGTCGCGGAGACCTCCGTCTCGGGGGACTCGATGGCCAGGTACTCGCCGCCCAGGGAGCGGACCTGGTCGGCCACTTCGGGGCGCGGGTCGGTGGCCCGGACGACGGCGCCGAGCGAGCCTGCGGTGCCGATCGCCGCGAGTCCGGCGACACCCGCGCCGGCGACGAGGACCCGCGCGGGCGGCACCTTGCCGGCGGCGGTGACCTGGCCGGTGAAGAAGCGGCCGAACTCGTGGGCCGCCTCGACCACGGCCCGGTAGCCGGCGATGTTCGCCATCGAGGACAGGACGTCCATCGACTGGGCCCGGCTGATGCGGGGCACGGCGTCCATGGACAGGACCGTGAGGGGGCGCCGGCCCAGGTCCTCGACCATCGCCGGGTCGAAGGCCGGGGCGAACAGCGCGATCACCGTGGCGCCGGGGCACATCCGGTCCAGCCGCTCCGGCGCGGGGGCGTTCACGCCGAGCACGACGTCCGCCTCCACCGCCTCGCCGGTCCGGGCGCCCGCCGCCTCGTAGGCGCTGTCGGGGAAGCCGGCCGCGGTGCCCGCGTCCGGGTCGACGACGACCTCGTAGCCGAGCCCGCGGATCTTCTCGACCGTGGCGGGCGTCGCCGCCACGCGCCGCTCGCCGTCCCGTGTCTCCTTGAGGACTCCGACAATCACCACACCCCTCCGTTCGCCGCTGTCGACCCCACCTTCGCCTCCACGGGCCCCTCCGGGAAGAAGGCTCGCGCGGCGCGCCCCTATGCTGCCCACCGGGGAGGGACGGTGAGCATGACGGAGTTCGAGGTGGGCCTGCCGACGTACGGGAGGCGGCCGCGCGTACGCCGCCTGCCCCCGCTGGGCGGGCGCCGCAGGCGTTGGCGCGCCCTGCGGAACTTCTTCCTCTTCCGCTTCCTCGTCGCCCTGCCGGAGGATCCCCTGGACGCGCTCGGGGCGCTGACGGAGCCGGGCCGGAAGCTGTGGCGCCTGCTGGTGCGCCTGGCGGCGGGGCCGGGCATGCGGGGCGGCTGGGACAGCGACGCCGGGCGGCTGCTGCTCGCGGTGCACGCGGCGTACTGGACGCGGCACGCGCTGCGCACCGAAGAGCCGGAGTGCTACGTGGGGGTGGCCGGCGGCATCGTGTCCGTGCGCGCCGAGTGGGCGCCGGAGGAGGAGGCGGTGGCCGGGGCGCATGCCGGGGTGCGGCGGACGCCGTGGCCGCGGGCGCTGCGGCGGCGCGTGGACATCGGTTTCCCGGACGGGTCGTGGCTGACGGTGTGGGCGGAGGGGCCGGGGGCGGCGGAGCGGTTGCGGGGGCTGCTGATGGAGGGGGTTGCTGTGGAGGGGGTTCCCGTGGCGGGGGCTCCCTTGGCCGGGGTTGCCGTGGCGGGTGGCGGTGGTGGGGGTGTGCGGGTGAGTGACGAGCGTTCACGTATATGAATCTCGGGGGTGTGCGGGCTAGGGTGGGCCGGGCCGGGTCCGACCGGTCGACATTTCGAACGTGACGACCTGACCAGGCGGTATTCATGCCCCTCTTCGACATGCCCCTCGACCGGCTCCGGGAGTACCGCAGCGCGTCGGTGGAGCCGGAGGACTTCGACGCGTTCTGGGCGAGGACGCTCGGCGAGGCGCGCGAGCACCCGCTCGACGCCCGGTTCGAGCGCGTGGCGACGGGGCTCGCCACGGTGGAGACGTACGACGTGACCTTCGCCGGTTTCGGCGGGCAGCCCGTCAAGAGCTGGCTCGTCGTCCCGGCCGGGGTAAGCGAACCGGTGCCGGTCGTCGTGGAGTTCCTCGGGTACGGCGGCGGGCGCGGCCTCCCGCACACCCATCTGCTGTGGGCCTCGGCCGGGTTCGCGCACTTCGTGATGGACACCCGTGGCCAGGGCAGCGGTTGGGCGCCCGGCGACACCGCCGATCCGGTGGGCAGCGCGCCCGCGTTCCCCGGGTTCATGACGCGGGGCGTGGAGGATCCGGAGACGTACTACTACCGGCGCGTGTACACGGACGCGGTGCGCGCGGTGGAGGCGGCGCGGTCGCATCCGCTCGTGGACGCGGACCGCGCGGCGGTGACCGGCATCAGCCAGGGCGGCGGCATCACCGTCGCCGTCTCGGGTCTGGTGCCGGACCTGGTGGCGGTGGCGCCGGACGTGCCGTTCCTGTGCGACTTCCCGCGCGCGACGACCGTCACGGACCGGACGCCGTACCGGGAGATCGGCAACTACCTGAAGACGCACCGGGGCCGGGTGGAGCGGGTGCGGGAGACCCTCGCCTACTTCGACGGGGTGCACTTCGCGGCCCGGGCGACCGCGCCCGCGCTGTTCTCCACCGCGCTGGAGGACCTGACCTGCCCGCCGTCGACGGTGTTCGCCGCGTTCAACGCGTACGCGCACGAGGACAAGGCGATCGAGGTCTACGACTTCAACGACCACGAGGGCGGCGGCACGTTCCAGCAGGCCGCGCAACTGGCCTGGCTGCCGGGGCGACTCCGCGCCGGATAGCCCGCCCTCTGGCCCCCTCCTCGGCGGCCCCTTCCTCGCTATACCCCCTTCCTTGGTCTGGACCTGTCACGTGCGGAGCCTCAAGCTGGGTGCATGGACTTGGAGTTGCGGCACCTGAAGACGGTCCGGGCCATCGCCGAGGCCGGCAGCCTCACCCGCGCGGCCACCGCCCTCGGGCTGGCGCAGCCCGCCCTGAGCGCCCAGCTCAAGCGGATCGAACGGGCACTGGGAGGCGCCCTGTTCGTGCGCGGACGGGAGGGCGTGCGGGCCACCGCCCTGGGCGATCTGGTCCTCGACCGGGCGCGGGTGGTGCTGCCCGCCGTCTGCGAACTCCAGGAGGAGGCCGTCCGGTTCGCCCGCGACGGCGCCGCCGGGCATCGCCTCGGCGGGACCCATGGACCCCTCCTCGGCGGCCTGGTGGACCGGCTCGCGCACGCCGAGCCGGACGCGCAGGTGACCACGTACACCTCGTGGTCGGAGCGGGAGGTGGCCGCCGGAGTGGTCGCCGGGCGGCTGGACTTCGCGCTCGTCGGCGTCTGCGGGGAGAGCTCGCCGCCGGAGGCGGGACGGCTCGCGTGGACCGAGGTGGCCCGCGACCCGGTATACGTGATGCTGGCGAGCGGCCATCCGCTGGCCTCCCGCCCGCACGTCGCGCTGGCCGAACTCGCGGGCGAGGACTGGACGGACGTGCCAGGGGACGGCTGTTTCGGCGACTGCTTCGCCGCCGCGTGCGTACGGGCCGGCTTCACCCCGGCGCGGGTGTACGAGACGGACACCGCCTCCTGCGTCCACCTGGTCCAGGTGGGCCGCGCGGCGGGCCTCTGCCGGGCGACCTTCCCGGCCACCCCCGGCATCGTCACCCGCCCCCTGACCGGCGCGCCGCTCCTCTGGCGCCACCTCCTCGGCTGGCACCCCGAGGGCCGCGCGGCCGTACGCGCCGCCGCCGTCCTCGCGCACGCCCGCGACGCGCACGCGGAGGCGCTGGCCCGCAGCGCGGGAAGGACGGCGGCCACGGCGTCTTGACTGTCCGTCAGGTGTCGTACTCGCCATCCCAGGGCGCGGAGAACCCCAGGCCGTCGGGGTAGAGCTCGACCCACTCGCGCAGCGCGTCCGCGTCCCCGTCCCCGTCCCCGTCCGCGTCGGCACTGTCGTCCTCCTCCACCACCACCATGCCGAACAGAACCCCTTCGAACCGTACAGAGAAGGGCGCGACGGCGATGTCCTCGTACCGCCGCCCGGGCAGGGCGTCCAGCCAGTCGTCGAGGAGGCGTCGCGCGGTGTCGACGACCTCCCGCTCCCCCTCGGCCGTCGTGCCGGTGGACGCGATGCTCGATTCCAGGTGCCGGCCCTTCTCGTCGAACCGGTGGAGGACCGCGTACCACCTCCTCCACCGCTGCCAGTCGTCGCCGCTCCAGCCCTCCGGGAAGGCGGCGGTGACGGAGGCGAAGAACTGGCCGCCGTCCCACCGGCCGATGGTGGCCGTGCGGTAGTCGGGCTCGTGCTTGACGGGGATGACGTCGGGAACGCTCATGCGCCGCACGGTAGTCGGCGCCACCGACAGTGCCCGGGGGCATAACGCGGGGGGAGGGGCCGGCCGGAGGCTCCCGCTCCCCCGGGCGTGTTCCTACGGTTCTCGGCAGATCCCCCACCGAGAACCGAGGAGACTCCCCATGCTCCGACGACACGCCCGCGCGGCGTGTACCGCGCTGGCCGCCGCCGGGATGGTGCTGGCCGGCCTCCAGGCCGGGTCCGCGACCGCCGCGCAGCCCTCCCCCGGGACCGCCCCGTCCGTCCAGAGCGCCGCCCGTGCGCTCGGGGCCGGCGAGGCCCAGCCCGAGCTGCTGGCCGCCATGGGCCGCGACCTGGGTCTGACCCGGGCCCAGGCCGAGCGCCGTCTGGTGAACGAGGCCGAGGCGGGCGCCGCCGCCGCCCGGCTCCGCGACCGGCTCGGCGGCTCCTTCGCCGGCGCCTGGGTCGAGGGCGCCGAGTCCGGCTCCCTGACCGTGGCCACCACCCGCTCCGCGGGCCTCGCCGAGATCCGGGCGGCCGGGGCGACGGCCCTGCTCGTCCGCCACGACCTGTCCGCGCTGGAGCGGGCGAAGGAGGCCCTGGACCGGGCGGCGGGCGCCGACGCGCCGGTCCGCTACGTCGACGTGCGGGCGAACGTCCTGGTGGTCGAGGAGACCCGGGCCGGCGCCGGCGACCGCCTGACGGCGGCGACCGGGGTGCCCCGCGCGCTGGTGCGGGTGGTGCGCAGCGCCGAGGCGCCGCGCCCGCTGTACGACATACGGGGCGGCGACGCCTACTACATGGGCGGCGGCGGGCGCTGCTCGGTCGGCTTCGCGGTGACCCGGGGCACCACCCAGGGCTTCGCGACGGCCGGTCACTGCGGCCGCGTCGGCCAGACCACCAGCGGCTACAACCAGGTCGCGCAGGGCAGCTTCCAGGGCTCGACCTTCCCCGGCAACGACATGGCGTGGGTCGCGGCCAACAGCAGCTGGACGTCGACGCCGTACGTGAAGGGCGCGGGCGGCGCGAACGTACAGGTCACCGGGTCCGTGCTCCAGCCCGTGGGCTCGTCCGTCTGCCGGTCCGGCTCCACCACCGGCTGGCACTGCGGCACCATCCAGCAGCACAACACCAGCGTCACCTACCCGGAGGGCACGATCAGCGGGGTGACCCGGACGACCGTGTGCGCCGAGCCGGGCGACTCGGGCGGCTCGTACATCTCCGGCAGCCAGGCGCAGGGCGTCACCTCGGGCGGCTCCGGCAACTGCTCCAGCGGCGGCACGACGTTCTTCCAGCCGCTGAACCCGCTCCTGTCGAACTACGGCCTGACGCTGAAGACCACCGGCACGGACCCCGGCCCCGGCCCGGGCCCGGGCGAGCCGGAGCCCGGCGGCACGTGGAAGGCGGGCACGGTCTACGCGGCCGGCGCCACCGTCACCTACGGCGGCTCCACCTACCGCTGCCTCCAGGGCCACCAGGCCCAGACGGGCTGGGAGCCCCCGAACGTACCGGCCCTCTGGCAGCGGGTCTGACCCCACTCCCTCCATCCCTCCCTCCGCAGCGCCACTCGCCCCCGCCGGGCGGGTGGCGCTCCGGCGTTCCGGGGGCCGGCGCGGGGCACCGCGTACAGTGGGGGCGGGCGCGCGGTGATCATGAGGAGTACCCGTGACCGCGGTCAGCCTGGAGCACACCACCGTCCCCGCCGACGACGGCGAGGTGAACCTCCTGATAGCCCGCCGGGTGGAACCCGGGCACGAAGAGTCCTTCGAGCGGTGGGCGAAGGGGATCCTGGAGTGCGCGGCGACCTTCCCCGGCCACCTCGGATACGGCCTCTTCCGCTCCGCCGGCGGCGACGCCCCCTGGTTCCTCGTCCACCGCTTCCGCGACGCGGAGGCGTGCCGGGCGTGGCAGGAGTCCCCCGAGCGGGCCGCCTGGTTCGCCGACTGCCAGGGCCACCAGCACACCGAGATCGCCCGCCGCGAGCTGACCGGCATGGAGACCTGGTTCGCCAAGCCCGGCTCGACCCGCCCCGCGCCCCCGCGCTGGAAGATGGCGATCAGCGCGACCCTGGCGATCTACCCCATCTCCGTACTCGGCACCCTCTTCCTCACCCCCCACCTCACCGGCCTCCCCGTCCTCCTCGCCAGCGCGGTCGTCGCCTGCGTCTTCAACGTCCTGATGACCTACGTCGCGATGCCGACCGTCAGCAGACTCCTCCGCGGCTGGCTCACCCGGTAGCCGGGCGGAGAGCCTGCTTCAGGGCACCGCCTCCCCTGCGAAGCCGATGCCCTTCCCCTGGAGGGTGCCGGAGACGTTCGTCGCGCGGCCGCCGAACGACGTCACGTCGAGGCTCACGGCCTGTCCGCGCGGGTTCGCGGTCTCCTCGGACGCCTGGGTGGTGACGTTCGCGAGGAGCCGGTGGGCCTCCTCGACGACGAGGAGGTGGACGAGTCCGGACCGCGGTCCCCGGGCCCGCCGGTGCTCGACCAGGCGGATGAGAAGCAGTCCGGCGAAGAACGCCTTGTCGCCCTCGTCGCCGAGGGCCTCCAGCTCCACCACGGTCGGCCGTTCGAAGAGCACCTCGGGCGGCAGCGAACGGGACACGTCCAACATCGCGCGCTTGGCGCCTCTGCGCAGGGACTGGAGACGGGTGACCAGGGCGGCCCGCAGGTCGCCCGCGATGCGGTCCTCGTAACCGAGCGAGCCGATGACCTCGCCGGCCTTGGACACGAGGTCCGTCAGATCGGGGAAGGCGTCGGCCGGCTCGGCCAGGTCGTCGAGGCGGGTGTTGCCGCCGGTGCGCAGGTCCCAGCCCCGGTCCTCGTACACCTCGTGCAGGCACTGCTCCAGGATCTGCGGGAGGGGGGTCCACATGCCGAACGAGGCGGTGAACACGGCCCGCAGCAGGTCGAGGTGTTCGCCGACGGAGGTGCCGGCCGGGACCTCGAAGGGGTTGAGGACGAACGGGCCGACGGTGGTCCTGCCCGCGGTGAAGACCTGCACGTCCCGGCCGAGCACCGGGTGGGAGATCAGGGCGCGGTACTCGGCCTTGGCCGGCTCCACCACCAGGAACGGCACCCCGTTCGCCCCCGCTTCCAGCAGCAGTCCCATGATCGTGTTCGTCTTCCCGGAGCCGGTCGTGCCGGGCACGAAGACGTGGCGGGTGAGCGACTTCAGCGGCACCCGGTACTGGCCGCCGGTCGCCTGGCGGTGGTCCAGGACGTCGCCGACGAGCAGCTGCGGCACTCCGTCGTCCACCTCCGGGGCGACCACGTCGAACCGGGGGACGGGACTGACGGCGAATCCGGGCGTCTCCACGTTGGGCAGGTGCACGTACGCCGCCAGCTGCGCCGAGCTGAGCAGGGTCTGGGCCGCGTAGGGATGCCGGTACGCGTTCGGTCCCGGCCGCTCCGGATCCTCGGGCAGCGCCCAGCGCTCCCCCAGCCCGACGACCGCCGGATGTTCGACCGTCCGTACGGGCTCCGGCGCCGATCTCGCGCCCGAGAACACGGCCCGCCAGGCCCCGGTGAGGGCGGTGACGTCCTTGGGCCGGGCGCCGAGCAGGTAGACGGCGGTACGCCAGCCGCCTCGCGCCTGCGCGTCGGCGAGCGCCGCGAGCCGGGCCTTCAGGAGGAGCAGGTAGTGCTCGGCGAGCGGGCTGCTCACCCCGACGGCCTCCACCGCCGCGGAGACCGCCCGCATCTCGTTGAGAACCCGGTTCCGGTCGCCGCCGAGCGCCGCCGCGCCCACCGGCTGCGCGAGGATCAGCGCCGCCCAGGTGTGCCCGCTCATGGAGCGGACCAGCCGGTCCACGGGCAGGGCGCCGTCGCGTGGGTCGACGGTCACCGACCCCGGTACGCCGAGGGCGATGGCGCCGCAGGCGAGCGGCGGGGTGGCGACCCCGGCGGCTGCCAGGTCGACGGCGGGATAGCAGCCGTCAAGCACCGAGAGGAGGGTCTCCTGCCGGGCGTCGAGGCGTGCCGGGTCGGCCCCGTCCTCGGCCCAGGTGCCCACGCACACCGAGACGCCCTGCCCGCTGCCGTCGAGCAGGAACGCCACCGGCGTACGGGCTCCGGCGAGCCCCACGAGCAGCGGCAGGGTCGGCGGGTCGAAGCCCGCCTCGTCGGGCCGGGGGGCGCTCTCCGGCGAGGCCACCGGCGTCGGCGCCCGCACGGGCCGGCCCACCCCGGTCAGCCTCACCACCCGCCGGGCGGCGAGCGCGGGCGCGTTCCCTGGTGTACCGGGCAGTGGGGGGACGAGGTCGAGGCGTTGAAGGTAGTCGACGGCGTCGGTGGTGACGGGGTCACTGCTCATGTCGCGGCTCCGGCGGGATCACGGTTCCGGGGGCAGGGTCGGCCAGCCAGGGGGCGGCCCGGTGTCGGCGCCGCAGCCGGTGACGAAGACGCTCGTGATGCCGATGACGACCCCCAGGGCGATGAGGACGAAGAGCACCACGGCCACGGTGCGGGCGACGCGGTAGGACTTGCCCCGGACCCGCGCCCGGGTGGTGAGGTTCGTCAGTTCGTCCGCGCGCAGGGTGCCGTCCCGCCAGCGGCCGCTGACGTGCACGTGGTCGCCGTTGCTCACCGACCCCACGAAGGAGAAGCCGCGCATCTCCACCGGGACGACGGCGAGTTTGTTGCCGCTCTCGTCGTACCGCTCGATGCGGAAGTGCCAGATCTCCATCTCGGCGTCGTTGCCCCACTGTTCCCGCCGCAGCTGGAAGTCGCGGACGACACCGGTGAGTTCGTCGTCCGGTCCACGGCCACGCCCGGCCCGTCCGACCGTCCCTCCGCTGTACGCCCCCGGCTCCGGACCGGGAGGTGGGTTCGCGCCGGCCGAGAGGAAGACGGTGGGGGATCCGCCCCCGCCGGACGGCGACGCCGAGGCTGCCCCGCACGACGGACAGTTCGGCATCCCCAGCGGCACCGGCTGCCGCAAGCTCCGCAGGGTCGCGTCAATCCGGCGCGGCACCCCTCGCAATAGGCGGCACCGGCCCGATTCTCGAACCCGCACGACTGGCAGCGCATGTCGGTGCATTCCTCCGTTCCAGCCTAGACCTGAGCGGCCGAGACGGCCGCTGGGCCCGCGCCGACCTCCACACCACTGGATGAGGCGCGAAGCCCGCACCTGCACCTATAGCGCGCCTGCAACTATTGCGGACGATCGCCGAAACCTGTGAGGTGGACCCGGTCAGGACCGGAACAGGCCGCGTGTTAGAGTCCGCCACCGTGACTCCTGCACGAGGCCGGCGACAGCGCGTCGCAGCCATATCCGCCGCCGCCCTGACCGCCACACTGGCCGCTGCCTTCCTGGTGGTCGACCGAGGGGCGGAACCTGCTACGGCCTCTCCACAGTCGCTGCCCGAGGTGATCGCCCACCGTGGCGCCTCCTCCGTGGCTCCGGAGAACACCCTGATCTCGGGTGAGGTGGCTCGCCGCGTCGGGGTGGACTGGATCGAGAACGACGTCCGGACGACCCAGGACGGCGTCCAGTATGTACTCCATGACGCGACCGTGGACCGGACGACCGACGGCACAGGCAACATAGGAAAGTTGACCTCGGCGCAGGTCGACGCCCTGGACGCAGGCTCCTGGTTCGCCCCGGCATACGCGGGGACCCGAATTCCCACGCTCGCCGCCCAGCTCGCGGACCTGAGGGAGCGCGGCGGACGGCTGCTGCTGGACATCACCGGTACACGCGGCAAGGCACATATCGCGCGCATCATGCAGACCGTGAAGGAACAGCGGATGATGGACCGCGTACGGGTCCAGAGCTTCTTCCCCGAGTCGCTGAAGCAAGTCCGCCAGCTGGCACCCGAAGTCCCCATGGAGCTACTGCGGGACAAACTGGACGCGGACCCGGTAGCGGTAGCCAAAGACCTCGGAGTGACGGCGTACAACGTCTCCGACCGCGCACTGTCGACACGCCCGGAGCTGGTGGCGCAACTGCACGCCGCAGGCCTGTCGGTGAACGTCTGGACGGTGAACGACCCGGCCCGCTGGCAGGCACTGGCAGACCTGGGCGTAGACGGCATCATCACGGATCGCGCGACGGAACTGGCGGGCTGGAAGGCCGCCCGCGCCGGAAGCCGCTAACTGGTTTCTCCAAGGAGAGAAACGGTCAGTGAGCTCTTTTCATCCTGAATAGCTGCGCGTCAGCAGTGTGCGAACGGCCGGGACGACGGTGCCGATGCGCCAGGTCGAGCATCTGGCTCGCCGAAGGATTCGCGAGGAGACCAGCTGCGCGAAGGCGCGTTCGCCGAGTGCGCTGAGCCGGGCGTGGTCGCGGTTGAACTGCCGCTAGTGGGCGGGTTGTTCGCGGTGGTGGTGGAACTGGGTTCGGCCGGCGGCGCTGGCACCCTGGATGTCATGGGCTCGGGCCGCGGTCAGAGCGTGAGTGCGGCCCGGCGTCGCGCGGGAGAACCACAGCGGTGTGCCGGCCGGGGGCGGGCGATGGCCTGCACGGTTCATGCCACGCTTGCGTCGCGCCCAGCCCGGTCAGGGCTTCGTGCAACCCCGGCGCCCAGGCCGCCGCGAGAACGTCCAGGTCTCGTCGACGTACCAGCAGGCCGTCGCGGTCGAAACGCCGAACCCGGCACGGCGAGTTCAGTTCACGCCTTCAGGCGCAGACCAGCCAGGAAGCACGGGATGCGGCCCGTGCCGCCGGCGCCTCGGTCTCCCTTGTCGGCTCAGCACGTGACGCCGGCCTCGGCCAGGGCGTCGACGATGCCGTGTTCGCGGGCCGCCCGGACGACGTGGACGGCGCCGGGCAGGGCCGGTGAGGCCCACAGGAATCGGCCGAAGGGGGCGGCGATCGGGCGCGGCAGCAAGACCGACGTCTCTGAGCTGTGGTGACGCGCATGGGACTCCACAGTGTTCGGGAAGGCGTAAGGCACTTGTACCGGAGCGCTGTTGGCCTGGTCGATGCAGGGGCGCCCCCACGCTGCCGGTGCAAGGCACGATCCTCGTCCGACGGAAGCGCCACGGGAGGAAAGACGTGTTCGGACGCAGGCGTGTGGCTCGTCAGCAGCGAGGAGCGTGGAAGTGGGTGGCGGAGGTAAGCGCGACGCATGTCGAGCCCCCGCTCGACTCCCCCGCCGCGGTGCGCCAGGAGGTGGAGGGGCTGATGATGACGCACCCCCACCCCCTGGTCATTGACGCAGCGGCCCGGTCACCCATCGGCACGGCACCTACGACGACGGTCTGCGGGACCTCGGACACTAACCCGCCCCCGTACACAATCCCGCCGAACCGCCGGAGGAGAACCCGCTTCGGGTCCGGCCAGTCAGTCCATCCGACCATCGAAGGATTCCCCGTGCACCGTCGCACCTCCGGCTCCCTGTCCCTCGCCGTCCTCGTCGCCCTCTCCGTTTCGGGCTGCGCGAAGGACAGCTCCTCCCCCACTCGCTCGGATTCCGCGCCGGCCGCCGCGGGCAAGCCGACTCCCGCGGCAAAGCCCGTTCCGGCCCCGCTCACCTCGGCAACGCTCTCCAAGCGGCTGCTGGACGAGACCGACCTCGGCCAGGGCTACACCCGTCAGAAGGAAACCGGTGATGGCGACCGCGACGACGTCACCGTGATCGGGTGCCCCGCGCTGGAGAAGCTCGGCGGCGACGGCGCCGCCGGAGGCGACCTGGACTTCCCCAACAGCGCGAAGGCCACGTTCTCCTACAGCCGGGGTACCGGCTCCGAGGTCGCGGAGGAGCTCTACAGCGACAGCGTCGACAAGCTCGGCCCCAACACCCGGACGGTCTTCGAGGCCATGACCGGCTGCCCGCTGTACCAGTTCGTCGTGGGCGACACCCCGATCGCCGTCGCCACCCAGAAGCTGCCGGCGCCTGCCCTCGGCGACGAAGCCTGGAGCCAACTGCTCACCTTTACCGCGGGCGGTCGCGACACCGTGATGAAGCAGACCGCCGTCCGCGCCGGCTCCGTGCTCATCGTCGTGTCCGGCTCCCCCGC
>NZ_JBHZBB010000014.1:0-198914 GCF_042754585.1 Streptomyces sp. NPDC059201
GCCCCCCACCAGGGGCCGGGCCGCCGTCGTCGTTCCCGGCCGGGCTCCGGAGCGCGTCCTCCGGTTACAGTCCTTGCATGAGCAAGCCCCGCTCCCTGTCGCTGCCGCCGCGCACCCGGGCCCACCGTCTGGAGACCGTGCGCGGCGGGTTCGCCGTGCTCGACGCCGGGGCGGCGGGCGAGCGGCGGGGGACGGTGCTGATGCTGCCGGGGTACACCGGCAGCAAGGAGGACTTCCTGGCCCTGCTCGGGCCGCTGAGCGAGGCCGGATACCGCGTCGTCGCCGTCGACGGGCGGGGACAGCACGAGTCGTACGGCCCCCGGGGCCGCGCCGCCTACCGCCGCCGGGCGCTCGCCCTGGACGCGGTCGCGCAGGCGATGGCGCTCGGCGACGGGCCCGTGCACCTGCTCGGGCACTCCTTCGGCGGGCTCGTCGCCCGCTCGGCCGCCGTCCTCGCCCCGCGCGCCTTCCGCTCGCTGACGCTGCTCTCCTCCGGCCCCGGCCGGGTCGCCCGCCCCCAGCGGATCCGCATCCGGGCGCTGCGCGCCGGGCACGCGCTGCTGGCGAAGGACCGGGTGTGGCGGACCACGCGGTGGCTGGACAGCCGCGGCGAGGAGCCGGACGTGGAGGTCGACTCGGCGGAGCTGCTCGGCTTCCTGCGGCGCCGCTGGATGCTGACCCGGATCTCCCAGTTGTCCGGCGCGGGGCGGCTGCTGCTGCGCGACCCGGACGGCGCGGCGGAGCTGGCCGCCCTGCCGCTGCCCGTGCACGTGGCGTACGGCTCCGGCGAGATGGTCTGGCCGCCGGCCGAGCTGGCGGCGGCCGCCGCCCGTACCGGCGCGCACCACACGGTGGTGGAGGGCGCGGGCCACTCCCCCAACGTCTCGCACCCGCGCGAGCTGGCCGAGCGCCTCACGGCGTTCTGGCGGCGGGTGGACGCGCTCTCCCGCGAGGAGTCCGCGGCGAAGGTCAGTACTGCGCCCTGAGGTACTGCCAGAAGCCGTCGCGCAGGGCGCGGCGGAGGGCGCCGTGGCCGCGCAGGGAGCGGCTGAGCCGGGACTCGGCCTCGACGAGGAGGTCCTGGTCGACGGCGGCGGGGAGGTACGGATCGCCGGGCAGGAGTTCGGCGAGGCGGTCGCGGCCCCGCTCGCCGAGCCAGGTGGCGGCGATCTGGGCGCCGACGAAGCGGACCTCGTCGCGCGAGGGCGGCGGCTCGGTCTCGTTCTCGTACATCGTGACCGGGCGGCGGGTGACGTACGGCCGGCAGAAGTCGAGGTCGAAGGTGCGCTGGCTGTCGACCTCCCAGAGCAGCGCCTCGGCCTGGTTGGGTCCGTCGGCGGCCTCGATGCCCCAGAGGTGGACGCGGGCGCCGTAGCCCTGGGCGGCCTCGACGGCGGAGACCAGGTCCTCGTCGCCGCCGATCAGGGCGGCGTCGCTGATGGCGCGGTGGCGGGCGAGGGACTCCAGGTCGGTGCGGATGAGGGAGTCGACGCCCTTCTGCTGGTTGTTGGCGTTGAGGTTGCCGAGGCGGACCTTGACGTCGGGGAGCTCGGCGATGGACTGCTGCTCGGGGGTGTGGATGCGGCGGCGGGCGCCGTCGTACCAGTAGACGCGCAGCAGCCGGCTGTCGGCGAAGATCGTCCGCGCGGTGTCGATGAACGCCTCGATGAGGCCCTCGGCGTCGAGGTCGTAGGAGCGGCGGTCCTCGGTGCCGGTCACCAGCAACCCGGCCGAAGCATGGACGTAACCCGCGTCGACGAAGATGGCGTGGGTGGACGGGGTCTTGGCGACCTCGGCCAGCATCCGTCTCAGGAGCTCATTGGTGCGCTCCAGGCGGGCGTCCAGCGCGCCGAGGGCGCGGAGGGTGTCGTCGGCGGGGGGTGGTGGGGGGTTCATGGCGTCGTTCATCGGCCCTCATTGTCCGCTTCGCCGGGGCGCGCCGCCACATCCCCTTACCCATGAGTAGTTAGCCATCCAAAAGTTTTCTTTAGCGTAAGGAATGTTCTGGGTGGCTCTGCCGTTGGACCATACGTACACAAGTTCTCCGCATGGAGGATCAACTCGGACGAAGGGAGAAGCCATGCGCTTCGAAATCCTGCGCCTCGATGACGTCGACGGTACGCCCGTCGACTCGACCGTCGTGGACGCCGCCTCCGTCAACCGGATCGTGCAGCAGGCCGCCGCTATCGGTCAGCGCATCTGGATCCGACCCGCAGAGACCTCCGCCTCGTAACGGGGCAGGTCCACACCACGCACCGCGCCCCCGCGCGGACTCCGCTCAGGCGGAATCCGCACGGGGGCGCAGTGGTGTCCGGGGAAGGTCAGCTCCCCTGGATGACCTGGGTGACGCCGTTGATGATCTGCTGCACGGCGATCGCGGAGAGCATCATGCCCGCGAGCCGGGTGACGAGCACGACGCCGCCGTCCTTGATGACGCGGATGATCAGCAGCGAGTAGCGCATGGTCAGCCAGAGCACGAGGTGCATGGCCGCGATGGCGGCCCAGACGGAGATCTGGGCGGAGGCGCTGTCGGCGTGCTGGACGGCGAGGATGACGGAGACGATGGCGCCGGGCCCGGCGAGCAGCGGCATGCCGAGCGGGACCAGGGCGACGTTGACGTCCTTGGTCTGCTTCGGCTCGTCGGTCTTGCCGGTGAGCAGGTCGAGCGCGATGAGCAGCAGCAGGAGACCGCCCGCGATCATCAGCGCGGGGACGGAGACGTGCAGGTAGGCCAGGATCTGCTGGCCGAGGATGCCGAAGACGGTGATGACCCCGAAGGCGACGGCGACGGCCTGCCAGGCCATCCGGCGCTGGACCTTGGCCGGGCGGCCGGAGGTGAGCGCCAGGAAGATCGGCGTGATGCCGGGCGGGTCCATGATCACGAAGAGGGTGAGGAAGAGCGAGCCGAAGACGGCGAGGTCGAACACAGTGGGGTGCCTTGCGGGGTGAGGGTCGAACGAGGGAGAGGGGCACCGGACCGGAACGAGAGGTTCCGGCGCGGTGGCAGGAGTGCCCCGCCACCGCACGACGGGCGTGCGGGACTCAGGGGCGGTACGGGACGGGCGCGGGCGGCCGGACGGCACGGCACCCCGCCGTCGCGGGACGGCGGGGAGGGCGGCCGACCTCCGAAAAGGGCCCTGGGGGCCCTGAGGGGTGTGCCCTAGCCGGCGAGGGCTCCGCCGGCGCCGGGGACGGGGAAGGCGCCGGTGGCCCGGCGGGTGATCTCGCCGTAGACCTCGGGGTCGGTGGTGTACTCGCCGAGCCGGCAGGTCTTGCGGCTGCCGTGGTAGTCGCTGGAGCCGGTGACCAGCAGTCCCAGCTCCTTGGCGAGCCCGCGCAGCCGCGCGCGGGTGGGCTCGTCGTGGTCCATGTGGTCGACCTCGATGCCGTCGAGTCCGGCCTCGGCGAGGGCGGCTATCGCGGACTCGGGCACGACCTGGCCGCGCTTGACGGCGGCGGGGTGGGCGAAGACGGTGACGCCGCCGGCCCGCTTGACGAGGCGGACGGCGTCCGCCGGGTCGAGCTCGTGCTTCTCGACGTGGGCGCGGCCGCCGTCGGCGATCCACTCGGCGGTGAAGGCCCCGGAGACGTCGCGGACGACGCCCAGCTCGACGAGCGCCTCGGCGACGTGCGGGCGGCCCACGGAGCCGTCCCCGGCGATCCGGGCGACCTGGTCCCAGGTGACGGGGACGCCGAGCTCCTGGAGCCGGGCGACCATGGCGCGGGCGCGCGGCACCCGGTCGTCGCGGACCAGCTCGCGCTCGGCGAGCAGGGCGGGCTCCTCGGGGTCGAAGAGGTAGGCGAGCATGTGCAGGCCGATGCCGTCGAGGCGGCAGGAGAGCTCGGCGCCGGGGACGACGGTCAGGCCCTCGGGCGCGGCGGCGAGCGCCTCGGCGTGCCCGCGGGTGGTGTCGTGGTCGGTGAGGGCGACGACGTCCAGTCCGGCCGCGGCGGCGTTGCGCACCAGCTCGGCGGGGGTGTCGGTGCCGTCGGACGCCGTGGAGTGGCTGTGCAGGTCGATGCGCACGACGCGGTTCTCCAGGGGTTCGGCACGGACGAGTGACGCTTCAGCATAACGGCCGATACGCACACAGGTGTACGGATCCGGGACAGTGGGCGCCCATTACGGCACCCCGGGTGCCGACGGGTCGTCAGCCGAGCAGGCGGGGGGTGAGCGCGCCGCAGGGCAGCAGCTCGACCTCGGCGCCCGCGTCGCGCAGGTCGGTGAGGACGAGTTCGTCGTACATCAGCAGTCCGGACTGCTCGGGCCAGACGATCGCCCAGAGCCAGAGCCCGCGGGCCTCGCCGGCGAAGACGGCCCGGTCGTGGGGGGTGCCGGTGACGTGCCAGAGCGGGGTGGGGCGGCCGGCGGCGAGGACCTTGGCCTGCGGCGGCTTGTCGATGGCCATGCCGGAGCCGGGGTCGGGGCCGTCGATGCCCGCGTACCGGGCGCCGAGGCCGACGCCGAGCTCCTCGGCGACGAGCAGCAGCTCGCCGATGCCGCCGAGCGGGCCGGGTCCCGAGCACGCGACGGCGGTGGCGCGGCCGCCGCTGCGGTCGTCACCTGCGTAGGCGACTCCGGTGAAGAGCCAGCCGACGGGGAGCGGCCAGGGCATCCAGACGGGCACCTGGGAGCGGTGCACGACGACGCCGAGGGCTTCGACACTGGGCGGGATCACGGGCTGGAGCGGGTGCACGGGTCCGTGTACGTCGCACTGCCAGGAGTCGGCGAAGAGACCGGGCGCCCTGACCCGCCCACCGCACTTCGGACAACTGGGTTCGCCCCTCATAGGGCTCAACGGTCCTACCGCTCGCGCCTCCCGTCAAGGACGACCGCCACCGATCACCCGTCCGGCCCGCGCCCCGTCACCCGGGCGCCCGGGTCCGCCCGGGGACGTACCGGAACCCGGAGATAGATGTATCTTGCATCCATTAGCCTCTCTAACTTATTGTGTGCATATACCACTCATCCCGAGCCGAGGAGCGGCCCCATGGAGCAGCGAACGGAAGACCCCCTCGAAACGGCCGAGGCGTCCGGCGGCGGGATCCTGCGCCAGCCCCCCGCCGTCTGGGCCACGGCCGGCGCGTCGGTCGTCGCCTTCATGGGCATCGGCCTCGTCGACCCGATCCTGCCGTCCATCGCCCAGGGCCTGGAGGCCACGCCGAGCCAGGTCTCCCTGCTCTTCACCTCGTACTTCCTCATCACCGCCGTCGCGATGCTGGTGACCGGCTACGTCTCCAGCCGGATCGGCGGCCGCCGCACCCTCCTGGCGGGCCTCGCCCTCGTCGTCGTCTTCGCCGCCCTCGCCGGCACCTCGGACTCCGTCGGCGAACTGGTCGGCTACCGGGCCGGCTGGGGCCTCGGCAACGCGCTCTTCGTCTCCACCTCGCTCGCCGTGATCGTCGGCGCGGCGGCGGGCGGCAGCGCGGCCGCGATCCTCCTGTACGAGTCGGCGCTCGGCCTCGGCATGGCCTGCGGGCCCCTGCTCGGCGCCCTCCTCGGCGACGCCAGTTGGCGCTACCCGTTCTTCGGCACCGCCGCGCTCATGGCGATCGGCTTCGTCTGCATCACGGTCTTCCTCAAGGAGCAGCCCAAGCCCGCCCGCAAGACCTCACTGCTCGACCCGCTCAAGGCCCTCGGGCACGGCGGGCTCGCCTCCGCCGCCGCGGCCGCCTTCTTCTACAACTACGCGTTCTTCACGGTCCTCGCGTTCACGCCGTTCGTGCTGAACATGACGCCGTACAAGTCGGGCGCGGTCTTCTTCGCCTGGGGCGTGCTGCTCGCCGTCTTCTCGGTGCTCGTCGCGCCCCGCCTCCAGCGCCGGTTCGGCTCCCTGACGGTGCTGGCCGGATCGCTGGTGCTGCTCGCCGCCGACGTGGTCGTCCTCGGGTACGGGAACCACACCACGGCCGTCGTCTGCACGGTCCTGTCCGGCGCGTTCATCGGCGTCAACAACACCGTCTTCACCGAGCTCGCCCTCGGCGTCTCCGACGCCCCGCGCCCGGTGGCCAGCGCCGGCTACAACTTCGTCCGCTGGTTCGCGGCGGCCGCCGCCCCCTACCTCGCGCCGAAGATCGAGGAGTGGAGCGACGTCCACACGCCGTTCACCGTCGCGGCGGTCGCCGCCGTCATCGGCGCCGGGATCGTCGTCGTCCGCCGGTCCTCCCTCACGCTCCCCCACTCTCGGCTTCGCTCGAACGGGGGGACCCCCACCGCCGAGGAGCTCGCCCCGCGGCACGCCACCGAGGACGGCGTCTCCGTCTTCGCGAACTGAGGGACCGGATCCCGTACCGGGATCAGTCCAGGGCCACGGACCCGCGCAGGGGATCGCGCAGGTCCGTGCCCTGCGCGAGCCAGCGCTCCTCCAGGGCCTGCGCCCCGTGGACGCGCTTCCAGGCGGCCTCGTTCGGGGTCATCGGCAGCAGCGGCAGGAAGCGGACCGGGTCCATCGGCTCGTCGAGCTCCAGGTCCTCCACAAGACCGCCCGACTCCGCCACCAGCACCGAAGTGAAACCGGCCTCCGGCCACAGCGGATCGCCCACGTCCAGCGAGGCGCCGGGGGCCACGATCACGCCCTCCACCTGCGGGGTCGCGGCGAGCACCGCCAGCGGACGCAGCACCTTGTCGGTGTCGGCGCGCCCCAGCCGCACGGTCAGCACCAGCTCCGCGCGCGGCCCCTTCACCGGGTCCGCGAGCGCCGCCGTCGGGTCGGCCATCGGCGCGGCCGACATGCCGAGCGTGGCGTAGCGCACGAGACCCGCCTCCGCGTCGACGAAGCGGAGCACCTCGATCCGGTCGGTGCCGAGGAAGGTCACCGCGGCCCGCGCGTCCGGTTCGCCAAGGGCCGTACGCAGCCGGGCCTCGACCAGTGCAAGAACTTCTCCCATGCCGCGAGCATAGATCGCGTATGGAACGGGCAAAGTAAGGGATTGACCCTCGGTCGGCTGATAGTGTTGGCCACTGGTCGGGTTTCCCGACTGTGCGTCACACGTCATCCCTCACGAGGGACCGACCGGAGGAGGTGGGACTGCGATGGACCGAAGTCGATCGGGCAGTACCAGCCGCTCTTCCGCCGCACCGCACCCGAGTCGGGTGCGTTCCTCCCTCCGGTGACCCCGGGTCCCTGAACCGCGGACCCCCTTTCCCCGGCATCGCGTACGACGGAAGAGCATCCCCTCTTTGCCTGTCTGAGTTGCGAACGCCGTCGCCTCGATCCGCCGGTGCCGCCCGCTTTGTGGACGACGTCTCGTTCCCGTCCCCATTCCGGGTTGCGCCACGATCACCGACGGCCTGTCCGTGAAGGAGAGCACCCTCATGTCGATGATCCGTGACCTGCGTGCCGCCGTTCGGCCGAGCCTGCGCCCGAGCCCGCGCAAGACCCCGACCACGTACACGAACTACGACCCGACCCGCGACCACTCCGCCTCCAGCGCCATCGTCGACTGCGCCGTCTACCGCGACGGGAGCCGGGTCGACGACCGCGCCTGCCTCACCCCGCGCGGCGCCATGTCCCAGGTGCGCGAGTCCGGCGGCTTCGCCTGGATCGGTCTGCACGAGCCGACCGAGGCCGAATTCGCCGGTATCGCCGCCGAGTTCGGACTCCACCCGCTCGCCGTCGAGGACGCCGTCCACGCCCACCAGCGGCCCAAGCTGGAGCGTTACGACGACACCCTCTTCACCGTCTTCAAGACGATCCACTACGTCGAGCACGCCGAACTCACCGCCACCAGCGAGGTGGTGGAGACCGGCGAGGTGATGTGCTTCACCGGCCCCGACTTCGTCATCACCGTCCGCCACGGCGGCCAGGGCTCCCTGCGCAACCTCCGCCACCGCCTCCAGGGCGAGCCCGAGCTCCTCGCCAAAGGCCCCTCCGCCGTCCTGCACGCCCTCGCCGACCACGTCGTCGACGGCTACATCGCCGTCGCCGACGCCGTCGAGCTCGACATCGACCAACTGGAGATCGACGTCTTCTCGCCGGCCGCGAAGGGCTCCACGCGCGGCACGGACACCGGCCGGATCTACCAGCTCAAGCGCGAGGTGCTGGAGTTCAAGCGCGCCGTCACCCCGCTGCTGCGCCCGATGCAGCTGCTCAGCGAGCGGCCCATGCGGCTGGTCGACCCGGACATCCAGAAGTACTTCCGGGACGTCGCCGACCACCTCGCGCGCGTCCAGGAGCAGGTCGTCGGCTTCGACGAGCTGCTGAACTCGATCCTCCAGGCCAACCTGGCGCAGGCGACCGTCGCGCAGAACGAGGACATGCGCAAGATCACCTCGTGGGCGGCGATCGTCGCCGTCCCCACCGCGGTCTGCGGCGTGTACGGCATGAACTTCGACCACATGCCGGAGCTGCACTGGAAGTACGGCTACCCGATGGTCCTCGGCGGGATCGCCGTCATCTGCTTCACCATCCACCGCACCCTGAAGCGCAACGGCTGGCTCTGACGGGCCTGCCGTTAGGCTTCGGGCCATGACAGAAGAGCTGTTCCTCGTCGAGGAGGCCACCAAGAAGTCCGGCCTCGTCTGGGTCCGGGGCACCGGGCCCGCCCGGGCGCTCTGGCACGTCTGGCACGACGGCGCCGCCCACGTGGTCGGCGACGGCCCCGGCGAGCAGCCGCTCCCCGGCCTCGCCGACGGCGCCACCGCCGAGGTCACCGTCCGCAGCAAGGACAAGGGCGGCCGGATCGTCTCCTGGACGGCCGCCGTCCACCAGCTCGCCCCCGGCACCGAGGAGTGGGACGCGGCCGTCGCCGAACTGAAGGGCAAGCGGCTCAACGCCCCCGACGGCGAGGCCATGACCGCCCGCTGGGCCCGCGAGTGCCGCGTCCTGCGCCTCGACCCCCGCACCGCCACCACCGACCTCCCGGACGGCTCGCTCGCCGCCGTCCCCCTCCCCTCCGCGGCGACCACCCGCCACCCCGTCCCCGCCGCCCTCCCCAAGCTGCTCTTCGGCCGGAAGCGGAAGCGCTAGCTCTCCGGCAGCCCCCCGGGCGCCGTCCCGAAGGGGCTGTCGACGACATAGCGCCACCGGCCGTCCCCGCCGCGGCGGGCCACGTCCGTGGCAGTGCCCTCGACCCGTACAGGGTGCCCGTCGGGGCCGGTGCCCTCGACGATCCAGTCCACGACGAGCAGCGCCAGGCCGCCGGCCGCGTACACCCGCCTCGGGCGGACCGCGATCGGGACGCCCAGCGCCTGGAGCCGCGCGTTGGCGGCGTGCAGGGCGGCGCCGGTGAGCGGCGCGCCGCCCGGTCCCGCGGCCAGGACCGCGCCCTCCTCGTAGACCTCGGCGAGGGCCGCGGGGTCACCGCTGTTGAAACGGGCCGCGAAGACGGCGGGCACGTCCTCGGGCCGGGTGGCGAGGGCGCTCGGGGTGGTGGACATGGTCGACGGACGTCCTTCCGTACCGGGAGAATCTGACCCCCGACACGCTAGGAGGCGGCCTCGTGACTCACCGAACGGTTGGCCACCCGCCGGGGCTCCCGGACGGCGATCCCCGCGCCCGCGTCGACGCGCCCGCCCCGGACTGCCCGGTCGAGATCGCCCTCGCCGCCCTGCGGGGCCGCTGGACCACCCTGGTCGTGCGCGAGCTGCTGAGCGGCGACCGCGGCTACAGCGAGCTGCGGGAGGCGCTGCCGAGGCTCTCGGAGAAGGTCCTGTCCGAGCGGCTGACGCAGCTCGCCGAGGCGGGCGTCGTGGTCCGCGAGCGGCGCCCCGGCTGGCCGCCGACCGTGCGGTACGGGCTCACGCCGCGCGGCCGGGAGCTCGGACCGGTGCTCCAGGCGCTGTGGGACTGGGGTGCGGCGGAGGGCTGAACCCGGCTCAGGTGCGCGGCAGTTGGCGCCCGTAGTCGAGGGTCTCCTCGCGGCTCGGCTCGGACAGCGGGAAGTCCTTGTCCCACTCGGAGAGGACCACCAGGCCGGCGCCGCCGCCGCGCGCGAGCTGGAGCGGGTACGGGGAGCCCTCCAGGGCCACGTCGAGGGTGCCGCCCTCGCCGTCCGGGCCGCCCTTCACCTTCACCGTGCGGACCCCGCCGATCTGGTCCCGGTCGCCCTTGACGACCTCCCCGTGCAGGCCGATCAGCCCGCGCAGCAGCGGATCCATCTCGGTGAAGCCGCGCAGCTGCTTGTACGAGGGGTCGTCGTGCGGCACCTTCACGTACATGTCGTCCAGCTTGTCGGCGGCCTCCGTGTCGGCCTCGCTGGGCTCGTCGTCGCCCTTCTCCTCGTGCGTCCAGAAGCCCGCGTCGGCCTTGAGGTAGAGCGCGTCGCCGACCCGCAGCAGCTCGAAGGTGCTGTTCTTCGTGGTCACCGAGCCGGTGGCGCCGTTCTGCTTCAGCCGCATGTTCAGCTTGAAGGTGCCGCCCTTGCTGACCAGGGTGCCGGCCAGCCGGACGGCCGTCGCCGCGTCCGCCGCCGTGCGGGCCTCCCGCTCGATCTCCGGCGCCGACAGCCTCCCGACCCCGTTCGTCCCCTCGTCCGGGTCGGCCGCGCAGGCCGCCAGACCCGCCGTCAGCCCCGCGCACAGCACCAGCGGCACGGCCGCCCTGCGGAGGCGGCCCGCGGAGGCCCTGCGGGCGCGCGCCGGCGGTACGGACGGGATACGCGATGACGGGGTGCGGACGGTCACCTGCGCTGCCTCTCGTTCTGCGGTGAGGGGGGAACGGCCCGGGCCGTGCGCACACGGCGGAAGGGCCGCCGGGGTCGGCCGGGCGGACCGGCCGGTGCCGGTGGGGGGCGGCAGACCGCAGCGTACCCGGGCGGGCCCGGCGTCCCCGCAGGCAGCCGGACGGCGGCGCTGCCGGAGCGGGGTGCACCACCACGGGCTAGCCTGAACCATGCGAAGCCCGCCCAGGGCGCCGCGAAAGACGCGAAACGCCCCGGGGCGGCGCGGCGACCCTGATGGTGCGGCACCGAGGAGGCGCGAGGCATGGCGGCAGGCGCCCCCCGGATCTTCGTCTCCCACCTCGCGGGCGTGGCCGTCTTCGACCCCGTCGGCGACCAGGTGGGCCGGGTCAGCGACCTGGTGGCGATGCTCCGCGTCGGCCGCCGCCCGCCCCGGCTGCTCGGCATGGTCGTCGAGGTGCTGAGCCGGCGCCGGGTCTTCGTCCCGATGACCCGGATCACCGGCGTCGAGTCCGGACAGGTCATCACCACCGGCGTGGTGAACATGCGCCGCTTCGAGCAGCGGCCGACCGAGCGGCTCGTCCTCGGCGAACTCCTCGACCGGCGGGTGACCCTGGCCCAGACCGGCGAGGAGGTCACCGTCCTCGACATCGCCATCCAGCAGCTGCCCGCCCGCCGCGACTGGGAGATCGACCGGGTCTTCGTCCGGCGCGGCAAGGGCGGCGCCCTGCGGCGCAAGGGAGAGACGCTGACCGTGGAGTGGTCGGCGGTCACCGGCTTCTCCCTGGAGGAGCACGGACAGGGCGCCGAGAGCCTCGTCGCCACCTTCGAGAAGCTCCGCCCCGCCGACCTCGCCAACGCGCTCCACCACCTCTCCCCCAAGCGGCGCGCCGAGGTCGCCGCCGCCCTCGACGACGACCGGCTCGCCGACGTCCTGGAGGAGCTGCCCGAGGACGACCAGGTGGAGATCCTCGGCAAGCTCAAGGAGGAGCGGGCCGCCGACGTCCTGGAGGCGATGGACCCCGACGACGCCGCCGACCTCCTCAACGAGCTGCCCGAGGACGAGAAGGAGCGGCTGCTCACCCTGATGCAGCCGGAGGAGGCGGCCGACGTGCGCCGGCTCATGTCGTACGAGGAGCGGACGGCGGGCGGTCTGATGACCACCGAGCCGATCGTGCTGCGCCCGGACGCCACGGTGGCCGACGCGCTCGCCCGCGTACGGCAGCAGGACCTGTCGCCGGCCCTCGCCGCGCAGGTCTACGTGTGTCGGCCGCCGGACGAGACGCCGACCGGGAAGTACCTGGGCACGGTGCACTTCCAGCGGCTGCTGCGCGACCCGCCCTTCACCCTGGTCAGCGCGCTCGTCGACAGCGACCTTCCGCCGCTCGGCCCGGACACCCCGCTGCCGGCCGTGACCAGCTACTTCGCCGCGTACAACCTGGTGGCGGCGCCGGTCGTGGACGAGAGCGGTTCGCTGCTGGGCGCGGTCACCGTCGACGACGTGCTCGACCACCTGCTGCCGGACGACTGGCGGGAGACGGAGTTCCACGAGGAGGGGGTGCGCGGTGGCTGAGCGGTCGCAGGAGCGGGACCGCGAGCGGGAGCGGGACCGGCCGCTGCCGCGCATCCGGCTCGACCAGCCCCGGGTTCGCCGCTCGCGGCTGCTGCCGGAGTACGACCCCGAGGCGTTCGGCCGCATGTCGGAGCGGATCGCGCGCTTCCTCGGCACGGGGCGGTTCATCGTCTGGATGACGGTGATCATCATCGCCTGGGTGGTGTGGAACATCTTCGCCCCGGCGTCGCTGAAGTTCGACGAGTACCCCTTCATCTTCCTGACCCTGATGCTCTCCCTCCAGGCGTCGTACGCGGCTCCGCTGATCCTGCTGGCGCAGAACCGGCAGGACGACCGGGACCGGGTCAACCTGGAGCAGGACCGGAAGCAGAACGAGCGCTCGATCGCCGACACGGAGTACCTGACCAGGGAGATCGCGGCGCTGCGGATGGGCCTCGGGGAGGTCGCCACCCGGGACTGGATCCGGTCCGAACTCCAGGACCTGGTGAGGGAACTGGAGGAGCGCGGACAGGAACGCGATCTATTCCCGCCGGACGGCGAGCGGCGGAGTGACGTACCCGACCGTTGACAGCCCTTTCATGACGGGACGGTCGTCGCCGTACCATCGGACCTATGGCTACGGAAGACGCGGTGCTCGAAGCACTGGCGACGGTGAACGACCCCGAGATCAATCGTCCGATCACGGAACTCGGCATGGTCAAGTCGGTGGAGATCGGACCGGACGGCAGGGTCGCGGTGACGGTCTACCTGACGGTCTCCGGCTGCCCGATGCGCGACACCATCACGCAACGCGTCACCGAGGCCGTCTCGGGCGTCGAGGGCGTCACGGGTGTCGACGTGACGCTGGACGTGATGAGCGACGAGCAGCGCAAGGAGCTGGCGGCGGCGCTGCGCGGCACCACCGCCGAGCGCGAGGTGCCGTTCGCGAAGCCGGGCTCGCTGACCCGGGTGTACGCGGTCGCCTCCGGCAAGGGCGGTGTCGGCAAGTCATCCGTGACCGTGAACCTGGCCGCGGCGATGGCCGCCGACGGTCTGAAGGTCGGTGTCGTCGACGCGGACATCTACGGGCACAGCGTGCCCCGCATGCTGGGCGCGGACGGGCGTCCGACCCAGGTCGAGAACATGATCATGCCGCCGTCGGCGAACGGCGTGAAGGTCATCTCCATCGGCATGTTCACCCCGGGCAACGCGCCGGTGGTGTGGCGCGGCCCGATGCTGCACCGCGCCCTCCAGCAGTTCCTGGCGGACGTGTACTGGGGCGACCTGGACGTGCTGCTGCTCGACCTGCCCCCGGGCACCGGCGACATCGCGATCTCCGTCGCGCAGCTGGTGCCGAACGCGGAGATCCTGGTCGTGACGACGCCCCAGCAGGCGGCGGCCGAGGTCGCCGAGCGGGCCGGCTCGATCGCGGTGCAGACCCACCAGAAGATCGTCGGCGTCGTCGAGAACATGTCGGGCCTGCCGTGCCCGCACTGCGACGAGATGGTGGACGTCTTCGGCACGGGCGGCGGCCAGCTGGTCGCGGACGGCCTGTCCCGCACCACGGGCACGACGGTCCCGGTGCTCGGCTCGATCCCGATCGACGTGCGCCTGCGCGAGGGCGGCGACACCGGCAAGCCGGTCGTCCTGGAAGCCCCCGACTCCCCCGCCGGCGCGGCCCTCCGCGCCATCGCCGGCAAGCTGGGCGGCCGCCAGCGCGGCCTCTCGGGCCTGAGCCTCGGCATCACCCCGCGCAACAAGTTCTGACCGCCCCCGGTTGTGGGCATGCGTTCCGCTAGGGGCGGAACGGGTGGGCACAACCGGAACTGCGAGCCGCACAGGCCGCACAGCGTGAAGGGCGCCCCCGCTGCGGGGCGCCCTTCGTATGTCCTGTCAGGCGTACGCCCCGAGCTCCTTGATCTGCGCGAACCCGAGCCCGTACGCACTCATCCCCCGCCCGTACGCCCCGATGTGCACCTCGCCGGTCGACCCCGCCAGCACCCACCCGAACTCGGACTCGCGGTAGTGGAACGGCACCGGGACGCCGTCGACGGGCAGCGACAGCGAGGTCCACGCGGCCCCGTCGAGGTCGTCCGCCAGCTCGAAGGCCGTCTCGGTCTGCTGGTCCAGCCAGTGGTCGCGCAGCCCGTGGTCGAGCGAGGCGGGCCAGGTGTGGGCGAGCAGCCCGGAGCCGGCCAGCCAGGCGGCGGAGGAGACGGTGGTGGCGTCGAGGACGCCGGTGCCGTCACCGGTGCGGCGGACGGGGTTCGCGGCGACGGTCACGACGACGGCGAACCGCTCCTTCTCCGTGCCGGCGGTCTCGGACTTTATCGACGGCTCGTCGCCGTGGCCCACGGAGCCGTGCTGGACGGTGCCGTCCGCCGCCGTGCCGATCTGCATCAGCCGGCGGGGGCCGGTGAACGCCTCGTCCAGCCCGTACCAGGCGAAGGGCGCGCGCAGAAACCCTTCGGCTTCCACTCGACTCGTCGTCTTCATCTCGGCCGCCTCCTGTGTCCGTCAACTCAAGGAGGATAGCGACCGGTCGGTGACCGCCCGTGTCAGGTCGCGTCGGAGTCGTATGGCGGCGGCTCGGGCGAGGCGGGCTTGTCCTGCTTCTTCAGCAGGTCGGGCGCGGAACCGTTGACCGTCGCCGGGGCGGTGGAGGGCGCGGCGGCCGGGGCGCTCTCGCGGCTGTTGACAGCGTCGGCGACCTCGTTCATCTCCTTGCGGAGGTCGAAGGTGGAGCGCAGCTCCTTGAGCTCGCTGAGGTCCTCGTTGCCGTCGAGCTGCTTGCGGATGAAGGTCTTCGGGTTGAGGTCCTCGAACTCGAAGTCCTTGAAGTCCGGTCCGAGCTCGCTGCGGATGTCCTCCTTGGCGCTGTCGGAGAACTCGCGGACCTTCCGGATGAAGCGCGAGACGTCCTGGACGACCTTCGGCAGCTTGTCCGGCCCGAAAACGAGCACGGCGAGGACGATGAGCGTCACCAGCTCGAGTGCGCCTATGTCGCTGAACACCTATAGCTCCTTCACGCCGGACCAGGGCGGCTCGGTCCAAGGTACCCGCCCGGACTGCCGGACGGGTACCTCGCGATGTCCGTCACATGTACCTCAGGTGCCCTGTGCCGAGCCGAGCGTGACGGTCCTGGTGAGTTCCTTGCCGTCGCGGGTGACGGTGAGGGCGAGCTGGTCGCCGGGGCGGTGGGCGCGGATCTTCACTATCAGCTCCTCGCCGTTGTGGACGCGCTGCCCGTCGACCTTGGTGATGACGTCGCCGGGGCGCAGTCCGGCCTTGGCGGCGGGGCCGCCGGGGGTGACGGACGGGGTGCCGTCCTTGCCCTTGTCGCCGACGCGGGCGCCGTCGCCGTTGAACTGCATGTCGAGGCTGACGCCGATGACGGGGTGGGTGGCCTTGCCGGTGTTGATGAGCTCCTCGGCGACGCGCTTGCCCTGGTTGACGGGGATGGCGAAGCCGAGGCCGATGGAGCCGGCCTGGCCGCCGGTGCCGCCGTCCCCGTCGCCGGAGCCGCCGGCGGCGCGGATGGCGCTGTTGATGCCGATGACGCGGCCCTGCCCGTCGAGGAGGGGGCCGCCGGAGTTGCCGGGGTTGATGGGCGCGTCGGTCTGGAGGGCGTCGACGTAGGAGATGTCGCTGCCGTCGCCCTTCTCCCCGCCGGCGGTGATCGGGCGCTCCTTGGCGCTGATGATGCCGGAGGTGACGGTGTTGGAGAGGTCGAAGGGGGCGCCGATGGCGACGACGGGGTCGCCGACGCGGACGTCGTCGGAGTTGCCGAGCGGGAGGGGCTTGAGGCCGGTGACGCCGGTGACCTGGACGACGGCGAGGTCGTAGCCGGTGTCCTTGCCGATGAGCTTGGCGGAGGCGGTCTCGCCGCTGGAGAAGGTGACGGTGATGTCGCCGGAGGTGGCGGCGGCGTCGACGACGTGGTTGTTGGTGAGGATGTGGCCCCGGTTGTCGAGGACGAAGCCGGTGCCGGTGCCGGCCGAGCCGCCGCCGCTGACGTGCAGGGTGACGACGCCGGGCAGGGCGCGGGCCGCGATGCCGGCGACGCTCTCGGGCGCGCGGTCGGTGTTCCCGGACTCGGCCTGCGGCAGGTGGACGGTGCCGATCCCGCCGTTGCGCTCGATGTAGGCGCCGACGCCGCCGCCGATGACTCCGGTGACCAGGGCGAAGGCGAGGGCTCCGACGAGGGCGAGACCGCGCCGGGACTTCTTCCGTGCGGGAGGGGGTACGGCTCCGGGGCCGCCGCCCCAGGGGTCGTACTGGCCCCAGGCGTGCGGCTGCGCGGGCGCCTGCGGCGGCGGGACGGCTCCCTGCGGGGCCACGGCGGGCTGCGGGGCGGTCGCGGGCGCGGCGGGGTGCTGCACGGGCGGCGCGGGCGCCCACGGCCCGGGCTCGCCGTACGGCGGCGTCCGGTACTCGTCGGGCTCGTGAAGCGGCTGCGGCGCGGCGGGGGCGGGCTCTTGTACGGGCTCCGGCTCCGCCGGGGCGGGTTCCTTCGTCATGTCGACCTTGGGGGCGGCGGGCGCCTCCGCGGTCGGCTCCGGCTCCGGCGCGGTGGGTTCGGCCGGGTCAGGGGCCTGGAGGGGGAAGTCGTCCTCCTCCGCCGGGGGCGGCGTGGGTATCCGCGCCGCCTCCGGGGGCGTCGAGGGCCGGCTCCACCAGTTCGGCTTCCCGTCGTTCATGCTCTCCCCGCAACCGCTGGCCGGTGAGCGCCCCTGTGTTCGGGTGCTCTGACCGAGGATTCAACCAGGTCGGGGCTCAGCGGTGGGAGCCCGGCGGGATGCCGGGCGGGCTGGGCGCCGGACTGGGGGCCGGGCCGAGGGCCAGCTGGAGAGCGGGCGCCGTCGGGCGTATGAACGGCGAGAGCGCGAAGAACGACTGCGCCTGTACGGCTCGGAGCCGTACCGCCGCGACCGGACCGGCCCGGTCCAGGTCCGCGGGGACGGCCCCCGAGGGGACGGTGCCGCCGGGGACGAGGGGGGCGCTGCCGAGGGACTGGGCGCCGCCGGTGGAGCGCTCGGAGCGGTCCGAACGTCCGGCCGCCGAGCCGGGTCCCACGGAGGCGCCCGCGCGGAGCGGGGTGACCGTGCTGCCGGTGCCCTGTCCGCCGCGCGCGGCGGTGGTGAGGGAGCTGTCGACGGGCAGGGTGCCGCCGAGGGCGATGGCCGCGAAGGAGACCGCGCCGGCGGCGGCGACGGCGAAGCGCCGGCCGCGCCCCGGCGGGGTGACGGCGTGGACGCGGAAGCCGGTGCCGGTCTCGGGCGCGGCGGGGGGCGCGGTGGCGAAGCCGTCGCTCTTCACGCCGCCGGCTTCGAGGAGCTGCTCCAGCGGTGAGCGCCCGGGGTCTCCGGGACCGCCGGGGCCGCCGGGAAGGCCCTGGAGGCGGGCGAGGAAGCCCTCGGAGGGCTGCGGGGCGCCGCTGGACGCGAAGACGCTCTTCAGGGCGCGCTGCGCGTCGGCCTCGGCCTTGCAGCGGGCGCAGGTGGCGAGGTGGGCGAGGACCCGCTCGCGGGCGTCGTGACCGAGCTCGCCGTCGACGAGCGCGGCGAGCCGGTCCCCGAGGTGGTGCTCCGCGGGGCTCGGGGACGGAGGACGGGTGCCGCTCACGCTGTCCCGGCCTCCCATCCGACGGTGGCCAGGGCGCGCTCCGCCCGGGCCTCGGGCGAACGGTGCTTGAGCGCCTTGCGCAGGTGGGAGCGGCCGCGGTGGATGCGGCTGCGGACGGTGCCGAGCTTCACGCCGAGGGTCGCGGCGATCTCCTCGTACGAGAGCCCCTCGATGTCGCAGAGGACGACGGCGGCGCGGAACTCGGGCGCCAGCGTGTCGAGCGCCTGCTGGACGTCGGCGTCGAAGTGGGTGTCGTTGAACACCTGCTGGGGGGAGGGCTCACGGCTGGGGAGCCGCTCGGCGGCGTCGTCGGCGAGCGCGTCGAAGCGGATGCGCTGCTTCCGGCGGACCATGTCGAGGAAGAGGTTGGTGGTGATGCGGTGCAGCCAGCCCTCGAAGGTGCCCGGCGTGTACGTCGACAGCGAGCGGAAGACGCGGACGAAGACCTCCTGGGTGAGGTCCTCGGCGTCGTGCTGGTTGCCGGTGAGGCGGTAGGCCAGGCGGTAGACACGACCGCTGTGCGTGCTGACGATCTCCTCCCAGGTGGGCGGAGTCCACGCCTGCGATTCCGCATCCGATGCGAAGGTCGCGGTGGTCGGTGCGGTGGTGGTGTGGATGCTGTCAGCGGTGTCGGTCACGGATTTCGGCTCACCCGCCGACCTGAGAAGACGCCTGAACGCCCCTCTCCGATCCACAGGCGCAGCCGCACCTCCCCTATCGGCTCTGGTGGTGTCCAGTGGAGCCCCTACCATAGCCACCTCGCCCGTTAGCTCCGGATAAGAATCTTTACGCGCATTTGAATCGGGGTCGCCCGCCGGTCCTCGTGCGCGTCCTTCCCCTGGTGAACGCCCGGTCCCATCTGCGGGTTCCCGCTGACAGCGGATACAGTCACCGTTGCGCCAACTAAGGGGACAGGAGAGGGCCATTACCGCCAACCGGCAGACGAACTGGGCGTTCGCCGACGCCTTTGTCGCCGAGGACGACGCTCTGCGCTGGGCCCGGGAGCGGGCCCACGAGGCAGGGCTGCCCTCGGTGTCGCCGGGCACCGGTGCGGCGCTCCGTCTGCTGGCCGCGTCCGCGGACGCCAAGGCGGTGGCCGAGATCGGTACGGGCACGGGCGTGTCGGGCATCTACCTGCTGCTCGGGATGCGCCCCGACGGCACCCTGACCACGGTGGACGTGCAGCCGGAGCATCAGCAGTTCGCGAAGGCGGCGTTCCGGGAGGCGGGCTTCGCCGGCAACCGGGCACGGTTCATCCCCGGCCGGGCGCTCGACGTGCTGCCGCGGCTCGCGGACGGCGGGTACGACCTCGTCTTCTGCGACGGCGACCGCGGGGAGTACCCGGACTATCTCGCTGAATCGTTGCGCCTGCTCCGACCTGGGGGTCTGGTCTGCTTCGAGGGCGTCTTCGCGGACGGCCGCACGGTCGACTCCGGCGCCCAGCCCGCCGAGGTGCAGCGGGTCCGCGAACTGCTGCGCACCGTCCGGGAGAGCTCCCAGCTGCTCCCGACCCTGCTGCCGGTGGGCGACGGCCTGCTCTGCGCCGTCCGGCGCGGCTGACCGCTCCCGGAAAGTCCCGGCCCTTCAGAAGCTCCGGACGCGAGACCCCCGGCATGCCGCTGCCCCGGACGGCGGGGCCGTACCGGGGCAGCGGTGCAGAGGAACTACGGGGAGGGTCAGCCGACGACCTTCTTCAGGGCATCACCGAGCGCCTCGGCCTCGTCCGGGGTCAGCTCGACCACGAGCCGACCGCCGCCTTCGAGCGGAACGCGCATGACGATGCCCCGCCCCTCCTTGGTCACCTCGAGCGGGCCGTCACCCGTCCGCGGCTTCATGGCCGCCATGCTCGTTCCCCTTCCTGAAACCAGCTCATCTCCAACCGGGCAGCTCCGTACCACGGAGCACGCGTCACCGGCTTCGAACACATTGCTTCCAGGTCATTATCCCGCATCGCAGGACCCGATGACCAACATCGATCCGCATCGCTTGCGCAACGCGCTCCCGCAAAACCCCACATTTCGGCGTCCGGCCTGCGATACTTCGCCGCCGCGGGTCGCTCCGCGGGCCCCGATTCTTTGACGCAGCTCACATGGGCGGTACGGGTGATCTCCGTCATGCTGGGCGGATCAGCCCATCCACGAGACGAAGGGGTCCCGATGGCCGACACGGTCCTGTACGAAGTGAGCGACGGGCTCGCCACCATCACGCTCAACCGGCCCGAGGCCATGAACGCGATGAACATCGCCGCGAAGGTGGCGCTGCGGGACGCTGCCGAGACGGCCGCCGCCGACCCCGCGGTCCGGGCCGTGCTGCTGACCTCGGCGGGCGACCGGGCGTTCTGCGTCGGCCAGGACCTGAAGGAGCACGTCGGTCTGCTCCTCCAGGACCAGGAGTCGGGCACCAGCGCGACGATGAACACGGTCCGGGACCACTACAACCCGATCGTCCGCGCGCTCACCGGCATGAAGAAGCCCGTGATCGCCGCGGTCAACGGCGTCGCCGCCGGGGCCGGTTTCGGTTTCGCGCTCGCCGCGGACTACCGGATCGTCGCCGACACCGCGTCCTTCAACACCTCGTTCGCGGGCGTCGCGCTCACCGCCGACTCCGGCATGTCCTGGACGCTCCCCCGCCTCATCGGGCAGAGCCGCGCCTCCGACCTGCTGCTCTTCCCGCGCACGCTCACCGCCCAGGAGGCGTACGACCTGGGCATCGCGAACCGCGTGGTCCCGGCCGCCGAGCTCGCGGAAGAGGCCGGCCTGCTCGCCCGCAGGCTCGCCGAGGGCCCCACGGTCGCCTACGCCGCCCTCAAGGCGTCCGTCGCCTACGGCGCCGACCACTCCCTCGACGAGGCCCTCGACAAGGAGGACGAGCTCCAGACCCTCGCCGGCGCCTCCGAGGACCACACCATCGCGGTCCGCGCCTTCCTCGCCAAGGAGAAGCCGACGTACCTCGGCAGGTGACGGAGAACCAGGTCCCGCCGCGCCTCACGGAGGCCGGCGGGACCGCCCTGCGCGGGGTCTACCGCCCGCCGCGGGCCACGCAGTCGGTCAGATGGTCGTCGACCAGGCCGCACGCCTGCATGAGGGCGTAGGCCGTGGTGGGGCCCACGAAGCGGACGCCCCGCTTCTTGAGGGCCTTCGAGAGGGCCGTGGACGCGTCGGTGACCGCCGGGACGTCCGCGAGGGTGCGCGGGGCGGGGCGGGTCGCCGGGTCGGGGGCGTGGGACCAGATCAGGGCGTCCAGCTCGCCGGGGGCCCAGTCGGCGAGCAGCTTCGCGTTGGCGAGCGTCGCGTCGATCTTGGCGCGGTTGCGGATGATGCCCTCGTCGGCGAGGAGCCGCTCGCGGTCGGCGTCCCCGAAACCGGCGACGGCCTCGATGCGGAAGCCCGCGAAGGCCCGGCGGAAGCCCTCGCGCCGCCGCAGGATCGTGATCCACGACAGGCCCGACTGGAACGCCTCCAGACAGAGCCGTTCGAACAGGGCGTCGTCGCCGTGGACCGGGCGGCCCCACTCCTCGTCGTGGTAGGCCCGGTAGTCCTCGGTGGACAGGCCCCAGGGGCAGCGCGGCAGCCCGTCCGGGCCCGGGATCGCCCCGCCGCTCATCGCTCGTCGCCCTCCGCCGCCTCGCCGGACGGAGCGCCCGCGAGGGCCGTCTCCAGCTCCGCGATCCGGGCGTCGCGCTCGGCGAGCTCCGCGGCGAGCCGGTCCAGGACGTCGTCGACGTCCTCCATCCGGTAGCCGCGCGCGGCGACCGGCAGCCGCAGCGCCTCGACATCGGCGCGGTCGACGGGGCGGCTCAGCGGCAGCGGGTCCACCAGCTGCTCGGGGGCCGCGTCGGGCAGCACCTCGCTGTCGCCGCCGCCGACCACGGCGAGGGTCACGGCCGCGACGACCACGACCATCGTGATGAGCAGAAACCAGAACACCAGCGCGCCTCTCCCGGAGTGGAAAACATCCCGTGCCGATCGTGCCATGCGCCACCGGCGGTTAGGGTCACAGACGACTGCACAGGACGCCGTCGACCGGTCGCGAGGGAGGACATAAGGGATGCTGCGCTTGGGACGGCGTGAATTCGGGCCGCACGAGCCGGTGATCATGGCGATCGTGAACCGGACCCCGGACTCGTTCTACGACCAGGGCGCGACCTTCCGCGACGAGCCGGCGCTCGCGCGGGTCGAGCAGGCGGTCGCCGAGGGCGCCGCGATCATCGACATCGGCGGGGTCAAGGCGGGCCCCGGCGAGGAGGTCACGCCCGAGGAGGAGGCCCGCCGCACGGTCGGCTTCGTCGCGGAGGTCCGCCGCCGCCACCCCGACGTGGTGATCAGCGTGGACACCTGGCGGGCGGACGTCGGCGAGGCGGTCTGCGAGGCCGGAGCGGACCTGCTCAACGACGCGTGGGGCGGGGTCGACCCCCGGCTCGCGGAGGTCGCCGCGAAGTACGGCGCCGGGCTCGTCTGCACCCACGCGGGCGGCGCCGAACCGCGCACCCGGCCGCACCGGATCGCGTACGAGGACGTGATGGCCGACATCCTGCGGGTCACCGTGGGCCTGGCCGAACGCGCGGTCTCGCTGGGCGTGCGGCCGGACGGGATCATGATCGACCCGGGGCACGACTTCGGGAAGAACACCCGGCACAGCCTGGAGGCGACCCGCCGCCTCGGCGAGATGACGGAGACCGGCTGGCCGGTGCTCGTGTCGCTCTCCAACAAGGACTTCGTCGGCGAGACCCTGGACCGGCCGGTGAAGGAGCGCGTCCTCGGCACCCTGGCGACGACCGCCGTCTCGGCCTGGCTCGGCGCCCAGGTCTACCGCGTCCACGAGGTCGCCGAGACCCGGCAGGTCCTCGACATGGTCGCGACGATCGCGGGCCACCGCGAACCCGCCGTCGCCCGGCGGGGCCTGGCCTGAGGCCGGACCCCACCGGACGGACCCACCGGACGGACCCCACCGGACGGACCCCGGAAGGGCCCTAGCGGCCGACCTCCTTGGTGACGAGCGCGACCGCCTCCTCCACGTCGTCCGTGACGTGGAAGAGGAGCAGGTCGCGCTCGGACGCCTTGCCACCGGCGACGACCGTGTCCTTCAGCCAGTCGACGAGCCCCTTCCAGTACTCCGTGCCGAACAGCACGATCGGGAAGCGGGTCACCTTGCGGGTCTGCACCAGCGTCAGCGCCTCGAAGAGCTCGTCGAGGGTGCCGAGACCGCCGGGCAGGACGACGAAGCCCTGCGCGTACTTCACGAACATCGTCTTGCGGACGAAGAAGTACCGGAAGTTCACGCCGATGTCGACGTGCTGGTTGAGCCCCTGCTCGAAGGGGAGCTCGATGCCGAGGCCGACCGAGACGCCCTTCGCCTCCCGGGCGCCCTTGTTGGCCGCCTCCATCGCGCCCGGGCCGCCGCCCGTGATGACCGCGAAGCCCGCCTCGACGAGCGCCTTGCCGATCCGTACGCCCGCCTCGTACTCGGGCGAGTCCGCCTTCGTCCGGGCCGAGCCGAACACGCTGATCGCGCTCGGCAGTTCGGCGAGCGCGCCGAAGCCCTCGACGAACTCGGACTGGATCCGCATGACCCGCCAGGGGTCGGTGTGCACCCACTCCGAGTCGCCCTCGGTGTCGAGCAGCCGCTGGTCCGTGGTGCCCGGCTGGACCTGGTCCCTCCGCCTCAGCACCGGACCCAGCCGCTGCTCCTCCGGCTTCGCCATTCCCTCGGGAATGCCCATGGCCTGCTCCCTCCGCCGATCCACGATCTTCTCTGGCTCTTGGGTCAGCGTAGGACTACCGAGGTGACGAAACGCGAAATTACGGGAGACGGGCGGTCAGCCAGTCGTGGAGCCGTGCCTCGCAGTGGTGGATCCGGTCGACGTGCACGTGCTCGTCCCGCTTGTGCGCGTAGATCGGGTCGCCGGGGCCGTAGTTGACCGCGGGCACGCCGAGCGCGCTGAAGCGGGAGACGTCGGTCCAGCCGAACTTGGGCATCGCGGTGCCGCCCACGGCCTTCATGAACGCCTCGGCGGCCGGGTGGGAGAGGCCGGGCAGCGCGCCGGGGCTCTCGTCGTCGACGACGAACTCGGCGATGTCGCACTCCGCGAAGACCTCGCGGACGTGCGCCAGCGCCTCGGCCGGCGAGCGGTCGGGGGCGTACCGGTAGTTGACCGTGACCGTGCAGGCGTCCGGGATGACGTTGGTGGCGACACCGCCCTGGATCGCGACCGCGTTGAGCCCCTCGTGGTACTCCAGGCCGTCGATGACCGGCTTGCGCGGCTCGTACGCGGCGAGGCGGGCGAGGATCGGCGCGGCGGTGTGGATGGCGTTGGAGCCCATCCAGGAGCGGGCGGAGTGGGCGCGCTCGCCGGCCGTGTGCAGGATGACGCGGAGGGTGCCCTGGCAGCCGCCCTCGACCTGCCCGTCGGAGGGTTCGAGGAGGACCGCGAAGTCGCCCTCCAGCCACTCCGGGTGGGCGGCGGCGATCTTCCCGAGGCCGTTGAGGTCGGCGGCGACCTCCTCGTTGTCGTAGAAGACGAAGGTGAGGTCGCGGTTGGGCTCGGGGACGGTGGCGGCGATCCGGAGCTGGACGGCGACGCCGGACTTCATGTCGGCGGTGCCGCACCCCCACAGGATCCCGTTCCCGTCGAGCCGGGACGGGACGTTGTCGGCGATCGGCACGGTGTCGATGTGGCCGGCGAGGACGACGCGCTCGGCGCGGCCGAGGGCGGTCCGGGCGACGACGTTGTTGCCGTGGCGGTCGACGCGGAGGTGGGGCAGGGCCCGCAGGGCCCGCTCGATGGCGTCGGCGAGCGGCTTCTCGGTCCCGCTGACGGAGGCGAAGTCGACGAGGGCGGCGGTGAGCGCGGCCCCGTCGAGGGCGAGGTCGAGCGGGGTCTCCTGAGCAGTCTCCTGCGGGGTGATGTCAGCCATATGCCGACCCTAACCCGGCCTCCAGTACGGTGGGCCCCGTGTCCGAGTCCCCCCGCCCCGCCCGCCGCGGCCGTCTCGCCCGTTCGGCCGCCGCTCTCGCCGTCCTGTGCGGCCTCGCGTCGTACATCGCCGTCCACCAGGTGACCGGCAGCAAAGGCGCGCCCCGGTGCGCCGTGGGCAGCGGGGACAGCCGGTACGAGTTCACCCCCGACCAGGCGTCGAACGCGGCGACGATCGCGGCGGTCGGCACCTCGCGGGGGCTGCCGGAGCGGGCGGTGACGATCGCGCTGGCGACGGCGCTCCAGGAGTCGGCGCTGCGGAACATCGAGCACGGCGACCGGGATTCGCTCGGCCTGTTCCAGCAGCGTCCTTCGATGGGCTGGGGCACGCCGGAGCAGATCATGGACCCGGTGTACTCGGCGTCGAAGTTCTACGAGGGCCTGGAGAAGGTCCCCGGGTACTCGCGGATGCCGCTGACGGTGGCGGCGCAGAAGGTCCAGAAGAGCGGCTTCCCGCAGGCGTACGCCAAGCACGAGCCGGACGCGACGCTGCTGTCGGCGGCGCTGACGGGGCGCGCGGCGGCCGCGCTGACGTGCACGGCGGACGTGAAGGAGGGCCGCCCCGGCGACCCCGCCTTCGTCCGTACGGAGCTGGTACGGGCCTTCGGCGAGTCCGCGGCGCCCACCTCCGTCTCCGGCGGCGCCAGCGCGGGGCGCTCCGCGGTGGAGCCGGCCGTCCTCGTCGTCCCCGTCCCCGGCGGCACGGAGCGGCGCGGCTGGGAGCTGGCGCAGTGGGCGGTGGCGCGGGCGGAGGCGCTGCGGATCGCGGAAGTCTCTTACGGCGGCAAACTCTGGAAAGCCGACGACTCAGACGGCGGCTGGACCCCCACACCCCCCTCCCCCACAGTCCACCTCCGCCTAACCCGCTGAAACCTCCCCGGCGCCCTGCCCCCACGTGGGCATCCCCCCGTCGGAGGACAGCACCCCCGCGCCCGCGTGACGGCGCCCTCTGCTGCACCTCCGTGTGGGCAGGCGTCCCGCTAGGGGCGGGACGGGTGGGCACACGGGACGGAGCCCCCTGCCGGGCCAAGGCTTTCCGCGCCCCAACCCACACCCGATGCACGACGCCGTACCGGTGCGGGTCAGGGACGTGTGCGGAGGCACCCGCAGAGGGTGCCGTTCCGTTGTGCCCACCCGTTCCGCCCCAGCGGAACGATTGCCCACAACGGAACGGCGGCGGCCGACCGGCGCCCGCGCAGGCTGAGGCGCGGGGGTGGGCACCGCCCCAGCGGGACGTATCGCCGCGGCGGGGGCGGGCCGTGGGGGTGGACTTGTGTGCGGGGTGTCGCTCGGGGTGGGGGATCGGGGGGAGGCGGCGGGAGGTGGGGTGGTGGGGAGCGGTGAGGGGGGTGGGGGCTTGGGGGGACTGGGGAGTGACGGTTCGGCAGGGGGGCGGGCGGGGCGCCGTTCGTCCGCTTTCCTCCCCACCAGACAATACGACGCATTGCCCAGCCTTTACCTTCGGCCCCCGCAACCTCCCCCGCCCCTCACCCGGTTGTGCAGCCCGCAAGCGCACACCTCCCCACCGTCTCTCCGTCGAAGGAGCACCATGTCCCTCCCCCTGACCCGTCGGATCGCCCGTGCCGCCCTGATCGTCGCGGCCGGCGCAGCCCCCGTGGTCGGCGCGGCCGGTTCCGCGAGCGCTCTGGACCACAGCCTGGCGCCGGCCGGCGCGCTCGGCGGCCTGACCGCGCTGGACGCCGCGGACGCGGGCTCGGCCGTCGACGGTGCCGCCCGCACCACCACCGGTGTCGCCGGCGCGACCGGCGGCGAGGCCGTCGGCACGGCCGTCCCGGCCGCCGGCAAGGCCGTGGGCGCGGCCGGCAAGACCGCCACCCCGGCGGCGCAGAAGATCGCGGGCGAGACCGCGGGCGGCGCCGGCGAGGCGCTGGGCGAGACGGCCGGCGCCGCCGCCCAGAGCGCGGGCAGCACCCCCGCCGGCGGCGCGCTGGGCGGCGCCCCGGCCGGCCAGATGCTCGGCGGCCTCCCCATCGGCTGAGCCCAGCGGGTACGCGGAAGGGCCCGGGTCGCTCATGGCGCCCGGGCCCTTCCGCGTACCGACTCCTCAGCCGAGGCGCTTGACCGCCGCCGCCACCCGCTCGTCCGTCGCCGTGAAGGCCACGCGGACGAAGTGCCCGCCCGCCTCGCCGTAGAAGTCGCCCGGGGCCACCAGGACGCCCTTCTCGGCCAGGTACGCCACCGTGTCCCAGCAGGGCTCGTCGCGCGTCGCCCACAGGTAGAGGCTCGCCTCGGAGTGCTCGACGCGGAAGCCGTGGGCCTCCAGGGCCGCCTTCAGGGCGCCGCGCCGGGCCGCGTACCGCTCGCGCTGCTCCGCGACGTGCGTGTCGTCGCCGAGGGCGGCGACCGTGGCGGCCTGGACCGGCGCCGCGGTCATCATGCCGCCGTGCTTGCGGATCTGGAGCAGCTCGCCGAGGACGGCCGCGTCCCCGGCGATGAACGCCGCCCGGTAGCCCGCCAGGTTGGAGCGCTTGGACAGGGAATGGACGGCGACGATGCCCTCGTACGAGCCGCCGGAGACGTCCGGGTGCAGGACCGACACCGGGTCGGCCTCCCAGCCCAGTTCGAGGTAGCACTCGTCGGAGAAGACGAGGACGCCGTGCTCGCGGGCCCACGCCACGATCCGGGCCAACTCGTCCTTGGGCAGGACCCGGCCCGTCGGGTTCGACGGGGAGTTGAGCCACAGCAGCTTCAGACCGGCCGGGTCGAGCTCCGTCGGGTCGTCGTAGACGACCGCCTCCGCGCCGCAGAGCCGCGCGCCGACCTCGTACGTCGGGTAGGCCAGCCGCGGGTAGGCCACCTTGTCCCCGGCGCCGAGCCCCAGCTGCGTCGGCAGCCAGGCGACGAGCTCCTTGGAGCCGACCACGGGCAGCACGTTCTCGTGGGCGAAGCCGACCGCGCCGAGGCGCCGCTCGCACCAGCCGGTGAGCGCGTCGCGCAGCGCCGGCGTGCCCCAGACCGTCGGATAGCCCGGCGAGTCCGCCGCGGCCACCAGGGCCTCCTGGATCAGCGCGGGGACCGGGTCGACCGGTGTCCCGACCGACAGGTCCACGATCCCGTCCGGGTGCGCCAGGGCCGTCTTCTTGTACGGCTCCAGCTTGTCCCAGGGGAAGACGGGCAGGCGCGAAGAGACTGCGCTCACGGTTTTGCTCACTTCCTCAGTACGTACGCGATACGCGTCGGTCCCGTACGGCGGCGGAGCCGTACGGGACCGAGAGCGGATGCGGCGAAAGATCAGCCGTTCTGCGGCGGCAGGGCGGCGATGAAGGGGTGGTCGCGCTCGATCTCGCCGAGCTTGGAGGCGCCACCGGGCGAACCCAGGTCGTCGAAGAACTCGACGTTCGCCTTGTAGTAGTCCTTCCACTCCTCCGGGGTGTCGTCCTCGTAGAAGATCGCCTCGACCGGGCAGACCGGCTCACAGGCTCCACAGTCGACGCACTCGTCCGGGTGGATGTAGAGAGATCGCTTGCCCTCGTAGATGCAGTCGACGGGGCACTCCTCGATGCAAGCCTTGTCCTTGACGTCGACACAAGGCTGCGCGATGACGTAGGTCACGCTGTCGTTCCTCCTCGGTAGGGCTGGTCTGCGCGGGAGCGCGGTGTCGTCGATGCCCGCACCTAGTATCTCCGTTCTTGGGGGCGATCCGAACAGGAGGGGCGGAGAAGCTGTGGAATTCACCGGAGGAGGGCGGGCAGAGGTCCGTCTCACCAGCGCTGACGTGGGAAAACGTGTCTCCGTTCGGTACGTGACGGAGTCCCCCGCGGCGGGTGCGCGCTTCACCGACGCGGTCGGGGTTCTCACATCATGGGACGACGGTGTGCTCACGATCACACGAAAGAGCGGCGAGGCCGTCCGGATCCCGGAACTCCGCCTGGTCGCGGGCAAGATCGTGCCCCCCGCCCCGGCCCGCCGCAGGGGCCCCGCCGCGACCTTCGCCGAGCTCTCCCGGGCCTCCGCCCGCGCCTGGCAGCCGGTCGAGAGCGAGGCCCTCGGGGGGTGGACGCTGCGCGCCTCCGACGGCTTTACGCGCCGCGCCAACTCGGTGCTCCCGGCGGGCGATCCGGGACGGCCCGTCGCCGAGGCCCTGGAGGCCGTACGGGAGTGGTACGCGGACCGGAAGCTGCCCGCGTACGTCCAGACCGCCACCGGCGCCGAGGGCACCCAGGAGCTGCTCTGCACCGACCTGGAGCGGCTCGGCTGGCACCGCGAGGTCACCGCCGAGCTCCGGATCGCCGCCCTCGCCCCGCTCGCCGACCGGGACACCGACGAGCTGCCCCGGGCGGAGCTCGCCCGGACGCCGGACGAGCCGTGGCTGCGCCTCTACCGCCCGGACGCAGAGCCGACCCCGGCGATACGGCACGTGCTCGCCTCCGGCCCGAGTGTGTGGTTCGCGTCCGTGCCGGGCACGGGAGGGGTACCGGCGGCCATCGGACGGCTAGTCGTCGACGGCCGCTGGGCCGGTTTCACGGCGATAGAGGTCGACCCGGCCCACCGGCGCCGGGGCCTGGCCACCAGCGTCATGACCGCCCTCGCCCGGCAGGCCCTCGACGAGGGCGCCTCGGCGGCCTGGCTCCAGGTCGAGAGCGACAACGGCGGCGCGCGGGCGCTGTACGAGGGGATGGGCTTCGCGGTGCACCACCACTACCACCACTACCGGCAGGCGGAGGCGTGAGCGCGGCGTGAGCGCGGAGGACCCCCTGGACCGAGAGGCCGACCGGCCGCCCGACCGGCGGCGGGAGTTCGCGGAGGAGGCCCGGGCCGAGCGGCCCGACCTCGCCCGCCTCTGCCTGCTGATCTGCGCCGTGGCCGACCCGGCCGTCACCGAGCACGACCTCGTCGAGGCCGACATCGAGCTCGACCGGCTCGCCGGACTCGTCCCGTACGGCACCCGCTTCACCGGCGCCTGGAAGGACGAGCTGGCGGCGCTCCTCGGCGGCCGCGAGGGCTTCGAGGGCGTCCCCGCCGACTACCAGCGCCTGGAGTCCTCCCTCCTCCACGAGGTGCTGCGCCGGCGCCGGGGCCTGCCGATCCTGCTGTCCGTCGTGTGGATGGAGGTCGCCCGGCGGGCGGGCGCCCCCGTGTACGGGCTCGGCCTCCCCGGCCACTTCGTCGTCGGCTTCGGCGACCCCGCCGACCTCGACCTCGCCGACCCCTTCGCGGGCGGCCGCCCGATGACCGCCGAGGACGCCGAACTGCTCGTCGCGAGCGCGACCGGCGAGGCCCTGGACCGCTCCATGCTGCGCCCCGCCGAGCCCGGCGCCATCGTGCTCCGCATCCTCGGCAACATCCGCGCCTGGGCGACCCCCCGCCCCGAACGCTCCGACGTCGCCCTGTGGGCGGTGGAACTGGCCCTGCTGCTCCCCTCCCACCCGGCCCGCCTCCGCTACGAACGCGCCGAACTCCTCGTCCAGCGCGGTGACTTCCTCACCGGAGCGGCGGAGATGGAGGCGTACGCGCAGATCATGGACGCGGTCGACCCGGACGCGGCGGCCGCGATCCGCCACAAGGCGCAGGCGGCGCGGGCGCGGCTGAACTAGGGCTCTGGAGGGATGTCCGGGGCTCTAGAGAGACTTCCGGATCATCGCCATCAGGCGGGCGTGGGTGGTGGCGTCTGCGGCGGCGACGAGCCCGCGCCCGCCCTCCCCCACCGGGGCGCCGTCGATCCCGGTGACGACGCAGCCGGCCGCCCGGCACAGGGCGATCCCGGCGGCGAAGTGGACGCTGCCGGACAGATCGCCGCCGTCCGTGACGTAAGCGGCCCGCTGCCCGGACGCCACCCAGGCGAGGGCGAGCGTCGTCGACACCACGCGGGGCCGGAACCCGGCGACGAAGTCCGGGTGCGCGAGCAGCTCGACGGCCCGGAAGCCGGGCGCGCCCGGGAACGGCGGGTCGAGGTTCACGTCGACGAGACCGGTGGCGGCGGAGGGGACGAGCGACTTCCCGTCCGCGCCCCAGGCGGTGGTCCCATCGGTACGGAACACCTCGCCGGGCGAGCCGGGGGGTCCGTCGGCGAACGGGTCGGCGACGGCCGCCGCCCCGCCGCGCAGGGCGACGTTGACGGCCACGAGCTTGTTCCCGACGGCGTAGTTGAGGGTGCCGCAGAGGGGGTCCACGAGCCACTGGCGACGACCCCCGGCCGCGCCCTGCGCCCCGCCCTCCTCGCCGAGCACGGCATCGTCGGGCCGGGCGGCGCGCAGCACGTCGAGGATGGCCCGCTCGGCCGCCAGATCGGCGGCGGTGGCAAAGTCGCCCGCCCCCTTGTCGACCCGGTCGAGTTCCCGCCCGTAGAGGCCACGCACGACCTCGGCACCGGCACGGGCGGCGGCAGCGGCGACCTCGCCGTCGGAGAGCTCCTGGATGATCATGCGGCGAGCGTACGCGGACGCCCTGGGGCCTGAGCGGCGCGGAGGGGGTACCGCCCCGGACGTACCGACGCACGTTCGCGGCGTCGCCGTAACGGGGCCAAGGCGAGGGGAGTTTGAGGAGGGAGCGGGGCGACCGGATTCGAACCGGCGTCCTCCGAGATGCCATCGCGGCGCATTACCTCTGTGCTACGACCCCGCTCCCAGAACCCCGAGCCTAGAGGAGAGACCAGCGGACTCCAAACGGTTTCCCACGCTTGACGCCCAGTCACGAGGCGGGCGGGCGGGGGGAGGCACGGGTGCGTCGTGCGCGGGTCCTCGGGTCTGGTCGGATCAGAATGGGGGGATGCCGCTGACCGCCGACATTCTTGTTGCCCTCATCGCGCTTCTGCACGGGTACATCCTCGTGATGGAGATGTTCCTGTGGGAGAAGGAGACCGGGCGGCGGTTCTCCGGGTTCGATGCGCGGATGGCTCGGGAGACGGCCGCCATGGCCGCCAATCAGGGGCTCTACAACGGGTTTCTCGCCGCCGGGCTCGTCTGGGGGCTCATCGCCGACGAACCGACGGGGTTCCGCGTACGGGTGTTCTTCCTGTCCTGCGTCGTCATCGCGGGGCTCTACGGCGCCGCCACCGCCAACCGGCGGATCCTGTACGCCCAGGCGCTTCCCGGTGCGCTCGCCCTCTCCGCCGTGCTCGTCGCGGGCTGAGCGCGGTACGGGGGTGTCTGGTGACCCTCCTCCGGCGGCAGGTGGAGGAGGGTCACCAGGCGGCACTCTGCCTCCGCTCAGCCCTTGCCCGTGAGGTCGATCGTGGCCGTGCGTTCCGCCTTGGTCTTGCCTCGGAGTGCGTCGCGCATGACGAACGCGACGTCGTCGGCGGAGACCTCGTGCTTCGAGCCGTCACCCTTGGTGATCATGACGCCTTCGAAGGTGCCTTCGAGGAGGCGGGTGATCGCCTTCTTGTCGTAGACCTCCACCAGGTGGCCGTCGACGGCCTTCATGGAGAGGATCTGCGGCAGCGAGCGGGCCGGGCCGAAGTCGATCGTCTTGCCGCCCGCCTGGATGGTGATCCGGCCGGACATCGCGGGCTCGGCGAACTCCTTCATCGCCCGGTCCAGTTCGGCCTTGGTGACCGTGGGCCGGAGGACGCGGACCGGGAGTTCGACGACGTTGCTCCGCCCTGTCTCGACCTGCGCGCGGAACGCGTCCTTGACCGAGATCATCGAGCGCTGGACGTCGAGACCGTTCCCCGGCTTGCCCTCCACGGCCGTGACCTTGTTCGGGGCGAACAGGATCGTCGCCTCGGTCGCCGACGACGAGGAGCCCGCGAGGTCCCGCAGGGCGACCGCGAGCTTCTCGCTGTCCACCGGGAAGACCGGCTTGGCGACACGCTCGCCACCGAAGAGGGAGCCGATCACCGAGACGGGGTTGTAGTCGCTGCCCGCGGCACCCCGGACGGTCTCCTGGCTGTCCAGGGTGAGACCCGCCTTGTCGGGCGCCAGCTGCACCTTCTTGCCGCCGACCGTGAGCTGGAGGGGCGTCGCGGCGCGCTTGCCGAGCTGTGCCTCCAGCTTGTTGACGGCCTCCTCCTTCGTACCGCCGCCGATGTCGACGCCGAGGACGGTCGTGCCCTTGGGCACGTCGGAGTGGTTGAGGAGGAGTCCGGCGCCGTAGGCGACACCGGCGATGCCGACGAGGCCGACGGCGGCGAGGACCAGCTTCGAGCGGCCCTTCTTGGCCGGGGCCGGGGCGGGCTTGGGCGCGGGCGCCGGGTTCGGGGCCTGCTCCTGCCGGCCGGGGCGCGGGCCCTGGGGCGGGGTCGGGCGGCCACCGGTCGGCGGGACGACCGGGATGCCGCTCGTGAGGGTGTCACCGGACACCCGGCCGCCGCCCGCCCTCGGGCCGCCAGGGCCGCCAGGGCCGCCCGGACCGGGCTGGGGCGCGGGCTGCTGCGGCGTCAGGATCGCGGTGTCGTCGGACAGGCGCGGCGCCCCGCCGACTCCGCCGGCGCTACCGGCTCCAAGCGGGCCGGGACCGCCCGGCACCGGGCCACCCGCCATGGGGCCACCCGCAGCCGGGCCGCCGGCCATGGGAGCACCCGCAGCCGGGCCTCCCATCATCGGGCCACCCGCAGCCGGGCCTCCCACCATCGGGCCCCCCGCAGCCGGGCCGCCGACCGCCGGGCCACCCTGCCTCGGCCCGCCCGGGCGCTTCGGCATGGCGGGGCGCGCGGGCGCGCCGCCGCCGAGGTCGGCGATGCCGCTGACCGGGCCCGTGGTCGGGCCGGTCGGTTGGCCGTCGTACCGGGGGGTGCCGGCCGCCGGGGTGCCGTCGTACAGGGGCGTACCGGCGGCGGGAGTGCCGTCGTACGCGCGCGTGCCACCCGCCGGGGTGCCGTCGTACAGCGGCGTACCGCCCGCAGGAGTCCCTTCGTACGCGCCCGTACCGCCCGCCGGGGTGGCGGGGTGGGGGCCGTCGTACAGCGGCGTACCGCCCGCCGGGGTGCCGTCGTAGCCGGGGAGGGTGCCGGTGTCGTACAGCGGGTTGCTGACGGGGCGGCTGGAGGGGGCGTTGCCGACCGTGGGGACGCCGGCGGTCGCGGAGCCCGCGAAGCCGGTGCCGGGGGCCTGCGGGCCGCCGAGGGCCTTCGGGGCGGGGGCCGCCGCCGGGGCTGCGGGGCCGCCCGTGGGAGCCGCGGGGGCCGGGCCCGCGCCGCCCTTGCGGGGCGCGAACCAGTCGCTGGTCTCCTTGGCCTTGGGGGCCTCGGCGAGGGCCTGCGGCGGCTCGGGCTGGACCGGCGCGGGGGCCGGCTCGGGCTCGGGCTCCGGGGCCGGCGCGGGCCGCTCCGGCTCGGCCGGGGCGACGGCGTCGGCCTCCGCCACGGGCGTGCGGACCACGACGGGCGGGATCGGCCGCGAACCCGGAATGTTGATGCGGATCCGGGTGGTGAGGGTGGTCTCGGTCTTCGGCTCCTCCGGCGGCGCGGGCGCGGCGGAGTTCCCCTCCGGCGCGTCCTGCGTCGGGTGGAGCGACGGATACTGGCGGGATCCATAAGGCTGGGTTCCCGACGGGTAGGCGGCCCCGCCGCGCCCCTGGGCGCCGGAGGACGAACTGTCGGTCTCACGACCAGTTTCACGACTCAAAGCAGGATCTCCCGGTTGGCTCCGCCGCCCGCTCTTGCTGATGCTCGTTCTGTCCCGGGCGGTTCGGCGGCGCGCACCACCATACTGTCCGGCGCCGCCGGTTATCCGCTCGGTGCGAAGTCCGGCCGCTCACAGGTGGTCTACAGGATGACCTACGGGGTGTTCTGCGGCAGCCTGCTGACGGTGGCGCAGATCACAGCCGCGCCCATGCCCCCGAAGAGGAAGAGCAGCTCGCCGAGGCCGCCGCCGAAGAGGCCGTCGCCCTCGGGGCGGCCGAGGCTGAGCAGGATGACGGAGAGGAGCCAGCCACCGCCCGCCGCGGCGAGGCCGACCTGGTTGCCGGTGGCGCGCATGCCGCCGTAGAAGAGGGCGGCGGTGGCGAGCAGGGCGAGGAGCAGCCCGAGCGGGAACCAGGCGGCCTGGACGAGGGCTCCGGCGGTGCCGACGAGGGCGCCGAGGACGAGGAGCGCGGCGTAGGCGGCGTACCGGACGGCGGGGCTGGGGGTGGTCATCGGCCCGCCACCTCCCCCGCACCCGCACCGGAACCCGCACCCGCGCCCGCACCGGCTTCGATCGGCAAGCCCGCGAAGAGGTCCGTCTCGCGCGCTCCGGCGGGGGCGCCCGAGGTGCCGCGGACGAGTTCGTAGTACTCGGTGGTGAAGAGGGGCTGGCCGAGGTCGTTGGAGAGGGCGAACCATGGCCCGTCGACGGCGACCTGGGTGGCGTGGGCGGCCATGGCGGCGCTCTTGCGGGCCGCGTACGAGCTCCGCTCCGCGAGGTCGCCGCCGTCGATCTCGGCGGTGATCCGGTCCTCGTCCACGACGCCGGGCACGTCGTCGACGACGGCGTCCTTCGGGAAGGCGGAGCCCTCGGCGGCCAGGCGGGCGAAGCCGGACTCGGCGACGGGGCGCGGCACCCGGTTCCAGTAAATCTTGGCGATGGCGTGGGCGGGGCCGAGGTCGGGGCGGTGGCCGGGGTCGGCGGCGAGGTCGGCGGCGCGCATGGCGACGCGGTGGGCCTGGATGTGGTCCGGGTGGCCGTAGCCGCCGTCGGGGTCGTAGGTGACGAGGACCTGGGGGCGGGTCTCGCGGATCACCCCGACGAGGGGGGCGGCGGCGGTGTCGACGTCCGTGTTCCAGAAGGCGTTCTCGCGCTCGTTCTGGGGGACGCCCATCATGCCGGAGTCGCGGAAGCGGCCCTCGCCGCCGAGGAAGCGGTGGTCGGTGACGCCGAGGGCGGCCATGGCGGCGGCGAGTTCGCCGACGCGGTGGGGGCCGAGGCGGTCCTCGCGGTCGGGGGCCAGATGGGCCAGCTCGGGCGGGATGACCTCGCCCTCCTCGCCGAGGGTGCAGGTGACCAGGGTGACAAGGGCGCCTTCGGCCGCGTACCGGGCCATGGTGGCGCCGTTGTTGATCGACTCGTCGTCCGGGTGCGCGTGCACGAGGAGCAGACGACGGGCGGGGAGATCGGTCATGACCCCACCCTACGAGGCGGGGCCGCGGGTGACCGCCCGGGTCAGAACTTGAGCCCGGAGATCATGCTCGCCACGTTGGTGGTCAGGGTGGTGATGGAGTCGGACAGGGACGAGCTGGCCAGGTAGAAGCCCAGGAGCGCGCAGATCGCCGCGTGTCCGGCTTTGAGCCCGGATTTCCGGATCAGCAGGAAGACGACGATCGCCAGCAGCACCACCACGGAGATCGAGAGTGCCACGGCGGTTCACCTCCACCTTCGGTCGGATATGCGAGCACGGAGTCGAGCGGGAACTCGTTCGGGCGGTGCCGGTGGTCGAGGCGTCGGGCATGTGCCCGGCGCTCGCCCACATGTGCATACCCACGCAGGGGCATCCACCAAGCGCTACGGATCATAACTATCCGTGCCCTCGCATCGATCGGCGTACGGGCGCACAGAGGGGGCGTACAACGCTACTTTCAGCCGTATGACCATGCCTCAGCAGTCCTCGTCCGCCCCATCCGTGGGGCTCTCCTTCCCGCGCCTGCACGCCCGGACCCAGCGGTTCGGTCTGGGGGTGCCGCGCGGCTTCTCGGTCTCTCCGGACGGGGAGCGGATCGCGTTCCTCCGCTCCGGTTCGGGCACGGACCGGACGCACCGGCTGTGGGTGCTGGACCTGCCCCCGGGCGGGGGTGAGCCGGTGGAGCGGGTCGTCGCGGAGCCGGCGGCGCTGCTCGGCGGGGCCGAGGAGGAGCTGTCCGCGGAGGAGCGGGCCCGGCGGGAGCGCAGCCGGGAGGGGTCGGCGGGGATCGTCGGGTACGCGGTGGACGCGACGGTGGAGTTCGCGGCGTTCGCCCTGTCGGGGCGGCTGTTCGCGGCGGAGCTCAGGACCGGGGCGGCGCGGGAGCTGCCGGTGCCGGGACCGGTGCTCGACCCCCGGCCCTCGCCGGACGGACGCCTGGTGGCGTACGTGTCGGGGGGTGCGCTGCGGGTGGTCGGAGCGGATGGTTCCGGTGACGTGGAACTGGCCGTTCCGGAGGACGGACACACCACCTACGGATTGGCCGAATTCATCGCCTCGGAGGAGATGGGCCGGGACCGCGGATTCTGGTGGTCGCCCGCCTCGGACGGGCTCCTGGTGGCCCGTGCGGACGACCGCGCGGTGCGCCGGTGGTACATCGCGGACCCGGCGCGTCCTGACCGGGAACCGCAGCGGGTGGGGTACCCGGCGGCGGGGACGCCCAACGCGGAGGTGCGGCTCTTCCTGTACGGCCTCGGCGGGTCCCGTACCGAGGTGGTGTGGGACCGGGAGCTCTTCCCGTACCTCGCGCGCGTGCACTGGTCGTCGGCGGGCGCGCCGCTGCTGCTGGTGCAGGCGCGGGACCAGCGGAGCCAGCGGGTGCTCGCGGTGGACACCGCGTCGGGGACGACGGCGACGGTGTGGGCGGAGGAGGATCCGGCCTGGCTGGAGCTGATGCCGGGGGTGCCGGCCTGGTCGCCGGACGGGCGGCTCGTGCGGATCGGCGACGAGAGCGGGGCGCGGGCGCTGTCGGTGGGCGAGGAGCGGCTGACGGACGCGGCGCTGCACGTGCGGGCGGTGCTCGACGTGGGCGCGGACGACGTGCTGGTGTCGGCGTCGGCGGGCGCGGCGGCGGAGGCCCCGGAGACGGGTGAGACGCATGTGTACCGGGTGTCGGCGGCGGGCGTGGAGCGGGTGTCGGAGGGGGTGGGCTGGCACGGGGCGGTGCGCTCCGGCGCGGTGACCGTGCTGGTGTCCTCGCGGCCGGACGCGCCGGGCGCGGTGGCGCGGGTGCTGCGCGACGGGAAGCCGGTGGCGGTGGTGGGCTCGTACGCCGTCGAACCGCCGCTGCGGGCCCGGCCGGTGCTCACGGAGGCCGGTGAGCGGCGGATCCCCTGCGCGGTGCTGCTGCCGTCCTGGTACGAGGAGGGGCACGGGCCGCTGCCGGTGCTGATGGATCCGTACGGCGGCCCGCACGGGCCCCGGGCGGTCGCCGCGCACAACGCGCACCTGACCTCGCAGTGGTTCGCGGAGCAGGGCTTCGCGGTGGTGGTGGCGGACGGGCGGGGGACGCCGTGGCGCTCGCCGGCGTGGGAGAAGGCGGTGCTGCGGGACGTCGCGGTGACGCTGGAGGACCAGGTGGCGGCGGTGCGGGCGCTGGCGGAGCGGTTCCCGCTGGATCTGGACCGGGTGGCGGTGCGGGGGTGGTCGTTCGGCGGCTATCTGGCGGCGCTGGCGGTGCTGCGGCGGCCGGACGTCTTCCACGCGGCGGTGGTGGGGGCGCCGGTGACGGACTGGAGGTTGTACGACACCCACTACACCGAGCGGTACCTGGGCACCCCGGAGGCGGATCCGGAGGTGTACGCGGCGCAGTCGCTGCTGACGGACGACGGGCTCTCGGCGCCGGAGGAGCCGGCCCGGCCGATGATGATCGTGCACGGGCTGGCGGACGACAACGTGGTGGTGGCGCACGCGCTGCGGCTGTCGTCGGCGCTGCTGGCGGCGGGCCGGCCGCACGAGGTGCTGCCGCTGTCGGGGGTGACGCACATGACCCCGCAGGAGCAGGTGGCGGAGAACCTGCTGCTGCTCCAGGTCGACTTCCTGAAGCGGTCGCTGGGCGGCTTCCCGGGTCACCAGCCGGGCGGGCGCGGGTAGGGCGGCGGCGGGGCCGGGGGCGCCGCCGGGGCCCAGGGGGCGGGCGTGGCGTCGGGGGCGCCGCGCCCGGCGAGGAGGGCGAGGACGGCGGCCCCGGCGAGCACGCCGTAGACGGTGGTGGCGATGCCGGGGACGCCCACCTCGGGGGCCATGACGTCCCGGAGGTCGTGGAGGAGGTGGAGGCGGATCAGCCGGGCGAGTTCGGCGAGGCTTCCGGCGAGGAGGAGGCCGGCGGCGAGGAGGCCGAGGGGGCGGGTGTGCCGGGCGGCGGCGAAGGCGGAGACGGCGGCGGTCAGGTGGAGCGCGACGAGGACGGCGGCGAGCCAGCCGGGCGGTACGCCGAGGGCGGTGCTCAGGACGGACCGGCCGCCGGTGAAGCGGTCGACGGCGAAGCGGGGGTCGAGCCGGGTGGCCCAGCGGAGCTCCCAGGCGAGCAGGACGAGGGCGGCGACGGCGAGCAGGACTCCGGCGGCGACGGCGGGTCCGGGGCGTGGCCGGGTGGGCGGGGGCTCGTCGGGTCCGGCGGGCGGGCGGCGGCCGGCGAGGGCGGTGACGAGGAGTCCGGCGGCGAGGGCGAGCTCGGCGAGGGCGGTGACGAGCGGGCCGGTGCCGTGAGTCCAGAGGCCGGGGAGGCGTACGGCGAGGGTGACGGCGCCGGTGGCGGCGAGCGCGGCGGCGGCGTGCCGGGAGCGGAGGGCGGCGAGGGCGGTGCCGGCGGCGGCGAGGCAGAGGACCGGGTCGAGCAGGGTGGTCGCCGCCCGGGCGTGGGTGAGGCGGAAGCTGTCGCCGGCCCAGTACCAGAACAGGTCCTCGGGCGAGCCGAGGGCGGCGAGGTCGCGCAGGATCCACACGAAGGGGACGAGGGCGAGTACGGCGGCGAGCGCGGCGCCGGTGAGACGTGCCGGTCGTGTCACAGTCACGGGGCCGATACTCACGGTCAGCGGCGGCCGAAACAAGCGGTTCCGGGGAACGGTGGGGGCGGAGGTGACGGAGTAACGGCCGGCGGGGGCCCCGGGGGGCCCTCGCCGGCCGACGGCACCCGCACGGCCGCATATTCCACAGGATCCAATATCCGTATATCGGATCCAATTCCCTTGGATTGCCGAGGCGTTACAGGCTCTTCGGCCCGCCCGGCTCCTCGGGCCGCCCCGGCTCTTCAGGCCCACCCCCGGTCTCGGTGTGCTCGTCGGCCTGGGACTCCGACTCCGCCTCGGCCACCGCCACCGCCTCGTCCTCCGCCGCCTGCTCGGACTCCGCCTCCAGGGCCGCCTCCGTCGGGGCCCGGCCCTCCTCCAGGGGTCCCGCGTGGGTGAGGGAGTCCTCCGGCGGGACGACCTGCTTCTCCTCGGCGAAGTGGCAGGCGGAGTCGTGTTTGGCCGGGCTGTCGGTGAGGCGGAAGACGGCCGGGACGGCGAGCAGCGGGACCTCCAGCTCGCACCGCTCCCGCGCCTTCCAGCAGCGGGTGCGGAAGCGGCAGCCGGAGGGCACGTTGGCCGGGGAGGGCACGTCGCCGGTGAGGATGATCCGCTCGCGGTGGGCGCGCGCCTCCGGGTCCGGCACGGGCACGGCGGAGAGCAGCGCCTGGGTGTAGGGGTGCGTGGGGTGGTCGTAGATCTGGGTGTCGGTGCCGATCTCCACGATCCGGCCGAGGTACATGACGCCGACCCGGTCGGAGATGTGCCGCACGATCGAGAGGTCGTGGGCGATGAAGACGTAACTGAGGGAGAACTCGGACTGGAGCCGGTCGAGCAGGTTGACGACCTGGGCCTGGACGGAGACGTCGAGGGCGGAGACCGGCTCGTCGGCCACGATGATCTCGGGCTGGAGCGCGAGCCCGCGGGCGATGCCGATGCGCTGGCGCTGGCCGCCGGAGAACTGGTGCGGGTAGCGGTTGATGTACTCGGGGTTCAGGCCGACGACGTCGAGCAGGTCCTGGACCTTGCGGCGCCGGTCCCCCTTCGGCGCGACCTCGGGGTGGATCTCGTAAGGCTCGCCGATGATGTCGCCGACCGTCATCCGGGGGTTGAGCGAGGTGTACGGGTCCTGGAAGACCATCTGGATGTTGCGGCGCACCGCCTTGAGGGCGCGGGGGGACATCCGGGTGAGGTCCTCGCCCTTGTACTTGATCGAGCCGGAGGTCGGCTTCTCCAGGTTGACCAGCATCTTCGCGACGGTCGACTTGCCGCAGCCGGACTCGCCGACGATGCCGAGGGTCTCGCCGGCGGCGAGGTCGAAGTCGACGCCGTCGACCGCCTTGACCGCGCCGACCTGCTTCTTGAAGAGGATGCCCTGCGTCAGCGGGTAGTGCTTGTGCAGGTCCCGGACCTCGAGAATCGCCTCAGCCATGGAGGCACTCCTTCCAGAAGTGGCAGGCGCTCGTGCGCGGGACGGGCGACTCGGTGACCTCGTACAGCGGGGGGACGTCGGTGCGGCAGACGTCCTGGGCCATCGGGCAGCGCGGGTTGAAGGCGCAGCCGGGCGGGATGGCGAGCAGGTTGGGCGGGAGGCCCTTGATCGCGTAGAGCTCCTGGCCCTTCTGGTCGAGGCGCGGGATCGAGTCGAGGAGGCCGCGGGTGTAGGGGTGGGCGGGCGCCTTGTAGATCTCGTGGACGGGGGCGTGCTCGACGATCCGCCCGGCGTACATGACGGCGATGTGGTCGGCGACGTCGGCGACGACGCCGAGGTCGTGGGTGATGAGGATGAGGCCCATGTTGAGCTCGCGCTGGAGCTCGGCGAGGAGGTCCATGACCTGGGCCTGGACGGTGACGTCGAGGGCGGTGGTGGGCTCGTCGGCGATGATCAGCTCGGGTTCGAGGGCGAGCGCCATGGCGATCATGATGCGCTGGCGCATGCCGCCGGAGAACTGGTGGGGGTACTGGCCGACGCGTTCCTTGGCGGCGGGGATGCGGACCCGGTCCATGAGTTCGACGGCCTGGGCGCGGGCGTCCTTCTTGCTCATGCCCTTGTGGACGATGAACATCTCGCCGAGCTGTTCGCCGACGCTGAGGACGGGGTTGAGGGAGGACAGCGCGTCCTGGAAGATCATCGCCATCTTGGCGCCGCGGACCTTCCTGCGCTCCTCCTCCTTGAGCGTGAGGAGGTCCTGGCCCTGGAAGAGGATCTCGCCGCCGGTGATCTTGCCGGGGGGCATGTCGAGGATGCCCATGATGGCCTGGGCGGTGACGGACTTGCCGGAGCCGGACTCGCCGAGGACGGCGAGGGTCTGCCCCGAGTCGACGGAGTAGTCGACGCCGTTGACGGCCTTGGCCACCCCGTCGCGGGTGTGGAACTCCACGTGCAGGTCGCGCACTTCGAGCAGCATGGGTCCCTACCTCAGCTTCGGGTCGAGGGCGTCGCGGACGGCGTCGCCGAGCATGATGAAGGCGAGCACGGTGACGGCGAGCGCGCCGGCCGGCCAGAGCAGCATGTGCGGGGCGTTGCGGACGTACTGCGAGGCCGAGGAGATGTCGATGCCCCAGGAGACGGTGGGGGGCTTGAGGCCGACGCCGAGGAAGGAGAGCGTGGCCTCCAGGGCGATGTAGGTGCCCAGCGCGATGGTGGCGACGACGATGACGGGCGCGACGGCGTTGGGCGTGATGTGCCGGAGCAGCATCCGGGAGTTGGAGGCGCCGAGCGCGCGGGCGGCCTGGACGTAGTCGTTCTGTTTGGCGGTGATCACCGAGCCGCGGGCGATGCGGGAGATCTGGGGCCAGCCGAGCAGGACCATGAAGCCGATGACGGGCCAGACGGTGCTGTTGCTGACGACGGAGAGCAGGACGAGGCCGCCGAGGATGACGGGGATGGCGAAGAAGATGTCGGTGATGCGGGAGAGGAGGCCGTCCCAGGCGCCGCCGAAGAAGCCGGCGAGTCCGCCGAGGACGGAGCCGAGGAGCGTGACGCCGAGGGTGGCGAAGACGCCGACCTGGATGGAGGCCCTGGCGCCGTAGACGGTGCGGGTGTAGACGTCGCAGCCCTGTCCGTTGAAGCCGAAGGGGTGGCCGGGCTGGGAGCCCTCCTGGGCCTTGGAGAGGTCGCAGTCGAGGGGGTCGCCGGAGGCGATCAGGGACGGCCAGATGGCGATGACGACCAGGAAGAGGATGATCAGCCCGGAGACGATGAAGACCGGGTTGCGGCGCAGGTCGTGCCAGGCGTCGGACCACAGGGAGCGCGGCTTCTTGTCGGGTCCGGTGCCTTCGGGGCCCCCTGGCGTCTTCTCGAGGGTCTCGGCCTCGGCCATGGCGAGGTCGGCCGCTCCCCCGCCGCCGGTCGCGGCGATGGCACGGCCCTCTTCGAACGGCTCGATCGGCTCAGGCATAGCGAATCCTCGGGTCAAGGACGGCGTACAGGAGGTCCACCAGGAGGTTGGCCAGGAGGAAGATCAGGACGAGGATCGTCACGAAGCCGACGACGGTCTGGGTGTTCTGCCGGACGATGCCCTGGTAGAGCTGGTAGCCGACGCCGTGGATGTTGAAGATCCGCTCGGTGACGATGGCGCCGCCCATGAGCGCGCCGATGTCGGCGCCGATGAAGGTGACCACGGGGATGAGGCTGTTGCGCAGCAGGTGGCGGCTGATCACCCGGTGGCGCGGGAGGCCCTTGGCGACGGCGGTGCGGACGTAGTCGGCGCGCTTGTTCTCGGCGATCGAGGTGCGGGTGAGCCGGGTGACGTACGCGAGGGAGACGGAGGCGAGGACCAGGCCGGGGACGATCAGCTCGTCGAAGCTCGCGGCGGGCGAGACGGCCGGGTCGATCCAGCCCCACTTCACGCCGAGCAGGAGCTGGGCGAGGAGGGCGGTGACGAAGGTGGGGATGGAGAGGACGACCAGGGTCAGCAGCAGGACGGTGGTGTCGACGGGGCGGCCGCGCTTGAGGCCGGTGAGCACGCCGAGGCTGATGCCGATGACGATCTCGAAGAGGATGGCGACGACGGTGAGGCGGATGGTCACCGGGAAGGCGTTGGCCATCAGTTCGGTGACGGGCTGGCCGTTGAAGGCGGTGCCGAAGTCGCCGGTGAAGACGTTGCCCATGTAGGTCAGGTATTGCTGCCAGACCGGCTTGTCGAGGCCGAACTCCTTCCTCAGCTGGGCGGCGGTGGCCGGGTCGCAGGCGCGGTCGCCGCACAGTCCGGCGATGGGATCGCCCATCACGTTCACCATCAGGAAGATCAACAGCGTGGCGCCGAAGAAGACCGGGATCATCTGCAGCAGCCGCCGGATCACGTATCGACCCATGGGAGGCTCCGGGGGTTGGCTCCGGGAGGGGAGTTGGGGGAAGGCATACGGCCCGGCGCGGGAGGGGTCCGCGGGCCGGGCCGTACGGCGCCGATCTGCTACGGCCTGCTAGCCGGTCACTTGACCGTGATCTGGTGGTAGACCGGGACGCTGAAGGGGTTCAGGGTGACGTTCCCGACCCGCTCGGAGTAGCCGGCGCTGCCGTTCTGGTACCAGAGCGGGATGGCGCCCATGTCGTCGCGGAGGACTTCCTCGGCCTGCTGGAAGAGTCCGACGGCCTTCGCGATGTCGGTCTCGGCGTTGGCCTGGTTCACCAGCTTGTCGAACTCGGCGCTGGAGTACTTGCCGTCGTTGGACGAGGCGTTGGTGAAGTACAGCGGCTGGAGGAAGTTCTGGATGAGCGGGTAGTCCATCTGCCAGCCGGCCCGGAAGGGTCCGTCGAGCTTCTGGGTGGTGACCTGGTTGCGGAAGTCCGCGAAGGTGCCGACCGGGTTGCCGACGCACGCGTTGTTGTCGCCGAGGGCGCGGTTGACGGAGTTGCAGACGGCGTCCACCCACTCCTTGTGGGAGCCGGTGTCGGCGTTGTACGAGATCTTCATCGTGCCGCCGGGGATGCCGCCGCCCTCGGTGACGAGCTTCTTCGCCTCCGCCGCGTCGTACTTGCAGAGGTCGCCGCAGATGTCCTTGAAGCCGCCCTCCTCGCCGAGGACCGGGGAGGTCCAGTCGACGGCCGGGGTGCGGGTCTTCTGGAAGATCGTCTCGGTGATCTGCTCGCGGTCGATCGCCCTCGACAGGCCCTGGCGGAGCGTCTCCTGGCCGGGCTTGTTCCACTCGGGGTCGTAGAAGGGGATGGAGAGGGTCTGGATGATGCCGGCGGGGGTGTTGATGTAGCGGTCGCCGAGGTCGGCGGAGACGTTCTTGAGCTGGCTGGCCGGGACGTCGTCGACGAGGTCGAGGTTGCCGGCGATGAGGTCGGTGTAGGCGGTGTTGTTGTCCGTGTAGACCTTGAGGGTGATGCCGCCGTTCTGGGCCTTGTCCGTGCCGGGGTAGTCGTCCCAGCGCTTGAGCTCCATCTGGGAGCCCTTGGAGTACGAGGAGATGGTGTACGGGCCGTTGCCGACGGGCTTCGAGAGCCAGGCGTCGTGGTCGTCGAAGAACGCCTTCGGGAGCGGGGCGAAGGCCGCGTAGCCGAGGGTGTCGGGGAAGGTCGAGAACTTCTGGGTCAGCTTGACCGTGAAGGTCTGCGGGCCGGTGACCTTGAGGCCGGACATCGTCTCGGCGGTCGCCTCGCCCTCGTCGGGGTGGACCTTGTCGTAGCCCTCGATGTAGCCGAAGAAGTAGGCGTTCTTCTGGTTGTTCTTGAGGCTGGCGCCGTAGTTCCAGGCGTCGACGAAGGACTGGGCGGTGACCTTCTCGCCGTTGGAGAAGGTCCAGCCGTCCTTGACGGTGATGGTGAAGTTGGTCGAGTCGGTGGTCTCGATCTTCTCGGCGAGCATGTCCTTGGCCTCGCCGGTCTTCGGGTCGTACTCCTTGAGGCCCCGGAAGATCATCGACAGGACCTTGCCGCCCTGCACCTCATTGGTGTTCGCCGGTTCCAGCGGGTTCTGCGGGTCGCCCCAGGAGGAGCTCACGATGCCGTCGGCCCCTCCGCCGCCGCTGTCGTCACCGCCGCCGCAGGCGGTCGCCGCGAGGGCGACTGCGGTGGCCAGTGCGGCCCACTTGGCGTGCGTGGCTCCGCGCATGGAGTGCCTCCCGATTGTCCTAAGCGTGACTTAGGGCCCAATATCACCCGATATTGACGGCAGTGCACTTTTACGGCGTCCGAGTGAGCGTCCTGCGTGAGGGTCCCGGTGAGGGTCCCGGTGAGCGTCCTGGTGAGGAAGAAGGGGACGCGGGGGTACGGGGGCGGGCGCGCGGACGCGGAAAGGGCCCCCCGCACCCGGCGGGGGTGCGAGGGGCCCTGGTCCTTCAGGCTGTCACGGTCGGTCAGCCCGCGTGGACGACGTCCCGCTCCTCGGCGAAGTGGCACGCCGACTCGTGGGCCGCGAGGGTGTCCTGGCCGCGGAAGCGCTCCGGGATCGCCAGGACCGGCTGCTCCGTGGAGCACTTCTCCTGGGCCTTCCAGCACCGGGTGCGGAAGCGGCAGCCCGACGGCGGGTTCGCCGGCGAGGGCACGTCGCCCGTCAGGATGATGCGGTCCCGGTTGGCACGGGCCTGCGGGTCCGGCACCGGCACCGCGGAGAGCAGCGCCTGGGTGTACGGGTGCGTGGGGTGCTCGTAGATCTCCTCGTCCGTACCGATCTCGGCGAGCTTGCCGAGGTACATGACGCCCACGCGGTCCGAGATGTGCCGGACGATCGACAGGTCGTGCGCGATGAAGATGTAGGACAGGTTGAACTCGTCCTGGAGCTTCTCCATCAGGTTGATCACCTGCGCCTGGACGGAGACGTCCAGGGCCGAGACCGGCTCGTCGCAGATGATGATCTCCGGGTTGAGCGCGAGGCCGCGGGCGATGCCGATGCGCTGGCGCTGACCGCCGGAGAACTGGTGCGGGTACCGGTGGATGTACTCCGGGTTCAGACCCACGACGTCGAGGAGGTCCTGCACCTTGCGGCGCCGGTCGCCCTTCGGGGCCACCTCGGGGTGGATGTCGAAGGTCTCGCCGATGATGTCGCCGACCGTCATGCGCGGGTTCAGCGAGGTGTACGGGTCCTGGAACACCATCTGGATGTTGCGGCGCACGGCCTTCAGCGCGCGGCCGGACAGCTTGGTGATGTCCTGGCCCTTGTAGAAGACCTCGCCCGCGGTGGCGCGCTCCAGGTTCATCAGGAGCTTGGCGACCGTGGACTTGCCACAGCCGGACTCGCCGACGATGCCGAGGGTCTCGCCCTGGTAGAGGTCGAAGGAGACCCCGTCCACGGCCTTGACCGCGCCGACCTGCTTCTTGAAGAGGATGCCCTGCGTCAGCGGGAAGTGCTTCTGGAGGTTGCGCACCTGGAGGATCGGCTCCCCACGCTGGACGGGGACGTCCAGGGCGGCGGCCACGGCCTCGTCGTTCTTGCTGAGGTCAGCCATGGATCGTCTCCTTCCAGAAGTGGCAGGCGCTCTTGCGGCCCGGCAGATCGGCGCCGTCCTGCTCGGTGACCGGCACCAGGGCCGGGATCTCCGTACGGCAGAGGTCGGTGGCCTTGGGGCAGCGCGGGTTGAAGGCGCAGCCCGTGGGGACCTTGAGCAGGTTCGGCGGGAGGCCCTTGATCGCGTAGAGCTCCTGGCCCTTCTGGTCCAGGCGCGGGATCGAGTCCAGCAGACCCCGGGTGTAAGGGTGCGCCGGGCGGCCGTACAGCTCGTGCACGGGCGCCTGCTCGACGATCCGGCCGGCGTACATGACGGCGATCTTGTCCGCGACGTCGGCGACGACGCCGAGGTCGTGGGTGATCAGGATCAGGCCCATGTTGTACTCGCGCTGGAGCTCCGCGAGGAGGTCCATGACCTGGGCCTGGACCGTCACGTCGAGGGCCGTGGTCGGCTCGTCGGCGATGATCAGGTCGGGCTCCAGGGCGAGCGCCATGGCGATCATGATGCGCTGGCGCATACCGCCGGAGAACTGGTGGGGGTAGTCGGTGACCCGCGCCTTGGCGGCGGGGATCTTGACCTTGTCCATCAGCTCGACGGCCTTGCGGGTGGCGTCCTTCTTGGACATGCCCTGGTGGACGCGGAACATCTCGCCGAGCTGGTAGCCGACGGAGAGGACCGGGTTCAGCGAGGAGAGCGCGTCCTGGAAGATCATCGCGATCTTGCGGCCGCGGATCTTCCGGCGGTCCTCGTCGGTCATCTTCAGCATGTCTTCGCCGCGGAAGAGGATCTCGCCCTGCGGGATCCGGCCGGGCGGCATGTCGAGGATGCCCATGATGGCCTGCGCGGTGACGGACTTGCCGGAGCCGGACTCGCCGAGGACGGCGAGGGTCTCGCCGGCGTCGACCGAGTAGTTGACGCCGTTCACCGCCTTGGCCACACCGTCACGGGTGTGGAACTCGACGTGCAGGTCCTTGACTTCGAGCAGCGGTCCGTTGTGCTCGCCGCTCTCGCGCGGCGCCGGGACACTCGCGGTCTTGTCGATAGTGCTCACGATGTACGCCCTCCTCAGCGCAGCTTGGGGTCGAGGGCGTTGCGAACGGCTTCGCCGAGCATGATGAACGCCAGGACGGTGAGGCTCAGCATGATCGACGGGTACAGCAGGATGTGCTGCGACGTACGGATCGCCTGAACACCGGCGGAGATGTCGAGGCCCCACGAGACGGTCGGGGCCGCGAAGCCGAGACCGAGGTAGGACAGGGTGGCCTCGGCGGAGATGTAGCCGCCGAGCGCGATGGTGGCGACGACGATCACGGGAGCCATGGCGTTCGGCAGGATGTGCCGGAACAGGATCCGCGTGGTGCCGGCGCCGAGCGCCTTGGCCGCGTGGACGTAGTCCGCCTGCTTGACCGTGATCACGGCGCCGCGCATGACGCGGGCCATCTGCGTCCAGCCGAGGAAGGCGAGGGCGAAGACGACGACCATGACGGTGCGCTCGGTGAACGCCTGGAGGACGACCATGGCGCCCAGCAGGAAGGGGATGCCGAAGAAGACGTCGGTGATCCGGGAGAGGACCGCGTCGATCCAGCCGCCGAAGTAGCCGGCGAGCATGCCCATGGTGCCGCCGACGACGGTGACGATCAGGGTCACGCAGATGCCGACGATGACCGAGGCACGGGTGCCGTAGATCAGGCGGGCGTAGACGGACCGGCCCTGGATGTCGTAGCCGAGCCAGCCGGCCGAACCGACGTTGCCCAGCTCCGGCTTGCCGATGTAGTGCTTCACCAGGTCGCCCGCGGTGGGCGAGGCGCTGGTGAACATCCCCGGGAACGCCGCGATGAGCAGCAGGAAGAAGATGAGCACCGACGACACGATGAAGTACGGGTTGCGGCGCAGGTCGCGCCACGCGTCGCCCCACAGGGAGCGGGGCTTGTCCTGCTTCACCGGAGGCACGGGGGCGTCCACCGAGGGGGTGGCGACGACGGCCGCGTCAGCGGTCTTGGTCACGTCAGGCATACCGGATCCTCGGGTCCAGGACCGCGTACAGCAGGTCGATGAGCAGGCTGGTGATGAGGTAGACGACCACCAGCACGGTGACGAGACCGACGAGGGTGGAGCCCTCGCGGCGGGTGATCGACTCGTAGATCAGGCCACCGACGCCCTTGACGTTGAAGAGGCCCTCGGTCACGACCGCGCCGCCCATGAGGGCGCCGATGTCGGTGCCGAGGAAGGTGATCACCGGGATCATCGAGTTGCGCATGAGGTGGACGCCGATGACGCGGCGCTTCGGCAGACCCTTGGCGACGGCCGTGCGCATGTAGTCGGCGCGCAGGTTCTCCGCCATCGAGGTACGGGTGAGCCGTGCCACATAGGCAAGCGAGAGGCCACCGAGGACGATGGCGGGAGCGATCATCTCGGAGAGCAGTTGGTCGTTGCTCACGTTCGGCTGGATCCAGCCGAGCTGGAAGGCGAACACCATCTTGATGATGAAGCCGAGCACGAAGACCGGGATCGAGATGATCAGCAGGGTGAAGATCAGGATCGCGTTGTCGGCGAGCCGTCCGGCGCGGAGGCCGGCGATGATGCCGAGACCGATGCCGAAGACGAGCTCGAACGCGAAGGCCAGGGCCGCCAGCTGGATCGTGACGGGGAACGCGTCGCCCAGGACCTCGGTCACAGGCCGGTCGTTCCGGAACTGCGTACCGAAATCGAAGTGCAGGACGATTCCGGTGATGTAGTCCCAGTACTGCTTCAGGATGTGCTGATCGAGACCGTACTTGTGTCTGAGTTCCGCCAGGGTCGAGGGGGATGCCCCCTTGTCTCCGAACAGTCCGGCCACGGGGTCGCCGGGCAGGCTGTAGACCATGAGGAAGATCAGCAGGGTTGTCCCGAAGAAGACCGGGATCATCTGGAGCAGTCGTCGTGCGACATAGCGCCCCATCATGCCTCCGTTGAGATGTGACGGCCGCAGCCGACGGGCCCTCCCTCGACATGGCTGCCCGGATTCGGACAGCGTGATGCCGCGGAAGGGCCCCCCAGCCGCTGCGTAAGGCACCGCACACGGGACTGACGATCCGTCAGTCCCGTGACGGCATGCGGACTACGCTCGGGTGATTACTTCTGCTTGACCTCGACGCCGGTCAGGATCGGGTCGCCGTCCTGGCCGTACGCCACACCGGAGACGTTCTCCGAGTAGCCCGCGTTGACCTTGTAGTACCAGAGCGGGATGGACGGCATGTAGTTGACCAGGTCCTTCTCGATGGCCTGGAACTCCTTGACCGACTCCTCCAGCGTGGCGGCGGCGTCAGCCTTGGCGATCTTGGCGTCCAGCTCCTTGTTGGAGAAGTCGCCCTGGTTGCCGGCCGCACCCGTACGGAACAGGTCCGAGATGAAGTTGGCGTTCACCGGGTAGTCGAGCACCCAGCCGGAGCGGTACAGGGACTTGACCTGCTTCTCCTTGCGGGCGTTCAGGTCGGACTGGAAGTCCGGCTTGCCGTCGCCGACACACTCGACGGACGTGGCCTGGGTGATGGAGTTGCAGACAGCCTCCACCCACTCCTTGTGGCCACCGTCGGCGTTGTACTGGATGGAGATCTTGTTGTTCGGGACGCCGCCGCCGGCCTTGATGAGCTCCTTGGCCTTGGCGGGGTCGAACTTGGTGATCTCGACGGAGTTCGGCTGGTAGCCGAGCACGCCCTTGGCGACCCAGCCGGTGGCGGGCTCACGGGTGCCGTTGAGGACCGTCTTGGTGATGGTCGCGCGGTCGATCGCCATGGAGAGGCCCTGGACGACGCGCGGGTCGACCGGCTTCGGCTTCTTCCACTGGTCGGCGTAGAAGGCGACGGCGATGGTCTGGATCGCGGAGTACGCCTGGTCCACGGCGCGGTCGCCGAGGTCCTGACGGTAGACCGGGAGGTCCTTCGGGGCGATCTGACGCAGGACGTCGACGTTGCCGGACTTCAGGTCCTCGTACGCGGCCTCGAGGGTGGTGTAGTTCTTGAACGTCACACCACCGTTCTTCGCCTTGTTCGGGCCCTTGTAGTCGTCGTAACGGACGATCTCGATCTGCTTCTTGCGGTCCCACGACTTGAACTTGTAGGGACCGTTGCCGACCGGCTTCAGGCCCGCGGCCTTCGAGTCCTTGTAGAAGGACTCCGGGAGCGGCGCGAAGACGATGTAGGCGAGCTTGTGCGCGAAGTACGGAACCGGCTTCGCGAGCTCGATGGTGAAGCTGGTCTCGTCGACGACCTTCAGGCCGTCGAGCGTCTTGGAGGTGGGCTTGGCGCCCTCCGCCTCGGGGTGGACCTTCTCGAAGCCCTTGATGTCCGCGAACCAGGACGAGAGGCCCTGGGCGTTCTCGATGTTGGCGTTCCAGTTCCACGCGTCCACGAAGGACTTGGCGGTCACCGGGGTGCCGTCGTGGAAGGTCCAGCCCTTCTTGAGCTTGACGGTCCACGTCTTCGAGTCCGTCGTGGTGACCGACTCGGCGTTGATCATCTCGAGCGAACCGTCGGCCTTGTAGTCGACCAGGGTCGAGAACAGGCCGGCCATGACCGCGGAGCCGTTGGACTCCATCGTGTCACCGGTGTGCAGGAGCTTCTCCGGCTCGCCCAGCTCGACGGAGAAGATGCCGTTCGGGTCGACCTTGCCGCCGGCGCTGTTGCCCTTGCCGTCGTTGCCACCGCCACAGGCGGTCGCAGCCAGGGCGACGATGATCGCGCCCGTTACCCACTTGGCGCTCTTGGCACCGCGCATGGGTTTCCTCCTCATGAGTCCACTTGTCATCAAGAAGGGCACTTCGAGACCTGCCGACACCCCTGACGGCGCTGATCCCCCGGTACCCCGAGTGTGCTCGTGAGTCGGCACTCCCCACAGTGCGTGACCCATTGACCCGAGCTCAATGGAGCCAACTATTAAGTACGTCCGGGCTGTAAACCACACTTAAGCGGTCTCGTTTTGACAACATCACCTCGGGCCCAGATACCGAAATCCGGACAAAATGAGCCCAGACAGACACGCCCGAAACGGACTGTTAACACACGTACCGGAGAGCGATGACCGGAATCCGGACGCTCGGTCGAGGCAAAGCGTTTGACGAAAAGGGCCTGGCCACTCGCACATTAGCGAGTGGCCAGGCCCTTGGTGTGAGATGCGGCTCAGCCGATCTCGACGGACTTCCGTCAGGCGTTCTTGGCGCGCGACGCGGAGCGGCTGCGCTCCTTCTGGTCGAGGACGACCTTGCGGATGCGGACGGCCTCCGGGGTCACCTCGACGCACTCGTCGTCGCGGCAGAACTCCAGGGACTGCTCCAGGGAGAGCTTGCGCGGCGGGACGATCGCCTCGAACGAGTCGGCCGACGAGGACCGCATGTTCGTGAGCTTCTTCTCCTTGGTGATGTTCACGTCCATGTCGTCGGAGCGCGAGTTCTCGCCGACGATCATGCCCTCGTACACCTCGGTGCCGGGGTCGGTGAACAGGACGCCGCGCTCCTGGAGGTTGGTCATCGCGAACGCGGTGACCGCACCGGCGCGGTCGGCGACCAGGGAGCCGTTGTTACGGGTCTGGAGCTGGCCGAACCACGGCTCGTGGCCCTCGTGGATCGAGTGGGCGATGCCGGTGCCGCGGGTGTTGGTGAGGAACTCCGTACGGAAGCCGATCAGGCCGCGCGACGGGACGACGAACTCCATGCGGACCCAGCCGGAGCCGTGGTTCGACATGTTGTCCATGCGGCCCTTGCGGACGCCCATGAGCTGGGTGACGGCGCCCATGTGCTCCTCGGGCACGTCGACCGTGAGGCGCTCGACGGGCTCGTGGATCTTGCCGTCGACCTCCTTGGTGACGACCTGGGGCTTGCCGATGGTGAGCTCGAAGCCCTCGCGGCGCATCTGCTCGACCAGGATGGCGAGCGCGAGCTCACCGCGGCCCTGGACCTCCCAGGCGTCGGGGCGCTCGGTCTCCAGGACGCGGAGCGAGACGTTGCCGATCAGCTCGCGGTCCAGGCGGTCCTTCACCTGGCGGGCAGTGACCTTGCGGTCCTTGACCGCGGACTTGGCCTCGGCGCCCTTGCCGGTGCCGCCGCGGCCGACGAGCGGCGAGGTGTTGGTGCCGATGGTCATGGAGATGGCCGGCTGGTCGACCGTGATCAGCGGAAGCGCGATCGGGTTCTCCGGGTCGGCCAGGGTCTCGCCGATCATGATGTCGGGGATACCGGCGACGGCGCAGATGTCACCGGGGCCGGCGACCTCGGCGGGCTTGCGGGTGAGCGCCTCGGTCATCATCAGCTCGGTGATGCGGACGTTGGAGACCGAACCGTCCCGCTTGATCCACGCGACCGTCTGGCCCTTGCGCAGCTCGCCCTGCTCGACGCGGAGCAGCGCGATGCGGCCGAGGAAGTTGTCGGCGTCCAGGTTGGTGACGTGGGCCTGGAGGGGGGCCTCCTCGTCGTACACCGGGGCCGGGACGTGCTCCAGGATCGCGGAGAAGAACGGCTCCAGGCTGTCGCTGTCCGCGGGGACGGTGCCGTCCTCCGGCTTGGTCAGCGAGGCGACGCCGTCGCGGCCGCAGGCGTAGACGATCGGGAACTCGATCTGGTCCTCGTCGGCGTCCAGGTCGAGGAAGAGGTCGTAGGTCTCGTTGACGACCTCGTCGATCCGGGAGTCCGGGCGGTCCGTCTTGTTGATGCAGAGGATGACGGGCTTGCGCTGCTGGAGCGCCTTGCGGAGCACGAAGCGGGTCTGCGGGAGCGGACCCTCGGAGGCGTCCACCAGGAGGACGACGGCGTCGACCATCGACAGACCGCGCTCGACCTCGCCGCCGAAGTCGGCGTGGCCGGGGGTGTCGATGATGTTGATCGTGATCGGGGCCCCGCCGTCCTTGGGGTGGTACTTCACCGCCGTGTTCTTGGCGAGGATCGTGATGCCCTTCTCACGCTCCAGGTCGTTCGAGTCCATCATGCGGTCGTCGAGCTGCTGGTGGGCGGCGAAGGCACCGGCCTGCTTGAGCATGGCGTCGACGATGGTCGTCTTGCCGTGGTCGACGTGGGCGACGATGGCGACGTTACGGATGTCGTGGCGCGTGGGCATGGGTGGCTTGCGCTTCTCTCGGATCGTGGGAATCGGCGTCAGTTCCTCTTACGCCCGCCGGGCGGACGCGCCACGGCTATGTCCTATGGTACGGGGCTGCCGTGCAAGGGGCTTCCCCGGATCGATCCGAGAGGGTCTACTGGGACGTTTCAGGGTGGTGCGCAGGGTGTGGGGAAGGTCATGCGGTCCGGGTCAAGGGGCCGACGCGATCCTGCCCGCCGGGATCACCGGCGGGCAAGGAACTTGAGCTGATTCTGAGGTTGTGACCTGTGATTTCAGCGGTTCGACGGGCTACCCTTGGTCGTTTCGCTCTTCTTGAAACCGATGTCCTGGTACTGGGGGGCTGCGAAGCCCCAGGCTCCGGCGTTCACCACGTCCTGCCGCGCGGCGACCAGCTGGGGGCGCTGGTACAGCGGGATGGATCCGGCCGCGGCCCAGATCCGGGCGTCGGCCTGGCGGATCAGCTCGCCCGCCTCCTCCTCGTCGAGGGTGCCGGCCGCCTGGTCGAAGAGCTGGTCGATCCGGTCCGTGCCGACGCGTGAGTAGTTCTGCTCGACCAGCAGGGAGCCGTCCGAGGCGGGCTCGGGCTTGGCGAAGATCGGCCGGGCGTCGGTCGCCGGGAAGGCGGACGCGGGCCAGGAGTAGAGGGCCAGGTCGTAGTCGCCCGAGGCGATGTGGTCCTTGAAGAAGCTCTCGTCGGAGACCTTGGTGACCTCGGTACGGATCCCGACCGCGTCGAGCATCCGGACGATCTTGTCGCCGACCGCCCGCAGCGTCTCCGAGCCGGGTCCCGAGGGCAGGACGAAGCGGAGGCTGAGGGCCTTGCCGTCCTTGCCGAGAGCCTGGGAGGCGGCGGGGACGGCGGCGGGTGCGGCGCTGCCCATGGGGGCGTAGGCGCCGGCGACGCCCTTGTCCGGCTTGGTGTTGCCGGGGCGGGCGGCGCGGGCGCCGGTGTCGAGGGCCTCGGCGCGGGCGAGGAGGGCGGCGCTCTCGCGGGCGGCGGCGGGGGCCGGGGCGAGGACCCGGGTGCCGGCCTCGGGGCCGCCGGGGCCGATCCGGGGGGCGGCGCGGAGCTCGCCGGGCTTGTCGTCGCCGACGATGTAGAGGCCCTCGTCGGACGCCTTGTCCTCGGTCTTCTTCTTGGCCGCCTCGCCCTGCTTCTTCCGCTCCGCCTCGGAGCCGGCCTTGGTGCCCGCGGGCTTCTTCTGGGCCCCGCCGGGGACCCAGCCGGCGTCGGCGAGGAGGGCGCGGGCCTCCTGGGTGTCCTGGTCGCCGAGGGCGTCGCTGCTGTCGGCGTAGGCGGCCTGGCCGACCAGGGCGAGGTGGCTGCCGGGCGGGTCGGAGGGGAGCCCGAGCGGCTTGAGCACGGATTCGGCCAGCTCCTTGCGGTCGATCGCGCGGGCGACCGCGCGCCGGACGCGCTCGTCGGCGAGCGGACCGGACTCGCCGTTGAGGGAGAGCTGGGTGTAGGCGGGCTCCAGGGACTTGCGGACGACGTAGCCGGCGAGGGTGTCCTGGGCCTTGGCGTAGCGGGCGACGGCGGCCTTGTTCTCGGCGCGGGCGGCCTGGACCTCGGCGGCCAGCTCCTCGTCCTCGCCGTGGGCGAGCGCCCAGGAGCCGAGGGCCTTGCCGGGGGTGATGGCGGAGCCGGGGCCGTGCAGCCGGGCGGCCTCGGCGCCGCTGCGGCCCGCGTCGGCGTCCTTGAGGGCGAGGGCGATCCGCTCGGCGGTGGAGCGGTCGATCTCGGCCAGGTCGAGCTTGCCGCCGGCCAGGGCGGCCTCCCGGTCGGCGCGCGGGACGGCCCGCAGGACGAGGCTGTCGAGCTTGGCGGGCTTGCCCCACCAGCGGGGGTTGCGGGTGAGGGTGAGGTCGCCGGACTTCCGGTCCACCTTGCCCAGCAGGAACGGTCCCGCGGTGGCCTTGAGGGTGGTGCGGGCGCCGTCGTTGAAGGAGTTCGGTGCGCCCATCACCTGCTTCGGGTAGAGCGGGGTGAAGAGGGAGCGCCAGTCGGCGTAGGGCTTGGCGAAGGTGACCCGGACCTCCAGGTCGTTCTTGCCCTTCTCGATCTTCTCGATCCGCTCGTAGCCGGCGTTCCTGGCCGTCCAGTAGGCGGTGTCGCGGCCGCTGAGGGCGCGCCACTGGGCGACGAAGTCGGCGGCGCCGATCTCGCGGCCGTCGCTCCAGACGGCCTGCTGGTGGAGCTTGTAGAGGACGACCTGGCGGGGTTCGGTCTCGACGACCTCGGCGGTCTCCAGGTAGTCGGGGTTGAGCCGGGGCCTGCCGCGCTCGTCCAGGGTGTGCAGGGCGGGCAGGACGGCGCCGGCGACGCGGTTGGTGGCGGCGTCGGCGTCGGCCTGGAAGGCGTTGAAGGTGGCGGGCAGGGCGTCCACCGCCCAGCGCAGGGTGCCGCCGTCGTCGACCATGCCGCGCGCGGTGGGCGCGTTGTCCTGGGCGGCGGCGGGGGCGTCGGCGTCCTCGTCGGAGCTGCATCCGGCGAGGAGGGTGACGGTGAGGACCGCGGTGGTGAGGGTGGCTACGGAGCGGAGTGTCCGGGAGCGGGGGCTCCTGGACGGACCGGCCCATGTCCTTCCCCGGGGGGCGCCGACCTGGGACATGACTTTTACCCCTTCGTCCGGTTTTGTGCCATTTGGAGATGATCAGACCTATTGCTCATCCCACTGAACGGCACCCCCCACCCCCCACCCCCCCGACACGACGCCCCACCCCCAAGAACCCACCCATGCGGCCCAACCCGACGGCTGCCGCCGCGGCCCCTGCGGCCGGGCCGCCCGCCGCTGCCGCCATCCCTGTGGCCGGGCCAGCCCGCCGGCGCCGTCCCTGTGGGCCCCGCCCCCGTCACCCTCGCGGCCGGGCCGCGCCGCCGCCGTCCCTGTGGGCAGGCGTCCCGCAGGGCGGGACGGGTGGGCACAGGGACGGCGCCCCCTGCCGGGCCAAGGCTTCCCGCGCCCGAACCCGCACCGGAAGGTCGGTGCACTCGTGGTGCGGGTCCAGGCAACAGAAGCGGAAGCACCCGCGAAGGGTGCCGTTCCGTTGTGCCCACCCGTTCCGCCCCAGCGGAACGATTGCCCACAACGAAACGGCGGCGGCACGCCGCCCACAACGAAACGACGGCGGCCGCCCGGCGCAGGCCCGGGCGCGGGGTGGGCACCGCCCCAGCGGCGCGACCGCCCACAACGAAACGGGGTGCGGGGGCAGCGCCCCAGCGGCGTGGTCGGCCGCGACGAAACGGCGGGCCCGGCCGCGGCGGCACCGCTGGCCGCAGCGGTGCGGGGGCGGGTCAGTTCTGGGGGGACCACGACGTGCGGTAGGCGGTCCAGTCTGTGGGTTCCTCCGCGAAGTCGACGTACAGCGCTACGCCGAAGCGCTCCCGGCCGGGGTCCGTGCGGCCGAGGCCCAGACGGACGCCCCGCACCGCCGCCGCCACCGTCTCCGCGCTCTCGTGATGCCCCAGATCGTCCTCGTGGAAGAAGGGCAGCCCCATCAGCAGATCGGTGCTCTCCGGCGTCACCTCCAACGCCAGCGCCGTCTGCTGCGCGACGTACCCGCCGTACAGACTCTCCAGCGGCATCCACGTGTCGTACGACATCACCGCGATCTGGTCGACCCGCCGCGCCACCTCCCCGAAGTACTCCTGCGACCACCACTTCCCGTTGTCCCCGAACAGACCGAGCGCGGAGTGCGCCCCCGGCAGCGGATCGATCTGGTGGGCGGCGACGGACAGCGGCACCTTCCGCGCCTTCGTCAGCCTCCCGAGGTCGTCCAGGAGCGTCAGATAGTCGGCGTCCCCGGACTGGAGCGGCTCCAGGTCGAAGTGGACGCCGTCGAAGCCCGCGTCCAGCACCTGCCGGGCGGAGGCGACGACGGCCGAGCGCGAGGCCGCGTCGGAGAGCCGCAGACCGACCGGCCCCTCGTTGGCGAGGATGTCCCCGAGCCACGCCTGGACCCGGATCCCGGGCAGCACGCGGTGGACCCCCTCGGTCAGCCACCGCACGCGCGGATGCCGCTCCGCCGGCAGGGTCCCGTCGTGTTCGAGCGGGCCCGCGTGCACGTACAGGTCCTTGATGCCGGTGCCCTTCAGCCGCGCGGCGAGCGCCTCCAGGTCGGCGTCCTTCTTCCTGCCGTCCACCCACGCGTGGCCGATCCAGTACGCGTCCCTCCCGCGCGTGCGCGCGTCGTCGCGGAGATCGCCCGCGTAACTGACCCGGAGGGCGAGCGCGCCGAAGAGCGGCGGCACGACGAGGAGCAACACCAGCCCCAGGACCCACCAGCGCCCCTTGCGCCACATCCTTCTCAGTCGTCCGTTCACCCGAGCCCTCCCCCAGAGCGTCATAGAGATCAGCTCTGACAGGGACGCGCCGCCCCGGCGGTCGGTTTCCGAAGGGCCCGCGTCCGGTCGCGGAGGCGTAAACCAGTACATAACCTCCCCTTTGTGACCCGAATAGCCACCCGAGCCCTGCTCGCGATGCTGGTGGCGGCGTGGTGGCTCGTCGCGCCCGCCGCGACCGGCGCCCGCGCCGACGACCCCGTCGTCCTCCCCTCCGACGGGCAGATCCTCGACCGGGTGGGCGCCCTGCGCGACCGGCGCCCCGAGGTCGCCGAGGCCCTCGACCGGCTCTACGAGGACCGCCGTCTCCAGCTCTTCGTCGTCTACGTACGGGACTTCTCCGGCCGCACCGGCCAGGACTGGGCCGACGCGACCGCCGAGCGCAACGGCCTCGGCCTCGACGACGTACTGCTCGCCGTCGCCACCCACGACCGGCGGTACGGCTACTCGGTCGACCCCGACTCCCGCCTCACCCAGGCCCAGCTCGACGACGTGGCCAGGACCGCGATCGAACCGGCGCTGCGGGCGAACGACTGGGCGGGCGCGGCGATCGGCGCGGCCGACGGCTACGGCGCCGTCCTCGCCGGCCGTCCCGTCCCCGCCCCGGAGATCACCCCCGGCCCCGCCGACCCCGGCGGCTCCGGCGGTTCCGGATCCTCCTCCGCGAGCGACCTGATCCTCCCCGTCGCGCTCCTCGGCGGCGCCGGAGCGGTCGCGGCGTACGCGTACACCCGCCGGCGCCGGCGGACCGCCACCCGCACCACGCCCGGCGGCGGCGGGAACCAGGGCTGGGGCCAGCCCGCCCAGCCCTCCCTGGAGGAGCTGGACGGCGAGGCCCGGCGGACGCTGGTCGCCACCGACGACGCCGTCCGCACCAGCCAGGAGGAACTCGGCTTCGCCACCGCCCAGTTCGGCGAGGAGGCCACCCGCCCCTTCGAGGAGGCGATGGCCTTCGCCAAGGAGCAGCTGACCGCCTCCTTCCGGCTCCGGCAGAAGCTCGACGACGCCTTCCCCGAGGACGAGGCCACCCGGCGCGCGATGCTCGACGAGATCCTGCGCCGCTGCGCCGAGGCGGACGCCCGGCTCGACGCGGAGACCGAGGACTTCGACCGGCTGCGGGCCCTGGAGCGGACCGCGCCCGAGGCGCTCGCCGCGGTCGAGGCGGCCTTCCGCGGGCAGACCGGCCGGGTCGGCGGGGCCGAGGCGGCGCTGGCGGCGATGCGCGAGCGGTACACGGAGTCCGCGGCCTCCCCGGTCGCCGGTGACGTCGAGCAGGCCAAGGACCGGCTGGTCTTCGCCACCACCCACATCAACCAGGCCCGCCAGTCCGTCGACGACGGCGACACCGGCGCCGCCGCGGTGCACGTACGGGCCGCCGAGGGCGCGGTCGACCAGGCCGCCCGGCTGATCGAGGCGGTGGACCGGCGGGCGCGGGAGCTGGACGAGGCGGTCGGCCGGCTGCCGGGCGTCCTCACCGAGACGGACGCCGACCTCGCCGAGGCCCGCGGCCTGCTCGAAGGGACCGCCGAGGGCGCCGCGACGGGCGATCTGCGCGGCCGGATCGCCCGCGCGGAGTCGGTGGCGGCGGAGGTCCGGCGGGCGAGGGAGGCGGGGCGGTACGACCCCCTGGACGCGCTGCGCCGGATCGAGGAGGCGGACGCGGCGCTCGACGGGGCGCTGGCCGGCGCGCGGGAGCGCGAGTCCGGTGACGCGCGGGCCCGTGCCCTCCTGGAGCAGGCGCTGCTGACGGCCCGTTCGGAGCTGGGGGCGGCCTCGGACTACGTCCAGACGCATCGGGGCGCGGTGGGCAGCGAGGCCAGGACCCGGCTGGCGGAGGCCCAGCGGCGGCTGGAGAAGGCGCGCGCGCTGGCGGCGGACGAGCCGCAGGGGGCGCTCGCGGAGGCGCGGCAGGCGGACGCGCTCGCCCGGCGCGCGCAGGAGCTCGCGGAGCAGGACGTGCGCCGGTACGGGAACCCGAACGGCCTGGGCGGTGTAACAGGAGTGGGAGGGAGCGGTGGCGGCGGGCTCGGCGGGGCCGTGCTCGGCGGCATCATCCTCGGCGGGCTGTTCGGCGGGGGTTCCGGCAGAGGAGGGGGCGGATATGGGGGCGGTTTCGGCGGCGGCTTCGGCGGCGGCTCGGGGGGCGGAGGTTTCGGCGGCGGGCCGGGCAGCTTCGGCGGCAGCGGCACGCGCGGCCGGCGGGGCGGCGGCGGCCGCTTCTGAGTTCCACGTCCACGACACCCTTCAAGGAGCACCGCATGAGCAAGCAGACCATCCTCGGCCGTGTCACCCAGCTGGCGAAGGCGAACATCAACGCCCTCCTCGACCAGGCGGAGGATCCGCAGAAGATGCTGGACCAGCTGATCCGCGACTACTCGGCGAACATCTCGGAGGCCGAGGAGGCGGTGGCGGCGACCATCGGCAATCTGCGGCTGATGGAGCAGGACCACGCGGAGGACGTGGCGGCGGCGGCCGAGTGGGGCGGGAAGGCCCTGGCGGCGAGCCGGAAGGCGGACGAGCTGCGGACGGGCGGGCAGGCGGCGGAGGCGGACCGCTTCGACAACCTCGCCAAGGTCGCGCTGGGCCGTCAGCTCCAGTCGGAGAAGGAGGCGCGGACGGCCGAGCCGACCATCGCCGCCCAGACCGAGGTGGTGGGCAAGCTGACCACGGGCCTCGACCAGATGAAGGGCAAACTGGTCGAGCTCCAGGCCAAGCGGGACGAGCTGGTCGCCCGCTCCCGGTCGGCGCAGGCGCAGAACACGATGATGGACGCGGTGAAGAACATCGACGTGCTGGACCCGACGAGCGAGCTGAGCCGCTTCGAGGACAAGGTGCGCCGGGAGGAGGCGCGGGCGCTGGGCAAGCAGGAGCTGGCCGCCTCCTCGCTCGACGCGCAGTTCGAGCAGCTGGACACGCTGGGCGACGAGGCGGAGGTCGCGGCCCGGCTGGCCGCGCTCAAGGCCGCCTGAGGCACCTGAAGCCTCCGGAGCGCCTAGAACATGCTGAGGAGCTGGTCCACGGTGGGTTCCGCCGTGGGCCCGCCGTCGGGGAGGGCCAGCTCGAACCAGACGGTCTTGCCGCGCGGGGTGCGGCGCGAGCCCCAGGACGCGGAGAGGAGCCCGACGAGCTGGAGGCCGCGGCCGCCCTCGTCGGTGTCCTTGGCACGGCGGCGGCGCGGCTGGACCAGGCCGGAGTCCCAGACCTCGCAGACGAGGGTGCGGTCGCGCAGCAGCCGGAGCCGTATCTCGCCCTCGCCGTACCGCAGCGCGTTGGTGACGAGCTCGCTGACGAGGAGTTCGACGGTGTCGACGAGCCCGTCGAGCCCCCAGGCGTTGAGCTGGGTGCGGGCGAGTTCGCGGGCGCGGCCGACGGAGCGGGGCTCGCGGGGCAGCCGCCAGTCGCCCACGGCCTCGGCGGGCAGTCCCTGGATACGGGCCATCAGGAGGGCGATGTCGTCCTCGCCGTGGCCGGTGTCGAGGGTGCTGAGGACCCGGTCGCAGACGTCCTCCAGGGGGCGGGCCCGGTCGGCGAGGGCCCGCCGGAAGGCGCTGAGGCCCTCGTCGAGGGGGTGGTCGCGGGATTCGACCAGTCCGTCGGTGTAGAGGGCGAGGAGGGAGCCCTCGGGGAGTTCGACCTCGACCTCCTCGAAGGGTTCGCCGCCGACGCCCAGCGGCATCCCCGGGGGCACGTCGAGGAGCTCCGCCTCCTCGCCGGGGGCGACGAGGACGGGCGGGAGGTGGCCGGCGTTGGCGAAGGTGCAGCGTCGGGTGACCGGGTCGTAGACGGCGTACACGCAGGTGGCGAGGTAGACCTCGGAGAGTTCGGGGCCGCGGTTCTTGTGCGCGCGGGACTGCTGGGAGCCGATGGGGGCGCCGAGGCCGCGGGCGATCTCGTCGAGGTGGGAGAGGACCTCGGCGGGTTCGAGGTCGAGCTGGGCGAGGGTGCGGACGGCGGTGCGCAGTTCGCCCATGGCGACGGCGGCGCGCAGGCCGCGGCCCATGACGTCGCCGATGACGAGGGCGGTGCGGTGGCCGGGGAGTTCGATGACGTCGAACCAGTCGCCGCCGACCTCGGCGGCGTCGGTGCCGGGGAGGTAGCGGCAGGCGATGTCGAGGCCGGCGGCCTCGGGGTCGCCGGGCGGGAGCAGGCTGCGCTGGAGGATGAGGGCCCGCTCGTGCTCGCGGCGGTAGAGGCGCGCGTTGTCGATGCAGACGGCGGCGCGGGCGGCCAGCTCCACGGCGAGGGCCCGGTCGCGGTCGCCGAAGGGTTCGCTCCCCTTGGCGCGGGAGAACCGCACGAGGCCGACGACGGTGTCGTGGGCGACCATCGGGACGGCGAGGGTGGAGTGGACGAGGTCGCCGTCGCCGCCGGGCACGGTGCGGACCCGGCCGGTGCGCAGGGCCCCGGCGGCGGGCGAGTTGAAGGGATAGCGGTGGACGGCGCCGACCTCGATGGGGACGGGTCCGCCGCCGTCGCCGGCCGGTCCGTGGCCCTCTTCGGTCCTGAGGGGGGTGTCGGATACGGCGCTGGCGAAGGCGACCCGGCGCAGTTCGGCGCTGCCCGCGCCGTAGCCGACGTCGTGGGAGCTGCCCCAGCGGCCGGGCGGGGCCTCGTCGCCGGTGAGGAGGCCCTGGTAGAGGTCGACGGAGGCGAGGTCGCAGAAGCCGGGGACGGCGACGTCGAGGAGTTCGCGGGCGGTGGCCTCCAGGTCGAGGGAGTTGCCTATACGGGCTCCCGCCTCGTTGAGGAGGGCGAGGTTGCGGCGGGCGCTGGCGGCCTCGCGGGCGGCGCTCTGCCGGCGGGTGACGTCGATGCCGAGGCCGGCGACGCCGATCGGGCGGCCGGAGCCGCTGTGCACCCGGTAGAGGTTGATGGACCAGTGGCGGCGGATCCGGGCGCCGGGGGCGGCTCCGGTGATCCGGAGGTCGTTGACGGACTCCCCGGTCTCCAGGACGCGGCGCAGCGCGGCGGTCATCCGGTCGGCCTCGGGCTTGGCGAGGTAGTCGTGGACGTTCCGGCCGCGGTGGTCGTCGGCGTCCCCGCCGAAGACGGCGGCGAAGCGCTGGTTGGCGCGCTTGACGGTGAGGTCGGTGCCGAAGAGGAGGAAGCCGAAGGGCGATTGGCCGAAAATCGCCTGGGAGGCGGCGAGGTCGGTCTCGATCCGCCGCAGGGCCCGGACATCGACGACGATGCACAGCGCGGCCCGCTCGCCGGTCTCGGTCTCGCTCGGCATCACGTACATCTCGGCGATGCCGTGCGGCGACTCCTGCCCGGGGGGCCCGGCCTGGCCGGGGATGCGGAACGGGACGAGGCCGGTCCACTCGCGCCCGTCGAGGACCTCCTTGACCCGCCGGTGGCCGCGATCCCGCAGCTCGGCGGGCATGAACGCCTCGACGGGGTCCTTGCCCCTGGCCTCCTGGGCGGGCACTCCGAAGAGGTCCGCCGCCCGGCGGCTCCACTGGTCGACGCGTCCGTCGGGCCCGAGGGAGAAGGAGGCGACCCGGATGTAGTCGTAGATCGAACCGGGCGGGCTGCTCTGCCACACGACGCCGCCCGTCGTCTCGGATATCTCGCTCACGCGACCGTCCCCTCCAGCTCACCGCACCGGACCGGCCATGCCCGCAGTATTCAACACGGCGGGCCCCGGCGGCACGACGTCCACGATCACAGGGTGGTCTCGGTCGGCTCGCGACCCGCTCCGGTGATCGTCGTCCCTCTCTCTTTACTCACCAGGGAGAGCCAGCTCGAACCATACGGTTTTCCCGGCGCTGCCCTGCCGGGTCCCCCAGCGGCGTGCGGAACAGGCCACGAGACCGAGCCCGCGGCCCCCTTCGTCGTCGGGTCCCGCGGGCCGCTCGGTGGGCGGATCCGGAAGCGGATCGGAGACCTCCACGAGGAGCGCGGAGTGCCGGGGCGGGTCCGTGGCGGCGCCCTCGGCCCGCAGGATCCGTACCCCGATGGGCCCCGAGGCGTACCTCAGGGAGTTGGTGACCAGCTCGCTGACCAGCAGGACGGCGATGTCACCGACGGCCGCGTCGACCTCCCAGGAGCGGAGCGTCTCGCGCACGGCGTGGCGTGCGGTGCGCACCGCGTCGGCCTCCGCCGGGAAGTTCCACTCGGCGCGGACGCCGTCGGTGTCGATCACACCCGATCACTTCCCCAAGCGTGGTTCAGCAGGAAGAGGATCACCCTCTCCCGAGGGACCAATGGGGACATACCCGTTATTCGGTGCGAAATATCCACCCGGGGGGCGGCTGTGGGCGCACGGTGGCACGAACGGCGTAGGGAACCGGGCGTACGCCGGGTCTAGGGGCGCGCGACCGGGAGTCTGCGCGCCGCCTCCGCGACCGCCGGGCGGTCCTGGTCGAGCCAGTCCACGGTGTCCAGTTCGTGGCGGGCGAGCCAGCGCAGCGCGTCGTGGTCCTCCAGCGGCCGGGGTTCGCCCGAGAGGAGGCGGGCGGTCCACACCCGGAGGACGTAACCGGGCTTGAGGGGCCATTCGCCGGGGATCCGCTCGCCGGGCTCGGTCTCGACGCCGAGCTCCTCGCGCAGTTCGCGGACGAGGGCGTCCTCGGGGCGCTCGCCGGGCTCGACCTTTCCGCCGGGCAGCTCCCAGCGGCCGGCGAGGTCGGCGGGGGCGCTGCGGCGGGCGGCGAGCAGCCGGCCGCCGTCGAGGAGGGCGGCCGCGACGACGACCACGGCACCGGTCCCTTGGCCGGGTCCGGTGCCGTGGTGTGCAGTGCTGTGGGTCATGCCCGCGAGGGTAGCCGGGCGTCAGCCGGTGGGGGCGACGTGCTCGACCCAGTAGATCTGCTTGTGGCCGCGGGAATCGAGCGTGTCCACGATCTTCTGGGCTTCGTCCTGCGTCGCGTACCGGCCGACCCGGTAGCGGTTGCCGTTGTCGTCCTGCCGTATCACGAGCCACGGATGGACGGGGCCGCTGTCGGTCATCAGGCTTCTCCCTCCGCCGGGCCAGGCGTCACCAAGGATCTCCGGGAAACCGCAATCCGCATATGCCTGAGCTTACGCCTGACCTTCACACAGCGGATACGGATTTTCACCAAGAGATACGGATCGGCCGGGAAGCATCGGAAGGCGGCCGAAGGCCACATGCCGGACGGCCCTCTCCGCCCGGCGGTGCCGGGCGGAGAGGGCCGTCTGATGTGCCGTCCTGATGTGCCGTTCCGACGTGTCGTCCTGATGTGCCGTCAACTCCGGGGCGCGGCCCCGGGCAGGTCCTAGCGGACCGGGAGGTGGTACGAGAGGCGGTAGCGGTCGGCGGGCACCACCACGTCGGCGGTCTCCACGGGGAGGCCGGAGGCATAGAAGGTGCGCTCGACGACCATGACCACATGGCCGGGGACGCCGCCGAGGACGAGCAGTTCCTCGGCGAGGCCGGGGCGGGCGCCGACCTCCTCCACCACGTTGTCCACGACGACGTCGATCGCCGCCATCCGCTCGACCACGCCGCAGCCGCCGAGCGGACCCTCCTCGGGGAGCATCACGGGGGTGCGGCCGGTGACGGCGAGCGGCTCCCAGGAGGTGGCGACCATCATGGCCTCGCCGCCGTCCCGGTAGACGTACCGGGTGCGCATCACGCGGTCGCCGGGCTCGATGCCGAGCCGCGCGGCGATCTCCCCGCCCGCCTCCTCCTGCTCGCTGCTCGCGTCCCAGGTGCCGCGCGCGCCCTCGACGGCCTGCTCCTGCCGGAAGGGGGTGGCGCCGCCGGCGGGCCGGTAGCCGGAGCGAGCGACCCGGCGGGGCACCGGGCGCTCCCGCACGTACGTCCCCGAGCCGGAGCGGCCCTCGACGAGCCCCTCGGCCATGAGCACCTTGCGGGCCTCCAGCGCGACGGTGTCCGACACCCCGTACTCCTCGCGGATGCGCGCCTGCGAGGGGAGACGGGTATGCGGCGGGAGCGAGCCGTTGGCGATCTTCTCCCGCAGATCGCTCGCCACGCGCAAATAGGCGGGCTGCTCACCGAACGTCACTGGACACTCCCCTCAGGTTGACAGACAGCTACAGCCTGACAACCGACTGTGGCCATCCGCAAGCATGGGCCAGAGTTTCACCCGAAGTGATGAAGGGCGATCGATGCCGCACAACCCCTTGACCCCTATTGGTCTGGACCAATAGCTTCCTGCTGCGCACCGCCTCACCGGCGCCCGAGCACTCCCCCGAGCACTCCCCCTCGCACGCTCCATCCCGCCTCCACAGGAACGAGCCCATGCGTCCCAGAGTCCTGACCAAGCTGACCCTCGGCACGGCTGCCGCCGCCGCTCTCGGCCTCCTCGCCACGCTGGCCCCCGCCGCCGACGCACACCCCCGCCCCGACCACCGGCCGCCCGCCGCCGAGCACGCCCTCAAGCGGGTCGGCTACTTCACCCAATGGGGCATCTACGGACGGAACTTCCAGGTCAAGGACCTGGAGACGAGCGGCTCCGCGGCCAAGCTCAGCCACATCAACTACGCCTTCGGCATCGTCGACAAGGCCGGCAAGTGCGTCATCGGACCCGTCCCGGGCTCCGACCCCTGGGCCGACTACGTGCGCCCGGTCGACGCCGCCACCTCCGTGGACGGCTCGGCCGACACCGCGGAGCAGCCGCTCGCCGGAAACTTCAACCAGCTGCGCGAGCTGAAGGCCAAGCACCCCGGCCTCAAGGTCATGATCTCGCTGGGCGGTTGGAGCGGTTCGGCGTACTTCTCCGACGCCGTGCGCACCCCGGCCTCGCGCAAGGCCCTCGTCTCCTCCTGCATCGACCTGTACATCAAGGGCAACCTCCCCCAGGACGGCGCCCGGGGCGGCGCCGGAGCGGCCGCCGGCGTCTTCGACGGCATCGACCTCGACTGGGAGTGGCCCGGCTCCGAGGGCAACCCGGGCAACATCATCCGGCCCGAGGACAAGGTCAACTTCACCGCGCTGGTACGGGAGTTCCGCAACCAGCTGGACGCGTACGGGCGTTCGCTGCCGAAGCGCAAGCACTACGAGCTCAGCGCGTACGTGCCCACCGCCCCCGCCAAGATCGACGCGGGTTTCGAAGTCGCCAAGATCATGCGGGACTTCGACTTCGTGAACCTCCAGGGTTACGACTTCCACGTCTCCGGCGAGACGACCGCCAACCAGCAGTCCGCGCTCTTCGCCAAGAACGACTGGAGCGTCGAGGGGACCGTCAAGTCCTGGCTGCGGCGCGGCGCCCCGGCGCACAAGCTCGTGGTCGGCATGCCGTTCTACGGCCAGGGCTGGACCGGCGTGACCGGCGGCGGCGACGGCCTCGGCCAGCCCGCGACCGGGCCCGCCCCGGCGACCTGGGCGCCCGGCTCCGAGGACTACAAGAACCTCAAGAAGCTCGCGGACTCGGGGACGTACAAGCTCTACCGGGGCCACCGGAACGGGCACGCCTGGCTCTTCGACGGCACCACCCTGTGGACCTATGACGACCCGTCGGTGCTGCGCACCAAGGCGAACTGGGTCCGCACCCACGGGCTCGCCGGCGCGATGGTCTGGTCGCTGGACGGCGACACCGCCGACGGCGAGCTGATCGGCGCCATCGACCGCGGCCTCACCCGCCGCTGAACCACCCGCTCCCCGCGGAGCCGCCCCGCCCGGCGGCCCCGCGGGGCGCGGACCGGACCGCCGGCGACGGCGCCCCGGAGCACGGGACGGCGGCTGGTCACGGGCCGCCGTCCCCGCCCCGGGCCCCGCCCCCCGGCACCACCCGGTCCGCACACGACGGGGCCGGGGCTCCTCGAAGGAGCCCCGGCCCCGTCCACGTATGCCGGGCCCCGCCCACGTACGCCTGCCCGCGTCCTCGCCCGGTCAGGCGGAGCTGTGGTCGCCCGGGATCGGCGGGGGTGTGTGGGTGAGGTCGAGGGCCTTGCGGATGTCGGTGCTGCCGTCTTCCGGGAGTTCGTCCCAGGCGCGGTCGTAGGCGCTCCAGAACGACTCGGCGTCCTCGGCGCGCGCGAGCTTCGCCCACTCCTTCGAGGCGGAGTCCAGGCTCTTCAGGTACGCGGTCATGGGGGCGCGCGCGGACTGCTCCCAGGTGCGCCCGCGGAGTCCGGAGCGGGCCGAGTCGATCGCGGCGCGCACGTCGGCGGCCCAGGCGCGGTTGGCCTCGATGTCGTCCTCCGGGTCGTCCTCCGGCTCCCCGAGGATGGCCTCCTCGATGGGGTTCACGTGCGTGAGGAAGGCCAGTTGCCCGGCGTCGAGCGTGGTCGCGTCGGAGCGCAGCGAGCCCGTGGTCCTCTCCTCGCCGCCGACGCCGCAGGCGATGCGGTGCTCGCCCTCGCGCCACGCCTGCCGGTCAGGGAAGTAGTACAGGCTCCACGTCTCCTCGGTCAGCGACCAGGTGTCCCGCACATAGGTGGCGATCATCGCGTCGCAGCGCTTCTCGCCGAGTTCCTCCAGCTTCCGCTCGCCGGGCCACGCGTCGAAGCCGGTGACCTCGAAGCGGCCGGTGACCTCGGCGTCGTGGGGTTCGGCGCAGTCGACGACCTGGACGCCGAGGGTGTAGTCGCCGTCCTCGGTGTCGTCGAGGAAGCACTCCCCGGTCCGCAGCTCCATCGGCATGCGCGCGGAGGCGGCCTCCCGCATGCCGTCCCGGAACGCGCTCACGCCCTCCTGGATCTGCCCGGTGACCAGCCCGAGGACGACGAGCAGGGTGCTGATCGAGGAGAGCACGATGCCGGCGACCGCCATCCCCTTGCCGCCCTGGCCCCGCTTCTTGATCTGCCGCAGCGAGAAGACGCCGAGGACGAGCCCCAGCGGCGGCAGACAGCAGACGATCCCGCTGACGAGCGACCCGACGGCGAGCCCGTTGGTGGTCGCCGCCGGCTGCCCGTAGGGCCCGTACGGGCCCGGCACGCCCGCGTAGGGCATGCCGGGTGAGGTGTACGGCCCCGGCGCGGCGTACGGGCCTGGCGTCGGGTACGCGGCGGGCGCCGCCGGCACGGACGGCTGGGGCCCCTGAGGCGGCGGGGTGGGCTGGGACGGCGGGGTCGGCTCCACGGGTACGGGGCTCCTGTTGGGGCGGGGGCGAACAGACGATCGGGCGGCGCGCGCATCGTACGTGGTCCGGATGACGCCCCGGCGACGCGGGGCACGCCGAAGGGGCGGCCACCGGGTGGTGGCCGCCCCTCGGATCACTGGGCCGGAACTCGGGTCAGCGGGCCGGAACCCTGATCACCGGGTCACTGGGTCACTGGATCACTGGGTCACTGGGTCAGAACTGGAGGGCCCAGGAGTCGATCTTGCCGGTGTCGGCGTTCGCGTTGTCCGTGACGCGGAGCTTCCACGTGCCGTTGGCGACCTCCGAGGAGGCGTTCACGGTGTAGGTGGTGTTGATGTTGTCCGAGCTGCCGCCGGTGCCGAAGCCCTTCAGCGTGTACGCCGTGCCGTCGGGGGCGATCAGCTGGACCTGGAGGTCGCCGATGTAGGTGTGGACGATGTTCACCGGGACCTGGAGGGTCGAGGGCGCGTTGCCGGGGACGCCGCTGACGGTGACCGGGGACTCGACGGTCGCGTTGTCGGCGATGGCGTGGTCGGCGGTGTTCTCGAACTTCGGTCCGGGCGGCGGGGTGGTGCCGCCCCCGCCGACGAACAGGAGCTTGTTCGGGGAGCCGCTGCCGGGGCTGGTGACGACGTTCGGCGTGGCGGCGGTGGTGAGGGCCGTGGAGACCTGTGCCGGGGTGGCCGTCGGGTTGGCGGCGAGGTGGAGCGCGGCGGCGCCGGCCACGTGCGGGGTGGCCATGGAGGTGCCGGAGATGGTGTTGGTGGCCGTGTCGTTCGTGTTCCAGGCCGACTTGATGGAGGAGCCCGGGGCGAAGATGTCCAGGACGCTGCCGTAGTTGGAGAAGCTGGAGCGGGCGTCGGTGCTGGTCGTGGAGCCGACGGTGATGGCCTCGGTGACGCGCGCCGGGGAGTAGTTGGAGGCGTTGGAGTTGTCGTTGCCCGCCGCGACCGCGTAGGTGATGCCGGCCGCGATCGAGTTGCGTACGGCCTGGTCGAGGACGGTGTCGACGCCGCCGCCGAGGCTCATGTTGGCGACGGCCGGCTTGACCGCGTTCCGCGTCACCCAGTCGATGCCGGCGACGACCTGCTCGGTGGTGCCGGAGCCGTTGTTGTCGAGGACGCGGACGCCGACGATCTTCGCCTTCTTCGCGACGCCGTACGAGGAGCCCGCGACCGTACCGGCGACGTGGGTGCCGTGGCCGTGCCCGTCCTGGGCGGTGTTGTCGTTGTCGATGGCGTCGTAGCCGTTGGCGGCGCGCCCGCCGAAGTCGCTGTGGCTGATGCGTACACCGGTGTCGATGATGTACGCGGTGACGCCCTGGCCCGCGCTGTCCGGGTACGTGTAGCTCTGGTTCAGCGGGAGGGCCTTCTGGTCGATCCGGTCGAGGCCCCAGGACGGCGGGGAGGGCTGGGTGGCGTCGACGGTGAAGACGCGGTTCTGGACGACGGACTTCACGGCCGGGTCCGCGGCGAGCTTCCTGGCCTGCGCCTCGGAGAGCTCGATCGCGTACCCGTTCACCGCCGAGGTGTACGTCCGCTTGATCTTGGCGCCGAACTTGCCGGGAACCGCCCGGCCCTTGGCGGTCTCGGCCGGGGCGGACTCGTGGAGGGTGACGATGTAGCTGCCCGGGATGGTGCCTTCGGCCCCGGCGTTCTCGATGACGCCCTCCGCGGCCGCCGGAGCGGCCGTGGCGGGGAGGGCGGAGAGCGAACCGAGGGCGAGCGCGGCGACGGCTATGGCCGCGGCGGTGGAGATCCGGCGACGCGATGCGCGCATCACTGCCATGTGAGGTGTCCTCCTCGTGGGGGGTGCTCCCGTGGGGGTGGAGCCCGAGTGACCATCACTCACGACAGGGGCATGACAAGAATGTGTACGGTCCGGCGCGGACCTTCACGACTCCGCCGCCCTGTCGTCGCCGAAAGATTGACCGATCCATAGGAATCACGCAAGAGGAACCGCGCCGCCTCAATTCCCGTGCCGTAGATCGGACATGACTGTTCGGTAGCTTCGGGAGGGCGGGCGCGGGGCTCCTCACCTGCGAAGCTCCGCGCCTGGGGCGCCGGGCCCGACTCCCGCCCGGCGGACGGGAATTCACCGCCGTGATACACGCGGGAGGGGATGCCTGTCGGCCCTTCCCCGGTCAGAACTCGTCGGCTCCGTTGCGGAGTTCGGGCGTCCAGTACCCCGTCTTGGCGATGGCCTCGTCGACGGCGATGCCGCCCTCGGGAGCGGCGACCACGACGCTGCCCTCGGCCGGACCGTCCGCGGCGAGGAGGTTCACCGTGAACTCCTTCACCACCTTGTTGTCCTCGTGCACGCCGCCGGCGGAGACGCGGACGTTGGCGTACGCGGGGGCGCCGGGGTCCAGGACGACCGGGGCGGCCGGCTTGCTCTTGGCGACCGGCGGGACGTCCTTCGCCGTCTGGATCGCGCCGAAGGCGAGGAGCGGGTGGCCGAGGAGGCGGCAGGCGCGGGCCGAGGTGTTGGTGGCGGTGAGGACGATGTGCTCGGTCGGCACCTCGTCGGCCTTCGCCGCGGTGATCTTCACGTCGCCGTGGGCGCAGACGGGCGTCTTGGCGTCGGGGGCGGAGCCTGCTGTGCCCTGGGTGGGGGTGGCCGGGGCGGGGGTGGCCGGGGTGGGGGTGGCCGGGGTGGGGGTGGCCTGGGTGGGGGTGGGGGTGGCGGTCGCATCCGTCGTGGTCTCCGCGCCCGTCGTGGTCTCCGGGCCCGTCGGCTGCTGCGTCGCCATCGCGCTACCGGCGTCCCTCGCGCCCTCGCCCCCGCCGCCGCAGGCCGTCAGGCCGAGCGAGGCGGCGGCGACGGCAACGAGAAAAGCGGTCCTGGAGCTGGTCCTGGGCCTGGTCCTGCTGTGAGACGTACGCATGGAAGTCTTCCCCCGGGGAGCGTGAAGCGGAGCTCGAAGCTGAGCGTGCGGCGGCGGTCGGTCGTCGCCGCGTACAGCCTCCGCTCCCGCGCTTCCGTCCCGCTTGCGTATCGCTAACGCCCCGCCGTCAGCCGCGCGAGCCCCTCCGTCGCCCGCGCCGAGCCCTCCCGGAAACCGGCCGCCTCGGCGTCGGCGGCGGCGCGTTCCAGCTGGTCGGCGGCCTCTTCGACCCGTCCGATGCCGGCCAGCGCCTCGCCCCGGACGATCCGCAACTGGGCCTGGACGACGACGGCGTCGGGCGCGACGAGTTCCCCGGCGCGAAGGATGTGCGCCAGCGCGTCCTCGTACTCCCCCGCCCCCAGGCAGTGCGCGGCCAGGTGCTGGAGGGTCAGCACCTGCGTGGACGGGTGTCCGGTCCGGTCGGCGAGGGCGACGGCCTGCGTCATCAGGGCGCGGGCCCGGCCGTGGTCGCCGGTGGCGTCGAGGACGGCGGCGTGGTTGACGACGGCGATGGCCTCGCTGACCGGGTCGCCGGCCAGGGCGGCGTACCCGGGTGCCTTCTCCAGGTGGGCGAGCGCCTCCTCGTGCCGCCCCTCCTCGTGCAGGATCCAGCCGAGCAGCGCCCGCGTCCGGGACTGCGCGTCGGGGTCGCGGGCCGCGTCGGCCGCGGCCACCCCCGCCTCCAGGAGCGGGGTCCAGCCGTCCTGGAGGCGCATGAGCATCAGCGGCCAGGCCACGACGGCGAGCCGCCAGGCCCGGTCGTGCAGCCCGAGCGCGGCGGAGGCGGCCACGGCCCCCTCCAGGGCGGGGCGCTCGGCCACGTACCAGTCCAGGGCGGCGGAGCGCCCCTCGAACTCCGGGATCGCGGCGGGCCGGCGGGCGTCGGCGGGGAGCGCGTAGCAGGGCTGCGAGCCGGGTTCGGCGGCCGCGTCGGCCGCGAGGCCGGTGTACAGGTAGTGGTCGAGGAGCCGGCGCAGCCCCTCCGGGTCGGCCTGCGGGGCGAGTCCGCGCGCGTACAGGCGGACGAGGTCGTGCGGGGTCCAGCGGCCGGGCACCGCCTCGGTGAGGAGGTGGGCGGCGGCGAGCCGTTCGAGGTCGGCGGAGGCCCGCGCGGGCGTGGTGCCGGTGAGCGCGGCGGCGGCGAAGTGGTCCAGGTCGGAGCCGGTGTGCAGGCCGAGGGCGCGGAAGGCGCGGGCGGCGGACTCGGGCAGCTGCTGCACGGTGAGGCGGAGGGCGGCGGAGACGCCGACGTCCTCCACGTCGAGGAGGGCTAGCCTGCCCTGCTCGCAGGCGAGTTCGCCGACCATCGCGCCGAGGGACCGGCCCGGGCGTTCGGCGAGCCGGGCGGCCGTGACGCGCAGGGCGAGCGGCAGCCCGTCGCAGAGTCCGGCGAGGCGGGCGGCGGCCTCCGGCTCGGCGGCGACCCGCGCCTCGCCGAGCACGGTCGCGAGGAGCGCGGTCGCGGCGTCCGGCGGGAGCTGGTCGAGCGGCACCGGGCGGGCCGCGTCGGAGGCGATCAGGCCGCCGAGCCGGTCCCGGCTGGTCACGACGGTCACGCACGCCTCGCCGCCGGGCAGCAGCGGCCTGACCTGCTCGGAGGAGCGGGCGTTGTCGAGGACGACGAGGATCCGGCGGCCGGCGGTGAGGCTGCGGAAGAGCGCGCCGCGCCCGACGGCGGTCTCCGGCACCCGCTGCTGCGGCACGCCGAGCGCGAGCAGGAACTCGCGCAGGACGACGCCGGTCTCGGGTGCGGGGGTGTCGCTGAAGCCGCGCAGGTCGGCGAAGAGCCGCCCGTCGGGGAAGCCGGCCCGCCGCCGGTGCGCCCAGTGCACGGCGAACGCCGTCTTGCCGACCCCGGCGGGCCCGGTCACCAGGCAGACGGGCCCATCGCCGCCGCCGGCCGCCCGGTCGAGCACCGCGGCCTCGGCCTCCCGCCCGGTGAACCCGCGCGGCGCCCGCGGCAGCAGCTCGGGGACGACGGCGGCGTCGGGCACCGGCGGCTCGGGAACCGCCGCCGGCGCCGGGACGGCCCCCGGCTCCCGCAGCAGCCCCGCGTACGTCTCGCTCAGCACCCCGCCCGGATCCACTCCCAATTCCTCGGCGAGGAGGCGGCGGGTGCGGTGGTACCAGTCGAGGGCGTCCGAGCGGCGTCCGGCCCGCGCCAGCGCCGTCATGAGCGCGGCGGCCAACGACTCGCGCAGCGGGTGCGCGACGGCCTCGGTCCGCAGGACGGCGGCGGCACGGCCGTGCTCGCCCAGCTTCCCGTACGCCTCCGCCAACGCCTCGACCGAGGTGAGCCGCAGCTCCTCCAGCGCGGTGGCGGCGGCCTCCAGCGGCCCGCTCGGCACGGTGCCGGTGAGCGCGGGCCCCTGCCAGTACGACAGCGCCTCACGCAACATCCGCACGCTGTCGGCGGCATGCCGCTGCGCCCCCGCGAGCCCCACCAGCTCCTCGAACCGGTGCGCGTCGACCAGCGATTCCGGCATCCGCAGCAGATACGCCGACCCCTGCGTGGCGAGCTCGACCCCGTACGCCTCCGCCCCGTGCGCGGCGAGCAGCGCCCGCAGCCGCGAGACATGCCCCTGGAGCACGGTCCTGGCATGCGTAGGAGGCTCACCCTCCCACAACACGTCCAGCAGCCCCGCCACACTCACGGCGGTATTGGGACGCAGCAACAACGCCGCCAACAAGCTGGTCCGCTTGGCCGGCCCCGGCCCGACGTCCCCACCCTCCGTCACCACCGCGACAGACCCGAGCAGCCGAAACTCCACCCGCACCTCCGCGTCCGCCACTCCCCCGCCCAAGACAATACGCGCCACCCCACCCCCCACCTGCACCGATCCCCAAGCCACCCCCGATTAGGCCGAAACCAACACACCGAAGAACCGGCAGCCCCCACACCCGCCCGCCGGCGCACATGGTGTACACATGGGACACTCGGTACTCTTGAGCGCATGACGCAGCCGCTGCCCATAGAGTCCATCCGCGACGTACGCGCCCACCTGGCTGAGGTCGTGGAGCGCGCCGATCGCGACGACGTCCCCACCGTGATCACGCGCCGGGGCAGGCAGGTAGCCGCCATCGTCTCCATCGAGGTGTTGCGCAAGTACCAGGAGTGGGAAGAGCGCGAGATCAACCGGATCATCGACGAGCGCATGGCCGACCCGGCACCCGGCATCCCGATCGAGGACATCATGAGGGAGACGCTGGCGCGCGGTGAGTGAGTACCGAACCGTCTTCCGCCCCGAGGCGCAGTCCGAGCTCCGCAAGATCCCCCGCGACATGGCGCTGCGCATCCTGGCCAAGCTGGCCGAGCTGGAGACCGACCCCCTCGGGTTCAACACGACCGCACTCGTATCCCAGCCGGAACGACGCCGCCTACGCGTCGGCGACTACCGCGTCGTCTACACGATCGACAACGGAGAACTGGTGATCTGGGTCATCCACGTCGGTCACCGCTCCACCGTCTACGACACCTGATCCCACCCGAGGAACACGAAAGGGCCGACTCCCTTAGGAGTCGGCCCCTTCTGGCGGTCACACGTTGAAGCGGAACTCCACCACGTCGCCGTCCTGCATGACGTATTCCTTGCCTTCCATGCGGGCCTTGCCGGCGGCTCGGGCGTCGGCTACCGAGCCGGTGGCTACGAGGTCGGCGAAGGAGATGACTTCGGCCTTGATGAAGCCCTTCTGGAAGTCGGTGTGGATGACGCCGGCCGCCTCGGGGGCCGTGGCGCCCTTCTTGATGGTCCAGGCGCGGGACTCCTTGGGGCCTGCCGTGAGGTAGGTCTGGAGGCCGAGGGTGTCGAAGCCGACGCGGGCGAGGGTGGCGAGGCCGGGCTCCTCGGCGCCTACGGACTGGAGGAGCTCCATGGCGTCCTCCTCGTCGAGCTCGGCGAGGTCCTGCTCCAGCTTGGCGTTGAGGAAGATCGCCTCGGCCGGGGCGACCAGCGCGCTCTGCTCCGCCTTGAAGGCGTCGTCCGTCAGCTCGTCCTCGTCGACGTTGAAGACGTAGAGGAAGGGCTTGGTGGTCAGGAGGTGGAGGTCGTGGAGCAGCTCCGCCTTCTCCGAGCCCTGGACGATGCCCTGCGAGAAGAGGGTGTCGCCCTTCTCCAGGATCGCCTGGGCCGCCTCGACCGCCGCGACCTTGGGCGCCGTGTCCTTCTTGATCCGCATCTCCTTCTGGAGGCGCGGGAGGACCTTCTCGATCGTCTGGAGGTCCGCGAGGATCAGCTCGGTGTTGATCGTCTCGATGTCGTCCTTCGGCGAGACCTTGCCGTCGACGTGCACGACGTTCTCGTCCTTGAAGGCGCGGATGACCTGGCAGATCGCGTCGGACTCGCGGATGTTCGCCAGGAACTTGTTGCCCAGGCCCTCACCCTCGCTCGCGCCGCGCACGATGCCGGCGATGTCGACGAAGTCGACCGTGGCAGGGAGGACGCGCTGCGAGGCGAAGATCTCGGCGAGCTTGGTCAGGCGGGCGTCGGGGACACCGACGACACCGACGTTCGGCTCGATCGTGGCGAACGGGTAGTTGGCCGCCAGCACGTCGTTCTTGGTCAGGGCGTTGAACAGGGTCGACTTGCCGACATTCGGCAGACCGACGATTCCGATCGTGAGCGACACGGTGGCGACTTCCCTAGATACGGATGATGGGTCGATCCCCCAGTTTACGGGGGGTCCGGCGCGGGCCTCACCGGCCGCCGGGGACGGGCTTCGGCCGAGTTCGGTCGACTTCGGTCGAACTGCGGCCCCAAGGTCACCCAAAGGGCGTGTCCCGGACCCCTCCCGGCGCGTCCCGACCTACGTTGGTGAGGTGGAGCAGCACAGGACAAGTCAGCCGCAAGGCCGCCGACGGCCCCAGACCCCTCTCCCGCCGCCCGGTCTCACACCGCCCGGCGCGCTCGTGGAGGTGGAGGGGGCCGGCACAGGCGCGGCCACCGTCTACCGGGTCGGCACCCCGGCTGCCGCGCGGCGGCCCGCGCCGCCCGTGGTGCAGGCCCTGCGGCGGCTGCCCTCGCCCCGGCTCACCGGGCTCGGCGCGGGGCTCTTCGCCTCCGCCGCGATGCTCGTCGTCGGCTTCCTGGACTGGCTGCTCCTGGACGGCTCACCGCTGGCGTTCGGCCTGCTGTTCCTGCCCGTGAGCGCGCTCACCGCGCTCTGGGTCCGTACCGCCGACCTGGTCACCGCGCCGATCGCCGTCCCCATCGCCTTCGCCGTCGGCGTCGTCCCGATCGCGGGCGGCACCGGCGGCTTCGGCGGCCAGGCCATGGCCGTGGTCACCGCCCTCGCCGTGCACGCCGGCTGGCTGTACGGGGGCACCCTGATCGCCGGGGTCATCGCGAGCGTCCGGAAGGTACGGGACATGGGGCGGCGACGGCGTCCGCCCACTACGGGTGCCGCCGGGAACGCGGGTGGCGCCCCCCGCGGCCCGGCCGGACCCGGGCCCCGCCCCGGCCCCGGTCCCGGGCCCCGTCCGCGCCCCACGCGCAACCGGCGCCCGGCCCCGTAGCCGTACCGTCCGCGTCCATACGCCCTAGCGGATCGCCGCCGCCCGCGCCGCCATCGCCGCGCCGACGATCCCCGCGTCGTTCCTCAGTTCCGCCGGGACGATCTCGGCGCGGATGCCGTCCGACAGGTAGGGCAGGAACTTGTCGGCCTTGCGGCTCACTCCCCCGCCGAGGATGAACAGCTCCGGGGAGAAGAGCATCTCGACGTGGGCCAGGTACTTCCCGAGCCGCTTCGTCGCCCAGTGCTCCCAGGTCAGCTCCTCGTCCTCGCGCGCCTTCGAGGAGGCGCGCTTCTCGGCGTCGTGGCCCTTGAGCTCCAGGTGGCCCAGCTCCGTGTTGGGGACCAGGCGGCCGTCGGTGAAGACGGCGGAGCCGATGCCGGTGCCGAGGGTCAGCAGGATCACCGTGCCGGTGCGGCCCCGGCCCGCGCCGAAGGTCATCTCGGCGATGCCGGCCGCGTCGGCGTCGTTGAGGACGGTGACCGGGAGCCCTCCGAGGGCCCCGCTGATCAGGGCGCCAGCGTCGGTGCCGATCCAGGAGGCGTCGACGTTGGCGGCGGTACGGACCGTACTGCCGGTGACGACGCCGGGGAAGGTGACGCCGACCGGGCCGCTCCAGCCGAAGTGCGCCACGACCTCCGCGACACAGCCCGCGACGTCCTGGGGCGTCGCGGGCTGCGGGGTGAGGACCTTGTGCCGCTCCTCGGCGAGCGCGCCGCGCCCCAGGTCCACGGGGGCGCCCTTGATGCCCGAGCCGCCGATGTCCACTCCGAAGACGTTCATGGACTCACGGTAAGGGCCCGGGCGCGGTCCTACTCCTTGACGAGCTCGGCGGCCTCGGCGCGCAGGTCGCGGCGGAGCTCCTTGGGGAGCGAGAAGGTGAGGGTCTCGTCGGCGGTCTTCACGAGCTCCACGTCGAGGTAGCCGCGCTGCGCCAGCCACTCCAGGACCTCCTGGACCAGCACGTCGGGCACGGAGGCGCCGGAGGAGAGGCCGACCGAGGTCACGCCCTCCAGCCAGCTCTCGTCGATCTCGCTCGCGAAGTCCACCAGGTACGCGGCGGGGACGCCGGCCTGCTTGGCGACCTCGACCATGCGGATCGAGTTCGAGGAGTTCCTGGAGCCGACGACGATGACGAGCTCGGCCTGGCCTGCCAGCTCCTTGATCGCGATCTGGCGGTTCTGCGTGGCGTAGCAGATGTCGTCCGACGGCGGGGAGATCAGCTGCGGGAACTTGTCCTTGAGCGCGTCGACCGTCTCCATGGTCTCGTCGACCGAGAGCGTGGTCTGGGAGAGCCAGACGACGCGGGAGGGGTCGCGGACCTCGACCTTGGCGACGTCCTCGGGGCCGTCGACGAGCTGGATGTGGTCGGGGGCCTCGCCGGAGGTGCCGATGACCTCCTCGTGGCCCTCGTGGCCGATGAGGAGGATGTCGAAGTCCTCCTTGGCGTACCGGATGGCCTCCTTGTGGACCTTGGTGACCAGCGGGCAGGTCGCGTCGATCGTCGCGAGCCGGCCCTGGCGGGCCTCCTCGTGGACGGTCGGGGCGACGCCGTGCGCGGAGAACATCACGATGTTGCCCGGCGGGACCTCGGTGGCCTGGTCGACGAAGATCGCGCCCTTCCGCTCCAGGGTCTGGACCACGTACTTGTTGTGGACGATCTCGTGGCGGACGTAGACGGGGGCCCCGTACTGCTCCAGGGCCTTCTCCACGGCGATCACGGCACGGTCCACGCCCGCGCAGTAGCCGCGGGGTGCGGCGAGCAGGACACGCTTCGGGCGGTCGGTCGCGGTCCGGTCCGCGGGGGCGGGCTCGGGCGTCGGCGCGGGCGTTGCAGTCATGCGTCCCATCGTAAGGCCGCGTCGGTGAGCGGTTGGAGCGCGGCCGTGGCCGAAACTGGCGCCATGGCTGAGAACGCGCAGGTGAACGGGGAGACACCGGGGCCGTCGGACCACGAGGGGCTCCGCCGGACCCTCGGCTTCCGCGACCTCGTCGTGTACGGGCTGCTGTTCATCGCGCCGATGGCCCCGGTCGGCGTCTTCGGCACGCTCGACGCGAAGTCGCACGGCGCGGTCGCACTGGTGTACGTCGTGGCGACGGTCGCCATGGCGTTCACGGCCTTCAGCTACGCGCAGATGGTGCGGGTCGCCCCGCAGGCGGGCTCGGTCTTCGCGTACGCGCGCAAGGGGCTCGGCGAGGGGCCCGGTTTCATCGCCGGCTGGATGGCGATGCTCGACTACCTGCTGATCCCGGCCGTCGCCTACCTCTTCGCGGGGATCGCGATGGAGGCGCTGGTGCCCGAGGTGCACCGGTGGGTGTGGACGGGGCTCGCGGTGGTGGTGACGACGCTGCTCAACCTGTGGGGGGTGCGGGCCGCGGCCAGGGTCGGCTTCGCGGTCCTCGCCATGGAGATCGTGGTGCTGCTGGTCTTCGTGGTGTCGGCGGTGGTCGTGCTCGTACGCGACGGGGCGCAGCGCGACTGGTGGTCGCCGCTCACCGGCGACGGGACCTTCTCGCTCGCGGCGGTGGTCGGCGCGGTGTCGGTGGCGGTCCTGTCGTACCTCGGCTTCGACGCGATCGCGTCCTTCGCGGAGGAGGTGACCGGGGGTTCGGCGAAGGTGGCGCGGGCGCTGCTCTTCTGCCTGGTGTTCGCGGGCGTCCTCTTCGTGGCCCAGACGTGGCTGGTGGCGCTGCTCGAACCGGTCTCCTCGGCGGAGCTGGCGGCCGATCCGGGGAGGCAGGGCTCGGCCTTCTACGACGCGGTGGACGCGTCGGTCGGCGGCTGGCTGCACGACCTGGTCGCGGTGTCGAAGGCGATCGGCGCGGCGTTCGCGGCGCTGGCCGGGCAGGCGGCGGGCGGCCGGCTGCTCTTCGCGATGGGCCGCGAGGGGCGGCTGCCGCACGCGCTGGCCCGCACCGACTCGGGCGTGCCCCGGGTGGCGCTCCTGGTGTCGGCGACGGTGACGACGGTCGCGGCGCTGTGGGCGGCCCGCCGGGACGACGGCCTGGACCACCTGGTCTCGGTCGTCGACGTCGGCGCCCTGACGGCCTTCGTCCTCCTGCACGCGAGCGTGGTCGGCTGGTTCGCTATCCAACGCGCGGAGGGCGAACCCCACTGGCTCCGGCACGTGGTCCTCCCGGTGGTCGGCGCGGCGATCCTGGTGGCGGTGATCGTGGAGGCGTCGGCGGCAGCCCAGGTGGTCGGCGTGATCTGGCTGGGCGTGGGGCTGGTGGTGCTCGCGGTGCAGGGGGCTGGGAAGGGGCCGGCGCCTTCGGGGCGGTGATTCGGGGCGGTGAGGCGTGGGGGTGCGGCTCGTGGCGCGGCGGCGCGCTCCCGGGCGGCCGTGCGGTTCGCGGGCTTCGTGCCGGTGACGTTGTCGGAGGCGGCCGTTACGCTCGGTGCATGGCTATGAGTACGTCCGCTGAGGCGCCGCTTCCCGTCGGTGAGGTCTCCCGGATGATCGGGGGGTGGATCGACCGGCTGGGGGCGATCTGGGTCGAGGGGCAGATCACGCAGCTCTCGCGGCGGCCCGGTGCCGGGGTCGTCTTCCTGACGCTGCGGGATCCCTCGTACGACATCTCCATCGGGGTGACCTGCTACCGGCAGGTGTTCGACGCGGTGGCGGACGTCGTCTCGGAGGGCGCCCGGGTCGTCGTGCACGCGAAGCCGGAGTGGTACGCGCCGCGGGGGCAGCTGTCGCTGCGGGCGGTGGAGATCAAGCCGGTCGGGATCGGCGAGCTGCTGGCGCGACTGGAGCAGTTGAAGCGGGGGCTGGCGGCGGAGGGGCTGTTCGCGCTCGACCGGAAGAAGCCGCTGCCGTTCCTGCCGCAGCTGATCGGCCTGGTCTGCGGCCGGGCCTCGGCGGCCGAGCGGGACGTGCTGGAGAACGCGCGCCGCAGATGGCCCGCCGTCCGCTTCGAGGTGCGGAACGTGCCGGTGCAGGGCGTGAAGGCGGTGCCGCAGGTGATCCAGGCGGTGCGGGAGCTCGACGCGCACGAGGACGTGGACGTGATCGTGGTGGCCCGGGGCGGTGGCAGCGTCGAGGACCTGCTGCCCTTCTCGGACGAGCAGCTGATCCGCGCGGTGGCCGCGTGCCGGACGCCGGTGGTGTCCGCGATCGGGCACGAGCCGGACTCCCCGCTGCTCGACCTGGTGGCGGACCTGCGCGCCTCCACGCCGACCGACGCGGCCAAGAAGGTCGTACCGGACGTGGGCGAGGAGCTGGAGCGGGTGCGCGGGCTGCGGGACCGGGCGCTGCGGACGGTCCGGGGGCTGCTCGACCGCGAGGAGCGGGGGCTGGCGCACGCGCTGGCCCGGCCGGTGATGGAGCACCCGCAGCGGATGGTGGAGGTCAGGGAGGACGAGCTGGACGCGCTGCTCGCGCGGAGCCGGCGGGTCCTCGGGCATCTCCTCGACCGGGCGGACTCGGAGCTGGCGCACACCCGCGCGCGCGTGCGGGCGCTCTCCCCGGCGGCGACGCTGGAGCGCGGGTACGCGGTGCTCCAGCGGGCGGACGGGGCGGTGGTCCGCGCGGCGGAGGAGGTCGCGGAGGGCGAGGAGCTGCGGGCCCGGGTGGCCGAGGGCGAATTCACGGTGCGCCGCGCGTAGCGGGACCGGGCGCGGGATCAGGAGAGTCGGCGAGAGTCATGGAGGACGGAGCAGAGATGGCGAGCGGTACGGAGACGGCGGCGGCCCCCGGTTACGAGGAGGCGCGCGACGAGCTGATCGAGGTCGTCCGGCGCCTGGAGGCGGGCGGCACGACCCTGGAGGAGTCGCTGGCGCTGTGGGAGCGCGGCGAGGAGCTGGCGAAGGTCTGCCGGCACTGGCTGGAGGGCGCCCGCGCCCGGCTCGACGCCTCGCTGGCGGCGGAGCGCGCGGAGGAGGAGTCCGAGGACTGACACGGCGTGGGAGGCGGGGATCCGGTCCGGTTAGACTGACACGAGTGAAGCGGATCACTATCCGGATCGGATAGTTGAAATTTCACCAATCTGGGGCGTACTGTCGAGACGTCGCCCGGGATTCCCCGCCGGGCGGTCCCCGTGCAGTCCGGAAGGTACGCAGCATGTCCCTCGTTCTCGACCCCGCCGCCCAGGACCTCCTCTTCCGCGAGGCCCGCACCGCCAACACGTTCACCGACGAGCCGGTGACCGACGAGCAGGTCCAGGCGATCTACGACCTGGTGAAGTACGGCCCCACCGCCTTCAACCAGACCCCGCTGCGCATCACCCTGGTCCGCTCCCCCGAGGCCCGCGAGCGCCTGGTCAAGCACATGGCCGAGGGCAACGCGGCGAAGACCGCCACCGCCCCGCTGGTCGCGATCCTCTCCGCCGACAACGAGTTCCACGAGGAGCTCCCGGCCCTGCTCCCGCACTTCCCGCAGGCCAAGGACATGTTCTTCGCCGAGCGCCCGGTCCGCGAGGGCTCCGCGCTGCTGAACGCCGCCCTCCAGGCCGCGTACTTCATCGTGGGCGTCCGCGCCGCCGGCCTGGCCGCCGGCCCGATGACCGGCCTGGACTTCGCCGGCCTCCAGAAGGAGTTCCTGGACGCCGACCACACCCCGCTGATGGTCGTCAACATCGGCAAGCCGGGCGAGGACGCCTGGTTCCCGCGCTCCCCGCGCCTGGCCTACGACGACGTCATCACGACCGTCTGAGCCCGACCCGCGCAGGACGAAGCCCCCGGTGCCCGGCACCGGGGGCTTCGTCGTGTCCGGGAGGCGCGTGCGCCTCCGGGAGGCGTCAGGTCTGCCGCGAGCGGAGCGCGGCCGCCATCTCGGCGAGCGTCTCGAAGGAGGCCGTGCCGGTGACGACGGTGGTCGCCCCGCCCTCGGTCCGCACCAGCGCGTCGTACTTGGGACCCTCCCAGCGCTGCCACACCTGGCCGGCCACCGTCTGCGTCTTCCCGGTGTCCTTGGCCTCGTGGGTGACCTTGGGCACGAATTTCCTCGGCTCGGACGTCGACTGGTTCACCGAGACGTACTGGGTGTCCGGGGAGAGGAAGCCGAGCTGCCAGGCATCGCCCTGCTCGCGCTTGTACGAGACCACCGTCGCCCTCCAGTCCGCGCCGAGGCCCTCCGGGGCGAGCACCGGATACGGCGCCGCGCGCTGGGCCGTGATCAGCTCGACCCGGTAGTCCTTCGCCTTCACCGGCTCCGCGTCGTCGTCGTGCGGGATGAAGAGATACATGACCCCCGCGGCGACCATGATCACCCCGAGGGACTGGAACATCCCGCGTACCGTCTGCCTGCCTCGCTTAGCTGCCACGCCCCATATGGTCGCATCAAGGTCTCGCGCTCATTCGTGGGCCCCTCTGCTCAATATGTCGACCTGGAGATAGAGTCACAGCACCCTCCTTTTTCCGGCCGTCGTCGTACAGAAAGGTGCGCTCCGATGACCGAGCACCACCTCCCCCCCGAGCTTGAGGTCTCTCCCGAGGCCCCCGACCGCAACCTCGCCCTCGAACTGGTCCGGGTGACCGAGGCCGCCGCCATGGCCGCCGGCCGCTGGGTCGGCCGCGGCGACAAGATCGGCGCGGACGGCGCCGCGGTCAACGCGATGCGGACCCTCATCTCGACCGTCTCGATGAACGGCGTCGTCGTCATCGGCGAAGGCGAGAAGGACGAGGCGCCGATGCTCTTCAACGGCGAGCGGGTCGGCGACGGCACCGGCGCCGAGGTCGACATCGCCGTGGACCCGATCGACGGCACCACCCTGAACGCCAAGGGCATGCCGAACGCCATCGCCGTGCTCGCCGCCGCCGACCGCGGCTCCATGTTCGACCCGTCCGCGGTCTTCTACATGGACAAGCTGGTCACCGGCCCCGAGGCCGCCGACTTCGTCGACATCAACGCGCCCGCCTCGGTCAACATCCGCCGGGTCGCCAAGGCCAAGGGCATGAACGCCGAGGACGTCACCGTGGTCATCCTCGACCGCCCCCGCCACGAGGGCATCGTCAAGGAGATCCGCGAGACCGGCGCCCGGATCAAGTTCATCTCCGACGGCGACGTGGCCGGCTCGATCATGGCCGCCCGCGAGGGCACCGGCGTCGACCTGCTCATGGGCATCGGCGGCACGCCCGAGGGCATCATCTCGGCCTGCGCCATCAAGTGCATGGGCGGTGTCATCCAGGGCAAGCTGTGGCCGAAGGACGAGGCCGAGCGCCAGAAGGCCCTCGACGCGGGCCACGACCTGAACCGGGTCCTCACCACGACCGACCTGGTCGGCGGCGAGAACGTCTTCTTCGTCGCCACCGGCATCACCGACGGCGAGCTGCTGCGCGGCGTGCGCTACCGCTCCGAGACCGCGACGACCCAGTCGCTGGTCATGCGCTCGAAGTCCGGCACGATCCGCCAGATCGACTCCACGCACCGGCTCGCGAAGCTGCGCGCCTACAGCAAGATCGACTTCGACCGGGCCAACTGACGGTCCGACACCGGACCGGCACCGGACGACACCGGTCCGACGACGGCAGCGAAGAGGGGCGCCCCCATGTGCGGTGGGGGCGCCCCTTCCCGTACGGGACCGGGTGCGGCCCGTCAGCCGGCCTGGGCGATCCGCTCGGCCGCGGCCGCCTTGCGCAGCTCCACCTCGCGGCGCCGGCGCCGGGCCAGCACCACGCGCCGCTCGGCGGCGGTGAGCCCGCCCCAGACGCCGTACGGCTCCGGCTGGACCAGCGCGTGCTCACGGCAGTCGACCATCACGGGACAGCGCGCGCAGACCCGTTTCGCGGCCTCCTCGCGGGCGAGCCGGGCGGCTGTCGGCTCCTTGGAGGGGGCGAAGAAGAGTCCTGCCTCGTCCCGGCGGCACACCGCCTCCGCGTGCCAGGGGCCGTCCTCGTCCTGCCGCGCCGGGGCACGCTGGGGCGGCACGGGGGCGACCTGGAGGGGCTGATGCGGCAGTTGCAGCACGGTCTACTCCTGACGACGGCTTCGCGAGCGAGCAGCGATGCACCAGCCCTACCCGCTGTGCGCGCGCCTATGCACCGCGTGCGGCTCGCATCCGGAGTCCGGAGCACCGGTGACGCATTCCGGTCAGCTCATGGCCGATACCCGCTGGGGATCAGTGGCCGAGGTGCTTGCGGACCTTGCTCTGGAGGTCGATGACCCACTTGCCGCGCTTGGGTCTCGCCTCCACGTTCCCGAAGACCGAGTAGCCGTTGACCACGACCAGGGGTGCCTGCGGGTCGACCCCCTCCAGGGTGGTGACCTCGAAGTTCCCGAGGATGCCGGCGCCGGAGCCGCGCAGGCTGATGTTCTCCGGGACGCGGATCTCGACGTTCCCGAAGATCGAGGTGGCGTTGATGGTGGTGAGGGGCTGGGCGAAGATCGCCTCGGTCAGGTCGATCTCCACGTTCCCGAAGATCGCGAAGACGTTGGTGCGGCGGGCGACGCGCCAGCGGCCCTTGCGGGTGGTGCTGGAGAAGACGGCGAGGAGCTGGTCCGCGTTCCCCTCCGCGTCCTCCGGGCCGTACGCGGCCGGGGCGGGGGCGGTGCGGGGGGCGGCCGGGCCGCCGTCCGCGGCCGGCAGGTCCCGCACGATCGGCTCCAGCTCGCCCACGGTCTTCGCCCGGTAGACCGCCTCGACCCGCTCCGCGTGCTCCTCCGCGTCGAGCCGCCCCATCGCCAGCGCCTCCGCCAGGATGTCCGCGACCCGGTCCCGATCGGCGTCGGAGGCCCGCAGGGCGCCCTGCGGGTCGGCGTACGCGGGGGCGACGGGAGGAGTGGGAGCGGCCGGGGGTGCGGGAGGGGTGGGAGCGGTCGGGGGCGCGGGGGCGACGGGGGCCGCGGGAGGGGTCGGGGGTGCGGGGGCTTCCGGGGCGGAGGCGGACAGGCGGTCCGACCCGTCGGCGGGTGCGGGCTGCTGCGCGGGGTCGGGCTGCTTTTCGAAGTCCACGTCTCCACCCTGACACACGCGATAGATCGCGACCAGGGAGGGAATCCCCCATCTCTCCCCTAGGGGACGCGTTGCGTGGGGGGAGGGTTGCGTCGGTGGGGACGGGGGCGGGAGTGGTGGCGGGTTGCGTCGCGGCGGGAATCCGCCGGGGTTCGGGCGCCCTTGCCGCCGTCGCCTCCGCCAAGATCGGTGGATCGGTGGATCGGTACGGGGACGGGCGGGAGGAGTGCGGGGCGTGACGGGAGGTCAGAAACGGTACCGGCGGGGCTCCGACGCGTTCGAGGGGCTCGTTCTGGAACGGCTCGACGAGATCCGGCGGGCGTTGCGGATCGCCGGGGCGGAGCCTGGGCCTGTGCCGGTGCCGGTACCGGCGGCGTCGGACGTGGAGGTCGTCACGGGGGCGGAGGGCATCGCCGAACGGTACGAGGCGCTCCAGCGTTCGGCGCGGCGCGAGATCCTGGCGCTGTCCGCCGGGCCGGTGGTCGCGGTGTCGGCCGCCGACAACTCCGGGCAGCGGGAGGCGATGCGGGCGGGGGTGCGGTATCGGGTGGTGTACGACCGGGACGCGCTCGCGCTCACCGAGGGCGACACGCCGCCGCTGCTGGAGCACTGGGCGTCGCTCGGGGAGGAGATGCGGGTGGCGTTCGGGCTGCCGCTGAAGCTGGTGCTGGTCGACCGGGAGCGGGCGCTCGTCGTCCCGCTCGCGGGCGGGGAGGGTGGCGGCGAGCCGTACGCCACGGTGCTGCGGTCGCGGCCGCTGCTCGACGCGCTCGGCTGGATCTTCGACCGGGTCTGGGACAGTGCGCTGCCGGTGCCGGTGGCGATCGCGGCGGTGGTGGACGGGCCGTTGACGGCGGAGGATCGGCGGTTGCTGACGCTGCTGCTGAACGGGTACACGGATCAGGCGATCGGGTCCCAACTGGGGGTTTCGGAGCGGACGGTGCAGCGGAGGGTGCGGCGGTTGTTGGCGCTGGCGGGTGCGCGGAGCCGCCTCCAGTTGGGCTGGCACGCCGCCCACCACCACTGGCTCTGACCCCCACCCGCGACGGCCCGCACCGCGCCACGCGGGGCGCGTCCCACCCCCCTGGGCCCCGCCCCGTGCGGCCCTCGCACCCGCGTGCGGGCCTCGCGCCCACGCCCGTACGGGCCTCGCGCCCGCGCCTGTTCGGGCTGCGCCCCGGGGTGCTCCGCCCGCGCCCGTACGGGCCTTCCGCCCGAGCCTGTTCGGGCCTCCGCCCCCGCCCGTGCGGGCTGCGCCCGCTTCGTCCCGCCACCACGCGTGCGTTCCACCCGCGCCCGCGCGGGCTGCACCCGCTTCGCCCCGCCACCACGCGGGCCTTCCGCCCCCGCCCGTACGGGCTGCGCCCCCTCGTCCGCCCCCCACCACCGTGTGGGCAGGCGTTCCGCAAGGCGGAACGGGTGGGCACACCCACGGTGCGGCCGCACATGTGCGGGGCGTTCAGGCACGGGAACCTAGGCCCGGTGAAGGGCGCCGTTCCGTTGTGCCCACCCGTTCCGCCCCAGCGGAACGATTGCCCACAACGGGGTGCGGGGGGCGTCGGCCCCAGCGGAACGGTGGGGCGCAGCCCGTGGCGGGGGTGGGCGTCGGCCCGGCGGGGCGCAGCGGAGCGGGGGCGCCAGCCCAGCGGGGCGATTGCCCGCAACGAAACGGCGGGTGCCGGGGGGTGTCGGGTTTACGTCAGGGCGGTAAGGCGACAGGGGGGAAGGGGGTGTGGGGGGCGGGGGGCGTGGCAGCGTGTGCGCCGTTCGTAACTCTGGATGCCGGAAGGACACATCCATGTCCCGTCGCAGATCCACCGCGATATCCACCGCCCTCGCCCTCGCCGCCGCCTCCCTCGCCCTCACCGTGGGCCCCGCCTCGGCCGACGCCGACCCGACCCCGGTCGACAAGCTGGGCTCGCACGACCGGGCGCTGCTCGCGCAGTACGAGCGGCAGCACGCCACCGCGCGGAGCGAGCGGAGCGGGCGTACCGCACCCGACTTCGCGACGCTGCTCGTCGCCACCGCCGACGGGCGGACCGCCGAGGCGGAGGCGGCGCTCGCCGGGCTGGGCGTCGAGGCGTCGCGTACCGACGCCTCCGTCGGCTACCTCAAGGCCAACGTGCCGTTCGCGCTCGTCGAGACGGTCGCCGCCCTCGACTCCGTCGTCGCGGTGGACCTCGACGAGCTGTTGAAGGTCGAGGAGACCAGGGCGGACGGGGGCGCCGAGGGGCCGAAGGCCGGCGGTGAGCTGCCGGCCGCGCCGTCCTCCCGGACGCCTGACTCCAATCCGTACATGCCGACGCGTGAGACCGGTTCGACGGACTTCAAGCGCTCCCACCCGACCTACGACGGGCGCGGGGTCACGATCGGCATCATGGACACCGGGGTCGACCCGACCCACCCGGCGCTCGCGAAGACGACGACGGGCGAGGACAAGCTGGTCGAGTCGGTCACCGGCAGCGACCCGAACAACTTCATCGACCTGCTCTTCGACTCCAGCTGGTTCCTGCTGAACCGGACCACCACCGGCCCGGTCGTCACGGACAGCAGCGGCAACACCTGGACCGCCCCCGCGAGCCCCGGCCTGCGCGTCACGTACAAGGCGACCGCCATGCCCGGCGGCACCACGAAGAAGCTCGGCGTGCTCTACCGCGACTCCGACGACGCGGTCTGGGTCGACACCGACGGCGACTTCGACTTCACCGACGAGGAGTCGCTGCGCCGCTTCGGCGAGCGGCGCCAGATCGCGTACCTGGGGACGGACGACCCCGCCACCGCGCTCAACGAGCGGATCCCGTTCACCGTCCAGACGAAGCGCGTCACCGCGACGACCGTCGGCGTGAACGTCAACATCATCACCGAGGCCCACGGCACCCACGTCGCCGGCATCACCGCCGCGAACGGGATGTACGGCGGCGCGATGGACGGCCAGGCGCCCGGCGCCAAGCTCGTCTCCATGAAGGCGTGCCACGACTTCGGCTGCTCCTCGGCCGCGCTCACCGACGGCATGATCGACCTCGTCACGAAGTACGGCGTGGACGTGGTCAACATGTCGATCGGCGCGAGCCCCGAGTTCAACGACGGGCAGAGCGCCCGCGCGCTCGTCTACAACCGCCTGATCGACAGCAGCGGCGTCCAGCTCTTCATCTCCGCCGGCAACTCCGGCGCCGGCACCAACACGCTCGGCGACCCGACCGGCGGCGACAAGGTCGTCAGCGTCGGCGCCGCCGTCTCGGACGACACCTGGTGGGCGAACTACGGCTCGCGGACGAAGGACTCCCGCGCCATCTTCCCCTTCTCCTCGCGCGGCCCGCGTGAGGACGGCGGTTTCAAGCCGGACATCACCGCGCCCGGCGCGGCCGTCTCCACCACCCCGGACTGGATCGCGCCCGCCTCGGTCCCCGAGACCGGCTACCAGCTGCCGCCGGGCTACTCGATGATGAACGGCACCTCGATGTCCTCGCCGCAGGCCGCCGGCGCCGGTGCCCTGCTGCTCTCCGCCGCCCGCCAGGCCGGGGTCTCCGCCACCCCCGCCGAGCTGCGCTCCGCGATCTACACGAGCGCCCGCTGGAACGGCAGGGCCGACGCCATCGCGCAGGGCCGCGGCCAGTTCGACGTCCCGAAGGCGTGGTCCGTCCTCGGGAAGGGCAAGGCGGCCACGGCGGACGCGCTGACCGTCTCCGCCCCCGTCTGCACCCCGCTCTCCGGCCGGCTCGTCACCCCGCACCGCGGCAGCGGCCTGTTCAACAGCTGCGCCCCCGGCGCCGGCGGCCAGGCGGTCGGCGAGCGGCGGACGTACGAGCTGACGGTGACCCGCACCACCGGCTCCGACCGGCCCGTACGGTACGAGCTCGGGCTCAAGGGCGACGACGACAGCTTCTCCGTGCCGTCCTCGGTGGTCCTCGCCAAGGGCGTCCCGACGACGGTGAAGGTCACCGCGCGGACGGGCGTCCAGGGCGTCCACTCCGCCGTCCTCGTCCTCGACGACGAGGACACCCGCGCCGTCGAGCACCACGTGATGCTCGCGGTCGAGGCGGCGGTCCCGCTGGTGATCGGCGGCACCCCGCTGACCGTCACCGGCGTCACGCACCGCAACGACACCGTCCACTACACCGTGGCCGTGCCCGCCGGGGCGAAGGCGCTGACCGTCTCCATGGACGGTCTGGACGAGGGCAGCCAGACCCGCTGGTGGGCCTTCCGGCCGACCGGCGTCTCGGGTGAGAAGTCCGGTGCCGGCACGATCTACTGCTACAACGGCTACCTCGACGGCTACGGCTGCGACCCGAGGACGCGGACGTACGCCGACCCCGCCGCGGGCGTCTGGGAGCTGGTCGTGGAGGCCCGCCGCACGAGCCCGCTCTGGTCGAACCCGTACACGCTGACGGCGGCCGTCTCGTAGCGGAACACTCCACAACGGCGCGGTGCCGGTCCCTGGTGAGCCTTACCTCACAGGATCGGGGCCGCGCCCTCGTTCTACGCTGGAGGGCGCGCCCGCCAATGGAGGCGGCGCGCTGCTGTCTGCCGAGTGAGGAATGGCTGCCGTCATGCCAGAGTTTGCGTACTCCGATCTGCTCCCCCTGGGAGAGGACACCACGCCCTACCGCCTGGTGACCGCCGAGGGCGTCTCCACCTTCGAGGCCGACGGCCGTACGTTCCTCAAGGTGGAGCCGGAGGCGCTGCGCAAGCTGGCCGCCGAGGCCATCCACGACATCCAGCACTACCTGCGCCCGGCCCACCTGGCCCAGCTGCGGAAGATCGTCGACGACCCGGAGGCGTCGGGCAACGACAAGTTCGTCGCGCTCGACCTGCTGAAGAACGCGAACATCGCCGCGGCGGGTGTGCTCCCGATGTGCCAGGACACCGGCACCGCGATCGTCATGGGCAAGCGCGGGCAGAACGTGCTCACGTCCGGCCGTGACGAGGAGGCCCTGTCGAAGGGCGTCTACGACGCGTACACCAAGCTGAACCTCCGCTACTCGCAGATGGCCCCGGTCACCATGTGGGAGGAGAAGAACACCGGCTCGAACCTGCCCGCGCAGATCGAGCTGTACGCGACCGACGGCGGCGCGTACAAGTTCCTCTTCATGGCCAAGGGCGGCGGCTCGGCGAACAAGTCCTTCCTCTACCAGGAGACGAAGGCCGTCCTCAACGAGGCGAGCATGATGAAGTTCCTGGAGGAGAAGATCCGCTCGCTCGGCACGGCCGCCTGCCCGCCGTACCACCTGGCGATCGTGGTCGGCGGCACCTCCGCCGAGTTCGCGCTCAAGACCGCGAAGTACGCCTCCGCGCACTACCTGGACGAGCTGCCCACCGAGGGCGACGCCGCCACCGGCCACGGCTTCCGGGACAAGGAGCTGGAGGAGAAGGTCTTCGAGCTGACGCAGAAGATCGGCATCGGCGCGCAGTTCGGCGGCAAGTACTTCTGCCACGACGTGCGCGTGGTCCGCCTGCCGCGCCACGGCGCCTCGCTGCCCGTCGCGATCGCCGTGTCCTGCTCGGCCGACCGCCAGGCCGTCGCGAAGATCACCGCCGAGGGCGTCTTCCTTGAGCAGCTGGAGACGGACCCGGCGCGCTTCCTGCCGGAGACCGAGGACACCCACCTGGACGCGGGCGACGTCGTGCGGATCGACCTCAGCCGGCCGATGGACGAGGTCCTGGCCGAGCTGACCAAGTACCCGGTCAAGACCCGCCTCTCCCTCACCGGCCCGCTGGTCGTGGCGCGCGACATCGCGCACGCCAAGATCAAGGCGCGGCTCGACGCCGGCGAGGACATGCCGCAGTACATGAAGGACCACCCGGTCTACTACGCGGGCCCGGCGAAGACCCCCGAGGGGTACGCCTCCGGTTCCTTCGGCCCGACGACGGCCGGCCGGATGGACTCGTACGTGGAGCAGTTCCAGGCGGCGGGCGGCTCGATGGTGATGCTCGCCAAGGGCAACCGCTCGCAGCAGGTCACCGACGCGTGCGGCACGCACGGCGGCTTCTACCTCGGCTCCATCGGCGGCCCGGCCGCCCGCCTCGCCCAGGACTGCATCAAGAAGATCGAGGTCCTGGACAACGAGGAGGACGGCATGGAGGCCGTCTGGAAGATCGAGGTCGAGGACTTCCCCGCGTTCGTCGTCGTCGACGACAAGGGCAACGACTTCTTCCAGAACCCCGCGCCGGAGCCGACGTTCACGCACATCCCGGTGCGCCAGGGCTCCCAGCTCGCGTAACCCGCGGTAGTACCTGACGCCGCCCCCGGTCCCCCGCGGACCGGGGGCGGCGTCGTTCCCGGTCGGCACCTCCCGCACGGAAAGTCGCTACCGACCGGTAGTCAGCCGGACACTTACTGGTCAGTATGGGTCGCGAGCATGTCAACCACTGAGACGGTCGACCACTCGGGAGCCCCCCATGCCCAAGCCCCTCCTGCCCAAGCCCCCCAAGCCCTCCGCCAGGACCGCGGCCACCGCCACCGGCCTCCTCGGCCTCACCGCCCTGCTCGTCGCCGGGCCCGCGCCCGCCGCCTCCGCGGCCGACCCGGACACCCACCTCGCCTCGGCCGCCGCGATCGAGGGCGTCGACTACCCGACCTGGCGCCGTGACGTGGCCGCCGTGGTCGCCCAGGCCCGCCCGTACATCGAGGAGCGCGCCGAGGACGCCGGCACCGAGAAGCAGGCGATCGTCCTCGACATCGACAACAGCTCCCTGGAGACGGACTTCCACCCGTTCTGGGAGCTGCCCACCCCGGCCATCCCCGAGATCCACGCGCTGGTCCGGGACGCGCACGCGCGCGGCGTGAAGGTCTTCTTCGTGACCGCCCGCCCCGGGATCATCCACTCCCTCACCGAGTGGAACCTGAAGAAGGTCGGCTACCCGGTGGACGGGCTGTACGTGCGCTCGCTGCCCGACCTGTTCGCCGAGGTGAGCGCGTACAAGACGGAGAAGCGCGCCGAGATCGAGGCCAAGGGCTACACGATCATCGCGAACATCGGGAACAACACGACCGACGTCGTCGGCGGTCACGCCGAGCGCGCCTTCAAGCTGCCGGACTACGGCAAGCTGTCCTGACCGCCCGCCCGCCCGGTCAGCGGGTGAGGTGGAACTCCAGCTTCGCGTACTCCCCGTCGGGGGTGGAGCGGATCCAGCCGCGGACGTCCTTGAAGTCGCCGGTGCCGCCGGTGACCGCGATGTCGAAGGCGGCCGGGGTGTCGTCGGCGGGGTCCGCGGAGAACAGCGTCTGCGCGGCGATCTGGCCGCCAGGGCCGCCGTTCAGGACGAAGGTGCCGACGCATTGCAGGTCGGCCGGGTTGCCGGCGCGCACCACGGTGCAGCTGACGCCGTCCCGGCCGGCCGCCTCGCCGCCCTTGGTGCGGAAGAGGTCGTCGGCGAAGGCGAAGGAGTCGCCGACCTCGGGCGCCTGTCCGGTCTCCTCGCCGCCCTCGTCGCTGGGGATCTCCTTGGCGTAGAGGGTGAACTCGAACCCGTCGGCGGCGGGCGCGGCGGCCACCGGAGCGGCGGCGCTGAAGGCGACGGCCGCGAGGGTCGCGGCGCCGAGGGCGCCGATCCTCCTGAAGGTGCGGGTCATGGACTGCCTCCCTGGCGGGGTACGGGACCTCCCCCCTTCGGGCCGTCCTCATATTGTGGGGCCGCCGTCCGGGTGACGCACTCCGGTCAGGGATGATGAGGCCATGCCAGGTAGAGCCCCCTTTCTCGGTACCGCCCTGCTCGCGGCCGCCCTGCTGACCGCCTGCGGTACGACTCCGACGCCGGACGACACCCCGAGGTCCGCGGCCCCGAAGACGACGAAGGCGACGAAGGCGACGGAGACGACGAAGGCCCCTGAGGCCGCGCAGACCCTCGGCGGGCCCGGCTCCGCGTGCGTCCTGCCCGTCTCGTTCTCCCTCACCGAGGGCTGGGAGCCGGAGAAGGTCGACCCGCCCGCCGACCCCGACTTCGCCGCGCTGGTGAAGCAGGGCCCGGCCACGATCGTGTGCGAGGCGGAGGCGGAGGGGACCCCGTACGTCGGCTTCCTGCGGGTGTGGACCGCGCCGAAGGGCCCGGCGCGGACGACCCTGGCGGCCTTCGTGAAGGCCGACAAGATCAAGGGACTCGCCCTGACGGACCTCAAGGTGGGCGGCCGACCCGCCGTGGAGGCCCGCTACTCCGTCTACGGCGAGCTCATGGAGGAATGGCGGGACGGGCGGTCCTTCGCGGTGCAGACCGCCCGGGGCGTGGTCGTCGTCGAGCTCGGCGGCCTCGACGCCGGGGAGGACGACATGGTCGCCGCGTACGAACGGGCGAAGTCGACGCTCAAGGTGACGTGAAGAGGGTGGCTTGCAAGGGTCTCGTGACAGGGCCGTGGCCCCCCGCCCCGCACCGGACGGAGGGCCACGGCGTTCTCGGTCCCGCCGCGGCTACGCGAACCTCTGGTTCGCCGAGCCGTTGCAGGTCTGGAGCCGTACGGGCTCCTTCGCCGCCCCCTGCGTGAGGCAGAGGCCGGTCGCGGCCGCGGGCCGGAGGGTGGCTCCGTCGCGGACGAACTTCTGGTTGGCGGCGCCGCCGCAGTTCCAGATGATGAGCGCCTTGCCGGCCTGGTAGGCGGCGCCGGGCACGTCCAGGCAGCGGTCCTGGGTGAGTTCGGTGTGGAGGGTCTGGCGGGCGGAGTCGTACCACCAGCCCTGGTTGCGGCCGCCGTGGCAGTCCCAGCCGAGGACGCCGGTGCCGTTGGAGGACGCCGAGGCGTTCACGTCGAGGCAGTTGCCGGTCGCCTCGTTCCGCAGCGGCTTGTAGACGTCGTCCCAGGCGACCGGGAAGAGCGTGGGCGTGCCGGAGGAGTTGACGTCGGCGCAGCTCGCCTCGCGCAGGCCCGAGGCGTAGAGCTGGGTCAGACAGGAGGCGAAGGCGGCGTGGCCGCTCTTGTTCGGGTGGAAGGACTGGCGGGTCGAGTTCTCGTCGATGCCGCCGGGCTTGGAGAGGTCGATGTAGAGACCCCGGGCCCAGGTGTCCTCCATGCAGACCTCGTGGCCGTGGAAGAGGCGGGAGTTGTCGAGGTAGACGGCGCCGGTGGAGGCGGCGACCTTCCGCATGCCGCGCTCGAAGGCGGGGACGGCGGTGTTGCGGCCCCAGACGGTGTCGGAGTCGTACCCCATGCCGCCGCAGGCCAGCTTGCCGGGGAAGTCGGGGTTGTCGCGGAAGTCGGGGCCGATGGGGCTGGGGTAGCCCATGACGACGAGCTTGTAGTCGCCGTCGGCGTACCCGGCGTCGCGCATGACGGTCTTCAGGTCGCGGACGGTCTGCTCGACCTTGGGGACGAGGGCGTCGACGCGGGCCTGCCAGCCGGGGGCGTACTTGGGCTCGCAGGTGCCCTGGCTGAGCACGAACCGGGTGACGCAGTCGGTCATGACGGGGCCGAACTGGAGGTCGTCGTTGGCCCCGGCGACCAGCAGCACCATCTTGATGCGGGTGTTGCGGGCCTTGATGGCGAGGTTGTCGCTCTGGACCAGCTCGTCCGCGTACTGCTTGCTGCCGCCGATCTTGATGTTGCCGGTGTAGCCGCCGGAGCAGGACACGTTGAAGGTGAGGTCGGCGGCGATCCCGGTGCGGTGGATGGCGGCGTCGGGCGAGCGGTGGCACCAGTTGGTGGGGCCGTTGGTGGGAGGCTCGTAACTGCCGATGCCCTCGCCGGAGATCTCGCTGTCGCCGAGCGAGATCAGGCCGGTCTTCCGCTGGCCGAGGGGGCGTTCCTCGGGGCTGCCGTAGATCTTCGTGGCCTCGGCGGCCCGGATGGTCTCCAGCGCGGGCGGCAGGGGTACGGAGGCGACGGCGGCCTTCGTACCGGTCTCGGCCGCTCCGGCGGGGGCGGCGGTGAGGGAGCCGAGTGCGGCGGCGGCGGCCGCGACGGCAGCGATGGGCCACCGGAGTCTGTACCTGGTGCGCTTCATTGCGCCTCCTGGAAGTGGGGTTACCCACGGTTTTTACTGGCCGGTACACGCCTTGGGAATACATCGAACAAGACAAGTGCTCATCTTTTTGAGGACGTTGAGGCGGCCGAGCACGTCCGGCGAGCACGTCAGCGAGCACGTTCAGGAGGACGAGGGACCATGAACGACGACGTCGAGGGCTACCGCGTCGAGCACGACTCGATGGGCGAGGTACGGGTCCCCGCGCACGCCAAGTGGCGGGCCCAGACCCAGCGTGCGGTGGAGAACTTCCCGGTCAGCGGGCAGCGCCTGGAGCGCGCCCACATCGAGGCGCTGGCCCGGATCAAGGCCGCCGCCGCCACGGTCAACGCCGAGCTCGGCGTGATCGACCGGGACCGGGCCGAGGCGATCGCGGCCGCCGCGGGGGAGGTCGCGGAGGGCCGCTGGGACGACCATTTCCCCGTCGACGTCTTCCAGACCGGCTCCGGCACCTCCTCCAACATGAACGCCAACGAGGTCCTGGCCACCCTGGCCGGCGAGCGGCTCCCGGCCCACCGGGCCGTCCACCCCAACGACCACGTCAACGCCTCGCAGTCGTCCAACGACGTCTTCCCCTCCTCCATCCACATCGCCGCCACCGCCGCCGTCACCCGCGACCTGATCCCCGCCCTCGGCCACCTCGCCGCCGCCCTGGAGCGAAAATCGGCCGATTTCGCGGCGGTCGTGAAGTCCGGCCGTACGCATCTGATGGACGCCACCCCGGTCACCCTGGGCCAGGAGTTCGGCGGCTACGCGGCCCAGGTCAGGTACGGGATCGAACGGCTGCGCGCCTCCCTCCCCCGGCTCGCCGAGCTCCCCCTCGGCGGCACCGCCGTGGGCACCGGCATCAACACCCCGCCCGGCTTCTCGGCCGCCGTCATCGCCGAGCTCGCCCGCGCCACCGGCCTGCCCTTCACCGAGGCACGCGACCACTTCGAGGCCCAGGGCGCCCGGGACGGCCTGGTGGAGACCTCCGGCCAGCTCAGGACCATCGCCGTCTCCCTCACCAAGATCGCCAACGATCTGCGCTGGATGGCCAGCGGTCCCCGCACCGGACTGGCCGAGATCAACCTCCCCGACCTCCAGCCCGGCTCCTCGATCATGCCCGGCAAGGTCAACCCGGTGGTCCCCGAAGCGGTCCTCATGGTCGCCGCCCAGGTCACCGGCAACGACACCACCGTCGCGGTGGCCGGCGCCGCGGGGAACTTCGAGCTCAACGTGATGCTCCCGGTGATGGCCAAGAACCTCCTGGAGTCCGTACGGCTCCTGGCCAACGCCTCCCGGCTGCTCGCCGACCGCACGGTCGACGGGATCACCGCGAACGCGGAGCGCGCCCGCGAGTACGCCGAGTCCTCCCCCTCCGTCGTCACCCCGCTGAACAAGTACATCGGCTACGAGGAGGCCGCCAAGGTCGCCAAGAAGTCCCTGGCCGAGCGGAAGACCATCCGCGAGGTCGTCCTGGAGTCCGGCTACGTGGACCGCGGCGACCTCACCCTCGAACAGCTCGACGAGGCGCTCGACGTGCTGCGCATGACCCGGCCCTGATCCCGTCGTGGCGCAGGCGTGAACCTACGGCGGCCGGCTCATGACTCAACCGTGACCTGTACCGCAGCGCGGGTGGGAGCGCGCCCCTAAGATCTGCGCATGACAGGATCGGACGGCTCGGGCGACTTCCAGCACTGGGCGCCGGGGGAGCACATCCTCTGGCGCTACCGCGGCATCGGCACCGAAGAGGTGCACATCTGCCGGCCGGTGACCGTCGTCCGCGACACCCCGGACCTGCTCGCCGTGTGGATGGCGCCCGGCACCGAGTGCGTCCGGCCGGTGCTCGCCGACGGCACCTCCGTCCACGACGAGCCCCTCGCCACCCGCTACACCGCGCCCCGCACCACCGAGCGCGCCCACTGGGCCGGCAGCGGGGTCCTCAAGCTGGCCCGGCCCGGCGAGCCCTGGTCGGTCTGGCTGTTCTGGGAGCGCGGCTGGCGCTTCCGCAGCTGGTACGTGAACCTGGAGGAACCGCGCCGCCGCTGGGCCGGCGGCGTCGACTCCGAGGACCACTTCCTCGACATCTCCGTCTACCCCGACCGCAGCTGGCTCTGGCGGGACGAGGACGAGTTCGCCCAGGCCCAGTCCTCCGGGCTGATGGACCCGGCCCAGGCCGCCCGGGTGAAGGACGCCGGAGCGGCGGCCGTACGGCTCGTCGAGGAGTGGGGGACGCCCTTCCGGGACGGCTGGGAGGAGTGGCGGCCCGATCCCGCCTGGACCGTCCCCGCCCTGCCGGCGGACTGGGATCGCACTCCGGCGCACACGGCGCCATGAGACCCTTGATGCGCCCCCGGGGTCGAAACGTAGGATCGTCCTCCGCACGGCCGACACCGGGCGGACACGACGTCACCGACCGAACGCAGCGCAGCAACTGACCACACGTCACCGCACGTCATCGATGAGGGGGAGAGCAGTGCCCGAGCTGTGCCCGGCCGCCGCACCCCCCGCCCCTGCCGCCGTCCGCGGATCGTCCGTATCCACCGCGAACACCGCCTCCGAGGGGTTTACCCCCGCCGGAGGCGCGGCATCGGCGAGAAGAGCGAGTGCATCGCACCACCGGCCCGGACGGACGGAATCCCACGCGTGACGGAGCATCCCACCTCCCACGAAGGCCGGCAGCCCCTGGCCGACCGGCCCCAGGAACAGACGCGGCCCCGCCAGGAGGCCGCGCCCGCCGGCCTGCCCTCCGACATCCCCGCACAGCCGACCGCACAGCCGGCAGCGCAGGCCCCCGAGGCTCCGCCGCAGCCCGCGCCGCAGCCGCCCGGGCCCTCCGCGCCGGCGGTCGCCGTCGCCGTCTCCCCCAAGCCCCCGGGCGGGGAGGGCGGCACGGCGCCGACAGCGCGCCGCGAGGGCGACCGGCTGCGGTTCGTCGGCGCCGCGACCCGGCGGATCGCCCGCGGCCTCGACCTGGACGAGATCGTCCTCGGCCTGTGCCGCGCCACCGTGCCCACCTTCTCCGACGAGATCCTCGTCTACCTCCGCGACCCGCTGCCGGTGGGCGACGAGCGTCCGGTGGCGCCCTTCGTGCTGCGCCTGCGCCGCACCGACCGGCTGCGGTTAACGGACCTGGAGGGCGACGAGCTCGTCCTCGTACCCGATCCCGACCCGACCCCCGCGGCCGAACTCTGCGAGGTGCGCTCCGGCAGTGCCCTCTCCGAGGTGCTCCGCGGCGTCCGGCCGGTCTTCGGCGACTCCGCCGCGGCCCGGACGGCCCTCGGTGAACTCCTCGGCCCCGAGCATCCGCTCCCCCGAGGGCTGCGGGCGATACTCGCGCCGCTGCGCGGCCGACGCCGGGTGATCGGCGCCGCCGTCTTCCTGCGGCGCGCCGAACAGCCCGCCTTCGACCCCGACGACCTGCTCGTCGGCGCCCAGCTGGCCACCCACACCGCGCTCGGCATCGACAAGGCGGTGCTGTACGGCCGCGAGGCGTACATCGCCGACGAGCTCCAGCGCACGATGCTGCCCGACTCGCTGCCGCAGCCGACCGGCGTCAAGCTCGCCTCCCGCTACCTCCCGGCCGCCGAGACGGCCCGGGTGGGCGGCGACTGGTACGACGCGATCCCGCTGCCCGGCAGCCGGGTCGCCCTCGTCGTCGGCGACGTCATGGGCCACTCCATGACCTCCGCCGCGATCATGGGCCAGCTGCGCACCACCGCGCAGACCCTGGCCGGCCTCGACCTGCCGCCGCAGGAGGTGCTGCACCACCTCGACGAGCAGGCCCAGCGGCTCGGCGAGAACCGGATGGCGACCTGCCTGTACGCGGTCTACGACCCGGTCTCGCACCGGATCACGGTCGCCAACGCCGGGCATCCCCCGCCGATACTGCTCCACATGGACGGGCACGCCGAGGTGCTGCGGGTGCCCGCGGGCGCCCCGATCGGCGTCGGCGGCGTCGACTTCGAGGCGGTCGAGCTCGACGCCCCGGCCGGCGCGACCCTGCTCCTCTACACGGACGGCCTGGTCGAGTCCCGGCTGCGGGACGTGTGGACCGGGATCGAGCAGCTGCGGGAGCGGCTCGCCGCCGCGGCCCAGCTGACCGGGCCCGACCACGCGCCGCCGCTGGAGGCCCTCTGCGACGACGTGCTCGACATGCTCGGGCCGGGCGACCGGGACGACGACATCGCCCTGCTCGCGGCCCGCTTCGACGGGATCGCGCCGAGCGACGTGGCGTACTGGTTCCTGGAACCGGAGGACGCGGCCCCGGGCCGCGCCCGCCGGCTGGCCCGCCGGGCGCTGGCCCGCTGGGACCTGGAGGAGCTGACGGACTCGGTCGAGCTGCTGATCAGCGAGGTCGTGACCAACGCGGTGCGGTACGCGGAACGGCCGGTCACCCTGCGGCTGCTCAAGACCGACGTCCTGCGCTGCGAGGTCGGCGACGACTCCCCGCAGCTGCCCCGGCAGCGGCGGGCCCGTGACACGGACGAGGGCGGGCGCGGCCTGTTCCTGGTGAACCGGCTGGCACGGCGGTGGGGCGCGACCCGGCTGTCGGGCGGCAAGGTCGTCTGGTTCGAGCTGGCGACGCGGGGCTGATGACGCACTGCCGATGACATGCGGAAGGCCGGTCCCCTCCTGGGGACCGGCCTTCCGCATATGCGGGTGTGTCAGCGGGGCTGCTGGGTGGCGCTGCCGGGTGCGGTGACGCTCTCGTCGCCGCCTCCGCCGCCCCCGCCGGAGTCTCCGCTGCCGTCGTCACCGCCGCCGGGGCCCCCGGTGTCGGGCGGCTGGACGGTCTCCGTGTTCGTCGGCTCCTCGGTGGGTTCCTCGGTCGGCGGCGGCGGGACGGTGGTGGGCTTGTCGGTGGGCGGCGGCGGGACCGTGGCCGTCGAGGTCGTCGGCGGCGGCGGCACGGTGAAGGTGCTGGTCGGCGGGGTCGTCGGCGCCTGCGTCGTCGGCTCTTCGGTGGGCTCGTCGGTCGGGGTCGCGCTGTCCGTGGGGGTCGGCTCGGTGGCGCCGCCACCGCCGCTGCCGCCCTCGGTCTCCAGCTCGAAGCGGGCGTCCGAGCCGCCGTTCAGGGCGCGCTCGGTGTACTCGCCCCAGATCCGGGCCGGGAAGCCGCCGCCGTTGGCGCGGCCGGGCTCGATGGAGTCGGTGAGGGTGACCTGCTGGGCGATCTTGCCGGAGGTGTCCTCGCCGAACAGGGCGACGGCGGTGACCAGTTCGGGGGTGTAGCCGACGAACCAGGCGGACCGGTTGTTCTCGGAGGTGCCGGTCTTGCCGGCGGCCTCGTAGTCGCCCGCGGCGTTGGCGCCGGAGCCGTTCTGGACGACGCCCATCATGGCCTGGGTGACGGTGTCGGCGGCCTCGCGGCTGATGACCTGCTCGCCGGACTGCCGGACGATGTCGACCTGGCGGTCGCGGTGCTGGATCTCCTTGACGACGGCGGGGGTGACCTTCTTGCCGTGGTTGTCGAGGGTGGCGTAGGCGCCGGCCATGTCGAGGGTGGAGGCGCCCATGGTGCCGAGCGACATGGCGGGCGTGGTGCCGAAGTCCTGGCCGTCCTTCATGCCGAGGGCGAGGGCGGTCTTCTTGGTCTTGGCGGGGCCGACGTCGACGATCATCTGGGCGTAGACCGAGTTGATCGAGCTGTTGGTGGCCTTCTGGACGGTGACGGAGCCGTACGAGCGGTCGTTCTCGTTCTGCGGGGCGAATTCGATGTCGCTGCCGACGACCTCGCGCCTGCTGTCGCCGTCATAGACGGTGTTCAGGCCGATCTCGCGGCCGTCCTGGGTGACCGACTGGTTGTCGATGGCGGAGGCGAGGACGATCGGCTTGAAGGTGGAGGCGGGCTGGAAGTCGCGCCGGGTGGCGTTGGACATCCAGTGCTCGGTGGCGCCTATGCCGCCGTACATCGCGACGACCGCGCCGGTCTTCGGGTCGACGGAGGTGGCGCCGGCCTGGACGGTGGCGGCCTTCTTGTCGCCCTTGCGGTCGATCTTGTCCTCAAGGCGCTTGTCGACGGCCGCGACGAGGTCCTTCTGCTTCTGCTCGTCGATGTTGAGGGTGATCGTCCAGCCGCCGGCCTTGATGTCCTCCTCGCTGACGCCCTGGCGCATCAGCTCCTGGTTCGCCGCCTCGACGAGGTATCCGGTCTGGCCCTCCATGCCGGGGAGCGGCTTGGGCTCCCTCGGGGCGGGGAACTTCATGCCCGCCCGCTCGGTCGGGGAGAGCCAGCCCTCCTCGACCATGTTGTCGAGGACGTAGTGCCAGCGGTCCTCGACGAGCTTGCGGCCGGTGGCGTTGGCGGAGGTCCAGTCGTACTGGTTGGGGGCCTGGAGCAGCGCGGCGAGGTAGGCGCCCTGCGCGGTGGTGAGCTTCGAGGCGTCGGTGCCGTAGTACGAGCGGGCGGCGGCCTGGATGCCGTACGCGGAGCGGCCGTAGTAGCTGGTGTTGATGTAGCCGGCGAGGATCTCGCTCTTGGTCATCTCCTGGTCGACCTTGACGGCGATGACCATTTCCTTGAGCTTGCGGGTCGCCGTCTGGTCCTGGCTCAGGTAGAAGTTCTTGACGAACTGCTGGGTGATCGTGGAGCCGCCCTGCTTGCCCTTGCCGGTGAGGGTGTTCCAGGCGGCGCGGGTGGTGCCCTTGATGTCGACGCCGTTGTCGTTGTAGAAGGTCTTGTTCTCGGCGGCGACGAAGGCCCGCTGGACGGGGAGCGGGATCTTCTCCAGGCCCACGATCTCGCGGTTGATCTCGCCGGTGCGGGCGAGGATCTTGCCGTTGGAGTACTTGTAGATGTTGCTCTGCATGGTCGCCTCGGCGTTGGCCGTGGGCACGGGGACCAGCAGGTAGACGGTGTAGAGACCGCCCATGCCGAGCAGGCAGACCACGAAGAAGGTGCCCAGTATCTTCTTCCAGGTGAAGAGGCGGCGTATGCCCCGTTTCTTCGCCTTCTTCTCGGGTCGGCCCATGTGTCGCGTCGCTCCGCTCGTCGTGTGTCCCGTCGTCCCCGGCCCGGCGAGGCGCCGGATCAGCTCAGCAAGCTAACACCGACAGTGCGGACATAGGACAACCGATCACGTCTTTTCAGGACGTGAGAATCAGCACCCACCCCCAGGGGAACCGACGTTCCGGAGGGCGTGATGGTTGCGTGAAGGACCGGTTCCGTTTCGGTGCGCGCCGTCTCCCCGCCCCCTCGCCGCCCCCTCCCCGCCCTCTCCCCTCCCTCTCTCCGCCCTCCCTCCGTGATGCCACCCGGCTATACAACGTGCGTATACACCCCGTGTACAGTGGCGCCATGTCCATCGGTCACACCCTTCTCGGCCTCCTCGAGACAGGCCCGCGCCACGGTTACGACCTCAAGCGCGCCTTCGACGAGCGGTTCGGCCACGACCGGCCGCTCCACTACGGCCAGGTCTACTCGACGATGTCCCGCCTCCTGAAGAACGGCCTCGTCGTCGTCGAGGGCATCGAGCCCGGCGGCGGCCCCGAACGCAAGCGGTACGCGATCACCGACGCCGGCATCACCGACGTCGCCGACTGGCTCGCGACGCCCGAGAAGCCGGAGCCGTACCTCCAGTCCACGCTCTACACCAAGGTCGTCCTCGCCCTGATGACCGGCCGCGGGGCCGCCGAGCTGCTCGACACCCAGCGCGCCGAGCACCTGCGCCTGATGCGCGAGCTCACCCGCCGCAAGAAGGACGGCGACCTCGCCGACCAGCTCATCTGCGACCACGCCCTCTTCCACCTGGAGGCCGACCTGCGCTGGCTGGAGCTGACGGCCGCCCGGCTCGACCGGCTCGCCGAGGAGGTCCGCCGATGACCGCCGCGCCTCTCCTCAGGGCCGCCGGACTGTCCAAGGCGTACGGCTCCACCCCCGCGCTCTCCGGTGCGGACTTCGCCCTGCGCGCGGGGGAGGTCGTCGCCGTCATGGGCCCCTCCGGCTCCGGCAAGTCGACCCTGCTGCACTGCCTCGCCGGCATCGTCCGCCCGGACGCGGGCACCCTCACCTACGACGGGCGCGACCTCACCGCCCTCTCCGACACCGCGCGCAGCGCCCTGCGCCGTACCGACTTCGGCTTCGTCTTCCAGTTCGGCCAGCTCGTGCCCGAGCTGACCTGCGCGGAGAACGTGGCCCTGCCGCTCCGGCTGAACGGCGAGAAGCGGAAGGCCGCCGAGGCCCGCGCCGTCGAGTGGATGGCCCGCCTGGAGGTCGACGACACCGCGGGCAAGCGCCCCGGCGAGATCTCCGGCGGCCAGGGCCAGCGGGTCGCCGTCGCCCGCGCCCTCGTCACCGCCCCGCGCGTGATCTTCGCCGACGAGCCGACCGGCGCCCTCGACTCGCTCAACGGCGAGCGCGTGATGCGGCTGCTCACCGACGCCTCCCGGGACACCGGCGCCGCCGTCGTCCTCGTCACCCACGAGGCCCGCGTCGCCGCCTGGTCCGACCGCGAGGTCGTCGTCCGCGACGGCTCGGTCCGCGACACGGAGTGGGCCGCGTGAACCCGCGCGTCTGGGCCCGCGACCTCGCGCTCGGCGCCCGCTTCGCCACCACCGGAGGCCGCTCCGGAGTGCTCCGTACACTGCTCACCGCGGCCGGCGTCGGCTTCGGCGTGGCCCTGCTGCTCCTCGCCTCCTCGCTGCCGAACATGCTCTTCCAGCGGGAGGTCAGGGAGGCGGCCCGCGCGCCCGACGCCAGTCAGAGGATGATCGAGGAGCCCGGCCCGGGGACCTTCCTCCACTACACCCAGCACAGCTCCTACCGGGGCACCGGCCTCACCGGCCTCCTGCTCAAGCCGGAGGACGCGAAGCCCGCCGTGCCGCCCGGCACGGACGGGGTGCCCGCCGCGGGCGGGATGCTGGTCTCCCCCGCCCTCGGCCGGCTGCTCGACTCCCCCGACGGCGCCCTCCTCAAGGAACGCCTGCCGTACAAGGTCGTGGGGACGATCGGCGAGGCCGGGCTGATCGGCCCGAACGAGCTGCGGTACGTCGCCCACGCCCCGTTCCTCACCACCGACAACTACGACGGGCGCGGGGTGCGCTACGGCTGGTCGGTGCCCGAGGAGCCGATGAACGCCTTCCTGCTCCTCCTCGTCGTCATCGCCTATGTGGTGCTGCTGCTGCCGGTGCTCGTCTTCATCGCCACCGCCGCCCGCTTCGGCGGCGAGCAGCGCGACCGGCGGCTCGCCGCGCTCCGGCTGGTCGGCGCGGACAACGCCACGACCCGGCGGGTCGCGGCCGGCGAGTCGCTCGCGGGCGCCCTGCTCGGCCTGGTCGTCGGCGCCGGACTCTTCCTGGTCGCCCGGCAGTTCGCCGGGGCCGTCGAGATCTGGGACGTCAACGCCTTCCCGGGCGACGTCGTCCCGTACACCCTCCTGGCGCTGCTGGTCCTCGCCGTGGTGCCGGTCGCCTCGGTCGTGGTCACCCTCCTCGCCCTGCGCGGGGTGGCGATCGAGCCGCTGGGCGTGGTGCGGGACTCCACCCCGCGCCGCCGCCGGCTGTGGTGGCGGCTGCTGATCCTCGCGGCGGGCGCCGCGCTGCTCGTCCCGACGGTCGGCGGCATCCGGATGGAGGACACCGCCATCGACACCGCCACCATCGGCTCCGGCACCGTCCTCGTCCTGATCGGCCTGACCGGTCTGCTGCCGTGGCTGGTCGAGGCGGCGGTGAAACGGCTGCGCGGCGGCCCGGTCTCCTGGCAGCTCGCGGTGCGCCGGCTCCAGCTGTCCAGCGGCACCGCGGCCCGCGCGGTCAGCGGCATCGTGGTCGCGGCGGCCGGGGCGATCGCGCTCCAGATGCTCTTCCAGGCGATGGAGCGGGACTTCACCTCGAACACCGGCCACGACACCACCCGGGCCCAGCTCCAGACCACGCTGGACGCCCGGGACGGCGACGAGGCCCGCCGGACCATCGACCGGCTCTCCGCAGTCGAGGGCGTCACCGGAGTGATCGGCACCACCGACGCGCACGTCTTCCGGCCCGGTCCACTGAAGCCGGGCGAGGAGTTCGCCCCGATCACCGCGCTCTCCGTCGGCGACTGCTCCTCGCTGCGCGAGTACGCCGTGCTGCCCTCCTGCGCGGACGGGGACGTCTTCGTCGTCCTGCCGCCGAAGGGCGCGACCGACGCCCCGGACGCCGACTGGATCAAGGAGACCGCCCGCCCCGGCGCCCAGGTCGCGCTCCGCGACCCCGTCGAGCACAAGGGGACCGTGCCGCTGTGGCGGATCCCCGCCGACACCCGGACCGTGACGGCCCGCCCCGACCCGGCAGGCATGCACCGCTACGGCGTCCTCGCCACCCCGAAGGCCATCGACGCGGCCCGCCTGGAGGACCCTCAGGCCGAGGTGATGGTCCGGTTCGACCCGGCCGTCCCCGACGCCCCCGAGCTGGTACGGAACGCGGCCCTGGCGATCGACCCGACCGCCACCGTCCGCGGGCTGAGCGACACCGAGCAGTCCTCCCGCTTCCTCAGCGTCCGCACCGGCATCCTCGTCGGCTCCACCCTGACGATGCTGCTCGTCGCGGCCTCGCTGCTGGTCGCGACCCTGGAACAGCTGCGGGACCGCAAGCGGCTGCTCTCCTCCCTGGTCGCCTTCGGCACCCGCCGCACCACCCTCGGCTGGTCGGTGCTGTGGCAGACGGCGGTGCCCATCACCGTCGGCCTGACCCTCGCGGTCGCGGGCGGCCTCGGCCTCGGCCTGGTGCTCCTGGCGATGACCGGCCAGCGGGTGCAGGACTGGTGGGTCTTCCTGCCGATCGTCGGCGTCGGCGCCTCGCTGATCGCGGCGGTCACGCTGCTCAGCCTGCCGCTGCTGTGGCGGCTGATGCGCGCGGACGGCCTGCGCACGGAGTAACCCGCCGAGCGGGTGTACGAGGCGGGTGTACGCGCCACGGGGCGCGGGTTCCCGGCACCGGGGGGTGTCGGGAGCCCGCGCCCCGTCCGCGTACGAGAAGCGCCGCCGGTTCAGGTGCCCGCGCCCAGCACCCGTACGGGAAGCGCCTCCAGCTCCTCGCGCAGGGCCTCGGCCAGCTCCTCGAACTCGGACTGGCGGGCCGCTCCGGCGCGCATCGCTAGGGCGACCCGGCGCGTGGGCGCGGGGGCGGTGAAGGAGCCCGTGCACAGGGCGGTGTTGCGGGCGGTCTCGACGGTGACGGCGGTGCGCGGCAGCAGGGTCACGCCGAGGCCGCCGGCCACCAGTTGGACCAGGGTCGACAGCCCGGCCGCGGTGGTGGTGACCTCGGCGCCGTCCTCCCGTCCGGCCTCGCGGCAGACGTCGAGGGCCTGGTCGCGCAGGCAGTGCCCCTCGTCGAGGAGGAGCAGCCGCAGTTCCTTGAGGGCCTCGCGCGGGATGTCGTCCCGCCCGGCCAGCGGGTGCCCCTGCGCGGTGACCAGCACGAAGTCCTCGTCGAAGAGCGGGAGCTCGGTGACCCCGGGCACGCCGAGCGGCACGGCGAGGAGCAGCAGGTCGAGGCGGCCGGCGGCCAGTCCCTCCAGGAGGGAGGAGGTCTGCTCCTCGTGGACCTGGAGGTCGAGGTCGGGGTAGCGGCGGTGGGTCAGGCGCAGCACGGCCGGCAGCAGGTAGGGCGCGACGGTCGGGATGACGCCGAGGCGGAGCGCCCCGGTGAAGGGGGCGCGGGCGCCCTCCGCCTCGTCCATCAGCTCGGCGACGGCGTCGAGCACGGCCCGGGCGCGGACCGCGAGCCGCTCCCCGGCGGGCGAGAGCAGCACCTTGCGGGTGGTCCGCTCCAGGAGCTGGACACCGAGTGCCTCTTCGAGTGCCGAAACCGCGCCCGAGAGCGCGGGCTGGCTCATGCCGATGGCGGCCGCCGCGTCCCGGAAGTGCAGATGCTCGGCGACCGCCGCGAAGGCTCTGAGCTGGGAAAGGCTGGGCTGCTTGGCGCGCTGGGGGCCGTGCGGGGGGCTGTAGGGGGAAGCCACTGATAACCACCTTCGATCAACACGACCCACTCTAGCTATTTCCCTGATCAATGCACTGCGTGCCATGCTGTGATCCGTCCAACCCCTCACGGAAGCCCCCAAAAGGGACCCTTCCACTCTGCAAGGAGAGCGCGTGCTCACTGTCGGTGACCAGTTCCCCACCTACGACCTGACCGCCTGCGTGTCGCTGGAGAGCGGCAAGGAGTTCGCGCAGATCGACCACAAGTCCTACGAGGGCAAGTGGCGCGTGGTGTTCTTCTGGCCGAAGGACTTCACCTTCGTCTGCCCGACCGAGATCGCCGCCTTCGGCAAGCTGAACGACGAGTTCGCCGACCGTGACGCCCAGATCCTCGGCGTCTCCGGCGACTCCGAGTTCGTCCACCACGCCTGGCGCAAGGACCACGCCGACCTGCGTGACCTGCCCTTCCCGATGCTCGCCGACTCGAAGCACGAGCTCATGAGCGACTGCGGCGTGCGCGGCGAGGACGGCTTCGCCCAGCGCGCGGTCTTCATCGTGGACCCGAACAACGAGATCCAGTTCACCATGGTGACCGCCGGCTCCGTCGGCCGTAACCCCAAGGAGGTCCTGCGGGTCCTCGACGCCCTCCAGACCGACGAGCTCTGCCCCTGCAACTGGAACAAGGGCGAGGACACCCTCGACGCCGGCGCGCTCCTGGCCGGTGAGTGAGCATGGCCCTCGATGAGCTGAAGTCCGCCATACCGGACTTCGCCAAGGACCTGAAGCTGAACCTCGGCTCGGTCATCGGCAACAGCGAGCTGCCGCAGCAGCAGCTCTGGGGCACCGTCCTCGCCTGCGCGATCGCCTCGCGCTCGCCGAAGGTGCTCAAGGAGCTGGAGCCCGAGGCGCAGGCGAACCTGAAGCCCGAGGCGTACCAGGCCGCCAAGTCCGCCGCCGCCATCATGGCGATGAACAACGTCTTCTACCGGACCCGGCACCTGCTGTCGGACCCCGAGTACGGGACGATGCGGGCCGGTCTGCGGATGAACGTCATCGGCAACCCGGGCGTCGAGAAGGTCGACTTCGAGCTCTGGTCGCTCGCCGTCTCCGCGATCAACGGCTGCGGCCAGTGCCTGGACTCGCACGAGCAGGTCCTGCGCAAGGCCGGCGTCGACCGCGAGACCGTGCAGGAAGCGGTCAAGATCGCCGCGGTGATCCAGGCGGTCGCCGTCACCCTGGACGCGGAAGCCGTCCTCGCCGAGTAACCGGCGCGTAGTGACATGGGAAGGGCCCCGGAGCCGAGTGCTCCGGGGCCCTTTCCCGTGCCCGAGCTACTTCCTGAGCGCCGCGAGCAGCGCGAGGGCGTCCTGGGTCATCGGGACGTCGATGCCGGAGAGGTCCGGCGCGCCCTCGGCGACGGCCACGCCCTCCTCGGTCTCGTAGTAGCTGCGGTAGACGTCGATCTGCACGACCGCCTGCCCGTCGAGCACCCGCAGCGACCCGCCGTCCTCGCCCCGGTCGCCGAAGAACGCCTGCTCGCCGACGCCGGCGATCGGCACGATCAGGTCCTCCTGCTTGGCGCGCGCGGCGAACTCCGCCCCGGGGTCGGTCTCCTTGTGCAGGGTGTACCGGATCTCGACGCTCTGCATGGTGTCGTCCTCGCCGAAACTGGACGAGCAGGAGCTCTCGCTCAGCGCCGGCTCGTCGAGGAAGGGCCCGGGACCCGTGCCGGCCGGGTCGCCGAGGACCATCGCCAGGCCCTTCAGCTCGGCCCGCTCGCACAGCTCCTCGACGGCCTCGTACCCGCCCAGGTCGACGCCCTCGCTCTGCCGGCCGCTGTCGTACGCGTACAGTCCCGCTCCCCACACCGCCGAGGCGACCGCCGCGCCGCCGAGCGCCCACAGCCAGGGGCGGCGGGCCCGCGGCGGGCGCGGCTCCCGCGCCTCGGTCAGCAGCTCGGCGGTCTCGAAGGGGGCGCCGCCCACCAGTTCGGGCTCGGATATCACGCCTGCCCCTTCCGCTCCGGCGAGCCGGGCGCCGGTGTCGGGGCCACCTCGAAGGCGGTCGCGCCGCGCGGCTCGGGGGCGCTGAGCAGCGCCGGTTCGTGACTCCACGCCTTCAGGTAGCCGACGACGGTGTTGGCGACCGCGACGAGCGGGACGGCGACGACGGCGCCGCCGATGCCGGCGGTCAGACCGCCCGCGGCGACCGCGAGGACCACGGCCAGCGGGTGGACGCGGACGGCCCGGCCGAGGATGAACGGCTGGAGGACGTGGCCCTCGATCTGCTGCACGGCGAGGACCACCACGAGCACCATCAGCGAGGTGAACACGCCGTTGGTGACGAGGGCGACCAGCACGGCGAGCGCGCCGGAGATGACGGCACCGACGAGCGGGATGAAGGCGAAGAGGAAGATGAAGACGGCGAGCGGGACCGCCATCGGCACGTCGAGGAAGTAGAGGCCGAGGCCGATGAAGACCGCGTCGATGAGGGCGACCAGGACGGTGCCGCGCACATAGGCGGTGAGGGTGCGCCAGGCGCGCGGACCCGCACCGGCGACCCCGGGACGGGCCTGCGCCGGGACGAGCTTGAGCGTCCACTCCCAGACCTTCTTCCCGTCGTACAGCAGGAAGAGGGTGGAGAACATGGCGAGCAGGATGCCCGTCATGGTCTCGACGATCACGGTCACGCCCTGGAGTCCGACGGAGGTGATCTGCTCGGCGTTGGAGCCGATGGTGTCGCTGAGGTTCTTCGCGATGTCGTTGATCTGGCGCTCGGTCACGTGGAAGGGGCTGTCCAGGAGCCAGCGCTTGAGCTCCTCGATGCCGTCCCTGACCCGGTCGGTGAGGTTGTCGATGTTGTCCATCACCTGCCAGACCACGAACCAGCCGACCAGCCCCATCACGACGAAGCCGGCGGTGGCGGTGAGGGCGGTGGCGAGCCCGCGCGGCACGCCCATGGACCGCAGCCGGGCGACGGTCGGCTGGAGCAGCGCGGTCACCAGGAGCGCGGCGACGAAGGCGAGGACGACGAGCTGGACGGAGCTGATGACCCGCATCAGCACCCAGACCGTGCCCGCCAGGACGAGCAGCCGCCAGCCTGCCTCGGCGGCGACCCTTATCCCCCACGGGATGGCGGAGACCGGATCGGGCCGGGCGGGGACGTCGGGGGCGTACGCCGGCGGCGCGGGGACGACGACGACCGCCCCGGCGGCCTCACCGGCGGCGGCGGAGGCATCGGGAGAGCCTGCCGCTGAACCGGGCGCGGAGCCGTCGGCGGGCCCGGCGGCCGGGCCACCGGAAGGTTTCTCCTCGGGCGGTGCCTCCGGAGCGGGCGTCACCGGCCGCTCGTACGGTGCTCCGTCCGGCCCGCGCCGTTCGGCCTCGGCGCGCCGGGCGTCCAGCTCCGTCCCGATGCGGCTGATGCCCTCGCCGAGTCGGCTCAGCCATCCTGGCAGTCTCGACATCTCGTTCCTCTTCCCCCCGTTCGGTCCCTGGCAACCTACACGCAGGAAGCCCCGCACCGTAGGACGGTGCGGGGCTCCCCGGGGTTGAGCGCGCGCCGGGCTAGTACCAGCGGTTGGCCTGCCAGAACGACCAGGCGCCACAGGGGCTGCCGTAGCGGCCGTTCATGTAGCTGAGGCCCCACTTGATCTGCGTGGCGGGGTTGCTCTGCCAGTCGGCGCCGGCCGAGGACATCTTGGTGCCCGGCAGCGCCTGGACGAGTCCGTAGGCGCCGGAGGACGGGTTCTGCGCCCGGTAGTTCCAGCCGGACTCGTGGTCCACGATGTTGCTGAAGCACTGGAACTGCGAGGACGGGATCATCTGGCGGGCGATCGCCTTGACCTCGGAGATCGAGTACGAGCCCTGCGCGGAGAAGCTGGACGCGTCGCGGACGCTGTCGCGACTGGCGCGCTCGGCCGCCTCCTTCTCGCGGGCCTCGCGCTCCGCGCGCTCCTCGGCTTCCTTCTTCTCCTGCTCGGCCTTCTCGTCCGCGGCCTTCTTCTTGGCCTCGGCGTCCTTGGCGGCCTTGAAGCGGGCGGCCTCCTCGGCGCCCTTGCGGGCGGAGGCGTCCGCGGCGGCGGCCTGGACGTCGGCCTGCTCCGCGAGGGAGGCGACCTGTACCTGCGCCTGCGCGCCGGCGGGGATGTCCGCGAGCAGCGTGCTGTCGGCCGCGGCGGCCTCGAAGTTGTCGTCAGAGGTGGCCTGGGCGGCGTTGCCCGTGGCAACTCCGACGACGGCGCCGACGGTGGTGACCGCGGTGGCAGACGCCACCGCGAATCCCCGGACCGAGATCCGGCTCACACGGTTTCCTTCCAACATCACCCGCAGCGGTGACCACGCGGGCGAAATCGTGCCCCTCGCGCTGGTCTTCGTCGTACCGGGTCACAGAAGACACGGGCCCGTGGTGCTGTGGGCGGCATACGGCGACGTTTGTGGAGTTGTGCGGTGCTGTGTGCGCCGTCGAACGGATCGAGGGTGCACGGGTGCCGTATGCGGGGCCTGACGGAAGCAAGACTCTGCCGGACGCGGACGCCGCAAGGCAATTCCGTGTTGCGTGTGAAAGCTCACACCTCACCAGTCCCCGGTGTTTTCACGGATGTCGGGGACATGGGGGCGCCGCCCGGCTAAGCTCCTGCGCTTCGCCGGGCGGCGCCAACTCCCGTACGGGAGCCAATGGGTACAAGCCGGATGCCTGCTCCTTACAGGTGTCCGTCCTCCAGCATCTCGGTCACGAGGGCCGCGATCTGGGACCGCTCGGAGCGGGTCAGGGTGACGTGGGCGAAGAGCGGATGCCCCTTCAGCTTCTCGACCACGGCGACGACTCCGTCGTACCGCCCCACCCGCAGGTTGTCCCGCTGGGCGACGTCATGGGTGAGAACCACCCGTGAATTCGCCCCGATTCGGGACAGAACGGTCAACAGGACGTTCCGCTCCAGGGACTGGGCCTCGTCGACGATGACGAAGGCGTCGTGGAGCGAGCGGCCCCGGATGTGGGTGAGCGGAAGGACCTCCAGCATCCCCCGGGACAGCACCTCCTCGATCACCTCGCGGCCCGCGACCGACGAGAGCGTGTCGAAGACCGCCTGCGCCCAGGGGCTCATCTTCTCCGACTCGCTGCCCGGCAGATAGCCGAGGTCCTGGCCGCCGACCGCGTACAGCGGACGGAAGACCATCACCTTCTGGTGCTGCCGGCGCTCCAGGACCGCCTCCAGGCCCGCGCAGAGCGCGAGCGCCGACTTGCCGGTGCCGGCCCGGCCGCCCATCGAGATGATCCCGACCTCCGGGTCGAGGAGCAGGTCGAGCGCGATCCGCTGCTCGGCGCTGCGGCCCCGGATCCCGAACGCCTCCCGGTCGCCGCGGACCAGCCGCACGTTCCCGTCCGCGCCGACCCGACCGAGCGCCTTGCCGCGCTCGGACTGGAGCACGAGACCGGTGTGCACGGGCAGCTCGGACGCCTCCGGCACGTACAGCCGCTCCTGGTCGTACAGGAGGTCGATCTGCTCGGCGGAGAGGCCGAGCTCGGACATCCCGGTCCACCCGTTGGTGTCCGTGATGGCCAGTTCGGCCCGGTACTCCTCGGCGAGCAGGCCCACCGAGGACGCCTTGATCCGCAGCGGCAGGTCCTTGGACACCACCGTGACGTCGTACCCCTCCGCCTGGAGGTTGCGCGCGACGGCGAGGATCCGGGAATCGTTGTCGCCCAGCCGGTAGCCGGCCGGCAGGACGCCGGGGTCGGAGTGGTTGAGCTCGACCCGCAGCGTACCGCCGAGATCCCCGATGGGCAGGGGGGCGTCGAGACGTCCGTACCGGACCCGGAAGTCGTCCAGCAGGCGCAGCGCCTGGCGGGCGAAGTAGCCGAGTTCGGGGTGGTGCCTCTTCGCCTCCAGCTCGGTCACCACCACGATGGGGAGCACGACCTCGTGCTCCTCGAAGCGGGACATCGCCTTGGGGTCGGCGAGCAGGACGCTGGTGTCGAGAACATAGGTGCGCCGGTCGGAAAGGCGGCGCTTCGTGCTGGTCACCACGGAAGGACAGACCCCCTCAGAAGACCCGTATGAGGCCGGGGTGCGACGGAATCACCGTTGTCGCTGCGGAATGGGACCGGGATCGGACCGCCCTGCGCGGGCCGAACACCGGCCCTCCGCTTCTCCCGTACGTGTCCCGCACGGTCGTCCTGGTGCAAGGGGCCTCCCGGGTGGCGGTCTCCGTGCCGCTCACTTCACCAGGTTTATGCCCTCGAACACTCCCCGCCATGCCACGGCATATGACGGCGTGTTCATGAACGTGCGGTGACTCCCCCGGGACCGGGGACCTCAGGAGCCGTAGCGCCGGTGCCGGGCGGCGTAGTCGCGCAGCGCGCGCAGGAAGTCGACCTTGCGGAAGGCCGGCCAGTGGACCTCGCAGAAGTAGTACTCGGAGTGCGCGCTCTGCCACAGCATGAAACCGGACAGGCGCTGCTCACCGCTGGTGCGGATCACCAGGTCCGGGTCGGGCTGCCCGCGCGTGTACAGGTGCTCCGAGATGAGGTCGATGGAGACGGTCTCGGCCAGCTCCTCGAAGCTGGTGCCGCGCTCGGCGTGGTCCAGGAGGAGGGAGCGGACGGCGTCCGCGATCTCCTGCCGGCCGCCGTAGCCGACGGCGACGTTGACCAGTATCCCGGCGTTGCGGCGGGTGGACTCCTCGGCCTCCTTGAGGACCGTCTGGGTCCTGGCCGGCAGCAGGTCCATGGTGCCCACGTGGTGGACCCGCCAGCGCCCGTCGGAGGCGAGCGCCTTCACCGCGCCCTCGATGATGCCGAGCAGCGGGACGAGCTGCTCCTCGGGGCGGTTCAGGTTGTCCGTGGAGAGCATCCAGAGCGTGACGACCTCGACGTCGGTCTCCGCGCACCAGCCGAGCAGCTCGCGGATCTTGTCGGCGCCGGCCTTGTGTCCCTGCTCGGGGGTCCCGCCGGACGCCTTGGCCCAGCGACGGTTGCCGTCGAGGATGACCCCGATGTGCTTGGGCACCTGATCGTGGTCGAGTCGGCCTTCCACCCGGCGTGCGTAGAGCCCGTACACCAGGTCGCGCAGGTTCACTGTTCTTAACCCCTCCATGGGCGGGCGGTTCGCAAGCCGCCACACTACTGCGGTCGGATGAAGGGTCCCAGTCCGGGCGTGTCACAAGTCCCCACGGGAGTGTCACAAGTCCGTGATAAGCAGAGATACGTGACTGATTCCCCCCTCTACCGCGCCGCCGCGGAGCGCTACGAGTCCATGGAGTACCGCCGCTCGGGCCGCAGCGGGCTCAAGCTCCCCGCCGTCTCCCTCGGCCTCTGGCACAACTTCGGCGACGACCGCACGCTCGACTCGCAGCGGGCGATCCTGCGCCGCGCCTTCGACCTCGGCGTCACCCACTTCGACCTGGCGAACAACTACGGCCCGCCGCCCGGCTCGGCCGAGCTGAACTTCGGCAAGATCTTCGCCCAGGACTTCGCGCCCTACCGGGACGAGCTGATCGTCTCGACCAAGGCCGGCTACGAGATGCACCCCGGCCCGTACGGCGAGTGGGGCTCCCGCAAGTACCTGCTGTCCTCGCTCGACGCCTCCCTGAAGCGGATGGGCCTCGACTACGTCGACATCTTCTACTCGCACCGCTTCGACCCGGAGACCCCGCTGGAGGAGACCATGGGGGCGCTCGCCTCCGCGGTCCGGCAGGGCAAGGCGCTGTACGTCGGCGTCTCCTCGTACAACGCGGAGCAGACCGCCGAGGCCGCGCGCCTGCTGAAGGAGATGGGCGTCCCGGCCCTGATCCACCAGCCCTCGTACTCGATGATCAACCGCTGGACCGAGGACGACCGCCTGCTCGACACCCTGGAGACGGCCGGCATGGGCTGCATCTCCTTCGTGCCGCTCGCCCAGGGCCTGCTCACGAACAAGTACCTGAAGGGCGTCCCGGAGGGCTCGCGCGCCACCCAGGGCAAGTCCCTCGACCCGAACCTGCTCTCCGACGAGGTGCTGCGCCGGCTGCGCGGCCTCGCGGACATCGCCGAGCGGCGCGGGCAGTCGCTGGCGCAGCTCGCTCTGAAGTGGGTGCTGCGGGACGAGCGGATGACCTCGGCGCTGATCGGCGCGTCGAGCGTCGGGCAGCTGGAGGAGAACGTGGCGGCCCTGGCCTCCGCGCCGCTGACGGACGAGGAGCTGAAGGAGATCGACTCCTTCGCCGTCGACACGGCGGGCACCAACATCTGGGCCGGCCGGGGCTGAGCCCCCCTCCCCGGAGAGCGGGGAAAGAAAAACGGGCCGGTCCGTGGGGGGGATACGGACCGGCCCGAGGGGGGGGTTCCACCATAACCCTTCGATAGTCGGGCCGCGCGCCACGTGCGCCGAACGAAGCGGCCCGATTTCCCCGGATCCCAGGCGGCACAAGGGCTCCGGGCCCCTGTGGCGGTTTTGCGCCCCGGCGTGGCGGCGGACTTCCGTCCCTCCCACGGGGGAACGCCCCCGACCGGCGCCACGTTGACGACCCGCCTGGTGGACGCGGGTGGAGTGGCGCTCCGCGACCGGCCGGTGGCGGAGCGGAGGCGGCCGGTCCGCCGGTTCAGGGCGCGGCGGTGAAGGCGCCGAGGGCGAGTCCCAGGAGGGCGCCGCCGAGCATGAAGGGGCCGAAGGGGATCGCCGAGGAGCGGCCCGCCCGGCCGGTCAGGACGCGCCCGAAGCCGTAGCCCGCGCCGAGCAGGAAGCCCAGGAAGGCGCCGGCGAAGAGGACGCCCCAGCCGTACCAGCCGAGCGCGGCGCCCAGCGGCAGGGCGAGCTTCACGTCGCCGAAGCCGAGCCCCTGCGGGCTGATCAGGTGCAGCGCCAGATAGCCGCCGCCGAGGGCGAGGGCCCCGAGCAGGGCGTGCGACCAGGACCCGGCGTCGTACGGGAGGAGTTCCGCGGCCCCCAGCAGCAGCGGTACGGCGAGCGCGAGCGGCAGGGTCAGCCCGTCCGGCAGCCGCTGCACGCGGACGTCGACGCACGCGAGCAGCACCCCGAAGGGCGCGGCCAGCAGCCACACCGCGAGCTCGGGCCGGGGCCCGCCGGTGGCGGCGGCCAGCAGCGCGCAGACGAGCGCGGTCAGCACCGGCACAGCGGACGGCACCGGCGTCGTCGCGCACCCGGCGCGCCCCGGCCCGCCGAGCCAGCCGCGCGCCGGCCCCGCGAGCCGGTGCCCCGCCGGGCACAGCTCCCGCCACGGCTCCTCGGGCTCCACGGACAGCCGGTACGCGGCCCGCGGCACGAGCAGCCCGACGGCGGCGCCCCAGAGGGCGGCGAGAACGATCAGCGAGGCGTACACGGGCCGACCCTAGGTCTAAGGTCGGGGCCATGGGGCGGAGTTGGCGGGACGGGGCGGGAACGCTGGTGGTGCCGGGCGGGGCGGCGGTGCCGGTGGAGATCGCGGCCTCGTACCGCGCCCGGCGGCGCGGTCTGCTCGGCCGGGACGGCATCACCGGCGCGATGCTCCTGACCCCGGCGAACAGCGTCCACACCTTCGGCATGCGCTTCCCGATCGACGTCGCCTACCTCGACCGCCACCTGCGCGTCCTCGCGTCGGTCACCATGCCCCCCGGCCGCCTCGGCCTGCTCCGCCCCCGCGCCCGCCACGTCCTGGAGGCGGAGGCGGGCGCGCTGGCGGGGTGGGGGGTACGGGCGGGGGTGCGGGTGACGGTCACGGCGGGCCTGGACGGGAGCCCCGGGGTCACGGCGGGCCCGGGCCCAGGAGAGTGAGGGCGCCGTAGGTGGCGGAGGCCAGGGCCAGCCCGGCGAGGATCGCGGCGGCGGGGCCGGTACGGAGGCGGGCGAGGGCGGCGGCGGGCGGGAGGAGCAGGCCGAACGCGGGCATCATCAGGCGCGGACGGGAGCCGAAGTACGCGGCGCCGACGAGCGACACCACGACGACGCCGACCGTGTAGACGAGCAGCGGCAGCGGCTGGCGCTGCCGGACGCAGAGCACGACCAGCCACGCCAGGAGCGCGAGGGCCGCGCACAGGCCGAGCGCCGCCGGCCAGGGCAGCGAGGCGATGAAACGCGCGAGGGCGACGCCCCCGTCGATGGAGTTCCCCCACGCCGCCTGGACGTCGAAGTACGCGGTGGCGCTCGACTCGCGGACGCCGACGTACACGACGTGACCGAGCCAGCCGAGCGGCGCGAGCAGCACCCCGGCGACCGTCCGCCAGGGCAGCCGCCGGTCCCTGACCAGGGCCACGAGGGCGGTGACGCCGAGCGCGGCGATCAGCGCGGCGGCGGTCGGCCGGGTGAGCCCCGCGCACGCGCAGAGCAGCCCGGCGAGGATCCAGCGCCCGCGCAGCACCGCGTACAGCGACCACGCGGCGAGCGCGGTGAACAGCGTCTCCGTGTACGCCATCGACTGCACGAACGCGGTCGGGTACGCGCCCCACAGCACGGCCAGCACGATCCCGGCGCGCGCGGAGACGACGTGCTCGCCGCACCGGAAGATGCCCCAGGCCGCGGCGAGGGAGGCGGTCCAGGAGACCAGCAGTCCGGCGCCGGCCGCGTCGAGCGGCAGGACGGCGGCCAGGGCCCGCTCCAGGGCGGGGAGCAGCGGGAAGAACGCCAGGTCGGAGTGGACGTCGCCGTTCGGGAGCGTGACCTGGTACCCGTACCCGTGCTCGGCGATCCGCACGTACCAGACCGAGTCCCAGCGCCCGCTCAGCCGGTGGAAGCCGTCCTTGCCGGTCGCGGCGGCGGCGACGGCGAGGACGGCGAGCCCGAGGACCCGGGTGACGGCGTAGCCGCCGAGGGCGAGGAGGAGCGGGGAACGGCCGGTCGGCGGGGTCGGCGGAGCGGGACGGGGCGGAGCGGGTCGGGGCGGAGCGGGTCGGGACGGCGCGGGCATGCGGTCGATTATCCCGGGGCGCTCCGGCGCCCCGTCCGGGGTCCTAGCCGAGGAGGTGGAAGAGCGCGGCGGCGCCCGCGAGGACCAGCAGCCCGATGCCCACGAGCTGCCAGATGCGGCGCCCGGACCGCAGGGGGAGGACACGGGGTGCGGTGGGGCCGGGGATCACGACGTACACGCGGTGGCGGTGGTCGATGTGGGTGACGCGGGCGAGCGACAGGTGGCGCAGGCCGATGCGCCGGCCGACCTCACCGGCGTGGACCTGGAGCCGGGGCTTCAGGTAGGCGGCGACCTTCTCGTCGGTGTCGTCCGCCGGGACGGCCTCCTCGCCCTCGGCGTCGACGCGGCCCCAGGCGTCGGACTCGTTCGTCCACCCGAAGGCCCGGCCCGACAGCCCGGAGGACTCCTTGAGCTCGTCGACGAGCGGCGTCCGGGCGATGACCCCCTCGGTCCACCGCACGAACCTGCCGGTGCCCCCGCAGAAGTCGTGGTCCACCGTGCCCTTCCGCCGGCAGTCGGGGCAGGGGCGGAAGCCGGTGGCGCCGCACTCCGGGCACTTCCTCTTGCCGAGGCCCCGGCACTTCGGGCACGCCACGTCCTCGGCCCCGCAGGGCCGGCAGCGGACGCGCGCCGTCTGCTCCCCCTCCGGCCGCGCGGCGGCCTCGCGGGCGCGGGTGCCGGTGCCGTCGCAGCTCAGACAGCAGTCGATCCCCGCGCACGCCTCGCACGGCGTGTACTTCCGGCACACCAGGTCCCCGCCGCCCTGGCAGCGCTCGCAGTGCCGCCGTCCGTTCGTGCAGCCCGTGCACACCTGGGGGTCCACCGAGCCGCGCCGCACCAGGCGCAGGGTCGAGCCGGCCTCGGGGTCGTCGGGGGCGGGTATCGGGTGCCGGTCCAGGTCGACGTCGTACTCGGGCAGGGCCGACAGGTCGCGGGCGCCCTTGTGGAAACGCTGCGTCTCCTTGCGGGTCTCCATGCAGCGGACGATCCTGCCCTCGACGAGGAGGTGCCGGGTGATCCGGGCGCCCTGGGCGGGGAAGTACGCCCCGTCTCCCCCGAGGCTGCGCCGCACCGCCGCCAGGACGTCGTCATCGCTCAGCACGCTCGCGCCTCCCCGGCACCGTGACTGTCACCTTCGGTCGATCCCGGGGAGAGAACTACCCAACTGGCCTGCGAGCGAAGCCCTGTTCAGCCGTCTTCAGCCACGGGGCCTTATGCGGCCGAACTTCGCGGCCATGACGGGACCGAGCTGCTCGACGATGCCGTGCCCCGGCTCGTGCGGGGACGGCAGGTCGCCGAGGAAGGAGGTGACGATCACCTCGTCGACGGCGATGTCGCCCCGGCTGCTCCGCTCCTCCAGGAAGTCGAGGGTGCGGCGCCAGTCGGGCTCCCCCTCCACGGCGAGGAAGGAGCGGACGGTGCCCTGGACGACGTCCCAGAAGAAGACGTGCGGCAGGACCCCGCCCTGCCGGAAGACATGGCTCTCGTAGGCGCCCTGGAAGCCGGGCACGTGGACGAGGAGGTCATGGACGAGCTGCACGCTGGGCGTGGCGCTCGTGGGACCCGTGGGACTCGTGGGTAGAGGAGTGATGACGTGAGGACTGGTGTGCTGCATCGGCGACCCTGCCCCGGAGCGGTGTGGTGTTTCGGTCCAGAATGCTCCTCCCCCGAGGTTCCGTCCTGACACTTTTGCACTTTCCTGGGGACAACTTTCGGGGTGTTTTCCACAGGGGGTGCGAAGTGTCGCCCTTCCGTGGATCGTTGCGCACATGTACGAGTTGGCGATCCTCGCCCGGGGCGGGGTCCTCCTCACCGTCTGGGCCCTCGCGGCAGGCTGGCCGCCGAGCCGCCTCGCGGCGCGCCTGCGGCGGGACGGCTGGCAGCGGATCTGCCGGGGCGCGTGGGCGGTGCCGGGGAAGGAGACGGACTGGCGGGTCCGGGAGACCGCGCTCCAGCTGCTGCGCCCGCAGCGCGTCTGCCGCCACGGCACGGCGGCGCGGCTGCACCGCATCGAGGTCCTGGCGAGCGTGCGGACGGCGGAGGTCTCGCGGGCCTCGCTCCCGCCGGAGGACGTCTGCCTGCGCCGGGGCCTGCGGGTGACGACGGCCGCGCGGACGGTCGCGGACCTGATACGGGCCTCCGGGAGCAGGGAGGAGGCGGTGGTGACGGCGGACTCGGCGCTGTCCCGCCGCGTGGTGGGAGGGGTACGAAGGGACCCGCCGGTCCGGTACGAGGAACTGGTCGCGCAGCTGTCCCTCCGGCGCCCCGGCGCACCGCGCGCCCGCGCCTGGCTCCGGCTGGCCGACCCGGCAGCGGGCTCCCCGGCGGAGACGGTGGCCCGTCTACGCATGGCGGACGCGGCCCTGTCCCCCGAATGCCAGCCCCTCCTGCGAACCCCCGACGGCCGCCCCCTCCACCCCGACTTCCTCTTCCGGGAGGCGGGCCTGGCGGTAGAGGTCGAGGGCTACGCGTTCCACGGCACCCGCCGCGCCCACGAACGAGACATCGCCCGCTTCAACGCCCTCCAGTCCTGCCCCGAGATCCGCCGCGTACTCCGCTTCACCGCCCAAGAGGTCTTCACCCACCCGCACCGCATGACGACAACGATCCACACGGCCCTCACGGAGCTCGCGCGAGACGCCAATAACCGGGTTTTGCTTGGGTTTTGAGACCCCTGGGACGGGGCTTTACTCCGCTAGAGTGAAGCACCGGTTTCCTGGGAAAGGGGAAAGCGACATGTCACGCCACAGCCCGGTAGAGGTGCAGATCCACACCGGGTCTTTATGGGTCGGCGGTGACGCGTACCCCCTGCGGAACATCTCGCACGTGGGACAGCGCCGGCTGGTGCCCGTGAAGAAGAAGATCACCAAGGATCTCATCGTCGGCATCGCCCGTATCTGGCTCGTCGGCGTCGTCGGCACGCTGATCGCCGGCAGCCTCCGGAACAACCTGCTCTACGTGGCCGTCCTCGTCGTCCTGGGCCTGATGATCTGGCGCCTCGTCGTCAAGGTGCGCCAGCCGGACCTCCCGGTCCTCTACGGCCTGATCGTGAACACGGCCGGCACCCAGCGGGACACCGTGTGGAGCACCGAGAAGAGCGAGATCGACCACCTGGTCCTGGAGATCACCAAGGCGATCGGCAAGCCCGACGACGCGCAGAAGGTCTTCTACGTCCAGCACGCCGTGCACCACGGCGACATCATCCAGCAGTACGGCGCCAACAGCATCGGACAGGCCACCCACTTCGGCCACGGCAACATCCAGGCAGGTTGACGATGAGCAGCGATCAGATCCACCAGTACGGCGCGGGAAGCATCGGCAAGGCGAGCCACACCGGCTCCGGCGACATCGTCGCCGGCGGCAAGACCGTCGGCGCCGCCACCCCGACCACCGCGCTCGACGACCTCCTCGCGGCCATCGAGGGCCTGCGGACGCATCTCGACGAGAACCGCCGCACGGAGCTCGACGAGGCGGCGGCGGACCTCCGCCCCGACGCGACCCGCGCGGAGCTGGAGGGCCCCCTCACCCGTATCGCCGGCATCGCGGCCCTCGTCGGCGCGGTGGGCGGCCCTGTCGTGGCCGCCGTCCAGGCCCTCCTGGCCGCCCTCGCCGGCTGAACTCCCCTGCTCGGGGCCTCCGTCCGCCCTCGCGGTAACCGGACGGAGGTTCCAGGCGACGCGCGGTAAAGTCCGTGGGCCTGCGCGCGACCGCCGTCCCTGAGGAGCAAGGAGCACCGGTGTCCACGGCACCCACGCCACCGAACAACCCGCCCCACTCGTACCCGAGTTCACCGGCGACCCCGCCGCCGCCCCCGCAACCGCCGCGGCGGCGCGGGTGGTTCGGGAACCTGAGCGAGGGCGGGAAGGTCACCGTCGTCGGAGCCGTGATCGTCGGCGTCTGCACCCTGGCGGCCGCTGTCGTCCCTCCCCTGCTGTCCTCCGACGACGGCAGGACCCGGGACGAAGCGAAGCCGCCGACGTCATCGCCGTCGTCGTCGACACAGAGCGAGACGCCCACTCCACCTCCCACCACGGAGCCGACGCCGGATCCGACGACCCCGCCGACCGACGGCACGGCGCCCGTCTCGGCGCCGCCGGCGGGCCGGACGTACACCGCCTTCTACCAGGACCAGGCGATGGCGCTGGGCCTGCCGCCCGGGGACGACCTCGGCTCGATCGACTTCGACGTGCCGGCCACCCGCCGCTTCACGGAGGAGGAGTGGACGGTCGAGAAGGAGAAGGCCGACCAGACCGGCGTCCCCGTCCTGGCCGACCTGACCTACCAGAGCACCGAGGCGGGCTTCCTCTCCCTCCGCAACGGCCGCAACGCCGCCCAGCTCCAGCCCACCGACCCCTCGAAGGAAGCCGCGGACTGCGCGCGGTCGGCGCAGGTCGGCGGCTTCACCGAGGCGGAGATGGACGACTGGACGCTGCCCGCAGGGACGGTCCTGTGCGTCCTCACGGACCAGGGCAACGTCGCCCGCGTCACCATCACCGGCTTCATCGGCGGCAAGAAGGACGGCCTCACCGACCCGCCGACCCAGATCTCCCTCCGCGTCACCCTCTGGAAGCCGAAGGACTGACGGCCGGTCGAGGTTCCGGAAGGGTCCGGGCGCCGGGGTCAGGGGGCGGCGGCGGGGGGTGCGGTGCGGGGGAAGGAGATCTCCACGCGGCGGTTCTTCTTGCGGCCCTCCTCGGTGCGGTTGTCGGCGATCGGGTAGTCCTCGCTGTAGCCGCGGATCTCGTACGAGGTCCCCGGGTCCAGCTCGCGCGCGAGCACCTGCTGGACGGCGACGGCGCGCTCCTTGGAGAGCTTGAGCCCGTGCTCGTACGTCCCGAGGTTGTCGGTGAAGCCGAAGACCCGCACCTTGCCGGACCCCTGCGTCCGGACCTCGCCGGCGATGGCGCGGATCCTGGCGGTGGCGGCGGGGCTGAGCTTGGCGCTGTTCTTCGCGAACAGCACCTCCGCCTGGAGCGCGAACGTCACGTCGACGTTCGTGTCCTCGCGCCGCTGCTCGCCGCCCTCCTCCTCGACGATCTGCTTGATGTCCAGCACCTTGGCGGGCGCGAGGGTGGCGCCGTCGGGGAGCATCAGGCCGGGTGAGTTGGAGTCGATGGCGGGGGGAGGGGAGGAACTGGTGCTGCCCGGCGGGTCGTCGGCGTAAGCCACCCCCGAAACCCCCGGCCACCCCACAGCCACCACCACCACGAGCGCGACCAGCCTGCGTCGTCGTCCTGTCATCGTCATGGCGCCGCCTCAGGAAAGCTTGAGCGTGGCAGGTTCGAACGTGGGCAGTTGAAACGAGACCTCGCTGGTGGAGGCGGGGGGTGCGGGGAACTGCATGAAGACATCGATGGACTTCCCTGCCGCGATGATGCTCAAGCCCGATGTCGCCAGGGGGCGGCCGTCCGTGTCACGCAGAACGTAGTAGCGCTTCTTGGCCAAGCCGTCTACGAGGGTGGCACCGCCGAGCGACGTACCGTGCTTCAGCACCTCTGTCTCGTTGCCGCGCACGGCGTCGGGGACCGCGCGTCCCTTCTCCGCTGTGTTCTTCAGGATTCCCTTCACCGTCAGGAATCCACCCGCGTCGCGCTCGGCCGATCCGATGGCCAGCTCGAAACCATCCTGCCCCTTTGCGACGACGAGCGGTTCCACCGGTTCCTCGGCGGTCTGTTCCGCCTGCGCAGGGGTGGACTGCTGAGAGGGCTGGGTCGTCGCACTCGGCTTCTGGGATGCCGAAGGCTCGGCATCGGCTCCGCAGCCAGCAACGGTCAACGAAGCTGACACCGCCAGGGCGATGAACCCCCCTCTCACATACGAGACGTTCATGAAGTCCGCTTCCTTTACTCGTGGTCGCCGGTCAGTCGAACATGGAAGAGATCACCCGCGCTGGGAAGGAGGGGATCCTCCGGATCAATGGCCAGGGCCTCGCCGTCGCAAACGAGCCCAAGGATCGGCTCGGGCTCGGGCTCAGCGGAAGGCGTTGCGGTCGGCTCCTCCGTGGGCTCCTCCGTTGGCTCCTCCGTGGGCTCCGGGGCGTCGAACGAGCACTGGGGTTCGATCACCGCCGTCGCGGTGGCTACGGCCTGCTGGGCCTCCGTGTCGGGGACGATCGACTCGCCGACCGTGCCCTTGCTGCGCACAGCCACGCTGAAGCGGAGAGTCGCCGCCAGGCAGTCATCGACCACGGCATCGTTGCTGGCAGCGAGGTCAGCCGCGCGCTGGCAAGCCAGCCCGTTGTCGACGTTCGCACCGCCGTCGACGAAGAGTGGCCACTGAGAGGAATCCCCGATCACACCGAGCCACCCCTCCCGTAGCTGATCTCGGGCTTCCTGGGCAGCCCCCAAGGCGGCCGCGTCGGCAGCTGTCTGCGCCCCGTTACGCAGGACGGCAGCCTGGCCTACCGCAAAGTACGCGAAAGCGAGAAAGAGCAGCCCGGCAATCACCGCGATGTAGGTGGGGAATGCCTGACCAGAATCGCGCCAGCCACGCCTCATCGCTAACCGGTCAGGTCCGCAATCTTGTTCTTGATCGCCGTCAAGATCGTGGTACCGATATCCGTGCCCGTAATGGCCACAACGATCGCCACCACCACCACAATGATCCCCAGATACTCCACCGCCGTCTGCCCCCGGTCGCCCCGGGACGTCAGGATGAGTCTGGTCCTGGTCAGGGCTTTCAGCAGCGCGTCGTTCATCGTGGTCCCCTCCGCGGTCTGACGCTTGCGCAGTCGCACGGTACGCCCGTGGTCCCTGTGGTGCACAGGGTCCCTGGGCTGGTTCGTCAGATCGGGTCATGGGCGGGACCTTGTACTCCGGCAGGGTATGGCCTGGGGTGGGGGGCTCGTGGGGAGTTGGGGGAAGTTTCATCGGGGCGGCGCCTCATTCGCCCGAGAGGGAGCCCAGATCCGTGCCCGTGCCCAGGAACAGGCCCGCGCCCAGCAGGATCATCGTGGCCGGGACCATCAGCGTGGTGATGACCATCGTCGCCTTCGGCACCGCCTTCGCCGCCTTCCGCCGCGCGTTCTGCGCGTCCGTCCGCCGCATGTCCTCCGCGATCTGGATCAGCGTGTCCACGATCGGCGCCCCCAGCTCCTCCCCCTGCTGAAGCGCCGTCACGAACTGCGCCACCTGCTCCGAGTCGTTGCGCCGCCGCAGCTCGTCGAACGCCTGGCGGCGCGTGACGCCCATGTCCATCTGCCGCAGCGTGATGCGGAGTTCGTCGGACCAGGGCCCCTCGTACTTCTCCGCCACCCGCTCCAGCGCCTGCCGGAAGCCGAGACCCGCCGAGACGACGACGGCGAGGACGTCGAGGAAGTCGGGGAGGGTGCGTTCGATCTGGTCCTTGCGGATCCGGACCGCCGACCAGATGCCGACCTCCGTCCAGAACGCGCCGAAGGCGAACAGGAGCGCCGCCGTGACGTACGACCCCTTCGTCAGCATCAGCAGCCCGCCCAGGCCCCCGAGGAAGCCGTAGACGGCCCGCCGCGCCCCGTACCGGTCGATCGTGAGCCCCCCGGGGTTCCCCGCCAGGTCGATCCGGCGCCGCACCGACCCGACCCGCTTCGGGCCCATCCAGCGCAGCACCGCAGGCGACCAGCGCATGCCGAGGCGGTCCACCGCCGAGTCCACCGCGCCGGTGCGGGTCGCGCCCACCTCCAGGGCGAGGCGGAGGTCGTCGGGGAGGCGCGCGTCGGCGCGGTACAGCCGGAGGCCGTACGCGAAGCCGGCGACGGAGAGGCCCGCGAGGAGGGCGATGGCGAGTTCCAGCATGCGTACCGGCCCCTACACGTCGATCTTCGAGATGCGGCGGATGACCGCGAAGCCCAGCACGTACAGCGCGCACGCCGCGATCACCGCGCCCTGCCCGAGCGGCGAGCCCGTCATCCGGTCCAGCGCGCCCGGCTGCATGTTGTCGATCAGCAGGAGCGAGCCGAAGCCGATGACCGGCACCGCGTACGCCGTCATGCTCACCTGGGAGAGCTGGGTGCGGACCTCGCGCCGGGTCTCCTTGCGCTGCTCCAGCGTCTCCGTGAGGTTGCGGAGCGAGGAGACGACCGTACCGCCGGCGCGGTTGGCGAGCACCAAGGTCGTGACCAGGACGACCAGTTCGCGGGAGGGCAGCCGCTCGGCCAGCTCCGCGAGCGCGTCGTCCAGCGGCGTGCCGACCGCCAACTGCTGCGCCACCTTCTCCAGTTCGTCGCCCGCCGGCGACTCCATCTCGTCGGCCGCGAGGCTGATCGCCATCCGGAGGGCGAGACCAGCCTGCGTCGCGTTGGCCAGGATGCGGGAGAGTTCCGGGAGTTGGTTGATGAACTTCTCGATGCGCTTCTGCCGCTGCCAGCCGAGGTAGCCGAGCGCCACCCATATCCCCATCAGCCCGCAGATCGGCCCGAAGAACGGGGAGAGGGCCGCCTGGCCGATGATCCACAGGACGGCCACGGACGCCGCCAGGGCGACCGTGAACTCCCCCGGGGTCACGTCGAGCCCGGTCGCGGAGATCCGGCGCTCCAGGTTCCGGCCGAGCGCCGTGGCCCGGACGCGCCGGTCCAGGCCCGGGAAGCGGCGCCTGCGGCGGCCGGTCGCCTCGGGAGCGGCCGTGTCGTCGAGGCGGGCGACGAGCGCGGCGTGGCGCCGCGCCCCGTTCGCGTACACCTGGACGCCGGTGACGCCGAGGACGCAGGCGAGCAGCGCCACGCCGGTCGTCAGCCAGAAGGGGTCGGTCATCAGGCGCTCCTACGTCGCTTCTCGGGTGGCGAGCTCGGTGTCGGCGGCGGCGATGCCGAAGACCGGCGGTATGGGCTGGCCCGCCATGTAGAGGCGTTCGGCGACGCGGCGCGGGAGCGGGTGGTGGACGTACCGGCCGTGGACCCGCCCGTCGGCGGAGAGCGGCTCGGCCTGGAAGTGGCAGATGGTGGCGAGGAGGAAGCGCTCGCGCCCGTGCGAGGCGAGGATCGCGATCTCGGTGACGCGGCGCGTGCCGTCGGGGTGCCGGGTGAGCTGGACGAGGACGTCGACGGCGCTGTTGATCTGGTCGCGCAGCGCCTCGAAGGGGACCTTGACCTCGGACATGGAGGCGAGGGTCTGGAGGCGCATCAGCGCGTCCTCGGCCGAGTTGGCGTGGACGGTGGCGAGGGAGCCGTCGTGGCCGGTGGACATCGCCTGGAGCATGTCGAGGGTCTCGCCGCCGCGGACCTCGCCGACGATGATCCGGTCGGGGCGCATCCGGAGGGAGTTGCGGACGAGGTCGCGGATGGTGACCTGGCCGCGGCCCTCGATGTTCGGCGGGCGCGCTTCGAGGCGGATGACGTGGGACTGCTGGAGCTGGAGCTCGGCGGAGTCCTCGATGGTGATGATCCGCTCGCCGTCGGGGACGAGGCCGGAGAGGGCGTTGAGGAGGGTCGTCTTGCCGGTGCCGGTGGCGCCGGAGACGATGATGTTGAACTTCGCCTGGACCAGTCCGGAGAGGAGCAGCAGCATCTGCTCGTCGAGCGAGCCGAGGCCGATCATCTCGTGGAGGGTGTAGGCGCGGGGGAAGCGGCGGATGGTGAGCGTGGCGCCGGTGAGGGAGAGCGGCGGGATGATCACGTTGACGCGCTCGCCGGAGGGCAGCCGGGCGTCGACCATCGGATTCGACTCGTCCACGCGGCGGTTGACGGTGGAGACGATCCGCTCGATGGTCTGCATCAGCTGGTCGTGGGAGGCGAAGCGGAGCGGGAGGAGTTCCACCCGGCCGCCGCGCTCGATGTAGATCTGGTCGGGGCCGTTGACCATGATCTCGGTGATGGAGGCGTCCTCCAGGAGCGGTTCGAGGACGCCGAGGCCGAGGGCCTCGTCGACGACGCGGCGGATCAGCCGGCCGCGTTCGGCGGTGGAGAGGACGGGCCCCTCGCGGCTGATGATGTGCCCGAGGACGCGTTCGAGTCGGGCCCGGCGCTCGGCCGCCGCCAGCGCGGACATCTCGGTGAGGTCGATCTCCTCCAGGAGCTTGGCGCGGAAGGACGCGACGAGATGGCCGTCCTCCCGGCCCCCGCCGGGCCCGAGGGCGCGCGGGTCGTCGCCGGAGTGGTGGATGCGGGCGCGCAGACTCATGGCAGGTCGTCCTCCTCCGGGGCCTGGGGCAGGGGCATGGTGGCGGTCTTCTGGACCGGGGCGAAGTCCCAGAAGGGGACGACCTCGGGGATGCGGACGACGGCGGTGACCGTCACCTGCCCGTCCCCCTCGATGGGCAGGCCGGGGGTCAGATCCAGCCAGCCGCTCACGGCGGCCCGCTGGGCCGTCAGCGCGTCCGGGGTCTCCTCGTCATCGCTGGACGCGGCCCGCGCCCCCGCCCGCGCCGCCGTCCCCGCCTGCTGCGCCGCGTACGCCGCCAGCCCGAGCTGGAGCCCGGCGAGCCCGACGATCAGCAGGATGGGCAGGAAGCCGAGGTATTCGAGAGCGACCTGGCCGCGGTCGCCCCGGCCGGGACGGGATGATGCGGTACGGCTCCGAGGGGCATCGCCCGGCAGGCCCGTACCGCGGTCGCCCCGGCCGGGACGGGAGGATGCGGTACGGCTCCGAGGGGCGTCGCCCGGCAGGCCCGTACCGCCCGTCCGCGCACCGCCCCTCCCCGCCCTGGTCTCCCTCGCGTCCCTCACGGCGCCACCGGCCTCTCGTGGACGGCGCCCGCCGTCGCGGTCGCGTCCGCGAAGCCGGCCGTGCCGGGGAAGAGGACCGGGATCTCGACCGTGGCGACGGCCGTGACCATCCCGTCCGCGGGCCCGCCGCACACGGCCGTGCCCGTCCACGCCCCGTCGAAGTGCCGTTCGCCGGCCGCCGTGCCGTCGCCGTCGACCGCGCAGGCCCGTACCGCCTCGTCCGCCGCGTTGGCGGCGAGGGTGTACGCGTATCCGACGAGGACGACCTGCCAGAGCAGGGCGAGGGTGAGCAGGATGAGCGGGACCATGCCGGCGAACTCCAGGGCCACCTGGCCCTGGTCGCCCCTCCCCCGAAGCCGGCGCATCGGTCAGCGTCCCCCGCGGCGCCGCAGGCCCAGCGAGCCCCGGTCGCCGGCGCGGGCGAGCTGCTTGCCGGGGGCGGGGGCGCCGGCCGGGGGGCCGGTGAGGCCGAGTTCGCCGGCGAGGGCCCACAGGGCCTGCTTGACGGTGGAGCGGGCGTCGAGTTCGTGGAGGCGGCCGGCGTCGACGACGGCCTGGAGCTCCTTGTAGGCGGCGGGGACGGTGACGCCGGCGATCCGGGTGCCGGTGATCTTCTGGACCAGCGGCGGCTGGATCTCGGTGGCGCGGGAGTGCCGGTTGACGACGGTCACGGTGGTCTCGGCCTTGCGGACCTGGAGCCGTTCCCACATGCGTACGGTCCGCTTGGCGGCGCGGACGGCGATGACGTCGGGGGTGGTGACGAGGAGGGCGGTGTCGGCCATCTCGACGGCGGCGGCGTTGGCGCTGTCGAGGCGGGAGCCGCAGTCGACGACGACGACGTCGTGGCGGCCGCGCAGGGCGCTGACGATCTGGCGGGCGGCGCGGTCGGTGACCTCCTCGCCGCGTTCGCCCTCGGCGGGGGCGAGGAGGAGGGAGAGGCCGGTCTCGTGGACGTACACGGCGTCCTGGAGGACGCGGGGCGAGATGTCGGCGATGGAGGCGAGGTCGGCGGCGGAGCGGCGGAACTGGACGTCGAGGTAGGAGGCGAGGTCCCCGCTCTGGAGGTCGAGGTCGAGGAGGGCGACGGTGCGGCCGGCGGCGCGGGCGGCGAGGGCGAGCTGGACGGCGGTGAGGGTGGTGCCGACGCCGCCCTTGGCGCCGCTGACGGTGACGACGGTGCCGCCGGGTCCCGCGTGGAGTTCGGCGGCGCCGCCGCCGAGGTGGCGGCGGAAGCCGGCGGACCACTGGGCGGCGGCCTGGACGCGGCCGGCCAGCTCCTCGTAGCCGAGCGGGAGGGAGACGAGGCCGCGGGCGCCGGAGTCCATGGCGGCGGAGAGCAGGCCGGGTCCGGAGTCGGCGGTGATGAGGACGACGCCGACGGCGGGGAAGCGGAGGGCGACCTCGCGGACGAGGTCGAGCGCGGGGACGGGGCCGATCCGCTCGTGGACGAGGACGACCTCGGGCAGCGCGTCGAGCGACTCGGCGGCGAGCCGGGCGAGGGTGTCGACGAGCTGGGTGGAGTCGGGGACGGGCGGGGCGGGCTCGGTGTCGGGAAGCTGTCCGAGGAGGGTGACGACGGCCCGGGCCGCGTCGGGGTCCCCGACGGCCGGCAGGATCCTGGTGGGCATGGCCGGGCCTCACTTGTCCTTGTCGAGCGTGTACGAGCGGTCGCCGGGGGCGGGCGGGGCGGGCGCGCCGTCGGCGGAGGGGGCGACGAGGGCGAGGCGTACGTGCTCCGCGAAGGACTCGGCGTAGGCGACGCGCTGGGTGTCGACGGGCGAGAGCGCGAAGGTGATGGGCACGGCTTCGGCGGTGGTGCGGGAGCCGGACTTCGCCTTGGAGAAGGGGGTGAGGACGCCGACGTCGATGACGCGGGCGGAGGAGACGAGGAGGCGGGACTGGCTCGGTTCGTCCTTCTTCTCGCCGGCGAAGGTGGCGTAGATGTTGACGGTGGCGCCCGCGGTGATCTTTCCGGCGACGCCGGTGGCCGCGTCGATCATGATGGCGATCTCCTGCTCGCCCGGCTTGAGCGCGGGGCGGGCGACGATCATGTCGCTCTGGAGCAGGGAGCCCTTCTTGAGCCGGGTGACGGCGATCTTGCCGTTGATCTGGGCGAGGTCGGTGACGGCGGTCTCGGGGAGCCAGCGCTCGGGCATCGAGATCTTCTCGAACTGCTTTGCCGTCAGCGGCTGGTAGGGCTCGACGTTCCCCGTGACCCGGTACGCCGTGGTCTCCGGCCCCACCTTGGAGTTCACGTCGCTGATGACCGCGAGGACGCCGGCGAAGGCGCCGAGCGCGCAGAGGACGGAGAGCAGCAGCAGGATGACGCCGCGGCGCTGGCGGGAGTTCATCGGGTTTCCTCGTTCATCGGGTCGCCGTTCATCGGGTCACCGGCCCGCCTGGGCCGGGGCGGTGGGGCCGGCCAGGGGGGCCGCGCAGAAGCCGCAGCGGTCGCCGATGAGGTCCATGCCGCACCAGTGGCAGGTCTCGCGGCGTACGGATGCGACGAGTTGGTGGAGGACGGGCAGGTCGGGGAGGTAGGCGGCGAACTCGGTGAGCTTGGGCGTGCCCCACCAGGCGGGCGAGGAGGCGGGCAGCGCGGTCTCCTCGACGGGGCCGCCGACGGCCCAGCGGGGGGCGAGGGTGGCGGTCGGCCACTCGGTGGCGAGCTGGCCGCGCGCGATCAGCAGGCGGGTGGTGAACTCGGGCCCCTCGAAGCCGGATTCGTCGGCTCCGACGCGCACGATCCGAGGGGTGGGCCCGGCGAGGACGGCGAACTGCGCGCCAGGCAACCACCCCTTGAGGTGCGACCCGAGGGTGACGGGCACACGGTCGAGGCGCGAGACGGACCCGAGGACGGCGCCCGCGTAGATGTAGTGGGCGAGGAGCCGCGCGGCGGAGGCGAGGACGCCGGGGCTGATGTCACAGGCGGACAACTGGCGCAACTGCCGGACGAGGACGGCGGCACCGAGCGGCGGCAGATCGGTCCTGACCAGCGCGATCCGGTCGCTCTCCAGCAGCCCCCGAACGGTGTGGAGCCGGTGCGCGACGGCGGCCGGCGCGGAGGAAGGACAGACGACGAGCACATACCCGAACCGGTCGACGAGCCGCCGCATCTCGGTCACGGAGTCGTCGAGGCTACGCGCCCCGGGGTCGGCCAGCACAGCGGCGTTGGGCGTAGCGGGATCACCAGGCGGCAGCACAAGGTCCCCCCCGGTGACCACGACCGCTGTCGACACGCCGGACCCCCCGTCTTCCCGTGCTCCCCCTTCCCCATGGGTCGCACGTCACGCCTGCTCTGCACCTTATCCACGCGGACCGTGGTGATGAACCCGCAATCCGTCAACTCCCGCCCCCCAGTTCCTCGGCCGGACGTACGAGTTCCACTTGCCGGAGGTCTTGACAACACAATTGGTCTGGACCAACTTGGTGCGACGACGGCGGTGGCCACCTCCTGATCCCCATCTCTGCCCCATCCCTGACCGCAGTTCCCCCGTACGACGACGTACGGCACCTCCAGCTCCCGACTCCCCCACCGGAGGATGCACGTGGACCGCACCACCACCCGCCCGGTCGCCGGCCGCACCGCCGCGCGCCGCTGGATCGGCGGAGCGCTCGCGCTCGCCGTCGGATCCGGCCTGGCCCTGGTCGGCGGCGCCGGCACCGCCCTGGCCGCCGACGTCAACAACGCCCGGAACGCGGGCTTCGAGAACGGCCTCGCCAACTGGTCGTGCTCGGCCGGCACCGGCACCGCCGTCGCCACCCCGGCCCGCACCGGCGCCGGCGCGCTCAAGGCCCTCCCCGCCGGTCTCGACAACGCCAAGTGCGTGCAGACCGTGGCCGTGAAGCCCAACTCCACCTACACGCTGAGCGCCTGGGTCCAGGGCGGCTACGCCTACCTCGGCGCGAGCGGCACCGGCACCGGGACCGGCACGGTCTCCACCTGGACGCCGGACTCCCCGTCCTGGAAGCAGCTGACCACCACCTTCACCACCGGCGCCGCGACCTCCTCGGTCCAGATCTACACCCACGGGTGGTACGGCACGGCCGCCTACTTCGTGGACGACGTGAGCGTCTTCGGCCCCGACGGGGGCGGCGGCCAGGACCCCGACCCGGTCGTCCCCGCCACCCCGGCCGGGCTCGCCGCCGGCACGCCCACCACCAGCGCGGTCCCGCTGAGCTGGGGCGCGGTCTCCGGCGCGACGGGCTACAAGGTGTACCGGGACGGGGCCCTCGCCGCGACCGTGAGCGGCACCTCCACCACGGTCACCGGCCTCGCCGCCGACACCGCGTACTCCTTCCAGGTCGCGGCGACCAACTCGGCGGGCGAGTCCGCCAAGTCGACGGCCGTGAGCGCCCGTACGGCCAAGAGCGGCGGTGGCGGCGGCGACAACCCGGCCGTCCCGAAGCACGCGGTCACCGGCTACTGGCAGAACTTCGACAACGGCGCGACCAAGCAGAAGCTGCGCGACGTGCAGGCCGCGTACGACATCATCGCCGTCTCCTTCGCGGACTCGACGGCCACGCCCGGCCAGATCGTCTTCAACCTCGACCCGGCCGTCGGCTACACCTCGGTCGCCGACTTCAAGGCCGACATCGCGGCCAAGAAGGCGGCCGGCAAGTCGGTGATCATCTCGGTCGGCGGCGAGAAGGGCAACGTCACGATCAACAGTGACGCCAGCGCCACCGCCTTCGCGAACAGCGCCTACGCGCTCTTCCAGGAGTACGGCTTCAACGGGATCGACATCGACCTCGAGCACGGCATCAACTCCACGTACCTGACCAAGGCGCTGCGCCAGCTGTCCGCCCTGGCGGGCCCGCAGATGGTCCTGACGATGGCCCCGCAGACCATCGACATGCAGAACACGGGCACCGAGTACTTCAAGACCGCGCTCGCCGTGAAGGACATCCTCACGGTCATCAACACCCAGTACTACAACAGCGGTTCGATGCTCGGCTGCGACGGCAAGGTCTACAGCCAGGGCTCGGTGGACTTCCTCACCGCGCTCGCCTGCATCCAGATCCAGGGCGGTCTCGACCCGTCCCAGGTCGGTCTGGGCGTCCCCGCCTCCACCCGCGGCGCGGGCAGCGGCTACGTCGCCCCGTCGGTCGTCAACAACGCGATCGACTGCCTCACCAAGCTGACGGGCTGCGGCACCTTCAAGCCCGCCCAGGCGTGGCCGACCCTCCGGGGCGCGATGACCTGGTCCACCAACTGGGACGCGACGGCCGGCAACGCCTGGTCGAACGCGGTCGGCCCGCACGTCCACGGCCTGCCGTAACCCGCGGTGACCCCGACCCCGTATCGCTCACGGCCCCTGCCGTAACCCTTACGGACCCTTCCCCCGAGGCGCCGCCGGACTTCCGGCGGCGCCTTGCCGCGTCCAGGACCCGCGTCGCCTAGCGTGGGCCGATCATGGCCGAACCCCCTCTCTTGACCCGTCCATGACATGGCCCCACCATGTGCCCCGGACACCCGCACCTGTTGTCGCACTCCCCCACACTCCCCACCCAGGAGACACCATGCGACGTCCCCGACGCGGCAGAAAGTCCGCCACCCTCGCGGCCCTCGTGGCGCTCGCCCTCGCGGCGCCCCTCTCCGCCCTCTCCTCACCCGCAGGAGCCGACCAGCCGACCGCCTCCAGGGGCGGCGAGGAGGTCATCCGGCAGTACGAGATCGCCGGCCCCTCCACCCCCGCCGCCCGCACCGCGCTCGCCGCCACCGGCGTCTCGATCGACGAGGTCGACGCCCGGTCGGTCGTGGTCAGCGCCGACGCACGGCAGCTCGGCCGGCTCCAGGCCCTCGGCTACCAGGCGGTCGCCCTGCCCGGCCCGCCCGACCGGGGCGAGGCCGCGCGGTCCTCCCTCGGCCCGCTCGACTTCCCCTCCGCCGACGCCAAGTACCACAACTACGCCGAGATGACGGCGGAGATCGACCAGCGGCTCGCCGCGTACCCGTCGATCATGAGCAAGCGGGTCATCGGCAAGAGCTACCAGGGCCGCGACATCGTCGCCATCAAGATCAGCGACAACGTGGCCGTGGACGAGAACGAGCCGGAGGTCCTCTTCACCCACCACCAGCACGCCCGCGAACACCTCACCGTCGAGATGGCGCTGTACCTGCTGCGCGAGCTGGGCGCCGGATACGGCTCCGACTCCCGGATCACCAACGCCGTCAACGGGCGCGAGCTGTGGATCGTGCCGGACCTCAACCCGGACGGCGGCGAGTACGACATCGCCTCCGGCTCCTACCGCAGCTGGCGCAAGAACCGGCAGCCCAACTCCGGCTCCTCGGCCATCGGCACCGACATGAACCGGAACTGGGACTACAAGTGGGGCTGCTGCGGCGGCTCCTCCGGCTCCAAGAGCTCCGACACCTACCGGGGCACCGCCCCCGAGTCCGCCCCCGAGGTGAAGGTCGTCGCCGACTTCGTCCGCTCGCGGGTCGTGGGCGGCAAGCAGCAGATCAAGGCCGGCGTCGACTTCCACACGTACAGCGAGCTGGTGCTGTGGCCGTTCGGCTGGACGTACGCGGACACCGCGCCGGGCATGACCCAGGACGACCGCAACGCCTTCGCCGCGGTCGGCCGGAGCATGGCGGCGAGCAACGGCTACACCGCCGAGCAGTCGAGCGACCTCTACATCACCGACGGGTCGATCGACGACTACCTCTGGGGCGCGCACAAGATCTTCGGGTACACCTTCGAGATGTATCCGGCCTCGTCCGGGGGCGGCGGCTTCTACCCGCCGGACGAGGTGATCGAGCGCGAGACGAGCCGCAACCGCGACGCCGTCCTCCAGCTCGTGGAGAACGCGGACTGCATGTACCGCTCGATCGGCAAGCAGGCGCAGTACTGCACGAACTGACGAACAGTCAGGACGCTTCGTCGAAGTAGGCGTCGAGGACCGCGTCCAGCTCCGTCTCCCAGCCCGCGATGTGCCCCCTGTCCGGCGCGACGATCTCGATCGGATACCAGCGCCGGTCAGGGGTGTGCACGGTGACGGTGAACTTCTTCCCGAACCGCCCCTTCTCGCTCTCGACGGCGGCGAGCTCGTCCCAGCGGAACTCGCACGCCTCCTCGTCGTAGCTCAGCCGGACGCCCTCGGCGTCCGCGACGATCCGCCCCCGCCGGTCGGCGGCCTCGAAGACGGGACCGTCGGCCGGTTCGGCCTTGGACTCGGCCTCCTCGGTCTCAGGCGCGTCCTCGGTGACGTCGTCCGTGATGTCCTCGGTGGCGTCCTCGGACGCGACCGTCACCCCCGTGATGCCGGGGATGGATCCCGGGTCGGCCGAAGCGGCGCGCAGGGGCTGCTGTATGGGTCCGTTGCTCTGCTCCACGGCGGCAGTATGGCCGACGCCCCTGTGAGCGGGGCAAGCGGGCTCAGTCCAGGACGGCGAGCGCGTCGATCTCGATGAGGAGTCCCTTGGGGAGTCCGACGTAGACGGTGGTGCGGGCGGCGGGCGGGGCCTTGAGCTCCTGCTCCTCGAAGTACTGGTTGTAGAGCGCGTTCATCTCGGCGAAGTGGTCGACGTCCGTGAGGTAGACGCGCATCATCATCACGTCGTCCCAGCCCGCGCCGCCCTCCTCCAGGATCGCCTTGACGTTGGCGAAGGTCTGGAGGGTCTGCTCGCGCAGCGTCGGCCCGGCGGGCGTCGGCGGCTGCCCCTCGACGGCCGGGAGGAAGCCGACCTGGCCGGCCACCTGGAGGATGTTCCCCTTGCGCACGCCGTGCGAGAACTTCGCGGGCGGGGTGGTGTGGGTGGCCGGGGTGATCGCGGTCTTCTCGGTCGTGCGGTCGCTCATGCGGGGGTTTCCTCGTCTTCCTTCGGTGGGGTGGTGCCGGAGTAGTCGTGGCTGACCGCCTCCGCCGTACGGCGCACCAGCGGCAGCAGGGCGAGCAGTTCCTCGGCCGTGACCACCACGTTGGGCGCCGAGACCGACATGGCGGCGACGACACGCCCGTCGGCGCCGCGGATCGGGGCGGCGACGCAGTTGATGGACTCCTCATGGCCGCCGAGGTCGGTGGCCCAGCCCTGGTCGCGCACGGTGGCCAGTTCCTGGAGGAAGGCGGCGGCGTCGGGGGTCGAACGGGACGTGTAGCGGGGGTAGTCGAGCCGGGCGGCGAGGGCGCGCCGCTCGGGCTCGGGAAGGTCCGCGAGGAGCAGTTTGGCGACGGCGGCGACGGTGATCGCGACGGGCTTGCCGATGCGCGAGTACATGCGGACGGGGTAGCGGCTCTCGACCTTGTCGATGTACAGCACCTCGCCGTCCTCGTGGACGGCGAGGTGGACGGTGTGGCCGGTGCGTTCGTTGAGGGCGGCGAGGTGGGGGTGGGCGATCTCGCGGACGTCGAGGTTCTCGACGGCCTCCTGCGCGAGGGCGAAGAGGCGGGCGCCGAGGCGGTAGCGCTGGTCCCGCTGCCGGTAGACGAGGCCGTGCTCGTGGAGGGTGCGGAGCAGCCGCAGGGCGGTCGACTTGTGCACGCCGAGGCGCTCGGCGACCTGGCCCAGGTCGGCGGGGCCCTGCGCGAGCAGCGGCAGGATGCTGAGCGCGCGGTCGACGGTCTGGCTCATCGGGTACGTACCTCCTGGTCGGCCTCCGTGTCGGCCGACGTCCAGCCGGGGCCGAGGTGCAGTCTCCCCCAGGCGTCGTCGTCGAGCGCGGCGAGCCGGTCGGCGTGGGCGCGCCGGGGAGGGGCGGCGAGGTCCCCGGGGACGGTGAGGGCGGCGGCGGCCGCGAGGTGCCCGTGGCGGAGGCGTGCGCGCGTGCCGAGTCCGCGGAGGGTGGCGGAGAGGAGCCCGGCGGCGAAGGCGTCCCCGGCCCCGACGGCCGCGACGACGTCCACCCGGGGCGCCGGCACGCTGGTCACGGTGTCCGCCCCCCGACTCGCCTCGTCCACCCCCCGGCTCGCCTCGTCCACCCGCCGCTCCCCCTCGTCCGTCGCTCCCAGCCTCTCGTACGCCACCACCGCGCCCTCGCCGCCCTTGACCACCAGCACCGCCGGTTCCGGCAGCAGGGCGCGGACGGCGGCGGGGTCCGTGGCCCCCCAGAGGCGTTCCGCCTCGTCGGCGCCGACGAAGACGAGGTCGGCGCGGCGGGCGAGCTCGCGCAGCACCTCGGGGGCGCGGTCGTCGCGCCAGAGCGAGGGGCGGTGGTTCACGTCGAAGGAGACGAGGGGGCGGTCGGGGCGGGGTTCGGTCAGCGCGTAGAGGAGGGCCCGGCAGTCGGGGGAGAGCGCGGCGGTGATGCCCGTGAGGTGCAGGATCCTCGCGTCGCCGACGGTGGCGTACGGGACGGTGTCCGGGGACATGGCGGAGGCGGCGGAGCCGGCCCGGTAGTAGACGACCTCGTGGGCGTCGGTGGCCCGGTCGGCGTCGGTGCGGAAGTAGACGCCGGTGGGCCGGTGCGGGTCGCGGCGGACCGCGCGGGTGTCGACTCCGTACGCTGCGATGGTGTCGAGCAGGTGGTCGCCGAAGCCGTCGGTGCCGACCCGGCCGACCCAGCGGGTGCGGTGTCCGGCGGCGGCGAGGGCGCAGGCGACGTTGGACTCGGCGCCGCCGATGGCGCGGGTGAAGGCGGGGACGTCGGCGAGGCGGCCGGGCCGGGAGGGCAGGAAGGTCACCATGGACTCGCCCACGCAGACGACCTCGGGCGGTGGTCCGGCCATGGTCACGCTCCTGCGGGTCATCGGGGCTGAAGGTCGTCAGGGCCCGTGTCCATTGACCCGGCCTCGGCCCGGATGTTAGACAGCGGTGAGCGATATAAGCAATGGGTGTTGCACACCATGCAACGCCCTGGAGGAGGGATCATGCCGACCGACCTGTCGGACGAGCGCGTCGACCACCGCTTCAAGGGCCTGCCGCCGGACGCCGAGGGCCTGACCGTCGGCGAGCTGGCCGCCCAGCGCCGCTCCCTCTTCACCGGCGGCTTCACCACCCCGGTCCTCGCCCTCTCCGCCGAGTCCGTCGAGCACAACCTGCGCGCCCTGGAGGAGTACGCCGAGCGGCACGGCCTCGCGTTCGCCCCGCACGGCAAGACCTCGATGGCGCCGGTCCTCTTCCGCCGCCAGATCGAGCACGGCGCCTGGGGCATCACCGCCGCCGTCCCCCACCAGGTCCGCGTCTACCGCGCCCACGGCGTCGACCGGATCTTCCTCGCCAACGAGGTCGTCGACCCGGTGGCGCTGCGCTGGCTCTCCGCCGAGCTGGACGCGCACCCGGAGTTCCGCCTGGTCTGCTACGCCGACTCGGTGCGCGGGGTCGAGCTGATGGACGAGGCGCTGCGGGCGGCCGGGGCCCGGCGCCCGCTGGACGTGGTGGTGGAGCTGGGCGCCGGCGAGGGGGCCCGTACCGGCGCCCGTACGGAGGCCGCGTGCGCGGCCGTCGCGGACGCGATCGCCGCGACCACCACCCTCCGGCTGGTCGGTGTCGCCGGTTACGAGGCCGAGGTGCCGGGCGCCGACGCGGAGTCGGTCCGCGGCTGGCTGCGCCGGCTCACCGGGCTCGCCGCCGCCTTCGACAAGGACGGGCGCTTCGACGCGTCCGTGGGCGAGATCGTGGTGAGCGCGGGCGGCAGCGCCTGGTTCGACGCGGTCGCCGACGTCTTCGCGGAGATCCCCGAACTCTCGCTCCCCGTGCTGAAGTTGCTGCGCTCGGGCGCGTACGTGTCGCACGACGACGGGCAGTACCGCGAGAAGACGCCGTTCAACCGGGTCCCCGAGGAGGGCGTCCTCCAGCCGGCGTTCCGGCTCTGGTCGCAGGTGGTGTCGCGCCCGTCCGCCGGGCAGGCGTTCACCAACGCGGGCAAGCGGGACGCCGCGTACGACCTCCACCTGCCGGAGGCGCAGGTGGTGCGCTCCGCCCGGACCGGCGAGGTCCGCCCGGCCGACGGGGTCGCCGTGACCGCCCTGTCCGACCAGCACGCGTGGCTGAGCACCGAGGACGGCGCGGACGTGGAGGTCGGCGACTGGGTGGGGATGGGCCTGTCGCACCCGTGCACGTCCTTCGACAAGTGGCAGCTGATCCCGCTGGTCGAGGCGGACGGCACGGTCGTCGACTACGTCCGCACCTTCTTCTGACGGGGGCCGGGGCATGATGGATCTCGTCCTCCGGGACGCCGAGGTCGTCGACGGCTCGGGCGCGCCCTCCTACCGGGCCGACGTGGCCCTGGCCGGGGGCCGGATCGTCTCGATCGTGAAGGAGGCCGCGGCGGCGGGCTGCCAGCGGCCGACGGCCAGGAGGGCCGTCGACGCGGAGGGCCTGGCCCTCTCCCCCGGTTTCGTCGACATGCACGCCCACAGCGACCTCGCGCTGCTCCGCGACCCGGACCACAGCGCGAAGGCCGCGCAGGGCGTGACGCTCGAAGTCCTCGGCCAGGACGGTCTGTCGTACGCGCCGGTGGACGACCGCACCCGCGAGGAGGTCCGGCGGGCGATCACCGGCTGGAACGGCGACGGTTCCGATCTGGACCTGGACTGGCGGACGGTCGGCGGGTACCTCGACCGGCTCGACGGGGCGCACGGCGGCGCGGGCATCGCGGTGAACGCCGCGTACCTCGTCCCGCAGGGCACCGTCCGGATGTACGCGATGGGCTGGGAGGACCGCCCGGCGACCCCGGCCGAGCTGGACCGGATGCGCCGGCTGGTCGCCGAGGGCCTGGCGCAGGGCGCGGTGGGCATGTCCTCCGGGCTGACGTACACCCCCGGCATGTACGCCCCCGACGCCGAACTCACCGAGCTGTGCCGGGTGGTGGCGCGGTACGGCGGCTACTACTGCCCGCACCACCGCAGTTACGGGGCGGGGGCGCTGCGCGCGTACGAGGAGATGATCGCGCTCACCCGGGAGGCGGGCTGCGCGCTCCATCTCGCCCACGCCACGCTGAACTTCGGCGAGAACGAGGGCCGGGCGCCGGAGCTGCTGGCGCTCCTCGACCGGGCGCTCGACGCGGGCGCCGACCTCAGCCTCGACACGTATCCGTACACCCCCGGTTGTACGACGCTGCTCGCGCTGCTGCCGTCGTGGGCGCAGGAGGGCGGTCCGGAGGCGGTCCTCGCGCGGCTCGTGGACGGGGCGGCGGCGGAGCGGATCCGGCACGACCTGGAGGTGACCGGCTCGGACGGCTGCCACGGGGTGCCGGTCGACTGGTCGACGATCGAGATCTCGGGGACCTCCGACCCGTCCCTGGCGGAGCGGGTGGGCCGGCGGCTCGCCACCTGGGAGGAGGCGCGGGCGCTGCTCCTCGCGGACCGGCTGGGCTCGACGATCCTCCAGCACGTCGGCCACGAGGAGAACGTGCGGGCGATCATGCGGCACCGGGTCCACACCGGCGGTTCGGACGGCATCCTCCAGGGCGCCAAGCCGCATCCGCGCGCCTACGGCACCTTCCCCGAGTACCTGGGCCGCTACGTCCGCGAGGAGGGCGTGCTCTCCCTGGAGGAGTGCGTGGCCCATCTGACCTCGCGCCCGGCGGCCCGGCTGCGGCTGCCCGACCGGGGGCTTGTGAGGGAGGGGTACGTGGCGGACCTGGTGCTCTTCGATCCGGCGACGGTCGCGGCGGGAGCCACGTACGACTCCCCGCGCACCCTCCCGACGGGCATCCCGCACGTCCTGATCGACGGCCGTTTCGTGATCGAGGACGGCCGCCGCACGGACGTCCTCGCGGGCCGCGCGATCCGCCGGACACCCGTCCGGGGCGAAGGCCCGCCGGAGCCCCGCTAGGGCCGGTCCGGCAGCGGGGCCGCGGCGGGCCAGCGGTCCCGCCGGAGCCAGAGGGCGCCGAGGGCGAGGACGAGACCGGCGGCGACGAAGCCGTACCAGGGGGTGCTGCCGGAGGGCTGGGTCTCGTACACGAGCGCGGCGGAGAGCACGGCGAGCACCTGCCCGGCCCGGCTGTGCCAGGCGACGGCCGCGACGACGACCGTGCCCCACAGCAGGTACCAGGGCTGCACCATCGGCGAGAGCGCGACCAGCGCGAGGAGCCCGTAGCCGAGCCCGAGGACGGGGTCGAGGCGGCCCCGGTACGCGCGCAGCGCGAGGACCGCGATGATCACGGCGGCGGCGAGCAGGCCCAGCTTCTGGACGACGGCCTTGACCGGCTCGGGGTCGTCCGCGACCAGCGTGCCGAGCGCGAGCCCGAGGTCGCTGGTGAGCGAGAGCGGGGTGTGGATGGCCCCGGCGACGGACTGCGTGCCCAGCCAGCCGAACCCGGTCCCGGAGAGCAGGCCGGCCCCGGCGGCGACCGCCCCGGCGACGGCCCCCGGCAGCACGAGCCCCTTCGCGATCCCGCGCGGCCCGCCGCCGGCCCGCCGGGCGACGAGGACGCCGATGAAGAGGAGCGCGACGGCGGCCGGCGACTTCACCATGACGGCGCAGCCGACGAGCACGCTGCCCAGGACCCACCGGCCGCGCACGGCGAGCAGCACCCCGCCGAGCATCAGTCCGATCATGAGCCCGTCGTTGTGGACGCCGCCGACGACGTGGATCAGCAGCAGCGGGTTGAGCGCGGCGAGCCACAGGGCTCCGTCGCCCCGCCCGAAGCCGCGCACCGCCCAGACGATGAGCGCCAGCGAGCCGACCGCGACCAGCCGCAGCAGCAGGACGGCCGGGACGACGGCGCCGCCGGTCAGCTTCACCACCGCCTCGGCGATCAGCAGGAAGACGGGGCCGTACGGGGCGGGGGTGTCGGTCCAGTTCCCGCCGACGCTGGCCGCCGCGTCCGCCCCGAGCTGGTCGGGCCCGAGCACCGAGGGCCCGGCGCCGTAGACGTCGTACCCCTCCAGGACCATCGCGCCCTGCGCGATGTAGCTGTACACGTCGGCGCTGTGCAGCGGCGGCGCGAGGAGCAGCGGCGCGCCCCAGGCGGCGAGCGTCCCGAGGACGCCGTCCGCCGCCCCGCGCGCGAGGAGGACGCCGTACCGCCACCAGGCGGCGACGAGCAGCGTCAGCCCGAGCGCGGCGACGACGGCCCCGGCGGTCTCGGCGGCGGAGCCGCGCGGCGCCCACAGGGAGCCTCCGCCGACGACGGGCAGCGCCCCGGCCGCGTATCCCCCGGCGGCCACGGCGAGCGATCCGCCCGCCCCCAGCCACCGGCACCCGGCGGCACGAAAAACCCACATGAGCAGCCAACCTACCCTTCGCGCGGACGTCCGGGACCCGGCCGTACCCCGCCGTACCCCGGGCGTACGCCGGGCGTATCCCGGTGTTCCGGGCGTGCCCGAGCTGCCCGACGTGTCCGAGAACACGAGGCATCGCGCGGCCCCCCGCCGTAAGCTCTCGTCATGCAGGTGATCCAGTCCACGAAGCTCGCCAACGTCTGTTACGAAATCCGGGGCCCGGTGCTCGAAGAGGCGATGCGGCTCGAAGCCGCGGGTCATCGCATCCTCAAGCTGAACACCGGGAACCCGGCCGCCTTCGGCTTCGAGTGCCCGCCCGCGATCCTGGAGGACGTCCTCCGGAACCTCTCCGAGGCGCACGGCTACGGCGACGCGAAGGGGCTGCTGGCGGCCCGCCGCGCGGTGATGAGCCACTACGAGACCAAGGGCATCCACCTGTCCGTCGAGGACATCTACCTCGGCAACGGCGTCTCCGAGCTGATCCAGATGTCGATGCAGGCGCTGCTCGACGACGGCGACGAGGTCCTCGTCCCGGCCCCGGACTACCCGCTGTGGACGGCCTCGGTCTCCCTCGCGGGCGGTACGGCGGTGCACTACCGCTGCGACGAGCAGTCGGACTGGATGCCGGACCTGGCGGACATCGAGCGGAGGATCACCGACCGCACCAAGGCGATCGTGATCATCAACCCGAACAACCCGACGGGCGCCGTCTACGACGACGAGATGCTGCGGGGGCTCACGGACCTCGCCCGCCGCCACGGGCTCGTGGTCTGCTCGGACGAGATCTACGACAAGATCCTCTACGACGGCGCGACCCACACGCCGACCGCCGCGATCGCCCCGGACCTGCTCTGTCTGACCTTCAACGGGATGAGCAAGAACTACCGGGTGGCCGGTTTCCGCTCGGGCTGGCTGGCGGTCTGCGGCCCGAAGCACCACGCCTCCTCGTACATCGAGGGCCTGACGATCCTGGCGAACATGCGGCTGTGCGCCAACATGCCGGCGCAGCACGCGGTGGCCGCCGCGCTCCAGGGGCGGCAGTCGATCGAGGACCTGGTGCTGCCGGGCGGGCGGCTGCTCGAACAGCGGAACACGGCGTACGAGCTGCTGACCTCGATCCCGGGCGTGACCTGCGTGAAGCCGAAGGGCGCGCTGTACCTGTTCCCGCGGCTGGATCCGAACGTCTACAAGGTCAAGGACGACCGGCAGATGGTCCTGGACCTGCTGCGGGCCGAGAAGATCATGGTGGTGCACGGGACGGGCTTCAACTGGCACGAGCCGGACCACTTCCGGATCGTGACGCTGCCGTCGGTCGCGGACCTCACGGACGCGGTGACGCGGATCGGCCGCTTCCTGGACGGCTACAGCCAGCCTTGACCCGTGCGCGGACGGCCTGGACCCGCGCGCGGCGAGCCTTGACCCGCACTTGAACCGGACGATCATCAACTTTAGACAGAATCTAAGCTAGGATGGCCTTCGAGCAGTCAGGAGGCCGTCCCCATGTACGAACCGATCCGCACCAAGTCGGTCCACACGACGGGCGCCGACCCCGGCGGGTATCCGCACCGCTCCCGCGAGGAGGAGCTGGACATCCAGCTCGCCGGCCACCTCTCGGCCCTGCTCGCCGTGACCGACGAGCTCGGCGACGGCGAGGGCGGAGAGCTCATCGCCCGGCAGGTGGCACGGCTGCGCGGCGCGCCGCCCGCCCGCCACGCCGGACTGAGCGGCGCCACCCCCGAGGACCTGCACCGCAAGGCGCACGCCCTGGCCGGCCGCGCCCTGGTCGTCGCCGCCTCCCGCGCGGACACCTCCGCCGCGATCCTCGCCGCCGAGCGGATGGACGCGCACACCGCGGCCCTGACCGGGACCCCCCTGGTCGCCGCCCCCTGACGGCCCCGGGTCGCGCGGCACGAACCGCGCGGCCCGGGCGCCCTCCACCCGGCCGCCCTCCACCCGGTCGCCACCCGGCCGTTCCGGCGGGTCCCCCTCCGGTTCCCTACCGGGATCGGTCCTTCACCGCCCGTCCACCCAACTCCCCCTGGAATGTGGGTTTCCGCGAGCACTCTGCCCGCGTGAGACGCATTCTGGGAATCGTCCTGGCCGTCCTGCTCCTCGGCGGCGTAGCCGCCGTCCTCGTGACGGGCGGCGATCAGGACAAGGGCACGGCAACGAAGACCGTGCGAGGAGTCATCGGCTCGGAGAAGAGCGAGTTCTTCACCGACCCCGACGTCGTGAAGGCCCTGCGCGCCAAGGGCCTCACCGTGAGCACCGAGACCTCCGGGTCCTGGGACATGGAGCAACTGCCCCTGGAGGGCTACGACTTCGCGTTCCCGTCCTCGAAGGGACCGGCCGACGAGCTGCGCGCCAAGGCAGCGGGCAAGGCCGTCGGCGCGCCGCTGCGCCCCTTCTACTCGCCGCTGGTGGTGGTCGCGCACAGCAACGCCGCCCGGGTCCTCGCCGGCAACGGCCTGGCCACCCTCGGCGCCCGCGGCACCAGCGGCATCCTCAGGATGGACGCCTATCTGGCCGCCGTCCGCGCCGACCGCACCTGGCAGCAGCTCAAGGGCGCCGACAAGCACGCCGAACTGAGCGGCACCCTCTTCATCACCTCCACCGACCCGGTCGCCTCCAACTCCGGCGCGCTCTACCTCGCCGCCGCCAGCTACGTCGCCGACGGCGGCCGGGTCGCCGACGGCAAGGCGGCCGTCGGCCGCACCGCCCCGCTGCTGCGCAAGCTGACCCAGGTGCAGGGCGCCCAGCAGACCGGCTCCGACGCCCCCTTCCGGGACTTCGTGAGCGGCGTCGGCAACCCGCTGGTCCTCGTCTACGAGTCCCAGGTCGCGTCCCAGCTCCTCGCCGGCCGGCCGATGGGCGACCTCGTCGTGCTCTACCCGGACACCACGGTCAACAGCGACCACACCCTCGTCCCCCTCTCCGAGGGCGGCAAGGAGCTGGGCCGGCTGCTCTCCGAGGACCCGGAACTGCGCCGCCTCGCCGTCCGGCACGGCTTCCGGCCGCAGGGCGCCGCGCCCGAGTTCACCGAGGCCACCAACCAGTACGGCGAATACCTCAACCAGACACTCACCGGAGTCCGCCAGGCGCCCGTGCCCACCGGCGCGGTGCTGCGCGACATGGCGCGCCGGGCCCGGGACCAGGGGGGCACCGCATGACCGAGCAGACCGACCCGCGGGCCGGCGGGCAGCCCCGGAACCCGTACGCGGGCCCGCCGGAGAGCACCTTCCTCCTGACCCCGCCCGAGCACGACACCCCGCTCGTCCTCACCCCGCCCGCACCGGCCCCGGTGGTCCGCGCCGAGCAGGCGTCCGGGCTTGTGCCGCTGGACGCGTCGGTGCGGACCGAGATGTCCCGCCGGGCCGAGGAGTACGTCGGCTCGCTCGCCGGACTCGACCCGCGCTCCCCCGAGTTCGCAGGCCGCATCGGCGAGATCGCCGGGCTCGGCTCCGGAGAGATGCGGGCCGCCGCGCAGCAGTCGAACCGGATGCTGGACCGCACCGTCCGCTCCCTCGGCCAGGGCGGCGGCGACGCCCCGTCCCGCGTCGGCTCCTCCCTGGTGGAGCTGCGCCGCACCGTCGAGGACCTCGACCCGCGCGACACCCCCGGCCGCGGCGCCCGGCGCCTCCTCGCCAAGCTGCCCGGAGGCAACCGGTTCCGCGACCACGTCGCCAAGTACGCCTCCTCCCAGGCCACCCTCAACCGCATCGTCGGCTCGCTCCGCGGCGGCCAGGACGAACTGCGGCGCGACAACGCCGCGTTGCAGACCGAGCGGGCCCGGCTGTGGGAGACCATGGGCAAGCTCCAGGAGTTCGCCGTCCTCACCGAGGCCCTCGACGCGGCCGTGGCCCAGCGGATCGCGGAGACCCCCGACGCGGCCCAGGCGGACGCGCTGCGCGCCGACGTCCTCTTCCCGGTCCGCCAGAAGCACCAGGACCTCCTCACCCAGCTCGCCGTCTGCGCCCAGGGCTACCTCGCGATGGACGTCGTCCGGCGGAACAACGACGAGCTGATCAAGGGCGTCGACCGGGCCGCGACGACGACCCTGTCGGCGCTGCGGATCGCGGTCATGCTCGCCTCCGCCCTGGAGAACCAGCGCAAGGTCACCGAGCAGGTGAACGTGCTCCGCTCGACCACCGAGGACCTGATCCGGGGCAACGCCGAGATGCTCTCCACCCAGGCCGGCGAGATCCAGCGGATCGCCGCCGACCCGGCGGTCGGCGCCGAGACCCTGCGCACCGCCTTCCAGCAGATCTACCGCACGCTCGACGCCATCGACACCTACAAGGTCCGGGCGACCGAGGCGATGGCCGCGACCGTCTCCTCCCTCACGAGCGAACTCCAGGAAGCGAGCGCCCACTTGGACCGCAGCCGCCGCACGAGCGCACTGGAAGGCGGCCCCTCGGCATGAGAACCCGTACGAGACTGCTCACCGCCCTCGCCCTCGGCCTGGCCCTCACCACCACCGCCGCGTCCTGCTCGCCCGACGACACCCCGGCGAAGAGCCCCACCCCCGCGCCCGCCGCGCCCGGCACCCTCCGCGTCCTCGCCTCCTCCGAACTCGCCGACATGGCACCGGTCCTGGAGGACGCCCGCGAGGCCACCGGCGTCACCGTCCGCACCACCTACGCGGGCACCCTCGACGCCGTCGAGCAGATCGCCTCGGGCCGCGCCGAGAAGGAGTACGACGCCGTCTGGCTCTCCTCCAACGACTACCTCCGGCTGCGCCCCGACACCTCCGGCCGGATCACCAACGAGACCCCGGTGATGACCTCCCCGGTGGCGCTCGGCGTCCGCCCCGAGGTCGTCACCCGGCTCGGCTGGGACCCGGCGAAGGTCACCTGGTCGCAGCTCCACGAGGCGGTCGCCGCGGGGAAGCTGACGTACGGCATGACCGACCCCAAGCGCTCCAACTCCGGCTTCGCCGCGCTCGTCTCGGTCGCCTCCGGACTCTCCGGCGCCCAGTCCGCGCTCAGCGACCAGGACGTGGAGAAGGCGACGCCGAAGCTCCGCGCGTTCTTCACCGGCCAGAAGCTCACCTCCGGCTCCTCCGGCTGGCTCGCCGCCGCCTACAGCCGCCGCACCGACATCGACGCGCTGGTCAACTACGAGTCGGTACTGCTCTCCACGCCCGGCGAACTCACCGTGATCCGCCCCTCCGACGGCGTCGTCACCGCCGACTACCCCCTCACCCTCCTCACCGCCGCCTCCGCCGCCGCCAAGGACTCCGCCCAGCGGCTCACCACCTACCTCCGCACCCCGGAGGCGCAGCGCAGGATCACCGAGACCACCCTGCGCCGCCCGGTCGTCGCCGGCGTCGCCCCCTCGCCCCGGCTCGACCGCGGTCTGCGGCGCGAACTGCCCTTCCCCGGCAGCCGGTCCGTCGCCGACGGCCTGCTCGACGCGTACGACAACACGCTCCGCAGGCCCTCCCGCACGGTCTACGTCCTGGACACCTCGGGATCGATGGCCGGCGACCGGCTGGCCCGCCTCAAGGAGGCCATCGCCGAACTGACCGAGGACTTCCGGGACCGCGAGGAGGTCACCCTGATGCCCTTCGGCGGCGCGGTGAAGACCGGCGAGGTGCGTACGTACACGGTCGACCCGAAGGACCCGGCGAAGGCCCGGGACGCGCTGCGCGCCGAGGCCGGGAAGCTCACCGCCTCCGGCGGCACCGCGATCTACTCCAGCCTCACCGAGGCGTACCGCAGCCTGGGCGCCTCCCCCCGCGACACCTTCACCTCGGTCGTGCTCATGACGGACGGGGAGAACACCGACGGCATGCGGGCCGCCGGCTTCGACGCCTTCTTCGCCGCCCTGCCCGCCGAGGAGCGGCGCACCCCGGTCTTCCCGATCCTCTTCGGCGACTCCGACCGGGTCGAGCTGGACCACATCGCGGACCTGACCGGCGGCAAGCTCTTCGAGGCGACGAAGGGCTCCCTGAACGGCGCCTTCGAGGAGATCCGTGGCTACCAGTAACCCCGTGCTCCGCTACGCGGAGTCCCGCAAGAACCTGACCGGCTGCCTCTGCGGTCTGGCCGGTCTCGGCATCGGCCTCACCGGCGCGGCCGGCGGCCTCTGGCCGCTGGTGGTGCTCGGCCTGTACGGCGCTGGCGCGCTGATCGCCCCGCCCGAGCGGCCGGACACCCCGGACTTCCCGAGCGCCGACGAGCAGCTGGAGTCGCTGCGCGCGGACCACGTCACCCTGCGGGAGTATCTGGCCGAGGTCGAGCTGCCGGAGGCGGCGCGGAAGCGGCTCGACGAGCTGGACACCCTCTTCGAGGCGCTGCTGGAGCCGGGCTGGGTCAGCGACCCGGAGCACCTCCACGTGCTGGCCCGCGCGGTGCGCCAGGACGTGCCGGAGGCGGTCGACGCCTTCGTACGCACCCGCTGGTGGTCCCGCGTGAACCCGGGCTCGGAGCCGCCCGAGCGGCATCTGGAGCGGCAGCTGGCCGCCCTGCGCGAGGAGGCGGGCGAGATCGCCTCGGCGCTCCAGGAGGCGGAGGAGCTGCGCCAGCGGGCGCACACCCGCTATCTGGAGGACCGGGGCACCTGAGCCGTACGGGGACATGCGCCGGCCCCGGAGCCTGAGGGGGCTCCGGGGCCGGATGCGTCGTGATGGACCGTCGTGACCCCACTGGTCAGGGCGGTATGTCGGGGCAGCCCACCACGAGTCTCGGTGCCGCTACGGGATCAGCCGAGGCGCTCGACCAGCGCCTTGTACTCGTCCCACAGCTCCTTCGGGGTGTGCTCGCCGAAGGTCTCCAGGTGCGCGGGGACCAGGCCGGCCTCCTCGCGCCACACGTCCTTGTCGACGGTGAGCAGGAACTCCAGGTCCTCGTCGGCCAGGTCCAGGCCGTCGGTGTCCAGGGAGTCCTTCGTCGGCAGGACGCCGATGGGGGTCTCGACACCCTCGGCCTTGCCGTCGAGGCGCTCGACGATCCACTTGAGGACGCGGCTGTTCTCGCCGAAGCCGGGCCAGACGAACTTGCCCGCGTCGTTCTTGCGGAACCAGTTGACGTAGTAGATCTTCGGCAGCTTGGCGGCGTCCGCGGTGGCGCCGACCTTGACCCAGTGGGCCATGTAGTCGCCCATGTTGTAGCCGCAGAACGGCAGCATGGCGAAGGGGTCGCGGCGCAGCTCGCCGACCTTGCCCTCGGCGGCGGCGGTCTTCTCGGAGGCCACGTTGGCGCCGAGGAAGACGCCGTGGTTCCAGTCGAAGGACTCGGTGACCAGCGGCACGGCGGAGGCGCGGCGGCCGCCGAAGAGGATCGCGGAGATCGGGACGCCCTTGGGATCCTCCCACTCGGGGGCGATCGTCGGGCACTGGGCGGCCGGGACGGTGAAGCGAGCGTTCGGGTGGGCGGCCGGCGTGCCGGACTCCGGCGTCCAGTCGTTGCCCTTCCAGTCCGTGAGGTGCTTGGGCTCGTCCTCGGTCATGCCCTCCCACCAGACGTCGCCGTCGTCGGTGAGCGCGACGTTGGTGAAGACGGAGTTGCCCCACAGGGTCTTCATGGCGTTGGCGTTGGTGTGCTCGCCGGTGCCGGGCGCGACGCCGAAGAAGCCGGCCTCGGGGTTGATCGCGTAGAGGCGGCCGTCCTCGCCGAAGCGCATCCAGGCGATGTCGTCGCCGATGGTCTCGACCGTCCAGCCGGGGATGGTCGGCTCCAGCATGGCGAGGTTGGTCTTGCCGCAGGCCGACGGGAAGGCGGCGGCGACGTACTTGGCCTCACCCTGCGGCGGCGTGAGCTTGAGGATGAGCATGTGCTCGGCGAGCCAGCCCTCGTCACGGGCCATGACGGAGGCGATGCGCAGGGCGTAGCACTTCTTGCCGAGGAGCGCGTTGCCGCCGTAGCCGGAGCCGTACGACCAGATCTCGCGGGTCTCCGGGAAGTGCGAGATGTACTTCGTGGAGTTGCACGGCCACGGCACGTCCTCCTGGCCCTCCACGAGGGGGGCGCCGAGGGTGTGGACGGCCTTCACGAAGAAGCCGTCGGTGCCGAGCTCGTCGAGGACGGCCTGGCCCATGCGGGTCATCGTGCGCATGGAGACCGCGACGTAGGCGGAGTCGGTGATCTCGACGCCGATCGCGGAGAGCGGGGAGCCGACCGGACCCATGCAGAAGGGGACCACGTACATGGTCCGGCCCTTCATCGACCCGCGGAAGATGCCGTCGGAGCCCGCGAAGAGCTCCTTCATCTCGGCCGGCGCCTTCCAGTGGTTGGTCGGGCCGGCGTCCTGCTCCTTCTCGGAGCAGATGAAGGTGCGGTCCTCGACGCGGGCGACGTCGGTGGGGTCGGAGGCGGCGTAGTACGAGTTCGGGCGCTTCACCGGGTCGAGCTTCGTGAACGTTCCCTTGGCGACGAGTTCCTCGCACAGGCGCTCGTACTCGGCCTCGGAGCCGTCGCACCAGACGATGCTGTCCGGCTGGGTGATCTCGGCGATCTCGTTCACCCAGGAGACGAGCTCCTGGTGCTGGGTGGGAAGGGGAGCCGCGTTGTCGCGCGCCACGATTGCTCCTTGTTGAGGGGTTTTATTTCTGTATGCCCCGTGGGGGCTGCGACCCGGATGCGTCGTAGCTGCTCATCCGGTGCCGACCGCACTCATTTGATCATGCGCTGGAAACGCCCATATGTCCAGGGGGGTGCACACGTGAGCATCGCCACTCATATCCGGGACCTACGGGGGCGTAGGTACGATGCGGTGTCATGACTGCAGCCACACCGGAAGTGACCCCGGTCGAGCCCGACACGACCGCCCAGGCCCCGTCGCTCCCGATCAAGCCACGGCTCAGAGGCTGGCTGCACGCGGGCATGTTCCCCGCCGTGATCGTCGCCGGACTGGTCCTCGTCGCCCTCTCCGACACGCCCCGCGCCCGCATCGCCTGCGGGATCTACGTCCTCACCGCCTGCCTGCTCTTCGGCATCAGCGCGCTCTACCACCGCGGCGAGTGGGGCCCGCGCGGCGAGGCCGTCCTGCGCCGCCTCGACCACGCCAACATCTTCCTGATCATCGCGGGCACCTACACCCCGCTCACCCTGCTGCTGCTCCCGGACTCCACCGCGAAGCCGCTCATGTGGGCGGTCTGGGCCGCCGCGCTCGCCGGCATCGCCTTCCGCGTCTTCTGGGTCGGCGCCCCCCGCTGGCTCTACACCCCCTGCTACATCGCCATGGGCTGGGCCGCCGTCTTCTTCCTCCCCGACTTCATGCGGACCGGCGGCATCGCCGTCCTGGTCCTCGTCGTCGTCGGCGGCCTGCTCTACAGCGCCGGCGGCATCATCTACGGCATGAAGCGCCCGAACCCGTCCCCGCGCTACTTCGGCTTCCACGAGGTCTTCCACTCGCTCACCCTGGCCGCCTTCATCGTCCACTACGTCGGCATCTCGCTCGTCGCCTACCAGTCCTGACCAGGCAGAATGACCCCATGTCCAAGGGCTTGAGGGAACGGAAGAAGGAACGGACCCGCGCGGCGATCCGCCGGGCCACGCGCCGCATCGCCGCCTCCCACGGCTGGGAGGCGGCCACCATCGAGCGCATCGCCGCCGAGGCCGAGGTCTCCCCCTCCACCGTCGTCCGCTACTTCCCCGTCCGCGAGGACATCGTCCTCACCGACGAGAACGACGAGCACCTCGAAGCCCTGCTGCGCGCCCGCCCGGCCGGCGAGGAGCCCCTGGAGTCCCTCCGCGCGGTCCTCGTCGAGGCCGTCGGCACGGCCCTGGAGGCCGACCCCGAGGAGTTCCGGCTCCGCGCCCGTCTGATGGCCGGCACCCCCGCCGTCCGCGCCCGGCTCACCGAGACCACCGCCGAGACCGGCCGCCGGCTCGCCCGCGCCCTCGCCGACCGCACCGGCCGCGCCCCCGACGACCTGGAGGTACGGGTCTTCGCCGCCGCCGTCCTCGGCGCCCTGCGCGAGGCCACCCTCTACTGGGCGGAGCGCGGCCTCACCGAGGACCTGACGGCGCTGCTGCACCGCACGGTCGACACCCTCAAGGCCGGGCCGGCGCTCCCAGCGCGCCCCTGACCACCTCGGCCGAGCGCGGATTGTCCCGGCACCCCCACACCCCGTGCGGGCAGTAGTCGGTCACCGTCTGGTAGACGGGCCGGTGCGCCGCGAACCAGTCGAGCATCCCCCGTACGTACGCCGGGTTGTCCCCGTTCCGGAAGAGCCCCCACTCCGGGTACGAGATGGGCTTGCCGTGCTCGGCGGCGAAGGCCACGTGGTGCGCGAGCCCGTACTCCTCGCTCACCTGCTCCTCGAAGGAGACGCCCTCGGGCTGGTCGTAGGCGTCCATCCCGATGATGTCGACGACGTCGTCCCCCGGATAGCACTCGGGCCACGGCACCGCGTCCCGCCCCCGGCTCGGCGTGAAGTCGAAGCGGAAGCGCTGCCCCTCCACCCCGCGCAGCGCCCCGACCGCCATGCGCCAGTACGCCTTCCAGGCCGCCGGGTCCGGCCCGCAGCGGTGCCCGTACGTGGTGCCGTTCATCTCCCAGCCGAGCACCAGGATCGCGTCCCCGAGACCGTGCTCCACCAGCCCCCGGCCCAGCGTCTCGAAGTGCCCGTCGAACGCGCCGGCCGCGCCGCGCCGCAGCCCGTCCCGGACCTCCGCGTCGGTCAGCCCGGCCTCGTTGCGGTCCATCATCGGCACGTTCAGCACGAAGAGCCGCCCCGGGCGCTCCGCCTTCCACCGCGCCCAGGGCGCGAAGAGCGCCGGATGGCCCTCGATGTTGGACCACTGGTCGCCCGGCAGATAGGTGTGCCCGACCGTCAGCTCGCCGCCGCCCAGCCACGCCTCCACCCCGGAGATCCGCCGCACCCCCTCCTCGTCGGAGCCGGTGAAGAAACCGGACGGCACCCCGGGCAGCGGCGAGGGCTCGGGCACGGCGCCGGTCCCGGTGTGCCGCTCGCCGGGCGCGAGCCGGCCGGGCACCACCAGGAGCGCGAGAACGGCCGCGAGCAGCACCAGGAGTGCGGCCCGCGGCCACGAGGGGAGGCGGCTCACGTCAGCTGGTCCAGAACTCCCACCAGCGGGTCAGGATCAGCATCCCGATGATCCCGAGGTGCAGGACGGGCAGGGCGAAGGCGAAGTCGCCGAGGAAGCCCCGCACGGCCGCCGGGGCGGGCAGCACCCCGGTCCGCACGTTGTGCGCGGTGACGTACCAGAACATGGTGATGGTCGCCGTCCAGGCGAGGCAGCACCACAGGCAGAGCGCGTTGATCTCGTACAGCGACTGCTGCATCAGCCAGGTGCAGAAGCCGACGCCGAAGAGCATCCCGCCGTTCAGCCCAAGCCAGAACCAGCCCCGGTGCCGGGCCCCCGCGAGCAGCCCGGCACCGACGGCGACGACGACGCCGTACGTGACGAGGCCGAGCAGCGGGTTGGGGAAGCCGAAGACCGCCGCCTGCTCGCTCTTCATGATGTTCCCGCAGGACACGACCGGGTTCAGGCTGCACCCCGGCTGGAAGCCCGGGTCCTCCAGGAGCTTGAACTTGTCGATCGTGATCACCCACGCGGCCAGGATCCCGGCCGCGCCGGTGACGACCAGCAGCCAGCCGAGCCCGCGGCCCGCGCCGACCGTCCCGTCCTCCCGCCGCCCCGTCTCCGCCGGCCCGTCCTGCTGCCGCTGGCCGGGCACACCGCCCCGTACCCCGAGCGTCGTCATCGCGCCGCCCCTTCCGTTCAGCCCTGCACGCGCCGGACGGGCATCAGGACGTGGGCGCAGTCCCCGAGCATCTCCTCGTCAGAGACGAAGGCGCGCAGCTTGTCCTCGTCCACGGGCTGTCCGGGGACGCCCTCGGCCCAGGGGCGCACCGAGCAGAGGAAGTAGACCTTGCCGGTCTCGCGGGCGGCGGTCTGCCACTCGGCGGGCACCGGACACTGCACCTTGAGGAAGGGCAGGGTGAGCACCGCGGTACCGGCCTCGACGAGCAGCGTGGCGCTGATCCCCGCGTCCTTCTCCAGGTCGAAGAGCCGGTCGCCGACGGAGAGGCCCATGGACTCCAGGGCCGCGCGCATCGCCTGCTGACCGGCTTCCGGCCCGTCGCGGCCGTCGCCGAGCGAATACGCCATGAGGAAAGGCGTGCCGGCGGAGTCTTCGGTGACTTCGCTGGACCACGGAATCACCGTGAGCGTGCCCAGCGGAGAGACGCTGCGCGCCTCGGAAAGGACGTGGGGAGTGGTCATGGAAGGGGATGCTAGTGGGGCAACCACCCTTTCCCCGTACCGAATTCACTCATCCGGCCGACATTCGCCCGCTCGAACTCCCGGCCGCAACGAACACGGGTTTTCATCGTTGTGCCCTGAGGCCCCTTGTCGACGCCAGGAGATCGCCGATGCCTTTCCCGCGCCGTGTCGCCCTCCGGTCCCTGTTCGCGCTGGCCGTCACCGCCGCCACCGGCGGCGCCCTCGGCCGGATCGCCGCCCGCTCCCCGGCAGCGGACCCGTACGCCTTCGACGAGATGTACGCGGGCCGCCGCATCCGCGGGCTCACCGGTCCGGGGGGTGAGCCGGTGGCCCTGGTGGACGGCCGGCCGCTGCACCTGATGCGGTGCGCCGACGGCGGCTGGGTGACCCCGCTCGACCACTACGAGTCCTGCCCGACCCCGCTCGCCGCCACCCGGGCGGCCGTGGACGCGGCGGGACCGGCCCCGCTGTCCCGGTACGCGGCGGGGCACGGCCTCCACTCCGACCCGACGGGAGGGAACCCGCGTGGTGTACACGCGTAAGAACCAGCGCGACCTGACGACGGCCGAGCGCCGAAGGTTCGTGGCCGCGGTGCTCGAACTGAAGCGCCGCGGCACGTACGACGAGTTCGTCCGCACGCACATCGACCACTACACCGCCGACGGCGCCGGCCGGCTGCGGACCGCGCACATGGCGCCGAGCTTCCTGCCCTGGCACCGGAAGTTCCTGCTGGAGTTCGAGCGGGCGCTGCGCCTGGTCGACGCGGCGGTGACGGTTCCGTACTGGGACTGGACCCGGGACTCCACCCCGGCGTCCTCGCTCTGGGCGGAGGACTTCCTGGGCGGCAACGGGCGCCGCTCGGACCTCCAGGTGACCACCGGCCCCTTCGCGTACGCCAGGGGGAAGTGGACGGTGAAGCACGCCATGACCGAAATCTCGTACCTGACCAGGGACTTCGGCCGCCCGCGCGATCCGGTCGCGCTGCCGACCGCGGCCCAGCTGGACGAGGTGATGCGGGAGCGGGCGTACGACACGGCGCCCTGGAACTCGACCAGCGCCTCGGGCTTCCGCAACCGGCTGGAGGGGTGGGCGCCGGGCTCGGGCAACGAGCGGTTCCGGATCCACAACCGGGTGCACCGCTGGGTGGGCGGTCTGATGCTGGGCGGCGGCTCGGTGAACGACCCGGTGTTCTGGCTGCACCACTCGTTCGTGGACCTGGTGTGGTCGCGGTGGCAGCAGCGCAATCCGGGGGCCGCGTACCTGCCGGCGGAGCCGCCGCCGCTGGGCGACGCCCAGTACCGGAAGGTGGTGGCGCGGCACCAGCCGATGGCGCCGTGGGGCGTGACGCCGGCGGAGATGTTCGACCACAGCGGGATCTACCGGTACGCCTGACGGGGCGGGCGGCCCCCGGACGTGGACGTCCCCCCGGCCCTGGTGGGGCCGGGGGGACGTCCGGGGCTGCGCGGGGGCCGGGTCAGCCGCCGTAGCCGCCGTCCTGGTGGTGCGGGGTGTCGATGTTGGCGCAGCTGTTGCCGAAGGCCGGGTTCAGCAGGCCGATGACGCTGACGGTGTTGCCGCAGAGGTTGACCGGGACGTGGACCGGGACCTGGACGGCGTTGCCGGAGGCGACGCCCGGCGAGTGGGCGGCGACGGCCTCGGCGCCCGAGTCGGCGACGGCCAGGCCGGCTCCGGTGAGGGCGACGGCACCGGTGCCGGCCAGAACGGCGGCAGCCTTGGCGATGCGAGACATCAGAACTCCTTGAATGGGTCGAGCGACCGCAGGGATCACGGCCGTCACTTCCGTTCAACGCCGTACCACGGGCCGGGTCACGGCCTTTGGGCCGAACGGGAGGGGGAAATCGGAAAATCCCGCGAGGGGTGGGGAAGGGGATGGTCCGCGGCCCGGTGACCGCCCGCCGTCGGATACGACGGGCGACCCACCGGACCGCGGGCCGCGGCCATGCGACAAGCCTTCCGGTGCAACGACGAAAAGCCCGTGCGGTAGCGGGGAAGAATCGTGCCTTCACCCGCGCGGACCGCTCCCGCACAGAATTCCGAAATGGGGGTCGTCGGCGCGGATTGTGGCAGGCGGTTCGGGTCAGCGCGCCTCGGGGGCGAGGCCGAGCTGGGAGTCGAGGCCGCCGCTGAGCATCGGGGAGGCGAGGCCGAGCTCCGGCGCGTGCAGGTCGGGCAGACCGGCCAGGCCGTCGCCGCCGGGGGCCTCGACGGGGTTGCCGAGGGTGGCGCCGGGGGTGGAGGCCCGCATCTCGGAGTGCGGGCTGGCGAAGAGCGCCCGGCCGGGCCGGCTGCCGTCGAGGACCTCGGGGAGCGGCGCGTCCACGACGGTCTCGGGCAGGGTGCCGGTGAGCGGGACGCTCGGCAGGGTCACGTCGGGCAGCGCGCCGAGGCCCTTCTGGAAGCCGGTGGGGGCGCCGGGGACCGGCACCGGGACGCCGGACGCGACGGTGGGGGCGTCCATCGGCAGGACCGGGTCGAGGCCCTGGAGGGGGACGATCACCGGAGCCTCGACGGCGGCGGCCGGAACGGCCATGGCGGCGGAGGCGAGCGCGGTCATGAGGAGTCCCATGCCGGCGTGAGAGCGCAGAGTCATGCCGTGTGAACGAGCCTCTTGGCCGAAACGTCGCGCCTGCTTCCCCCATGTGCAGCAACGCCCCAGGCCCCCACCGGTCACGGCGGGGGCCTGGATTGACGCCTCATCAGCTCTTTCGGTACGTCAGTGGCGACGGCTCCGGACGAGGCGGCCGCCCCGGAGCTGGACGACGGTGCCGCCGATGATGAGGGCGGCACTGACGGCGGCCGCTCCCCACAGGGCGGGATCGCTGCCCGTGTCGGGGAGTTCGGGCTTGTCGGGCCCGTGCGGCGGGGTGGTGGGGGCCGTGGTCGGAGGCGTGGTGGTCGGCGCGGTGGGCTCGCACCCGGGCTCCGGCTCCTCACCCGGCTCGGGCTCCTCGCACTCGGGCGGCTCGTCCGGGTTCGTGGGTGGAGTCCACGGCGGGGACGTCGGCGGAGTCGTCGGCGGGGTGGTGGGCGGGGTCGTGTGCGGAGGAGTCGTGGTCGGCGGAGTCGTGTGGGGCGGAGTGGTCGGCGGAGTCGTGGTCGGCGGCTCCGTCGGCTCCTCGCACCCGGGCTCCGGCTCCTCACCCGGCTCGGGCTCCTCGCACTCGGGGGGCTCGTCCGGGTTCGTGGGCGGGGTCCACGGCGGGGACGTGGGCGGAGTGGTCGGCGGAGTCGTGGTCGGCGGCTCCGTCGGCTCCTCGCACCCGGGCTCCGGCTCCTCGCCCGGCGCCGGCGCCTCGCACTCGCCCGGCGGGTAGGTGGGCGGAGTGGTCGTGGGCGGGGTCGTCGTCGGCGGAGTGGTCGTCGGCGGCTCGGTCGGCGGATGCGTGGGGGGCGTCGTGGGCGGCTTCGTGGGGGGCTTCGTCGGCGGGTGCGTGGGGGGCTTCGTCGGCGGGTGCGTGGGGGGCTTCGTCGGCGGGTGCGTGGGGGGCTCGGACGGCTCCCCGGGCTCCTCGCCGTAGCCGCCGTCGGGTTCCTCCGTCGCGTGGGCGCAGAGGTCTCCGACGGCCGACGCCACGTATCCGCTCACGTCCATGCCCGCGCCGCAGAGTTCCGGCGGGAGGGGGGCGTGGGCCTGGCCGTTGCCGGGTCCGGGTGTGTCGCCCGAGCCGGGCTGCGCGTTCGCGGCCAGAGCGAAGCCGCCGGTCAGCGACAGCAAGCCGGTCGCTGCCGCCGCGGTGAGTACTTTCCTGCTGATGATGGACCGCATACCGCTCTTCCTCGGGAGAAAGGGAGAGACCGGCGAGGATCCCCCCTCGCTCCGTCCGGCCGAGTCCCCGCTGACGGTTCGCGTGGGACGGTCCCGAGAGTAGGGAGCGGCACACCGTGTGGAGTCGAGGCCACACGGCGACCGGTCAGAAAATCATTCGATCAGCCGCCGAGCGGGTTGACCGGGAGACCGCCGACCAGCGGGAGGCCCTTCCCGGTCTGGTTCAGCTGCGTCGCGGTGTCGGTGACGGACTTGACCGGGGAGCCCTCGGTGGTGCTGCTGAGCACGTCCGACTTCAGCCCGTTGGCGGCGATCGCCTCCAGGCCGCCGTTCAGGCTGGTCGGCGTCAGCGCCTGCTGGGCCATGGCGGGGGCGGCGGCGCCCAGGGCCATGAGCGAACCGGCGACGACCGCGGCGACCTTGGTGGGCTTCATGGGGAGAATCCTTCCTCTGTACTTTCAACTCGCGTTCCACACAGGGTTCTTGGGAATTCCCGTGCGTCGTTCTGTCTTCTGTAACGAGAGGTTCGCTCCCCGGAAACTCCAGGAGGAAGGATTTCTCGACAAGGCACCCGATCGAAGGCGACCAGTGCTATTTCCGGATGACCGGGCGCACACATGCCCGTACCGGCCCGGCGGGAGGCCGGACCGGTACGGGTCGGGAGTGGTGCGCTCTGCTCAGCGGACCGGCAGCGGCGGCTTCACCGGCAGCTCGGGCGCGGCCACCGGCGGCTTCACCGGCGCGTCGACCGGCAGCTCCGGCGCCTCGACCGGCGGTTCGACGGGCAGCTCCGGTGCCTCGACCGGCAGCGCCGGCAGCGCGGGCAGGCCCGCCAGGTCCGGCGCGGGCAGGCCGCTGCCGAGCACGGCGGCGACGGCGAGGTTGACCAGGGAGGTCAGCGTCGCCGTGACCTGCGGGGTGACCCCGGCGGCGTCCCCGGAGGTGGCGGCCGCGACCAGTCCGGCGACGGCCTTCTCGACGGTGGCGAGCGCGTCGCCCACGAGATCCGCGGGTACGGCCTTCCCGCTCTTCACCGCGACGGGCAGCGCGCCCGGCGGCTGCACGGGAAGCTCGGCCGGCGGAGCCACGGGGGCCTCCACGGCCGGCGGGGTGACGGGCGCGTCCACCACCGGCGGGGTGACCGGGGGTTCCGGCAGCGGGGCGGGGGCGGCCTGTCTGGCCTGGTCGACGGCGGCCTGGATCTTGGCCTTCAGGGCCTCCGCGTCGGCGGCGGGGACCTGACCCTCGTCGGCCTTGAGGGCCGCCGCGACGAGTTCGGTCACGGGGGTCGTCACCCCGCCGACGTCACTCAGGGCCTTCGTCTGCTTCAGCAGCGCGGCCGCGTCGGGGAGCGGAGCGTGGGCGGCCAGGTCGGCCGCGCGGGACGGATGGTGTTCGTCGGCGATGGCGGGTCCCGCCGTGCCGAGGGTGATGGCGGCGGATATCGCCAGGGCGGTGAATCGGCGTGAAGCCAGGGGACGCATATGTGTTCCTTTTCCTTATGCGTCGGACAACTGCTCTCCCACCGTGCCTGCGGGTATAGCCCTCCGCAACCGGGGAACTACTGAGCGCCACGCCTCCGTTCGAGTGAATCCGCCCTCCGGCCTGCCCCTCCGAGGGGCGTACGCCGTTGCACCGGGCGGCGCGCGGGGGTGCGTCCGAACGAGTACCGACCCAGTGACCGCAAGGGAAAAAGCCGGTGCGCCCACCCGACGGGGGGCGCACCGGCTTCGGAAGGACCGATCCGACGTGAAGGGATCAGAAGTTGGCGCAGAAGTTGCCGAAGGCCGGGTTCAGCGCGCCGATGACGCTCACGGTGTTGCCGCAGACGTTGACCGGCACGTGGACCGGGACCTGCACGACGTTGCCGGAGCCGACACCGGGGGACTTCACGGCGGCACCCTCGGCGAGGGAGTCGGCGGCGGCGGCACCGGCGGCACCGGCGACCGCGGCGGCGGCACCCACGGTCAGGACTACGGCCTTCGCGATACGGGACATGGAGAAGTTCTCCTCGATCGAATTCCAACTCGGACTGCGCGGACTGTTCGGCCCGGCTCCCTCAACAACGCTTCGGTTTTCCATCGGTTGCTCTCCCGAACGGGTGACGTTCAACCGATCTTTGGGCTGTGTGAGGGCCATTCGAGCGACGGGCCGGGGAATGGCGCAACACGCACAACGAGGAACCGGCAGCGTGGATACGGGAGTTAGCGTTTCCGAGCATCTAATGCTTACTATCGCTCCGCGCCGGGGTTATAACGTTCCCGAACGTTGCTTCCGGGCCCGCCGCGCGTTCACCCATTTCGTGCGGACGACACCTTCCCCTCCCCCGGTCTTCACGGGTCTTCCCTTCCTTCTCTCATCAAAGCGGAGAACCTGTATGCGGAATTCAGCGGTTCCTGCTGTGCGTCGCAGCGTGTTGTGCGCCTTGTCGTGCGCGGTTCTGACGGCCGCGCCGCTCGCCTCCGCCGCCCCGCCGCCCGCGCCCGGGGAGGCGTCCCGGGTCCCCTTCGCCGCGCGCTACCAGGCCGAACTGCACGGCGGGATCGTGCGCGCCGCCAACGCCTCGGCGAAGGGCGCCCAGGGCACCGAGACCTCCAACGACGGGGCGTCGGTCGGCTACGTCGACGTGGACGACGACCCCCTCACGTACAACTCCAGCCGCGCCGAACTGCCGGTGCCCGCCGGGGCGCGGGTCGCCTGGGCCCGGCTCTACTGGGGCGGCAACCTGCGGGTGGGCGAGCAGAAGCCGCCGAAGGACAACGGGCGGGTGCTGATCGCGGAGCCCGGCGGGCGGTACAAGGCGCTCCTCGCCGACACCCTGGTCGGCCACCGCACCGCCGACGGCGCCGACGCCTTCCAGGCGAGCGCCGACGTCACCGAACTGGTCCGGTGGGCCGAGCCCGGGCAGTGGACGGTCGCCCAGGTGAACGTCGCCATGGGCCGCAGCGCGGTGGGCGGCTGGGGCGGCTGGACGCTGGTCGCCGCGTACGAGAAGGACGGCGAACCACTGCGCCGGCTGAGTGTCTGGGACGGCTTCGAGACGGTCGGCCCGCGCGCCGGCGAGCTGCGCGTCGCACTCGACGGGCACCGATATCCGAAGGGCGCCGAGGGGCGGCTCGGAGTGATCGCCTATGACGGCGACCGGGGAACTTCCGGGGATTACCTGGAGGTGCGGACGAGTCGTCAGAAGTCCACTCTGCTGGGCGATTCCGCCAATTCCGTGAACGACGTCCTGAACTCCAGCATCACCGAATTCGGCAAGGCCGGGACCACGCGCTTCCCCGCCGCCGGAAACACCCTGGGGTACGACTCCGACGTGTTCGATCTGCGGGGGGCGCTGCACCACGGGGCCGACCGTGTCCATGTCCGGCTGGGCAGCCGTCAGGACACCGTCTGGCTCGGTGCGCTCTTCCTGCAGGCGGACGTACGGCGCTGACGTGCGGGCCCCGATCGAGGCGGACCCCGGGTCCGTCACCGTCCTGCACGCGGTCCAGCCCGGCGACGGCGGCGTCGCCCGGGTCGTCGTCGACCTGGTGCGCGCCCAGCGCGCGGCCGGGCTGCGGCCCGTCGTCGCCTGCCCGCCCGGCACCGCGCTCGCCGCGGAGCTGCGCGCCGAGGGCGCCGAGGTCCACGACTGGCGGGCCGGGCGCGACCCCGGCCGCGCGCTGGTCCGGGAGACCCGCGACCTGGCCCGGGTGGTCCGGGCCGTGCGGCCCGCGCTCGTGCACGCGCACTCGGCGAAGGCGGGCCTGTGCGCCCGGCTCGCGGTGCGCGGCCGGATCCCGACCGTCTACCAGCCGCACGCCTGGTCCTTCGAGGCCGTCACCGGCGCCACCGCCGAACTCGCCCGCCGCTGGGAGCGGTTCGGCGCCCGCTGGACCGACCGGATCCTGTGCGTGAGCGGGGCGGAGCGGCGTACCGGCGAGGAGGCCGGGGTCGAGGCGGCCTGGTCGGTGGTGCACAACGGCGTGGACGTGGCGCGTTTCGCGACCGACGGGCCCGCCGGGAACCCGGCGCCGACCGTGGTGTGCGTGGGCCGGCTCTGCCGGCAGAAGGGCCAGGACGTGCTGCTCGCCGCCTGGCCGGCGGTCCTCGCCGAGGTGCCGGACGCGCGTCTGGTGCTGGTCGGCGACGGGCCGGACGGCGAGGCGCTGCGGGCCGCCGCCGGGCCCTCGGTGCGGTTCACCGGCGCCGTCGGCGACACCGTGCCCTGGTACCGGGCGGCGGACGTCGTCGTGCTGCCGTCCCGCTGGGAGGGCATGGCGCTGGCGCCGCTGGAGGCGATGGCGGCGGGCCGGCCGGTCGTCGTCACCGATGTCGACGGCGCCCGCGAGAGCCTGCCGCCCGGCCATGAAGCCCCGTGCCTGGTCCCGCCCGAGGACCCGGCCGCCCTCGCCGCAGCCCTCGGCCGCCTCCTCGGCCGGCCGGAGTTGCGGCACCGCCTGGGCCGTGAGGCCCACGAGCACGTCCTCAGCAGTTTCGATGTGCGGCGCACCGGCGCGGCCGTCGCGGAGATCTACCGCGAGCTGGCCGGAGTGCGGGGCACCGAGCACAGAGAGCCGATTGCGCAGTGACCACGGAAAGTACGAGCGTTCCCTCCTCACCCGGCCCGTGGCCGGTCGCGGGTCCGGCCTTCGGGTCGGCCTCGCTCGCCCCCCGGCGGCGGCTGTCCGGCCGGCTCGCGCTGCCGCGTCACAAGCCGGCCGACGCGCGGCCGCGCCCCGGGGCGGTGACGCTGCGGGCCGTCGACTGCCTGGCCGTGCTCGCCGGTGCCGCGTTCCTCGCCCCCGCCCATCAGGACCCGCGGCTGCTGCTGCCGGTCGCGGCGCTGCTGCTCGTCCTCGACGGGCGTGGCGGGCTCTACCGGCCTCCGGCGCACGTCCGGCTGCTCGACGAGCTGCCCGCGCTGGCCTCCCGGGCCGGGGTGGTGTGGTGCGTGGCGGCCGCCGCTGCCGCCGCCTGGTCGACCGAGCTGGCGATCGGGCCGCTGCGGCTGTGCGGGGCGTACGCCGCGCACGTCGGCGTCGCGGCCCTGCTGCGGGCGCTGCTGCTCGCGCGCGGGCGGCGGATCGCCCGGGAGCGGCCCCGGTCGGCCCTGGTGGTGGGTCCGCCGGCGGCGGCCCGCCGGTTCGCGGCGGCAGCCGTGCAGCACCCGGAGTACGGGATGCGGCCGGTGGGTGTCGTGGGGCTGCCGGAGGGGACGGTCGGCGAGCAGCGCCCGCTGGAGCCGGGGCTGCCGCTGCTGACGACGGCGGAGGAGATCCGCCGGGCGGTCATCCAGAACACGGTCCGCGAGGCGGTGTTCCTCTCCGACGAGCCGGAGCTGGTGACCCTCTTCCAGCACTACGGCTGCGCGACCTGGCGGGTCGGCGGGGAGCGGCGCGAGGGGCCGATGGGCGAGCACGTGTGGGGGTACGCCCGCCGCCGGCTGATCCCGGCGACCGAGCGGCCCGGGGCGCTGGCCAAGCGGGCCCTGGACATCGCGCTGGCCGGTCCGGCGCTGGCGCTCGCGCTGCCGGTGCTGGCGGTGTGCGCGCTGGCGGTGCGGCTCTCGGACGGGCCCGGGGTGCTGTTCCGGCAGGAGCGGGTGGGCCAGCACGGGCGGCACTTCACGCTGCTGAAGTTCCGTACGCTCCGCCCGTCCGACGAGACGGAGTCGGCGACCCGGTGGAACGTGGCCGGGGACCGGCGGATGAGCGCGGCGGGCGGCTTCCTGCGGAAGTCCTCGCTGGACGAGCTGCCGCAGCTGTGGAACGTGCTCCGCGGCGACATGAGCCTGGTCGGGCCGCGGCCCGAACGCCCGTACTTCGTCGCCCAGTTCAGCAAGATCCACGCGGGGTACGCGGCCCGCCACCGGATGCCGGTGGGGCTGACCGGTCTGGCGCAGGTGCACGGGCTGCGCGGCGACACCTCGATCGAGGACCGCTGCCGCTTCGACAACCACTACATCGACCACTGGTCGCTCTGGCAGGACGTCTGCATCCTGGTGCGCACGGCCGCCGGGCTCGTCCGACCGACGGGGAGCTGAGGATGGCCACGGCCGTGTCGACGGCGCCGGTCCTCACGGGGACGCCGGACGTCCGGGACTGGGCCCGCCGGGCCGGGGTGCTGTCCCCGGTCCTCGCGGTGATCGCGCTGCTCCTGGTGCCGGGCCCCGAGGGGTCGCAGGGCGGGACGGGCGGCACCGGCACGCTCGCCGACGCGGCCTCCGGTCTGCTGGTGCTGATCTGTCTCGTACGGCTCCTGCGGGGCGGCGCCCGGCCGCTGACCCGGACGGCGGCGGTGGTCCTCGGGCTGCCGGTGCTCGGGATCTGCCTGGCCGCGGTGACGTCGGGGGATCCGGCGTCGAGCCTGCCGGGCGTCGCCCGCTACCTCCAGGTGTTCGTGCTGGTCCCGGCGGCGGTGCTGCTGATGATCCGCGACCGGCGGGACTTCGCGGTGGTGGCGTGGGGGCTGGTGGCGCTGGCGCTGCTCCAGGGCGCGGTGGGCGTCGGGCAGTTCCTGACGGGGACCGGCGCCTCGTACCAGGGCGAGGACATCCGGGCGGTCGGCACCTTCGGGGCGACCGACGTGATGGGCATGGCGACGGTGGTCTCGTACGGGCTCGTGATCGTCACCGGGATCGCGCTCGGCAGTCCGGCCGGCCGGGTCCGCACGGCCGCGCTGGTCTGTGTGGGGCTGCTCGTGGTGCCGCTGCTGCTGTCCTTCAGCCGGGGCGCGTGGATCGCGACCGTGCTGGCCTGCGGGATCCAGCTGCTGCTGGGCGGGGTGCGCCGGGCGGTGCGGGTGGTGCTCGCGGTGGGCGCGCTCGCGGTGGTGCTGGTCGGCGGCCTCGGGCTCGGCTCCGAGATGGTGAAGGAGCGGGTCACGAGCATCACGCGGGTGACGGCGGCGCCGGACCAGTCGGTGACGGACCGGTACACGATGTGGGCGGCGGCCGGTCGGATGTGGCGCTCGGAGCCGCTGACCGGGGTGGGGCTGAAGGGCTTCCCGCACCACCGGGACTCGAACGCCTCGGTGGCGCTGTCGTCCGGCAGCGACACGGCCGGCGCGGGCGCGGGCTTCCAGCGGCAGCCGCTGCTCTCCCCGCACAACATGTACCTGCTGGTCCTCAGCGAGCAGGGGCTGATCGGGCTCCTCGCGCTGGCGGGCAGCTGGCTGGCCCTGCTGGTGGGCGCGCTGCGGCGGCGCCGGTCCGGCGCGGAGTGCGCGCTGGTCGCGGGCGGGCTGCTGTCCTGGCAGCTGATCGACTTCTTCTACGCGGACATCGGCGGCCCGTCGACGGTGCTGATGTCGGTGGTGTTCGGCCTCGCGGCCTGGTGGGCGCTGGCGCCGCGCCCCGAGGGCCCGCTGGAGGTGCGCGGTGCGTGACCCGTGGGCCGGTCCGCCGGATCCCACGGACGCGTCCGTCGCGCCCCCGGGGTCCGGCGGTCCCGCCGTCCCGCCGTGTCCGCCGGGCCCGCAGCACGGCGAACCCCTGACCGACCCCTGGTCCCCCATGCCCCCGGACGCCACGGACTCCCCGTGCGCGCCGGGGGCCGTCGTGCTGCCGGGGGCGGGTACGGGGGCGGCCCCTGGCCCCGGAGCCGTACCCCTCGTGCCGTCCGACGCACCCGGCGCCGCCACCGCCACGCTCACGGCCCCTCCGCGTACCGGGCGGCGGGCGCACGCGCGGGTGCGGGCGCGGGCGGCGGCCGGGCAGGGGCGCGGTTTCCTGGCCAAGGCGGCGGCCGTGACGGCAGCGCTCACGGCCCTCGGGGCGGTGCTCGGGCTCGTACGGGACCAGATCCTGGCCGGGTACTTCGGCGCGGGGGCGGAGACGGACGCCTTCCTGGTGGCGTGGACGGTGCCGGAGTTCGCGTCGACGCTGCTGATCGAGGACGCGATGGCGCTGATCCTGGTGCCCGCGTTCTCCCGGGCGCTGGCCCGCCGTCCGGGGGCGCTCTTCGGGGATCCCGTACGGGACCTGGTCCGGGGGACGCTGCCCCGGCTCACCCTCACCGTCGGGGTCGTCGCGGCCGTCCTGATCGCGGCCGCCCCTGCGGTCGTCTCGCTGCTCGCGCCGGGGCTCTCCGACCCGGGGCTCGCGGTGGACTGCACCCGGCTCACCGCGACCTGCGTGCTGACGTTCGCGCTGGTCGGCTACTGCTCGGCGGCCCTGCGCGCCCATCACGTCTTCCTGCCGCCGGCCGCGATCTACGTGGCGTACAACGTCGGCATCATCGGCACGATGGTGCTCCTGCGCGACCCGTGGGGGGTGCGGTCGGCCGCCGCCGGGGTCGCCGTGGGCGGGGTGCTCATGGTGCTGGTGCAGGCGCCGGCGCTGGTGCGCGAGCTGCGGGCGCGGCCCGTGCCGTCGCGGGAGCCGGAGACGCTCGCGCCGGGGCTCGGCGGGGACGGGCGGCTGATCGTCCTCGGGCTGATCGCGCCGGTGGTCGCCTTCTCGCTGACCCGGCAGTCGCAGACGCTGATCGAGCGGTTCCTCGCCGCGCCGCTGCCGTCCGGGGCGATCTCGCACCTGAACTACGCGCAGAAGATCGCGCAGCTGCCGATGATCCTCTCGCTGATGCTGTGCACGGTCAGCTTCCCGGTGGTCGCGCGGGCGCTCGCCGCGGGCGATCCGGAGGGGGCGCGGCGCCGCGTCGAGCGGGATCTGCTGCTGGCGGCCGTGGTGGTCCTGGTGGGCGCCTCCGTGGTGATCGCCGCCGCGCCGAAGATCGTCGAACTGCTGTTCCAGCGTGGCGAGTTCGACCGTACGGACACGATCGCCACCGCCGCCGTCATGCGGGTCTACGCCCTCGGACTGCTCGGCCAGACCATGGTCGGCGCCCTCGTCCGCTGCTACTTCTCCGCCGCCCGCCCCCTCTGGTACCCGGCCGCCGCCATGGCCGCCGGGCTCGCCGCCACCGCCGCCGCCGGAGTGCCCGGCGCGCGGGCCTGGGGCGCCGTCGGCATCGCCGCCGCCAACGCGCTCGGCATCACCCTGACCGCCGTCCTGCTGCTGCGCGGCGCCCACCGGCAGACCGTCCCGGTGCGGCCGGGCCGGCTCGGCGAGGGCCTGCTGCGGCTCGCCACGGCGGCCGCCTGGGCGACCGGCGCGGGCTGGCTCTGCTCGATGGCGATCGGCCCGCCCCTGGTCTCCGTCGCCGTCGCGGGCCTCGTCGTCGCCGGCGTCTTCCTCGCCTTCATCGCCTGCGCCGCCAAGGCGCCGGAGATCCCTCCCCTCCCCCACCGTTCCACCCGACGCCGAAGGACCGCCCATGCCCGCCCCCACCGCGCTGCGCCGTCTGCTGCCGAAGCCGCCCCTGTGGGCGAAGCCGCCCCTGTGGGTGGCGATGTACCACTCGATCGCGGAAACCGGTGACGATCCGTACCGGGTGACCGTCTCCCCCGTGCGCTTCGCCCGCCAGCTCCACTGGCTCGGCGACCGGGGGCTGCGCGGGGTGTCGATGCGGGAACTGCTCGCCGCGACCGCCGAGGGGCGCGAGAAGGGACTCGTCGGCCTCACCTTCGACGACGGCTACGCCGACTTCCTCGACTCGGCGCTGCCGCTGCTGCGCCGGCACGGCTTCACCGCCACGGTGTACGTCCTGCCGGGCCGGCTCGGCGGCGTCAACGACTGGGACACCGACGGCCCGCGCAAGTCCCTGCTCACCGAGGAGGGCATCGAGCGGATCGCCGCCGCCGGCATGGAGATCGGCTCGCACGGCCTGACCCACCGCCGGCTGCCGGAGGCCGACGACGCCACCCTCGCCGACGAGACCCGGCACTCCCGGGCCCTCCTGGAGGAGATCACCGGCGGCCCGGTCGACGGCTTCTGCTACCCCTACGGGGCGGTCGACCCGCGCGTGGTCCGCGCCGTGCGCAAGGCCGGGTACGGCTACGCCTGCGGCATCGACCCCGGACCGCTGACCAGCGCGTTCGCCCTGCCACGCGTCCACATCGGCGAGGACGACACCTCCTGGCGGCTCACCGCGAAGCGGGCCCTGCACCCGCTGCGCCGCCGCCACCCCGCCGAACTGATCCCCGCCCAGACGAGCCCGGCCGCGGCGGTGCTGGGATGAGCGCGCTGAAGGTCCTGCACGTCATCACCGGCCTCGGCATCGGCGGCGCCGAGCAGCAGCTGCGCCTGCTCCTGCGCCACCTCCCCGTCCAGGGGCGGGTGGTGACGCTCACCAACCCGGGCCCGGTCGCGGTCGGCATCGAGGCCGACGGCACCCCGGTCACCCATCTCGGCATGACCGGGAACCGGGACCTCGGCGCGCTGCCCCGGCTCGCCCGGATCGTCCGCGAGGGCGGCTACGACCTCGTCCACACCCACCTCTACCGGGCCTGCGTCTACGGCCGGCTCGCCGCCCGGCTCGGCGGCGTCCGCCGGGTCATCGCCACCGAGCACTCGCTCGGCACCACCCAGATCGAGGGCCGCCCGCTGTCGGCGGGCACCCGCGCCCTCTACCTGGCGTCGGAGCGGCTCGGCACCTCCACGGTCGCGGTGTCGGCGAGCGTGGCCCGCCGGCTCGCCGACTGGGGGGTCGCGCCGGAGCGGATCGAGGTCGTGCCGAACGGCATCGAGACCGGCCGCTTCGCCTTCGCCCCCCGCGCCCGCCGCCTCACCCGGGGCGTCCTCGGCATCCCCGAGGACGCGTTCGTCGTCGGCGGGGTCGGCCGGCTCGCGCCCGGGAAGCGGTTCGACCGGCTGATCCGGGCCGTCGCCTCGGTGCCGGAGGCCCGGCTGCTGCTCGTCGGCGACGGCGAGCGGCGCGAGGAGCTGCGCGCGGTGGCCCGCGAGTGCGGCGCCGCCGGCCGCGTCCTCTTCTTCGGCGCCTGCGAGGACCCGCCGGCGGACGGACCCGCCGGGCCGATGCTCCCCGAACTCCTCGCCGCGATGGACGTCTTCGTCTCCACCTCGCCCGACGAGACCTTCGGGCTCGCCGTCGTCGAGGCGCTCGCCGCGGGACTGCCCGTGCTGTACGTGGCGTGCCCGGCGATCGAGGACCTGCCGGCGGACGCGGCGCCGGGCGCCCGCCGGATCGGCGAGTCGGTGCCCGAACTGATCGGCGCCCTGCGCGAGCTGCGGACCGCGCACGGCCCCCGGCCCGTACGCCTGCCCGCCCCCGCCGCCGCCCGCCGCTACGACATCGCGTGCAGCGCCGACCGGCTGATGACCCTCTACGACCAGGCCGTCCACGGCCGCCCCGCCTCGGTGAAGGCGCCCTGAAGCCCCTGCCCCGTCCCTCCGACGCCCCAGCGGCGTCCCGTGAAGCGAGAGAGCCCGTCATGACCACCACCCCACCCCGAGCCGTCCGCCTGCCCGCCCGACTGCGCTCCCCCGGCCGCTGGGCGGTGCTGCCCGCCGCCGTGGTCGCCGGAGCCGCGCTCGGCGGCGGCTACGGCGCCCTCACGACCCCCGAGTACGCCGCCACCAGCTACGTCATCGTCGTACCCGGCGAGAAGTCCGACCCGGCGGCCGCGCTCGGCTTCGCCCAGGCGTACGGCCGGGTCGCCACCGACATCGCGGTCACCGGCGACGCCCAGGTGTGGGCGGGCGTCACCGCCGCCACCCTCCGCGAGAGCGTGCGGGCGGAGACCTCGCCGGACGCGCCGATGATCTCGATCACCGCCCGGGCCGCGAAGGCCGCGCAGGCGGTCTCGATCGCCGACGGGGTGGCCCGCTCGCTGGTCGTCAACTCCACGCACGTCGCGGGCAGCACGGGCGTGAAGGTCGTCCAGTTCTCCCGCGCGACCAAGCCGCTCGCCCCGGTCTCGCCGTCCGCGCCGCTCTCCGCCCTGGTCGGCGCCTGTGCCGGCGGACTGCTCGGAGGGCTCGCCCTGCTCGTCCGCCCGAAGCGGGCCGCCGGGCGCGGCGAGGGCCGCCACTCCCGCCCTGCCCCCGCGCCCGCCCCCGGGACGGCCGGCGGCGCCTCCGTGCCCGCGCCCGCCGCCCACCAGCCGGAACCGGAGGCGGTGTGACCTTGGGAAGAACGCTGACGACCGCGCTCTGCCGTGACCCGGAGGAATTCGGGCGGCTGGCGGCCGAGTGGACGGCCCTGTACGGGCGCTGCTCCTCGGCCACCCCGTTCCAGTCCCACTCCTGGCTGCACTCCTGGTGGCTCTCGTACGGGCGTCCCGGCGCCCTGCGGGTGGTGCTCGTACGGGACGGGGGCGGCGCGCTCGTCGCGGCGGCGCCCCTGATGCGGGCGGCCGGCCCGCTGCCCGTGCTGACCCAGCTCGGCGGCGCCATCACCGACTTCACCGACGTCCTCCTCGACGACGAGCGGCCGGACGCGGCCGCCGCGCTGGCCGACGCCATCGCCCGTACGGCGCGGGGCGCGGTCGTCGACCTGCGCGAGGTGCGGCCCGGCGCCGCCGCCGAACGGGTCTTCGCCCACTGGCGCGGGCCGCGCCGCCGGCTCCCCGACTCGCTCTGCCTGGAGCTGCCCGCCGTCCCCATGGAGGGCCTGCTCGAACGGATCCCCTCCGGCAAGGCCCAGCGGGTCCGGGCCAAGCTGCGCAAGCTCGACGCCCTCGGCATCGACGCGCACGTGGTGACGGGACCCGACGTGCCGGCCGCCCTCGACCGTCTCCTGACCCTCCATCAACTCCAGTGGCGGGGCCGCGGGGTCACCGCCGAGCACACCAGCGAAAGGTTTGCCCAGCACCTGACCCGGGCGGTGCGGCCCATGGTGGAGCGCGGCGACGCGATGGTCACCGAGTTCCGGCTCGGCGGGGACGTCGTCGCCGCCGACCTCACCCTGATGTCCCCGCGCCTCGCCGGCGGCTACCTGTACGGCGCCGACCCGCTGCTGCGGGAGCGCAAGGTCGACGTCGCCGCGATGCTGCTGCGGCACGGGGCGCGCGAGACCAGCGCGGGCGGCCGGGCCACGCTGAGCATGCTGCGGGGCAGCGAACCGTACAAGCACCACTGGCGGCCGGAGCCGGTCCGCAACCGGCGGCTGCTGCTCACCGGTCGCGGCACGGCCCCGCTGCTGTGGCTCCACGCGGGCGCGGCGGACGCGCGGCGCTGGGCGGCCCGGCAGGCGCGGGAGCGGGCCTGGGCCGGCCGGCTCCTCGCCCGCCTGCCCGGCCGCGCCCCCGCGCCCGTGCCCGCGCCCGGCGGCTGACCTCAGAAGGGCCAGACGCCGTTCAGCGCCCCCTTCCAGTCTAGGTCGACCTCCAGGTCGTCCTTCCACCCGGTGTCCTTGGGCACACACACCGACCCACCGATCCAACTCTCCACCCAGTCCCCGAGCTCGACCTTCCAACAGTCGGGCTTGGGCTCAGGCTTCGGCTCAGGCTTCGGCTCAGGCTCGGGCTTGGGCTCGGGCTTGGGCTCGGGCTTGGGCTCGGGCTTGGGCTCGGGCTTGGGCTCGGGCTTGGGCTCGGGCTTGGGCTCGGGCTTGGGCTCCGGCTTCGGTTCCGGCTTCGGTTCCGGCTTCGGTTCCGGCTTCGGTTCCGGCTTCGGTTCCGGCTTGGGTTCCGGCTTGGGTTCCGGCTTCGGCTCAGGCTTCGGCTCAGGCTTCGGCTCAGGCTTCGGTTCCGGCTTGGGTTCCGGCTTCGGCTCAGGCTTCGGCTCAGGCTTCGGTTCCGGCTTCGGCTCGGGCTTCGGCTCGGGCTGGGTCGGATCCACAGGGTCGACCGGATCCACGGGGTCAACGGGATCCACAGGGTCGACCGGATCCACGGGGTCAACCGGATCCACCGGATCCACCGGATCCACCGGATCAACGGGCTCGACCGGCTCCACCGGCTCCACCGGCTCCACCCCATACAGCATTTCCCGGAAGACCCGGGACGACTGCGGATTCCGGTCGCACTGCCAGACGCCGTGCGGGCAGTAGTCCGTGATCGTGTGGTACAGCGGCTTGTGGTCGCGGATCCATTCCAGCATGCGCCGCATGTACGTCGGATTGTCGCCGTTCCGGAAGAGCCCCCATTCGGGGTACGAGATCTGCTTTCCGTGTTCGGCGGCGAAATCGACCTGCTTCTGGAGCCCGTACGGCTCGTTCACGTGCCGGTCGAAATCGGCGCCGGGAGGCTGGTCGTACGAGTCCATGCCGATGATGTCGACGACGTCGTCGCCCGGATAGCACTCGGTCCACGGCACCGCGTCCCGGCCCCGGCTCGGGTTGAAGTCGAAGCGGAACTTCTCGCCGGGCACGGACCGCATGGTCGTGACGATCCGGTTCCAGTACTTCTTCCAGGCGGTCGGGTCGGGAGCGCACCGGTGGGTGTACGTGGTGCCGTTCATCTCCCAGCCGAGGACGAGGACCGTGTCCAGGGCCCCCGCCTCGACGAGCCGGCGGGCGAGGGTGCGGAAGTGGTCGTCGTAGTAGCCCGCCGCGCCGAGCTGGAGCTGGCGGCGGACCTCCTGGTCGGAGACCCCCGCCTCGTTCCGCTCCAGCATGGGGACGTTGAGGACGAAGATCCGATCCCGCTTCGCGTTGCGCCAGTCGGCCCACGCGTCGAGGAAGCCGGGCGGGCCCTCGATGTTGGACCAGAGGTCGCCGGGCAGGTACGTGTGGCCGACGCGGAGCTCGCGGCCGCCGAGCCAGCGCTCCAGCTGGCCGATCCGGGCGACCCCGAGCTCGCCCGAATCGAGGAAGGCGCCCATGGCCGTGGTGCCGGGGAGAGTCGGACCGGGGTCCTCCGTCGTTAGGGATGCGGCGGCGTGGGCGGGTGCCGACAGCACGACCGAACCCGAGACGAGGAGGCCGGCGGTGATCACCCCCAGCCATGTCCTTCTTCTTCTGGGTGTTCCTCCGACAGGTTCCATGGCCGCTCCTTCACACGCACGCCATTTGACGCTCAGTCAATCCGATACTCCGAAAGTATTCCTAATGAGCCGACCGTGAACTCCGCTTTCCTCCGCTCCGTAGTCCATTAGAGGATTTCATCGCCCAGTTGGGGCACCCGAGATGAAGGTGCAATGCCCGTGCCGCCTTTCGACACCCGCGTACCCGCAGTCCTCGTGCGACTCGACCGGAATCCCTTCCATCACGGCACCCTGGGCGCCGCCCGCTCCCTGGGCCGGGCCGGGATCCCCGTCCACGCGGTCGTCGAGGCGAGCGAGAGCCCCGTCGCCCGCTCGCGGTACGTGCGCTCGGTCCGCCCCCGCCCCGCCTCGGCCGCCTCCACCGAACTGGCCGCGCTGCTGCTCCGGATCGCCGGCGAGATCACCGACACGCCGTCAGATCCCGTGCTCGCCGTCCCGCTGGACGACATCAGCGCCCTCGCGCTGGCCCGCCGCCGCGCCGAGCTCACCGGCAGGATCCTGCTGCCCGAGCAGACCGAGGAGCAGTTGCTGAGGGTCGCGGACAAGGCCGCCCTCGCCGGGACCTGCGCCGCACTGGGCCTGCCCCACCCCCGTACCGAACTCCCCACCAGCGCCGACGAGGCCGCCGCCATGGCCTGGTCGCTCGGGCTCCCGGTGGTCGCCAAGTGGAGCCGCCCCTGGCTGCTGCCCACCGGGACCGGGCTGCGCAGTACGACGATCCTCCGCTCGCTCGCCGAGGTGCGGGAGCTGTACGGGCGCACCCCGCAGGCCGGCAGCCGGCTGCTGCTCCAGGAGCGGCTGCCGCCGGGCCGGGACCTCGACTGGTTCTTCCACGGGTACGCGGACTCCGCCGGCCGCTGCGCCGCCGGGGCCACCGGCCGCAAGGAGCGCTCCTGGCCGGACGGCGCCGGGCTCACCGCCGTCGGCCGCTGGACGCCCAACGCGGACGTGGACCGGCTCGCCCGCGGGCTGCTCGACGCGCTCGGCCACCGGGGCGTGTGCGACCTCGACTTCCGGCTCGACCGGGCCACCGGCGCCTACCACCTGCTCGACTTCAACCCCCGGCCCGGCGCCCAGTTCCGGCTCTTCGCCGACCACCAGGGGCTCGACGTGGTGCGGGCCCTGCACCTGGACCTCACCGGCCGCCCGGTGCCGCCGCACTCCCCCGCGTACGGCCGCCGCTTCGTCGTCGAGAACTACGCGGCGCTCTCCCTGCTGACCTCCCCGGCACGCCGGTACGCCCCCGAGCGGGGCGCCGCCCGGGGGGCCGCCGAGCGCGCCTGGTTCGCCGCCGACGACCCGGCGCCCGCGCTCGCCATGGGCCGCGCCTGGCTCGCCCACCTGCTGCGCAAGGTCCCTGCGGCGGTGCGCCGGCGGCTCGCGGCCGGCCGCCCCCGGCACCCGGCCACCCTGCCCGGCCCGTCGGCCCGCGGCTCCTCCACCCAGCTCACCCAGCGATGACAACGGAAGACAGGATGGCGAACGCGATGGCGAAGGCGAACCCGGTGCACGACCTGGTGGTCGTCGGGGCCGGTCCGTACGGTCTCTCGGTGGCCGCCCACGCGGCGGCCCACGGCCTCGACCCGGTCACCTTCGGCCGCCCCATGGAGTCCTGGCACGCCATGCCCTCCGGCATGTTCCTCAAGTCCGAACCCTGGGCCTCGCACCTCTCCGACCCTGCGGGGGCGTACGGGCTCGACGCCTACGCGGCCACCCGCGGGGTCCGCGCCGAGCACGGCGTGCCGCTCCCGGTCTCCTTCTTCGCCTCCTACGGCGACTGGTTCGCCCGGCAGGCCGTCCCCGCCGTCGACGAGCGGCTGATCGTCTCGGTGGCACCCGCCCCGGAGGGCTTCGCCGTCACCACCGAGGACGGCGAGACGCTGCGCTCCCGCACGGTCGCCCTCGCCGTCGGCGTGCTCCCCTTCCTGGAGGTCCCCGGCCCGCTCCGGCACCTCCCCCGCCGGTACGTCACCCACTCCAGCCACCACGGCGAACTCGGCGCCCTCGCCGGGCGGGACGTCACCGTCGTCGGCGCCGGACAGGCCGCCCTGGAGACCGCCGCGCTGCTCGCCGAGGCCGGCGCCGCCTCCGTACGGATCGTCGCCCGCGCGGACCGGCTCCGCTGGAACACCCTGCCGCCCGCCCTCCACCGCGGCCCCTGGGCCACCCTGCGCGCCCCGCACACCGGGCTCGGCTGCGGCTGGCGGAACAAGCTGTACGCCGACACCCCGGGCGCCTTCCGGCGGCTGCCCGCACCGACCCGGGCGCGGCTCTTCGACTCGGCGCTCGGCCCGGCCGGCGCCTGGTGGCTGCGCGAGCGGTTCGCGGCCGTCGCCGACGTGCGGCTCGGCCACCGGATCACCGCGGCGGCCGTCACCGGCGACGAGCGGCTGCGGCTCGACGTCGAGGGCCCGGACGGGGCCACGGTCCTGGAGACCGACCACGTCGTCGCCGCCACCGGCTTCGTCCCCGCCCTCGACCGGGCCGGGGTGCTCGCCCCGGAGCTGCGGTCCGCGCTGCGTACGGTCGGGCCGGTCGGCGCCCCCGAGACCGGCGCCCTCTTCGAGTCCTCCTGGCCGGGCCTCTTCCTCGCCGGACTGCTCACCGCCCCCTCGTACGGGCCCTCGATGCGTTTCGTCCTCGGCGCGGGCTACACGGCGGGACGGCTGGTGAAGGGGGTACGGCGGCGGCTGCGCGCCGGGGGCCGCGGCGGCGCGGTGGGCCGGCCGCGCAGCGGCGAACGGGCGGCGCCGGTGGGGGCGTAGACGAGGACCGGCCCCGGGGAGCGGATGCTCTCCCCGGGGCCGGGCCGTGCCGTTCCGCGGACGCGGAGCCTGGGTCAGGCGTTGACGCAGACGTTGCCGAAGGCCGGGTTCAGCGCGCCGATGACGTTGATGCTGTTGCCACAGGCGTTGATCGGCACGTGGATCGGGATCTGGACGACGTTGCCCGAGAGGACACCCGGCGAACCGATCGCGGCACCGTACGCCTCGGCGTCGGCGAAGGCGGGCGTGGCCGCGCCCATGGCCATGATGACTCCGGCGATGACGGCGGCAGCCTTCTTGCACTTCATTTCGTCTGTTCCTTTCCTCGGCGGAAGATCGGCCTCCGCCGCACACAGGGACAACGACACCCTCCCGCGGAGGAAACCGTGCACGCGGTTCCGACTCCGGCTTTCACTCAATTGCGCGCACGACACAGGGCCGGAGGAAGGATTTCCTCCGGCCCTGCGGTGCGCTATCGGGATCAGCCGTTGCCGATTCCGTTCCCGGAGAGGACCGGGATGTCCTCCAGGATGTGCGACAGCGGCTCGTCGCCCTTGGCCTGGGTCGAGTTCTCCGCGCACTGCTGGTTCTGCGGGGAGGACAGGACGTTGATGTCCTGGACCGCGACCGGGACGAGGACGCCGACGACCGAGCCGACGTTGCCCTTGACCGGGGCGCCCAGGCAGAGCTTGTTCAGCGAGCCCTGGACGGCGGAGAACTGCGGGCTCATGTCACCGGCGGTGGTGGAGTTGCCGAACGCCTGGTGGGCGCCGTTCCCGGAGAGGGAGGTCGTGCCGCCGTCGTTGGCGATGGCCATCGCGGGGGCGGCGGCCGCGGCGGCGACGCCGACGGCCGAAGCGGTGACGGCCGCGGCCGTCATCATCTTCTTGATCACGGTGAATCCGTTCTGTTCCCACCAATCGACGTGATTGATGCGACCGGATCAACTGCGGCCGGGGAAGGAGGTTCCGGCGCTTCACCCGATCGACTGGGAACCCCGGCGAGCGCTGCCGTGCGCGCTCCGCCAACGGGGTGAAGGGGCGGAACCCGGCGCTCCGGGGCGAGTTGATCAGGGGGCTCCCTGCACGGAGCCGGTTCTAGAAGGGAACTACCGTGATCAAGAAGGTCATGGCCACCGCGGCCGCCGCCGCCTCGATCGTCGGCGCCACCGCCGCCGCGGCCACCCCTGCCCTCGCCATCGCCGACGACGGCGGCACCACCTCCAAGAGCGGCAACTTCGCCCACCAGGAGTACGGCAACTCCACCACGTACGGGAACATGAGCCCGCAGTTCGCGCTCGTCCAGGGCTCCCTGAACAAGCCGTGCGTGGGTCTGCCGGCCAAGCTCAACGCCGGTTCGCTCGTGGGCCTGATCCCGATCAGCGTCCAGGACGTCAACGTCCTGTCCTCCCCGCAGAACCAGCAGTGCGTCGAGAACTCGACGCAGGCCAAGGGCGACGAGCCGCTGTCGCACCTGCTGGAGGACATCCCGATCCTGTCGGGCAACGGCGTGGCCAACGGCTGACGTTCCGCCTCCCCGGCGACGTCCACGCGTCGAGGGGCCGCCCCGCCAGGGCGGCCCCTTTCGTGCGTACGGGCCCGGCTAGCGCGGCCAGACGGGGGTGGACATCAGCCGCTCCCACTCCCGGTCCGGCACTCCCGGCACCGCCCGGCCCGCCTGCGACCACTGGGTCGCCAGGGCCGAGTAGACGGGGAACTGCCGCTGGGACAGGATCCGGTCGGCGGTCGGCGGTTCGCTCACATACCGGCTCTTCGGAATGAAGGCCATCCGTTCCCATTTCCCGGGATTACCGGGATCCGGCGGCGCCATCCTCGCTCCTTCCGCTGCTATTCCCGCATCATTACACAAGCCTCGCAACGGAGTGATTCAGGCGCCCGAAGTCGCGTCGCGTATCTGTGTGCGAGCGGGTTCGAAATACCGTGCGGGCATGAGATTCCCGCGTCCGCGGCGGCTCCTGCTCGCACCGGTGGCGCTTCTCGCGCTCGCCCCCGGAGCCCTCGCCTCCGCCCTCGCACGTCCCACCGAACTCCCCTCCCCGGAAAGGGGACTGAACCTGCTCGTCGTCGGCGTCGACACCCGGGCGGGACTCACCGCCGACGAGAAGGAACGTTTCCGGCTCGGCGGTCAGGGCTGCGACTGCACGGACGTGATCATGCTCGTGCACGTCTCCGCCGCGAACGACCGGGTCAGCGTGGTCTCGCTGCCCCGCGACTCCCTCGCCGAACTCCCCGGCCCGCACACCGACCGGCGGACCGGCGCCGTCCACGACCCGCACCTCGCGAAGATGAACGCCGCCCACGCGGAAGGCGGTTCGTCGCTGGCCGTCGAGACCGTCGAGGCGATGACCGGACTCGACGTGCACCGCTACCTGGAGATCGACTTCCGGCGGTTCATGGACACCGTCGACCGGATCGACGGCGGTGTGGCCGTCTGCACGGCGACACCGCTGAAGGACTCGGCGACCGGGCTCGACCTCGCGGCCGGCACCACCCGGGTGGGCGGCGGGGAGGGCACGCAGTACGTGCGCTCGCGGAAGGCGGACGCGGAGATGGACTTCGGCCGCATCCGCAAGCAGCAGAAGTTCCTCGTCAACACGCTGGACCGGGTCAGGTCCGACGGGATCCTCGCGGACCCCGCGAAGCTGAAGGCGCTCGCCTCGACCCTGCGCGGCACGGCCGCCGCCGAACGGGGCATCTCGACCGCCGAACTCCTCACGCTCGCCGCCCGCTTGAAGGCGGTCGGCCCCTCCCGCTTCGAGCTCGCGACCGTGCCCGTACGGGGCTTCAACCCGAACATCGCGGGCGTCGGGTCCACCGTGGGCTGGGACGAGGAGGGGGCGGCCGAGGTCTTCGACCGGCTCCGCCAGGACCTCCCGCTGCCGCCCGGCGACGCCGTCGCGCCCAGCGAGATCCCGGTCGCCGACTACGAGCCCGCCCGGGGGTCTTCGCTCATCTGCCCGTAGGCCGTCCGGTGGACTTACCGGAACCTCCGCCTCTCACCCCAGTTGATCAGCACGGCTCGGCACTCAGCGCGAGTCAGTCATCGAAAGGCCAGAACATGAAGAAGCTCCTCGCGACCGCTGCGGTGGCTGTTTCGGTCGTCGGCGCGACGGCCGGGCAGGCGCTCGCGATCGCTGATGACGGTGGCACGACCTCGCTCTCCGGCAACGGCGCGCACCAGGAGTTCGGCAACTCCGCCACCTACGGCAACATGAGCCCGCAGTTCGCGCTCGTCCAGGGCTCCCTGAACAAGCCGTGCATCGGCCTCCCGGCCAAGGTCAACGCCGGTTCGCTGATCGGCGCCATCCCGATCGCGGTCCAGGACATCAACGTCCTGTCCTCCCCGCAGAACCAGCAGTGCGTCGAGAACTCCACCCAGGCCAAGGGTGACGAGCCGCTGTCGCACATCCTCAGCGACATCCCCGTGCTGTCCGGCAACGGCGCCGGCAACCACTGAGCGAAGCCGCTCGGCCACGGCGCGGCCCCGTCGCCCCTCTTCGGAGGGACGGCGGGGCCGTGTCCGTTCGCCGCCTCAGCTCAGCGCAGCAGCCGGGCCAGGGCGTCCGGGTCGGTGACGGGTGCGTCGCAGGTGAAGTGACGGCAGACGTACGCGGCGGGTGACCCGGCGACCAGGGGGCGGTCCCGCAGCAGCGGGAACTCCTCGCCGTCGGGGGCTCCGGCGGCGAGGACCGCTCCGGGGGTGGTCGCCCTCAGGGCCGTACGGCGCAGCTCCTGGAAGGCGGGGTCGGCGGCGGCGCCGACGACCGCGATCTCGCGGGGGCCGTCGAGCAGGGCCTCGGCGACGGCGAGGCCCCAGCCGATGAAGCGGGGGGCGCGCGGGCCGAGCGCCTTGACCACGCCGAGGGCTCCCTCGGCGGCGGTCCTGTGGGCCTCCGAGCCGGTGTGGGCCGCGTACGAGAGCAGTGCTCCGGCGGCGGCGGTCCAGCCGGACGGGGTGGCGTTGTCGGTGGGGTCCTGGGGGCGCCGGATGAGGGTCTCGGCGTCGTGGGCCGTGTCGTACAGCGCTCCGCCCTCGGCCGTGAAGCGGTCGAGGACGATGTCCAGGAGGAGGCCGGCGAAGTCCAGCCAGGCGCCCTCGCCGGTGACGGCGGCGAGGGCGAGGAAGCCTTCGGCGACGTCGGCGTAGTCCTCCAGGACGCCCGCGTTGGCGCCGGCCCGCCCGTCCTTCGAGGTACGGGCGAGCCGGCCGCCGTCGTCGAGGTGGAGGCGGACCAGCAGGTCGGCGGCCTCGGTGGCGCGCTCGACCAGGTCGGGGCGGTCGAAGAGGGCGCCGGTCTCGGCGAGGGCGGCGATGGCGAGGCCGTTCCAGGCGGCGACGATCTTGTCGTCGCGGCCGGGGCGTTCGCGCCGCTCGCGGGCCGCGTGCAGCCGGGTACGGATGGAGGCGATCCGGCCCGCGTCGGCGGGGCCCGCCTCCTGGGGGAGCTGGAGGACCGAGGCGCCGTGCTCGAAGGTGCCGTCCTCGGTGACGCCGTAGTGGGTGGCGGCGAGGGCCGCGTCCTGCGCGCCGAGGGCCTCCTCCAGCTGGGCGGGGGTCCAGGCGTAGAAGGCGCCCTCCACGTGCTTGCCCGTGCCGTCGTCGGAGTCGGCGTCGAGCGCGGAGGCGAAGCCGCCCTCGGGGGTGCGGAGTTCGCGGACCATGAAGTCGGCGGTCTCCAGGGCGACCCGGCGGGCGAGGTCGCTGCCGGTGGCCTTCCACAGGTGGGCGTAGACGCGGCAGAGCAGCGCGTTGTCGTACAGCATCTTCTCGAAGTGCGGCACGACCCAGGCGCGGTCGACGGCGTACCGCGCGAAGCCGCCGCCGAGCTGGTCGTAGATCCCGCCGCGGGCCATCGCCTCGCAGGTGTCGGCGGCCATCTGGAGGGCGCCCTCGGAGCCCGTACGGGCGTGGTGGCGGAGCAGGAACTCCAGGGTCATCGACGGCGGGAACTTCGGGGCGCCCCCGAAGCCGCCGCGGGTGGCGTCGTACTCGCGGACGAGCCCGAGGAGCGCGGTGGCCAGCTCCTCCTCCCCGGGAAGCCCGTCCCCGACGACGGCGAGCGACCGCCCGGCGAGATCCTTCACGATCCGCTCGGCCACCTCCGCGACCTCCCCCCGCCGGTCGCTCCAGGCGGCCCGCACCCCGTCGAGCACCTCCGGGAAGGACGGCATCCCGTGACGCGGCTCCGGCGGAAAGTAGGTCCCGAAGTAGAACGGAGCCGCGTCGGGCGTGAGGAACACGGTCATCGGCCACCCACCCTGCCCGGTGGCCGCCTGCACCGCCTCCATGTACACGGCGTCGACGTCGGGCCGCTCCTCCCGATCCACCTTCACGGCCACGAAGTGCTCATTGACCAGCGCGGCGATCCCCTCGTCCTCGAAGGACTCGTGAGCCATCACGTGGCACCAGTGGCACGCGGAGTAACCGACCGACAGCAGAACGGGTACATCGCGCCGTTTCGCTTCCTCGAACGCCTCGGGTCCCCACGGCCACCAGTCGACCGGATTGTCAGCGTGCTGAAGCAGATAAGGCGAGGTCATACCAGCCAACCGGTTCATACGTGCCAGCCTCTCACAACGCCTGGCACGACTGACGAAACCCTGACGCGCCCGCCTCACATGGCCGAATTGCACTGGTGAGCCATCACGTTGCGGGCGACTCCTCCCCCTTCGGTGTCGGGCGACCCGGCACCTCGGAACAGTAGGCTGGGCGCAGCAGCGCCGGACCTGCCGAGGCTCCTCGAAGGAGGTACACCATGACCGCCGAGATGGTGGCGCCCGCGTGGATGCATGCGCAGATCAGCGCGGAGCAGTACGACTCCTGGTCCGAGGAGCAGTGCGCCGGCATCGAGATCGTGGACGGAATGGTCGTCGTGAGCCCGAGCGCCTCGAAGCGGCACAACCGACTGGCCCGCATCCTGGCCAACGCCCTGGACACCGCCGCGGGCCCGGACTGGAACGCCGACACGGACTTCGACGTCCGCCTCCAGGACGTTCCGCTCACCAACCGCCGCCCGGACGTCACCGTCTACCGGGCGGAAACCATCGACCTCACGCCCACCCGCCCCGAGCACGTACTCCTGGTCGTCGAGGTCGTGTCGCCCGGCTCGGAGACAACCGACCGGGTCGTGAAGGTGGACCAGTACGCCAAGGCCGGCATCCCCTTCTACTGGCGGGTCGAGCAGGCCGTCACCGGTGTCCCGATCATCTACACCTACGTTCTCGACCCCGCCACCAAGGCTTACAGGGACGGCGAGATGTTCACCGGCACGGTGAAGGCCACCGCACCCTTCTCCATCACGGTCGATCTCGGGGACCTGTAAGGAACGAACGATGACGGTCGCCGCGGCGCCGAGGGCGAGCGCCAGCCGTTCGCCTCTCGACATCGAGGTCGGGCGGACAGACGGCCTGGTTCAAGGACGAGTTCGACGCCCCGCGGTGGGTCGACGTGGATACTCAGCGTGGCCATGTGCGACCAAGAAGGAGTTCCGGGGGTGCAGCAGAGCTCTGGGCCACAGGACGACGGCTCCCATCGAGGCTCCGCGCCGCGGCACATGTAGTCGCCTTGAGGCGCGTGGGAGCCGCGGACTACTCCTGGGCGAGGTGGGTGGAGAGGGTGCGGAGGGTCCAGCCTGTGCGGCGTAGGGCTGCCCAGGTGCAGCAGGCGGTCAGGGCTGCGGCGGTCAGGGTTGCGGCGGGGGCTGTGGGGATCGCGTTCAGGATGAGGACGCCGGTGAGGACGGTGGCGAGGCCGTCGAACTGCCAGAGGAAGACGCGGAGGGCGGAGAGGTCTCCTAGGGGGGTGACGATGGGGAGGAGGAGTTCGATGGGGAGGTTCGTTTTCATCTCGCGGAGGAATCTGGCGCCTAGGACGAGGAGAAGCGTTCCTGCGGCTAGGAGTGCCGTGTCGGTCACCCGGGTGGTCGGGAGGGGGCCGAGGGAAAGGAGCGTGGCGGTGGTCGCCAGGGCTGTCGCTGTCGTGACCGCGGTGGTCGGCCAGGCCAGGGTGCGGGCCAGGAGGGCGCGCCGGCCTCCGCCTAGGAGCGGGGGCCGGGTCAGTTCGTCGCGTAGGGCGCGCCAGGTCTCGCCGGTCCAGCCGGAGCCGGCGTAGACGAGGGCCGCGCCGGTCAGCCAGGAGAGTGTCGCCGTCCTGGCGGCCGGGTCGGTGAGGCCGAGGGCCAGCAGGATGCCGCCGGCCGGGAGGGAGACGGCGGCGGCGAGGGCGCGGCCCGGGGTGCGCAGGGCGCGGACGGCGCCTTGGGCTAGGGGGCCGCGCAGGCGTCCGTCGGGGCGGGTCAGGGCGGTGGTGAGTCCGCGCGGCTCGGGGCGGTAGAGGTCGAGTGCGTGGTGGAGGGTGCCGGTCCAGGCGAAGGTCTGAGCCTCTGCGGCGCGCGCGGACTCGCGGGCGAGCCGGGCGAGGTCGACCGTACCGAGGGATCGGAAGCCGGAGCGGGCGAGGGCCGCGGCGGCGAGCGCGGTCGCGGCGGCGGTGAGCCACAGGCCGGTGGCGGCCAGGGGGGCGGAGCGGGCGAGCAGGGTCATGGCGGCCGCCGCTGCGGCCGTGGCGGCGGCGAGCAGGGCGTTGTCGCGGACCGGCCGGACCTGGCCCCACAGCCAGGCGACGGGGGCGAGGGCGCCGATGCCGACGGCGACGGCGGCGCCCTGCGGCACGAGCGCGGCGCCTGGCTGGTCGAAGAGGTCGGTCAGCAGGAACGTGGCCGTGGCCACGGCGAGGAGCGTGCCGAGTGCGGCGTACGCGAGGCGGCGGTGGGCGAGGGTGCCGAGGTACCGGGCCGGGGGCAGGTCGGTGGACATGAACACGTGGAGCAGGAAGGGCTTGAGCACCAGCGGTCCCCAGTACCGGCCGGCGAGCTGGGCGCCCCAGACGGCCGCCGCCGCGACCAGGCAGGCCACGGGGGTCGCCGCGGCGGAGGACTCCAGGGTGAGGAGCGGCCGCGAGGTCCTCATCAGGTGGACGACCGGCACCACGTAGACGAGGACGAGGACGACGGTGAGGTAGACGGGGTACGCCCAGTCCCGCGCGGTGCCCCGGTCGCCGCGGCGGGCGTAGCGGTGCCGTACGGCGTGGACGCGTTCGGCGGCGTCGGGTCCGGCCGTGGTGCGGGTGCCGGTCGTCATCCGAGCTCCATGACGCCGTCGCAGGCTTCGACGAGGGTGGCGTCATGGGTGGCGACGAGGAGGGCGGTGCCCTGTGCCGCGCGCTCGGCGAGGAGGCCGGCGACGAGGGCGACGCGGTCGGTGTCGAGGTGCCGCTCGGGTTCGTCGAGGAGGACGATCCCGGCGGGGCGGACCAGCGTCAGGGCGAGGTGGAAGAGCTGGAGCTGGCCGGAGGAGAGCTGGGAGGGGAAGCGCTCGGCGAGTGGGGTGAGGCCCAGGCTCGCGAGGGTCTCCTCGGCGCGCTCGCCGGTCGCGGCGGTGTTGCCGTACCAGGAGGCGGCGACCAGGGTCACCTGCTCGCGCAGTGTCATGTCCCGGGCGACGGGCACGGGCTCGACGAGCGACGCCACGAGCCGCCGGTGCCGGGGCCTGGTCAGGTCGGCGGGCTCGCCCCGTAAGAGCAGGGCGCCGTCGGTCAGCCGGCGGCTCCCCAGGAAGGCCCGGAGGAGCGTCGTCTTCCCGGAGCCGTTGCTTCCGGTGAGGCACCGGAAGCCGCCCGCGGGCACGGCGAACGTCGTCGGCGCCAGGAGGGTGGTCCCGTCCAGGACGACGGCGGCGCCCTCCGCGGCAAGCGCGGGCACTTCACTCACGGTCCGCTCCCGAGGGGTCGGCTGCGGCCGCGCACGGGCGCGCGACGCGTGGCAGGCGGTCAGGTGCTCCCCGGACCCCGCTGCGGCCGCGGGCGCGCCGCGCGGGGAACGCGGTGGGCCGGATGCCCGGTCCGCGCCGGCCCGCGCCCGGGGTGCGGGTGCGGGCCGGACTCCGCCGCGGCCGCGGGCGCGCCGCGCGGGGTACACGGTGGGCCGGATGCCCAGTCCGCGCCGGCCCGCGCCCGGGGTGCGGGTGCGGGCCGGCGTGCCGCTACTTCGTGGCGGCGGGGGACTTCCCGGCGGCCTCCGCGGGCTCGGCCGGGTCCGGGGTCTCCTCGAAGGAGATGCTGTTCATGTGGCGGTTCATCGACTTCATCAGCGCCCAGACGGCGAGGGCCAGGACCGCGAAGACGACGAAGCCGAGGACGCCGGGGGTCACCTTGTTCTTGTCCAGCTCTTCGGCGGCGAAGGGGACCAGCTGCGTCAGTGCGAGGTGTGCGCTCATGTCAGGCATTGTCGCGGATGCCCGCGAAGAGATCTTCCTCGGGGAGGGAGGTGGGCACCAGCGACTTGCTGAGCTCGTACTCCTCCGTCGGCCAGACCTCCTTCTGGATCTCCATCGGGACCCGGAACCAGCCGCCCTCGGGGTCGATCTGGGTGGCGTGCGCGATCAGCGCGCGGTCGCGGGTCTCGAAGAAGTCGGCGCAGGGGACGAAGGTGGTGAGCGTCCGCTCCTTGCGCTCGAACTCCTTCCAGCGCTCCAGCCACTCGCCGTACGGGGACTCCAGGCCCCGGTCGAGGAGGGACTGGTGCAGGGCCTCGGTGCGGGGGCGGTTGAAGCCCTGGTTGTAGTAGAGCTTCTGCGGCGCGAAGACCGGGCCGAACTCGGCCTCGGGGAACTTCTCGGCGTCGGCCGCGCCGTCGAAGGCCACCATCGTGATCTTGTGGGTCATGATGTGGTCGGGGTGCGGGTACCCGCCGTTCTCGTCGTAGGTCGTGATGACCTGCGGACGGAAGGAGCGGATCTTGCGGACCAGTTCGCCGGCCGCGTGGTCCACGTCCTCCAGGGCGAAGCAGCCCTCGGGGAGCGGGGGCAGCGGGTCGCCCTCGGGGAGGCCGGAGTCGACGAAGCCGAGCCACTCCTGCTCGACGCCCAGGATCTCCCGGGCCTCGTCCATCTCCTTCCGGCGCACCTCGTGGATGTTCTCCTCGATGTACGGGTCGCCCTGGAGCTTGGGGTTCAGGACCGAGCCGCGCTCGCCGCCCGTGCACGTCACCACGAGGACGTCCACCCCCTCGGACACGTACTTGGCCATGGTCGCCGCACCCTTGCTCGACTCGTCGTCGGGGTGGGCGTGAACGGCCATCAGTCGCAGCTGCTCAGTCAAGACTCGATCCTCAGTGATTCGGCGCGGAGGGTGGTCTCTATAGTGACGGAATCGGGGGGACGAAAATTCCGCCACCCCCGGCTCGGAGAGGACCGATAGATGAGCGCCGTGCGAGAGCAGCTGCCCGAGGGGCGCTACGGGCGCTCCGCGGACGAGCGGGCCGACCGGAAGCTCCGGATCGTCGGCTCGGTCCTCGGGGTCCTCTTCCTGGCCCTGATCGGCTGGTACGGCTGGCACTACGTGGTCGACAGCAAGATCAGCGCCGAGATGATCAAGTTCGACGTGGTGAGCGACTCCGAGGTGCAGGTGCACCTGGAGATCCGCAAGGACGAGGGCGTCGAGGGCGTGTGCACGCTCCGGTCCCGTTCCGAGGACGGGGCCGAGGTGGCCCGCAAGGACGTCGTGGTCGACGAACCGGCCGGCCGGGTGGACCGCGTCTACTCGCTCCGCACGACCGCCCGTGCCACCAGCGCCGAGCTGCTGGGGTGTACGCCGCGGTAGCGGTGGGTAGGGAAAGGGCAGCGAGTTCCGGCGGGTCGCCGCGGTGACCTGGACCGACGCCATCCCGATGGTTTATGTCCTCCCGCTTTCCGCCACTCATTGTTAGGCTCGTGCTTTCGCCCACCCGGGAAGCGACCGTTTCCCGCGTAGGGCGATGCTTTGTATTCCCAGTACCTACGAGGAGCACCTGTGACCCAGACCAGCGACAACGTCACCTGGCTCACCCAGGAGGCGTACAACAAGCTCAAGGACGAGCTTGAGTACCTGTCTGGTCCCGCGCGTACCGAGATCGCCGCGAAGATCGCCGCCGCGCGCGAGGAGGGCGACCTGCGCGAGAACGGCGGGTACCACGCGGCCAAGGAGGAGCAGGGCAAGCAGGAGCTCCGGGTCCGCCAGCTCACCCAGCTGCTTCAGAACGCCAAGGTCGGCGAGGCCCCGGCGGACGACGGCGTCGTGGAGCCCGGCATGGTCGTGACGATCGCCTTCGACGGCGACGAGTCCGACACGATGACCTTCCTGCTCGCCTCCCGCGAGTACGCGTCCGGCGACATCGAGACCTACTCGCCGCAGTCGCCGCTCGGCATCGGCGTGAACGGCAAGAAGGCCGGTGACGACGCCGAGTACGAGCTGCCGAACGGCAAGAAGGCCATGGTGAAGATCCTCAGCGCGAAGCCGTACACCGGCTGAGGCCCGCCCTCCCCCTTCCGTACGTGACGAAGGGCCGGTCCCCCGTGGGGGCCGGCCCTTCGGCGTTCCCGCGCTCAGACGGAGGCGGAGCGGTACTTGCGGACGGAGAGGGTGCGGCGGTGGCGTGACCGCCCTGGCTGCCCGAGATCGAGGGCACCACCCTGATGCCGGACGGCACCCGCCCCCATTCGCCGTACGAGCGGATCACCGAGGAGGAGTTCAACACCTACTCGGTGATCTCGATCGAGGACTCAACGGCTGAGGACTGCGCCTCCGGAGGTTGATCAGGGTCTGGAACTCGTCCATGCTCTGGATGACCTTGGGCATCACTGATGACCTCGCTGCGGGGGCAAGCGCCTGGTGACAGGCTGGACACGGAAAGCAACAACCTCCGGTCGGTACCCACCTCTCCGCACCAGCCCATACCCAAGATCCATCGAGGGCGTGATCACCTCGTGCGACAGAAGCCCGAGCTGAAGGGAACCAGCCCCTCACCCCATGCGGGGTCGGGGGCTGGTGCCAGCCTCTCGGCCGGCTACGGCCGGTCGGTCAGGCGGTGCTGCCACCGCAGCGCCGATCCGTCGCCGATCCAGTGCGACGACGTACGGGTGCTGATCTGCTGACCGCCGATCCAGTACGTGTGACACCGGTCGGTGATGTGAAGCCGTACGGCGGTGATGTCCGGGCTGCCCGCACCCTGCCAGGCCGCCAGCGCGTCCTCCACCTCGTCCCACAGGGACACAGGCCCGCCCTGGCGAACCCGCCAGCCCTCTCCGTCGGCAATGAACTGGGCGAACGATTCGCGCTCGGAGTCGAAGAGGTAGAGGAGTTGTCCGCCCTCGCTCGTCCTGGCGTGGACGAGCTGGGCGCCAGGTGCGGCGAGCTGGGTGAGGAAGGCCGGCATCCACTCGTCCATCAGGAGCGGCGACACCTTCGTCTGGCGCTCGCTGTCGGCGTAGGCGGCGCGTGCCGAGAGGTCGCCGGCCACCGGCACGGTGGCCTGCGATCGGGCCTGCATGAAGGTGGCCTTCCCGATGATCCGTCCCTCGGCCGTACCGTCCTCGTTGACGGTCACCTTTGCCAGACCGCTGCCGGTCGCCCACGAGCCGACCGTGGCCAGGATGATCCCGCCGGGCTTGGTCTGCCGGACCCACGTGTAGGGGATGCGTCGGACCAGGCAGGTGGCGATGACCCTGTCGTAGGGTGCCCGGCGAGGGTGCCCGAGGAGGCCGTCTCCGGTCACTGTCCACGTGGAGTAGCCGGCCGCCTCCAGTGCGGCATCCGCCCGCGCGGCGACGCCCGGGTCCACCTCGACCGTGGTGACGTTGTCCTCGCCGAGGCGGTGACACAGCAGCGCACCGGAGTAGCCGGTGCCGGTGCCGATCTCCAGCACCTGGTGGCCGTCCTCCACGTCCAGGCTCTCGATCATGCCGATCACGAGCGCCGGCATCGTCGAGGAGGAGGTGGGCAGTCCTGCCACGGGCTCGCTGACCTGGTCGGCGGTGAGATGTCCGTCGAGCTGGGTGGTCAGCGTGTCCAGGGAGTAGGCGGTCCGAACCCACTCCTCAGGGTCGGTGCCGACGGCGGTCACGGGCCGCCAGCGGGCACCCTCGGGAAGGAAGACCCCAGGATTCAGGAACAGCTCGCGGGGAACCGATTCGACGGCCGCTCGCCATTCCGGCGTCTTGAGGGCGCCGGCCTGTACGAGCTGGTCGGCGAGGGCTCGCCGCTCGGGCGCGGTATCGGTCACGCGATCTCTCCTGCCATGAGGGCCGCGAACGCGGCGGACATCTTCAAGCCGGTGGGGCCCTCCAGCCACCCCCACTGGCCGTTGGGGTTGAGCTCCAGCCACCACAGGTCGCCCTTTTGGTCCTCGGCAAGGTCGAAGCTGCCGGAGGCCAGCCCGTAGTGCTCCAGGTAGGCCAGGAGCGCCTTCTCGACCATCCCGGGCAGGTCTACCACCTCGTAGGACAGTGCCGAGTAGTCCTTGCGCCAGTCCAGCAGGCCGGACGCGGACGTGATCCGTACGGCGAACACCTATCGGCCGACGATCAGGACGCGGAGGTCGGCCGCCTTGTCCACCACGGCCTGGAACAGGTGGGGCGCCACCCGCAGGCTGTCGTCGATCTCCTCGGCGGTGACCAGGTCGGCCCATGCCGCCAGCGGAACGCCGTCCTGCTTGTAAGGCGTCCAGCGCAGCGTCTTGTAGATCACCTGACCGTGCAGGCTGATGAACTTCCGTGCTTCGAAGGGCTCGTTGGTCACAAGGGTCGGTGGCACCATCAGGCCGAGACTCTGGGCCAGGGCCAGTTGGGCGGGCTTGTAGTCGGCAGCCGCCACACGGAGGGGGTGGTTCACCCATACGGGCCCCTCCAGCATCGCGTACAGGGAGCCGCCCAGGCCGAAGCGAACCTGCGCGGCAGCGAACTGGGCGTCATGCTCCCCCAGGTGAGGGAAGGTGGGCCAGGTGGGGCGGCGCCAGTAGACCGCCCGCACGCTGGCGAGGCGGGCGTTTCTCGACGGGGTACGTACGTGCCCGGCCACAGGGGCCGGGCACGTACCGAACCGAGCCGAGACCGTCAGGTCCGTCCCGATGTCGGCCGGGTTGAAGCGGACGACCGGCACATCGAGCTGGTTGAGTTCCGTGATCACCATGTCGGCGGTGACGTCGTCCGCCTCGGTGGCCACGAGCACGGGCCTCTTCTCGGTCATGGCCACTAGTCCGTGTTGCTGTCCTGGTCGTGGCCCTGGTCGTTGCCGGACTGCCCGTCGGGGCTGGTCACCGTGGAGGTCTCGGTGCCGGAGCTGGTGCCGTGCTGGCCCATCTCGACGACGTGGCCCTCGCGGTCGAGGAAGACCCCGAGCTGCGTGTCGGGGTCGACGGAGACCGACGAGTGCGGCAGGTGGATGGTGTGGGGGTACGGCGCGAGTCGCCCGACGCCCCACGGGGGGACGGGCGCGAGTTCTACAGCGGTGCTCACAGTGCTCCTCAAGGTTCGGCGGGCTGGACTCGGGAAGAGGCCGGCCCACGGTCCGTTACAAGGGGTGGAGCGGCCGCCCCGGCGATGACTGTGCTGATGCGGGGCGGCAGTTGGACGACCCGTCCCGAGCGGGCGTGGAGGCGGGGGAGCTCTCCGTCGGGGTACTCAGCTCGGGACGGGCCAGCTTTAGGCGGTGGTCGCCAGAGCGACACCGATGTACACCCCGCACGAGGCGCTGATCGCGATGATGAACAAGGGGCCGGCGTACCGGCCGATGACGCCTAAGACGCGGCTCACGTCAGCATCTCGGTCCGGTAGGGGCGCGTGATGATCTCGCGGTAGGACGTGTGAGAGGGGTGCCGGCCGGAGTGCGCCAGGGCCCACGACTGCGGGGCCTCCCAGTCGCCGGAGTCGTCCGACTTCTCCAGGCACTCCGGGAGCGTGCACTGAAAGGCGTGGGTGACGGGCTCGGTGCCCTCTCGCCTGTCGGGGGTGATCTTCCATTCCACGTAGGCGAGGACCGCGCGCGGCCGGCTCACAGTCCCCACCTCTTCCGGCCGTTCTCGACAGCGACCCGGGCGCTGAGCACTTCCTCCGCCGTGGGGGTCACCACCTGGTCCGGCGTTACCTCCCACTCGACGCCTCCGCTCAGGGGTCGGAGCTGCACCATCCCGTGCTGCTCGCCCATCACGAAGCCGATCTTGTCGGTGCTCAAGTCCTTGGCCGCCGCGCCGATTCTCGGCCTGGTCTCCTGGTCGCTCGTCATGACAACGAAGGTACGGAGGGCAAAGAAGGGAACCCAGGCACGGAGCGTGGTAGTTCCCTGGCTCTCCGTCAGGAAGTGCTACGTGGCGTGGTAGTTAGCCGGTGAGCCCCAGGTGGAGGGCCATGTCTCGCATCTCCTGAGTCAGCGTTCGCTTACGGGTCTTCAGGATCTCTTCCATGATGCGGCGGGCCATCGCCTGGTGCTTGAGCCACTCGGGGGACTGGTCCTTGATGACGCACAGCTCGGTCATCGCGTCCTGGTGCGACCCGAGCTTGGAGTAAGCGCGTGCGACATCCAATCGATGCCTGTCCCAGTTGTTCGCGCTCGGCCGGCCGAGCCTGGCGAGCCCTTGGGGCCCGACGGGACCCTTGTCGGCCCGGTCCAGGACGCCTCGGTAGTCGCCGATCAGCGCGAGGTCCTCGATCGCCTTCGCCTCGGCGGTCACGGGCCCGAAGGTCGTCCAGTGCGACCGGAAGTCCACATGCTCGCGGCCCAGGTTGCTCGCGGCCGTCGCGGTCAGCTTCCGGGCCTCCTTGGCGACGTCGGCACGGTTGTTCCTGATCGCGGCCGACGCGACGCGCTGGAGGAGCTCTCCCCAGAGGGCTACTTCGCCCGGGGTGGCCCTGGACATGCGCGGTTCGATCTCGTCGGCCGTCACGGCGGCGAGGTGCTCGGCCTCGTCGAAGCGGTCCTGTCGCAGGAGCAGCCAGGCCATGCCCACCACGCCGGTCGCGGCGATGTGCGGCTTGTCGACCTCGCGAGCGTCCCTGATGCCCAGCGAGAGGGCGTGATACGCCATGTCGTAGCGCCGGACCTGCGTCAGGTACTTGCCGGTGAGCAGGTAGGCGTCGGCTCGAACCGTGAGGGCTTCGCTGCGAGGGTCGCCCTCCTCGGCCAGGTTCACGGCGGCCTCCGCGCCGCGCAGGATCGCGGGAAGCTTCTTGGCCACGCTGTTGTAGGCGTCTGCGTGATACAGGGCGTGACTGTCGTCGATCTCGCTCCGCAGGACGGACAGGGGTGGCGCCTGGTCGACCTCGACGAGGACTTCGCGCAGTCCGACGGGGGGCATCAGGGCTCGGCGCAGCTCGGCGAGCTTGGGGCCCTCACCGATGGCGATGTGGACCGGGTCCAGTGCCTCGGTGGCGAAGAGGGTCGCCGTCGTCGTCTTGAGGGCACGGGCGAGTGCGTGGATGCTCTCGACGGAGAGGTTCCCGCCTTGCTCGGCCTTCCGGACGACGCCGAGGGACAGGTCGGACGCCTCGGCGAGTTGTTCCTGGCTCAGGCCGGCGCGGCGGCGATGCTTGCGGACGTTCTCACTCAGCGACGACATCGAATCACCTCTCGGCCAGGGTATGCCCCGGGGAGATGGGCCGAAGCCCCTTCCAGGCAGCCGGAAGGGGCCCTGACACCGGGAGTTCAGAGGGGGGCGTCAGCCGTCCGCGCGCCGGTACTTGCGGACGGAGAGGGTGCGGAAGAGGGCGATGATCAGGATCGAGTAGATGACCGATGCCCACACCGGGTACTGCATGGGCCAGGCGTCGGACGGGGAGAGGCCCGGGTCGCCGAAGAGCTTGCGGCATGCCTGGACGGTCGCGCTGAACGGGTTCCACTCCGCGACCGGCTGGAGCCAGCCGGGGAGCTTGCTGGAGTCGACGAAGGCGTTCGAGATGAAGGTGACGGGGAAGAGCCAGATCAGGCCGCCGGAAGTCGCGGCCTCCGGGGTGCGCACGGAGAGGCCGATGAGGGCGCCGATCCAGGTGAAGGCGTATCCGAGGAGGAGCAGCAGGGCGAAGCCGAGCATGATCTTCCCGAAGTTGGTGGGCGCGGCGTAGCCGGGTCGCCAGCCGATGATCAGGGCGACGACGGCGAGGACCAGCAGGGTCACCGCCGTCTGCACGAGGTCCGCCACCGTGCGGCCGGTGAGCACCGCGCCGCGCGCCATCGGCAGGGAGCGGAACCGGTCCATCAGGCCCTTGTGCATGTCGTCCGCGATGCCGGCGCCCGCGCCGGCGGTGGCGAAGGTGACGGTCTGGGCGAAGATGCCGGCCATCAGGAAGTTCTTGTACACGTCCGGGTCGGTGCTGTTCCCGATCTGCATCGAGCCGCCGAAGACGTACGTGAACAGGATGACGAACATGACGGGCTGGATCAGCCCGAACAGGATCATCTCCGGGATCCTGGACATGCGGATCAGGTTCCGCTTGGTGACGACCAGGGAGTCCGCGATCGACTGGGCGATGCCGCCGCGGGCGGCGGGGACGTGGGGGGCCTTGTCGGTGAGGGTGGTCACGCGGCCGGCTCCTTCCGGTGCTTGCGGCCCTGGGCGGGCGGCTGCTCCCCGCCGTTCTCCTCCTGCTCGGTCGCGGCGGCGTGGCCGGTGAGGGAGATGAAGACGTCGTCGAGGGTGGGGCGGCGCAGTCCGATGTCGTCGATCTCGATGCCGACGGCGTCGAGGTCGCGGATGACCTCGGCGAGCAGCTTGGCGCCGCCGGTGACGGGGACGGTGAGCTTGCGGGTGTGGTCCTCGACGGAGACGTCGTCGAGACCGCGCTCGCCGGGGCCGTAGCGGGCGAGGATGCCGCGGGCGGGGGCGATGGCGTCGCGCTCGTGGACGACGACCTCGACGCGCTCGCCGCCGGTGCGGGCCTTGAGCTGGTCGGAGGTGCCGCGGGCGATGACCTTGCCGTGGTCGACGACGGCGATGTCGTGGGCGAGGTGGTCGGCCTCCTCCAGGTACTGGGTGGTGAGGAGGAGGGTGGTGCCGCCGGAGACGAGCTCCTTGATGACGTCCCACAGGGCCTGGCGGTTGCGGGGGTCGAGGCCGGTGGTCGGCTCGTCCATGAACATCACGGGCGGGGCGACGACCAGGGCGGCGGCGAGGTCGAGGCGGCGGCGCATGCCGCCGGAGTACGTCTTGGCTGTGCGGTCGGCGGCGTCGGTGAGGTGGAAGCGGTCGAGGAGTTCTCCGGCCCGCTCCTTCGCCGCCTTCGCCTTCATCTGGTAGAGCTGGCCGACCATCTGGAGGTTCTCGCGGCCGGTGAGGTACTCGTCGACGGCGGCGAACTGGCCGGAGAGGCCAATGGAGCGGCGGACCTCGTTGGGGTGCCGCAGGACGTCGATCCCGGCGACGGTGGCGGTGCCGCTGTCGGGCCGGAGCAGGGTCGTGAGCACCCGTACGGCGGTGGTCTTCCCCGCTCCGTTGGGACCGAGCAGGCCGAGGACGGTGCCCTCGGGCACGTCGAGGTCCACGCCGTCCAGTGCAGTGACGTCGCCGAAGGTCTTCACCAGTCCCTCGGCGTGAATCGCGCCTGGCATGTCCACACTCCCGGATCATTTCGGGCATTTCTGCCGATCCTAGGGCAGCATGGACGGCCGTGCCCGGCTCAGGACGGCAGCACCGTGTACCCCGCGTCGCGCAGCGCCGCCTCGACCTCCCGGCAGTGCTCCGGCCCCTTCGTCTCCAGGTGCAGCTCCACCTCCACCTCCGTGAGGCCGAGCCGCGGATCGGTCCGTACGTGACTCACGTCGAGCACGTTCGCGTCGACCACCGTCAGCACCGCGAGCAGCGTCGCCAGCGCGCCCGGGCGGTCCGCCACGCGCAGCCGCAGGCTCAGATACCGGCCCGCCGCCGCCATGCCGTGCCGCAGGATCCGCTGGAGCAGCAGCGGATCCACGTTGCCGCCCGACAGGACCGCGACCACCGGGCCCCGGAAGGACGTCGAGTCGCTCAGCAGGGCCGCCACCGGGCTCGCGCCGGCCGGCTCCACCACCAGCTTCGCCCGCTCCAGGCAGAGCAGCAGCGCCGAGGAGAGCGCGTCCTCCGAGACGGTGCGCACCTCGTCCACGTACTCCTGGACCAGGCCGAACGGTACGTCCCCGGGCCGGCCCACCTTGATGCCGTCGGCCATCGTCACCGGGGAGTCCACCACCACCGGATGCCCGGCGGCCAGCGACGGCGGGTAGGCCGCCGCCCCCTCCGCCTGTACGCCGATGATCCGCACGTCCGGGCGGAGCGACTTCACCGCGAGTCCGATGCCTGCCGCGAGCCCGCCGCCGCCGATGCCGACGACGATCGTGCGGACCTCCGGGCACTGCTCCAGGATCTCCAGGCCGACCGTGCCCTGGCCGACGATGACGTCCGGGTGGTCGAAGGGGTGGATGAAGACCGCGCCCGTCCGCCCCGCGTACTCCTGCGCGGCGGCCAGCGTCTCGTCCACCACGTGCCCGTGCAGGCGCACCTCCGCGCCGTACTCGCGGGTCGCCGCGACCTTCGGCAGCGGCGCGCCGACCGGCATGAAGACCGTCGCGTGCACCCCGAGGAGCTGTGAGGCGAGCGCCACACCCTGCGCGTGGTTCCCGGCCGAGGCGGCGACCACCCCCGCCGCCTTCTCCTCCGGCCGGAGCCCGGCGATCCGCACGTACGCGCCCCGCAGCTTGAACGAACCGGTCCGCTGGAGGTTCTCGCACTTGAGCAGGACCGGCGCCCCCACCAGCGACGACAGGTGCCGACTGCCCTCCAGGGCGGTCATCCGGGCCACGCCCGCCAGCATCTTCCGCGCTCCGCGCACGTCGTCGAGCATCAGCCGGTGCAAGGGGTGTGGCGTACCGAAGGTCATGACCCCAAGTCTCGCAGCTCACCGGGGTCGCGGGCGCGCGGGCGGCGGGCCCGCGGCGGGTTTGCGCACGGCCGGTACGGAGCCCGTCCCGTCCGCGTACTCTGTCCCCCACACCGACCACCGCCGCACGAGAGAGACCCCAGCCATGCCCACATCTCAGGACATGACGACTGAGCTCGACCCCGGTCTCCTCGATGCCCTCCAGCACCAGGTGGCCGTCTTCGCCCGCCGGGCGGAGCAGACCCGCCTCGGCGGCACCGGCCAGCTCCGCAACTCGATGGACCGGGCCGCCTACCTCCTCCTCAACCGCCTCGACCAGGAAGGGCCGATGGGCGTCAAGGCGCTCGCGGCGGGCATGGGGATCGATTCCTCGACCGTCACCCGCCAGGTCGCGCCGCTCGTCGACTCCGGCCTCGTCAAGCGCACCTCGCACCCCGAGGACGGGCGCGCGGTCGTCCTCCAGCTGTCGCCGCGCGGCCTGGAGCGCCTGGAGGAGGTGCGCTCCTCGCGCCGGACGCTGATGGCCGAGGTCACGGACGGCTGGACGGAGGACGAGCGCGCCTCCTTCTGCTCGCTGCTCACCCGCTTCAACGCGGCGCTCTCCGCGCGCCAGGCCGGTGCGGCCGGTTCGACGCAAGGGGGTTGACCCCGCTTCGGCCCCGGCCGCTAGATGAGGTGTGGAGACGCAGCGGGGCCGATCCGAACACGCCGCCCGCGCCGAGGAGTTCGCCGCGTTCGTGGCGGGCGCGGCGGGGCGGCTGCTGCATGTCGCGACCCTGCTCACCGCAGAGACCCGGGTACGCAACCCCTGCGCCCACGCGCTGCTGACCGCCGCCCTCGCGCACGCGTACGCGGTCCGCGCGCGGGGCCGGGACGAGGATCCGTACGCGCTCACCCGCGACGACCTCGCGCTGCGCTTCGCCCGTACCGCCTGGCGGCACCGGACCGGCCGCGGCGGGATCCTCGGCGCCCTCACCCCGCGGGAACGGCTGGTGCTCGTACTGCGCCTGTACGAGAACGTGCCCGAGGAACAGACGGCCGCACTGCTCGGCCTGCCGGAGGCACGGGTCCGCGCGGTGTACGCCCGCGCGGTGGCCCGGATCCGGGAGGACCGGCGGCGGGAGGACCGGCGACGGGAGGCGGCCGCGTGAGGTACGTCGACAAGGAGGCGGCCGTCCGGCGGCTGCTCGACACCCCGCATCCGCCCGTCCCGGCCGGGCTCGGGGCGCGGGCGGCGGCCCGCGGCGGGCGGCTGCGGCGGCGGGAGCGCGCGGTGCGGAGGGTCGGCGCGGTGCTGGCCGGGCTCGCCGCGCTCGGCTTCACCCTCTGGGCGGCGGAGGCCCGGCCCTGGGAGCCGCCGCCGGCCGCGACGACGCCGCCGTTCGCCGGTCCGTGAGCCCGGTCCTAGCCTGGAAGGAGGGGTCGGGCCCATGTCACCGCAGGAGGCCGACATGACCAGGAAAGCCGCCGACTGCCGGGACGCCCCGAGCGTCTCGGGCTGCTCGCTCTACATCTCGGGCGAGGAGGAAGAGGTGGTCCGCGCCGCCACCGAACACGCGGTCTCCGTCCACGAACACACGGACACCCCCGAACTCCGCCAGGAGGTCCGAGCCAGCCTGAAGGACGCCCTGCCGGGCACCTGAGACGGGGCGGACGCCCGGCGGGCGCAGGCCCGGCGGGCGCAGCCCCGCGGGCGCAGGCCCCGCGGGCGCAGCCCCGCGGGCGCAGGCCCCGCGGGCGCAGCCCCGCGGGCGCAGGCCCCGCGGGCGC
>NZ_JBHZBB010000015.1:0-177362 GCF_042754585.1 Streptomyces sp. NPDC059201
CACGACAGTGAACCTAAAGGGGTACGACCACCATCGGTGGTCGTACGAGAACGGCCCCGGTACCTACCTCAGGTACCGGGGCCGTTCCATGTGGCCCGCCGTGTCTCGGGGGATGACGACGGCGGGCCCTTCCCGCCCCTACCGGTGTCGGCTCGGAGGGGGCGGGGCGTAGAGGACGCACGCGACGGCGCGGGCGGGCGTCCAGTGGTCTACAGGGGGCTGGCCGTCACCGCGCCCGAGCGGTCGTCGCGCCCATGTACGCGCGGCCCGTGGCAGTGACGCGGTCGAGGTACGACGAGATCGCATCCGGGCCCGCCCCGGGCGGGATCGGGTCGAGCCCCACGGTTACGCACACAGGCCCGCCCCGGCCGACGTGGGCCCGCCACTCTGCCCCGGTATTCGGTAGCCGCAAAAGGTACTCGGGGTGCCCGTAGTCGAGGGCCACAAGCGGCCCACGCAGAACTACGCGCGCGCCTAGGATCGGCACCCGCTCGGCGGCCGGCCGTAAGGCCATCCCGTCGACCAGGCCCATCAATCCGTCCTCGACCGACTCGGCGGTCTCCCCCGTGCGCCGCGGGGGCACGTGCCCAATCAGGATGTACGCGATCCGGACCTCGAAGAGCCCTTCGTCAACCCACGTGATCACGGAGCACCCGGCGGCGAAGCCAGGGCCGGGCACTGCCCGGAAGGACAGACCGGCGGAAGGCGTCGCGGAATCGGTCGTCACCGCGCCACCTCCACCCACACCGCTTTACCCATCGGTCGCTCGTCGACGCCCCAGCGCGTCGCGAGGGCGTCAACGAGGTTCAGGCCGCGTCCGCGGGCCCGCTCCCCCGACTCAACCCGGATCCGGGGGAAGGTGCGGCACGGGTCGTGCACCTCGACGCGCACGACGTCGGGAGTCGTCAGGACGACGACGAGAATCGAGTCGCCCGGTTCGGTCCCGTACCTGTAGCTATTCGTCACCAGCTCCGAGACGATCAGCAGGACGTCGTCGAGCTGGTTGTCGCCGAGGTGTTCGTCGTCGTGCACCAGGACGTCACGCACGTACACGCGGGCCGCGGCCGGCGCATCCGGGCCCTTGGGGAAGATCGCTTGCGCCGGGGGCCCGCTGGGCGGCGCGCAGCAGAGTGTCGTCGAGACCTGTAGAGAGTTCATGCCAACCTCTTTCGCGGGCGGGAGTCAACACCTCGAAGGGGCGCCCCCTTCCTCGTCTGCGGAGACGACGCCATCGTCTGGGCGGAATCCGGCCGATCCCATACCGTCTTGATATGGGCGGCCGTATGGTCGGGGCATGAGTCGTCGGGAACTCTGGACAGACGGCAGGCTTCGCGCGGCGGCTGCGTGCCAGGACTGGGCTGCCGTCTTTCGCCGGTATCGGCAACTGTCGGATCTGTCTCAGCAGGGGTTGGGCGAGCTGGTCGGACTGACGCAGGGACACGTTTCGAACATCGAGCGTGGCTTGCGGAAGGTCACAAGCTCCGAGGTCGTCGCGCGCATCATGCGTGGTCTTGACGTACCGACGGAGGTAGGACAGGCAGTGCACGACCGAGCGCTCTCCGAGTGGGGCCCCGACCCCGAACTGCGCGACCGTGTCGCCCGGGCACAGACGTTGGGGCGTACGGACTTGCGGACCGCCGAGCGGCTGCAACGCGTCCTCACAGAGCACCGACGAACCGAGGATGAGGTCGGCGGGCGCGTGCTCTGGCCCGTCGTACGGTCCCAACTCGACGCGATCACCCGGCTTATCCCGGAGTCGTCGGGCGAGACTGCCGACACTCTGCTACTTCTGGCGGCTGAACACGCGCACTGGCTGTCCTGGGTGGCGTGGCAGGAACGGCAGGGCACGGTCGGGCCGGCCCTTGCCTGGGCAGACACGGCGCACGGCTGGGCCGTCGAGGGCGGTCACGCCGACATGGCGTCCTGGGTGCTGCGCCTGCGGTCGTACTACATGCTGCAAGGCGGCGACCCTGTCCGGGCGCTGCGCACGGCTGAGGGGGCCCGGGCAGGCGGCGACCTGTCCCCGGCGGCGAGGGCCGCGGCCACGCATCAGACGGCCATGGCGGCGGCGGCCGTCGGCGAGCGGGACCGGGCTCGACGGCTCGCCCACGAAGCGCTGCGTCTGGCGCGGTTGGCTCCGGACGAGCAGGACCGGCCTGGGTGGCTGTACTTCCTCGACGAGACGCGGGCACAGCTCCAGTACGCCGCGACGGCCTACGCGTGCCGCCGCTGGGCGGACGCGGTGGACGGGTTCCGGGCGGCGCTTCCAGCACTGGAGGGGTACCCCAGGGACCACGCGCACTACGCGGCCCGTCTGGCGGACGCTGAGCGGCGGGTCTAGTCGTCGTCCGGGCGGCGCACCTTCAAGATGATGCCTTCGGCGCCGTTCCCCAGGTGCGTGCGGAGTGCTGCCTTCATGGCGCCGACCGTCGGGCCTACCTCGTGCACTCGGCCGTTGATGTCAGTCACCGGCTCTTCGGCGGGGAAGTCGAACAGGTCGGTTCGGGTTTCGAGGTCGCTCGACTCGTAGTCGTCCGGGCCGACGTGGGCGGGGAGGACTTGGTACGTGATGCGGTAGGTGGGCATAGCGGGGATCGTAGCGAGGCGTAGTGACGGCCCTGCCGAGGACGACGAAAACGCCCCCCGCAACGGCCGTGTGGCCGTGCGGGGGGCGTTGGTCATGGGCGGGCAGCGAACTGCCACAGGCTGAGTGCGAGGCCGACCAGGGCGACCAGGGCGGCGAGGGACGGCAGGGGCCACCGTGCGCGTTCGAGCTGGTCGAGGCGGGCCTCGTGGTCGGCGATCTGGCGGTCGGTCTGGTCGCCGCGCTGTACGAGCAGGGCGAGGGAGCCGTCGACGCGGGCGAATCCGGTCTCCATCGTGCCGCGGAGCCGCTCCAGCTCGACGGCGACGGCGGCCGGGTCGGACGGGGTGGGGATGGTCACCGGCCGTCCCCGTTGTCGTCGACCAGGCCGAGCCCGACGCGGTCGAGGAGGGCCTCGACGGACGGGAGCGCCATGACGCGGGCGAGGCCGCCGGCGACGGCGAGGGCGCCCGCGACGTACGGGAGCGAGGCGGGGATGCCGGACGCGGCGATGATGCCGGGGGCCGCGAGCGCGAGGGCGGCGGCGGTCTGGAGCACGGTGCGGACGGTGCGCTTGGTGGCGGCGGACATGCGGGGTTCCTCCTGTGGGGGGGGTGGGCGGAGCAAGTCAGGCGGTGACGGTGAAGCCTCGGCGGCGCGCGAGGGCGTCGAGCGAGGCGCGGCCGGGGATGCCGTCGGCGTCGGCGCCGCGGTAGCCCTGGCGGGCCTGCCACCGGCCGTAGGCGGTGCGGGTGGCGGTGCCGAAGTGCCCGTCAACGAGCGTGCGGTCGAGCAGGCCCTCGGCGGCGAGGGCCTGCTCGACGACGCGGGCGCCGGCGTACGAGACGGGGGTGCCCTTCTTCGCGGGGTCGCGGCGGGCGGCGGCGATCAGTCGGGCGAGGGATACGGCCGGCTTCTTGGGCGGGGTCGGCTTCGGCTTGGCCGGCGGCTTGGGCTTGGGCTTGGGCTTGTTGGCGAGGCGGGCCTCGACGCGGTCCCGCATCGCATCCATGGTGAAGCCGCGCGGGTCCGGCTTGCCGGGCTGCCACTCAAGGTGGCCGATCACGGAGCGCGGGCCCCATCCGTGCAGTCGGCAGACGGCGGCGGACGCGCGGGCGATGGCGTCGAGCTGGGCCTCGGGCCACGGGTCGGAACCATCGCCGAGGTTCTCGCACTCGAACCCGTAGAAGTGCCGGTTGCCGTCGGTGGTCGCCTCGTTGCCGGCCGGGGCCGGGCGCTCGGCGATGACGGCCCGGAGCACGTCCGGGTCACCGGATCCGGCATGGTTGGTGCGGCCGTAGCCGATCAGGTGAACGGTGCCGTCCTTGGCGATGACACCGTGACACAGCGGGCCCGGCAGGGTGCTGTGTCCCTCGCGGCAGATCCGCACCGTGGCGGCGGTGCCCCGGGTGACGGTGTGGTGCACGAGGACGCCGTGCACGGGGCCCCACGGGCCCTTGTGGTTCCTGTTGTGGGTCTCCCACCCCGGGTAGGTGACGACGGTCAGGCCCTCGGCGCGGAGCGCGGCGAGGAAGCGGGCGGCGGACGCGGGCGCGGCCATGGAGTACCTCCGAGAATGCAGGAGGGCCGCCCGGCGCGGTGCGCGGGACGGCCCTCGGGTGGGGGGTGGGGTTAGGACTGGATGCCGTACAGGTAGCGGGTCATCGCGCGGACGACACCGGTGCCGGCGGTGAGGCGTACCTGTAGTTCGAACTCGACCGCCTTGCTGAACGAGTAGCCGGGGACGTTCGCGCTGCCCGTGAGGTTCGCGTTCGCAGCTCCGACAATGGCGGGCGTGCCGTCGACGAGTAGCTGCATCTGCGCGGTGACGCCGGCCGGGCGGGTCATGACGGCGTAGACCCGGATCTTCGGGTGCTGCACGATTCCGCGGGAGCGGCCGATCGTGGTCCATGCGGTGGACGCGGTACCCGGCCACGTGGCGGTGTTCTCGTCCTGGGGAATCGGCAGGGGAAGGTACGGGCGGGCGAGGCCGCCCTCGGGCGAGACGGTCTCTTCGGAGACGATCTCGTTTCCGGCCGCGTCCATCATGCGAACGGCCTGCGCCTGCGAAGGGTCTGCGAGAGGGGTTCGGGCGACGTTGAAGGCGGTAGTGCCGTCGTCGCGGCGGATCCATGTCCCGAACTCGCCGGTGCTGGCGAACAGTTCCCCCACGCGGAAGGTTGTGTGCCCGTTGCTGGGGTCAAGGACCGACAGGGCGCCGCCCTCGCCGACCACGACGTCGCCGCTGTGGATTTGGTCCATGGCCGGGCGGATCTGTGCACGCCCCTCCACCATGCGCAGACGGTTTTCCAGGCTCCGAATGCGGTCGAGGAGGTCTTGTGGGATTGCGGCCATGCGGGAGGGCCTCCTAGGCGGAGAGGGCCGCGGGGGCGGCGCTGGGTTCGAGGAGTAGATCGGCGGTCTCGGGCCGGCCGCGCTCAGCCGGGGTGGTGGCAAAGCCGATCAGGCGGTATCGGGCGTCGAGCCCTTCGGGGTGCCACTCGTCCCGGATCCGGAGCCGGATCGTCGAGCCGAGCAGGCCCGGGGAGATGCCGGATCCGTCGAGGCGCACGACCACGGTGGGGACCTGCGTTGTGGTCCATGCGCGGGTGAGGTCGGCGCGCGCGTGCGCGTCGAGCGTCGCCTGTTTCTCGACGCTGGTGTAGTCGCTGGTTCCGTCGAGGCGGGGCCATCCGCCCGGGTCGACGGCCCCGTCGATGGACACGGGGGCGGACATGAGCGGGTACGACGCCTCGGTCTGGTTGCGGTTGGTCGAGGCGCCGCGGGAGTGCCAGTGCGTTGCGCGAGCGCTGCCGTCCTCGGGCAACCGATAGTCGATGACCGGGCCCGGCGAGGAGAGAACCAGCTCGGTACGACTGCTCCGGATGATGGGGTATCCGAGCTGCAAGCCCTTCACGCGTCGGCCCGACGCGTCGCGGTACGCCCTGATCCTCCACTCGAACCCGCCTTCGACGTTGGCGAGTTGGTCGAGGACGTCGCGCACGACGTACAGGTCATAGCGGGAGTACGCGCGGTCGCGGAGCACTCCCGATGTCTGCGACCAGTCCAGTTCGATGCCGATGTCGCCGCCCTTCGTCGACTGCGTCCAGTCGACGAGCTGCCGGGCGATGTCGAACTGGTCGACGCCGGTCCCCGTCCATCCGTCCGTGAGCAGGCGGTGAGCGAGGTACGAGTCGAACGTCGCAGCCTGGACGGCGAGGCTGCCAGCACGGCCCCGGGACGGCGGGGTGATTTCCCGCGTCCATACGATGCCGCCCCACCACACCTCGCCGGCGCGCTCGATCCAGACGGCCGTACGGGCCGGTAGGACGGCGGCGCGGGCCCGGCGCGCCATGGTCGCGTCTGTGACCGGAATGGAGAACTGGGCGGCGCCGGTCCGGCCGATGTAGTCGTCGCACGTGATGCCCTGCGCGGGCAGGACGTCGAGCACCTGGTCGGAACGCAGGTCACAGAGGATGACGCGGTACAGGCCGCTCACGCGGGCCCCTGCCAGACCATGGCGGCCGTGGTGCCGGCCGCGGGGATACCGGACATGGCCGCGCTCGTGTAGACCTCCATCTCTACGAAGTCGCCCGCGGCGAGGACCAGGGCGACGGCGTCGGACGATCCCTGTGCGCCGGACGACGACGGCATGTAGGACATGTGCCGAACGTTGTTGTTGTCGCCGTTGATGCGGACACGGGTCCGGGCCTGCTGCGCGCCAGACGGCCACATCTGCGACGTGTAGACGACGTAGAGGCCGGCGACCGGGGCGACCAGCCGTGTGGATTGCGCCGCTGACCACATGACGGAGTCGGTACGGACAGGCGCAGAGTTCCACACGATGGGCGTGTAAACGCCACCGGACAGCGAGTAAACCCCCGTCTTCACCGCAGTGACGTAGTGGCGCTCCTCGACCGGGGCCCAAGAAGTCCCGTTCCAGCGTTCGACGTTCCGCCCGCCGTCCCGGTACTGGCCCGGATAACTTCCCGGCGCGGTCGAGGCGCCAACAAGGATGCCGCCGACGGCGACGGTGCCGGTGCGGCGGTCGGTGACCGCAGTACCCCAGTCGATGCCGCCGGTACCCGCACTCGCCCCCGCGGCGACGCGGACGTGCGCGAGGGGGATGGCGGCGGTCGGAACGGGCGGGACGACCGGGGAGGCGGCCGCAGCTCCCTCGACCACCTCGATAACGGCCTCGGTGCGTGTGCCGCCTTCGACCGCCTGGTCGTAGACGCGCAGGAGCACCAAGTCGACGCGCGGGTTGGCCGCATTGCCGTCGGTGAAGACGAGCGTGGCCGCGGTGTCGAGGCTGATGGGGTAGGCGCCGGCGGAGTCGGTCGACTGGACGACGGCACGTCCGGCGGCGACCGACGCGGTCATGGCGCCGGTCGTGCCGGTGAGAGCGAGGCCGCTCAGCACCTCGGTACCGCTGTTCGACCCGGGGATGACTCCGGACAGGGTCGCGAGGCGACGGGTGGGGGTCATCGTGCCAAGAGGCGCGAGGCGGGTGTCGACGCGGGTCTGTCCGCCCACACTGTCGCCCCGGTTGGTCAGCCATGCGGCGCGCACGGGCATGAGGGGGGTCCTTCCTACCAGTAGGCCGAACGCCACTGCACGGAGCAGCGGGCGGCGGGGGAGTTGGTCTCGGCGCGGAACGCGACGCTGGTTGTGCCGGGGGCTAGGGTCCACGCCTGTTCGGGGATACTGCGGGCGGTCGCGGTGTAGAGCCGGGAGGCGGACCCGTTGAGGGTGACGGTCCCGTCGCGGGTGTCGATGACGAGGGTGTCGCCGGCGGCGAGGACGATGTCGTATTCGAGTTCGCGGCCGTCCTCCTGGGTGATCCGTGGGGTGGTCACCGGGCCGGTGATCGTCACGACAGGGGCGGAGGGTGCGTCGCCACCGTTGACGACGGTTGTGTTGCCCGTCGCGCCGCCGACTCCCCAACCGAGGTCCGGGGCCCACTCCAGGCCCGCCCCGCCAGCCCATTCGAGGCCCGGCTCGGGCGCCGGTAGGCCGGTCTCGACGTGCTGTTCGTCGACGCCGTACCGGCGGGGGTCGGATGCCTCCCACTGGATTGCGGCGCCGAGGATGGTCCCTACCGTGTAGCCGACGGCGACGGGCACGTTGCGGCGGACGGCGCGCGCGTGAACGAGCAGGGGCCCGCGCTCGTCCAGCCACACGACGAGCGGTATCTCGTCGACGCGGGGCACGGTGCCTGCGTTCAGCGCGGCGACTGCTCCGCCGATCTGATCGCGGGGGGCCCGCACCATCAGGGAGAGATCGATGGTGCGGGTTTGGGCGAGCAGGACGCCCGGGTAGGCGCCGTGCGCGTCCGGGCGCAGCGCCGAGGAGGAATCGAGCGCGGGAAGCTCTTCCCATCCGCTCAGTGCGCGCCACCGGTACGGGGTGCCGGGGCCGAGCAGTAGGTCGCCGTACTGAATTTGTCCGGGACCGGTGATCAAGCTCCCGAGATCGCTAGCTCCCATGCCTGATCACCCCCGCCCCTTCGCCGCCCACGCGAGCGCGCGCGCGTTGTCGTCCGGCGACCCGTTTTCGGCGGCGTGCCAGTGCTCGATGTGGACTCCGGCGCCCGGCGCGGTGCCGCCGACCGTTCCGTATGGCGAGGCGCCGGCGAGGGCCGGGGCGCCCATGCCGCCGAACTGAGGCAGGCTCGGGGCGGGTACGAGCGTCTCCATCGCGCGGGCGACCATGCCCTTGGTGCTGTCGATGCCGCGGACCAGGCCCGGCGGGATCCACCGACCGAGCCGCGCCATCACCTTGGAGGGGCTGGCAATTCCTAGGGCCTTGGCGATCGGCCCCGGAATAATGGTCTTTGCGAAGCTGATTAGCTGGCCTTTCAGCCAACTACCCATTGACTTAATGCCATTCCAAAGGCCCTGGACGACGTTTCTGCCCTTCTCGACGAGCAAGTTGCCGAGATTTCCAATTCCGGATGCGATCGAGGCAGGCAAGCCCCGCGCATAGTCGACCAGTTCACGGCCCTTTGCTTTCGCCCCTTCCTTTGCCCGGTCCCAATGCCCAGAAATCGTCGAGGCGATGTTCCAGCTACTGAAATACCCGACGATCCGGCCGGGGATCCCGCGGACCCACTCCGTGATGTCGTTCCACAGGCGCTTGGTGCCGTCCTTCGTGGCCTGCCATTTCTGGGCGATGGCCGTCCAGATCTTCCATGACGTGAACCACTGGACTGCGGCCGTGCCCGCTCCGGTGACGGTCTCGACGATCCAGTCCCACGCGGCCGTTGTGGCGGCGGTGATCTGATCCCAGTACGTGACGATCAGGACGACCAGGCCGACGACGGCGGCGATGACGAGACCGATAGGGCCCATGGCGATCAGCCACGCCCCGGCCATGCGGGCGGCCTGGATGAGGGACTGCGTGGCCATCAGGACCCACTGACCGACGACAACGGCCCCGGCCCATACGGCCCGGCCGGCCATCGCGACCCATCCACCGATCGTCGCCCACGACGATGCAACCTGTGTAGCGGCCGAGGTCACGGACGCGGTCGCGGTGGTGACCCATCCGGTGACGACGGCCGTGGCCGTGATGCCCTGCTGAATCGCCCACTGAACCAGGGCGGGCAGGATGACGACCGTGATCGCGGTAGCGATGCCGAGGAAAACTCCTTGGTTGTCGGCGACGTACTGCCCGGCGGCGGCGAACCCGTCGCCGACGGCGACGGCGGCGTCGGCGCCGGTCATGAGTGCGGGCACGACGTAGGCGCCGATCACGTCGACGACGCCCTGCATGAGCCCGCGCTTGAAAGCCTCGAACCGGTGCGCGGCGGTGTCGCGCATCATGGTGCCGGCGGAGTCGGTGGCTCCCTCGATCTTGCCGAGCGCGTCGACCGCGTTCGAGGGGTCGAGGCCAAGGATGGCTTTCTGCATGTCCTCGGATTTGGTTCCGAAAAGTCCGAGGGCAATTTCGGATTGCTTCGCGGGGTCCTTGATGGCCCGGAGTCGGTCCATGACCTGATCCAGGGCGGCGCCCGCTTTCGGGCCGCCCTCCTGAAACACCTTTTGCATTTGCTCTGCGTTCAGGCCAAGGGCCTTGAAAGACTCCGCAGTTGACTCGCCCATGCCCTGGGCCATGAGGGTAAACTCTTTGAGCGAGTCGGCGACGGTATCGGCGTCGCGGGCGCCGCCCTGGAGACCCTGGGAAAGCAGGCCCATCGCGGTTTCGGCGTTAAGGCCGAGCTGACGGAACTCAGTCGGATACTCCGAGAAAGTGTCGAGCAGGTCTTCGGCCGCGTCGACGCCGGTCTGAGAGCCGCGGGTAAGTACGTCGAGGGCCTCCTCGGCACTGTCCGCTAGGCCGTTCTTCATCATCGTGCCGACGGCCCTGGTCACCTTGGACACGTCCTCGCCCATGACGCTCGCCGTGTCGGCGACGCGACGCCCGAGCGTGGACATCTGTTCCTCGGTCGCCTCGGGCGGGAGCAGTCCATTCCTGGCGATGCCCTTGATGATGTCCGCGCCCTGCTCGACGCTCTCGACGATCGCGCCGGCGTACAGAGAGCCCGCGATGTTGCCGTACTTGGCGGCCTCGGCGGGGGTGGATCCGAGCTGGGCGCCGAGGTTGGCCTCGATCTGCCCTTGCTGCATGGCCTCGGAGATGCCGACCATGAGCGCGGCGCCGACGGTGGCGCCGACGGCGGCCCACCCGAACGCGGCGAGGGCGCCGCTTCCCTGCTCGGCTCCCTGCTCGGTGCCGTCCTGGATGCCCTCGGCGAGGGCGTCTCCTGCCTCGGCTCCGGCCTGCTCGGCCTCGGCGACGATGCTGTCGCCGGTCCGTGCCATGGCGGCCTCGGTGCGCTGCATACCGGCGCGGGCCTCGGAGTCGTCGACGCTGATGGTGGCGAGCAACTCGCCCACGGTCAGTGCCACGCCGGATCACCTCCTATCGGGGGTCATCCGGCGACGTGCCGGGGGTGCTTGGTTCAGCCGGCGGGGTTGCCGGTGAGAGCTGCGATCTCGGCGGGGTCGGTGACGCGGCGCGGTGTCCGCTGCCACGCGCGGGCGAACCGCGACTCGGGGGAGAGACCGCCGATCAGGACCAGGAAGCGGCGCGTGGACAGGGCGGCGACCGCTTCGGCGTCGAGGCCGTACTCGCGGGCGAGGTCAGCCTCGACCGATGTCCAGTTGCCTAGGACCGCTTCCCAGAACTCGCGGCCCTCTTCACCTTCTTGCTCCGTCGGGCCGCCCGGTTCGGGCCCTGTGCTTTTCCCGCTGCCTGCTCGTAGTAGAGCTCGGCGGCGCGGGCCATCGAGACCTTGCCGGGGGACCGGATTGCGGCGGCCGACCAGATCAGGAGGGTGCCGAGCTGGTCATCCTCCATGCCCTTCTCGGCCCACTCGTCGAGCACGTCCTCGCCGTAGAGCGCGGTCAGCATCCTGCGGACGTCCTCCGGGTTGTCGGAGTTCTGGAGCCGCTCGGCCTGGAGCGTGAACAGGATCGGGAGGGACTCCGGCAGGGTGTACTTCCGGCCGAACAGGCGGAGGGGCTGCCGCCTGCTCGTCCGGCCCTTCCGCTGCTCGGCGAAGAACGCGTCGAAATCCGCGGACTTGGGCGCGTGGTCCTGGTGCTCGACGTCGAGGTCGAGGTCGATGTCGGTCACGGGGTCACCGCCGCTGAGGTCGCCTTGCCGGACTTGCGGAACGTGGCGCTCCAACTGGTCTTTTCGTTGGTGCCGCCGGACTGCTCGCCCGGGGTCATCGTGGCGTCCCATATCGCCCACGTGGTCTGCGTGGTGTGCCGGTAGCGGATCCGGTTGTGCGAGTCGATGCCGAGGCGCGGCGTCCAGTCGTCATCGATGTACGCCTGGCCCGGGTCGCGTGCTTTGGTGGTCTTGTCGATGCGGTACTGGCCCTCCAGCGTGATGGCGGATCCTCGCTGCATGACGTCCTCTTCGTACGCGCCGTCGCTGTCGAACGACGTGATCTCGGCTACCTCCTCGTTCTCGCCGGGGGAGTACGACCAGGAGTTGAGACCGGCGATCGGGAGCCACGTCTCGGTGCCGGCGCCGGTGTCCTCGACCTCGAAGAGCCATCCGCGCGCGTCGATGGACCTGCTGCTGTTGCCCGCCATGGGCGGACCTCCTTACGGGGTGGTGGGGGAGGCCGTGGCGACGTCGTAGTTGGTGACGTGCTCGTGACGGCCGTTGCTGTCGGCGCCCATGGGCGCGGGGATGCCGCGTGCGGCGATCAGGACGGCCCAAGTGCCGTCCGGGAGTTCGGTGTTGGTGAGCCCGTGCAGTGCGGTGTAGATGGCCTGCGCGCGGGTGCGGGAGACGCGGGGGTCCGGGCCGCCCCGGACGCGGACCTGTAGCCGCTGGTCGGTGTCGTCGTCGCGGGCCTGCTGCGGGCCGGCGTCGTACAGGGCGAGGGCGACCGCCGCGTCGGGGGCGGGCGGCATCGTTTCGACGAACGCGTCGCCCGTGATGCCGTCGGGGTCGTAGGTGAGCAACCCCTCGGCGGCGAGGTACCGGGCGATGCCGTCGAGCAGGTCAGCCACGGAGGGCCCGCCTCACCTGGGCGGCGATGATCTCGTTGATCGGCCCGGCCTGCTCGACGAGCGGCCGTTCGAGGTACTTCGCGGTACGGCCGGCGTCGTGCCGCAGGTCCATGTCCTCGTGCTGGCGGACGGCGTACGGGGTGTCGTACGAGACGCCGGCGGTCATGCTGGCTTCGTCGACGGACGCGACGCCGGAGCGTTCGAGGTTCGCCTCCTCGATGGGGACGACGCGGCGGGACTCGGCGAGCAGGTGCTCGCCGCCGAGCCTGAGCCCGAGCAGGGCCCCGGCGCGCTCGGCGGCGAGGACGGCGTCGCCGTTCCATCGGATCCGGGCACGACTCACTCGCACATCACCTCCAGTGACTCGGGCACGGGTAGGCCCGGCGCGGTGTGAGGGGCGGCCGACAGAACGCGCGTGATGCGGCCGGTCGGCAGGGTGATGCGGGACTCGGCCGGGCACACGGTGCCGGGCGCGGTGATGACCTGCGCGGTGGAGACGGTTTCGCGGCCCTCGCGGTCGCGCACGGTGCGCACCTGCTCGGCGACCAGGGCGCGGACGCCGGTGACGGGCGGGCCGTACCGGGGGCCGTATGCGCTGTCCCCTATATAGGGCTCGATGCTGATGCGGTGGCGGAGTAGCCATCGGGGGACCTGGCTCACCAGTTCACCCCCGGCGGGTAGATCTCCCCCGGGGTGAGGCCGGCGCGGGCGAGGGCGCGCCATGCCTGCTCGCCGAGGTCGACGGATCCGGCGCCGGTCCCGCCCGCGGACTGCCGGGGGCCGGACATGGACACGGGGCCGATGGACACGGACGACCAGCGGCCGGCCGCGCCCGTCCCGGTGTCGCCGGACTCCTCGCGGTACGCCACCTGGGCGCACGTGGCGTCGGCGAGGGCCTCGGCGACGGCGGGGTCGGTCGGCTTCCCTGCGGCGTCGACGTCGTAGACGGCCGTCAGCAACGCGTCGTCGACGTCCTCGGATGCGCGGGTGAGTAGCCGTTCGGCGTCCGCCGGGGCGGGCTGGCCGGTCCACTCCGCGAGCTGTACGGGTGTGGCGTAGACGCGGCGAGCCATCGGCTACCCCTCGCTGCCGTACTGCTCGGCGAGCTGGTCGCGGGTGAGCTGCTCGGCGGCGTCCTGCTCGGTGCCGCGGGCGACCGCGTAGGCGACCCAAAGGGCCTTGGACGCGGAACGGGCCGGACGCTCGATGTCGTCCGGCCCGTTGCCGTTGTCGTCCCCGCTCGGCGGCGGGGGCCCGTCCGGCTGCTCGTCGGCGTCCGGGCGGGCGTGGTGGCGGCGCAGCATCATGCGGCGGCCTCCCTTCCTGATCAGGTGGCGGCGAGGGTGCCGACGCACACGCCGCGGTCGTTGAGCCGCTTGACGGCGTAGTGCAGGGTCGTGGTCACGACCGTGGAACGGGCGAGGATGTCGCGGTCGGACTCGACCAACGGGCGCCGCTTGTAGAGCAGGCCGAGGGCGCTGCGCTTCATGAGCAGGAACTTCTTCGCCGCGACCCTGTTCGTGACGATCACGGGGACGCCGGCGACCGTGCCGATCATGCCGGTGCGCACAGGGGTGTCGCCGCCGAGCTTGGACGCGTCGATGAACTGCGGGTCGGCGAACACGTCGGCGAGCTGAGCAGAGTTGATCCACAGTCCAGCGAAGTCGGACGGCTCCCACTCGTCACCGAACGCAGCGATCGCCGGGACGATGCCGCTCGCCCACGCGAGCTTCGTGGTTCCGGCCGGCGCGGTGAAGGTGAGCGGCGTACCGCCACCCTGCGCGGTCTCATCGGCCTGCGCCTGGGCGATCAGGGCCGCATCGACCTTGCGGGCCGCGAGGACGCCGAACTGCCTGCGCGCCTCCGCCTCCGGGTCGCCGATGCCGACCAGGCGCGCGCGGTCGGTGATCTCGACGGCCTTACCGGCCTCCTTGATCGTCGCCTCCGAGGACGACGTCGACATCGCTGCCGGCGTCATCGGCGTGCCCTCGGTAAGGTCGTCCAGCTCGCCGAGCGCGCCCCACTTGGGGAAGTTGATGGTGTCGCCGGGGACGCCCTCAAGGGAGCTGTCCTCCAGCACTGCGGCGGATCCGGCGACGCGGACCTTGCCGAGGAACTCGGCCTGCGACATGTCGCCCCAAACCTCGGGGACGATCATGTTCGCGGACGTGGTCTGAGCCATGGGGGGTGCTCACTCTCTCCGGCCGGGGGCCGGGGGGTTGGTCACCCGCCGGCGAGGCGCCGGTAGGTGTCGGGGTCGGAGCCGTACAGCTCGGCGCGCGCGGCGTAGTCCATGGCGGCGAACTGGGCGGCGGTCACGGCCTGGGGGCTGCTGGTGAAGTCGGCGCCGCCGCGCTGCGGGCCGCCCTGCTGCTGGGCGGCGAGGCGCGGATTGGCCGTGATGGCGGCGGTGATCGCTGCCGTGACGGCGGCGGTGTCGGCCGGGTCGAGGTCGGCTGTGGCGTCGGCGAACGCCCGGGAGTCGGCGAGCGCTGCCGCGTCGGCGCCGGCGGCCGGGGCGAGGTTGTAGACGGCGAGGCGCAGCTCGGCGGAGCGGGTCCGGGCCTGCTGCGCGGTGAGCTGCTGCGTGAGCTGCTCGGGGGTGGCGGGCTTGTCGGCGGCGTCCGGATCGATCACTGCCATGAGCTGCTTGATCAGATCGGTGCGGGCGTCGTCGGCGGCGCGGTGCTTGGCGGTGACCCTCTGGTTTCCCGCCTCCTGGCGGGCGCGGGTGAGTTCGTTCTGCAACCGGGCGATCGTGGCGGCCGGGTCCTCGCCGGGGGCCGGCGCGGCCGGGGCCGGGGCCGGGGTGGGCGTGGGGTTCGGCGGGGTGCCCTGCGGCGCGGTGGTCGGGTCCTGCCCGCCCGGCTGTGCGGTGGGGGTGCCGCCCTGGCCCGGGTCGCCGGTCGGGCCGGTCGACGGGGCGGTCGAGGTGGGGGTCGGGGTGCTCATGGTGTCGCCCTCCTGGGGTGACTCGGGGGCCCGCTCCTGGCGGGCTCTGGACATGCGAAAGGGGCCCCTGCGCCTGGCGGGGGCCCCTTCGGGGTGGTGCTGGTGGTGCTGCTACTCGTCCGGCTCGGTGACCGGGCGGGCGCGGGCGTAGCCGCGGATCCACGCGGTCCGCAGGATGTCCGTACGTGGGTACGGGCACCTGCTCGGCGGCTCGCCGTTCCGAGCGGCGAGGTCGCCCTCGATGATGGCGCGGGCGATGTCCTCGCGGGCTCCCACTGCTCACCTCTTGTTCTGCTGGTCGCTCTCGTTGTGCCGGGCGCCGGCGGCCCATCGCTGGGTCTTGCCGGTGACCTGCTCGATGAACTCCGCCTGTGTGAGGCGGCCGTGTTCGGCCCACCACTCTTTCAGCTCGTCCGATGCTCGCGCGTACGCGATACGGGCGGGGCCGCTGAACAGGCTTCCGGGGTCCACCCCGGCCGCCTTGGCCTTCCGGTTCAGGAGGTAGCCGTTACAGGCGTCCTCGGCGTCTGCGTACTGGCGCCATACGTACTCGTCGTAGAGGGCCCTCGCTTCGCGTCGGGTGATCAGGTGCCGCTCGTCCTGGTCGCCGTCCTCTCCGCGGGCGCGGGCGGCGGCGGCCTTCATGACCGCGTCCCAGAATGCTTCGTCGTGGGCGGGCTGCTCGTCGGCGAGGGCGCCCCACCCGGCCGGGTCGGGGGCGGGGTCCATCGCCTCGGCGAGGGCGTCGCGGTCGGCGAGCAGGTCGTCGACGGCGTTGCCCGTGGCGGCCGGCGGCGGCAGGGGGATGCCGTCGCGGCGGTCCATCTCCGCGGCGATCCTGAGTACCTCGTCGGCCGTGGCGTGCTGAATCGCCCATGCGAGGTCGTCGTCGCCGACGTCTGCGAGGTCCCCGGCGAGGTGCCCGCCGGGAAACAGGCGATCGGCGCGGGCGGCGAGGTCGTCGAGGTCGCGGCGATCGGCCTCGGCCTCGACGCGGGCGAGGGCGCGGGCGTCCATGGGGCCCGACCCGACGGCGCCGGCGAGCTGGTCGTCGGTCATCTCGCGTATGGTGCGGTCGTCGCCGGACCACACCCGTGCGTTGTCGAGCTGCTCGGGCGTGACCTCGGGCCGCTGCTGCGACGCCTGCCCGCGCTGCGGGGTGCGCTGCTCGGGCGGGAGGTTCCCGGCGCCGTCCTGCTCCCGAACTCGGTTGCGGCGCAGGTCGGGGTGATCGGCGAGATGCTGGCGCATAGCCGCTTGCCACTGGCGCGTCTTGGCCTCGGCGGCGGCGCGGTCGCGGTCGTTCAAGGCGGTCGCGGCGCGCCGCTTGTACTTGCGGATCGTGCGCTCGATCTCCCGCTGACGCTGTCCGGCCTCGTACCCGTCGGGGTCGGGCTCGGCGTCGTCCACGCGGGTAAGGCCCGGGGTGTATGCGCTCACGCTGTGGCGGCAGTTGGGGTGCTGCAACCCCTTCTGGCGGGCCTCGTCGAGAGATCCGGCGACGTGCACCGTGACCATCTCGCCGTCGCGGGTGGCGTGCTCGACCTCGACGTCGCGCGGGCCCGGCGGGCCCGCGACGGTGAGTACCTGCCTCTCCCACGGGCGGCAGAGCGGACACTCGCGCGGCGAGTTGGAGACGACCACTAGGTCGACGCCGGCCGTGGTGAGGGTCTGCATGTGGGCCTCGGTCGCAGCCCGGCCGACTGACGTCCGCATGGCCATCTCCGCGTATGCGGTGAGCGACCAGGGGCGGCCGGAACGGTCGCGGAATCCCGTGATGCCCCGGTCGGCAAACTGCCTCATGGCGTCCTGGGCGGCCTGGCGGCGGGTGGCTGTGCCGAGGAGAGGCTCGGCGCTGGCGGCGGCCACAACGGCGCGGTATCCGTCGTCAACGGCGCGCAGGATGCTGCGGTGCGTCGCGGTGAGGAGGTCGACGGTCTCGGCGGCGAGGCGGTCGACCGCCTGCGCCTGGGGCAGGACGTCGTCGACCAGGCGCACGGCGTCGTCGGACAGGGCCCCCAGCTCGGCGACACCCGCGCGCGCGCCGACGTTGTACGCCTCGGCGATCACGTCGTGCACGTCGAGGGTGACGGCCTGGCCAAGCTCGGTGACGACGGCCTGCGAGGCGCGTCGTACCTGCTGGATCGCCCCGAGTTTCCGCTCGGCCCACGACGGGGCGTCGAGGCCGGCGGCGAGCTGGCGGGCGATGATGCCGAGGAGACGGACCTCCGCGGCGGCGTACAGGTCGCGTACCTGCTCGGCGAGGGGCTCGACCATGCCGGGGTGGATGGGCACGGGCTCACCCCCTGGCCTACATCGGGAAACTACCGACGGGGTCCTCGACGGCGGTCTCGGCGAGGATGGCCGCGACCTCCGCGTTCACGCGGGCGTCGTCCCAGTCGGGGCGGCGCATTCTCACCTTCTCCGGGGTGCTGATCGCCTTGGCGCGGTCGAGGATCTCGATGGTGCTCGCGGTCTGCATCTCGGACTCGGCCACGCCGTCCCCGAAATCGACGCTGACGGGGTCCAGCTTGTTGCGGCCTCCGAAGTGCGCGTTGTCGAGGGCGAGCAGACACACGGCCTGCTCGCGGATCCCGTAGCGCCAATACCCGGACTTCTTCCGACGGGTGACGATGGACCGTTGGTCGCGGCCCTCGTACTCGGTGGCCGTGATCGGGGCCCGGTCGCCATCCATGCCGAACGACTGCGCGTTGTACCCGGCCGACTGCGCGCACTGCCGTACGAGTGCCTCCGCCGTGCGCTGGTGCTGCTCGACCCGGATGTCGGGCTGGAACAACTCCAGTGACGCGCCGCCGTCGGTGGGCGGGATGTTGAGCGCGTCGTAGATCTCGCGGTCGAGGTCGAACGTAGCGCCAACCCCGGGGCCCTCGTTGCGCAGGTAGCCGCGGGGAACGGTGAGGCGGGCGCGGGCGAGCACGATCTCGCGCATCCAACTCGTCCACGTGGTGTCCAGCGCGGCAAACTCGTCGTACAACGGGGCCGCGTAGTCGCTGCGCCCCAGGGCGCTCCCCCTCATGAGCCGGTTGGGCAACATGTTGGGCACGTACGAGGCGGAGAGCATCTCCACCCCTGTGGCAACGGTAGTGCCGTCGCCGGAAAGGTCGAGGGCCTCGACCAGGGCGCGGGTGTCCGGGTGCTCGGGGAGCGGAACGCGGCGACCGAGGTTGTCGGCGGTCCCTTCATACAGTCCGTGCTCGACCTCGCCGACGGCGTGCCGTTCGAGGTGGCGCCACACGGTGGACGTGGTCGACCCGGGAAGCTCGCGCCAGAAAACCACCGACGCGAGTAGCCCATGGCGAAAGGTGGGGATGGCCTGGTCGGGCTGTACAACGGTGAGGATCGGGCGGTCCTTGACGACGGCGCGGTCCCACGTCGAGCGCAGGAAGACCCCGGAGAGGGCCGCGGCCTGCTCGCCGCCGGACAGAAGTACTTGCTGCACGCGGCACTCGTCGAGGAGCGTCGTCAGCCGGTCCATGGTCGCCGTGTCGGCGGCCGTGATACCCGGCATGTCGGCGAAGAGCAGGTCCGCGCTCGTGCTGGCGATGTCCCCGGCGAGGGGAACGTGCAGCCGGACCTTTCGGGCCCGGGGCGCGGACGCGGAACGGCCGATCAGGCGCCGCACGGACGGGGCCGGCGCGGTGCCGTCCCCGTACAGGGTGGCGAGCTTCCGGGGGTCCCCGGAGTACCACGCGTCGTCGACGCGCATCTGCGCGTATACCGGGGCCCACTCGGGAGGCGGCCACGGCGCACCGTTCTCGGGCAGGCTCACGACGTATTCACCTCCTGGCGCTCGTCACCGCACGGGATGTGCACGGTGGTCGTGAGGGGGCCGTCACCGTGCCGGATCGTCCGGCCTTCGCGGTCCTTCACGAACAGGGTGGCGGTCACGCCCTGGTCGGCGTCGACGGTCACGGTGCGGAGCAGGGCGGCGGGGAGGCCGAGGGTCCGGGCGACGGCGCGCCGCTGGTCGAGCGAGACGCGGGTCGGAATCGTGGTCATGGGGGTGCCTCCTTACGCAGAGCGGGTGAGCAGGTGGCGCCACTCGTGCGCGGTGGAGTGCACGGCGTACCTGAGCGCGTCGACGCTGTGGTCGTCGATCTTGAGCGGGGCGTCCTCGCCGCGGAGGGTGGCGGCCGGGTCCCATGAGTAACCGGGCATCTCGCCGAGCAGGCCCTCGCACGACCGGTGTACGAGCAGGCGGTCGGCGGCGAGCAGGCTTGCGACGCTGCGGATTCCGTCGGCGACGGCGTTATCGGCGCGGGCGACGCCAGGGTGCCCGTCCTGCCATAGCTGGGTGCTGAAACTCTTCGCCGACGGGTCGATGAACGTCCACTCGGGAACGACGTCCACCTCGTCGAGCCACGCCCGGACGGCATCGCTGTACTGCCTGTCGGTCATCGGGCGGTGTGTCCGACGGCCGTCGTACCGCCACTCTGCGCACGCGTACAGGCGATGGTCGGTACCGATGCCGAGCAGGACGGCGGAGAAAGGATTCGTCGTGCCGTAGTCGATGCCCACGAAGTGCCGGCGCATCGTGGGCAGCTCGGCGACAACGTGCCGGCCTTCGTCCCACTCGGAGTAGATGGCGCCCTCAGCGACGACCCATGCGCCGTCGATCATGCGTCGACGCCACAGGCCCGTGTACTCCGCGTGAAGCGACGCGATGTACTCGGCCGACAGGCTCGGATTGTCCGCCAACCGGAAGTGCCACGCCCTCATGTCCAGCTCGTCGAGCCGGTCGAGGTACTGCGTCCGCAGCCAATGGCGGGGGCTGTCCGGGTTGGTCGTGGCGTACAGCCTTGCCCCGGGGACGGACAGGCGGGCGAGTAGCTGCGTCCACATCGCCTCGGGCAACAGGGTTGCCTCGTCGACGTAGGCGAGCTGGGCGGTAAGGCCACGTAGGCGGCCCTCGGCCCGGGCGTCGGCGGCGCCGATCAGGTGCACGGTGCGCCCGAGGACCGTCGCCGTGGTTGCCCCGCGGGTGTGCACGACCAGCCGTGCCAACGGCCCGAACAGTGAGGCGTCTTGGAGGGGTTCGAGAACGTTGCGTTCGATCGTTTGCAGGCTGCGCCCGACGATGATGATCAGGCCGGACGGCCCGGCCGTGGCGACGGCGATCACGAAAGCGAGCAGGCTCGCGATGGTCTTACCGCTGCGGACCGACCCGTGCCAGAGGTTGATACGGGCGGTCGCCTGCCCGATCGACAGGAGTTGCTTTCGGGACAGGGGCAGGCGGTCGAGGTCGAGCAAGGCTCACCCCCCGCCGGCGCTCCCGTCGTCGTCGAGGGCCTGGTCGTCGTTGGCGGCCTGCGTCAGTGCCTCGCCGAGTGCGCCGAGCATCGAACGGACCTGGGTAGCGTCGTCGCCGCCCTCGGCGGGGGCGAGGCGTAGCGAGGTGCCGACGGCCGTCTGCACGGCGGCGACGATGGCGCGCTGGTCGGGGAAGCGGGGGCGGTCGAGGTCGGCCGTACGCCATTCGCCGTCGCGGCCGGCGAACTCGCCGTGCGTCGTCTCCTCCCAGAGCTGCGCCCGCAGCTTCTCGGCGTCGGTCTGTAGGTCGAGGGCGAGGGCGGCGCGGCGGGCGGCAAGGTCGGCGGCCCGGACGCGGGTTGCGGCCTCGACCTGCTCGGCGCGGTCGAACGTGAGGGGCGGCTCGCACTGTGCGGCGATCTTCGACACGGTCGACGGGGAGCGTGTGAGGACGCGGGCAATCTCGTTGCGGGACTTCCCCGCGGCGTGCAGCTCGCGCACCTGGCGGCGGTCGGCGTCCGTGATGGGGCGTGCCATCGGCGGTCACCTCCTCGCCGGGGGCGGTCTTGGGCGGGGTACGCCGACGGCCCGGCTCCCAGTACGGGGCCGGGCCGTCGAGGCGAGGGTTAGGCGGTCTTGCAGAACGGGCCGAGGGCGGCGTTGATCGCCTTCGCCTCGGCCGCGGTCACCTCGTGGTCGCCCGTGCTGAACCGCTGTTGCGCCACGCTATCCACGGTCTTGGATCCGCCGTTGATCGCGGAGCACTGGTTGCGGGCGCGGTCGATGGCCTTGTCCTCCTTGGCGACGATCGCGGGGTTCACGGCGCGCAGTGCGTCGAGGAGCGCGGTGCGGTCGGCGCCGGTCGGCTCGGGGGGGATGCCGGCCTTCTTGGTGTCGGCGGTCGCGGTGGCGGTCGCGGTGGACGCTTCGGCGCCGTCCTTGGATGAGGGCTTGGCAGGCGGGTTGTCGGCGGTACCGCACGCGGTGAGGGCGAGCAGGGCGGCGGCGGCGGACGTGGCGAGAGTGGCGGCGGTGCGGTTCACGGGTGGATTCCCCCTGGGCGTGCGGATGGGTCACGGGTGTGACTCGTGGGGGGCCCGGAGGGTTGTACAGCAACGCCCTCGCTACCGGGGAAGGGGCGAGGGCGTCGGGGTGGTGTCCGTTTCCGGGCACGCCGGGGACGCCCTCAACATTAGGTCACAGATTGATAACGGTGCAAGCGTGATCGCCTCGCGTGCGCGCGGGCGGGCCCGCGTCCGGTCGTCCGCGTCCGACAGTCGGGGGCGTGGTGTCCTACGGCTGTCGGACGGGCAGGCCGGGGATCGGTCCGGCGCGACGGAACAGGCGGCGTCCGCCGGGGGCCGGTGCCGACGGCGGTACGGCGGGGGCGGGCGGGCGTGCGACGGCCGGGGCCGGGGGCGTCCGACGGGCGTCATACGCGCTGGTCACGGGGGGCGCGGGTGTCGGACGCGGCGGCTGCATGGCGGGGTCCTGGTGGAGCTGGTAGGCGAGCAGGACGGGCGCGGTGCCGACGGGCACAACGCCTTCGGCCCATGCGGTCCGGTACATGTCGGCAACCTGTCGGACGGCGAGACGGATCGCGTCGGACAGGTTGGCGCCCGTACGCATGACGACGGCGAGGTCGGCGGCGAGCTGGTCGTCGACGCGGACCGACGGGCGGGTGCCGGCCCTCGGCGGGGTGGGCTGCTGGTTACTCTTGGCGGTAGCCATCGTGTGGGGTCGCTCCTGTTCGGTGGTGAGGGCCCGCCCATCGGTTGTGAGGACTGGGGGCGGGCCCGTTTCTGTTGTGCGGGCCTACTGGGCGTCGCGCTCGGCCGTGTGCACGGCGTCGGCGTCGGGGCCCTCGTCGCCCTCCCACATGACGATGCGGGCGCGCTGGTCGTGGGCTCCGGTCTCGGCGAGCAGGCGTTCGGCGAGCTGGTCGAGGTCGGCTGGCGTCGCCTCGTCCTCGCCGGACTCGCGGCCCGTCCACGCGTGCCCGTCGGCGTCGAGCGTGTCGATACGCCACGTGTACCGGCGCAGCTCGCCGGCGGCGGCGCGGTACTCCTTCCCTTGCCGGATGAACTGGGTAACCCTGCTCGCTCCGTAGCTGGTCTCCCGTGCGATTTCGTCGGGGCTCCACCCCTCCTCGCGGGCCTTGTGGGCGATGCGGGGCATCGCGTCGGCGAGGGCGACGGACACGCGCCGGATGATCCCGACGTCGGCCGGGTCGACCTCGGCGGCGAGGCGGTCGAGCAGGCGGTCGAGGTCGCCGGTCCCGGCGTTGCGCGGGTCGGTGGCGTCGCGGTGCGCGCGGGCGATGCTGCGCAGGTTCGCGCGGTTCAGCGGGTCCACGGGGCCCGGGGTCGAGGTGGGCAGGACGCGGCCGGCCCGACGGTCGGCGACGTACTCGTCGATCATGCCGAGGATGCCCGCAAGGATGCTGGCCTGGTGGGTGCCGAGGGCTCCGCCCTGGGCAGCCGTCCGCCCGGCGTCGGACAGGTACGCGCGGAACTCGGCGAGGGTCTCGACGTCCTGGTCGTCGTCGTGGGGCGGCCGCTCGTTGCTCATCTGTAGTGCTCCTGTCGGGAGGGGCGGGGCCCGCCCCCGGGCGGGGGCGGGCCGGTCGGTTTTGGCTACTCGGGGCGCCACGCCATGACGCAGCGGCGGGTGTTGGCCTCGATCTTCCACCCGGCCTTGCGCAGCTTGTCGGCGCCGATCTCCAGCTCGACGGCGAACGGCGCGCCGTCCGGACGGACGTAGCGGCCGGCCTCGACCCAGTACAGGGCGAGGCGGCCCTGTCCGCGGGGCTCGACCAGGAATCCCCATGCGGACGGCTCGTGGTCGAGGTCGCCGGGCTGGCCGGCAACGTCGGTGTGGTCGGTGACCTCGGCGAGGCGGAGGGGCGCGAGGACGGCGAGGGCGGCGCGGGCGTCGGGGTCGGTCGAGTGCTTGGGGGCGCTCCCCTGCGTGCGGCCGTTGTGCTCGACGATGACGCCCTCGACCACACGGCGGGCGGGTGCCTGCTCGATCCGGCACACGCTGCGCTGCGCCCACGTGCGGCGGGTAAGGCGCGCGGCGGCGCCGAGTCGGTTCGAGGTGCAGTCGACGACGACCGTGTCGTCGGTCTTCGTGCGCACGGTGCCCGTTCGCATGAACGGGTGTCCGTCGCCCCCGTAGCCGTTGTTCGCCGTCAGAAAGGTGACGACGTCGCCCTCGGCCACGTCGCGGAAGTCGACGGGCTCGGCGGCCTGCTCGGCGGTCCGGGCGTCGATGCGGGCCTGTACGGCGGCCGGGACGGGGGCGCCGTAGGTGCGGTGTTCGGCGGCGATCCGGTCGTCGGTCTTGGCGCGGTACGCGGCGCGGTCGGCGTCGGCCTTGGCCTTGATACGGGCGAGGGTGTCGTCATCGAACGACACGCGGACGACGACCGGCTCGGGGGCGGTGGTGGTGGCGCGGCCGTCGAAAAGTGCGCCCTGCTCGACCGTGGGGTCGGCGACGAACAGGATCTCGTCGGCCGGGGTGTCGCCGATCCACTCGCCCCGCCACGTGCCGTCGGTGGCTTCGGCCTCGGTGACCAGGGCGGCGGCATGGCGCAGTTCGTCGTCGAGCAGGGCGTCGGTGGCGCGGTGAGCGTCGTACAGGGTGACGGCCTCGGCGACGGTGGCGACGCCGGCCTCGGCCTGCTCGGCGTGCTCGACGGCGTCGACGACATCGGTGGCGTCGGCGAACGCGTCGGCGGCCTGCTGCTCGGCGCGGTCGAGGCGGGCGGCGGTGCGCTCCTGCTCCTGGTCGTGCTGCTGGGCGAGCTGGTCGGCGGTGAGTTCGGAGACGTACAGGCGGCGGCGGGAGAAACCGCGGTGCTTGCGGATGATGGCGCGGACCTCGGGCAGGGCCTCGGCGCGCGGGGTCATCTCCTGGTAGGTCTCGCCGTAGACGCGGGCGGCCTCCTTGCCGGTGACCGGGTCCATGATGGTCCACCAGCCGGACGGCTCGTCGCGGACGGGGGCCGGCGCCTGCTCCTGCTCCTCGTCGACCGGGGCCGCGGCGGCGGGGGTGTGTCCGGCGCGCTGCATCCACAGGCGGGCGGCGCGGGCCTCGGCGGTGGTGTGCAGGCCGCGGTTTTCGAGGATGGCCTCGGCGTACGCGCTGATCACGTGCAGCACGCGGGTGCTGGTCGGCTTGATGACCAGGGTCCGGCCCCGGCCGCGGCGTGCGGCGTCGAGGACGGCGGTCGTCTCGGTGTCGGCGATGGTCTGGCGGGTGAGGTGGTCGGCGAGGGCGCCGGGGATAACGGTTTCCACAGTGTCGCTCCTGTGTCGGTTGGTGGTGCCGGGTGAGGGCCGGCGGTCCGTCCGGGGTGAGGGCCCGTTGGGAGTGCCTACGATGCCATTGCAGCAACCGTTACCGCAATCATTACCGCAATGATTGCGGTAATCGTTACTCAACAGTGATGGGGTGCGCCCGGAAACGACAACACCCCCGAGGGACGGTGCTCCCCTGGGGGTGTGCCTGCCGTGCCTACGCGGCCGGGGCGGTGCGCCCCTCCTCCAGCGCGGCGAGCAGGCCGACCAGGGCGGGCCCTCGCCACGCCCGGCGCCCGCGGTCGGTGTCGACGGGGGCCGGGCACGACGGGCCGGTCGAGCAGGTCGCGACCGCGGCCCGGGGGTCGCCCCCACCGTTGTGCACGGTGATCCGGCCGGCCGTGCAGAACGGGCACGGCTCGTCGAGCGTGATCGTCCGGGACTCGCGCCCGAGCGCGGCCTCGACGCGGCGGCGCGCGGCGCGGGCGACGTCGGCGAGCTGGTCGACCAGGGGCGCCGGGGTGGGGGCGAACAGGGCGCGGTCGGCCGGGTCGTCGTCGAGGGCGCGCCCCTCCAGCCACACGCACGCCCAGTGCAGGCCGTACACGCGCGACCCTGTCGAGGTGATCGCCCCGGGGCCGGCGTCGCGGTGCGTGGGCAGGCGCCACAGGCGGGGGTCGTCCGGGGCGCCGATCGACCATGTGCCGCGGGGGTCACGGGTGGGGAGCTGCACGCGCTCGGCGACGGCGTCGCACATGTCGAACACGTCGCGCTCAACGGCGAGGGCGGCGTCGAGGGCCCGCAGATCGGCGGGCGCGGGGTGCTCGCGCAGGATGAGCGGCAGGCGGCCGACGACGGGCTCGACGGCCTGGTCGTCGTCCTCGTGGTCGGCGGCGGCGAGCTGGTCGAGGAACCCGCGGCGCTCGTACGGCATCCACTCGGCGCGGCGCGGCGGCTCGCCGATGGCGGCGAGCAGGTCGCCCCACTGCTCGCGCACGGCGGTGAGGTCGGCGGCGGCCTGGGCGCGCACCTGGGCTATGGGGCTGCTCATCGGTCCTCGCACGGGTCGTCGTCGACGTCGAGGTCGACGGGTACGGGCAGGACGGTGCCGGGCCGGGTGATCTTCGGCGCCTTCGGGGTGCTGGGCGCCTTCGGGGCGACGCGGGGAGCGGGGGCCGGCCGCGGGGCGACGGCGGCGCACGCCGACCCGGTGTCGCACGCGACGACTGCGGCGGCGCCGATCACGACCAGGGCGACGGTGGCGGCGGTGGTGCGGGTGCTCATATGGCGCGGTTCTCCTGGGACGGGTGGGCGAGGGCGCGCCGGATGGTGTCGGCGAGGGCGTGCCGCCCGTCGGCGTACGCAATGGTGCTGACGGTGCCGAGACGGGGCCGGGGTTCGGTGGGGAGCGCGGCCCGGACGGCTCGGCGGGCGCGGCGGGCGGCGAGCCATGCCGTCCGGTACCGGTCGGCGCGGTGGCGCTCGGCCCGGATGTCCTGCGTCGCCTCGACGACGTTGCGGCGCTCGGTGGCGAGGGCGATGTCGTGCCCGCGCTTCTGCTCGGCGAGCAGGGCCTCGGGCGAGTTGGCGGCGGCGAGGAACGGGGCGCGGGCGCGGCGGTCGGCCTGCCAACGGTCGGCGAGGTCGCCGGCCTTGCGGTGCTCGGCGGGGGCGGCGTCGACGGCGGCCCATACGGCGTCGGCCGGAACGGCGGCGCGGCGGCCGACCAGGGCGAGGACGCGGGAGACGGCGGCGCGCTGGTCGGCGGCGGTCCGCTCCTGGCGGGCGCCGTACTCCTTGGCCTCGGCGAGGTAGCTCTCAGCGGTCCGGGCGCGCTCCTCGGCGGCGGCGAGGGCGGCCTCGGCGGCGCGCTGCTCGCGGGTGCGGGCGCGCTTGGTGGTGGTGAGGGTGGCGCGCTGCTCGTCGGCGAGGCGCTGCTCGGTGAGTACGTGCTCGCGCAAGAGGGCGGCCTCGGCGTCGGACAGGCGGTCGAGGCGGGCGAGCAGGACGGCGACAACCTTGCGGCGGTCGGCGCGGTCGCGGTCGCGGCGCTTGGGGGTCATGCCTGCTGCTCCTTCGCTTCGGCGCGGGCCACGTCGGCGATCGTGTGCAGGCGCGCGATGAACTGGTCGAGGTGGTCGAGGGGGATGGATGCGCCGGCGGGCGAGGTGTGGAAGTAGATCCCGGGGCCCTGTCCGGGGATGAGCGAGGCGGCGGCGAGGAACTGGTCGCCGTCGGGGTCGGTGTGCCGGTAGCAGGGCGTCCCGTGCTCGTCGGTCCGGTACTGCTCGGGCTCGGTGGTTGGGGTGCTCACTGCTCGGGCTCCGTGTCGGTGGGCTCGGTGTGGTGGGCCCGCCCGGGCTCGCCGCGCAGGGTCCACGCGATCAGGTGGACCCCGGCGGCGAGCAGGGCGGCTGCGACGGTGAGGGTTGCGGCGAGGGCGAGGGTCACGGGGTGTGCTGCTCGGCGAGGGCCTGGTCGCGGTCGAGGCCGGCGGCGTACGCGGCGACCAGCTTGCGGGCGTTCTCGTAGCCGGTGAGCAGGTGGCGGGACGATCGGGTGAGTCGCCAACGGGTGCGGATGGCGCGGTAGTCGGCTTCGATCAGGGCCTCGATCTGGCGGGCGTGGGCGGCGAGCAGGATGCGGCTGGCGGCGAGGGCCTGGGCGGGGGTGCGCGACAGGGCGGTGCCGAGCAGGACGTCGCGGAGTGTGGCGAGGGCCTGGTCGTGCTCGCCGTCGTTGAAGTCGAGGGCGCTGCGCACGAGGGTGGCGTCGAGGTCGCCGTCGGGGTCCGGGGCCGAGCTGGGCGCGGGGGCGGTGTCCTCGCCGGCGAGCTGGGCGGCGAGCTGCTCCGCGAGGGCCTGCGTGTACGTCTTCTCCGCCTGGGCGACGGCCTCGGGGGTCGGGTCGAGGGCGTCGTGCAGGGGGCACGGGTTGCCGGTGCGCTGGGCGGTCTCGCATCGGCCGGCGGGGCTGTCGAGGCGGTCGGCGAGGCGGCGCAGCATGGCGGCGGCGTCCGGGCGGGGGAGGTTGCTCAGTACCTCGCCCGGGCCGGAGTTGGGCACGGCGACGATCAGGCGGTGCGTGGCGAGCGAGGCGACGGCGAGGCGGGCGGGGGTGCGGGTCATGGTGGGGTCGCTCCTGTCTGGGGGTGCGGTACGCGTGTGCGCCCGCGCGTGAGGGGGTGCGCGTCCGGTCGCGCGGGGGGCTAGAAGGGGGGTTCGTCGGTGTAGCGCTGGGGCTGCTGTTGGGCCCACGGGTCGCCCTGGGGGCCGCGGTGGGGCTGCTGGGGGGTCTGCTGGCCGTATCCCTGGGCGGTGTTGCTGCTGGTGCCGCCCTTGGTGACGGTGGCGGTGGCGTTCTTGAGCGCGGGGCCGACTTCCTCGGCCTTGACCTCGTAGGACGCTCGGCGTTCGCCGTCCTTCTCGTAGGTGCGCTGGGCGAGGGTTCCGACGACGATCACGCGGTCGCCGCGGCCAATGGATCCGGCGACGTTCTCGGCCTGCTGGCGCCACACGGAGACGGACAGGAACAGGGTCTCGCCGTCCTTCCACTCGTTGGCGGTGCGGTCGAAGGTGCGGGGGGTCGAGGCGATGCGGAAGTTCGCGACGGCTGCGCCGGCGGGGGTGAATCGCAGCTCGGGGTCGGCAACGACGTTGCCAACGACGGTGATCGGGGTTTCTCCGGCCATCAGGCGGCGGTCCTCTCGGGGGTGGTGCGGGTGGGAAGGGTGGCGACGGGGGCGAGCTGGGGCTCGCGGGTGCGGCGGGCACGGTCGCGGGCGCACGCGCGGCACTTGCGCATCCCGTTCGGGTGCGACGGCGGGTAGGCCACGTGCACGTTGGTGGGGTCGGTGAGGTCGTGGCCGTGCACGCATCGCGTGCGGCGAGCGTTGACGGCGCTGGGGCCGGTCGACCGCAGGACGTTGGTGCGGTGGTCGACGGCGTCGAGGTGGTCGGCGGCGACGCAGTGCCGGACGCTGCACGTGTGGTCGAGTTCGAGGCCGGCCGGGATGGGGCCGCGGTTGTGCTCGTACGACCAGCGGTGCGCGGGTACGACGCGGCCGTCGACCCAGAAGCGGCCGTATCCGTCGCGGTCGAGGGATTCCTCGGGCCAGAGCAGGCACGGGGTGTCGAGGCCGGCCGGGACGGGTCCGGGGGTCGTCTTGGCGGCGAAGCGCTCGGCCGGGGCGGTGCGGGCCATTGGGGACGTACCTCCGGGGGATGTGAGGCGGGGCTCGGGACGTGTGCTCGGTAACTAACAACCGAGGTAGAAAGTTAGCAGGCGGGGGGCGCGCTGTCTCCGGGGATGCGCCCCCCCTGCTGTGCTGGTCAGGGCCGGGAGCCGGGGACCTTGACCCCGTACGCGGGCCTGACGTCCCACCCGCAACGTTCCAACTCGGCAGCAACTCGTCGGGCGGTGTCGGCCGGGCCGTCGACGACGTCGCGGGCGGCGTCCTCCAGCGCGGCACGGATTACGGCAACGGCGGCCGGGGCGGTCATCGCTGCGCCCCGGTGATATGCCGGGCGCGCTGGCGGTTCTCGGGCCGGACGATCGCGGGCGGCATCATCAGGGCTCGGGCGTCGCGGGCGGCCTCGGCGGCGAGGCGGTCGCGGCGGCGGCCGGCCTCGACGGCGGCCCGGGCGCGGTCCTCCCACTTGGCCTCGACGGCGGCCCGGGCCTCCATCCATGCGAGCCACGTGCGGTGCCGGTCGTCGGCGTCGGGCCGGTAGTCCGCGGGGGTCGGCGGGTGCCCGGCGGCGGCGAGCTGCTGCTCGGCGGCGGCCTCGGCGAGCCGGGCGGCGCCGTTGATCTCCTCGACGGTGGTCCAGCGGTCCCACCCGGCGTGCTCCTGGACGATCACATACGCCCCCTTGGCGACCAGCTCGCGCACGACGCGGCGGGCGTGCTTGCGGTCGGACGTGCGGACGACGACCGGCACGTCGGGCCGGTGGTCCCAACTGCCCTCGATACGCCACGCGTTGGTGTTGCGGGTCGTGTCGCCGCTGTTGGCCTTGCGGCGGTGGGTGCGGGCCCTCTTCGGGGTGGCGTGGCTCATGCGGCGGTCTCCTGGGCGGCGTAGTGGCGGGCGTTCGCGTCGTCGAGGCGGGAGGGGTGCGGCTTGGCGCGGCGGCGGGTCGCGACCGCGGACGTCTTCGGGTTGGTCCGTACGTCGCGGCAGGGGGCGCCGGGCTCCGCCTTGCACCACCCGCACGGCACCGACAGGGGGTCGGGCATGCCTGCGGTGGCGAGGCGTTCCCGCTCGGCGCGGACGGGCCGGTAGGCGGCAAAGGTCTGGGCGACGGTGCGCGGCATGTACGTCCCCAGTGCGGCGAGGCGCCGCTCGACCTCGACGGCGGGCGGGCCGGACGTGAGGGCGCGGTGCGTGACGGGCGGCCGGTGCCCGGCGGCGACGGCCTGGCGCTCGGCGCGGAGCGCGGCGACGTACGCGTCGCCGGTCTCGTCGTCCGGGTTGATCTCCGGGTGCGCGGTGGGCTCGAACGTGCCGACGTGGCGGCTCATCACATCCGTCTTGTGGGCGTGCCACGGACGGGACACGTCCGACGGCTGGATCCGGTAGGGGTTGCGGGCGATGTAGTCGCGGGCGACGCGGGCGGCGTCCCACCCGTGGGCCTGGGCGGGCACGTCGCTGAGCAGGTCGCACCACTGGGCGAGGCGTTCGCCGGCGGCGGCCTGGTCGTCGAGGGCGAGGCGGGGGTCGAGGCGGACGACGTAGGCGATCAGGGCGGCGACTTCGCGGGGGTTCACTGCTGGGCCTCCATGGCGGCGAGGGCTTCGGCGAGGTAGTCGGCGGACTGGGCGACGCGTCCGCGGGGCTGGGAGCGGTCGAGGGGGATCACGTTCGAGCGGGCGGGCCCGGCCGGGGCGGTGGCGGGGATGGTGCCGGGCTCCGGGGCGGGCGGTAGGGCCTGCCAGCCGCGCAGGAAGTACCGGGCGTGGGCGACGCCCTTCCGGGCGCGGTGGGCGGCCTGTACGGCGGCCTGGGCGAGCATGTCGGCGCCGCTGCGCTTCATCAGGGCGTCGACGACCAGCCACTCGCCGGGGGCGAGGGTCCACGCGACCAGGACGCCGGCGGCGGTGATCTGGTCGACCAGGGGGCGGGCCTTCGCCGGGATCGTGGCGACCTCGGCGCGGTACTCCCCCCTCCCTCCTTCATTCACTCCGTCTATGGGTGAGTGATGGGGGCCGGATTCCGGCCCCATAGGGGGCCGAATCTCGGTCCCAAAGAGGGGCGCGGGGTCCTGTACGGGGGGACCGGACTCCGGCCCGGTAGAGGGGCCGGATTTCGGCCCGGTAGCCGTTAGGGGGCCGGATTCCGGCCCGTGGGCCTGCGGGGCTATGGGGCCGGATTTCGGCCCGGTACCGCGGTACCGGCGGACGTAGTTGACGGCTCCGGGGATCTTGTAGCGCGTCGCCCGGCTGCCCTTGGCGGGCTCGTCCTCGACCAGCTCGTCGGATGCGAGGGCGGCGTCGACGGCGGCCCGCGCGGTCGACCTGCTCACGTTGAGCCGCTGCATGATCTCGGCCGTGCCCATGCTGGCGAGCGCGTCGGGGCCGGTGATCGCGTCGGCAATGGCGAGCATGACCAGCCGCGCGTTTCCCCGCGTCCGGGAGTGCTGCCACACCCAGTCTTGTGCGTCGAGGGTCATCGGGCGGCCTCGGCGGCGAGCTGGGCGGCCCACTGGTCGAGCAGGCCGGTACGGGCGGCGGCGAGGCCCACGCAGCGCGGGCACCATGCGAGGCCGGCGGGCGGCGTCTGGGGGGCGGGGTCGAGCAGGACGGCCGGGGAGTGGGTGACGTCCCATCCGGTGGTGCCGCACTCGCCCTGACGGCCGGGCATCGGCCCGTCCTCGCGCATGATGTGCAGACGGCGCACCTGGGCGGCACGGCGGCCGGTACGGACGCTGTATCCGCGGTAGAAAGCCCTCATCGGGGGTTGCTCCTGTTGCTGGGGGCGCCCGGGGCGAGGGCGGGGTGTCACCTCGCCCCGGGGCCGGTCACGGGGTGGCGCGGCGGTGGGTGCGTGAGGGCTGGTGCTCGTCGCATCGCCACCCGCACGGGTAGGGGCGGACCTGACGGGCGCCGCACTGGGGGTTGCCGTGCTCGCACACCTTCGGCGGCTTGCGGGCGGTGGCCGGGGCGTCGACGGCGAGCTGCCCGGGCACGGTCTCGGGCGACGGCTCGTCGAGGCGCCGGCGCATGGCGGCGAGCCTTGCCGTCGTTGCCCGGGTCACTGCTCGGGCTCCGTGGGCTCCGTGGGCTGGGCGGCCGGGGCGAGGGCGGGCAGGAACCCGAGCAGGGCGCCCGCGCGCCATGCGGCGGCGACCAGGTCGCGCCCGCTGGCGGGCTGCGCCTTGCTCCCCCGGGTGTAGGTGAGCCGGTGCGAGGCGGCCCGGGACGGTCGCAGCTCGACGCCGGGCACGTCGTGCACGACGCCGGACGTGGTGTCGACGTACCGGGACGCGCCGGCCGCGGTCGCCTCGGCGAGCACCTTGCCCGCGAACCCGGGGCGCACGCTGGTGAGTACCTGGGCGGGCACGAACTCGACGACGTGCTCGCTCGGGTAGTGGTCCCGTACCCACTCGCGGAACGCCTCGACGTCGACGACCTGGGCCTCGCGCTCGCCCTCCGCCCTGCTCGACGAACCGACCTTTGTCCCGTCGGGCAGGCGGGCCTCGACCTTCGTCGTCCCCCCGGCCGTGTGCGACTTGTCGAGCAGGTCGTCGGCGGCGGTCTTAGCGGTGGTGTACGCGGCCTTGACCTCTGCGAGCAGGGCGCCGAGGACGGCCTGTCGGGTCACGGCCTCGCGGACGGCGACGGGGTCGGGCGCGGTCGGCTTGCTCGCGGCCTGCTCGGTCTGGGGCTGCTCGGTCATCGGCCGGCCCCGTTCTCGATCATGGCGCGGAACGAGTCGAGGGAGGCCACGGGGGCCTGCTCGATGGGCAGGCCGTGCACGCGCTCGAACGCGGCGTCGAGGTCGGCGAGGTGGGCGCGGCTCGCGGCGACCCTGAGCGCGCTCTCGGCCTGGGCGGCGGCCTGCTCGGGGTCGACGGCGGCCGGCGGGGTCGGCGGCGGCGCGGTCGGCCGGGCCGTGTCCTTCTTCCGGGGCCGGGCTCCGGGCTTGCTGGCGCCGATGTTGGCGACCTCGGCGAGGACGGCCGGGGCGACGCCTTCGGCCTTCGCGGTGTCGTAGAGCACGCGGACGTCGCCGGCGGTCCGGGCGGCCTTGGCCTTCGTGACGTAGCCGGACACCGTGGGCTCGCTCTGCTCGGCCCGGGCCTGTTCCCACGGGCCCGGCTCGGCGCGGTCGCTGCGGCGCGGCTGCTGCTCGGCGGCCGGGGCCTCGACGGCCTGCTGCTCGGGGGCGGGCTCGGGCTTCACCGGCTCGTCCTCGGCGGCGGCCTGCTCCGGGTCCGTCGGCGCGGTGTGCACGGCCGTCCACTGCACGACGGGTCGACGGCTGCTGTCGTTGTAGAGGGACAACCCGAACTGGTCGCCGAGATTCACGGCGCAGCGCTTGAGCGCCTGCGACAGCGCGGTCTTCATCGCCATGTCGTGGGCGTCGCCCAACGACGGCTGGTTGCGGCTGTCCCCCATGGCGGCGTCCTCCCACAGAGACAGGGGGCGGCCGTCGGGCGTCTTCACGGTGAGGCGCACCTGTGCGCGGTAGATGACGGTCCACCGGCCCTTGCTGATCTCGCGCTCGGAGATGCAGATCAGTTCGGATGTCTCGACGCTCCATCCCGCGAACCCGAAGACACGGTTGAGCCACCGACGGACGTCCCACGCTTCGACGTGGCTCTGTCGGTTGAGGGTCTGCACACGCGAGGGGTTGATCGGGGCGAGCAGGGTCGCGACCTGCTCGGGCGTGAGGTCGCGCGGTCCGGCGAGCTGCTCGACGGGGGGCTGCGGTACGGCGGCGAGGTGCCCGGTAAGGGGGGTGGCCAGGGTCGTGACGGTCATGCGGCGGGGGTCTCCTCGGTGAGCGGGCCGAACCGGGCGTCGACGGCGTGGAACGTCCACGGGTACGACGGACCGGTGCCGGCCTCGTGGGGGTCTCGGGGGGCAGGGCACGCGACGATCGGCTCGCCCCGCGGCGTGGTCTCGCCCGGGAAGATCCACCGCTCGCCCTCGCGGTCGACGTAGGCGGTACCGGTGGCGCGGTGAGCGAGGGCGACCAGTCGCCCGGCGAGCTGGTGAGCGGCGCGCGGGGTGAGGCGTACGGGCCGGGTCGCCTCGCCGTCGAGGTGATCCTCGACGGCCTCGCGGGTCTCGTCGGCCTCGGCGGCGGCGACCTCGCGGGCGTGCGGGGAGTTGTCGCGGCCGAGGTGGTCGCGGTGCCCGACGGCGGCGGCGTGCTCGACGAGCAGGGCGCCGATGGTGGCGGGGTCGTCCGCATACGCGGCGGCGAGGGCGTCGAGCAGGGGCGCGGTGATCCGGTCGAGGGGGACCTCGACGGCGCGGTTGTCGCGGGTGGGCTGCGGGCTGATCACGCGGTCACCGCCGGCGCGGTGTCGATGCCGAGCTCGGCCGGGACGCCGAGGGCGTCGACGGCGAGGTCGCCCGTTGCGGCGTTGTACGTACGGGGCCGGGACCAGTCGGCGGACGGGAAGGCGCGGCGGAGCAAGCCGTAGGCGGCGCGGCACGCGGCCGGGGTGGTGGCGATGGCGCGGCCCGTGGCGTCGACCAGCTCGACCCACGTGCGGGGCCGGTCGTCGACCAGGACGCGGACGGTGCGCACGCGGACGGTGCCGGGCTCGATCGCGTGGAGCTGGCGGGCCATGACGCCGATGAACCGGGCGCGGGCGGCGCCGCGGTGGGCGCCGTTGATCGCCTGGGCGGCGGGGGTGGTGCGGTGGTTACCCTGGTGCTGCATGTTGATCTCCTTCGGGGGATGAGGGCCGTCCGGGTCGCTTCCGGGCGGCCCTCTTGCGTTTCAGGCGGCGGCGCGGCGGGGGGTCTGCGCCTGCTGGGCCTGCTGCCGTTCGAGGCGGCGGCAGATCAGTTCGTGCTCGGGGGAGAGGCGGCCGGCGGCGCGGTCGCGGGCGATGCGGAGCCGGGCGCGGTCGAGGACGGCGCGGGCGTTCGCGATGGCCTGCTCGTACGGGATGACGTCGCTCATGCGGCGGCCTCGGTGACGGTGGGGGTGTAGAGGCTCGACGCGGAGATGCCGACGGTCTCGGCGACGCGGGCGGCGAGGTCGCCGCGGGGGGCGCCGATGCCGTTCCAGATCCGCCACGCGGTGGGGACGGAGAGGCCGGCCTCGCGGGCGAGCTGGGCGGGGGTGGTGATGCCGCGCATGTGGGCGGCGGTGTGCAACAGGGCGCGGTCGTACACGGGGGCGCTTCCTTCCGGCTGAACTAACTACCGAGACAGAAAGTTAGCACCTAATTTTCAAGGTTGGAAGTTAGGTCTTCAACGGGTCGGCGTAAACATCCGTCGACGTGGAGTAGTGGGGCGTACTAGAATCGGACACACGTGCGAACAGTGGGGTTCGTTCGAGCAATGCCATGCGCCAAGGGGGGCGATTATGAGCCAAAACCGGATCTTGCGGCCTCGCCCTGCCCACATGACAGAACGCGCGCTATCTTTCAACCGTGAAAAACAACAAGAGCCGTACAACCAATGGCACCACTCACGCGTCAGGGGCTACTGCCGAGTTCGGCGGTTGGCTCGCCGCCAAACTGGAAGGACTGGGCTACGACCTGTCCGGCCGACGCAGCGGCGGGCGGACAGCCTTCGCCAAGGACTCCGGCATCAGCATGGCCACGGTGATGCGCCTACTTAACAGCGAAATCCCAACGGATGTACGCATCCTGCGCACCCTCGCCGACGCCATCCACGAGCCCTACGCCGACATCCTCGTGCGCGCCGGCGTCCTCACCCCAGAGGAACTAGCCGCCGTCCGACGACCTACCGCGCCCCCGGGCGACCGCATCACACCCGACCAAGCCGCCGACGAACTCGGCATCACCGACCCCACCGAGCGCCGGCTGTTCCTGAAAATGACGGACACCCTGCGCCGCAGCACCCCACCCGGCGAACAGAGAGTCGCCGACTGAACCACAAACGGAGGACTCCCACCCCATGACCCGACAGCTCTACATCCCGTCGGCCACCGTGATCGTCCTGGGCACACTCGGCGCCCTGGCCGGAGTCCTCACCAACACCGTCCCCATCTGGCGCATCGGCGTACTGCTCGCCATCGTCGCGCTCCCCCCACTCGGCTACGCCCTGCTGCACCGCGCCAACCAGGCCACCGAGGAACAGCTCGACCACGCGTACCGAGCCGGCTACCACCGCGCGCTCACCCACGTGTCACAAGGACTTCTCGACGCCCCGGCCGCACCGCCGGACGGTGGCGAGGAAGCCGGGCACGGCCCGCATGGGGCCCACACCCCGTGCGACGACCCGCTCGGCAACGTGCGGCTGATCCGGCCGCACGGAAAGGACAACAACCCACGGAAAGCGGTATGAAACTAGACGTACCAGGCACATTTCGCGGCTCGCTCACGTTGGGCGAGCCGTGGATCGCGTACATCCGGGTCTCAACCTGGAAAGAGGAGAAGATCAGTCCGGAGTTGCAGCGAGCAGCGATCGACGCATGGGCCGAGAGCGTCGGCGTCCGGATCATCGACTACGTCATCGACCTTGACGAGTCCGGCCGGCACTTCAAGCGGAAGATCACGGGATGCGTCGAGCGCGTCGAGGCCGGCGGGGCCCGCGGCGTCGTCGTCTGGCGATACAGCCGATTCGGCCGCAACCGCACCGGCAACGTCATGTGGCTCGCCCGGTTGGAGGCCGCCGGCGGACGCCTGGAGTCGGCCACCGAGCGCATCGACGCCACGACGGCGATCGGAAAGTTCCAGCGCGACATGGTGTTCGCCTTCGGTAACTACGAGTCCGACCGCGCGTCGGAGCAGTGGAAGGAGGCACACGCCTACCGCGTGAAGGAACTCAAGCTTCCTGCCACCGGACGCCCGCGGTTCGGCTACATCTGGCACCCCCGCAAGATGGTGGACCCCGCCCAACCCACCGGGTGGCGCCTCCAACAAGAGCGCTACGCCTTCCACCCCGAGACGGCATCGGTCGTCGAGGAGATGTACGAGCGCAAGACCGAGGACCACGACGGCTTCAACGCGCTCACGCACTGGCTCAACGAGACGTTGGGGCTTCAGACCATGCGCGGGAAGGCGTGGGGGATGTCGAGCGTGGCCCGCTACCTCGACAGCGGATTCGCGGCCGGCCTGTTGCAGGTCCACGACCCCGAATGCCCGTGCCCGTACAGCTCCGGGACGATCAGCCGGTGCAAGAACGACCGGATGATGTACGTCCCCGGAGCACAGCCCGCGATCATCCTTCCCGACCAGTGGAAGGCGTACCGCGCGCACCGCGCCGAGACGAAGAAGACACCCCCGCGGGCCCGGAAAGCCACCTACCCGCTTACCGGCCTCATGGCCCACACCCGGTGCCGTTTCCACGTCAGCCACGCTTCCGGCACGGACTCCGTCACCAAGGAACAAATCCGCGGCAAGTGGGCGGTTTGCTCACGTCACAAGTCCGCGAACCGGCTCGACTGCCCGAAGGGCATCAACGTTTCGCGCGAAGAGGTCGAGGACGGCGTAAAGGCGTGGCTACAGCGGGAAGTCGTCGACGCGGTCGACGCCCTGGAGACGACCCCCGAGGAGAAGCAGGAGCGGCCGAAAGTCGAGGACCCGCGCGAGCGGGCGAAGCGCGAGCGGGCATGGCTACAGCGCGAGTTGACCAAGATCGAGGGGGCCATCGACCGTCTGATCGAGGACAACGCCATGGACCCCGACAAATACCCCGGCGACTCGTTCGCGCGCGTGCGCGACAAACTGGTCGGCCGCAAGGGATCGTTGGTCGCCGACCTGAACAAGTTGGGCAAGGAAGACGAACAGGAGGAGGCACCGCGCCGCGAGGACTTCCGCCCCCTGGTCGTCGGCCTGCTCGCCGAGTGGAAGTTGCTGAACGCGGTCGAGGCGAACGCCTTGCTGCGCCAGGTGATTCGGCGCGTCGCCCTGTACGACCACCGCAGCCCCGAAGGGTACTTGCGAGGCGTCACGGTCGAGGTTCACCCCGTGTGGGAGCCGGACCCATGGGCCCCCGTCAAGATCTGCCGCGGCCCTCTCGGGACTCGCGCGGGTTGGTCGCTTGACTTCCTGTGGGAACGGCCCGTCGAGGCCGCCGTCGAGGCTGAGGTCGACCAGGCCCTCGCCGACGGACCCGCCACCCTGGCCCTGATTAGGTGAAACAGGCCGTACCCCTTTAGAGCCACAGACTCACGTCAACGCCTGGGGCCTGCCGCACGCCACCTTCATGACCGGCATCAACATGCTCATGCCGGACCGTTTCCTCCAGCCGGCCCCGCTCGCCGAGATGATCGAGCGCGAGAAGCCGAGCCACGCCGCCGCCGTCCCCACCATCTGGCAGGGCCTGCTCGCCGAGGTCACCGCCAACCCGCGCGACCTCTCCTCCATGAAGCAGGTCACCATCGGCGGCGCCGCCTGTCCGCCCTCCCTCATGGAGGCGTACGACCGGCTGGGCGTCCGCCTCTGTCACGCCTGGGGCATGACGGAGACCTCCCCGCTCGGCACGATGGCGCACCCGCCGGCCGGGCTGACCCCGGAGGAGGAGTGGCCGTACCGCGTCACGCAGGGACGTTTCCCCGCCGGCGTCGAGGCCCGCCTGGTCGGTCCCAGCGGCGAGCACCTGCCCTGGGACGGCGCGTCGGCCGGCGAGCTGGAGGTGCGCGGCACCTGGATCGCGGGCGCGTACTTCGGCGGCCGGGACAGCGAGCCGATCCGGCCCGAGGACAAGTTCAGCGAGGACGGCTGGCTGAAGACCGGCGACGTCGGCGTGATCAGCCCCGACGGCTTCCTCACCCTCACCGACCGGGCCAAGGACGTCATCAAGTCCGGCGGCGAGTGGATCTCCAGCGTCGAGCTGGAGAACGCGATCATGGCCCACCCGGCCGTCGCCGAGGCCGCCGTCGTCGCCGTCCCCGACGAGAAGTGGGGCGAGCGCCCGCTCGCGACCGTCGTCCTCAAGGAGGGCGAGAGCGCCGACTACACGACCCTGCGGGACTTCCTCGCGACCGAGGGCGGCATCGCGAAGTGGCAGCTGCCGGAGCGCTGGGCGATCGTGCGGGCGGTCCCGAAGACCAGCGTCGGCAAGTTCGACAAGAAGGTCATCCGCAGGCAGTACGCGGAGGGCGAGCTGGACGTCACCCAGCTCTGAACAGCTCTGGCCAGCACTTAGCGATTGCGGCGGGGGGAGGGCTTCGAGCCCTCCCCCCGCCGCCTTATGCCGTCAGTTGGTGCCGATCTTCGCCAGCAGGTCGACGATCCGGGCCTGCACTTCGCCGCTGTTGGAGCGCTCGGCCAGGAAGAGGACCGTCTCGCCGGAGGACAGCTCCGGCAGCTTCTCGTCGTCGAGGTCGGCCGAGGTGTAGACGACGAGCGGGGTGCGGTTGAGCTGCCCGTTCGCCCGCAGCCAGTCGATGATCCCGGCCCGCCTGCGGCGTACCTGCATGAGGTCCATGACCACCAGGTTCGGCCGGGTCTCGGCGGCCAGCGCCACCGCCTCGGTGTCCGTGGCCGCGCGCACGACCTGCATCCCGCGCCGCTCCAGGGTGGCGGCGAGGGCGGCCGCGATGTGCTCGTTCTCCTCGATGACCAGCACCCGCGAGGGGTGCTGCTCGCTGTCGCGCGGCGCGAGCGCCTTGAGCAGGACGGCGGGATCGGCGCCGTACGCCTCCTCCCGGCCCGCCTGCCCGAGTCCGGCCGCGAGCAGCACCGGCACCTCGGCGGCGACGGCCGCCTGGCGCAGCGACTGGAGCGCGGTCCGGGTGATCGGCCCGGTCAGCGGGTCGACGAAGAGCGCGGCCGGGAAGGCGGCGATCTGCGCGTCGACCTCCTCGCGGGAGTGCACGATCACCGGCCGGTAGCCGCGGTCGCTCAGCGCCTGCTGGGTGGACACGTCCGGCGCGGGCCAGACGAGCAGCCGGCGCGGGTTGTCGAGCGGCTCCGGCGGCATCTCGTCGTCGACGGGCAGCGGTGCGGGCCGGTTGACGACCTCGACCGCGCCCCCGGGACCGTCCAGCGGCTCGGGCCCCTCGGCGGACCCCTCGGCGGGCGCCCCTATCGCGTACGCGCGCCCCCGCCCCTCGGACACGGGCGGCGGTACGGGCGCGGCGGCGGCGGGCAGCGGCGCCGGGGCCGGTGTCGGGGCGGGCGGGTCGAGCTCCGGCGGCGTCGCGAGCTTCCGGCGCCGGCCCGAACCGTTCGACGGCGCCGCGACGGGAGTCCCGGCCTGCGCCGGTGGCGCGAACGGCACCCCCTGCCCGAGCGTCCGCACGCTGAACGCCCGCCCCTGCGTCGAGTCCTTCGGCAGCGGAGCCGCCGGGGGGACCGGGGTGGCCGGGGTAGCAGGGGTGGCCGTGGGGGCGGGGGTCGGTGCGGGGGTTGGATTCGGGGTCGGCATCGGGAGCTCGGGAGGCAGCGGTACGGAACCGGTGCCGTTGCCGGAGGCCGTTCCGGTGCCGTGCGCGGGCGTCGCCGCCGGGCCGGCCGGCGGTACGGCCGTCGGAGCGGTCGGCGGTACGGCCGTCGGAGCGGCCGGCGGTACGGCCAGGGGGGCGGCGACCGGCGCCAGACCCGTGGCCGGGACCGGCGTGGCCGACGGGGCCCCGGGCGCCGCCGGTGCCGCCGGAAGCGGATGCGGATGCGGCTGCGGGGGAGTGTGACCGAGCGCGGGTACGTCTCGTACCGCCTCGTGATCCCGCCCGGGCGTGGGGCTGCCTCCAGGCTGGGCTCCGTGCCGGTCCGGGTGCTGGTCCGCGGGCTGGCCGGGGTGCCGGTTCGGGTGCTGCACCCCGTCTGAGTCCGCGTGACTGCCCAGGTGCGGCTCCCCGCGCCTGTCCGGGTGCTGGGCCCCGTGTCCGTTCGCGTGCTCGTCGGGGCGCTGTCCCTCGTACCGCTCCGGGTGTTCGGTCCCGTCCTCGTCCTGTACGGCCGTCGGGTCCTCGCGGTCGGCCTCGGCCGGGGGCAGGGCGAACGGTGTGCGGGGGCCCGCTTCGGCCGCGGCGGCGCGCTCCTGCGCGGCGGCGAGCGCACGCCGCCGGCGGCCGGTCGGCCGCTCACCACCCTCGGCGCCCTCGGCGCTCTCCAGGGAGGCCACGGCGAGTACACCCTGCGGCGCGGCCGGCAAGGCGGCCTGGGCGGGGACACCGGCCGGGTCGACGGCGACGCCCTGCGGCGGCACGGCGGCACCCAGCGCGGGCCGCTCCTGCGCGCCCTCGGCGGCGGTCACGACGGCGCCCTCGGCCGGGCGGCCCCGGCGGCGTCCGGTCGGCTCGACGCCCGTGGACTGCTGGGCGGGGATCAGTTCGGCGGGACCCGCGGTCTCCTCCGTACGGGCGCGGCGGCGTCCGCCACCGGCGGCCGGCACGGCCACCGCCCCGGCACCGCCCTCCGGGGAGACCGGGCTCTCCAGGAACGCGTCGGTGGACCCGCGCCGGGCCCGCCGCCGCCCCGGACCGCCCGAGGCCCCACCCAGGGTCTCGCCGTCCACGGGCCCGGACGCCTGCGCGGGCAGCGCGGGCACGCCGCCACTTCGGGGTGCCTCCGGCCCGGTCTTCTGCCCGGCCGGGGGAACGGGAGCGGGCTGCTGCCCGGACCTCACCTCAAGCTCAGACCCAGACCCGGGCTCAGACTTCGCCTCAGGCTTCGGTTCGGCTGCGGGAACGGTTCCCCGCCCTGCCCCGATCGGGACCTCCAGGACGTACGCGCCGCCGCTCGTCCCCGGTACCTCGTGGGTCTGTACGACGCCGCCGTGGGCGGCCACGATGCCGCGCACGATGGGGCCGTGGACGGGGTCGCCGCCCGCGTACGGACCGCGGACCTCGATGCGGACGACCTCGCCGCGCTGGGCCGCCGCGACCACGATCGTCGAGTCGGCGGGGGTGGCGGCGCCCTGCGCCGAGGCGCGGGTCTTGCCGGTGGCGTCGACCCCGGCCACGTCCGCGACGAGGTGGGCGAGCGCGGTCGTCAGCCGGCCGGCGTCGACCTCGGCCTCGATCGGCGGCGCGTGCACGGCGAACTGCGCCCGGCCCGGGCCGATCAGCTCCACGGCCGCGTCGATGCCGCCGGTCACGATCCCGTCGAGCAGCGCGACCTTCCGGTCCAGCTCCTCCTCGCCGGCGTCCAGGCGCTGGTAGCCGAGGACGTTGTCGACGAGGGCGGTCATCCGGGCGTACCCGGCGACGAGGTGGTGCAGCACCTGGTTGGCCTCGGGCCACAGCTGCACGCCGTCGTCGGCGGCGAGCGAACCCAGCTCGCCGCGCAGCTCCTCAAGGGGCCCGCGCAGCGACTCGGCCAGGACGGCGGTCAGCTGGGCGTGCCGGGAGGCGAGGGCGGCGTACTTCTCGGCCTGCGCCTCGCGTTCGGCCGCGTGCCGCTCGGCCCGGTCGGCGAGCTCGACGGCGTGCTTCTCGACCAGCTCCTCGTGCGGCCTGCGGTCGGTGAAGGTCATCACCGCGCCGACGAGCTGGTCGCCGTCCCGCACCGGAGCGGTCGTCAGGTCGACCGGCACGCGGTCGCCGGCCTTCGACCACAGCACCTGACCGCGCACCCGGTGCTTGCGGCCGGACTTGAGCGTGTCGGCGAGCGGGGACTCCTCGTACGGGAACGGGGTGCCGTCGGCGCGCTTGGCGAGGATCAGCGGGTGCAGCTCGGCACCGCCGAGCTCGCCGGCCCGGTAGCCCAGGATCTGGGCGAAGGCGGGGTTCACGAGGACGACCCGGCCGTCGGTGTCCGTGCCGACGACGCCCTCGGAGGCGGCCCGCAGGATCATCTCGGTCTGGCGCTGCGAGCGGGCCAGCTCGGCCTCGGTGTCGAGGGTGCCGGTGAGGTCGCGGACGACGAGCATCAGCAGCTCGTCGCCGGTGTAGCTGCTGTACGAGTCGTACGCCTCACGCCCGTCCTCCAGGCTGGCGCTCGTCACCTCGACCGGGAACTCGCCGCCGTCCGTGCGGCGGGCCATCATCCGGGTCGGCGTGGTCCGGCCGCGCTCGTCCGCCGGATCGGGGCGGCGCATGGAGCCGGGGATCAGGCGCGAGTCGAAGGACGGCAGCAGATCGAGCAGCCCGCGCCCGACGAGCGCGGTGCCGGGGGTCTCGAACATGCCGAGCGCGATGGTGTTGGCGTTGACGACCGTGCCGTTGCAGTTGACGAGCACGAGGCCGTCGGGGAGGGCGTCGAGTATGGCTGCGAGGCGAGCAGCGCCTCGGGATGGCCTGCTGCTCACGACGACGTTTCCTCCCTGACGCCTGCAATTGCCCCCGGGCTGTGCCCGCGGTGTGCGCCGTCCGGCATGTGCCGTGACGGCGGGCCGGCCCCATCTTGCCCCTCGGGCGGCGGCCCTGTCACTGAGGGAGTCTAACGACACCCCCGATCGTCAGGCCCGGATGCTCGGAAGGAGAGGTTCCACGTTCTCCCAGCGCTCGATCTCGCAGCCGTTCGCACGGGAGAAACGGGCGTCGATCCGCCGCCCCTGCCAGGTGCCCGTCACCTGGGCCGTCACGGGCCCGCCGTGCACCTGCGCGCAGAACGCGTCCTCCGGCACCGGCGCGAAGGGGTTCCCCCCGGCGCGCGCGAAGTCCTCCAGGCGCTCGCAGGCCCGCTCGGCCGCCGGATGGTCGCCCTGCGGCCGTGCGTCGCAGGTCAGCTTCCAGCTCCCGTCGGCGTCCGGATTCCCGCTCCCGGAGACGGTCACCGTCAGCGAGTCCGGCGGCGAGATCAACGGCAGCGGCGGCAGCGGCACGGCCGAGGCGGCACCGACGGCGGTACCGACGACGGTGCCGGCGAGCCCGGCGGCGAGGAGGGCGGAGAGAACGAGACGGCGCAGCGGCATGGAACGACTCCGGATACGTACGGCAGGGGAGGGGGGAGAAGGGGCGGGTGAGGCGGGAAGGAGGAACGGAGGGGGAAAGGGCGGAGGGGAGCCTCCGCCTCCCCTAACGCTCCGGCCCTCCGGGCGTTGCGCAACCGGGGTGCGCCGGGCGGGGGCGGGGGTCCCGGGACGCGCCGGGGGCTTTGCCCTGGGCCCCGCCCGCCTAGTACGGTGAAAGCGATTGGTGACACCAGGCTCGCCTGTGTCATCATCTGCACGCACCTTCCGCGCATGCGCGGGGTGCGAGGAGGCGTCGCCTAGTCCGGTCTATGGCGCCGCACTGCTAATGCGGTTTGGGTTTTACCGCCCATCGAGGGTTCAAATCCCTCCGCCTCCGCCCTCAGAAGAAGCCCCGGCCCCACGGCCGGGGCTTCTTCCGTTTCCCGACCGTGGTGCCGGGGCCAGGGGCCCTCTTGTGCCCCGCCCCGATCCATGCGCCCCGCGCATGTGACCCCGGTCTCTTTCCGCCCCTCCGCCCCCGTTTCCACCCCCGGAAGCCCCTGCTCCGCCCCTCCGCCCGAGACCGCCCCTGACGGCGTTTTCGCAGGTCAGAGGGGGTGGTCTCATCGGATTTCACAGGACGGCGGCAGTCATGTAATGTTCTTCCTGTCGCCGCGAGCGGGCCGAAAGGCCGGGGAGCGAAGACAAGAAAACAGAACAAGCACTCGTAGCTTAACGGATAGAGCATCTGACTACGGATCAGAAGGTTGCAGGTTCGAATCCTGCCGAGTGCACATAGGTGAGAGGCCCCGGACGTGAGTCCGGGGCCTCTTGTGTTGTGGTTCCCGGGAGAGACCGTTGCCAGGGGCGGGGTGGGTGGGGTTAGGTTCGGGTGATCATATTTTTTGTCTGAAAAGTGGGGGGTAGAGCCATGGCGCTCTTCGGGAACGCGCACGCGATCGATCCGGCGCAGGCGCAGCAGGACTACGCGCGGCTGCTCGGGCAGGGGGAGCAGGTGCACGCCGCTTACCTGCTGATCCGCGACACCATCTTCTTCACCGACCGGCGGCTCGTGCTGGTCGACAAGCAGGGCATCACCGGCAAGAAGGTCGAGTACCACTCGATCCCGTACCGGAGCATCACGCACTTCGCCGTCGAGACGGCCGGCACCTTCGACCTCGACGCCGAGCTGAAGATCTGGATCTCGGGCCAGCAGCTGCCCGTCACCAAGACGTTCACCAAGGGCGTGGACATCTACGAGGTGCAGGCGATCCTCACGCAGTTCGTCGCCCGCTAGGCGTAGCGGAACGAGGACCGAGGTCCGCGCGCGGAGACTCGTACGAAGGCCCCGGGTTTGCCCGGGGCCTTCCCCTTTTGGGTGAACCCATCTGATTTGCATGTCAGTTGAATATGCCTTCGGCCTAGCGTGCGGGTGGAGGTGATGATCGTTGGACGCGATCGACATCGATGACTTCGTACGGGCCGCCGCGGGGGGCCGGTTGAGGCGGCTCACCGCCGTCGACGGGGCGCACTGGTTCCCCGTCGTGGACGTGGCCCGGCGGCTGGGGTACGCGGGGGCGCGCGAGGCGCTGCGGAGCGTGGCGCTGCCCGCCTGGTGCCTCGCGCCGGCCCGCGAACTGGCCCCCAGCCCGGACATACTCGCGCGCAGCGGCATCCGAGGCACCGCGCGCATGGTGAGCCTCCCCGGACTCGTACAGCTCGTCACCGCCTGCCGCTCGCCCGAGGCCGGGCCGTTCCGGGCCTGGGTGGGCGAGCTGGTGGCCGAGGTGCAGCGGCACGGCGGCTACGGGCTCGAACCGGCCCCGGCCCACAGCGGGTCCCTGCTGCCGCCCGAGCTCGTCGACGTCCTCGTCCGGCTGGAGGGACGGTTCGACGAGGACGCCGCCGACCTCCTCGGGTACGCCGAACTGCTGCGCGAGACGCGGCACAGCCTCTCAAGGGTCGCCGACTCCCTTGAGCGGACCTTCGCCGTCCCCCGCCAGCGGGGCGCCGAGGCCCCGCCCGGGCTCAGCGCGCAGGAACTCGTCGAGTCCTGGGAGATCAGCGGCGACATGCGGGCCGTCGCCACCTTCCTCGCCCCCGCCCTCGTCCGCGGCGGCGTCCGCTGCCGCCCCCAGGACGTCACCCGCCGCACGGGCCTCTCCGGCGAGCGCGTCCGCGACTGCGTCCGGCTGCTCATCGAGCGCGGCTGCATGCGCGAGGTCGGCGATCCCTGCCCGGACGGGACCCGGATCTACGTCCTGCCCTGAGGGGGCACGTCTGAGGTGTCGGAGACTGGAGGGGCGGAGCGTGGAGTGGGAGGTGGCCTGGCCGTGTGGCGGAGTGGCGGCGTCGGGTGGCGCGGGGGATCGGCCGGGCTGCGGTGGTGGGGTGGGCGGGTGAGCCCCGTCGTCTACGGGCAGGCGCTCGTCTTCCGGGCCGTGGGGGGTCGGGCCTGCGCGGGCGTGCGCGGGAACGCCTGTCCGGTCGCCGCTGCCGTGCCCGGACGCTCGACCGGAGGGCTCTGCCCCGAGTGCGCGCGGCTCGACCGGGCCCATTCGGTCGCCGCCGACACCTTCGCCGACGACCCCCGGCCCTACCGCGTCTACCTCGCCTGGTTCGGGCCCGGCACCGTCAAGGTCGGGATCACCGGGGAGCACCGGGGGGACGCGCGCCTTCTCGAACAGGGCGCCGTCGCCTTCTGCTGGCTCGGACGGGGTCCGCTGATGGCCGCCCGGAGGACCGAGGAAGTACTGCGGCAGGCGCTCGGCGTGCCCGACCGGGTCTCGTACGACCGGAAGAGGGCGCTGCGGGTGGCCCTCCCGGACGCCGGCGCCCGGGCCGTGGAGATCGAGGAGCTGTACGGGCGAGCCCTGGGCGTCGCGGGCTGGGGGGAGACCCTGGAGGCGCTGCCCTTCGCCGCGTACGACCATGGGGAGGTCTTCGGTCTGAGCCCTTCCTCCCTGTTCACCTCCCTTCCGCCGCTCGACGGGAGTGTGAGCGAGCTCGTCGACGGCGGGGTCGTCACCGGGCGGGTGCTCGCCGCCGCCGGGCCCGACCTCCATCTGCTCGCCCCCGACGGACGTCACCTCGCGCTCGACGGGCGGCTGCTCGGCGGCTGGGGGCTGGAGCGGGGCGGGGACGGCGACGCCTGGAGCGTGCCCGTCGGCGCGGCCCCCGAGAGCCGGAACGAGCAGGCCGGGCTGTTCTGACGAGAAGTCGGGCGGACTGCGTAAAGTCTTGGATCCCTTTGCCTGCGACCCGTGGACATCGTCCGACCCGCCCGGCGAGGGTGATCACATGACCCAGTCGCTGATCTCGGGGCTCGAACCGCCCTCCTCCTGGTACGACGCGTACAGCATCCACATCGGGAAGGCCGAACGGGGTGACAGCCATGTGCGGGCATGAGGCCGAGGCCATCGCGGCCCAGGGGGCAGGCATGGAGACCGAGGCCGCGGCCGTGCGGGGGCTGGCCGCGCGGCTCGGGCTGCCCGGGCTCGTCGACGTACACACGCACTTCATGCCGAAGAACGTCCTCGACAAGGTCTGGGCGTACTTCGACGCGGTCGGGCCGCTGACCGGGCAGCCCTGGCCCATCACCTACCGCGAGGAGGAGGAGCGCCGCGTCGAGCTGCTGCGCGGCTTCGGGGTGCTCGCCTTCACCTCGATGCTCTATCCGCACAAGCCCGGGATGGGCGCCTGGCTGAACTCCTGGGCCGCCGAGTTCGCCGCGCGGACGGCCGACTGTCTGCACACCGCGACCTTCTTCCCTGAGCCCGGGGCCGCCGCGTACGTGCGCCAGGCCCTCGACGACGGGGCACGGGTCTTCAAGGTGCACCTCCAGGTCGGCGGCTTCGACCCGAACGATCCGCTGCTCGACGAGGTGTGGGGGCTGCTGGCCGACAGCGGGACGCCGATCGTCATCCACTGCGGCTCCGGGCCCGCGCCCGGCGCCTTCACCGGGCCGGGACCGGTCGGGGAGCTGCTCGCCCGGTATCCGCGGCTGCGGCTGGTCGTCGCGCACATGGGCATGCCGGAGTACGAGGACTTCCTCGGGCTCGCGGAGCGGTACGAGGGCGTGTTCCTGGACACCACCATGGCGTTCACGGACTTCAGCGAGCGGCTCGCGCCCTTCCCGCGCGACGCGCTCAAGCGGCTGGCCGACCTCCAGGACCGGGTCCTGCTCGGCTCCGACTTCCCGAACATCCCGTACCCGTACGTCCACCAGCTCCACGCCCTCGAACGACTCGGGCTCGGCGACGACTGGCTCCGGGCGGTCCTGCACGACAACGGCGCCGCGTTGTTTCACGTGAAACGCTGAGCCGGGAGGCGTCGGGAGGCGTCAGGAGACGTACGGCTTTCTCAGGGAATTCACAGGAAAGCGAAAGAGGGATCTCAGCGGCGGCGGCGAGCGTGAAGCCATGACCGTCACCACTCGCAGCACTTCAGCCCGCCGCGGCACCCGCGCCGATCTGCTCCGTGCCGACGGCACCGCCGTCCGCGTCCTCGTCGTGGACGACGAGGCATCCCTCTCCGAGCTGCTCTCCATGGCCCTGCGCTACGAGGGCTGGCAGGTGCGCAGCGCCGGCGACGGCGCCGGTGCCCTGCGGGCGGTGCGGGAGTTCCGGCCCGACGTCGTCATCCTGGACATCATGCTTCCGGACGTCGACGGGCTCAGCCTGCTCGGCTCGATCCGGCGCGAGCTGCCCGAGGTGCCGGTCCTCTTCCTGACGGCGAAGGACGCCGTCGAGGACCGGATCGCGGGGCTCACGGCCGGCGGCGACGACTACGTCACCAAGCCGTTCAGCCTGGAGGAGGTCGTCGCCCGGCTGCGCGGCCTGATCCGGCGCTCGGGCGCGGCGCAGGCCCGCAGCGAGTCGGTGCTCGCGGTCGGCGACCTCACCCTCGACGAGGACAGCCACGAGGTCACCCGGGGCGGGGACTCGATCCACCTCACCGCCACCGAGTTCGAGCTGCTGCGGTACCTGATGCGCAACCCGCGCCGGGTGCTCAGCAAGGCGCAGATCCTCGACCGGGTGTGGTCGTACGACTTCGGCGGCCAGGCCAACGTCGTCGAGCTGTACATCTCCTACCTGCGCCGGAAGATCGACGCCGGGCGCTCGCCGATGATCCACACCCGGCGGGGGGCCGGTTACCTCATCAAGCCGGGGGAGTAGGCCCTCATGCCGCTCCGCTCCCGGCGGCCGTGGTCGCTGCGGACGCGGCTGGTGGTCTCCGCCGTCGCGCTGATCGCCGTCGTCGCGGCCGTCATCGGCACGGTCACCACCATCGCGTACCGCTCCTACCTCTACGACCGGGCCGACGAGCAGCTGACCGGGCTCGCCCAGCGGGCCGCCGGGCCGCCGGACGCGCCGCCCGGCGGCGACCCCGGGGGCCGGGACCGCGAACGCCTCGCCTTCCTCGGCTCGCCGGGCTCCCCGATCGGGACGCTCGGCGCCGTCGTGGACGGCGGGGAGATCACCGAGGCCGGGTACTCGACGGAGGTGGCCGGCAGCGGCACGGGCGACCGGCCGCTCTTCCCCGTCAGGGAGCTGGACGCGGCGCAGGAGACCGCGCTCGCCGCCGTCCCCCGCGACGGGCGGGCACACACCGTCGAACTGCCCGGCGGGCTCGGCTCGTACCGGGTCGTCCACACCCAGGGCATCCACGGCACCTTCCTCACCGGCATCCCGCTCACCGAGGTCGAGAGCGCCCTCTCCACCCTCGTCCTCGTCGAACTCAGCCTCACCGGCGCCTCGCTCGCCGCCGCCTCCCTCGCCGGGACGGTGCTCGTACGGATCGCGCTGCGGCCGCTGCGCCGGGTCGCCGCCACCGCCTCCCAGGTCGCCCGGCTGCCGCTGCACAGCGGCGAGGTGGCGCTCCACCAGCGGGTCCCGGAGGCCGAGGCCGATCCCCGGACCGAGGTCGGGCAGGTCGGCGCGGCGCTCAACCGGATGCTCGACCACGTCCACGCGGCCCTCGACTCCCGCCAGCGGAGCGAGACGCAGGTCCGGCAGTTCGTCGCCGATGCCAGCCACGAACTGCGCACCCCGCTCGCCTCCATCCGCGGCTACGCCGAACTCACCCGGCGCGGACGGGAGGAGTGCGGGCCCGACACCCGGCACGCGCTCGGCCGGATCGAGTCCGAGGCCGCCCGGATGACGGGCCTGGTGGAGGACCTGCTGCTGCTCGCCCGGCTCGACGCCGGACGCCCCCTCTCGTACGAGAGCACCGACCTCGTCCCGCTCCTCGTGGACGCCGTCGGGGACGTCCGCGCCGCCGGTCCTGACCACCGGTGGCGCCTTGAACTGCCCGAGGAGGCCGGGCCGTCGGCCGTACGCGGCGACGGCACCCGGCTCCAGCAGGTGCTGCTCAACCTGCTCGCCAACGCCCGGACCCACACCCCGCCCGGCACCACCGTCACCGCCCGCGTACGGGCCGAGGGCGCGGCGGTCGTCGTCGAGGTGGAGGACGACGGGCCCGGCATCCCGCCGGAGCTGCTGCCCGCCGTCTTCGAACGCTTCGCGCGCGGCGACGCCTCCCGCTCCCGGCAGGCCGGGTCGACGGGGCTCGGCCTCGCCATCGTCCGGGCCGTCGTCGTCGCCCACGGCGGCGAGGTGACCGTGGACTCCGTCCCGGGACGGACCGTCTTCAGCGTCCGGCTGCCGGCCGAAGCACCCGCCGAAGCACCCGCCGAAGCACCCGCCGAAACGCCCGATGAGGCACCCGCCGGAATCGCTGTACAGACGCACTCACAGACGCACTCACAGGCGGACCACAGGCTCAGCACACAGGCGTGACAGCGGGCCCGGTGAGGGTCGTGGACATGCGAACCCACACCCTCGCGGGGCCCGCGACGCAGGCCCCCGGCTCCCTCCCCGCCCGGGAGCACCTGCCGGTGAGCGACGCGGGACGGCCCGTTCTGGACGTGGTGATCCCCGTCTACAACGAGGAGAAGGACCTGGAGCCGTGCGTCCGCCGGCTCCACGCGCACCTGAAGCGCACCTTCCCGTACGGCTTCCGCGTCACCGTCGCCGACAACGCCTCCACCGACGCCACCCCCGGCATCGCCGCCGCCCTCGCCGCCGAACTGCCCGAGGTGCGGTCCGTACGGCTCGAACAGAAGGGGCGCGGCCGGGCGCTGCGCACCGTGTGGTCGGCCTCCGACGCCCCCGTCCTCGCCTACATGGACGTGGACCTGTCCACCGACCTCAACGCGCTGCTCCCGCTGGTCGCGCCGCTGATCTCCGGCCACTCCGACCTGGCCATCGGCTCCCGGCTCGCCCGCTCCTCGAGGGTGGTGCGCGGGCCCAAGCGGGAGTTCATCTCCCGCGCCTACAACCTGATCCTGCGCGGCTCGCTCGCCGCCCGCTTCTCCGACGCCCAGTGCGGCTTCAAGGCGATCCGGCGCGATGTCGCCGAGCGGCTGCTGCCGATGGTCGAGGACACCGGCTGGTTCTTCGACACCGAGATGCTGGTGCTCGCCGAGCGGGCCGGGCTGCGGATCCACGAGGTGCCGGTCGACTGGGTCGACGACCCCGACTCGACCGTGCACCTCGTGAAGACCGCGACCGACGACCTCAAGGGCGTGTGGCGGGTCGGGCGGGCGCTCGCGACCGGCTCGCTGCCGCTGGACCGGCTCGCCCGGCCCTTCGGCGACGACCCGCGCGACCGCGAGCTGTCCGGCGTCCCCGGCGGACTCGCCCGCCAGCTCGTCGGCTTCTGCGTGGTCGGCGTGCTCTCCACGCTCTTCTACCTCGCGCTCTACTCCCTCTTCCGGCTCGGCACCGGCGCCCAGCTCGCCAACGCCGCCGCCCTCCTCGTCTCCGCCGTCGCCAACACGGCCGCCAACCGGCGGCTCACCTTCGGCGTCCGCGGCCGCGACCGGGCCGTCCGCCACCAGGCGCAGGGACTCGTCGTCTTCGCCATCGGCCTCGCCCTGACCAGCGGCTCGCTCGCCGCGCTCGGCGCGGCGAGCGGCGACCCCGCCCACTCCACCGAACTCGCCGTGCTCGTCGTCGCCAACCTCGCCGCGACCGTGCTGCGCTTCCTGCTCTTCCGGCTCTGGGTCTTCCCGGAGCGCCGACACCCCACGGGGGCCGACCGATGACCGCACTGACCCCTCCCGCGAACCCCGCGAACTCGGCCGACGCCGGACCGGGCGCCCACGCGGCCCCCCAGACCGCCGGGCGGCTCGCCCGGCTGTGGCGCGGCCGGCCCGAGGACGCGCCCTGGGTGCGCCCCGCCTTCCTCGGCCTGCTCGCCGTCACCACCGCGCTCTACGTCTGGAACCTGAGCGCCTCCGGCTACGCCAACTCCTTCTACTCGGCGGCCGTCCAGGCCGGCGGCGAGAGCTGGAAGGCGTTCTTCTTCGGCTCGCTCGACGCGGCCAACGCCATCACCGTCGACAAGCCGCCGGCCGCGCTCTGGCCGATGGCGCTCTCCGTCCGCCTCTTCGGCCTCGGCTCCTGGCAGATCCTGCTGCCCGAGGTGCTGATGGGCGTGGGCACGGTCGCCGTGCTGTACGCGGCCGTCCGCCGCCGCTTCGGGGCGGGCGCCGGCCTGATCGCGGGCGCGGTGCTCGCGCTGACCCCGGTCGCCGCGCTGATGTTCCGCTTCAACAACCCGGACGCGCTGCTCGCGCTGCTGATGACCGTGGCCGTTTACGGCGTGCTGCGGGCTCTGGAGTCGGCCGAGGGCGGGACGAAATGGCTGGTCGCGGCGGGGGTCGCGTTCGGTTTCGCGTTCCTGACGAAGACCCTCCAGGCGTTCCTGATCCTGCCGCCGCTCGCGCTCGTGTACGCGGTGTGCGCCCCGGCCCGGCCGTTGCGGAGGTTCGGGCAGCTGGGCCTCGCGGGCCTCGCACTGATCGTCTCCGGCGGCTGGTGGGTCGCGCTCGTCGAGCTCTGGCCGGCGGCCTCGCGCCCGTACATCGGCGGCTCGCAGAACAACAGCTTCCTGGAGCTGACCTTCGGCTACAACGGCCTCGGCCGCATCAACGGCAACGAGGTCGGCAGCGTCGGCGGCGGCGGTGGCGGCGGACGTGGTGGCGGCGGTGGCGGCGGGCAGGGCGGTGGCTGGGGCGAGACCGGGCTGCTCCGCATGTTCAACGACTCCATCGGCGGCCAGATCTCCTGGCTGCTCCCCGCCGCGCTGATCCTGCTCGCCGCCGGACTGGTCGTCACCTGGCGGGCGCCGCGCACCGACACGGCCCGCGCCGCGTTCCTGGTGTGGGGCGGGGCGCTGCTGATGACGCTGGGCGTCTTCAGCTTCATGGCCGGCATCTTCCACGAGTACTACACGGTGGCCCTGGCCCCGTACCTCGCCGCCCTGATCGGCATGGGCGCGGCGGTGCTGTGGGAGGAGCGGACCCGGCTCCTCGCCTCGGCGGGGCTCGCGGTCGCGGTGGGTGTGACGGCCTGGTGGGGCTGGGTGCTGCTCGGCCGTACGCCGGACTACCTGCCGTGGCTGCGCTGGACGGTGCTCGGCGCGGGCACGGTGGCCGCGCTCGGCCTGCTCGCCGCGGGCCGGATCGACCGGCGCCTGGGCCTCGCCGCGGCGGGCCTCGGCCTGGCGGCGGGCCTCGCGGGCCCGTTCGCGTACACCCTGGAGACGCTCTCCACCGGCCACCAGGGCTCGATCGTCACAGCGGGCCCGTCGGGCGCCGGCTTCGGCGGCCGCGGCCCGGGCGGCCAACGCATGGGCGGCGGCCAGGGGATGGGCGGCGGTGGCGGCCCCCAGAACGGCGGCATGCAGCCCCCGAACGGCTTCCCGGGCGGCGGCCAGGCCCCCGGTGGCCAGGGCGGCCAGCCCCCCACCGGCCAGGGCAACGGCCAGCCCCCCACCGGCGAGCGCGGAGCCATGGGCGGAGGCGGCGGCATGGGCGGTCTCCTCAACGGCGCCACCGTCGGCGCGGAGGCCAAGGCGAAGCTGCTCCAGGAGGCCGACGCGTACACCTGGGCCGCCGCCGCGATCGGCGCCCAGAACGCGGCCAGTTACCAGCTCGCCACCGAGAAGCCCGTGATGGCGATCGGCGGCTTCAACGGCAGCGACCCGTCCCCGACCCTCGCCCAGTTCAAGCAGTACGTCGCCGAGGGCAAGATCCACTACTTCATCGGCGGCGGAGGGATGGGCGGCGGCGGCATGGGCGGAGGCTCCGAGATCAGCAGCTGGGTCCAGGAGAACTTCACCGCCACCACCGTCGGCGGAACGACCTTCTACGACCTGACCACCCAGAAGGAGAAATAAAAGCGCTATACAGCGTACGAGACCTCTTATACGGTGTACGAGCTTCTGCCTCGTACACCGTATAGGAGTGCCCATGACGGCTACCGGCGGCCACCCACAGCGCTGGCTGATCCTCGGCGTCATCTGTCTCGCCCAGCTCACCGTGCTCCTCGACAACACCGTCCTCAGCGTCGCCATCCCCTCGCTCACCTCGGAGCTGCACGCCTCCACCAGCGACATCCAGTGGATGATCAACGCCTACTCGCTCGTCCAGTCCGGCCTCCTCCTCAGCGCCGGGAACGCGGCCGACCGCTACGGCCGCAAGAAGCTGCTCGCCGTCGGTCTCGCGCTCTTCGGGCTCGGCTCGCTCGCCGCCGGTCTGGCCGACTCCACCGGGCAGCTGATCGCCGCCCGCGCGGGCATGGGCGTCGGCGGCGCGCTCCTGATGACCACCACGCTCGCCGTCGTGATGCAGATCTTCGACGACTCCGAGCGCGTGAAGGCCATCGCCCTCTGGGCCACCGTCAGCTCGCTCGGCTTCGCCGCAGGACCGCTGATCGGCGGCGTGATCCTCGACCACTTCTGGTGGGGAATGATCTTCCTCATCAACATCCCGGTCGCGGTCATCGGCCTGGTCGCCGTACTCAAGCTCGTCCCCGAGTCGAAGAACCCCCAGGGTGACCGCCCCGACCTCCTCGGCGCGCTGCTCTCCACCATCGGCATGACCGCCGCCGTGTACGCGATCATCACCGGTCCGGAGCACGGCTGGACCTCCGCCGAGGTGCTGGTCCCGGCGGCGATCGGTGTCGCCGTCCTCGCCGCGTTCGCGCTGTGGGAGCTGCGGACCCCGTACCCGATGCTCGACATGCACTTCTTCCGCAACCAGAAGTTCGTGGGCGCGGTCGCCGGCGCCATCCTGGTGATGTTCGGCATGGGCGGCTCGCTGTTCCTGCTCACCCAGCACCTCCAGTTCGTGCTCGGGTACGAGCCGCTGGAGGCCGGGCTGCGGATGGCGCCGCTCGCGCTGACCGTGGTCGTCCTCAACCTCAGCGGCATCGGCCCGCGGATCGTGATGAAGCTCGGCACCCCGCTCACCGTCACGGTCGGCATGACGCTGGTCGCGGCCGGTCTCGCGTCGATCGCCCTGGTCGGCGGCGGCTCGGACGGGACCTACTGGGGCATGCTGCTCGGCCTCGTCCTTATGGGCGTCGGCCTCGCGGTCTCCAACCCGGCGATGGCGAACGCGATCATGAGCGCGATCCCGCCGGAGAAGGCGGGCGTGGGCGCGGGCGTCAACGGCACCCTCGCCGAGTTCGGCAACGGCCTCGGCGTCGCCGTCCTCGGCGCCGTCCTCAACGCCCGCTTCGCCGCCCTCGTCACCGTCACCGCGGCCTCTCTCCCCGCGGCCCTCGCGGCGGCCGGCGACGACGCCGAGCGGGCGCGTATCTCCGACGCCTTCGCCTCCGGGCTCCAGACCAGTCAGCTGGTCGGCGCGGTCGCGGTCCTCGTCGGCGGTCTGCTCGCCGCCTTCCTGCTGAAGCGGGCGGAGCGTTCGGAGCGGGCGGAGCAGTCCGAGGCTCCTGGAGCGGTGGTCGCTGCCTAGCATGGTCACGACCGCCGACGGACGGAGAACGATCATGGTCAAGGCCGCGGACCGGGCGAAGAACCCGGCGGGGTCCAGCGTCTGGCTGGAGCAGCGGGCCGCTCGCAGCGGCGGCGGCCCGGCCGGTCTCGACCGGGACCGGATCGTCGCCGCCTCGGTCCGGATGCTCGACCAGGACGGGCTCGCGAAGCTGTCGATGCGCCGGCTGGCGGCCGAGCTCGGCGTCACCGCGATGTCCCTGTACTGGTACGTGGACACCAAGGACGACATCATCGAGTACGCGGTCGACACCGCGTACGGCGAAGTCGACCTGGAGGCGGTCGCCGCCGGGTCCGACTGGCGCGAGCGGCTCCGCACGCTCGCCCTCCAGTACCGGGGCATGCTGGTCCGCCATCCGTGGATGTCGCCGTGCGCGGGCCGCTACCTGAACATCGGGCCGCACGCGATCGCCGTCGGCGCGAAGATCCAGGAGACGATCCGCGCCACCGGGCTGCCGGTCAGCCGGCAGCCGAGCGCGATGTCGGCGGTCTTCCAGTTCGTGTACGGCTACGGGACGATCGAGTCGCAGTTCGGGCGGCGGGCCGTCGAGGCCGGGATGGACGCGGACGACTTCTACGGCGCGTCGATCAAGGCGTTCCGGGACGAACCCGCCTTCATGGAGGCGCTGGAACCGATGGCGGACCTCCTGGAGGAGCGGGCCACGCACGGCTCCGTCACCGACATCTGGGACCGCGACTTCGCCTTCGCCCTGGACATCCTGGTCTCCGGCATCGAGGCGATGGTGGCCCGGGAGGCCCCCACATCATGACGGCGCGGGAGGCCCCCGCATCATGACGGCGGGAGGCCCCCACATCCTCGGCGCGGGAGCCCCCCCCCGGACATGACGGAGCGGCGGGCCGTCCCCTGCCCGCCGCTCCGCTCGTACCCGGCCGCGCCTCCGCTCGAAAGCGCGGCCGGGAGCATGAGCCCCTTACGAGGCGTCCGCCGTCGTCGTGCTGCTCTTCAGCGCGACCTCCTTGATGAAGAGCGTCACCAGGAAGGCGAGCAGCGCGAACGGCGCCGCGTAGAGGAAGACGTCGCCGACGCCGTGCCCGTACGCGCTCTCGAAGACGGTACGGATCGGGGCGGGCAGCTTGTCCATGTCGGGGATGGCGCCGCCGGTGCCGCCCTGGCCCATCGCCGCCGCGGCCTTCGGGCCGAGCTCCGCCATGCCCTCCTTGACGTAGTCGGTGACCCGGTGGGCCATGACCGCGCCGAGCGCCGAGACGCCGATCGCGCCGCCGAGGGAGCGGAAGAAGGTGACGACGGAGGAGGCGGAGCCCAGGTCGGCGGGGGCGACCTGGTTCTGCGTGCAGAGCACCAAGTTCTGCATCATCATGCCGATGCCCAGGCCGAGGACCGCCATGAAGAGGGCGATGTGCCAGTACGGGGTGTCGTACCGCAGGGTGCCGAGGAGGCCGAGGCCCGCGGAGGCGAGCGCGCCGCCGCTGATCAGCCACGCCTTCCAGCGGCCGGTCTTGGTGATGATCAGGCCGGAGGCCGTCGAGGAGACGAAGAGGCCGGCGATCATCGGGATGGTGAGGACGCCGGACATGGTCGGCGACTCGTTGCGGGCCAGCTGGAAGTACTGGCTGAAGAAGACCGTGCCGGCGAACATCGCGACGCCCACGAAGAGCGAGGCGAGCGAGGCGAGGGTGATGGTCCGGTTGCGGAAGAGGCGCAGCGGGATGATCGGCTCGGACGCCTTGGACTCGACGAGCACGAAGACCGCGGCGAGCAGGACCGATCCGCCGACCATGGCCGCGGTCTGCCAGGACATCCAGTCGTACTTGTCACCCGCGAAGGTGACCCAGACGAGCAGCAGGGAGACGGCGGCGCTGATGAAGAAGGCGCCGGCCCAGTCGACCTTGACCTCGCGCTTCACCACGGGGAGCTTGAGGGTCTTCTGGAGGACGACCAGGGCGATGATCGCGAAGGGCACGCCGACGTAGAAGCACCAGCGCCAGCCGAGCCAGTCGGTGTCGGTGATGACGCCGCCGAGCAGCGGACCGCCGACGGTGGCGGTGGCGAAGACCGCGCCGAGGTAGCCGCTGTAGCGCCCGCGCTCGCGGGGGGCGATCATCGCGGCGAGGATGATCTGGGAGAGGGCGGTGAGACCGCCGACGCCGATGCCCTGGACCACGCGGCAGGCGATGAGCATGCCGGTGGACTGGGAGAGACCGGCGACGATCGAGCCCGCGACGTAGATGGTCAGGGCTATCTGGATGAGCAGCTTCTTGGAGAAGAGGTCGGCCAGCTTGCCCCAGAGCGGGGTGGTGGCGGTCATCGAGAGCAGCGTCGCGGTGACGACCCAGGTGTAGGCGGACTGGCCGCCCTCCAGGTCGGTGATGATCTGCGGGAGGGCGTTGGAGACGATCGTCGAGGACAGGATGGCGACGAACATGCCGAGCAGCAGCCCGGAGAGCGCCTCCATGATCTGACGATGCGTCATCGGAGCGGCGGCGTCTCCGTGTTCGGCCGGGGCGCCCCGCACACCGGAATCGGGTGTGGTCGTAGCCATGAAGTTCCTCTGGTATCGAGCGAGTTCACGCTCGGTCGGCGTGGTCAGACGTGGGTGGCCCGGCAGTCCCCGAAGGAGTCGCGGAGTCGGGCGAGCAGGGTGGTGAGCAGTGCGACGTCGTCGTCGGACCACTCCGCGAGGTAGTGGGTGAAGGCTTCGGTCACCCGGCGGTCGAGCTCGGTGAGCATCGCGGAGCCCTCGGGGGTCAGCCGCAGGATGCGGGAGCGGCCGTCGTCGGGGTCGGGCAGGCGCTCGACCCAGCCGCGGGAGACGGTGTGCGCCACGTGGCGGCTGCACACCGACATGTCCACGGCCATGAGCTCGGACAGGCGGCTCATCCGCATGTCCCCGTGGCGCTTGAGCATGGCGAGCACGGCGGCGGCGCCGCCCTGGCAGTCGCCGGGCAGCACGCGGGCGACGCCGCGCTTCACGGCGCCGATCGCGCTGATGGCGCGGGCGAGGTCCTCGTAGCGGCCGCTCGGTTCCACGGGGACCCCTTCCAACTTGTTGCTTAGGGCAACCATAGAGATGGATGGTTGCTCCAGGCAAACTAAATCGGTCAAACTGCGCTAAAGAATCGGCAAAGCGGAGGCGTGGGGGAGGTCAGGGGGAGGCCGGGCGCCAGGGCTTGGGCCCCTCACCCCGCTTTCGCTAGGGTCCTGGCACATGGCACACAACCCGCAAGCACCGTACGGCCAGGGCGCTCAGGGCCCCCAGGGCGCCCAGGGCCCCGAGGGCTACGACCCCGCCGGCAGCACCCAGATGTTCCGCGCCTTCGTCGACGAGGGCACCCCGCAGCACCACCAGCCGCAGCAGGTCGCGGCCGCGTCGGGCGGCCCGCGCGTCGGCGTGATCGCCGGCGTGATCGCCGCGATCGTGATCGTGGCGGGGGTCGTCTGGCTCGCCGTCTCCTGACCCGCACCGACGAGAAGGGGCCGGTTCCGTACGTGAGTACGGAACCGGCCCCTTTTTCACACCCTTTTTCACACCCTTCTACGGCTCCTGTACGGAGTCGAGCGCCGGGGCCAGCAGCGCGAAGGCGCGGTCGATGAGGGCGAGCGGGTCGGGGGTCCCCTCGTCCTCGCTCCACCGGCGCAGCACCGTGTCGAAGGCGGTCAGCGCCATGCCCGCCGCGAGCGGGGGATAGAGCGAGTCGGCGGGCCCGGGCCGCGCGGCCAGCTCCCCGGCCAGCTCCTCGCGCCAGCCGGCCTGGTGCTCCAGGAAGCGGGCGAGCAGCGCGGGCGTCCGCAGGATCAGCCGGACCACCGGCAGGGTGCGCTCGGCGTGGTCGCCGCAGGCGGCGAGCGGCACGGAGATCGCGGCCAGCAGCGCGGCCGAGGGCGGCTCGGCGGCCGGCCGGGCGGCCAGCTCCGCCCGCATGTCGGCGCCCATCCCGGCGAGGAACTGGACGACGACGTCCTCCTTGGACGCGAAGTAGCGGAAGAAGGTCCGCTTGGAGACGCCGGCGGCGGTCGCGATCTCGTCGACCGTGACGGCGTCGAAGCCCTTGTGCGCGAAGAGCTGGAGCGCGGTCTCGGTCAGCTCGGTCGCGACGAGCTGCCGCTTGCGCTGGGCGAGGGTCGAGGCGCGGGGGCCGGGTGCGGTGCTCACCCGCCGATGCTAACGCGAAAGCCGCGCACGGTGTCGCTGATGGCATCACCCGTCATGTTTGACACCGAGTGACACGCACGGCAATCTGTGTCGCATGAGTCGTACGCGCACGCAGCACTGGACCGCCGACGCCATCCCCGACCTCACCGGCCGGGTCCACGTCGTCACCGGGGCCACCAGCGGCCTCGGCCTCGCGACCACCCGCGCCCTCGCCCAGCGGGGCGGCCGGGTGGTCCTCGCCGTCCGGGACGAGGAGAAGGGGCGGCGCACCGTCGCCGCCCTCACCGCCGAGGGGATCGCTCCGGAGCTCCTGACCGTCCGCCGGATCGACCTCGCCGACCTCGACTCGGTGCGTGCCTTCGCCGAGGACCTGCGCGCCGACCACCCGCGCCTGGACGTGCTCGTCAACAACGCGGGCGTGATGGGCCCGCCCCGCACGCTCAGCGCCCAGGGCCACGAGCTCCAGTTCGCCGCCAACCACCTCGGCCACTTCGCCCTCACCGGACTGCTCCTCGACCGCCTGCCGGCGGGCGGCCGGGTCGTCACGGTGAGCTCGCTGGTGCACCGGCAGGGCGTGCTGCGCCTCGACGACCCCGCCGCCCTCGCGGGCGAGCACGGCTACGCCCCGATGGCCTTCTACAACCAGTCGAAGCTGGCCAACGCGGTCTTCGGCCACGAGCTGCACCGCCGGCTCACCGCCGCCGGCAGCCCGGTCCGCAGCGTCCTCGCGCACCCCGGCTACACCGCGACCAGCCTCCAGACCCGCGACGCCACGGGCTTCACCCGCTTCTTCTACGGCCGGATCGGCAACCCGCTCCTCGCCCAGCGCCCGGAGCGCGGCGCCCTCTCCCAGCTGTACGCGGCGACCGCCCCGGACGCGGCGGGCGGCGACTTCATCGGCCCGGACGGCCCCGGCGAACTGCGCGGCTCCCCGACCCGGGTGAAGCCCTCGGCGGTGGCCGCCGACCCGGAGACGGGCCGCCGTCTCTGGGACCTCTCCGAGGAGCTCACCGGCGTCCGGTACGGGCTCACCGCGAGCTAGCGGTCACCTCGCGGGTGTCGACGCGCATGCCGAGCGGCACCCGCCAGGACTCCACGCAGACCGTGTACGTGTGGGTCCGCGCCGCCCCGGCGGCGATCGGGCCCGGCAGCGGCTGACTGGTGGTGACCGTGCCCCAGTCGATGCCGAGCGCGCCGATGACGTGGGTGGCGAAGGTGGCGGTGCCGGAGGCGGCGGGGGAGCCCCCGGTGTTCCGGAAGGTGACGGTGACCTTCTCGCACCAGCGCCGCTCGCCGTCGGCGGTGACCGGTACGGAGACCGTGAGCACGGCGGGGCCGGGCGGGGGCGGGGTGGTGGTGACGCTCGGCCGGGGCGCGGGGGTGGTGGGCGCCGGCGTCGGACCGGGCGTGCGGGGAGGGGTCGTGGTCGTCGTCGGGCTCGCGGAGGAGCCACCGGAGGGACTGCCGGACGGCGCCCCCGACTCCGTACGCCCTCCGGAACCGCCGGCCTGCCCCGAACCGGTACCGGTTCCCGAGCCCGTGCCCGTACCCGTACGCACATCACGTGAGGGCGAAGCCGAAGCCGAAGGTGACGACGAAGACGAAGCCGAACCGCCCGGCGGGGATTCCAGGGCTGGGGCCGGGGGTGGGGAGGAGGTGCTGGAGGTGGTGCCGCTCACCGTGGGGCTGTCCAGCGGGACCAGGGTGACCGCGCCCGAGGGGGCGACCGCGCCGCCGGGCGAGGGGCCGGCGCCGACCGCCGCGAACCCCTCGTCGTCTCCTCCGCCTCCGCACGCGGTGAGCGCTCCGCCGAGGCAGAGCGCCACCGCCACGAGTACCGGCTGCTTCCTGCGCCTCATGCGCCCCAGTGTGACTGACGGAGCGTCAACAAGGGGCGCGTTTGCGGAAGTCGCGGACGTCAGTCGGAGATCAGGCCCTCGCGGAGCTGCGCGAGCGTGCGGGTGAGCAGCCGCGAGACGTGCATCTGGGAGATGCCGACCTCCTCGCCGATCTGCGACTGGGTCATGTTCGCGAAGAAGCGGAGCATGATGATCTGCCGCTCCCGGGGCGGGAGTTTGGCGAGCAGAGGCTTGAGCGACTCGCGGTACTCGACGCCCTCCAGGGCCGTGTCCTCGTAGCCGAGGCGGTCCGCGAGGGAGCCCTCGCCGCCGTCGTCCTCCGGGGAGGGCGAGTCGAGCGAGGAGGCCGTGTACGCGTTGCCCACCGCGAGGCCGTCGACGACGTCCTCCTCCGACACCCCCAGCACGGCGGCGAGTTCGGGCACGGTCGGTGAGCGGTCGAGCTTCTGCGCGAGCTCGTCGCTGGCCTTGGTGAGCGCGAGCCGCAGCTCCTGGAGCCGGCGCGGCACCCGCACCGACCACGAGGTGTCGCGGAAGAAGCGCTTGATCTCGCCGACCACGGTGGGCATCGCGAACGTCGGGAACTCCACGCCCCGTTCGCAGTCGAAGCGGTCGATCGCCTTGATCAGGCCGATGGTGCCGACCTGGACGATGTCCTCCATCGGCTCGTTGCGCGAGCGGAAGCGGGCCGCCGCGTACCGCACGAGCGGGAGGTTCAGCTCGATGAGGGTGTCGCGGACGTAGGTCCGCTCCGGGCTGTCGGACGCGGCTCCCTCGGTGTCGAGGGCGCGCAGCCGCAGGAACAGGGAGCGGGAGAGGGTGCGGGTGTCGAGGGCTTCCGGGGCGACGGTGGGGGCCGGGGCGGGGAGCGCCCCGCTGTCGGCCGCCGTCGTCGCCGTCGTCTGCGTGGGTACGGGCTCGGGCACGAGGACCGGAACGGGCGTGAGCGTGAGCACCTTCGAGCTGCCCTGATCTGCGGACATGCCACCCCCTAGAGGTCGCGGACGGTCGCGGTGGGCCGCGACCATCGGAGGAACGCAGCTTCCACCTGAATACCGGCCGTGGGGCTGCGGCAAACGCGTCCCCAGCAGAATGTCACATGTCGGCAACACGCTGTAGTGACTTGTCGACAAGGAGAGGGCGCATATCCGCAGGAAACAAGGGGTGTACGGCAATTGGGGCGCCGTTGAACTGCTCCGAACCGGTCTACCCGTTCCGGTTACGCCTCGATCTTGTTTGCGGATCTCAACCGGGCGAAGCTGCGGGCGAGGAGCCTTGACACGTGCATCTGCGAGACCCCGAGCTCCTGACTGATCTGAGACTGCGTCAAATTGCTGTAGTAGCGCAGCATCAGGATCCGCTGCTCCCGCTCGGGCAGTTGGACGAGCAGGTGCCGGACCAGGTCGCGGTGCTCGACGCCGGCCAGCGCCGGGTCCTCGTAACCGAGCCGGTCGAGCAGTCCGGGCAGCCCGTCGCCCTCCTGCGCCGCCTCCAGGGAGGTGGCGTGGTACGACCGTCCGGCCTCGATGCAGGCGAGCACCTCGTCCTCGCCGATCCGCAGCCGCTCGGCGATCTCGGCGGTGGTGGGGGAGCGCCCGTGGGCGGTCGTCAGGTCCTCGGTGGCGCCGTTCACCTGTACCCACAGCTCGTGCAGCCGGCGGGGCACGTGCACGGTGCGGACGTTGTCGCGGAAGTACCGCTTGATCTCGCCGACCACGGTGGGCATCGCGAAGGTCGGGAACTGCACGCCCCGCTCCGGGTCGAAGCGGTCGATCGCGTTGATCAGGCCGATCGTGCCGACCTGGACGACGTCCTCCATCGGCTCGTTGCGCGAGCGGAAGCGGGCCGCCGCGTACCGCACGAGCGGCAGGTTGGCCTCGATGAGCGCCCCGCGCACCCGGTCGTGCTCGGGGGTGCCCGGCTCCAGGTCCTTGAGCTGTCCGAAGAGCACCTGGGTGAGCGCCCGGGTGTCGGCGCCGCGGGTGCTCCGGTCCCGGGGGCGGGGGGTGTCCGCGGCTGCGCCCCCCTCGTGCTGGGGCGGGACCTGAGGCGCTGTACTGGCCGGCACGTTCACGCCACCCCTTTGGCTCGTGTAGCTGGTCGACTGGGTCAACTGCGGCAGACGGTCAAACGGTCAAACGGTCACATGAGGTCGGTCGATTCATCCATCAAAAGCGGTCATAGCATCACAAGACATGTCCACTGTGTGCAAGCACCGCATAACCACGTGTTGAAGGCATGGTGGACGAAAAAGCGGAGGCCAGAGGCGCGCGGGGCGGAAACGCGCGAGACCCCCCGCCCGTACGGCGGGGGGTCTCGGGGGCGTGGGAGGGCGCGGGCCCTAGAAGGGGTAGTCGGCGATCACCCAGGTGGAGAACTCGCGCCACAGCCCCACTCCGGCCTGGTGCGCCGGGTGGTCGAGGTACCGCTGGAGCGCCTCCGGGTCCTCCACGGCCGAGTTGATCGCGAAGTCGTAGGCGATCGGCCGGTCCGATACGTTCCAGTCGCACTCCCAGAACCGCAGCTCGGGAATCTGCCCGCCGAGCGCGCGGAACGCCTCGACACCGGCGACGACGCGCGGCTCGTCGCGCTCGACGCCCTCGTTGAGCTTGAAGAGGACCAGATGGCGGATCACGGAGGGCTCCTAGTTGATGAGTTCGGTCATGAACTCTCCGACACCCTTGGCGGCGCTGGAAAGGCCCTCGAAGCCTATCTGGACCAGCTCGGCGGACCGGTCCGGGGCGGTGATGATCGCGTACAGCACGAAGACCCCGAACGCGTAGACCGCGACTTTCCTCGCCTGGGACATCAGCCCCTCCCCTCCCCGTACCGTGACCCCGCCTCGGCGGTGGCCCACTCTAACCGAGCCTTTATGGACCAAGGGCCCGGCGTTCGGGGTCTTTCGCCGTCCCCCGGACGGGTGCCGGGGGAGCAGGATGGATGTCGAGCCCGGCGGATCTGGCAGGAATCCGCGGGGCACATGGAACCGGCCCGCACTGCGGGGTCCGCGCCGCGAGCTTCCCCCCTGACTGCGGCGCAGGACTTGTCGGACCGGTTCTCATCGGGGGGAGCGGCTTGTCCCCCCGATGCCGCTCCCCCCGTCCTCTTCACAGGACGCGTGAGGGCCCCGGTGGTGCGCCGGGGCCCTCACGCGTATCCCTGCTCTCTTCGCCGGGGGAACGCCGAAGGCCCGGTGCGATGCACCGGGCCTTCGATCTGGCGGTAGCGGAGGGATTTGAACCCTCGGTGACTTGCGCCACACTCGCTTTCGAGGCGAGCTCCTTCGGCCGCTCGGACACGCTACCGAGAGAGAGCTTAGCCCAATCCGGCCCAGCGAAGAAATCCGTATCCCCGCGCAGGTCGGAGCGGGGTCAGCGGGTGCGGAAGAAGGCGGTGAGCTGCTCCGCGCACTCCTCGCCGAGGACGCCCCGGACGACCTCGGGGCGGTGGTTGAGGCGGCGGTCGCGGACGAGGTCCCAGAGCGAGCCGGCGGCGCCCGCCTTCTCGTCGTCGGCGCCGTAGACGACCCGCTCGACCCGGGACTGCACCAGGGCGCCCGCGCACATCACACAGGGCTCCAGGGTCACCACGAGGGTGCAGCCGGTCAGCCGCCACTCGCCGGTGGCGGCGGCGGCCCGGCGCAGCGCCAGGACCTCCGCGTGGGCGGTCGGATCGCCCGTCGCCTCCCGCTCGTTGCGGCCCAGGGACAGGATCTCGCCGGAAGGGGAGAGCACGACCGCGCCGACCGGTACGTCACCGGCCGGCACGGCCGCGGCGGCCTCGGCGAGGGCGAGGCGCATGGCGTCCCGCCAGGGGTCCGGCACGGGGCCGGGCACTGCGGGCGGCACTAGCGGACGGCCTCCAGGATGTCGGAGGCGCCGATGGCGTCGGCGATCTCCCCGAGGGCGTCCTCGGTCAGTCCGAGCAGGGTCCGCTCCGGCATGCCGAGGTCGGCGAGGATCCGGCCCTCGCCGAGCGGACCGGCGGGCGCGATGCCGGCGCTGCCGGCGGAGGCGTCCGCCTCCTCGTCCTCCCCGGTCACGGGCTCCGGCTCACCGTCCTCGGTGCCGTCCAGGTCCGCGAGCGAGTCGAGCTCGCTGTCCGGGTCGTCGTCGCCGAGCAGTTCCGAGGTGAGGATCTCCCCGTACGAGGAGCGGGCCGCGGCCGCCGCGTGGGAGACGTAGACCCGGGGGTCGTCCTCTCCGTCGACGCGGACGATGCCGAACCACGCGTCCTCCTGCTCGATGAAGACGAGGACGGTCTCCCCCTCGTCGGCCGCCGCCTCACGGGCCAGATCGGCCAGGTCCGCCAGCGTCTCCACGTCGTCGAGCTCCGTATCGCTCGCTTCCCACCCGTCTTCGGTGCGCGCGAGCAGTGCGGCGAAGTACACCTGACTCTCCCACTGATCAGAGGTGTGATGATCCGGCGGCGCGCTCCTGAGCCCCGCCCAATCGGCATCGTGACAGAAACGACGGCCCGAGGAGAGGTCTTCGGCTCTTGCGTCGTGCATCAGTCTGAACCACACCGCGTTCGGGCGGGCGTGCGACCCCGGCGCACGAAGGGGGCGCATCAGCCGTGGCCAGGGCCCCGCGGGCCTCACCAACGGAAGGTGCGCATGCGCATGGCCTGTCTCATCCGGGCCGCCCGGGCGCGCCGCGGCTGGACGCGGTCGCGCAGCGCCTTCGCCTCGCCGAGCTCACGGAGGAACTGGGCGCGGCGCCTGCGGCGCTCCGCGTCGGTCTCCGGCTGTGTCTCCGGCGTCCGGGCCTCCGTGTCGGCGCCGGTCGGGCCGGATGTGTTCTTCGGGTCGGGCATCGGCCACACCACCCCATCGCTGGGTCCCTGTGCTCCCACCTTGCCGCAGCGGCGTGGGTCGGTGCCAGTGCGCGGCGGGCTACTGTTGGGTCATGCGTCTCCACGTCGTCGATCACCCGCTGGTCGCCCACAAGCTCACCACGCTGCGCGACAAGCGCACGGACTCCCCGACCTTCCGCCGGCTCGCCGACGAGCTGGTCACCCTGCTCGCCTACGAGGCGACGCGGGACGTGCGGACCGAGCGGGTCGACATCGAGACCCCCGTGACGCCGACGACCGGCGTGAAGCTGTCGTACCCGCGTCCGCTGGTGGTCCCGATCCTGCGCGCCGGGCTCGGCATGCTCGACGGCATGGTGCGGCTTCTCCCGACGGCCGAGGTCGGCTTCCTGGGCATGATCCGCAACGAGGAGACGCTGGAGGCGTCCACGTACGCCACCCGGATGCCGGAGGACCTGTCCGGCCGCCAGGTGTACGTGCTCGACCCGATGCTGGCGACCGGCGGCACGCTGGTCGCGGCGATCCAGGAGCTGATCCGGCGCGGCGCGGACGACGTGACGGCCGTGGTGCTGCTGGCCGCCCCGGAGGGCGTCGCGGTGATGGAGCGCGAGCTCGCGGGCACGCCGGTGACGGTCGTGACGGCCTCGGTCGACGAGCGGCTCAACGAGCACGGCTACATCGTCCCGGGCCTGGGCGACGCGGGCGACCGCATGTACGGCACCGCCGAGTAGGAGCCGGTGCCGGCCAGCGCCCCCGCTCAAAAGCACGCCGGGGCGCTCAGCAGCGGGCCGGGGCGGGCTTGGGCTGGTTGAGGGCCACCAGCGCCGCGTCCGCCGTCGCCTTGGGCGACAGGGCCTTGAAGGCCGTACCGATGATGAGGTCGACGTCCGCCGTGGTGCGGGCGTCGACCTTCGTCGTGGCGCCCGCGAGCTGGGTGCCGAGGACGGCGAAGGCGCCCTTGGTGGCGGTCGGGGCGCCGAGCAGCAGTCCGGCGCCGGGGACCTTCTTGTCCAGGGCGGCGGGGGCGTTCCCGATCTTGCCGATGGCGAAGCCGCGCTTCTTCAGCTCGTCGGCGGTGGCCTTGGCGAGCCCCTTGCGCGGGGTCGCGTTGTAGACGTTCACCGTGACCTGGGCGGGCTTCGGCGGCTTGGCGGCCGCGGCGGCGCTCGGGGTGGGCGCGGGCTTGCAGTCGGCCTGCTTGCCCGCGGTGGTCTTCCGGTTGTCGTCGCCGCCGGAGAAGACGTCGACGAGCTGGAGCGTGCCCCAGCCGGCCGCGCCGAGCACGACCACGGCGGCGGCGGAGGCGAGGACGATCCTGCGCCGGCGGTGGGGGCGGCGCATGCGCGGGTAGACATCCCCCGTGATGCGGTACTTTCCGCCCATGCCGGGGGGAGTGAGCATGCTCATGGGCGCAGCGTAATGCCGCCCGTGCGCGATGCCTACTTGATGATCATGTGATCGCGTCCGGATGGGCGCGAACTGCCCCCGAAAGGATCAGCCTGCGTCGCCCTCCCGGGGCGCGGTCAGTCCAGTTCGAGCACGCGGGCGTGGAGCACCTGGCGCTGCTGGAGCGCGGCGCGGACGGCCCGGTGCAGTCCGTCCTCGAGGTACAGGTCGCCCTGCCACTTCACGACGTGCGCGAAGAGGTCGCCGTAGAAGGTGGAGTCCTCGGCGAGCAGGGTCTCCAGGTCCAGCTGGCCCTTGGTGGTGACGAGCTGGTCGAGGCGGACCGGGCGCGGGGCGACGTCCGCCCACTGCCGGGTGCTTTCCCGGCCGTGGTCGGGATACGGCCGGCCGTTTCCGATGCGCTTGAAGATCACACGGAAAGCCTACCGGGCGAGCGGCTCCCGGCGCAGCCACGCGGAACCGATGGGATGCTGGTGCAGACCATGACATGAGGGACATTGGGGTGCCGCATGAGCGAGTCGGAGCAGCAGCCGGCCGGGCCGGTCGCGGAGATCTCCGCCGGTTACGCCTTCGAGGGCCCCGCGCTCGATCTGGGCGCGGTGCTGTGGGACGGGGTCTGTCACCCGGACGCGCGGGTACGGATCCCGCTGCCCGTCCTCAACCGGCACGGCCTCGTCGCGGGCGCCACCGGCACCGGCAAGACCAAGACCCTCCAGCTGATCGCCGAGCAGCTCTCCGCGCAGGGCGTCCCGGTCTTCCTCGCCGACATCAAGGGCGACGTCTCCGGCATCTCGGCCCCCGGCGAGGACGGCGAGAGGGTACGGGAGCGGGCCGCGCAGGTCGGCCAGGAGTGGACGCCCACCGGCTTCCCCTGCGAGTTCTACGGCCTCGGCGGCATCGGCCCCGGCATCCCGGTCCGCGCCACCGTCACCAGCTTCGGCCCGGTGCTGCTCTCCAAGGTGCTCCAGCTGAACCGGACGCAGGAGCAGTCCCTCGGCCTGATCTTCCACTACGCCGACTCCAAGGGCCTGGAGCTGGTGGACCTGAAGGACCTGCGGGCGGTGGTCGCCTTCCTCGTCTCGGACGTCGGCAAGCCCGAACTGAAGGGGATCGGCGGGCTGTCGACGGTGACCGCCGGGGTGATCCTGCGGGCGCTGACCGCCTTCGAGCAGCAGGGCGCGGGCGGCTTCTTCGGGGAGCCGGAGTTCGACACCTCGGAGTTCCTGCGGACGGACGGCGAGGGGCGGGGCGTCGTCTCGGTCCTGGAGCTGCCCTCCGTACAGGAGCGGCCGCAGCTCTTCTCGACGTTCCTGATGTGGATGCTCGCGGACCTCTTCAACGACCTGCCGGAGGTCGGCGACCTGGAGAAGCCGAAGCTGGTCTTCTTCTTCGATGAGGCCCACCTCCTCTTCAAGGGGGCGTCGAAGGCGTTCCTGGAGTCGATCACGCAGACGGTGCGGCTGATCCGCTCCAAGGGCGTCGGCGTTTTTTTCGTGACCCAGACCCCGAAGGACGTGCCGGCGGACGTCCTCGCCCAGCTCGGCAACCGGGTGCAGCACGCGCTGCGCGCCTTCACCCCGGACGACGCCAAGGCCCTGAAGGCGACGGTGCGGACCTTCCCGGAGTCGGCGTACGACCTGGAGGAGGTGCTGACCGCGCTCGGTACGGGCGAGGCGGTGGTCACCGTACTGAGCGAGCGGGGCGCCCCGACCCCGGTGGCGGCGACCCGGCTGCGGGCGCCGGAGTCGCTGATGGGCCCGATCGACGCCGCCGCGCTGGAGGCGGCGGTCAAGGGCTCGCCGCTCTTCGGCCGGTACGCGCAGGCGGTGGACCGGGAGTCGGCGTACGAGCGCCTGTCGGCGGACGAGGCGGCGCGCGCGGCGGAGGCGGCGGAGGCGGCCGAGGCGGCGGCCCGCGCGCGGCAGGAGAAGGCCGCGGCGGGAACGGGACGAGCGAGGGCCCCCAAGGAGGAGCCCTCGCTCGTCGAGCAGGTCGTCGGCAGCGGGATGTTCACGTCCCTCGCCCGGTCGATCGGCACCCAGCTGGGCCGGGAGATCAGCCGCTCGATCTTCGGGACGGCCCGCCGCAGGCGCTGACCGGAGGCTGGTTACTCGGTGACCTCGTGGTGGTCGTCGTGCAGGCCGCCGCCGCTGCCCGCGTCGCCGTCGGTCGGGACGGTGACGACCGGCTTGCGCAGCGAGGAGAGGTCGTGGGCGTAGGTGCCCACGGCGTTGGCGATGATGTCGATGTTGGCGTCGAACGCCTCGTGGTTGACGTTCTTGATGTCGTCGCCCTTGGCGTGGTAGTTCACGTCGTAGGCGACACCGGCCTCACCGCCGAACTTGGCGGCCTGCGCGGCGGTCTTGATGCCCTCGGCGCCGGTGAAGGTGCCGCCGGAGGGGATGCCGACCTCGATGAACGGGCCGTAGTCGGAGCGGCCGGTGAAGTCGGTGCCCTCGCGCGGGAGCCCGCGCTTGTCCATGAAGTCGTTGATGTCGCGCTCCAGCTGCGCGGAGCCCTCCGGGCCGGCGCCAGCGCCGACGCCGTCCGAGTTGTCGCCGTCGTACACGAACAGGCCGTAGTTCGGCGAGGCGATCATGTCGAAGTTGAGGTAGAGCTTGATCTCCTTCTTGTCGAGCTCCGTCAGGTTCGCGACGTAGTGCTCGGAGCCGAGGAGGCCGTTCTCCTCCGCGGACCACCAGGCGAAGCGGACCTTGTTGCGGACCTTGTCCTTCGACTCGGCGAGCTCCAGGGCGGCCTGGAGGAGACCGGCGGAGCCGGAGCCGTTGTCGTTGATGCCGGGTCCCGCGGTGACGGAGTCGAGGTGCGAGCCGAGCATCACGGTGTTGGCGGCGTTGCCGCCCTTGGTCTCCGCGATGACGTTGTTGGTGGTGCGCTTCTGCTGGAGCTCGCGGATCTCGAAGGAGAGGTTCACCGGGCCCTTGGCGAGGTCGGCGACGAGCTGCTCGCCCTCGGCCAGGGTGATGCCGCCGGTCGGGACCGCGCCGGCGGCCACGTCGCCGAGGGTGCCGGAGAGGACGCCCGCGACGTTGTTGTAGACGATCGCGCCGGCCGCGCCGGCCGCGCCCGCGTTCTGCTGCTTGATCGCGAAGCTGCATCCGCCGCGCTTGATCAGGGCGATCTTGCCGGTGAAGGTGCCGGAGGCGAAGTCGCCCGGCTCGCAGCCGGTGGTGCCGTCGGCGTCGACCGGGACGGCGGCCAGCCCGGCGGTGATGCCGCCGACCGGGGTGGACTTGGTGTACGTCATCGCCTCGATGGCGAGCGCGCGGGGCGCGGCGCCGAGGACGGACGCCTTCTCGGCGAGGGTCTCGGTGTACATGAAGTCGAACTTCTCGTACGAGACGTTGTAGCCGGCCTTCTTGAGCTGCGTGTACACGTACGCGGCCGAGGCGTCGTGACCGAGGGTGCCCGCCGCGCGGTGACCGCCGGCGGAGTCGGCTATCGCCTGGAACTTCTGCAGGTGCTTGAAGGCGTCCTTGCCCGTGGTCTCCCGGACCAGCTTCTTCGACAGCTTCGCGGCGTCCCGGGCGGGCGCGGCGCCGGGGTCCTTGACGGCGGTGGCCGGCGAGGCGAGGACCAGGGGGGTGGCGAGGGCCGCCGCGGCGAGGATGGCCGCGGTACGACGCTGCGTTGCGTTCACAGAAGTCCTTCCCGATGGGGATGAGGTTGAGGGGAAGTTAGCCACCGTGAGGGTGTTCTGTGAACACGTTCGGCGCAATTCATGTCACCTTGAACAGGATTGACATCTGGAATTCTCAATTCCCGGATGTTTTGCTGTCTTTGGTGGCTTTCGACGCCTTGGGCGTGCTAGGTGCTTTTGTTGCTTTGGCGGTGTTGGCCGCCTTGGCCGCCTTGGCCGCCTTGGCCGCCGCCTTCATCTCCTGCTTGTGGGCGCGGACCCTGGCGAGGGACTCAGGCCCGGTGATGTCGGCGGCGGAGCGGTACGCGCCCCGCTCGCCGTACGGGCCGGCCGCCTCCCGCCAGCCCTCGGGCCGGACGCCGTACTGCTTGCCGAGCAGGGCGAGGAAGATCTGCGCCTTCTGCTTCCCGAAGCCGGGCAGGGCCTGGAGCCGGGCGAGCAGCTCCTTGCCGGTGGCGGCGGTCCGCCAGACCGCCTCGGCGTCGCCGTCGTACTCCTCGACGAGGTACGCGCACAGCTGCTGGATCCTCCCCCTACGCCCTGGGGGCGTGGGGGGACCCCCAGCCATCGACCCCGGGTAGCGGTGGACGGCCGGCTTCCGGGAGAGCAGCTCGGCGAACGCCTCGGGGTCCCGGTCGGCGATCTCGTGCGCGTCCAGATCGTCCCCGCCCATCCGGACGGCGATCGTGTGCGGGCCCGAGAAGGCCCACTCCATCGGGACCTGCTGGTCGAGCAGCATGCCGACGAGCGCGGCGAGCGGGGAGCGGCCGAGGAGCGCGTCGGCCTCGGGCTGCTGGGCGAGGTGGATCTCGGTGCTCATGCTTCCGATGATCCCGCCGCCCGCCCCGGGCCGCCCGGCGGAGTCGGCTGTACGCGGGGTGGGGGTGGGGGTCCGTGGGGGCAGGCGTCCGTGGGCTCAGGCGTCCGCGAAGCGTTCCAGGGCCGTGGTGATCAGGCGGCGGGTCTCCTCGCCGCCCAGGTGGCCCGCCCGCTCCACGACGTGCAGCTCGGCGTCCGGCCAGGCGCGGGCGAGCTCCCAGGCGGTGGTGAGGGGTCCGCCCAAGTCGAGCCGCCCGTGGACCAGCACGCCGGGGATGCCGGCGAGCCGGTGCGCGTCCCTGATCAGCGCGCCCTCCTCCAGGAAGGCGCCGTGCGCGAAGTAGTGCGCGCAGATGCGGACGAAGCCGAGCCGGGCGTCGTCGACGCGGTCGGTGTACGGGGTCCCCATGCCCTCCATCGACAGGACGGCGTCCTCCCAGGCGCACCAGTCGGCCGCCGCCCGCTCCCGGACGGCCCGGTCGGGGTGGTTCAGCCGCGCCGCGTACGCCCCCACCAGGTCCTCCGCGTGGTCCACCCCGGCGCGGAACCGCTCATGGGCCTCGGGGAAGAAGCGGCCGACCCCCTCGTACAGCCAGGCCGTCTCGGAGCGCCGGGTGGTGGTGACGGCGGTGATGACGATCTCGCTCACCCGCCCGGGGTACGCCTCCGCGTACGCCAGGATCAGCGTCGAGCCCCAGGAGCCGCCGTACAGCAGCCAGCGGTCGATCCCCAGGTGGACGCGGAGCCGCTCCATGTCGGCCACCAGGTGGGCGGTGGTGTTCACGGAGAGGTCGGCGGCGGGGTCGCTGGCGTGCGGGAGGGAGCGCCCGCAGCCGCGCTGGTCGAACTGGACGATCCGGTACTTCTCCGGGTCGAAGACCCGGGGCGCGGTCGGGGACGACCCGGAGCCCGGCCCGCCGTGCACGACGAGCGCGGGCTTGCCCTCCGGGTTTCCGTGGACCTCGTAGTGGACGTGGTTGCCGTCGCCGACGTCGAGCAGGCCGGTTTCGTACGGGGAGGTGGCGGGTCGCATCCGCCCGACGCTACTCGGCCCCGGCGATCCGGGTGTCCGGGTTCTCGCACCAGCGCAGGACGGCGGGCCAGGGGCCGAAGCCGCTGTCGGGGGTGAGGTGGCCGCCGCCCGCGACGAGGTCCATGCCGAGGCCGAGCGGGGTGCCGTAGTGCAGATCGGCGCCCTCGGGGCAGTACGGGTCCCCGTCCCCGTACACGAGCCGGGCCCGTACGCCCTCCTCGGTGAGGTCGAGCCCGTCGGCGAAGGCGGCGATCTCCGGAATGGAGGCGACGAGGCCGGGGGAGGGCGGCGCGACGAACAGCACCCGGTCGGCGTCCGGCCGGCGCGCGCCGGCCCGCAGCCAGAGCAGGACGGACAGGCTGTGCGCGAGGACGACGAACTCGCCCTCCGCCGGCCGCTCGCCGTGCTCCTCCAGGGCCGCCAGCCAGGCGTCGAGCACGGGCGCGTCCGGCTCGGGCAGCTGCGGATAGCGGACCTCGTGGCCCCGGGCGCGCAGCTCCCCGGCGAGCCAGTGCTGCCAGTGGCCGACGGGCCGGTGGTTCTCGAAGCCGTGGAGGATGAGGAAGGTCTTCGGTGCGGTCATGGCTGGAATCGTGCGGTGCGCCCGGAGGAGCGGTCCAGGGGGTTCCGAGGGGTGGACGGAGCGGTCCGGGAAGCCGTACGTGCCTTACGGCTGGGCCCGGGAAGCCGTACGCGCCTTACGGCTCGGCCCGGAGCGCGAGCAGTTCCCGTACGCCCGCCTTGACCCGCTCGGCGGGCAGCGCCTGCTCCACCGAGAGGTGGTGCATCAGGTCCGGCGAGAAGGGCGCCAGGAGGAGGTGGGCGAGGAGGGCGGCGTCGGCACCGGGCCGGAGCCGGGACAGCAGCATCGCCACGTGCGTGTGCATGACCTGGTAGGCGCCGCTGTGGTAGCGGGCGCGGGGCGCGGCGGAGTGCGCGGCGAGCAGGATCGCGCGCTGCTCGGCGACCCGGTCGACGAGCGCGTCGAGGAAGGCGTCGAGCCGTTCGTCGGCGGGGGCGCCGGGCCCGAGCGGCGGCGGGCCGCTCATGTACGCCTCCTGGAAGCGGCGCTCGCGCTCGTCGAGGAGCGCCCACAGCAGCTGCGAGACGTCGCCGAAGCGGCGGTAGACGGTGCCGACGCCGATGCCGCTGGCGTGGGCGACCTGGTTCATGGTGACCGCGTCGGGGCCCTTCTCGGCCACGATCCGGGCGGCGGCGTCGAGGATCCTGCGCCGGTTGCGGGCGGCGTCGGCGCGCTCGGGCGCGGCTCCCGCGCCGGTGCCGGTGCCGGGCGCGGCCGGGAGCACGGTGAGCAGCGGCGCGGGCCTGTCCTCGGCCCCCGGTGTTGTCGTGCTCATCGGCCCGTCCTGCCCTTCGTCGCGCCCCCGGTCGTCGGTCCCGGTCGTCGGGTTCCGGTCGTTCGGTCCCGGTCGATCGGTCCCGGTCGTCGTTCTCCCCGTCCTCCGAGCATACCTGCCCCCCTTGCAATCCGGATCGCTATCCGTTTAGCCTCGGAGGAGCTAAACGGAAACTAATCCGCTTGGGTGCGGTACGCAGCGAGGAGCCCGTCATGTCCGTCAAGGTCGCCGTCGTCTACTACTCGTCCACCGGTGCCGTGCACCAGCTCGCCCAGGCCCTCGCCGAGGGCGCGGAGAAGGCCGGCGCCGAGGTGCGGCTCCGCAGGGTGCCCGAGCTGGCCCCGGACGCCGCGATCGACGCCAACCCGGCCTGGCGCGCCCATGTCGACGCCACCGCCGGAGTCGAACTCGCCACCCTCGACGACGTGGAGTGGGCGGACGCGTACGCGTTCGGCTCGCCGACCCGCTTCGGCAACGTGGCGGCCCAGCTCAAGCAGTTCGTCGACACCACCGGCGGTCTGTGGCAGCGCGGCGTCATGGCGGACAAGCCCGCCACCGCCTTCACCAGCGCGCACAACCTGCACGGCGGCAACGAGTCGACCCTGCTCGCCCTCTACAACACCTTCCACCACTGGGGCTCGGTCATCGTCTCGCCCGGCTTCACCGACCCCGCCGTCTACGCGGCCGGCGGCAACCCGTACGGCACCGCCCACCCCGGCGCGAACGGCGCCCCCGCCGAGAACGTCCTGGCCGCCGCCCGCTACCAGGGCGCCCGCCTCACCACGATCGCCCAGCGCCTGAAGGGCCTCGCGGTCGACTGACGACGAAGCACGGCCGTACACGCGCGTACCCCCGGCGGAAGGGTTTCCGCCGGGGGTACGCGCGCGTCCGTCCGTGGGCCGGCTCAGGCCACGACCTGGGGGCCAGGCTCAGGCCAGCGACAGGAACAGCTTCTCCAGCCGGGCCCGCATCTTGTCCGGGTCCTCGCCGTCCCGCTTCCCGTTCTCCATCTCCGTCAGGCACTGCTGGAGCCCCGTCGCGATGATCGCGAACCCGGCCCGGTCCAGCGCCCGCGAGGCGGCGGCCAGCTGGGTCACGACCTCCTCGCAGTCGCGCCCCTCCTCGATCATCCGGATCACGCCGGAGATCTGACCCTGCGCCCGGCGCAGCCGGTTCAGCACGGCCTTCAGCTCCGCGCCCGCGAGATCGAGTTCCACAGCCACTCCTCCAGCAGATACCCCAGGGGGTAATTTACTCCCCAGGTACGGGGGGCCTTTCGACAACCAAGGATGACACCTGCCATGACCGCGCCCCTGATACTCGATCCCGCCGAGGCCCGCGACCGTCTCGACGCCCTCACCGTCGTCGACGTCCGTACCCCCGCCGAGTACGCCTCCGGCCACCTGCCCGGCGCCCTCAACGTCCCCCTCGACTCGCTCGGCCGCGCCCTGCCCGCCCTCAAGGCCGCGGCGGGCCGCGGCGACCTCCTCGTCGTCTGCCAGTCCGGCAGCCGCTCCGCCGCCGCCCGCGACCGCCTCGCCGCCCACGGCGTCACCGCCCTGGACCTCGCGGGCGGCACCAGCGGCTGGGCCGCCGCGGGCCACGCCCTTGACCGCCCGGCCGGCGCCCCCGCCCGGCCCGCCTGGGCGATGGACCGGCAGGTCAGGCTGGTCGCGGGCACGCTGGTCCTGATCGGCCTGGCCCTCGGGCTGCTCGTCCACCCGGCCTTCCAGCTGCTCTCCGCCGGCATCGCGGGCGGCCTGGTCTTCTCCGCGCTCACCAACACCTGCGGCATGGCCCTGATGCTCGGCAAGCTCCCGTACAACCGCGCGAACGCGTGCGCCGTGGACCGCGACACCACCCTGGCCCGCCTGAGCGGGCCGGGGAAGTAGCCGTTCTCGGCCTTGCAGCGGGTCAGTCCCGCGCCGGGTCAGTCCTGCGTCGGACCCGCCTCGTCGATGCGGCGGATGACCACCGGGTACTCGGGGGCGCCCGCCGGCTGCGGGCAGTGGGCCACGCGGGCGGCGATCTCCGTCACCCGGTCCAGGCTCGCGCACTCCAGGACCCAGTAGCCGGCCAGGACCTCCTTGGTCTCGGCGTACGGGCCGTCCGTCACCACCGGGCGGCCCTCGGTGTCCACGGACACCAGCCGGGTCTCGCCCGGGTCGGCCAGACCCTGTCCGTCGAGCATCTCGCCGCTCGCGAGCAGTTCCTTGTTGAGCGTGTTCATGAACTCGAACATCGCCGTCAGGGACTTCTTGTCCCAGGCCGGGCTGTGCGCCGAGCCGCGCCCGGACATCGCCTCGTAGTCGGCGTGCGAGCCCTGCACCATCACCAGGTACTTCATGACGTCCTCCGTGTCGGTCGTCGGTGTCGCGTCGTGCGTGTCGGATGCCGAGGTCCTGTGGACCTCTCCCGAAGGTGGGTCGGAACCGGCCCCCGTATCTCGACACCGCGCGGGGCGGAATCATGAAATCCGTCCCGAATCACCCGACCGCCCCATGATGTCCGCTGTGAACCCCTTCACCTTCTCCGCCGCGTTCATCACGTTCTTCTCGGTCGTCGGTCCCCCGAAGGTGCTCCTCGCCTTCGGCGGCCTCGCCCAGGTCCACCCGATGCGCCAGCTCCGCACGATCGCCCTGATCTCCTCCGGAGCGGCGGTCCTCGTCGGCATCGTCGCGGGCATCACGGCCCCGTGGCTGCTCGACGTCTTTCACATCAGCACCCCCGCGCTCCGGCTCGCGGGCGGCGTCATCTTCTTCCTCTACGCCGTCGGCCTCGTCCTCGGCCTGCACCTCGGCTCCGACGGCCCCCACCAGGACGCCCCCGACACCGTCAGCGGCCTCCGCGAACTCCTCATGCCGTACGTCGTCAGCCCGCTCGCCATGACCGCGGTGCTCATCGAGGGCGCCGCCCGCGAAGGGGTCGGCTGGCGGTCCACCGTCGTCGGCGCGTACGTGGCCGTCATCGCCCTCGACCTCCTCTGCGTCCTCCTCCTGGCCCGGCTGCTGCGCCGCACCCACCACGCCACCATCGAGCTCTTCGGCCGGCTCCTCGGCCTGCTGCTCGCCGCGGTCGGCGTGGACCTCTTCCTCGACGGCCTCTCGGAACTGGGCGTCCCGGGCCTGGCCCGGCACTGAGCCGCCTCCCCGCCCTCGCGTTCCGCTCTCGGATCAGGCGTCCAGGAAGCCGTTCACCGTGCTCACGAACTCGTCCTCCTTCTCGAAGAAGACCACGTGCCCGGCGTCGATCTCCGTGTACGTGCTGCCGCCGATCGCCGCCGCCAGTTCCCGGCTGTTCTCCACCGGCACGGTCGCGTCCTGGGAGCAGCCGACCACCAGCGTCGGGGCGGTGATCCAGGGCAGCAGCGCCCGGACGTCCACGCCCAGGTCGAGCGCGACGTGCCGCAGAGTGCCGGGCGTGGGCGGCATGTTGGGGATCAGCGCCTCGACGCCCTCGCGGCCGATCGCGTTGAGGAAGCCCCGGCTGAACCCCGTCATCGTCACGCTCCGCCCGAAGCCCGCCGGGTCGTGCTCGCCCAGCCGCTCCCACAGCGTGAACAGGTTCCGCAGGTACTCGTCGGCGTCGGTGTGGGCCCAACCGGCCACCAGGATCAGCCGACCGACCAGATCCGGCCGGAGCGCGGCCACGGCCGCCGCGACCGGCGCCCCCATCGAGAACCCGAGCAGATCCACCGGCCCGGCACCCGCGTCCTCGACGACCGCGATCACCTGGGCGGCGAGCCCCTCGACGGTCAGCGCCCCGCCGTCGTCGACGGTCCGGTCGGCACCGGAGAGATCAGGGGTGATGACGGTCCTGGAGGCGGTGAAACGGGGCGCGGTCTGCCCCCAGTTGATGACGGCGCCGCCGGAACCGGTGCCGTGCACGAGCAGCAGGGGACGACGGGAGGAGGAGACCGAGGCGGCGTGGACGTCGTACCGGACGAGGGCGGTGCCGACGGTGACGGTCGAGCTGGTGACGGCGGTGTCGGCGATGGCGAGGGTCGTCATAACGGTTGCTCCCACTGTGGGTCTCGGCCGGTCGATCCGGCTGACACCACTGACGATGCCCGCGCACGGAAACCCCCGGGAGAGCCCTCCTCACCCTGGGATCGCCGGTCCCTGGCTGGGCCCCTCGCCCCTCAGGCAGGATGATCATCATGGCCACGACGATCGACCGCCGAGAACTCGCCGACTTCCTGCGCCGCCGCCGCGAGGGGGTCGCCCCGAAGGACGTGGGCCTCCCGGCGGGTCCGCGCCGCCGCACCCCGGGCCTGCGCCGCGAGGAGGTCGCGCAGCTCGCGGGCATGTCGGCGGACTACTACATCCGCCTGGAGCAGGCGCGCGGCCCGCAGCCCTCGCCGCCGATGCTCGCCGCCCTCGCCCGCGCGCTGCGCCTGGACGCCGACGAGCGCGACCACCTCCACCTGCTGGCCGGCCACCGCCCGCCGGCCGGCGCCGTGGCGGGCGACCACGTGGCCCCCGGCCTCCTGCACCTCCTGGACCAGCTCCCGACGACGCCGGCGCAGGTCCTGAGCGACCTCGGCGACGTCCTCGCCCAGAACGCCCCGGCCCGGGCCCTCCTCGGCGGCGTCTGCACGGTCTCGGAGCACGGCCGGAACGTGGTCTGGCGCTGGTTCGCCGACCCCGCCGCCCGTACGGCGTACCCGCCGGAGGAGCACGCGTACTACAGCCGCCTCCACGTCGCCGACCTGCGCGCCGCGTACGGCCGCCGGGGCGGCGACCCGGCCTCGACCCGCCTGGCGGAACGACTCCGCGAAGCCAGCGAGGAGTTCGCCTCCCTCTGGTCCGAACACGAGGTGGCCGTCCGCCGCCACAGCCGCATGCGCGTAGAACACCCCCTGATCGGCCCGGTAGACCTGGACTGCCAGGTCCTGCTGGCCCCAGAAGGCGAACAACGCCTCGTCTTCCTCACCCCACCCCCCGGCACAGACACAGCCGACCGCCTGGCCCTACTGGCAGTGGTCGGCACGGAACAGTTCACGCCATGACAGGCCGCCCCGCGTTCCTCACGAGTCGACGGCGGCCCGCTCACCCAACGGCCGTCGCCGCAGCGCTGGTTCGGTGAGCGAAGGCGGCCGCCAGACGCCGTCGGCCCGATAGCGATCGGTCCTCGGCGGCACGATCGCGTCGATGCGATCGAGCACGTCGTCGCCGAGCACGAGCGAGGCGCCCTTCAGCAGCCCGTCCAGCTGCTCCCCCGTCCGCGGCCCCAGAACGACCGAGGCCCCATGAGTTCGGACCCGGGCGACGCCTCCTGCCGGCTGCGCCCTGGCCAGGCGGCGGTCCTGGCCGATGGCGGCTACTGGCAACCGTCCCGCCCGGCGGCGCCCAGGCACAGACGGTCCGGACCGTCGGCGGCTAATGGTGGCGACGCCCTACCGGCGACGGCTACGGCTGGCGACCGGCCCCGCCCGGCGGCCGATCGGCGGCCTGACCGCAGCGGTCCTGCCCGGTGACGGCTACGGGTGACGGCACCGCCCTATCCGTGACGGCCGTGACTGGCGGCGGCCCGACCGGCGAACGCCCTGCCAGCGACGCCCCGGCCGCTGACGGCCGCGACCGTCGGGGCCCCGACTGGTGAAGGCTCTACCGGCCGTGGCTTCGGCTGGAGGCGGACCCGACTGGTGGACGGCCCCAACCTGCGGCCCCGACCGGTGTGCGCCGTACCGACGACGGCCCCGGCCGGTGAGGGCTCTACCGGCCGCGGCTCTGGCCGGGGTGGCTCCGGCCGGTGAGCTCCCTACCGACGACGGCACCGACCAGCGACGCCCTACCGGCGACGGCCGCGATCGGCGGCGGCGCCTACCGGCGGCGGCCGGGTTGGCGGCTCCGACTGACGGCGCCTGGCCGGAGACGCCCCTACCACTAACGCCCGGCCGACGACGGCCCCACTGGTGACGGCCCGGCCTGCGACGGCCCTGCCCGGCTGCCCCGCCCGACGCGGCCCCGGTCGGTGAGCGCCCTACCCGGTCGCGGCCCCGACCGGCGACGCGCCTACCGCCCACCCCCGACGGTCCTACCCCCGCCCACCACCCACGACCTCCCGCAGGAACGCTGCCACCGCCCCGTACACCTGCTCAGGCCGCTCCAGGTGTACGTCGTGTCCGGCGGCCGGCAGGGAGACTCCGTGCAGCAGACCGGGCTGGCGTCGGGCCATGCCGTCCCACTGTTCCGCATCGATGATTCCCTTCTCGCCGAGGACCGCGAGCAGGGGTACGTCGATGGCGTCCCACTCCTCCCACCAGGAACGGACGGCGTTCTCGCGGAGAGAGGCGGCCAGCACCGGGGCGTTGAAGCGCGGCCACCAGCCACTGCCCCGCTGCTCCAGCCCGGAGGCCCAGCCCTCGCCGACGGCCCCGCCCCCGAAGTACGCGACGGCCGCCTCCCGGCTCGCGAACGGCACCGGCCACCCCTCCAACCACCCGACGACCTGCGCCACGTCCTCCGGCGTGGATCCCGCGGGCCCGGCCTCGACGAGCACCGCCCCGGCGACCCGGGGATGGCGCCGGGCGGCGGCGAGCAGTGCGGCGTGCCCGCCGTAGGACTGCCCGACGAGGACGAAGGGCCGCCGCCCGCCGCCCCCGAACTCCTCGACGACCCCGAGCGCGTCCTCTACATAGGCCGCGCGGGTTACGTCCTCCGGCCTCCGCTCACTCTCCCCGTGCCCCCGCTGGTCCAGCGCGAGCACCCGGTACCCGTCGGCGCTCAGCCGCGCCGCGAGCCCGTCCCACTCCCCGCAGTGCCCGGCGAGCCCGTGCAGCAACAACACACCGGCCCCGTCCCCGCCCCAGTCGCGCAGCGACAGGGCCACACCCTCACGCACCCACCTCCGAGTGACGTAGCTCACACCCATCCCCGCCCCACCCCTGTCACAACCCCGCCCCGCCCTCCGTCAACCCAATGAAAGCGCAAAGAGAAGACACCCACCCCACTCCACGGAGGACCCCATGGACGCCCGCCTCAACCTCTTCGCCAGCCCCATCGCCGCCAAGGTCGTCAAGCACCTCGCCTCGGCCGGCTTCGGCATCCCGGACGCGGTCCTCCCGCACAGCACCCAGGAACTGGTGAAGATCCGCGCGAGCCAGATCAACGGCTGCGGCTTCTGCCTCGACATGCACACCAAGGACGCCGCCGCGGCCGGCGAGACCGCCCTCCGCCTCAACCTGGTCGCCGCCTGGCGCGAGGCCACCGTCTACACGGAGGCGGAGCGCGCGGCCCTGGAGCTCACGGAGCAGGGCACCCGCCTCGCCGACAACCACACCGGCATCACCGACGCGGCCTGGGAGAACGCCGCCAAGCACTACAACGAGGAGCAGCTCGCCGCGCTGGTCTCCCTCGTCGCCCTCATCAACGCCTTCAACCGGCTCAACGTCATGTCCCGGCAGCCGGCCGGCGACTACGTCCCGGGCCAGTTCGCCTGACCGCGACCACCATCGCCACCGCTACCGGCCGTCCTCGGCCCGGACGGCCGCCACGAGCGCGTTGGCGTGCCCGTGCCCGAGCCCGTACTCGCTCTTCAGCCAGCCGACGAGCTCCATGTGCTTGGCGAGCGGCGAGGACCGGATCACCTCGAACCACTCGGACACGGGCCGCCCGTACTTCGCCTCGATGGCGGGAAAGTAACTGGCGGGACCCTTGGGGGCGGGAGCAGACACGATGACCTCCGGAACGACGCGCGAACGGTACGCACACAACGACTCCGCGTCCCCCCGAAACTCATCGCTCCCGGCTCAATCCCTCAATCCCGCCGGATGTGCTCCGGATCCACATGCCGCCGCACCATCGGCACGGAGGCGACCCCCGCCACCACCAGCACCCCCACCGCACTCCCCACCAGCACCGGCAGCCCCTCCCAGTCCCAGTGCACGGCCCCGCCCCCGGTGATCAGATAACTGGCCTCCGCCAGCCACCCGGTCACCACGGCCCCACCCAGCCCCACCCCCAACGGCACCACCACCTGCACCACCTGCACCCCCCGCAACGTCCCCGCCCGAGCCCCCAACAACCCCAGAGCAGCCACCTGCCCCCGCCGCTCCAAAGCCCGATCAGCCACAGAAACCACAAACGCCGCCACCCCCACCACCAACCCCAACACCATCCCCACCACCAGCAGGCTCCTGACGACGGTCAGCTGGGCCAGCGCCTCGACGACGATCCCCACCGCATCGACCTCCACGGTCGGAGCCACCGCCCCGATCTCGTCGAGCACCGCCCGCACGGTCCCCGGGTCCGCCCCCGACACCAACGTCAGACTCCCCGCCCCGGCCGCCAGCCCCACCGGCGCCATCGAAGGCGGCACGAGCAAACTGTCGGCCTGAAGAACGGAAGGCTGGTACGCCCGCACCTCCGCGCTGGCCTCCGGCACGCCGACCACGACCGTCCGCCCATCCCGAAGAGCAAACGGAAACCCGTCCCCAGGCTTCGCGTCGTCCTCGGACGGAGGAAGGGGCCCGCGGAGCCGCATGACGTTGCCGTCAGCACACCCCCGCAGCGACATCGCGGTCGCGGCCACCTGCTCGCAGGTGCCGACGACCATGTCGAGCCCCGTGCTCATGGGCCTGCCGGGGGGAGACCACGAACCGTACGAGGTCAAGTGGGCCCGCACGTCCGGCAGTCGCTCGAGTTCCCGCCGCTGCCCGGGGCTGAGCTCGCTGAGCTGGATCTGGTACTCCTGAATCGGGGCCGTACGCCGGCTGACCTGGTCCAGTTCGATGAGCACGCCCTGCGTGAGCGAAGCCCCGAACACCAGCAGGACGAGCCCGGTGACCACCCGCAGTGAGGAGCCCGGATCCACCTCCATGCGCCGCATCGCCAGCGTCAGCGGAACGGATGAGGAGGCATGCGCGAGCCGTCGCGCGAGCCACGCGGTGACGGGCGGCAGCCCGAGGACGAGCCCGGCACCGGTCAGCAGCACGGCGCACGGAACGAGAGTGGAACTGGCGGACCCCCCGGACGGATCCCGCCCCATCACGCTCATCGCGCAGTAGCCGCCGATCACCCCCATCCCCGGAACCAGCAGCAGCGCCCCGAACCTCCTCGGCGGTTTGCGTTCCGCTGTCCGGCGCACCGAGATCGGTGAGAGCGCGGCCCGCCGGGAGCCGTACAGCCCGACGACCCACGCGAGCGCGGGGCACCCCACCAGGCACACCGCGACGGTCGACCACTCGGGCCGCCCGTCCGACGGGTACCACCGCAGCCCGGGGAGCCCGACCCGCGCCATGACCTCGTTGACGCCGAGGTACCCGGCCAGTCCGAGCACCGCCCCGAGGAACGCCGCCGCGACGCTCTCCCCGGCGTTGACCCGCACTGTGCCTTTGATGCTGAGACCTACCAACCGCAGCGCCGCCAGCCGCCGGGCCCGGGATTCCCCTGAGAGGCGCGCGCAGACGGAGAGGAAGACGGCGAGCGGGAGGAGGACGATGCACCCGAGCGTGAACCGGAGGATGTCCAGCGTCTCCGCGTCGATGACCTCGTCGTGCACCCGGCCGTCCCCGAAGCCGGCGAGCGCGTGGGGGGCGGTCAGCCTGTCGGGGGTGGTGCCGACGTAGGCGTACAGCTCGTCCGGGCCGCCGAGACCTTCGGCCCCGATGGTGCCCGTCACCCGGCCGGGGACGAGACCCGAGACACCGGGATTCGCGGCGAGGACATCACGAAGGGCCGGAGAGACGACGGCCTCGCCGGGGCCGGGGACCGTCGAGACCCCTGGCGGACGGGGGACGGGACCCGCTCCCGTGCGAGCGAGGAAGATCCGTCGGAGCGGCCTTGAGCCGTACGGATCGAGGAACTTCTGGTACGCGACGTCGCTGTGCTTCGTGGGGACCGGGTACCGCGCCGAGGTCCGGGCGTCGTGTGTCGCGAGGATCGTGGGGATGGTCAGCACCGCCGCGAGGCAGGCCACCCCCAGCCCGGACCCGAAGGCCATCAGCAGGAAGCGCGTACGCCCCCTGCGCCCGCTGCCCCACAGCAGGCGCAGCCCGAGAAGGAAGGGGCTCACACCGCCACCCGCTGGGCGAGCACACCGTCCACCATCACGTATTGGGTGTCGGCATGAGCGGCGACCTCCGGGTCGTGCGTGACGACGACCACCGCGGTGTCGAGCTCTCGCGCGAGCCGCAGGAACTCCTCCAGGACCGCCGCGGCGTTGGCACTGTCGAGCGCTCCGGTCGGCTCGTCCGCGAACACCACGTCCGGCTGGTGGACCAGTGCCCGCGCGACGGCGATGCGCTGTCGCTGTCCGCCCGACAGTTTCGACGCCCTCCGGCGGAGAAGGTCCCCCATGCCCAGCCGTCCGAGTACACCCGCCGCCGCCGCGTGGGCCCGGTCCTTGGCCACTCCCGCCAGACGCAGGGGCAGTGCGGCGTTCTCCTCGACGGTCAACTCGTCGAGCAGCTCCCCGTACTGGAAGACGAAGCCGATCCGTTCCCGGCGTAAGGCGCTCAACTCGGCGTCGGGCAGGGACGACAGCGCCACGCCGTCGAAGGTCACCGTGCCGCCGGCCGGCGGCAGCACACCGGCGAGGCAGTACAGCAGGGAGGACTTGCCGGAGCCGCTGCTCCCCATGATCGCGGCCACTTCGCCGCGCGCGAGCTGGAAGTCGGCGCTGCTGACCGCCTGTTGCTCACCGTAGAAGAAGTCCACACGCTCGGCGCGGAGGATGACATCCATGATGCTGGGGCTCCCTGAAAAAAAGGGGAGCCGCTGTGCGCGGCTCCCCTGGGGTGTCGAGGTCAGCGAAGGAACTCTCGGAGCTTCGAGCAGTTGTCCGGCCGCAGAGAGCCACGGTCCCGGCACGCCTGGATCCGCGCCTGACCCGTCCGGAGCATCGCGCCGTCGAAGAACACGTGGTCGACGTGGACCGTCTTCTTCTGGACGCCCTTGACCCGCGTCCAGCCGTAGGCTTCGACCCTCGCGCGGAGGTAGACGTTGTGCCCGTCGTCGGGGTCGGTGTCCCTCAGCTTCCCGTTGACATGGAACCCGCCGTGATGCACGAACTTCGGTTCCCACTTGTAGCTGCCCGTGAAGAAGACGCCGGTCGAGCGCATCTTCAGTGCGTGCCACGAGTCCGCCACCGCCACCCCCGCCCCTCCGAAGAACAGCCCCGCGACGATCGCTGCCGTCGCCGACTTCCTCAACTTGCCCATGAGCTACCCCTGATGGATAGAGCCGACTGGTCGTCACAGAAAGTATCTGCTTCGCTACGGACTGGTTGGTGCAGGAACGTAAATCCGTCTGATGACCCCCCGATCCGGTGAACGGAACGTCGAAAAAGAATCTCTTCGCTGACGGCCCGCGGCAGGAAAGGGCAGGTCGGAGGGGGGATGGGTCGCGGGCGACATCGTCAGTGGAGGCGTACTGGCTCCGCGAGCCGGGTCACGCTCCCGCGTGCTGTGCGAGAGAGGTGCGTCGGTAGCGGCCGGGAGGCAGGCCGCGTTCGCGGGTGAAGGCTCGGGAGAAGGCGAACTCCGAGGTGTAGCCGACCGCTTCGCCGATGTCGGAGACCAGCTGATCGGTGTCGCGGAGCAGACGGGCGGCGAGGGCCATCCGTACACGGGAGAGATAGGCCAGCGGTGAGACCCCGACCAGCTCCTTGAACTGCCGGGCGAAGGCCGGGCGGGACATCGACACGTCGCGCGCGAGGCTCTCCACCGTCCAGGGCTGCCGGGGCGCCTCATGGATGAGGGCGAGGGCGGCGCCGATGCGCGGGTCACGCAGGGCCATCAGCCAGGACCGCGGCGGGGACTGCGAGTCGGTGCCCGCGGTGTCGAGCCAGGCACGGATGACCTGGACGAACAGCACGTCGGTCAGGCGGGCCGCGACGGCCCGCGCGCCGGGCCGCTCGCGTGTGGTCTCGGCGGCCAGAAGCCGGACGACACCCTGGAGTTCGAGGTCCGAGCTCATGCCCGGGACATGGATCACCGGGGGCAGGGCGGACAGGACCGGATGCTGCGAGGCGTCGCCGTCGTACGCGAACTTGCCGCAGACGACACGGACGACGGGGCCGTCACCGCCGAGGTCCATGATGCCGTCACGCCCCACCGGGTGCGCGGCTTCCAGCTCCGCGTACGGGACGGCGGCCTCCTCCGGGCTGCCGGCCAGGTGATGGGGTGCGCCGTGTGGCAGGAGGACGACGTCCCCGGGCATCAACTGCTGCGGTGGCTGCCCGGCGACGCGCAGCCAGCAGGTCCCCTCCGCGATCAGATGGAATCCGGCCGTATCGAGCTGATCGAGGCCGCAGCCCCAGCCCGTACCGCGTCCGCGGAGCTGAGCGAGCAGCACCCCTTTGAACCCGGTGGTCGCCAGCACATCCCCCAGTACATCCATGGACCGAACCGTACCCCACTCTTTCTCAAGCATTCTGAGACGATCAGGCAAGTTCTTCGAGAGTTCCTGTCATTGGATGCCCTGTCGCCCGCTCCTAGAGTCAATGTCACGAGGAGGCGCCGGACGCCTCCCCGCCCACCGAACGACTTGAACGACTTCGATCGCGGAGAACGACATGAGCAAGATCTGGTTCGTCACCGGTTCCTCCCGCGGCTTCGGCCGCCAGTTCGTCGAGGCGGCCCTGTCCCGCGGGGACAAGGTGGCGGCTACGGCCCGTAACGCCGAAACCCTCTCGGACCTGGTCGCCGCGTACGGCGACGCCGTACTCGCACTCGACCTGGACGTGACCGACAAGGCCGCGGTGAACGAGACCGTCACGCGGGCCAAGGAGCATTTCGGCCGCCTCGACGTGATCGTGAACAACGCCGGATACGGCCTCTTCGGGGCGGTCGAGGAGCTGACCGAACAGGCCCTGCGCGACCAGCTGGAGACCAACCTCTTCGGCGCCCTGTGGGTCACCCAGGCAGCCCTGCCGTACCTGCGCGAGCAGGGGAGCGGCCACATCGTGCAGATCTCCTCCACCGGCGGAGTCGCCTCCTGGCCGCTGGTGGGCGGCTACCACGCCTCGAAGTGGGCTCTGGAGGGGCTGAGCGAGTCCCTGGCCCAGGAAGTCTCCGGTCTCGGGATCAAGGTCACGCTGGTGGAACCCGGCGCCTACGCCACCGACTGGGGCGGCTCCTCCGCCGTCTCCGCCGACCCGATCCCGGCGTACGACGGTGCTCGCGACGCGCTCGGCGCCTTCATGCAGACGCTCGACCTCGGCAGTCCCGCCGCCGCGGGCGCCGCGATGCTGAAGGTCGTCGACTCCGACAACCCGCCGCTGCGGGTCTTCTTCGGCACTCAGGGCAACGAGATGCTTCCGCAGGTCTACGCCGACCGCCTCAAGACCTGGGCCGACTGGCAGGACGTGGCCGTCGAAGCGCAGGGCGGCGCCCCGGAGGCGTGAGCAGGCAGACCCTTCCGTCTCTCCTCGTCTCTTCCCCTCCCGCGCACCCCCTCGTCCGCGTGACGGCGTTCACCTCGAACAGGAATGACACCCGTGAAGAACCTCTTCGACCCGTACCCGCTCGGCTCCCTCACCCTCACCAGCCGTGTCGTGATGGCGCCGATGACCCGGGCTCGCCGCCCCGACCTCGTCCCTGGCCCCGACACCGCCGAGTACTACCGCCAGCGGGCCGGTGCGGGGCTGATCATCACGGAGGGCGTCTTCGTCTCACCCGAGGCCCAGGGGTACGCGGACGTGCCGGGCCTCTGGACGGACCGGCAGACGGCGGGCTGGGCGGGGGTCACCGAGGCGGTGCACGGCGCGGGCGGGCGTATCTTCGCGCAGCTGTGGCATGTGGGACGCGTATCGCACACCTCCCTCCAGCCCGCCGGAGCGGCACCGGTGGGGCCGAGCACCCTCCAGGCCCGGGCCAGTGCCTGGATCAAGGACGTCGGATTCGTCGAGGCGAGCGTGCCCCGGGCCCTGCGGACGGACGAGATCCCGCGCGTGGTGGCCGACTTCGCCGAGGCGGGGGCACGCGCCGTCCAGGCCGGCTTCGACGGAGTCGAACTCCACGGCGCACACGGCTTCCACCTCGAACAGTTCCTCAACCCCCACCTCAACGACCGCACCGACCGGTACGGCGGATCCGTCGAGAACCGCGCCCGCTTCCTCCTGGAAACCCTCGACGCCCTGACCGACAGGATCGGCGCGGACCGGGTCGGCGTACGGCTTTCGCCGTTCACTCAGGCCAATGACCTGCCCGCGGACGACCAGGCCGAGGCCATGTACGCGTACCTGGCCCCGGAGCTAGCCCGGCGCCGGCCCGCCTACGTGCACCTCAGCGACCTCCGTCTGGGCGGCGTGCCGAACATCCCCGAGACCTTCCTCAAGACGTTCCGGGCCGCCTACGACGGAACGATCCTCCTGGCCGGCGGACTGGACCGGACACGGGCGGAAGAGCTCATCGCCTCCGACCTCGTCGATCTCGCCGTCTTCGGCAGGCCGTTCATCTCCAACCCCGACCTCGTAGAGCGGATGCGCGACGACCTGCCCCTGGCGCCCCCGGACCCGAAAACCTTCTACGGCGGAGACACCAACGGCTACACGGACTACCCGCGCCACGACGGAACCAGGCCGTAAGGCGCCCCGAAACCGAGAGCAGAGCATGCCGAAGACCCCGGCCGCTGAAGCGGTCCGGGGTCTTCGTTTCGCCTTTTCAGGCGGCTGCGGAGGATACGAGATTCGAACTCGTGAGGGGTTGCCCCCAACACGCTTTCCAAGCGTGCGCCCTAGGCCACTAGGCGAATCCTCCGGGAAGAACATTACATGACTGTGGAGGGTGCTCGCGAACGTGATCGCTGGGGTGGGGGGTGGGGTCGGGAAGGGGGGCGGGAGGTGGTTCGGGGATGGGGTTTGGATCGGGTAGGCTGGGCGGAGCCCCTCACGTGGCGCTATCTGACTGAACTCCCCCAGGGCCGGAAGGCAGCAAGGGTAGGTCGGCTCTGGCGGGTGCGTGGGGGGCGCTTGCGTTTCCGGGGGCTGGGCCGGGGGGTCGGCGGTTTTCCCGGGTTGTCGGTGCGCGCCTATAACCTCGTATACGTGTCGTCTCTCGCGCTGTACCGCCGCTACCGCCCCGAGTCCTTCGCCGAGGTCATCGGGCAGGAGCATGTCACCGACCCGTTGCAGCAGGCCCTGCGGAACAACCGGGTCAATCACGCGTACCTGTTCAGCGGGCCGCGCGGGTGTGGCAAGACGACCAGCGCGCGGATCCTGGCGCGGTGTCTGAACTGTGAGCAGGGGCCGACGCCCACGCCCTGCGGGGAGTGCCAGTCCTGCCGGGACCTCGCGCGTAACGGGCCGGGGTCGATCGACGTCATCGAGATCGACGCCGCCTCGCACGGTGGTGTGGACGACGCCCGTGACCTGAGGGAGAAGGCGTTCTTCGGGCCCGCCTCCAGCCGGTACAAGATCTACATCATCGACGAGGCGCACATGGTCACCTCGGCGGGCTTCAACGCCCTGCTGAAGGTGGTCGAGGAGCCGCCGGAGCACCTCAAGTTCATCTTCGCCACGACCGAGCCCGAGAAGGTCATCGGGACCATCCGGTCGCGGACCCACCACTACCCCTTCCGGCTCGTCCCGCCCGGCACCCTGCGCGAGTACCTCGGCGAGGTCTGCGGGCGCGAGGGCGCCCCGGTCGAGGACGGCGTGCTGCCGCTCGTCGTGCGCGCCGGTGCCGGATCCGTCCGTGACTCGATGTCCGTCATGGACCAGCTCCTCGCCGGCGCCGGCGAGGACGGTGTGACGTATGCCATGGCGACCTCCCTCCTCGGTTATACGGACGGCTCCCTGCTCGACTCCGTCGTGGACGCCTTCGCCTCGGGCGACGGCGCCGCCGCCTTCGAGGTCGTCGACCGGGTCATCGAGGGCGGGAACGACCCCCGGCGGTTCGTCACCGACCTGCTGGAGCGGCTGCGCGACCTCGTGATCCTGGCCGCCGTGCCCGACGCCGCGGAGAAGGGGCTCATCGACGCGCCCGCCGACGTCGTGGAGCGGATGCAGGCGCAGGCGTCCGTGTTCGGCGCCGCCGAGCTGAGCCGCGCCGCCGACCTCGTCAACGAGGGGCTGACCGAGATGCGCGGGGCCACCTCGCCGCGCCTCCAGCTTGAGCTGATCTGCGCGCGCGTGCTGCTGCCCGCCGCCTTCGACGACGAGCGGTCGCTGCTCGCCCGCCTCGACCGGCTGGAGCGCGGCGCCGCCGCCGCGCCGCCCGCGGCCGCCGCCGTCTTCACGCCCGCCCCGCCCGCCGGACCGCCGATGGGGTACGTCCCCGGGCCCGAGGCCCACACGCCGATCGCCCCGCCGCCCCCGCCGCAGGCCGCGCCCGCGCCCGCCCCCGCGCCCGCGCCCGCCCCCGTACAGGCACAGCCGGAGGCCGCGCGGCCCGGCGCCTGGCCCGGGGCCGCGCGTCCCGGGGGCTGGCCGACCGCCGCGCCCCAGACGCCCGCCGCGCCCGCCCCCGTACAGGCACAGCCTCAGGCGCAGCCCGCCGCGCAGGCTCCCGCCGGGGACATGGCGGCCGGCGCCGCCCAGGTGCGGAACATGTGGCCGTCCATCCTCGAAGCGGTCAAGAACCGGCGCCGCTTCACCTGGATCCTGCTGAGTCAGAACGCGCAGGTGGCCGGCTTCGACGGCACCACCCTCCAGCTCGGCTTCCTCAACGCCGGCGCGCGGGACAACTTCGCGAGCAGCGGCAGCGAGGACGTCCTCAAGGCGGCGCTCGCCGAGCAGTTCAACGTGCACTGGAAGGTCGAGGCGATCATCGACCCCTCCGGCGGCTCCGCGCCCCCGCCCGGCGCGGGGAACTTCTCCGGAGGCAGCCCGGGCGGCGGTGGCTTCGGCGGCGGCAACAGCGGTGGCAACAGCGGCGGTGGCTTCGGCGGCGGCCGCCCCTCCGCCCCGCCCGCCCCCACCCCTGCCCAGGCCCCCGCACCCGCTCCCGCGCAGGCCGCCCCACCCGGCGCCCACACCTCACCGCACGCCGCCCCCCACGCCTCCGCTCCCGCCCCCGCGCAGGCTCCCGCGCCCGCACCCGCTCCCGTACAGCACCGTCCGCAGCCCGTGGCGCCCGAGGACGACGTGCCGGAGGAGGACGATCCGGACCTCGTGGAGTCGGCGCTCTCCGGGCACGAGCTGATCGTGCGCGAGCTCGGCGCCACCGTTGTGGAGGAATACACGAACGACTAGGGCCGTCTCGCTCGGTGGCCCGCACAAGGAGCTTCCCGGCCGGCGGGCTACCCTGGCTGGCGTGAAGGTCCTCGTCATCGGCGGCGGCGCCCGCGAACACGCCCTGTGCCGCTCTCTCTCCCTCGATCCCGACGTCACCGCTCTGCACTGCGCGCCCGGCAACGCCGGAATCGCCGAGGTCGCCGAGCTGCACCCCGTCGACCAGCTGGACGGGGGCGCGGTCGCCGCGCTCGCCACCCGGCTCGGCGCCGAGCTGGTCGTCGTCGGCCCGGAGGCCCCGCTCGTCGCCGGTGTCGCCGACGCCGTCCGCGCCGTCGGCATCCCGGTCTTCGGCCCCTCCCAGGAGGCGGCGCTGCTCGAGGGCTCCAAGGCGTTCGCCAAGGACGTCATGGCCGGCGCCGGCGTGCCGACCGCCCGCAGCTACGTCTGCACCACCCCCGCCGAGATCGACGAGGCGCTCGACGCCTTCGGCGCCCCGTACGTCGTCAAGGACGACGGCCTCGCCGCCGGCAAGGGCGTCGTCGTCACCGAGGACGTCGAGCAGGCCCGCGCCCACGCGCTCGCCTGCGACCGCGTGGTCATCGAGGAGTACCTGGACGGCCCCGAGGTCTCCCTCTTCGCGATCACCGACGGCGTCACCGTCCTCCCGCTCCAGCCCGCGCAGGACTTCAAGCGCGCGCTCGACGGCGACGAGGGCCCCAACACCGGCGGCATGGGCGCCTACTCGCCGCTGCCGTGGGCCGACCCGAAGCTGGTCGACGAGGTCCTGGAGACCGTCCTCCAGCCGACCGTCGACGAGCTGCGCCGCCGTGGCACCCCCTTCTCCGGTCTGCTGTACGCCGGTCTGGCGATCACCAGCCGCGGCGTGCGGGTCATCGAGTTCAACGCCCGCTTCGGCGACCCCGAGACGCAGGTCGTGCTGGCCCGCCTCAGGACCCCGCTCGCGGGCGTCCTGCTGCACGCGGCCGACGGCACCCTCGCCGACCAGGCCCCGCTGGCCTGGCGCGACGACGCCGCCGTCACCGTGGTCGTCGCCTCGCACAACTACCCGGACACCCCGCGCACCGGCGACCCCATCGAGGGCCTCGCCGAGATCGCCGAGCAGGACGCGCCGCACGCGTACGTGCTCCACGCCGGCACCAAGCGGGCCGGCGACGCGGTCGTGAGCGCCGGCGGCCGGGTCCTGTCCGTCACCGCCACCGGTTCGGACCTGGCCCAGGCCCGCGAGCGCGCCTACGCGGCAGTCGGCCGCATCCGCCTTGACGGTTCCCAGCACCGTACGGACATCGCGCTCAAGGCCGCCGGGGCCTGACCCGGAACGGGAGTACGGGCGCGGCCGCGAAGTCAAGCGAACGGCCGCGCCACCGGCACCACCTTTACCCAAAGCCATTCGATCGAGTGACGGCTCGGCCATCTGGATGACGCCCGCCGAAGCCCCAACTAGGGTGCGGCGCAGGCGTTCCGGCACTTGGCCCACCGGCATTGCGATGTCGGTGACGGGTGCCACAGTGGGGGAGTGAGCAACACCGCCACGGGTAGTCCCGTCCAGGACGGGGAGAGGGGGTGAGGTACGGCGTGTCCGGCAGCGGCTTCGGAAACGGCGGCAGCGACAGCGGCCTCGGCGAGGAGTGGGGTGTGCGGGCCGCGCGCTCCCGCGCCCTCGCCGTCCTCCGCGTCCGGGGGCGCGCGCTCGGCGCCGCCATCCTCCCCGCGGCCGTCGCCGTCGTGTTGTACGCGGGCGAGGTCACCGGCCACTTCACGGGTACGGGATGGACCACGGCCCGCTGGATCACGACCGTCCTCGCGGTCCTCGTCCTGCTCGCCGCCGCGGCCGTCGCCCTCGTCGTCGCCCGCGCCCGCCCGGCCGTGACGCCCACGGTGGAGCTCACCGAGACCGCCGCCCCCGACCTCCACCGCCTGGTGCGGGAGCTGGCCGACCGGCTCGCCGTGCCCGCGCCCTCCGCGATAGCCCTGACCCCGGACTGCGACAGCTGGCTGGAGGACCGTTCGCACCGCTCCCACCGCTCGCACCGGGCGCACGCGCGCGCCGGAGCGGCCGGGGCCCCGGGCGCGCCCGTCCTCGTCATAGGCTCCCCGTTCCTGTGGTGGATGCGCGTCGGCGAGCTGCGGGCGGTCCTCGCCCCGGTCGTCGCCGGTACCGGCCCGGCCGCGGACCCCGACATAGCCGCCGCCCGCCGCTTCGTGCGCGGGCTCGACGCGGCCGTCGCCGTCCCGGACGAGCCCGGCCTCGGCGCGCTGCGCCGGCTCGGCGCCCGGGGCGTCGGCCGGGTGGCCCGGCTGCTGCTGCGGGCCTGCGGCACGCACGCCTCCGAGATGGAGCGCGGGGTCGCCGCAGCCGGGTCCGAGCGGGCCCAGGCCGTCGACCACGGGGCGCGGATCGTCGCCCAGGAGCAGGTCGGCCTCGCCTACGCGGGCTGGGACCGGCTCCTCACCCGGGTCGCGCTGCCCGCCTGGCGGATGGGCCGCTGGCCCTCCCGGCTCGACGCCGGCGTGGTCTCCGCCCTGACCGAACTGTCCCGCCGCGACCGGCTCGCGGAGGGCTTCTCCTCCCGGCTCGGCGAGCGCCCGGCCTGCGACCTCCTGGAGGAGCCCGGTGTCGTGGACGAGGCGGCCTCGCTGCTCGCCGCCCGGCTCTTCCACGGCGGGCCCGCCGAGGCGGGTCCCGACTGGGCGCCGGTCGAGTGGAGCCGCTATCCGGAGGAGGTCGTCGACCGGAAGTGGCGCGCCGACGCGGCCCGCCTCCACGAGGTCCTCGACCGCCTGGCGACGGCCGCCGCCCCCGGCACCCCCGAGCCCCCGACCCTCACCCGCGTCCTCACCCACCTGACGACCCCCCAACTGCTCGGAGCCCCCGAGCACGAGCACCCGGCCGCTCCCGAGCCGACGGACCCCACGCCGGACCTCGCGCCGACGGACCCCACCCCGGACAGCGACGACGACCTCCCCGTCGTACCCCCGGGCACCGAAGGGGAGGGCGAGGACGAGGACGAGGTCCGCAACCCCGTCGCCGACGCGCTCGCCGCCGCGCTCAGCGCGCGGGTGGCGCGCGAGGAGGCGGAGTGGGAGGCGCGGGTCACGGCCGGCGCCCCGGGCGGCACCCCGGCCGGCGCCGCCGGGTTCACCGGGCCGGACGGGCCCTGGCCGCTCTGCCCGCTGGTCCCGCCCCGTACCGGCCGCGACCTGCTCGCCGACCACGTGACCGCCCTGGTCTGCTGCGCCGCCGTCGACACCACGGGCGCCGCGCCGGGCCTGGACTGGCTCGACGGGCCCGCGCTCCTCGTCGGCGGCGAGCGGGCGGCGGACCTCGGCCCGCGCGTGCTCGCCCTGGTCGAGGAGGGCGACCCGGCGCCCCTGCGCGCCTGGCTGAGCAGCACCGGCGTACGCCCCGAGAAGCCCGTCCGGCTCGTCTGACACCCGGCCCGACGGGCCCCTCGCCCGGAGCCACCGCCGGACGCCCTACCGGAGGGTCGTGTTCCACCTTCGTCGATTCACGACGAACGGTGACGGACCGCGTGCGTTATGTGATGTGCTGGAGACCGGCACTGACAGGTGCACCACCCGCGGGCAGGAGCCGGCGGCACTGACCGGGGGAGTCGAGGGAGGGGCGCGGCATGGGGGCGGAGCAGATCAGGCGCTGGGAGTCGGGTGCGCTGGCGCACGCCGTCTCCGATCCCTTCGGCCAGGGCCCGCTGCCCTGGCTGCGCGGGTCGGAGAACTACTTCGACGACACGGGGCAGCTGGTGCCCTGGTACGCGGACGAGACGCTGGCCGGCGGCGGCGCCGGCGGTCCCCGCACGGCCGACGACGTGCGCCGCCAGATCAAGGGCTTCGCCTCCGGCGGAGCCGTCGCGCCCGGCGAGTCGATCGATTTCCACATCACCGTGGACCCGCCGCAGCAGTTCTCGGTCGACATCTACCGGATCGGCCACTACGGCGGGGCCGGCGCCGCGAAGATCATCACGAGCCCGCGGCTCTCCGGGATCGTGCAGCCCGCCCCGCTCACCGCCGACCGCACGGTCTCCTGCCACCACTGGTGGCAGTCCTGGCGGCTCCAGGTCCCGAGCTTCTGGTCGATCGGCGCGTACGTCGCCGTCCTCACGACCGCCGGGGGCTACCGCTCCCACATCCCCTTCACCGTCCGCGACTCGCACCCGGCGGACCTCCTCCTCGTCCTGCCGGACGTGACCTGGCAGGCGTACAACCTCTACCCGGAGGACGGGCGCACCGGCGCCAGCCTCTACCACGCCTGGGACGAGGAGGGCCGGCTGCTCGGCGAGGAGGACGCGGCGATCACCGTCTCCTTCGACCGGCCGTACGCGGGCGCGGGTCTGCCCCTGCACGTCGGCCACGCCTACGACTTCATCCGCTGGGCGGAGCGGTACGGCTACGACCTGGCCTACGCGGAGACCCGCGACCTGCACGCGGGCAGGATCGACCCCACCCGCTACCGGGGCCTGGTCTTCCCCGGCCACGACGAGTACTGGTCGGCCCCGATGCGCAAGGCCGCCGAGCGCGCCCGCGACCAGGGCACCTCGCTGGTCTTCCTCTCCGCCAACACCATGTACTGGCACGTCGAGTTGGGCCCCTCGCCGTCCGGCGTGCCGGACCGGCTGCTCACCTGCCGCAAGCGCCGCGGCCCCGGCCGCCCCGCCCTCTGGCGCGAGGTCGACCGCCCCGAGCAGCAGCTCCTCGGCATCCAGTACGCGGGCCGGGTGCCCGAACCGCACCCGCTCGTCGTGCGCAACGCGGAGCACTGGCTCTGGGAGGCCACCGGCGCGGGCGACGGCGACGAGATCCCCGGCCTGGTCGCGGGCGAGGCGGACCGCTACTTCCCGCGCACCCCGCTCCCCGAGCACGAGAGCCGCATCCTGCTCGCCCACTCGCCCTACCGGGACGGCGACGGGGTGCTGCGCCACCAGGAGACCAGCCTCTACCGGGCGCCCTCGGGGGCCTGGGTCTTCGCCTCCGGTACGTTCGCCTGGTCGCCGGCGCTGGACCGGCCGGGCCATGTCGACTCCCGTGTGCAGCGCGCCACCGCCAACCTCCTCGACCGCATCTGTAAGAGGGACTGACCGGGCACGCGGCCCCGGTCGGCGGGCCCGCTCGCGCGTGCGAGAGAATCGGACCGTTCCTGGATCAACCTACGCGGAGGAACCGTGTCCGGATTCGTAGAAAAGCCCGAGCCCGTCGAGGTTCCGGGCCTGACCCACCTGCACACGGGCAAGGTGCGCGACCTGTACCGGAACGGGGCGGGCGAGCTCGTGATGGTGGCGAGCGACCGCATGTCCGCGTACGACTGGGTCCTGCCCACCGAGATCCCGGACAAGGGCCGCGTCCTCACCCAGCTCTCGCTGTGGTGGTTCGACCAGCTCTCCGACCTGGTCCCGCACCACGTCCTCTCCACCGAGCTGCCCGAGGGCGCCCCCGCCGACTGGGCGGGCCGCACCCTGATCTGCAAGTCCCTGGACATGGTCCCGGTCGAGTGCGTCGCCCGCGGCTACCTCACCGGCTCCGGCCTGGTCGAGTACGACGAGTCCCGCACGGTCTGCGGCCTCGCGCTCCCCGAGGGGCTGACCGACGGCTCCGAGCTGCCCGCGCCGATCTTCACCCCGGCGACCAAGGCGGCCGTCGGCGACCACGACGAGAACGTCTCCTACGAGGAGGTGGCCCGCCAGGTCGGCGCCGAGACCGCCGCCCTGCTGCGCCAGACCACGCTCGCCGTCTACGGGCGCGCCCGGGACATCGCCCGCGAGCGGGGCATCATCCTCGCCGACACCAAGTTCGAGTTCGGCTTCGACGGCGGGACCCTGGTCCTCGCCGACGAGGTGCTGACCCCGGACTCCTCCCGCTTCTGGCCGGCCGACCAGTGGCAGCCGGGCCGCGCCCAGCCCTCGTACGACAAGCAGTTCGTGCGCGACTGGCTGACTTCTCCGGCCTCCGGCTGGGACCGCAGGAGCGAGCAGCCCCCGCCGCCCCTCCCGCAGGAGATCGTGGACGCCACGCGCGCCAAGTACCTGGAGGCGTACGAGCTGCTGACCGGCAAGTCCTGGTCCGACAGCTTCTAGCCGACACGGCCGCACCATCCCGTACGGGTCCCCTGCCCGGGGCCCGTACGGCGTTGCCGGTCGTACGGCGGCGCCGGTCGCTTCCCGTGGACACGAAGAAGGCCCCGGTTCCAAGAACCGGGGCCTTCACTCTGAGCGGACGACGAGATTCGAACTCGCGACCCTCACCTTGGCAAGGTGATGCTCTACCAACTGAGCCACGTCCGCATGCGCCGTAGCGCGCTGCTAACTATACCCAACCTTTCGACCGGGCGAGACGCACCGCGGCATGACGGTTCTCGGCGCCGAGCTTCGCGGCGGCGGAGGAGAGGTAGTTGCGGACGGTGCCGGGGGAGAGCGCGGCCCGCCGGGCGATCTCCGTGACGGGGGCGCCGTCGGCGGCGAGTTCGAGCACCTCGGCCTCCCGGGCGGTCAGCGGCGAGTCCCCGGCGGCGATCGCGTCGGCCGCCAACTCGGGGTCCACGTAGCGGTTTCCCGCGTGGACGGTACGGATGAGCTCGGCGAGCCGCTGGGCGCTGACGGTCTTCGGGGCGAAGCCGCGGACGCCCGCCGCCAGGGCCCGCTTGAGGTGCCCGGGGCGGCCGTGGCTCGTCACGATCATCGTGCGGCAGTCCGGGAGTTCGTCCCGGATCGATGTGGCCACCGTCACACCGTCCGCCCCCGGCATCTGGAGGTCGAGGACGGCGACGTCGGGCCGGTGGGCGCGGGCCATGGCGAGCGCCTCGGGGCCGGTCGCCGCTTCCGCGACGACGACGAGGTCGTCCTCCAGGGCGAGCAGGGCGGCGAGCGCGCCCCGGATCAGGTGCTCGTCGTCGGCGAGCAGGACGCGCACGGGCTCGGTCACGCGACCGTCTCCTTCTCCTGTCGGATGCCGGTGGACCCCGGCACGGCCAGCGGCACCCGGGCGGTGACGCGGAAGGACTGCGGATCGGCGAACCCGGCCTCCAGGGTGCCGCCGACCGCGACGAGCCGTTCGCGCAGCCCGGCGAGGCCGGAGCCGGTCCGGCCGGGGGCGCCGGCCCCGTCCCGTACCGCCGCGCCGTCGTTCTCCACGGTCAGCAGCACCGCGTCGGCGGTCCGCCGGAGGGTGATCGCGCAGCGGCCGGCGTCGCCGTGCCGCAGCACGTTGGTGGTGGTCTCGCGGACGACCCAGCCGAGCGCGGACTGCACTCCGGCGGGCAGGTCGAGGGCGGGGGCGTCGACGGCGCAGTCGATGCCGGCGGCGCCGAGGACCCCGCGGGCGCCCTCCAGCTCGACCCGCAGGTCGGCCTCCCGGTAGCCGCGGACGACCTCCCGGACCTCCCGCTGGGACTCCTGGGCGATCCGCTGGACCTCCACCATCTGGTCCACGCTCTCGGGGCGGCCGCGCCGGGCGAGCTGGACGGCGAGCTCGCTCTTGAGCGCGATCACCGAGAGGTTGCGGCCCATGACGTCGTGCAGGTCGCGCCCGAAGCGGAGCCGTTCCTCGGCGACGGCGAGCCGGGCCTTGAGGTCGCGGGAGCGCTCCAGTTCCTGGACGACGCCGAGCAGCCAGGAGGAGAAGCCGCAGGCCGCGGCGTAGCCTCCACCGCCGGCGAGGACGGCGATCAGGGTGACCAGCGACTCCAGGGCGCCGTGGCCGAAGACCAGGACGGGCAGCGCGCAGCCGACGGCGGTGGAGGTGACCGCGTACACCATGTGCCGTACGCGGTCGACGCAGAGGACGAGCGCGCCGATGGTGAAGATCGCGCTGACGACGATCACGCTCGCGTTGACGGAGCCGTTGGGCAGGACCCCGGCCGTCCACAGGGCGCCGACGGTGAGGTTGGCGAGCGCGGTGACGGCGGCGAGGCCGGCGGCGAGCCGGACGGGCCGCGCCCGCGTGCCGGTGGTGTGGTCGAGGCCGCGGGAGGCGACCACCCCGCAGAGGACGGAGTGGACCAGGATCCACAGGGTGAGCCCGATCACCGGGCCGCTGCCGAGCTCGCCGCGCTCTCCCCGGCTCAGCGGGATGCTGCTGAGCGCGAAGAGCTCGACCGGGGCCATCAGGTGGAAGGTCCAGCGGGTGTACAGCTCGACCTTCCCGGCGACGCTGCGCCGTGACCACCATCCCGTCATCGTGGACATCCCGTCCCGTCTCCCCTCCGGTCCCGCCCTAGCGCCGGGGCTCCCAGCGGAACCAGCGGCGGACCGCCCACGCCGTCAGGACGCCCCAGGCCACTGTATTGAGCGCGGCGGTGAGCAGGCTGCCCGAGTGGGCGGTGCCGAGCCAGCCGGCGCGGACGAACTCCATGGCGCCGCTGAGCGGGAGGAGCTGGGCGATGTCGGCGGCGACGCCGGGCAGGGCGTCGCGGGGGACGAAGAGGCTGGAGCCGAAGGAGGAGACGAGGAAGAGGGGCAGGGTGGTGAGGCCGGCGCTCTCGACGGTGCGGGTGAAGGTGGTGGTGATGGCGGCGAGCCCGGCGAGCAGCACGATCGCGGCGGCGAGGCCGAGGACGAGCAGGTCGGGGCGGGCGGGGGCGTCGGCGCCGAGGAGGGTGAAGCCGCCGATGGTGAGGATCGCGGCCTGGGCGAGGGCGATCGCGGTGGCGGGCAGGGCGGCGCCGGCGAGGATCTCGGCGTCGGTGGCCTCGCCGGTGCGCAGCCGCTTGAGGACGAGTTCCTCGCGGCGGGCGACGAGGCTGGAGGTGAGGCTCATGTAGACGACGAGGAGGAGCACCATGCCGGTGCCGCCGATGAGGGTGGCGGCGCCGAGGGAGATGCCGAGGGTGGCCTCGTCGATGCCCTTGAGGGAGGACCGCAGCAGGAAGATCATCAGCAGCGGCATGGCGGCGGCGATGAAGAGGTTGTTGCGGTTGCGGCCGAGGAGGGTGAGTTCGGCGCGGCCGAGGGCGGCGAGCCGGGTGAGCGTGGTGGACGGGCGGCCGGCGCCGGTCGTGGTGGGCGTCGTCATCGGGTCACGGACTCCTTCGGGCCGGCGGGGGTGTCCTCCGTGCGGGAGGCGATGTCGAGGAACGCCTCTTCGAGGGAGGCGGAGCGGGCGTCGAGGCCGTCGAGCCGGACGCCGTGGTCGCGGGCCCAGCCGAGGAGTTCGGTGAGGTCGTCCTGGAGGGTGTGGGTGCGGATCTCGATCCGGTCGCCCTCGGCGGCGGCCTTGAGCCCGAGCGGCAGGCGGGCGGCGGGCACGTCGGCGGGGAGCGCGAAGCGGATCCGGGCGGGCTGGGCGGCGGTGACCTCGGCGGGGGTGCCGGAGAGGACGATGCGGCCCTTGTGCATGATCGCGAGCCGGTCGGCGAGCGTCTCGGCCTCCTCCAGGTAGTGCGTGGTGAGGAGGACGGTGGTGCCCTGTTCGCGCAGTTCGCGGACGAGTTCCCAGGTGTCGCGGCGGCCCTCGGCGTCGAGGCCGGTGGTGGGCTCGTCGAGGAAGAGGACCTCGGGGCGGCCGAGGAGCGCGCAGGCGAGGTCGAGGCGGCGGCGCTCGCCGCCGGACAGCTGCTTGATCCGCACCTTCTCGCGGCCGGTGAGGCCGACGGCGCCGAGTGCCTCGCCGGCGGGCCGGGCGCCGCTGGTGACGCCGGCCCACATGCGTACGGTCTCGGCCACGGTGAGGTCGGAGGGGAAGCCGCCCTCCTGGAGCATCACGCCGATGCGGGGGCGCACGACGGAGCGTTCGCGGTACGGGTCGTGGCCGAGGACGCGGGCGGTGCCGCCGGTCGGGGCGGCGAGGCCCTCCAGGAGTTCGACGGTGGAGGTCTTGCCGGCGCCGTTGGTGCCGAGGAGGGCGAAGATCTCGCCCCGCGGCACGGAGAGGGAGATCCCGCGCACCGCCTCGAAACCGCCGTCGTAGCTGCGGCTCAGGTCGGTCGCCTCGATGGCCGGTGTGGGGGCTTCAGCTGTCATGGCCCCAGCCTCCCGTCATTGCCGGGAGAAGGGGAGTGCGGGCTGTCATCACCCGGACTGACAAATGTCATGCGGAGGGAAAGGGAAGTGGGAAAACGACGAAGACCCCGGTTCGATGAACCGGGGTCTTCAACCCTGAGCGGACGACGAGATTCGAACTCGCGACCCTCACCTTGGCAAGGTGATGCTCTACCAACTGAGCCACGTCCGCATTGCTCCCGACCAGCTCTCACTGGGCGGTGCGAGCACCACTCTACCTGATCCACCGGAGTGGTCGGTAACCGTGATGCAGAGCGGGTGACAGGGATCGCACACTGCGCCTTCCCCCTGGAAGGGGGATGTTCTACTACTGAACTACACCCGCACGCTGCGTGAGGTTCGGCTTTGCGGCCTTGCCCCTCGGCGTGATCCAGACTCTAGCGGATCATGGGGGGTGGAACGCAAATCCGTTCCGCCCGCGTCCCGACCGCGCTGTCGATGCCCCGCCGTCAGCTCGCGGCGCGGAACGCCTCGTAGACCCGCTTGGGGATACGGCCCCGGGCCGGCACGTCCATCTTGTTGGACTGGGCCCAGGCGCGGACCGCCGCCGGGTCGGGGGCGAGGGCGGTGTGCTTGTACGGGGCGGTGGTTCCGGTCACACCGGCCGCCGCCTTGCCCGTCTGCTTCCGCCCGGCGGCGAGGTAGGGCGCCAGTGCCTTGCGGAGTTTCTTTGCATTGGCAGCATTCAGGTCGATCTCGTACATCTTCCCGTCGAGACCGAACGCGACCGTTTCCGCCGCTTCTCCGCCGTCGATGTCGTCGGAGAGGGTGACCACCACTCGCTGCGCCACGGATATCGGTCCTTTCCTGTGGCCTGCCACCTGTCGAGGGCTATGGGTACGCCTCTGACGTGCGGTGACACCAGGCCGCCGGCTGCCCAGGGACAATGCTGCTTTCCTCTGGATTCCTTTGTACAGCGACGGGCGTCGCATTGTGAAGCCCTGTCAATTGTCTCAGCGTGTCCCGGGGCAATGCGAGGCGCAATATTTCACTCGCATTTCATGTGCGGCGCGGTGTAGGGGGTTTGGGGGTGGATCATCGTCGGGGGTGGCTTCCGGCCTGGGCATTTGTAGGATCCTTCAGATCTCTACCCGCGTAGAATTTGGAGGCAGGTACGCTGAGGGAACCGCCCACGCAACACACCACCGGGAGTGCCAGTGGCACGCGTCGTAGTCGACGTCATGCTCAAGCCGGAGATCCTCGACCCGCAGGGACAGGCGGTGCAGCGTGCACTGCCCCGCCTCGGGTTCGCCGGAATCGCCGACGTCCGTCAGGGGAAGCGCTTCGAGCTGGAGGTGGAGGGGCCGGTCGACGACGCCGCCCTCGCCCGCATCCACGAGATGGCCGAAACCTTCCTCGCCAACACCGTGATCGAAGACTTCGTCGTGAAGGTCGAGTCGTGAGCGCTCGCATCGGCGTCGTCACCTTCCCCGGCACGCTCGACGACCAGGACGCGCTGCGCGCCGCCCGCCTCGCGGGCGCCGAGCCGGTCTCGCTCTGGCACCGCGACAAGGACCTCAAGCAGGTCGACGCCGTGGTCCTCGCCGGCGGTTTCTCCTACGGCGACTACCTGCGGGCCGGAGCCATCTCCCGCTTCTCGCCGGTGATGGAGACCATCATCGAGCAGGCGAAGGCGGGCATGCCCGTCCTCGGCATCTGCAACGGCTTCCAGATCCTCACCGAGGCCCATCTGCTGCCGGGCGCGATGCTGCGCAACAACCACCTCCACTTCATCTGCCGCGACCAGAAGCTGCGGGTGGAGAACGCGGAGACCGCCTGGACCTCGGACTACGTCCGCGGCCAGCAGATCGAGGTCCCGCTCAAGAACATGGACGGCCGGTACGTCGCCGACGAGCGCGTGCTCGACGAGCTGGAGGCCGAGGGGCGGGTGGCCTTCCGCTACCTGGACGTCAACCCCAACGGCTCGCTCCGCGACATCGCGGGCATCACCAACGCCGCGGGCAACGTGGTCGGCCTCATGCCGCACCCCGAGCACGCCGTCGAGCCGCTGGTCGGCACCGGCAAGACGGACGGTCTCGGTTTCTTCACCTCGATCCTCAAGAAGCTGGTCAACGCCTGATGAGCCTCGACACCGTCAAGCACGCGAGCGAGACGCCGGACAGCGAGCAGCCCTGGAAGGAGCTCGGCCTCAAGGAGGACGAGTACGCGCGCATCCGCGAGATCCTCGGCCGCCGTCCCACCGGCGCCGAGCTCGCCATGTACTCGGTCATGTGGTCCGAGCACTGCTCCTACAAGAGCAGCAAGGTCCACCTGAAGCAGTTCGGCGAGAAGACCCCCGCCAACGACGCCATGCTCGTCGGCATCGGTGAGAACGCGGGCGTCGTCGACGTCGGCCAGGGGTACGCGGTCACCTTCAAGGTCGAGTCGCACAACCACCCCTCGTACATCGAGCCCTACCAGGGCGCGGCCACCGGCGTGGGCGGCATCGTCCGCGACATCCTCGCCATGGGCGCCCGCCCGGTCGCGGTCGTCGACCCGCTGCGCTTCGGCGCGGCCGACCACCCCGACACCAAGCGCGTGCTGCCCGGTGTCGTCGCCGGCATCGGCGGCTACGGCAACTGCCTGGGCCTGCCGAACATCGGCGGCGAGGTCGTCTTCGACTCCTGCTACCAGGGCAACCCGCTGGTCAACGCCGGCTGCATCGGCGTGATGAAGCACGAGGACATCCACCTCGCCAAGGCGTCCGGCCCGGGCAACAAGGTCATCCTGTACGGCGCCCGCACGGGCGGCGACGGCATCGGCGGCGTCTCGGTCCTCGCGTCCGAGACGTTCGACGACACGAAGCCGACCAAGCGCCCCGCCGTCCAGGTCGGCGACCCGTTCCAGGAGAAGCTCCTCATCGAGTGCACCCTGGAGATCTTCCAGGAGAAGCTCGTCGCGGGCATCCAGGACCTCGGCGGCGCCGGGCTCTCCTGCGCCACCTCCGAGCTGGCCTCCGCCGGTTCCGGCGGCATGCGCGTGGACCTCGACAAGGTGCACCTGCGCGACGCGACGCTCTCGCCCGAGGAGATCCTCATGAGCGAGTCGCAGGAGCGCATGTGCGCGATCGTCGAGCCGCAGCACGTCGACCGCTTCCTGGAGATCTGCGAGAAGTGGGACGTCATCGCGGTCGTCATCGGTGAGGTCACCGAGGGCGAGCGCCTGGAGATCTTCTGGCACGGCGAGCAGATCGTCGACGTGCCGCCGCGCTCCGTCGCCCACGAGGGCCCGACCTACCACCGGCCGTTCGCGCGCCCGGAGTGGCAGGACGCGCTCCAGGCCGACGACGCCGGCAAGCTGCCCCGGCCGCAGACCGGCGCCGAGCTGAAGGACCAGGTCCTCAAGCTCGTCTCCTCCCCGAACCAGGCGTCGAAGTCCTGGATCACGGACCAGTACGACCGGTTCGTGCAGGGCAACACGGTCCTGGCGCAGCCCGAGGACGCGGGCATGGTCCGCATCGACGAGGAGACCAACCTCGGCGTGGCCATGGCGACCGACGGCAACGGCCGGTACGCCAAGCTCGACCCGTACACCGGCGCGCAGCTCGCGCTGGCGGAGGCGTACCGCAACGTCGCCGCCTCCGGCGCCAGGCCGCTCGCCATCTCGGACTGCCTGAACTTCGGTTCGCCCGAGGACCCGGCCGTGATGTGGCAGTTCGCCGAGGCCACCCGCGGTCTCGCCGACGGCTGCTTCCAGCTCGGCACCCCGGTCACCGGCGGCAACGTCTCGCTGTACAACCAGACCGGTGAGGTCGCCATCCACCCGACGCCCGTCGTGGCCGTCCTCGGTGTGATCGACGACGTCAACCGCCGTACCCCGATCGCCTTCGCGGAAGAGGGCCAGCTCCTCTACCTGCTGGGTGACACCACGGAGGAGTTCGGCGGTTCGGCCTGGTCCGAGGTGATCCACCAGCACCTCGGCGGCATGCCGCCGGCCGTGGACCTCGACCGGGAGAAGCTGCTCGGCGAGATCCTGATCTCGGCCTCCCGCGACGGCATGATCGACGCGGCGCACGACCTGTCCGACGGCGGCCTCGTGCAGGCGGTCGTCGAGTCCTGCCTGCGCGGCGGGAACGGCGCGCGCCTGGTCGTCCCGGAGGGCCTGGACGCCTTCACGTTCCTCTTCTCGGAGTCGGCGGGCCGCGCGGTCGTCGCCGTCCCGCGCAGCGAGGAGCTCCGCTTCACCGACATGTGCGGCGCCCGCGGCCTGCCGGCGACCCGCATCGGTGTCGTCGACGGTGACGCGGTCGACGTCCAGGGCGAGTTCGCGCTCTCCCTCAGGGAGCTGCGCGAGGCGCACGAGGCGACGATCCCGGCCCTGCTGGCCTGAGTCCACGCAGTATCCACGCAGTAAGGGAGAACCCCCGCTCCGCTCGGGCGGGGGTTTTTCCGTACCCCGTTGTACGGAATTACGTGATGACGTAATCTCGGATGTCATGGAGATCGAGGAGCGCGTCGCCGCGCTGGAGGCACGGATCGCCGCGCTGGAGGCGTCCGCCGCCGCGCCGAAGCCGGCCGGGGAGTACGAGGGCGACTTCTGGGCGCTCGACGGCTGGAAGGAACGCCTGGCCGCCGCCGGGAGCGAGGCCGCCGACGGCGGGGTCCTCTTCACCGGAGCCGTACGCCTGCCCACCGGGGAGCGGTACGAGTGGCAGACCGGCGCCCTCACCGAGGACCTCCTGGAGGACGAAGGACCGGTCGAGGCGCTCGCCGCGCTCGGGCATCCCGTACGGCTCCGGCTGCTGCGGGAGATCCTCGGCGGGCGGCGCACGGTGGCCGAGCTGTCCGAACTCGCGGACCTCGGCACGACGGGCCAGATCTACCACCACCTGCGGCAGCTCACCGCCGCCGGCTGGCTCCGCCCCGGCGGCCGGGCCCGCCACGAGGTCCCCGCCGAACGCGTCGTCCCCCTCCTCGTCGTCCTCGCCGCCGCCCGCCGCTGACCCGTACTCGGAGGAACCCCGCATGTCCTCATCACGGAAGGCCCGCAAGACCTGCGCCGTGCTCCACCGGCTGCTGTGGCTCGTCTTCGTCGTCCAGGCGCTCGCCTCGGTCGTCGTCGAACCGCCCTACCCGTACGCCGCCGGCTGGCTGCCCTTCCTCGCCGCCGCCGCGCTCGGCCTCGGCCTCTCCCTCACCGCCCGCCGCGCCGCCGCGGCCTCGACGCCCGCGCCCGTGGAGGTCGAGCCGCCCGTCACCGGCACCTGGTCCGCCCTGAACAGCCCCGCCGACCGCGTGCCCAGCCACGGCACCCGCGGCTACGGCCAGGCGTACGCGATCGACATCGTCGAGGAGGACCCGGACCGGCCCCGCCCCGCCTTCGCCGCCCTCGCCCCGCTCGCCCGCCGCCCCGACGCGTACCCCGCCTTCGGCGCGCCGCTGCTCGCCGTCGCGGACGGCACCGTCGTGCACGCCGAGGACCGGCAGCGCGACCACCTCGCCCGGCCCTCGCTGCCGGCCCTCGCCTTCCTGCTGCTGGTCGAGGCGCCGCTGCGGGCGCTCGCCGGGCCCCGCCGGGTCACCGGCAACCACCTCGTCCTGGACCTCGGCGACGGTACGTACGCGATGTACGCGCATCTGCGGCGCGGCTCCCTGCGGGTCCGTCCCGGCGACCGGGTCACGGCCGGGCAGCCGCTCGCCGGCTGCGGGAACTCCGGCAACTCCACCGAGCCGCATGTCCACTTCCAGCTGATGGACGCCCCTGACCTGGACACCGCGCGCGGCGTCCCGTTCACCTGGCGCGGCCTCGGCGTGCCCCGCAACGGCGAGACGTTCTCAGTCCCTCGGGACTCGGTGCCCCAGGACGCGGCCTACTCGTCCTGACCCCAGAAGGCGTCGCACTCGGCGATGTCCGCCACGCACTCGTCGATGTCGGAGATCCTGTCGCCGATGGTCGTGAAGAACAGGCCGCCGTCCATCTCGATGCCCCGGTCGTCCTTGTCGGCGTGCCACGTGTGGACGGCCATGACGTGGCCCCTGCCGTCCGGGTAGACGCCCTTCAGCTCCACGCGGAAGGTGCCGCCGGTCAGTTCGAAGACCTGGGAGTAGAGGCCCAGGACGTTGTCCCGGCCCTTGAAGTGCCCGGAGATCCGGTTCTCGCCGGGCGCGTGGTGAGTGCAGTCGCTGGTCAGGAGCGAGGCGAGCGTCTCCATGTCGCCGGCGGTGAACGCCTCGTACCCCTTGCGCACCAGGGCCGCGTCGGGATGCTCGTGATGGGTCATGGTCCCGCCACCGCCATTCGTGAGGGGTCGGCCCCCTCCCTCAAGTCTCGGCGTTAGCCTCGGCCCATGCCACCCGCCAGGAAACGCGCCCGCAGTCATGACCCCGCCAAGACCCGCACCGCCGTCTCCGCCCAGTTCGGGCACGTACGGGACGCGGTGCTCGCCCTGCCGCCGGAGGCGCTCGACCGGCCCACCCGGCTCGGCACATGGACGGTGCGGGAGCTGGCCGCGCACCTGACGATGGCGCTCGGCGCGGTCGTGCGCGGGCTCGAAGCGCCCGAGCCCGCCCGCCGCGAACTCGCCCTGCTGGACTGGCCGTCCGCCACCGCGAGCGGCGCCGGGCGGATCGACGAGGACGTCCGGGCGCTCGACGCCGCCGACCTGCCCGGTCTGTACGCGCGCACGGAGCGCCGGTACGAGGAGCTGGTCGCCGTCGCGGACGGGGAGCGGCTCGTGCCGACCCGTTTCGGCGCCATGACGCTGGCCGAATACCTCGTCACCCGCACCGTCGAACTGGTCGTCCACACCGACGACCTCGCCGCCGCGACCGGCACGGAGATCCCGTACGACCGGCAGGCGCTCGCCGCCTGCACCCGGCTGCTCGCCGACGCCCTCGCCGCGAAGGCCCCCGGCGGCGCGGTGGAGCTCAGGATCCCGCCGTACGCGGTCGTGCAGTGCGTGGAGGGCCCCCGGCACACCCGCGGCACCCCGCCGAACGTCGTCGAGACGGACCCGCTCACCTGGATCCGCCTGGCCACCGGGCGTACCCGCTGGGCGGACGAGCTCGACGCGGCCCGGATCGCCGCCAGCGGCGAGCGCGCCGACCTGACCGGGCTGCTCCCCCTGATGGGCTGAGCTCCGGGAACCCCAACGGCTTGAGCCCGGGAACCCGTCGCGGCCCGGCCGCGTCCCATCGCCATGCCGAAGCCGCGCAGCACCCTCGCCGCCGCCGTCCTGCTCGCCGCCCTCGCCTCCCTCACCGCCTGTGGACAGGGCGGGTCCGGGGCCGGTTCCGGGGGCGGCGGCGCGGGCGATCCCGACCTCCCCCTCTCCGGCACCCACTGGACGGTCGGCGCGGTCACCGTCGACGGCAGCCGCTCGGCGGCCCCGGCCGGAGCCCGCGTCGACTTCACCGGCGAGGGGCGCGCCCAGGGCAGTACCGGCTGCAACCGCTTCGGCGCGACCGCCGAGGTGGCGGCCACCACCGTCACGGTCACGCGGAACGAGGTGACCGAGATGGCCTGCCCCGGCGACCGGCAGCGCTTCGAGACCGCCTTCCTCGCCGCCTTCACCGGCCCCCTGAAGGGCACGCTGGACGGCGGGGCGCTCACGCTCGCCTCCTCCGACGGCACCAAGAAGGTGGAGCTGACCGCCGAACCGTCCGTCCCGTTGCGCGGCACCACCTGGAAGGTCGACGGCCTGGTCTCCGGCGACACCGCCGCCTCCCTCCCGGCCGGCGCGGAGGGCAAGGCCCGGCTGGTGATCGGCGCCGACGGGCGGGTCAGCGGCAACCTCGGCTGCAACGACTTCTCCGCGACGGCGAAGGTCGACGAGGGGGCCCGCACCCTCACCGTCGAGGGCCCGGCCGCCACCACGCGGATGATGTGCTCCGGGCCGCAGATGACCCTGGAGACCCGGCTCTACGACCTCCTCGACGGGCCCCTCACCTTCCGCCTCGACCACCGGACCCTCACCCTCACCGACGGCTCGGGCCAGGGCCTGACGGCGGTCGCCGCCGAGGCTCAGTAGCGCAGCAGCCCCGCGTCCACGCGCTCCCAGGCCGCCCGCAGCTCGGCCAGCCGCGCCTGCTCGAAGGGCGCCCGGTCGGCCTGCTCGCGGGCGTCCTCGGTGAGGTGGAAGAGCTGGTCGCGGCCGTTCCTGCCCCGGTAGTACTTCCACGCGCCGCGCCGCAGCGCCCGCTCGCCGCGGACCCGCCAGAAGAGGTCCCGCTCGGGCACGTCCTCGCCGCGCAGCAGGTGCCCGGCGAGGCTGGTGCCGTCGAGGGGGTACGCGGGGTGAGGGCGGGCCCCCGCCAGTTCGAGGAGGGTCGCCGTCCAGTCGGGCGTGAACACGGGCACGTCGCTGACCTGGCCGCCGTCGATCCGGGCGGGCCAGCGCAGGACGGAGGGGACGCGGATGCCGCCCTCCTGGAGGGAGCCCTTGTTGCCGGCGAGGGGCCAGTTGTAGGAGAAGCGCTCGCCGCCGTTGTCGCTGGCGAAGAAGACGAGGGTGTCCTGCTCCTGGCCGGAGCGCCGCAGCGCCTTCAGGACCTGCCCGATCGAGCGGTCGAGGTCCTCGACCATCTCCTTGTACTTCCCGATCGAGCCGCCGTCCTGGTGCCAGAGGGCGGAGCGGTCGCCGGCCTCGATCCGGCGGACGATCTCGGCGCTCGCCTCCTCGTCGCCGTCGGCTATCCACGGCCAGTGCGGGGTGGTGAAGTTCAGGTTCAGCAGCCAGGGCTTCTCGTGCTCGCGGCTCACGTACTCGCTCGCCCGCTCGGTGAGGATCCGCGTGTAGTAGCGCAGGTCCTTGTACGCGGCGTCGCCCTCGTAGAGGTCGTACTCGCCGCCGAGCCCGAGCTTGGAGTAGTACTCCAAAGCGCCGCCGAAGTTGCCGAAGAACTCGTCCCAGCCGGACTTGGTGGGGGAGTAGTCGGGGAGGTAGCCGCAGTGCCACTTGCCGATCAGGGCGGTGGCGTAGCCGGACTCCCGGAGCCGCGAGGCGAGCGTGGGGTGGGTGGGGTCCAGGCCGACGGACTTGTCGGCGATCGGCTCGGCGAGCCCGCCCCTCGTACGCCCCGGGTAGCGGCCGGTGTAGAGGCTGAAGCGGGTCGGGGAGCAGGTGGCGGAGCCCGAGTAGGCGTCGGTGAAGCGGACCCCCTCGCGCGCGAGCCGGTCGAGGTGCGGGGTCCGGATGTGCGGGGAGCCGTACGAGGAGAGGTCGGCCCAGCCGAGGTCGTCGCCCAGGATGAAGAGGATGTTCGGCCGCCGGGAGTGACGGCGCGGCCGCGCGGCGCGGAACGGCCGCTCCTCGGCGGCGGCCGCGGCGGGCGCGGTTCCCAGGGCGGCCGCAGCGGCGGCACCGGCGGCGGCCCCGCCGAGAGCACGACGGGACAGGGGCGTGGGCATACGGAACTCCAGCGGGAGCGAAGAAGAAAAGGGGAGGGAGAAGAGAAAGAAAAGAAAGAAGGTGCGGCGCTCAGGCGCGGCGACAGCCGGCGCTCGCGACACGGACGAGGTCCACGTGTCGGCGCTGGACGAGGGTGACCGAGCGGTCACGCGAGGGCTGCATGAGCCAGGAGCCTCGTCGAGAGGCGGGGGTGCGTCAACGCCCCGAAGCCCGGTCCACGCGCGTAGTTCGCGTGATCGAAACGCTGCGGAAATCCCCGGGGACTGCGTTCTGCGTCACATCGCGGGGCGGATCGGGGGGTGGTACGAGCGTCCGCCCGAAGGGGCCGGGCCGGGCGGAACCCTTCCGGCGCCTGCCTTGTAGGGCCCTCCAAGTACATGACGATCTTTTGGTGTGATCGTACGAGTGCCGTCCGGGCCGCATTCCCCAATTCGGACCAGTGGTCGAGGTCCCCTAGACTCGAAGACGTGCCACGTGGTGACGGTCGACTCAATCACGACCTGCTTCCCGGTGAGAAGGGCCCCCAGGACGCTTGTGGCGTCTTCGGTGTCTGGGCTCCGGGTGAAGAGGTCGCAAAGCTCACGTACTTCGGGCTCTACGCCCTCCAGCATCGGGGCCAGGAATCCGCGGGAATCGCGGTCAGCAACGGCTCCCAGATCCTCGTCTTCAAGGACATGGGCCTCGTGTCCCAGGTCTTCGACGAGACCTCTCTCGGTTCCCTCCAGGGTCATATCGCGGTCGGTCACGCCCGCTACTCGACCACCGGTGCCTCCGTGTGGGAGAACGCCCAGCCGACCTTCCGGGCCACCGCCCACGGGTCGCTGGCGCTCGGTCACAACGGCAATCTGGTGAACACGGCGCAGCTGGCCGAGATGGTCGCCGACCTTCCCAAGAAGGACGGGCGCGCCACCCAGGTCGCCGCCACCAACGACACCGACCTGGTCACGGCGCTCCTCGCCGGCCAGGTGGACGAGGACGGCAAGCCGCTCACCGTCGAGCAGGCCGCCGCGAAGGTCCTCCCCGAGGTCCGGGGCGCCTTCTCCCTCGTCTTCATGGACGAGCACACGCTCTACGCGGCCCGTGACCCGCAGGGCATCCGCCCGCTGGTCCTCGGCCGTCTGGAGCGCGGCTGGGTAGTCGCCTCGGAGTCCGCCGCCCTCGACATCTGCGGCGCCAGCTTCGTCCGCGAGGTCGAGCCGGGCGAGCTGATCGCGATCGACGAGAACGGCATCCGTACCTCGCACTTCGCGGAAGCGAAGCCGAAGGGCTGTGTCTTCGAGTACGTGTACCTGGCCCGTCCCGACACGGACATCGCCGGCCGGAACGTGTACCTCTCCCGCGTCGAGATGGGCCGCCGCCTCGCCAAGGAGGCCCCCGTCGAGGCCGACCTGGTCATAGCGACGCCCGAGTCCGGCACCCCCGCCGCCATCGGCTACGCGGAGGCGTCCGGCATCCCCTTCGGCGCCGGTCTGGTGAAGAACGCCTACGTCGGGCGCACCTTCATCCAGCCCTCGCAGACCATCCGCCAGCTCGGCATCCGGCTCAAGCTCAACCCCCTCAAGGAAGTCATCAAGGGGAAGCGGCTGGTCGTCGTCGACGACTCGATCGTCCGCGGCAACACCCAGCGGGCCCTGGTCCGGATGCTCCGCGAGGCCGGCGCGGCCGAGATCCACATCCGGATCTCCTCCCCGCCGGTGAAGTGGCCGTGCTTCTTCGGCATCGACTTCGCCACCCGCGCGGAGCTGATCGCCAACGGCATGTCGATCGACGAGATCGGCAAGTCGCTCGGCGCGGACTCGCTCTCGTACATCTCCCTCGACGGGATGATCGAGGCGACCACCATCGACAAGCCGAACCTCTGCCGTGCCTGCTTCGACGGCGAGTACCCGATGGAGCTGCCGGACCCCGAGCTGCTCGGCAAGCAGCTCCTGGAGACGGAGCTGGCCGCCGGCCCCGCCGCCACCGCGGCCGCCGACGCCCTGCGCCGTCCGTGAGACCCCGCTGCACACCCGCAGTACACGACACGAAAGTTCTCCAGCATGCCTGCTGAATCTTCTGAGCGTGCTCCGCACGCGGGCACCGGTGCCAGCTACGCCTCTGCGGGCGTCGACATCGAGGCGGGCGACCGCGCCGTCGAGCTGATGAAGGAGTGGGTGAAGAAGACGCAGCGCCCCGAGGTCCTCGGTGGCCTGGGCGGCTTCGCCGGCCTCTTCGACGCCTCCGCCCTCAAGCGCTACGAGCGTCCGCTGCTCGCCTCGGCCACCGACGGCGTCGGCACGAAGGTCGACATCGCCCGCCAGATGGGCGTGTACGACACGATCGGCCACGACCTGGTCGCCATGGTCATGGACGACATCGTCGTCTGCGGCGCCGAGCCGCTCTTCATGACCGACTACATCTGCGTGGGCAAGGTCCACCCCGAGCGGGTCGCCGCCATCGTGAAGGGCATCGCCGAGGGCTGTGTCCTCGCCGGCTGCGCCCTGGTCGGCGGCGAGACGGCGGAGCACCCGGGCCTCCTCGGCCCGGACGACTTCGACGTGGCCGGCGCGGGCACGGGCGTCGTCGAGCACGACCGCCTGCTCGGCGCCGATCGCATCCGTACGGGGGACGCGGTCATCGCCATGGCCTCCTCCGGGCTTCACTCCAACGGGTACTCGCTCGTCCGCCACGTGGTCTTCGACCGCGCCGGCATGCGTCTCGACCAGCGGGTCGAGGAGCTGGGCCGGACGCTGGGCGAGGAGCTCCTGGAGCCCACCCGGATCTACTCGCTGGACTGCCTGGCACTCACCCGGACCACCGAGGTGCACGCCTTCAGCCACATCACCGGCGGCGGTCTCGCGGCCAACCTCGCCCGGGTGATCCCGGACGGCCTGCACGCCACCGTGGACCGCTCCACGTGGGCCCCGGGCGCGATCTTCGACCTCGTCGGCACCGCCGGCCAGGTGGAGCGCCTGGAGCTGGAGAAGACCCTCAACATGGGCGTCGGCATGATGGCCGTCGTCCCCGCCGAGTCGGTCGACGCCGCCCTCACCACGCTGGCCGACCGCGGGCTCGACGCCTGGGTCGCCGGCGAGATCACCGAGCGCGGCGCCAAGGACTCCGGCGCGGAGCTGGTCGGCGACTACGCGAAGTAGTCACCGGAGAGACGAAGAAAGGGGCACTCCGCCGGGCGGGGTGCCCCTTCCTCGTGTCCGTGACCCTGAACCGTCCCTGAACCGCCCAGACGGCCCCTGAGCAGCACGAAAACTCGGTCCGGGTTGTCCTGGACCGAGTTCCGGCTTTCAGAAGGTCAAGCGCGACGCTGCGACGACTGCGGACCGGACTCGTCGTCCTCGTCCTCGTCGTCCGTGTTGTAGAGATCCGCGTACTGCGCGTACGGGTCGTCTTCCTCGTCGTCGTCCTCGAACGGCTCGCCATTCGGCGGCTGGCTCGAAGTCGAAGCGCCCAGCTCATTGGCCAGACGCGACAGGTCAGTCCCGCCGCTGCTGTACTTCAGCTGGCGGGCGACCTTGGTCTGCTTGGCCTTTGCCCGGCCGCGCCCCATGGCTCGACCCCCTCGGTGACGGGGCTCGCTGGCCCCAGAGTCTTGACACGCGTTCATGATGCGAAACGGGCTCTCGGTGGAGAGACCGGTCCGTAGGGCTTCAACGGTACCTGTTTCCTCGGGTCTACGGTACGCCGCGCGCATCACATACCCCGGTACAGAACCATCGAGGTGCCCTTTCCTCGCTGGTCAATCGCGATTTTAACCTCTTCTTGAGGGCCGACCCGCCGACCGGCGTGAGCGAAGTCTCGCGGACGGCGGGCCGGTCACTCCCCGTGAGCGGCCTGCTCAGCCGCGCCGGGCCTCCGCCATCCGCTGCTCGGCGATGCGGTCGGCGGCCGCGGCCGGCGGAATGCCGTCCGCCTTCGCACGTGCGAAGATCTCCAGGGTGGTGTCGAAGATCTTCGTGGCCTTCGCCTTGCAGCGGTCGAAGTCGAAGCCGTGCAGCTCGTCGGCGACCTGGATCACGCCACCGGCGTTCACCACGTAGTCGGGCGCGTAGAGGATGCCGCGCTCCACGAGGTCCTTCTCGATGCCCGGGTGCGCGAGCTGGTTGTTGGCCGCGCCGCACACGATGCCCGCCGTGAGGAACGGGACCGTCTCCTCGCTGAGCGCGCCGCCCAGCGCACACGGCGCGTAGATGTCCAGGCCCTCGACGCGGATCATCGCCTCGGTGTCCGCGACCACGGTCACCTGGGGGAACTTCTCGGTGATCCGGCGGACCGACTCCTCGCGGACGTCGGTGATGACGACCTCGGCGCCGTCCTCCAGGAGGTGCTCGACGAGGTAGTGGCCGACCTTGCCGACGCCGGCGACGCCGACCTTCCGGCCGCGCAGGGTGGGGTCGCCCCACAGGTGCTGGGCGGAGGCGCGCATGCCCTGGAAGACGCCGAAGGCGGTCAGGACGGAGGAGTCGCCGGCGCCGCCGTTCTCGGGGGAGCGGCCGGTGGTCCACCGGTTCGTGCGCGCCACGACGTCCATGTCGGCGACGTAGGTGCCGACGTCGCAGGCGGTGACGTAGCGCCCGCCGAGGGAGGCGACGAAGCGGCCGTACGCGAGGAGGAGCTCCTCGCTCTTGATCTGCTCGGGGTCGCCGATGATCACGGCCTTGCCGCCGCCGTGGTCGAGCCCGGCCATGGCGTTCTTGTAGGACATGCCGCGCGCGAGGTTGAGGGCGTCGGCGACGGCCTCGGCCTCGGTGGCGTACGGGTAGAAGCGGGTGCCGCCGAGGGCGGGCCCGAGGGCGGTGTTGTGGAGGGCGATGACGGCCTTGAGGCCGGTGGCGCGGTCCTGGCAGAGCACGACTTGCTCGTGGCCGCCCTGCTCGGAGTGGAACAGGGTGTGCAGAACGTCAACGGGGGCGCCAGTTGCGGTCACTGTGGTGACTCCCAAATCGGTGCGGCGGAGAGGCCCCCCTGCGGGTGGGGGAGGACTCATTGCGCCATGAGATTAAGTCCTACCTGGGCGTAGGTAGGGCGGAGTGGGCCGGATCACCCCCTCGCGGAGTACCCGCGTGGAAGGATCGCGACATGTCGGTCGACTCCACCGTGCTCGTCCCGTACGCCTCGTACCTGCGGGTGTACGAGCCGCTGGCCGCGTTCCCCGAGCCGGAGCGGACCCACTGGTCGCGGTACGCCCGCCGGCCGCGCACTCCGGGGGCCCAGGACGAGCTGCGGCGCTCGCTGGCGGACCTGGTGCCGGTGCCGCCGGTCCCGGTGCCGGTGCACGAGAGCGGCGAGGCGTTCGTGGCGCACCTGGACGGGGTCGTGGTCGTCTGCCCGTGGCGGACCCGGCTGCGGGGCTGGCTGGCGCTGCGGGACCTGGTGGCGGGCGGGGGGCTGCCGGGGCCGGTCCTGGACGCGATGCTGCCGCCGGTGGTGCGGGAGCAGGTGGAGGCGGACCACGAGCGGTGGCGGGAGCGGAACCCGGACGCGCGGCCGTGGATCCGGACGGCGGTGTGGCAGGTCCCGCTGCGCTGGTTCGCGCTCTTCGGGGACGAGGAGCGGGTGTACGAGCCGGGGGACCGGGCGGCGGGGCGGGCGCCGGTGCTGCGCTACCGGACGACGATGGCGCAGGCGCGGCGGCGGCTGGCGCGGGCGCTGCGCGCGCTGCGGGACTCGGTGGACGAGGGGTCGATGACGCAGGGGCTCACGGACGTGGGCCGCTGGCTGGAGGAGTTCCATCCGCGGGCGCTGGTGGAGCTGGACTACGGCGGGCTCGTGCACGCGGTGGCGGAGGAGCGGCTGGCGGCGGACCGGTCGGCGGCGGACGTGGCGGAGGGGCTCGCGGCGCTGCGCTCGGGGGACGACGAGACGGCCGGTGAGGTGTACGCCCGGCTGGCGGAGCGCTGGCGGGCCGTCAGGGACCTGCGCCACGCGAATTGACATAGGTCGGGCAACTTCGTCAGGTCTGCATGGACAAGTCAGGTCCCGGCGGGGTAAATGATCTTCATGGTGTCTGGCCGGATCGGTCTGGCCGGATCCGTCGGGACGTTGGTCCTGAACCGGGCCTTTGGCTCAAGGGTGACGGACAGCACTAAACGCACCCTTGCGTCGATCGCCCACCCTCGTGCCAAAATAGGACAAGGAGTCCGGGGAGGGTTCCTTCCGTCCAACTTTGGGCGGAACGCTCAGCATTGCACTCTATGGGGGGTCTGAGGACTCCTGATCGCTCTGTGACTGATCGTCACAGCGGCGTGACTGTCCGTTATGGCATGGTCAGTCGACTTCCGCCACTGATGAACACCTGCGAGGGCAATTCCATCGGTTTGGCCGACGTGGCTGGACGGATGGTGTAGTTGTAGTGCCGAGGACAAGCCGTTCGTCCTATAACCGACTCGACCCGCTTCTGCCATTTCGGGCAAGGCGGGTCAAGGTGCAGAATTTAGAGGAAAGAACCGAGAAGGTTCGGTTCTCCCGAGGAGGCCGCTCATGACCGCTCGCACCCCTGATGCCGAGCCGCTGCTGACCCCTGCCGAGGTCGCCACGATGTTCCGCGTGGACCCGAAGACGGTGACCCGCTGGGCCAAGGCCGGCAAGCTCACGTCCATCCGCACCCTGGGTGGGCACCGCCGGTACCGCGAGGCCGAGGTTCGCGCTCTGCTGGCGGGCATTCCGCAGCAGCGCAGCGAAGCCTGAGGCTTCGGAGACGCACGCAACACCCGCAACACCCCGCAACACCGGGCCCGTCCGGATCCCCCAATCCGGTCGCCCATCCCACAGCTCTGCCGGCGGTTCCTGCCCCAACAGGCCACCGTCACCGATCGCGCTGGACTCCGCCGGGTCCGGCGCGTTCGGCGTTTCCGGACACCCCGGCCGCCGCTCCCGCCCCCGGTGGCACCCCGGGCGGTGGTGCAATTGCACATATTAAATTGAGCCGTTGTAGGAGTGGTGTAAACGAGGGGGTTTCTGAAGGACTTTCAGTGACTCCCGTCACACTGCCGAAGGCTTGCCACTGAACAGCCTGCCACTCCGGGATCGTCCCCCAACCCGCCGTTGGTCACCGGACCGTGGGACTAAGGTCCCCCGTTCGAGTGGAACTGAACCCGCGCCGGCGCACGACGAACCCGTGCCCAGGCATGACGAAGAAGGCCCGCATCGAGACGATGCGGGCCTTCTTTCAAAGCGACTCTGACGGGACTTGAACCCGCGACCTCCACCTTGACAGGGTGGCGAGCTAACCAACTGCTCCACAGAGCCCTCGCAGCCGGTCTTCCGTGGCTGCGAGAAGAACTGTACAGCAGGTCAGCGGTCTGGTCGAACCCACCGCCCGCTCGCCTCCGGCCTACCGCGCCGGCCCCGGAACCGCCGCGTCGATGGCCTTCACGATCCGCTTGTCCGACACCGGATGGGCCGTGCCCAGCGCGTGCGCGAAGTAGCTCACCCGCAGCTCCTCGATCATCCAGCGGATGTCCGTGACCTCGGACGGCACCGGCCGCCCCTTCGGCAGCTGCTCCAGGAGCCACGCGTACTCGTCGAGCATCTCGTGGACCTTCTCCATGCGGGTGGTGTCCCGCTGGACCCCGGTCGGCATCTGCTGGAGCCGCCGGTCCACGGCCACCAGATAGCGCATCAGGTCCGGCAGCCGCTTCAGGCCTGTACGGGTCACGAAACCGGCCGGCATGAGCCACGAGAGCTGCGTCCGCACGTCCTGGAGGTTCGGCAGCAGCGCGGGGCTCGTGGTGGCCTTCAGGCGCCGCTCGCACGCCTGCCAGGCCGCCAGGACCTGCTGGACCTGGCCCACCGTGCGGATGGTCAGCTCCACCAGGTCGGCGCGGACCTTGTCGTACAGCTTCCGGAAGGACTCCTCGTCCCACACCGGGCCGCCGTGGTCGGCGATCAGCCGGTCGGCGGCGGCGGTGGCGCAGTCGTCGAAGAGCGCCTGGATCGAGCCGTGCGGGTTGGCCGACAGGGCCAGCTTCTGCTGGTTGGTGAGCTTGTCGGAGGCGAACTTCGCCGGGTTCACCGGGATGTTCAGCATGATCAGCTTCCGGGTGCCCCGCCACATCGCCCGCGCCTGCTCGGCCTCCGAGTCGAAGAGCCGTACGGCGACGGTGTCGCCCTCGTCGACCAGCGCCGGATACGCCTTCACCGGCTGGCCGCCCCGCTTGGTCTCGAAGACCCTCGTGAGCGTCCCGATCGTCCAGTCCTTCAGCCCCGAGCGCTCCAGGGAGGGACCGGAGCCGTCCGGGCCCGCCGTCGCCGCCTGGGCGGCCTTGGAGAGCGCCTGACGGGCCTTGGGGCGCAGCGTGAGGCGCAGCGTCTCCAGGTCCTTGTCCTCGGCCAGCTTCCGGCGCCGCTCGTCGACGATCCGGAAGGTGATCTTGAGGTGCTCGGGGACCTTCGCCCAGTCGAAGTCCTCGGGGGTCAGCGGGACGCCGACCATCCGCTGGAGCTCGCGCGCCAGCGCCGTCGTCAGCGGCTCCTGGACCGGCACGACCGCGTCCAGGAACCGGCCGGCGTAGTTCGGCGCGGGCACGTAGTGGCGGCGGATCGGCTTGGGGAGGGACCGGATCAGCTCGGTGACGACCTCTTCCCGCAGACCCGGGATCTGCCAGTCGAAGCCCTCGTCCGTCACCTGGTTCAGCACCTGGAGCGGCACGTGGACGGTCACGCCGTCCGCGTCCGCGCCCGGCTCGAACTGGTACGTCACCCGGAACTTGAGCGCGCCCTGCCGCCACGAGTCCGGGTAGTCGTCCTTGGTGACGGCCCCGGCCTTCTCGTTGATGAGCATCTCGCGCTCGAAGTCGAGGAACTCCGGTTCCTCGTGCCGCTTGTGCTTCCACCACGAGTCGAAGTGGGCGCCGGACACGACGTGTTCGGGGACCCGCTTGTCGTAGAAGTCGAAGAGCGTCTCGTCGTCGACGAGGATGTCCCGGCGGCGGGCCCGGTGCTCCAGCTCCTCGACCTCGGTGAGCAGCTTGCGGTTGTCGGCGAAGAACTTGTGGTGGGTGCGCCAGTCGCCCTCCACCAGGGCGTTGCGGATGAACAGCTCGCGGGAGACCTCGGGGTCGATCCGCCCGTAGTTCACCTTGCGGTCGGCGACGATCGGGACGCCGTACAGCGTCACCTTCTCGTACGCCATGACCGCCGCCTGGTCCTTCTCCCAGTGCGGCTCGCTGTACGTCTTCTTCACCAGGTGCTGGGCGAGCGGCTCGACCCACTCGGGCTCGATCCGGGCGTTCACCCGGGCCCAGAGGCGGGAGGTCTCCACCAGCTCGGCGGACATCACCATCCGCGGGGCCTTCTTGAAGAGCGCCGAGCCGGGGAAGATCGCGAACTTGGCGTTCCGCGCGCCCAGGTACTCGTTCCGGGTGCCCTCGCGCTTGCCGTCCTTCGCGCCGCCGTCCTTGTTCTCCTTCACGTCCTTCAGGCCGATGTGGCTGAGGAGACCGGAGAGGAGGGAGACGTGGACCGAGTGCTCAGGGGCGTCCTCCTCGTTGAGGTGGATCCCCATCTGCTTGGCGACCGTACGCAGCTGGGCGTAGATGTCCTGCCACTCGCGGATGCGCAGGAAGTTCAGGTACTCCTGCTTGCACATCCGGCGGAAGGACGAGGAGCCGCGCTCCTTCTGCTGCTCGCGGACGTACCGCCACAGGTTGAGGAAGGCGAGGAAGTCGCTGGTCTCGTCCTTGAAGCGGGCGTGCTGCTGGTCGGCCTGCGCCTGCTTCTCGGAGGGCCGCTCGCGCGGGTCCTGGATGGAGAGCGCGGCCGCGATCACCATGACCTCGCGGACGCAGCCGTTCTTGTCGGCCTCCAGGACCATCCGGGCGAGCCGGGGGTCGACGGGCAGCTGGGAGAGCTTCCGGCCCTGCTCGGTGAGGCGCTTCTTCGGATCCTTCTCGGCCGGGTTCAGCGCGCCGAGCTCCTGGAGGAGCTGCACGCCGTCCCGGATGTTGCGGTGGTCCGGCGGGTCGATGAAGGGGAACTTCTCGATGTCGCCGAGGCCGGCCGCGGTCATCTGGAGGATGACGGAGGCCAGGTTCGTACGGAGGATCTCGGCGTCCGTGAACTCCGGACGGGTCAGGAAGTCGTCCTCCGAGTACAGCCGGATGCAGATGCCGTCGCTCGTACGGCCGCAGCGGCCCTTGCGCTGGTTGGCGCTGGCCTGCGAGACCGCCTCGATCGGCAGCCGCTGCACCTTGGTGCGGTGCGAGTAGCGCGAGATGCGGGCGGTGCCCGGGTCGATCACGTACTTGATGCCGGGGACGGTCAGCGAGGTCTCGGCGACGTTCGTCGCGAGGACGATCCGGCGGCCCGAGTGCGCCTGGAAGACCCGGTGCTGCTCGGCGTGCGAGAGCCGGGCGTAGAGCGGCAGGATCTCCGTGTTGCGCAGGTTCCGCTTGAGGAGCGCGTCCGCCGTGTCGCGGATCTCGCGCTCACCGGAGAGGAAGACCAGGACGTCACCGGGGCCCTCCGCCTGGAGCTCGTCCACGGCGTCGCAGATCGCGGTGATCTGGTCCCGGTCGGACTCCTCGGAGTCCTCCTCCAGGAGGGGCCGGTAGCGGACCTCGACCGGATACGTACGGCCCGAGACCTCGACGATCGGGGCGTCGCCGAAGTGGCGGGAGAAGCGCTCCGGGTCGATGGTCGCGGAGGTGATCACGACCTTGAGGTCGGGGCGCCGGGGGAGCAGCTGGGCCAGATAGCCGAGCAGGAAGTCGATGTTGAGGGACCGCTCGTGGGCCTCGTCGATGATGATCGTGTCGTACGCGCGCAGCTCGCGGTCCGTCTGGATCTCGGCGAGCAGGATGCCGTCGGTCATCAGCTTCACGAAGGTCGCGTCGGGGTTCACCTGGTCCGTGAACCGGACCTTCCAGCCGACGGCCTCCCCGAGCGGGGTCCTCAGCTCCTCGGCCACGCGCTCGGCGACCGTGCGGGCGGCGATCCGGCGGGGCTGGGTGTGCCCGATCATGCCCCGGACGCCCCGGCCCAGCTCCAGACAGATCTTCGGGATCTGGGTGGTCTTTCCGGAGCCGGTCTCACCGGCGACGATCACGACCTGGTGGTCGCGTATCGCCTCCAGGATCTCGTCCTTCTTCTGGGAGACCGGGAGCTGTTCGGGATAGGTGACGGCGGGCACGCGGGCGGCGCGCCCGTCGACGCGCTCCTTGGCCTTGGCCGCCTCTGCGGCGATCTCGTCCAGGACGGCCTCGCGGGCCTCGGGCTTGCGGATGCGGCGGGCGCCTTCGAGACGACGACCGAGCCGGTGGGAGTCCCGCAGCGAGACCCCGGCCAGGACGGACTGGAGGGCGGCGAAGGAAGTAGACATACGGAATCCAGGATCGCACCTGCGGCCGAGAAGCGGCGAACCGATTTACGGGCCTTCCGGCGCCTTGCGGCCCTCGCGGCGGCCGGATTGTGACGGCTTGAACCCCTTGCTCACGGAGTGTTCCGGGTCCGTGTCTAGAGTGCACCTCATGTCCAGCCCCCAGTCCTCCTCCAAGACCCGTCCCGTGCTGATCGTCGCCGGCGTGGCCGTCGCCGCCGCGCTGCTCGGCCTCGTCTCCTACACCGCGACCAAGCCGGCCGCGCCCTCCGCCTCCGATTCCTCCGCCTCCTCGTCCGTGGCCGACGTCACCGCCGATCCGGCCGCCGGGGTCTACCCGGAGCTGGAGAAGTACGCCCGCAGGGACGCGTCCGACCGGCTCGCCCTGGGCCGCGCCGACGCGCCCGTCGTACTGATCGAGTACGCCGACTTCAAGTGCGGCTACTGCGGGAAGTTCGCCCGGGACACCGAGCCCCTCCTGGTGAAGAAGTACGTCGAGAACGGCACCCTGCGCATCGAGTGGCGGAACTTCCCGATCTTCGGCGAGGAGTCCGAGGCCGTGGCCCGCGCCTCCTGGGCCGCCGGGCAGCAGGGCCGCTTCTGGCAGTTCCACAAGGCGGCGTACGCGGACGGGGCCAAGGAGAAGGGCTTCGGCGAGGCGCGGCTGCGCGCCCTCGCGGCGGAGGCCGGCGTGCCCGACCTCGCCCGCTTCGCCAAGGACAGCGACGGCGAGGCGGCCCGCGAGGCCGTACGGAAGGACCAGGAGCAGGGGTACGAGCTCGGCGCCTCCTCCACCCCGTCCTTCCTGGTCAACGGCCGTCCGATCGCCGGCGCCCAGTCCCTGGAGACCTTCACGGAGGCGATCGAGGCGGCGGCCGAGAGGGCGAAGACGACGTCCGGGCAGGCGGGGGCCTCGCGGTGACGGCCGGGATCGGCTACTTCGCCGCCTTCCTCGGCGGTCTCCTCGCCCTGCTCAGCCCGTGCAGCGCCCTGCTGCTGCCGGCCTTCTTCGCGTACTCGATCGAGAACCGGGCGAAGCTGGTGGCGCGGACCGCGATCCTCTACGCGGGCCTCGCCACCACCCTCGTACCGCTGGGCGCGGCGGGTTCGCTGGCGGGCCGCTTCTTCTACGGCCACCGGGACCTGCTGGTGGCCGCCGGCGGCTGGCTGATCATCGGGCTCGGCGTCCTCCAGATCCTGGGCCTGGGCTTCGCGTCCCGCCGGATGTCGGAGGCGAGCGGCCGCATCCGGCCCACCTCGGCGCTCTCGGTCTACGCCCTCGGCCTGGTCTACGGCCTGGCCGGCTTCTGCGCGGGCCCGATCCTCGGCAGCGTCCTGACGGTGGCGGCGCTGAGCGGCAGCCCGGCGTACGGCGGCCTGCTCCTCGCGGTGTACGCGCTCGGCATGGCGGTGCCGCTGTTCGCGCTCGCGCTGCTGTGGGAGCGGTACGACCTGGGGCGGCGGCGCTGGCTGCGCGGCCGGCCGCTGCGGATCGGGCGGTTCGAGGTCCACTCGACCTCGCTGGCCTCGGGCCTCTTCTTCGTGGCGCTCGGGACGCTGTTCCTGGTCTTCGACGGGACGACGGCGCTGCCGGGGCTGCTCTCGGTGGACGACTCCTTCGCCGTGGAGCAGCGGGTGGCGGAGTGGGGCCGCGCGGTGCCGGACTGGGCGCTGCTCGTCGGGGTCGTGGCGGTGGTGGGTCTGGTGCTCGCGCTGCGGGGCCGGGGCCGGAGCCGTACGCGGGGGGCGGAGCAGCCGGAATAGAGGAAGGGCCCCGTTCTCACGAACGGGGCCCTTCTCATTTGTGGCTGGGGCCGGGGTCGAACCGGCGACCTATCGCTTTTCAGGCGATCGCTCGTACCAACTGAGCTACCCAGCCACGAAGCTGTCTCCAGCTTCAGCGACTCTGACGGGACTTGAACCCGCGACCTCCACCTTGACAGGGTGGCGAGCTAACCAACTGCTCCACAGAGCCTTGTTTGTGTACGAGCACTAGTCTCGCACACGGTTGTGCGTGCCCCCAACGGGATTCGAACCCGTGCTACCGCCTTGAAAGGGCGGCGTCCTGGGCCACTAGACGATGAGGGCTAACGGCCCCACCTGGGCGCTTGTCGGCGCCTCGGGGACGTGAGAAGCATATGGGATCCCGGGCGGTATCGCCAAAACGGTTTCCGGGAGGGGGAGAATGGGCCTGTGCTGGAGATGACGCGCGAGGAGTTCGAGGAGCTTGTCGCCGAGGCCCTGGACCGGATCCCGCCGGAGCTGACGCGGCTGATGGACAACGTGGCGGTGTTCGTGGAGGACGAGCCCTCTCCGGACGATCCCGAGCTGCTCGGGCTCTACGAGGGGACGCCGCTGACCGAGCGGGGCGAGTGGTACGCGGGCGTGCTGCCCGACCGGATCACGATCTACCGGGGGCCGACGCTGCGGATGTGCGAGGACCGCGAGGACGTCGTGGCCGAGACCGAGATCACCGTGGTCCACGAGATCGCCCACCACTTCGGCATCGACGACGAGCGGCTGCACGCGCTCGGCTACGGCTGAGCCGGCCGGCCCGCCGGTCGGAGGGCCGGGGGTCGGAGGGCGGCGGGGGCGAAGTCGAACAGGGGGGCGCCGCGCCGTGTCCCTTGTGGCGCCTGGGGAGTTGGGCAGGGGGACGCGTTCCTTCCCCGCCCTTTGTGTCCTGGAGGTGCCTCCGTGCGCCATTTCCCCACCCGCGTTCGATGGGCCGCCGCCGCCGCCCTCGCGGTCGCCGCGTGTGCCGGTCTGAGCGGCTGTATGAGTGTGAGCGACGAGAGCGCGCGGCCCGCGCCGGGCGCGACCGGGGGGAAGCCGGGCGCGTCGGCGGAGCCCGACGGCGGCTCCGGAGCGCCGGACGGCGGCGGGGGCGCGTACGGCGGCGGGGGCGGTGACCGGCCCGGCGGCCCCGACGTGGCCGGCGAGGGCGGGAAGTCGCCCGTGCCGAGCGGTTCGCCCTCCGCCTCCGCCTCGGCCTCCCCGGGCGGGCAGACCCCGGGCCCGGGGAAGCCCGGCAGCTCCCCGCCCGCGAAGACGGACCCCACGGGCGGCGGTGCCACGGGCGGCCACGGCGCGACGGGCGGCGCGTCCGGGAGCGCCGGGGGCGGCGGGGACGCGGGCGGTGACAGCGGCGGCGGCGCGGCGAGCGGCGGCACCGCAGGCGGTGGCGGGGACGGCGGCGCCACGGGCGGGACCGGCGGCGAGGCCGGAGGCGCGCCGGGCGGCGGCGGGGGCACCCCCTCGCCGGAGCCCACCCCGGAGCCGACCCCCACGCCCGAGCCGACCCCGGAGCCGACGCCGGAGCCCACGCCCGAGCCGACCTCCCACCCGACCGATCCGCCGAGCGAGGGCCCCTCGACCCAGCTGGGCGGCCTGCGGGCCGCGGGGACGGTCGATCCGGCCACCGGTCCTGCCACGGAGCCGGTGGCATCGCCGCAGGTGAGCCCGGTGTGAGCCCTGGCCGCGCCCCGGAGTGAGACGGGTGTCACTTCGATCCGTTTGCCATCGGTGGGGGGGAGTGCGTATGGTGGTAGATCGTTTGATCCCATTTGCCCGGCGCCGAACCGAAGAGCGCCGTGACTGGCGCGTACTCTCCCTTGCCGTGGCTGACCGCATTGAGGCGGTCGTTTGCGAAATCACGGAGTTGACGGGCGCGTGCCGAGACTCCGGAAGGTTTCGCATTTCGCATGTCCATTTTCAGTTCTGACCACACCGTCATGCCCGAGAACGACGAGATCGTCGAGGCCGTAGAGGCCACCGAGATCGCCGCCTTCGAGGCCGACATCGAGGCCGACACCACCGACGCCGACACCGAGGCGGCCGACGAGCTCCTCGACGCGGACGCCGACGCCTCCGACGCCTCCGACGCTGCTGACGACTCCGACGAGGAGTCGGACGACGAGTCCGACGAGCCCACCATCACCTTCGGCGACCTCGGTCTGCCCGAGGGCGTCGTGCGCAAGCTCGCCCAGAACGGCGTCACCACCCCCTTCCCGATCCAGGCCGCGACCATCCCGGACGCCCTGGCCGGCAAGGACATCCTCGGCCGTGGCCGCACCGGCTCCGGCAAGACCCTCTCCTTCGGTCTGCCGCTGCTCGCCACCCTGGCCGGCGGCCACACCGACAAGAAGAAGCCCCGCGGGGTCATCCTCACCCCGACCCGTGAGCTCGCGATGCAGGTCGCGGACGCCCTCCAGCCGTACGGCGACGTGCTCGGCCTCAAGATGAAGGTCGTCTGCGGCGGTACGTCGATGGGCAACCAGATCTACGCCCTGGAGCGCGGCGTCGACATCCTCGTCGCCACCCCGGGCCGCCTCCGCGACATCATCAACCGCGGCGCCTGCTCCCTGGAGAACGTCCAGATCGCCGTCCTCGACGAGGCCGACCAGATGGCCGACCTGGGCTTCCTGCCCGAGGTCACCGAGCTGCTCGACCAGGTTCCGGTCGGCGGCCAGCGCCTCCTCTTCTCCGCCACCCTGGAGAACGAGATCGACAGCCTGGTCAAGCGCTACCTGGTGGGCCCGATCACGCACGAGGTCGACCCGTCCGCCGGTGCCGTCACGACCATGACCCACCACGTCCTCGTCGTGAAGCCGAAGGACAAGGCCCCGGTGACCGCCGCGATCGCCGCCCGCAAGGGCCGCACGATCATCTTCGTCCGCACCCAGCTCGGTGCCGACCGCATCGCCGAGCAGCTCCGCGACGCCGGTGTGAAGGCCGACGCCCTGCACGGCGGCATGACCCAGGGCGCCCGTACGCGCACCCTGGCCGACTTCAAGGACGGCTACGTCAACGCGCTCGTCGCGACCGACGTCGCCGCCCGAGGCATCCACGTCGACGGCATCGACCTGGTCCTCAACGTGGACCCGGCCGGCGACCACAAGGACTACCTGCACCGCTCGGGCCGCACCGCCCGCGCCGGCCGCTCCGGTGTCGTGGTCTCCCTGGCCCTGCCGCACCAGCGCCGCCAGATCTTCCGCCTCATGGAGGACGCGGGCGTCGACGCCTCGCGCCACATCGTCGGCGGCGCCGGCGCCTTCGACCCCGAGGTCGCCGAGATCACCGGCGCCCGTTCGCTGACCGAGGTCCAGGCCGACTCCGCGAACAACTCGGCCAAGCAGGCCGAGCGCGAGGTCGTCGACCTGACCAAGCAGCTGGAGCGCCTCCAGCGCCGCGCCGTCGAGCTCCGCGAGGAGGCCGACCGCCTCGTCGCGCAGGCCGCCCGCGAGCGCGGCGAGGACCCGGAGACGGCGATCGCCGAGGTCACCGAGGCCGCCGAGGCCGAGGTCGCCGCGGCCGCCGCCGAGGCCGAGCGCGCCGCCCGCGAGGAGCAGCGCCGCGAGGAGCGCCCGGCCCGCGACGAGCGGGGCAACTACGAGCGCCGTGACCGCGGTGGCTTCAACCGCGACCGTGACGACCGCGGTGACCGCGGCGGCTTCCGCGGTGGCGACCGCGGCGGCGACCGCGGTGGCTTCCGTCGGGACAACGACCGTCCGTCCGGTGGCTTCCGCCGCGACGACCGTCCGTCGGGCGGCTTCAACCGCGACGACCGCGGTGGCCGTTCCTTCGACCGTCGCGACAACGACCGTCCGTCCGGCGGCTTCCGCCGCGACAACGACCGTCCGTCCGGTGGCTTCCGTGACCGTGACGACCGTGGCGGCGACCGTGGCGGCTTCCGTCGCGACGACCGTCCGTCCGGTGGTTTCCGCCGCGACAACGACCGCCCGTCCGGTGGCTTCCGTGACCGTGACGACCGTGGCGGCGACCGCGGTGGCGACCGTGGCGGCTTCCGTCGGGACAACGACCGTCCGTCCGGTGGTTTCCGCCGCGACAACGACCGTCCGTCGGGCGGCTTCCGCCGCGACGACCGTCCCTCCGGTGGCTTCCGCCGCGACAACGACCGTCCGTTCAACCGCGACCGTCGTGACGACCGTCCGTCGGGCGGCTTCCGCCGCGACGACCGCCCGTCCGGTGGCTTCCGCCGCGACGACCACCGTCCGTCCGGTTCCTCTTCCTCCTCCTTCGGAGGCGGCCGCCGCGACGACAAGCCCCGCTGGAAGCGCAACGGCTGATCCCGCGTGATCCTCTGAAGGCTTCCGCGCAGGCCCGCCCCCGGACGTACAACCGTCACGGGGGCGGGCCTGTCTCCGTATCCGGACGCGGGATACGCTCGCGCGTCCGGTGCCCGTGTTCTGTCGTACAGCCGTATCGCCGTACCGTCGCGTCGCCGTGTCGCCGTACCGCGGGATCATCCCGGGGAGGGGCCTCCTCTTGCTGTCGTCTCGCACCGCATCCGCGCGGCGCTCCCGTGCGCGCGTCGTCCTGCTCGCCGCCGTGCTGGTGGCCACCGGCGCCGGTCTCGCGCCCGTCACCGCGCCCACCGCCGTCGCCGCTCCCGGCGCGCCGGTGGTCGGGATCGACCAGCTGGACATCGACCCGGACTGGCGGGCCCTGCCCCGGGGAGAGGTCGTCACCTCCGTGTCGGCGTCCGGGTACGCGCACGCGACCGAGGACGGCGACGCCCTCACCGGCGACCCGCTGGTGTGGACGGACCTCGCGAGCGGCACGAGCACGCCGCTCGGGTACGGGGCGCGGGGCCGGTTCGGCGAGGCGGGGATCGGGGGCCGGTACGCGTACCTGGAGCCGGCCCCGGGCACGTACGCCGTCCGCGATCTCACCACGGGCGCCCAGCGCGCCCTCACGCTTCCGGCGGGCACGGCGTACGAGGGTCTCCTCGGCGAGACCGTGATCCTCCGGAAGGGCGCGGGCTACCGGCTGGTGCCCGCCGCCGCGCCGTCCGGCGCCGGGACCGCCGTCACCGGCTGGCCCGTCGACGCGGACCTGTCCACCGCGCGGCTCGTCGCGGGCGACGAGACCACCGCCGTGATCCGGTTCGCGCGCGTCGGGGAGCCGGGCACCTTCACCCGCCTGGGCCTCGTCGACCTGCGGACCGGGCAGGTCGGAGTCGTACCGGCGACCACACCCACCGGCAGCGACGGCGGCGGTGGCGGTGAGGGTGGCGGTGATGGTGACGGCCTCGCGCCCGTCGTCCTCGGCGCGGACCGGCTCGCCTGGGTGGATGCCGCCCGCACCGTGCACGTCCTCCCGCGCGCCGACCTGGCGGGCACCGAGCGGACCTTCCCACTGCCGGACGGCCTCGACGGCGAGGGCGGGATCGGGCTCGTGGGCGAATGGGTGCTCGCCACCGGCCAGGCCCAGGGCGCGGACGCGGCCCTGCGGCGGCGGGTCGTCGCCCTCCACCCCGACCGGCCCGAGGTGACCCTGCTCCAGCGGGCCCAGGCCGAGATCAACCAGTTCGGCGCGGACGGCGCCGCGATCGTCGGCGGCACCGGCGCGACCGACTGGTCGCTGCTCAAGGCGGTGCCCGGCAAGGACGGCACCCCCGTCCTGGAGAAGCTCGCCGCGCCCGTGCCGCCCGTGCCCGCCGCCGTGGAGTCGCTCGCGGTCGGCGCCGGCCGGCTCTCCACCCTGGAGAGCGGCGGGACGGCCGGCCGCGGCTTCAGCGCGCGGACCCTGCCCGTCGGGCCGCTGCACACCGGCCAGTCGAAGCCGGTCCCGCTCGGCGCCGGGGCGGAGGGCGTGGACCCGGACGCCCCGCCCCCGCTGCACGACAGCGGCGACGGCCGGACCGTGCACCTCGCGCGGGACGCCGGTACGTGGGAGGTCGTCGCGCGGACGGCCTCGGGCCAGGTGACCCGCGTGCCGACCGGCGAGCCCCGCGGGCAGATCGCCGACGCCTTCGGGCGGTGGGTGGTCTTCCAGGGCGACACCCGGACCCTCGTCGTCGACCTCGACGCGCCGGCCGGCGCCCCGCGGATCACGCCCCGCCCGACGCGTACGGCCGCCGCCGTCTGGGGCGACACCCTCTACACTCCGGCGCCGGTGACCGGCGAGCTCGCCCGCACCGACCTCGCCACCGGCAGGGACCTCGGGAAGCTCACCGGCGTCACGCCGTGCCGGGCGGCCGAGGTGACCGAGTATCAGGTGGCGGCCGGACGCTGGCTGTACTGGGCGTGCGCGGACGGCCGGCAGGGCGTCCGCGAGCTGCGGACCGGGGCGAAGACCGCCCTCGGGGCCAAGGCGCCGAGCGGGGTCCTGCTCGGGGACGGCTACTTCGTGGACCGCGAGCCCGGCGGGACCCGGCTCCGCGTCACCGCCTTCCACACCGGCCAGGCCCGTACCGGCTTCCTCGACGCCACGGCGTCCGTCACCGGCGAACGCCGCGTCACCTGGGCCGTCGACCGCTTCGGCGGGGCCGTGGCCTATCGCGGGGCGGACCGGCGGGTGCACGTCGTCTGGACCGACGTGCCGACCTCCGACCTGACCGTCGCGTCCTCCTCCACCCCGGCCGGCCTCAGGCTGGGGGGCCTCTGGAAGGCGTCCTGGACGCTGTCCAAGCCCGCCGCCTTCTACGAGGTGCGCGTGGCCGACGCGTACGGCTGGAAGGCCGTACGCACCTTCCGGGGGAAGGAGACGCGCGGCCGGATCGACGTCACCTGGGACGGCCGGAACGCGGCGGGCGTGCCCGCGCCGAACGGGCCGTACGTGTGGGAGCTGCGCGCCGACACCGCCGACGGCAGGGGCCGCGACCTGATCGCCTCCGGCGGGTTCACCGTCTCCGGCAGCCGACCGGCCTTCCGGGACCTCGCCGGGAACGACGCCCTGGGCGACCTGCTCGCCATGGACACCGCCGGAGCCGTCTCCCTCTACCGCGGCAACGGCTGGGGCGGCCTCTCGGCCCGTATCGCGGGCTCCGGCGCCGCCTTCCCCGCCGGCACCCTCCTCGTGCCCTTCGGCGATGTCGACGCCAACAGCTGCGCCGACGTCCTCGGCCGCGTCGGGAGCCAGCTGCGCGCCTACCGCCCCGGCTGCGGCAAGGTCGTCACGGCCTCCTCGCCGTACACCGTCATCGGTTCCGGCTGGAGCCAGTACGACGTCCTGACCTCGCCAGGTGACATCAACGGCGACGGCCACGCCGACCTGATCGCGCGCCAGACCACGACCGGCGACATGTACTTCTACGCCGGCACCGCCGACCACCGCCTGAAGGCCCGGGTCCGGATCGGCACCAACTGGAAGCTCTACCACCGGATCACCGGCGCCGGCGACCTCGACGGCGACGGCCGCGGCGACCTCCTCGCCGTCGACGCCTCCGGCACCCTCTGGGTCTACTTCGGCACCCCGCCCGGCGGCGTCACCGCGCGCGTGCGCGTAGGCGGCGGCTGGCAGATCTACACCGCCCTCCAAGGCACCGGCGACCTCAACGCCGACGGCGAGAGCGACCTCGTCGCCCGCGACACGAACGGCCGCCTCTACGCCTACTACAGCCACGGCCGCGGCCGCACCGGCGCCCGCTACGGCTACCGCGAGCTCATCGGCTCCGGCGGCTGGAACACCTTCCGTACCCTCTCCTGACCCCACCGCGACGCGGCGGGATCCGATACCCGATCGGTTCCCCGGGCCCGTCGGGCTATGCTGCACGGAGTGCTCGCACACGGGCCGTTAGCTCAATTGGCAGAGCAGTGGACTTTTAATCCATTGGTTGTGGGTTCGAGTCCCACACGGCCTACATGTGGCGGGGGAGGGAAGCCCCTCCGACCTGCTGTGGAGCGCCCCGACCGGTTTCGGCTGGTCGGGGCGCTTCGTCGTTCTGGGGGTCTCCCGCCAGCGGCGGACGCGTTCGTCGGTCGGCCGGGTTGAAGGTGACGAGCTGCTGGGCGATGGCGGAGTTCAGGGCTGCGCGGAGGGTGCGGCGTACGGCCTGCTGGGTCGCCGGGCCGGTGATCTTCCGGAACGGCTTCATCTCCGCCAGCTTCGCCCGCTCGGCGGCGAGCCGGACACGTTCGGCGGCGACGGGGCGGCCGGGCCTGTGCGGCTTGCAACGGGCGACCTGCTCGCGGCGGGCGTGGTTCTCGGCGGCGGTCACCTCGTTGTCGTCGGCGATCCCGTCGAACATCTCCGCCAGGTGACCGACGTTGAGCCGGTCCAGGCGTATATGCCCGATACGGGGCTGCAAATGGACGCGGATGTGTGAGGCGTAGCCGTTGAGGGTGGTCTTGCGACGCTTCTTCGACGCGAACCAGGAGTCCAGCCACTCGCCGACCGTGAGGCTGCCCCGCAGCCCGAGTCCGGCCCGCAGGCGCCGCCGGGTCTCTTCGACCTCGGGCAGTGGGGCCTTGTCGTCCGCGACCTCCTCCAGGAGTCCGACGAGACGCTGGAGGCTGTCGGGGTCGTCGGCGTCCGCCAGGGCGAGAAGCGAGCGCACGTGGTCGAGGTCGGCCTGGGCGGCCTTCAGGGTCTCGTAGCCGGCGGCGTCGGCTCGACGGACGACGGCGCGGAGCTCCTCACAACGATGTCCGTACCGAGCGCGTCGGCAATGGAGAGCAGGGACGGCAGGGAAGCCGACCCGCCACGTTCGAGCTTGCGGACCACGCCGACGGACACGCCGGACGCCTCCGCCAGCTGCTCCTGCGTCATACCGCCGCGCATCGCCTTCAGGCGCTCAGAGGTGGTGCACTCCGACCACTGCATGATCCAGAACCTCCGCATGAGGGGCCCCACACGGACAGTACTGGCGGAAGCGGCAGCGCCGACGGCCTTTACCCAGACTTCAGTTGGCCTCAGCCGGCGAGCACTGCCGTCACGCCGAGAAGGGTCTCCAGTTCGGCCACGGCCGCGTCCTCGTCCGTGACATGGACGGTGGTGATGCCCAGATCGGTGGCCGGCGGAAGGTTCACCGCGTGATCGTCGACGAAAACGCACTGCTCGGCGGGCAACCCGATGTGCTCCAGCGCGAGTTCGTAGATCGCCGGATCGGGCTTGGCTATTCCGACGAGCTCGGAGACGACGTGCACGTCGAACAGGTCCCAGATACCGACATGCTCGTACGGGTTGAATGGGTCGAGCCCGAAACTGTTGGACAGCAGGGCGAGCCGGTGCCCGGCAGCCCGAGCGGCCCGCGCGAGAGCAACCATCCGCCGAGCCGTCGGCACCCCGGCCCAGGCCCGCCCCATCAGGTTCATTGGATCCACGTGCGGGCCCAGCAGGGCCGCCGTTCCCTCGTTCCACTCGGCCTGCCCGATCTCCCCGATCTCCAGGGCCTTGTACAGGCGTCGGCCTTCGGGATGATCGTTGAGGGTGGCCCGCCACGCACCCGGTTCCAATCCCTCGGACTCGCACCAGGCACGGTGGACCGTGATCGGGCTGGCGGTGAGCACTCCGGCGAAGTCGAGGATCAGGCCGCGCTGTTCATTCCCGAAACCGTGCGGCCCCCGTGCCCCAGGGCCGAAACTTGAGACTCGCCCAAGCGTCGCCGCGACCGAGGTGACTCGCCGCGCTAGAAGAACAGGAGTAGGGGCCGCATGAGAGGTAGGGAGCTTCCCACGGCAGAGGCGAATGGACAGGCGGATGCCCAGTCGTACATGCATGACTGCTATCTGGAGGAGGGAGAGGACCGACGGAACGAGCCGGCTGTCCTGGTACGCGCGAGTGCCCCTGACAACCGGAACGTCTTCCACAGCGACGATGGCTGTGGGTTGGTCGCTGGAGAAGGTCGGCACCCAGAGCAGGCGAGCTGGATGCTGCTCGGTGACGCGCAAGCCGTCGACTACGCGCCTTGCGCTCGGTGCGGGACATCTGTCTGACGGCCGACCCCGAGCGCGGCTCCAGCGATTCCTGGGCGGGAACGTCAATGCGCCGTGAGTCCCACGCTCCCTGGTCTCAGTCCTGGTCTCATTCGCCTTGTCCGGGCCCGTCCGGGCAGGGTCACTATGGTCCCCGCCGGACCCTCGTACGAACATGTGCAACGCGTGTAGGGGGCACCCCCTCACGCGTTCGAATCTCGTGCCCTGAGCCGGCCCTTCGGCGTTCTGCTACGACTCCGCCCGGTCATCGGCGCTGGGTGGCGCTCCGGGCAGGAGGAGAGCGGCGAGCCACAAGAGGGCTGCGATGGCCAGGGCGCCGGGAGACGTCGCGGGATGGATGGACCAGGCCCACCCTTCCGGGGTGTTGTCCGCTCCCACGCCGAGCAGGAGGGTCGGGCCGAAGGTGCCCAGGGGCAGGAGCCAGGCCAGGCCGCTGCCGAAGAGGCGTGCGCTGATCACCGCGAGTCCCAGGTAGCCGACCGCGTTGCGGACCGAGGTGGCGAAGACCTCGACGGGCAGGCCGAACACCAAGGGCAGGGCCGACAGGACGGTGGCGAACAGGGTGAGCGCGACGAGCTGAAGGCGCCGGTAGAGGGAGACAGGGCGGGCCGACACATGCTCCAAGTCGGCCATGGAGGTATGGAGGGTGGTTCCCAGGATGACGGCGTACGCGACGGGAACGACCGCCGCCACGGGTACGGCGTAGTCGACCAGGTGGCGGAAGTCGGGGATGTCCACCCGCTCCCGAGTGAACACGGCCGTGGCCACGGCCACCACGGCCGCCGCGGCGGCCGCCCGCGGCAGGTTACGGCTGCGGGCGTGAGCGAGGGCGGGGTTCACCGGGGCAGCGCGGGGACGGGGCGGCAAGCGCCGATCTCGCGGGCGGCGGCGGTGAGCCACTGGTCCCGGGCGCCGGCGGGTGCCTTGAGGACGCCTTCGAGGGCGGTGGAGAACTCCTCGCCGTAATAGGGGGCGGCGAACTCGGTACGCGAATAGACCACGGCCTGGAACAGAAACGTGTCGGGGTACCCGCCGGCCACCTTGAGCAGGTGCGGTTCGCAGCCGCTGGGCGGCTGGGGCAGGGACGCGTCGAGCATCGCCCCGGTGAGGGAGCGGGAGTCCATGACCGGCCGGTAGACCGGCAGCTCCGCGCTGCCGGGACCCTCGGGCCGCAGCCCGGTTTCGTAGAAGCTGCGGTTGAACCCGGAGAGGGAACCTAGCGCGCCATCCACGGTCCGGACCGCCGCTCGTGCCTGAGGGAGCAGATGGCTGTCGGCCGGCCACAGGCACGCCTTCGTACGCCCCTGGGTGACACAGAGAGGTTCGGCGGGCTGCTCGGCACGTACGGCCCAGAACGGGTCGGGTACCGGAGCCCGGAAGGTCAGCAGGGCGCCTCCGGCCACCGCCGCGACGATGGCCGGCACGATCAGGAGCGGGCTGGGAGAAGGCACCGCACGGCGCACGAGAGCGGGCAGTGCCAGCAGGGCGAGGGCCGCAGCCGCGCACCAGACGGTCGCGATCAACAGGCGGGTGGTGTGTGGCCGGAAGGCGGCGTCCCAGTGTTCGTCTATCGCCGGGAACAGGGCGGCGAGCGGGAGTTCCGGGACGAAGGCGAAGAGCACGAACACCAGGTACCAGAGCACTCCCATGGCCGGAGCCGTTATCCGGGACGGGACGAGGGTGCCGGCAGCCACGCCCGCGGCGATCTGGAGCGCGGTCATCGCCACGGCCAGCAGCAGCGGGGGCCATACGGGTTCGGTCACGTCGCTGATGCCGGCCGTGCGCTGGAAGGCCACGACGACCATCAGGGCGTAGACCGCCAACGACCAGAGCCAGGCCGCACCCCACAGGAGCAGCGCCTGTGACCAGCCTCCGCGTGGCGTGGTGTCGGACCAGGCACTCGTGCGAGTGCGCCGGGCCCGGCCGGCGGTCCACGCGGCGGCGGCACTCATCAAGGAGCCCATGACGATCACGCCGAAGACCTGGACCTTGATGCTGGTCTGGCTCCACCAGCCGACCCAGTCGCTCGTCGCGGCATCCGCCGAGACCAGGTACCAGACCCCGGCCACCGCCGACAGAAGGGCCACCTTGCCCGCCTCGCCGCGCCGCATCTCGTGAAGCAGCACGCGGATCATGTCCGTACCCCGTTCGCCTGCACCACGGCCAGGTAGCCGGATTCCACCGCGGGGCCGTCGGGTGCGCTGCCATCGTGGTCGGGGTTCTGGGCACACAGGTCGGCCGCGGTCCCAGTGAAACGCATCCGGCCCTCCAGGAGCACGTGGACACGGTCGCAGACGTGGGCCACGTCCTCGGCGAGGTGGGTACTCATCACCACCGCCGAGCGTTCCCCGAGGTCACGGATGAGGGACCGGAACCCCACCCGCTGCGCGGGGTCCAGGCCGACCGTCGGCTCGTCCAGGAGCACCAGGGCGGGGCGGTTCACCACAGCCTGCGCGATTCCGGCCCGGCGGAGCATGCCGCCGGACAGCGCGCCCATGCGTCGGTCCGCGTAATTCTCGAGCTCCACCAGGCACAGGGCCTCGCGCACGCGCTCCTGCCGCTGCCCGCCCGGCACCTTGCGCAGCCAGGCCGCGTACTCCACGAACTCCCGTACCGTGAAACGTGGGTAATAGCCGAAGGACTGCGGCAGCACACCGATGCGCTCCCGGACCTTACGCAGTCCGGCCCGGCCGCGCACAGGCTCGCCGAGCAGGGACACCGTCCCCTCGTGCGGTCGCCTGGCGGTGCTCAGCAAGGAGAGCAGGGTGGTCTTGCCCGCGCCGTTGGGGCCGAGCAGGGCGGTGGTACCGGAGTGGAACTCCGCGCGCACGCCGTCGAGGGCGACCACGGTCTTGTAACGGACCGTGGCGCCCTCGACGACCGCGACCGGCGAGGCGCCGGTCGCGGCGATGTCACTGTCGACAGACACAGTTTCCCGATTAGTTCTCTGCGGCCACGTAGCCGTAGGCACGGCTGCCCGAAACACCGGCCCACGAGGCCTTCGTGTAGTACTTGCCGCCCGTGGTGGTGCCCCCGTAGGAACCGCACCCGTAGCCCGAAGAGTAGCCCCGGGAGGTGGAAGCGATCTGCGGGTCGGGCATGAACGACTTGTCCTGGTACACGTAGCCGCTGAACGTCTTCAGGTCGGACGTGGGGACATCGCCACACGCCCTGGCGTGACCGGAGCTCGGGCCGTTCCAGCGCTCGCCGTCCTCCTTGGAGCCGGCGGTCGCGATCGAAAACGTCAGTCGGCTGCCGCTGATCTCACCGGCAACGGCGATACCGGCCGGAAGGGCCAGAGCAGCGGCGATTCCGACGACTGCTAAGCGCTTACGTATGAGCATCTTGTTGTTCCCCCCTCGTTTGATCTTCGCGAACGTGAGGGACAGTAACCCGAGCCCGATCGCCGTCGGCGTGACGCTGTTCACATTGCGCACGGGATGACCGAAAGCCGTAAGAGCAGAGCCTCCTGACCAGGGCAGACGGCTTCCGTGGCGATCGATTGACGCAAAAGGTCATCGGGGCATCCACAGATCCCCGGTCTCAGTTCGGGAGAACACGGAATGAGCCGCCCGAACTCACAGCTCTTCGTCGTGCAGGTACAACTCGGCATCGTCGAGTCGGATGAGCCAACTGCGTGCCGATGTGCGATGCGCCGTGGCTCCTTCGACGCCGGCCGCGGGGTGGGTGAGAGCCGCGATGAGGTCAGCAGGGAAGGGGTAGCCCCGCCATTCGAGGTCCCATCGTCCCTCGTGTCCCCAAAGGCGGCTTGTGGGCGCCCAGCGGGCTCGTTCGGTGGTGCGGTCGAGCGGATCGATGAACCAGCCCCCCAGGTCGAAGGAGCCGTCCGGATCCCGCAGGGACATGCTTCGGCAGGCGCCGTGCGCGACCCCGACCTGCGGAGAGGGTGCCTCGCTCGGAGACGTACATCTGAGCACCGCTGGGCAGGTGCCGCAGGCTCCACAGGTAGTAGCCCAGGCGCTCCTCGACCCGCATCCCGGGGATGTGCGGGTCGGTCGCGCTGCCGACGAGGCGGAGGGCGACGTTGTCGCAGGCGTTGACGATCAGCACGAGGTGATCGAATCGGGGGGAGACGACCGGGCAGTACGCGCCGATCTGTCCCACCCGCCAGCGCAGTCGCGGTGCGGTCAGCGTTCCGTGGTTGAAGCAGGCGAGGGCCAACAGGGCGCGTAGTTCGGTCTGCTCCGGGGTGCAGCGGTCCAGACCCAGCCCGCCGGATCGATCGATTCCCGGGAGGGCGGTTGCAGGAAACTCTCCCGTGTAGCCGGCGCGGATCAGTGAGGCGGCCTTGGCTGTGGTGTGTGGCATGGCGCGATGTCCTTCGTCGCTGCCGGGTCAGCGGTGGGTCGCGTCCGTGTTCGCACATCGGGAGACATCTCAGGGGAGTCGCGGAGTGGGCGCGCCGCACCCTGGACGAGCCAGGAAACCCGGGCGACCCGCTACGTCCTCCGGGCCTCCGCGGACCGGTTGCCGTCGACGGTACCGGCGTGATCGGTGGAGTGGTCGGGCTCCACACGCTGGATTCATCCGATGGGGTGCCTCGGGGGATCGACGTCGACGGTGGGCCGCAGCGCCGTCCATGCGTGAGCGATGCGTGAGCGGACGTTCCGGCACAGCCCGGTTCCGGACGGATCGCGTGACACCGTGCACCCCGTCCGACCAGGCAACCCCGGACGGAGCGGCACCGTCCGGCATCACCCACTCAGCCCCGGCCAGGACTTTTGATCCATTGGTTGTGGGTTCGAGTCCCACACGGCCTACCGACACCCGAAGCGCCCCGACCGGTCCCCGACCGAGCGGGGCGCTCCGTCGTTCCCCGGCCCTCGCGAGGGGCGGCCATGTCCCGCCCGAGGGTGAACTCACGCGGTACGTGGCTGGCCGGAAACGGTTCTGAGCCTCCCGCGTCATGGCGTCCGTCCTGCCGCCCTTCACGCGCCATACCCGCTCCTGGCAGGGGGTTTTCCGCTTTTCTCGGGGACGTTTCTTCGCTTGCTTCCGGCCAGGTGTCGGAAGGGGGGTGATCCCTACACTCCGGTCCATTGCCGGAGGAAGCGGACCGTGCTCCGGCTCCTGGGACCCACGGGGAGAGACACATGATGAGGACCGCACAGGTCATCGGGCTGGCCGGGATTCTTGTCGCCGCCGCGACCGTACCCACGCTGGCGGTCTCCGACAGCGCGTCGGCCGCGTTGCCCGGGACGGGCGCGCGGGTCGAGGTGAACGCCTGGCACTGCAACGTTTATGCCGACAAGTGCTCCTTCAAGACCTCGACGAAGGCGCTGAAGGGATCCGCCCGGTACACGGTCAGCAAGATCACAAACGTGGCGACCGTCAAGGCCAACGGCTGGCAGGCCACGCTCTCCCTGAGCCCGAGCGGTACGCCCGTGAGCGAGAACACCCGTCAGGTCACGTGGACGAACCAGAACTCCTGGATCGCGGACATCAGCGGGATCGCCGATCCGGGGGGCTCCCTCAACTCGAGCATCACGACCTGTTCGGACGGCAGCGTCTTCAAGTCCGGGGTGAAGGCGTTCGCTTCGGCCTGCGCGAACGACTGAGCCGTTGCGTCGGGAGAGTCGGGCGAGTCGGGTGGAGGACGGGCTGCTGCCGGTGGACGAGGGGGCGTTCGGGCGGCGTAAGCGGTGGGTGTGGGGCGCGGCGGCCTTCGTGGCCGCCGGGGCGCTCGGAACGGCCTTGTACGGGGGCGGGGGAGAGGTGCGGCGACCCGGTCCGGAAGGGGGCGGGCTGGGTGCGCAGCTCAGCGGCTTGCGCGGTGCCAACGACCTGGTGCGGGCCGGGCGGGCGCAGGTCGGGCGGGAACCCGCCCTGTACCCGACCGCGTACGGGCGGCTGGAGGCCGGGGTCGGCGGGTCGGCGCCGCCGGTGCGGAGCGACGCGCTCGCCAGGCTCGCCCGCGAGGACGTCATGGACACACCCGCCTGGCAGTCCTCCTACGTGTGCCTGGCGTTGGACGGCGACGAGCGCACCGCCGTCTCCGTGGTGGACCGGGCGGGGCTCCGCCGATCGGCGGAGCGCGAGGCGCTCGCCTATCTCCGCGCGCCCGACCGGGCCGACGACGCCCCCACCTCGCTCACCACTCGCGCCGCCTTCCTGAGGACCCTCGACTGTCTGGGGCGGAGCGGGGACGTGCCGCGGGCGGCGCTGGAACGGCTGGCCGCCGACACGGCGCGCGCCGACCAGCCCGCACCCGCCCTCTACGCGGTGGAGGCACTGCGCGCCGTCGGCGTCGACGCCTCGCCCACCCGGATCCTCCGGGAAGCCGCGTCCCGCCCGTCGGCCGGCTGCGGCGGGCTCGAACCCGTCCAGAGCGCCGCGCTGACGCTCCTCGGCGGGCGGCTGGACGGGTCCACGCGCGCGTGCCTGGAGCCGGCGCTGCGGGACCCCGACCCGCAGACGCGCTGGCTCGTCCGGCGGGCACTCACCCGGGACGCTCCCCGGGCCGGGGCCGCGCTTCCCCCGCCGGCCGGTCAGGTCGGGGCGGACGGACTCGTCGCCAAGACCCCGGCTCAGATGGGGACGCTCAGTGCCACGTACGACGCCGCCCGCGCCCTCGCCGCCAGCGGGCGGGCGGGGGAGGCGCCCGGGTGGCTGGTCGCGGGCCTGCGGGAGCTCGGTTCGGCGGACGGGCTCGACCCGGCGGACCGGGTGCTGCTCGCCATGACGTGCCATCGGCTGTCCCTGGAGTGCGGTCCTCAGGCCCGGAAGGGCGCGGAGGAGGCGGCCGCGCTGGAGGTGCCGGGGAGGCTCACGTCGGCGAACCGGCGGAGCTGGTACGGGGCGATGAGCGCCCGTGCCGAGTTCGGGCTCGGGTGCCGGCCGACCGAGGTGGACCTGCCCGCCGGTGACGCCGACCTGTACCGCGTCGCCGCCGTCCTCGGCGAGGCCGGTTGTACGGAGCGGGCGGCGGAGCTGGCCGGGGGCACCGACCTCGTCGGCCGGGCCCGGCGGGCCCTGCGGGACGGGGACCTCGTGGGCGCCTCGGACGCCGTGCAGGCGGCGCTCGCCGCCGGGGTGACGGTTCCCCAGGGGTTCTGGGACGGGCTGCCCGCGCTGCTGAAGCGTCACCGGGACGCCCGGTACCCCGATCTGTACGCCGAGGCCCCGGGCGGCACCGCCTCCGCGGACGCCACCCGGGCCGCGTACCACCTCCTCGCCTGAGCGCGCCCCGCAGCGCACCGCTGCGTCGCGCGCCCGGTCAGGCCCTTCACGCCTCTGCCCGTCACCGACCGACCCGGTCCCTGCTCCCCTGAGGACGTCGAATGAAATCTGCCGCACCGCCCGTCGTCGAGGCCGAGGGGCTGGCCTTCGGGTACGCGTCCGGAGGGGGGCTCGTGCGGGCCGGGATCCGGCTGGAGGCGGGCGAGGTGGTGGCCGTCGAGGGGACGTCAGGGTCCGGGAAGAGCACGCTGATCGCGTTGCTCGGGCTGATCCTGGAGCCGTCCGGGGGGACGCTGCGCATCGCGGGCACGGAGGTGGGCGGGCTGTCGGAGGGCGAGCGGGACCTGATGCGGCGGCGGTCGATCGGGATCGTGCTCCAGGACCTCGGGCTGCTGTCGTTCCTCAACGCCTGGGAGAACGTCGCGGCCGCCTTCGGGCCCCGGTTCGCCCGGCACCAGGAGGAGTCCCGGGCGCTGTTGCGGGAGCTGGGGATGGAAGGGCTGGCCCACGCGCGCGTGGGGGAGCTCTCCGGGGGGCAGCGGCAGCGGGTCGCGGTGGCCCGGGCGGCGGTGAAGCGGCCGGTGCTCGTGCTCGCCGACGAGCCGACGTCGGGGCTCGACCCCGTGAACGCCGCGGGGGTGATGGGCGCGTTGCGTTCCTGCGCGGGACGGGGCTCCGCCGTGCTGCTCGTCACCCACGACCAGGCTGTCGCGGCCGCCTGCGACCGGCGGTACGCGCTGGAGGACGGGGTCCTCGACGGCGTGTGCGAAGGGGGGCTCGTGTGAGCCGGTGGAGTCCGTACACCTGGTGGCGGGACGGGCGGTCGCTGCGCCGTTCGCTGCCGACGCTCGCGCTGCTCGCGACGGCGGTGGGGCTCTGCGCCGGGGTGGCCGGCGGGGCCGCCGGGGCGGTCGAGCGGGACGTGCTGGGGTCCGGCGGGCTGACCCAGGTCGAGCTGGACTCCTTCGAGGGGGACGCCTCCGTCCGGCCGCTGACCGGCCCGGCGCTGCGCGAGGCCGCGCGCGTCCCCGGGGTCGAGCGGGTCGTCGCCGACCACCCGGCCACCCTGTACGCGGCGGAGGACGGCACGTACGACCTGACGAGCCGTACGCTCACGCCGGCCGACGACCTGCCCGTGGTGGCCGGCCGGATCCCCGGCGCGCTCGGCGCCCAGGACGTGGTGCTGCCCGCACGCGCGCAGGGCACCGATTTCGGGCCGCTGCTCGGGCGGACCGTCGCCTTCGGCCACACCCGCGCCATCGGTGTCTCCTCCGGGACGACGGACATCGTCCGGCTGCGGGTCGTCGCCCTGTACGACCCCGCCTGGCAGAGCGACGGGCGGGACGTGGCCTATCTCGCCGAGTCGACCGCCGCCGGGCTCGCGGCGGCGCGCGCCGGGCAGGAGACGGGGGTGTTCCGCGATCGGGAGGGCGCCGAGTCCGCCGTCGTGGTGGTCGCGCACCAGAGCCGCGTGGCGGGCGTGACCCGGGTGCTCCAGGAGAAGGGTTTCTCCGCCGCCCCCGTCTCCGACCGGGTCCGCCATCTGCCCGGCCTGTTCGGGCTCGCCTCGCTCGGGGTGCGGGCCGGTGTGCTGGTGCTCGCCGCCGGGGCGGTCGTTCTCGGAGCCGTACGGGCGGCGGACAGCGCGCGGGCGCGGCTCGGGCAGTTCGCCGTGCTGCGGGTCCTCGGAGTGGGGCGCGGCGAACTGCGGCGGATCCTGCTCGGCGAGGCGCTGCTGACGGGCGGGGTGGCGGGTGTGGTCGGCGCCGGCGCCGGGGCCCTCGGCTCGGTGCTGCTGGCCGGGCCGCTCAGCGGGCCGCTCGGGCTGCCGATCGCCCGGGCGGACGCCCTGCCCGGCCCGCACTGGGCGCTCGCCGTGCTGCTCCTGCCGGCGGCGGGGCTCGCCGTCGGGGCGCTGCTCGGCAGTCGAGAGGCGCTGCGCCGCGATCCGTACCTCACGGTGAGGGCACACACCTGAACGTCCGCACCGGCCCGGCATGATGGGCTTCCTTCGAACGGGTGCTGTCGCGGGGTGGTCCGGGGGAGCCTGGGGGAATCTGGAAGGTGGAGGTGGGGTCGGTGGACGGGGACGGTCGGTGGTGGGACGACGGCTCGGGTGCGAGTACGGCGCGGGATCTGGCGCGTTGGGCGCTGGCGGCGGCCGGGGCGGCGGTGGTGGTGTTGCTGCTGGCGCTGAGCGGTGGCGGGTTGCTCGTGCTGCTCAGTGGGCTGGTGGGGCTGGCGCTGGGGGCCGTGGGTCTGTGGTGGTTCGTGGCGCACCGGGGGGCGTTGCGGGTCGCGGGGGCGGTGTTGCTGGTGGGGGCGCCGGTCGGCGTGGTCGTGCTGTACGTGGTCGGGGGGTTGTGGCTGTTCGCGCTGACCGCGGTCGCGCTGTGGGCGGTCGCGCTCGGGTGCGCGCGGGAGGCGCTGGCGCTGCGGAAGCACGGCGCGGTCGTCGACGCGCCCGCGCCGGCCGTGGCCGCCGTCCGGCCCCGGAGGGCCGTACTGATCATGAATCCGAAGTCCGGCGGCGGGAAGGTGGAGCGGTTCGGGCTCGTGGGGAAGGCGGAACGGCTCGGTGCGCGGGTCGTGCTGCTCGATCCGTCCGAGCCCGCCGACGTCACCGCGCTCGCCCGGAAGGCCGTCGCGGACGGCGCCGACCTGCTCGGCGTCGCGGGCGGCGACGGCACCCAGGCGCTGGTCGCGGCGGTCGCCGCCGAGCACGATCTGCCCTTCCTGGTGGTCTCCGCCGGCACCCGCAACCACTTCGCCATGGACCTCGGGCTCGACCGGAACGATCCCGCGGCCTGCCTGGACGCGCTCACCGACGGCGAGGAGCTCCGCGTCGACCTCGGCACGGTCGCCGGCCGGCCCTTCGTCAACACCGTCTCGTTCGGGGTGTACGCGGACGTGGTGCAGCGGCCGGAGTACCGCGACGCCAAGGCGGAGACCGCGTTCGACGCGCTGCCCGACCTGCTCCAGGGCGGACTCGGCGACCGGCTCGACGCGACCGCCGACGCCACCGCGCTGCCGGGCCAGCAGGCGATCCTGGTCAGCAACAACCCGTACGCCGCGCCCGATCCGTTCAGCGCGGGCGCCGGGCACCGCACCCGCCTGGACAGCGGCCGGCTCGGCGTCATCGGCATCCGGGTCGACGGCGCGGCGCACGCCGCGGAACTGGCCGTGCTGGGCACCCAGTCCGCCGCGCTCAACGTCCTGACCGCGCACCGCGTCGAAGTCCATGGAGCGGTCACCAACGACGGGGTGCCCACGGCGGAGGAGACCGTACCGGTGGCCGTGGACGGGGAGGCGCTCGTCCTGCCCACCCCGGTCGTCTGCGAACTGCGGCCCCGCGCGCTGCGCGTGCTGGTGCCGCGCGCCCGGCCGGGAGTGGTTCCGCCGCCCCCGCCGTTGGACTGGCGGCGGATCATCCGGATCGCCTTCCCGGACCAGCGGTCCGGCCCTTCGAACCGTCCGAGGACCCCTACAGGAGCGGCGCATGAGTGACGAGAGCACGTACGAGGCCGGGTTCGGGCCCGGCGAGGGGTCCGGGGACGCCTCCGCGGCCGGGACCCGCACGGCGGACCCGGTGCGGCTGCGGGACCGGCCCCGGGCCGCGGTCCTCACCGCCCGGGCCGTGCTGCACGACCTGCGGGCCGTGGACGGCGCGCTGTACGGGGCGGTGGCCGCCACGCCCACGCCCGCCTTGGACCTGGGGCTGCGCCGGCTGTCGCACGCCGCCGACCACTCCAAGATCTCCTTCGCCGTCGCGGCCGGTCTCGCCCTCTTCCCGGGCCGCCCGCGCCGCGCTGCGGTCGCGGGCGTCGGCGCGATCGCGATCGCCTCGGCCACGGCCAACCTCCTCGGCAAGCGGCTGGTCCGCAGGCCGCGTCCGGACCGGGAGGCGGCCCGGGTGGTGGTCGGCCGGCACGTCCCGATGCCGGAGTCGGCCTCGTTCCCGTCCGGCCACACCGCCTCCGCGGTCGCCTTCGCCACCGCCGCGGGCGTGGCGCTGCCGCCCGCCGCGGTGCCGCTGGGGCTGCTCGCCTCCGCGGTCGGCTACTCCCGCGTCCACACCGGGGTCCACTACCCCGGCGACGTGGCCGCCGGAGCCGTCCTCGGCCTCGCCAGCGGCGCCGCCTCCCTGGCCGTCGGCGCCTCTCTGTTGCGGGCGCGTCGGGCGGCTGGCTGAGGCGAGGAGGCCGCCTGAGCGTCCGGCGTTACGTCCGGTGCCGGTTGCGCCGCTCTGGCCGGGAGGTGGGCTCAGTCCGGGTAGACGGCGCGGGCCAGGGCCTCCTCCGGGATGTCCAGGGCGGCGATGCGCTCCGGGTCGGCCAGGACGTGCAGCTGGACGATGCGGTCGCCGACGATCGTGAAGGCCATGAGCGCGGTCGGCTTGCCGTCGACGACCGACAGGACGGCCGGCTGGCCGTTGACGACGATCGACAGCGACGCCTTGCGGAAGCTCGCGTACATGACGGCCTGCCGCATGATCGACTCTGCGCCGCGCACCAGCTTGGAGGTGCCGGGGAGGAGCACCCCGCCGTCGGCGCGCAGCACCGCGTCCGGGTCGAGGACGGCGAGCAGCCCCTCGAAGTCGCCGCCCTGGGAGGCGGCGAGGAAGGCGTCGGCGATCTCCCGCTGGCGGCGCGCGTCGGGGCCGGGCCCCGGGGTGGCGTCCTGGACGCGCCGCCGCGCCCGGCTGGCCAGCTGCCGGGTCGCCGCCGGCGTACGGTCCACGATCCGCGCGATCTCGTCGAAGGAGACGGCGAACATGTCGTGCAGCACGAAGGCGAGCCGCTCGGCCGGGGCCAGCGTCTCCAGGACGATGAGCAGCGCGAGGCCGACGGACTCGGTCAGTTCGGCCGCGTGCTCGGGGTCGCCGACGCCGGGGACGTGCACGATCGGGTCCGGGACGAAGTGGTCGAGCGGGTCCTCGCGCCGGGAGCCGCGCGAGCGCAGCATGTCCAGGCAGACCCGGCCGATGACCGTGGTGAGCCAGCCGGTGAGGTTGGCGACCCCGCTCACATCGGTGCGGCTGAGCTTGAACCATGTCTCCTGGACCGCGTCCTCCGCCTCGCTGAGCGAGCCGAGCATGCGGTAGGCGACGGCCCGCAGATGCCCGCGGTCGGCGTCGAAGCGGCGCGCCAGCGCCTCCGCGTCGGCCCCGCCGCCGGTCTTCTCCACCGTGCTCTCGTCCATCCGTCGATCTCCCCCTTCGCGTCCCGTCATGCCTCCATGACGGATCAGATTCCACGGATGTGACGGCCCGCGGTCTCGTCCCGTGAGATCCACGCCGCCCGGGGGCTATCGCCCGGATTTCCCCGGCCGGAGCCCGTGACCGCCGTGGAACGCCACTTCAGGGCGATGATCATCATCCGTAGATTGATCACCATGACGACGACAGAGACCCGGGTCAACCCCGTACTGCGCACCCCGCCCGCCTCGCCCGCCGCCGCTGCCGCGTACTTCTCCGCCAGCCTGGCCTTCCACGCGGACGTCTCCGACGTGGCCTCCGTCCTGGCCGACGCCCGCGCCACCGGCACCGACCCCGGCTTCGTGGTGATCGACACCCGCTCGACCGCCTCCTGGGACCAGGGACACATCCCCGGCGCCGTCCACCTCCCCACCGCTCTCATCCCCGAGCAGGCGGACCAGCTCCTCGACCGGTCCGTCCCGGTCGTCACCTACTGCTGGGGCCCCGGCTGCAACGGCGCCACGCGCGCGGCGCTCGCCCTCGCCGAGCTGGGCTTCCAGGTGAAGGAGATGCTCGGAGGCTTCGAGTACTGGGCGCGCGAGGGCTTCGCGTACGAGACCTGGGAGGGCCCCGCGCAGCAGGCCGCGGACCCGCTGACGGCGCCGGTCGACGCCGAGGACTGCGGCTGCTGAGGAATCGATTTCGGGTTTCCGCCCTCCATGCCGTAGAGTCGTGTTTACCGACGCGGGGTGGAGCAGCTCGGTAGCTCGCTGGGCTCATAACCCAGAGGTCGCAGGTTCAAATCCTGTCCCCGCTACTCAGTAGCACGAAGGCCCGGATCGTATCCATACGATCCGGGCCTTCGGCGTTTCCCGGCCTGGCCCCGCCCGGATCGTGTCGTGCCCCGTGGATTCCGGACGACGGTTTGACCTTTACGCAGCGTCAAGTTCTACCGTTCTGGACATGGAGTGGTCGATCCAGGAGATCGCCAGGAAGGCCGGCACCACCAGCCGCACGCTCCGCCACTACGGCGAGCTGGGGCTGCTGGAGCCGAGCCGGATCGGCGCGAACGGTTACCGGTACTACGACCAGGCGGCGCTCGTCCGGCTGCAACGGATCCTGTTGCTGCGCGAGCTCGGGCTCTCGCTGCCCGCCATCGCCGAGGTCCTCGAAGGCCAGCGGGACACCTCGGCCGCCCTGCGCACGCATCTGGCCCTCCTCCAGCAGGAGCGCGAGCGCATCGGGCGGCAGATCGAGGCCGTACGGACCACTCTCCACAAGACCGAGAGAGGAGAACAGCTCATGGCCGAGGAAGTCTTCGACGGCTTCGATCACACGGAGTACGAGGCGGAGGTCACCGAACGGTGGGGCCGCGCGGCGTACGAGCAGGGCGACCGCTGGTGGCGTTCGCTCGGCGAGGCCGAGAAGAAGGAGTTCATGGAGACGCAGGCCGCCATAGCCCGCGACTTCGGCGCCGCCGCGGCGGCCGGGCTCGCGGCGGACAGCGACGAGGTCCAGGCGCTGGCCCGCCGGCAGTACGAGTGGCTGTCGATCACCACCAGGCCGACGAAGGAGTACCTGATCGGGCTCGGCCAGATGTACGTCGACGACCCCAGGTTCACCAAGAACTACGACCGGCACGGCGAGGGCACCGCCGTCCTGGTGCGCGACGCCCTGACGGTGTGGGCCGAGCGGAACCTGTGAGGTCCGAGGCGGAGCGGCGGTTGCGGCTGCACGCGCGCGTGCGACCGCGTGATCGCCTGCACCCGCGCCCGCGCCCGAAGTAAACGCTGGCCGAAACCGTGCCGCTCCGCCGCGCTTCCCTTTGCGCGGGGGTGAAAGCGGAACGTAACGTCGTGAGCGCTATGCGTGACACGCGTGTGACGGACGGGCGAGGAGCAGCAGGAGGACGGGCGCCCGTCCTCCTGCTGCTCCTCGCGCTCGTCGCGCTCTTCGCGGGGCTCTGCCACGGAATCCCGGGCCACATGGAGCCCGCCGCGCCGGGCCACGCGGCCACCGGCGCGACCGTCGCCGTCGTCGGCCCCGTCCACGGGCCCTCCGCGCACGGCTGCGGGGAGGGCGGCGAGGGCCATGTCGTCGAGCTGCCGGTCTCCGCGCAGACGGCCACAGCCCCGCAGCTCGATCCGCCGGGGCCCGGCGAGGTCGTCACCCTCGCCCGCACCACCCCGCTGCCGCCCGCGGCGGACCTGCGGCACGCCCGCACCCGGGCGGGGCCCTGCCCCGCGCCCGGACTGCTGCTCATCGCCCTCGGAGTGGACCGGAACTGAGTGCACCGGAAGTGAACGCCGCCCGTCGTCGCCCGTGACGGCCGGGCCACCCTCCCTTCCGGCGCACCACCCACTCCGAGGACATCTCCATGCCTGTGCCTGTGCCCCTGTACGCCCCCACGCCTCCGCGCCCGCATCCGACCGTCGGCAACACGCCCGTCCTGTGGACCGACGACGGCTACTGGGCCAAGCTCGAAGGCTTCAACGCCGGCGGCATCAAGGACCGCCCCGCGCTCCACATGGTCGAGGAGGCCCGCCGCCGGGGCGACCTGCGGCCCGGCGCCCCCGTCGTCGAGTCGACCTCCGGCACCCTCGGGCTCGGACTCGCCCTCGCCGGGGTGCTCCACGGGCACCCCGTGCACGTCGTCACCGACCCCGGCCTGGAGCCGATCGTCGAGCGGATGCTCGTCGCCCACGGCGCCACCGTGCACGTCGTCACCGAGCCCTGCCCGCGCGGCGGCTGGCAGCAGGCCCGCAAGGACCGGGTCGCCGAACTCCTCGCCCTCCTCGACGGGGCCTGGTGGCCCGACCAGTACGGGAACCCCGACAACCCCGCCGCCTACGCCGGGCTCGCCGCCGAACTCTCCGCGCAGCTCGACCGGATCGACGTGCTCGTCTGCGCGGTCGGCACCGGCGGCCACTCGGCCGGCATCGCCCGCGCGCTGCGCGCCACCAGCAGCCCCGCCCTGGAGCTGGTCGGCGTCGACTCCATCCGCTCCACCGTCTTCGGCCTGCCCGCCGGGGAGCGGCTGATGCGCGGGCTCGGCTCCTCCATCCACCCGGCCAACGTCGACCACGCGGCCTTCGACGAGGTCCACTGGGTGGCCCCGGCCGAGGCGGTCCGCTCGGCCCGGCGGCTCGCCGCCCGCCAGTACGCCACCGGCGGCTGGAGCGTCGGCGCGGTCGCGCTCGTGGCCGGCTGGCTGGCCCGCACGCGCCCGCGTGGAACCCGTATCGCCGCCGTCTTCCCCGACGGCCCGCAGCGCTACTTCGACACCGTCTTCAACGACGCCTACTGCGCCGCCCATGGCCTCCTCGACGGACCCGTACGCGACGAACCGGCCGTGTACGAGGGCCCGGAGGGGGTCGACGGGTGGACCCGACGGGTCCTGGACCGGCGGGCCCTGGACCGGCGGACGGGGTCGGGGCGTTGAGCACCAAGGGCATGGCCGCTCTTTCGCCACCTCCCCGTGGCGGGGTCTGGAAGCGGAGCCGTACCTTCGATCCGGCCGTCCGGCTGCTCTTCCTCAACCAGCTCACCATCAACCTCGGCTTCTACATGCTGATGCCCTATCTGGCCGCGCATCTGGCCGGCGGGCTCGGGATGGCGGCCTGGGCGGTCGGGCTCGTCCTCGGGGTCCGGAACCTCTCCCAGCAGGGGATGTTCCTCGTCGGCGGGGCGCTCGCGGACCGGCTCGGCTTCAAGCCGCTCATCGTGGCGGGGTGCGCGCTGCGGACCGTCGGCTTCGGGGCGCTCGCGTTCGCCCAGTCGCTGCCCGTCCTGATCGCCGCCTCGCTCGCCACCGGCCTCGCGGGCGCGCTCTTCAACCCGGCCGTGCGCGCGTGCCTGGCGGCGGAGGCGGGGGAGGAGCGCCGGGTGGAGGCGTTCGCGCTGTTCAACGCGTACTACCAGGCGGGCATCCTGCTCGGCCCGCTCGTCGGGGTGGCGCTCACCGGGGTCTCGTTCCGGCTGACGTGCGTGGCCGCGGCCCTGCTCTTCCTCGGGCTGACCCTGGTCCAGCTGCGGCACCTGCCCGTCTCGGCGGGCGGCGGGCGGCCGGAGCCGGAGGAGGGCGGGGCCCGGGGCCAGTTCCGTACCGTCCTCGGCAACCGCGTCTTCTGGCTCTTCTCGCTCGCCATGACCGGCTCGTACGTGCTCTCCTTCCAGGTCTATCTGGCGCTGCCGCTCGCGGCGGGCGGCACGGGCGTGACGACCGCGCTCTTCGTCGTCTCCGCGCTCGTCGCGCTCGCCGGGCAGCTGCGGATCACCGCCTGGTGCGCGGCCCGGCTCTCCCGCGAGCGGAGCCTCGTCCTCGGCCTCGCGCTGATGGGCGGCGCCTTCCTGCTCCCGGCGGTCCTCGGCCGGGGCGCCCCGGCGCTGCTGCTGTGCGCGGCGGTCCTCGCGGTGGCGAACGCGGTGCTCTACCCGTACGAGATGGACACCGTCGTCGCCCTCTCCCGGGGCCGCTGGGTGGCCACCCACTACGGGCTCTACAACACCGTCTGCGGAATCGGCATCACGCTCGGAAACCTCGGCACGGGCGCCCTGCTCGACGTCACGGGCTGGACGGCCGCCCCCTGGCTGGCCCTCTGCGCGGTCGGCCTGACCTGCGCGGCGGCGGTCGCGTGGCTGGGGAGGGGCGGGCGCCTGCGGACGGAGTAGCCGGACGGAGTGGGCGGACGGAGTAGGGGACCTGTCCGGGTACGCCGTACGGGGGCCTGGCCGGGTATGTCGTACGGGGGTCTGGCCGGGTATGTCGTACGGGGGTCTGGCCGGGTACGCCGTACGGGGGCCTGGCCGGGTATGTCGTACGGGGCCTGCCCCGGTACGCCGTACGGGACCTGGCCCAGTCCGCCGTACGGCCCCGGGCACGCGCGCGTACGCCGGTCGGACGCCCGCCGGTCGCCGGGCGGCGTTCGGGCGGGGAACCTGGAGGATGTGCGGTCGCGGGTCCCGGCCCGGGGCGCACGGCCCGGTGGCGGGCCCCGACCGGTCAGGAGTACTCAGGTGGCGCAGCCTCGGGGAGCGGCGGGCGGTGGGCGGCGGGGCGAGGACACCCGCGGTCGTATCGCCCGCTCCGCCGCGCCCAAGGGGCCGGGTCTCAACGGGGCCAAGGGATCAGGTCCCAGGAGACCGGGTCCCAAGGGGGCAAAGGGATCAGGTCCCAAGGGGCCGTACGGGCGCGAGCCGCTGCCGGTCCTGCCCGTCCCCTACGGGGGCACCCGCAGGTTCCTGCGGGCGCTGCCGCCGCTGATCATCGTGGGCGGGGCGGTCTTCGACCTGTCCACCCCGCCCTCGTACACCGCCGCGCCGCTCTTCTCCGCCGCCCCGCTGGTCGCCGCCCCGTTCTTCTCCCGGCTCACGACCCTGCTGACCGGGCTGGCGGCGATCCTCGCCTCGGTCGGGCTGCACGCGTACAACGACACGCTCTCCGACGTGCCCTCGCTCACCGAGACCCTGACGGTGGTGACCGTCTCGGCGCTCGCGATGCTGATCAACCTGGTGGTGCGGCGCAGCGGCGAGCGGCTCGCCTCGGCGCGGGTGATCGCGGAGGCCGCGCAGCGGGCGGTGCTCCCGATGCCGGCGGAGCGGATCGCGGGGCTCCAGTGCGCGGCCCGGTACGAGGCGGCGCAGGCGGACGCGTTCATCGGCGGCGACCTGTTCGCGGTGCAGGACACCCCCTACGGGGTGCGGCTGGTGGTCGGGGACGTACGGGGCAAGGGGATGGACGCGGTGGAGGCGGTCGCCGTCGTCATCGGCGCGTTCCGGGAGGCGGCCGAGCAGGAGGCGACCCTGGAGGGGGTGGCGGCGCGGCTCGAACGGGCCCTCACGCGCGAGGGGACCCGGCGCGAGGGTCTGGACGCCTTCGAGGGGTTCACGACGGCGGTGATCGCCGAGATCCCGCGCGAGGGCGGGGTCGTACGGATCGTGAACCGGGGGCATCCGCCGCCGCTCCTGCTGCACGGGGACGGGCACCTGGAGCCGGCCGAGCCGGCGGAACCGGCGCTGCCGCTCGGGATGGGGGAGCTGTCGGTCTGGCCGGACCGGGCCGACGAGCGGCCGTACCCGCCGGGCGCGACGCTGCTGTTCTACACGGACGGCCTGTCGGAGGCGCGGGACGCGGACGGCGTCTTCTACGACCCGGCGGCCCGGCTCGCCGGGGCGGTCTTCCCCGGGCCCGAGGAGCTGCTCGACGCGCTCGTGGACGACGTGCGGCGGCACACGGGCGGCGGTTCGACGGACGACATGGCGCTGCTCGCGGTGAGCCGCCCGGCGACCGGGGCGCCGGAGCGGCGCCGGACGATGCCGGTGGTTCCACCCGGCCCGTCGTACCGCTGAGACCCCTGAGAGGCCCTGAGAGGCCCCCGAGAGGCGGTACTCACCGTCCGTGGTCGGGGGGTGTCACAGCGATAACAATTGACACAACATCAGATTCCGAGGGTTTGACGGTCCTTCACTGAAGGGGGGTCAACTCGGGCGAATCCCTGTCAATTCAATGAATGATCAAGGGGAACGGCTTGGAATCGGACCGCCGTGTCTATTAACGTTCGATAACGCAGCGCGGTCGTCCCAGCCGTCGCAAGAGACGGCTCCGTGCGCACGCGCCGAATCCCGTAAGGGAACCGGGGAACCAACCCTTGGGGTGAATCGGGCCCCTCGCACATCCCCCGTGCGAACACGCCCGTAGGAGACCTTCCTGCTCCGAACCCGTCAGCTAACCCGGTAGGCGAGAAGGAAGGAAAGGAGCGCGCCTCCGTGGCGTCCAACACCCCCGTACCCGGAGCCCCCTTCGAACCCTTCGGCGGCCCGGGTGCCGTCGGAGCGGACGACCCGGCGGGCTCCGCGCCGGTCGCGTACGACACCGCCTCCTTCACCCCGGCGCCCGGGGAATGGAACCCGACCGAGGGCTCCCTGCGCGCCGAGAGCCGCGCCGGCGGCCGCCACCGGGTCGTGAAGCAGCGCTCCAACTTCGCCCGCTCCTCCACCGTCCTCGGCGTCGGCGTCATCGCCGCCGTCGGCGCGGGCGGCCTCGCCACCGCGCAGGAGAAGCCCCCGGTCGCGATATCGCTCCCGGACCTGCCCGACCTGCCCGACCTGGGTCTGCCGGACGCCCACGACCTTCCGGGCGTCGGCGACCTCCTCCCGGGCGGCGACGAGGAGACCTCCCAGGTACGGGACTCCGCGCCGGTCGCCGCGGGCGGCGCCGCCGCGAAGCCGCTGACCTCGATCACGTACAACGCCCCGGCCGACACCGCGACCACCGCCGGTTTCGGCACGGGGACCGGCGCCGGGACGGGCGGCGGCACCGGCACCGCCACCGTGGAGCGCACCGCCTCCACCGCCGACGCCGGCGAGGCCCTGCGCGCCCGCATCCTCCAGCAGGCCGAACAGCAGCAGCAGGCCGCCGTCGACGCTGAGAAGCAGGCCGCCGAGAAGGCCGCCGCCGAGAAGGCCGCGGCGGACGCCAAGGCCAAGGCGGACGCCGCCGCGAAGGCCGAGGCCGAGGCGAAGGCCAAGGCGGAGGCGGAGCGGATCGCTGCCGAGAAGGCCGAGGCCGAGCGCATCGCCGCCGAGAAGGCGGAGGCCGAGCGGCTCGCCAAGCTGGCCGCCAGCTACTCCATGCCGCTCTCGTCGTACACGCTCACCTCCACCTACATGCAGTCCGGCTCGATGTGGTCCTCCGGCTACCACACCGGCCTCGACTTCGCCGCGCCCACCGGCACCCCGCTGAAGGCGGTGCACGGCGGCACGATCAAGTCGGCCGGCTGGTCCGGCTCGTACGGCTACCGGATCGTCCTGGAGCTGGAGGACGGCACCGAGGTCTGGTACTGCCACCTCTCCTCGATGACCGTCGGCGCGGGCCAGACCGTCACCACGGGCGAGACCATCGGCCGCGTCGGCGCCACCGGCAACGTGACCGGCCCCCACCTCCACCTGGAGGTCCACACCCCCGACGGCTCGGGCATCGACCCGGCGGAGTGGCTGCGCTCCAAGGGCCTGTCGATCTGAGGGACGGCCATGAGCCTTCCGGTCGGGGATCAGGCTCCCCGATCGGAATATGCCCGGCGGCGCACGGAGTTGAGTTCTGCATGACCTCACCTCTGCGCCCGCTGGGCACCTCCGACCTGCACGTCTTCCCGCTCGCCCTCGGCGGCAACGTCTTCGGCTGGAGTGCCGACGAGGCGCAGTCCTTCGCCGTCCTCGACGCCTACGCGGCCGCGGGCGGCAATTTCGTGGATACCGCCGATGCCTATTCCGAGTGGGTCGAGGGCAACGAGGGCGGGGAGTCCGAGACGATCATCGGCCGCTGGCTGACCGCCCGGGGCAACCGCTCCGACCTCGTCGTCGCCACCAAGGTCGGCGCCCATTCCCGCCTCAAGGGCCTGAGCGCCACCACCATCAAGGCCGGCGCGGAGGAGTCCCTGCGCCGCCTCGGCACCGACTACATCGATCTGTACTACACGCACTTCGACGACGAGTCCGTGCCGGTGGAGGAGATCGTCACCGCCCTCGACCAGCTCGTGAGGGACGGCAAGGTGCGTGCCGTCGCCGCGTCCAACATCTCCCCCGAGCGGCTGCGGGCCTCCCTCGACTTCGCCGAGGCCGAGGGGCTCGCCCGGTACGTGGCGCTCCAGCCCGAGTACAACCTCGTGTCCCGCGAGAAGTACGAAGGCGCGCTCCTCGACACGGCCGCCGACACGGGTCTCGCCGCCGTCCCGTACTACGGTCTCGCCGCCGGGTTCCTCACCGGCAAGTACCGGCCGGGCCGGACCGTCGAGAGCGTCCGCGCCTACCGCGCCTCCGAGCTCGCCGAGACCGCGCGCGGTCAGGCCGTGCTCGCCGCCCTCGACGAGGTCGCCGAGGCCCACGGCGCCGAGCCCGCGACCGTCGCCCTCGCCTGGCTCGCCTCCCGCCCCACGGTCGCCGCGCCGATCGCCTCGGCCCGCACGGTCGAGCAGCTCCCCGCCCTGGTCGCGGTGGCGGACCTGACGCTGACGGAGGCCGAACTGGCCCGTCTGACGGCCGCGTCCGAGACAGTGGAGACGCCGGAGGGCTAACCCTTGTAGGGGTTGTAGCCGCCGTAGTCGAGGTACTGCGGCGGCACCCACACCCGGCCGGTGGCCCGCGCCGCGTACGAGAGCGCGGGCGAGGCCGTGGCCCGGCGCTCCCACAGGTGGTGCAGCAGCTCCTGCTCGCGCGCGGCGAAGTCCGGCACCGGGACCGTGCCCCGGCGGGCCCGCTCGCGCAGGAAGGCGAGGGTCGTGGCGAAGGACTCGTACTCGCCGACCGCCCGCGCCCCCGCCTTGCCGTACGTACGGGACGCCACCGCCCGCGCGGTGCGGCGGGCCCGCATCGAGGAGAGCGCCAGCGGCTCCTCCGGGGAGAGCCAGCCCGCCGCCGCGTAGGCCGGGAGCACCCCGGCTATCGTGCGCAGCTCCTTCTGCCGGCTCCACACCGCGAGCCAGGTGAGCAGCCCGAAGGCCGGGACCATGAAGACCGCGTACACGGCGTAGAAGGCGAGCGCGCCGCCGAAGGTCGCCGAGCCGTTCCACAGCGCGTGCACGCCCATCGAGAGCAGCAGCCCGGAGAGCGGCAGCAGCACGCGGCGCAGCCGCCTGCCGCGCGGGGCGAGCGCGGCCAGGCCGAAGCCGATGCCGGTGAGCACGGTGAAGAGCGGGTGCGCGAAGGGCGACATCACGACGCGGACGAAGAAGGTGCCCGCGGTGACGGCGCCGATGCCGCCGTCGCCGAGGTCCTGGTCCTCCCCGAAGGCGTTGCCGAGGTAGAGGATGTTCTCGGTGAACGCGAAGCCGGTCGAGGTGAAGCCGGCGATCACCACCCCGTCGACCAGGCTCCGGAAGTCCCGCCGCCGGAAGAGGAAGAGCAGCAGGATCGCGGCGGCCTTCGCGGTCTCCTCCACCACCGGGGCGATCACGGTCGCGCCCAGGTCGTCGGCCGAGCCCGGATCGGCGGTCGCGGTGGCGATCCAGCGGACGGCGAAGGAGTTCGCGAGGATCGCGACCAGGGCGGCGGCGAACGCGCCCCACGCGAAGGCGAACAGCAGGTTCTTCCACGGAGCCGGCTCGACCCGGTCGAGCCAGCGGAACGCCGCCATGAGCAGCGGTACGGGAAGGATCGCGAGCCCCAGCCCGACGAGGAACCCCTCCGTGCCGGTCTGCTCGCGCACCAGCGCCAGGATCACCAGGGCGCAGAGCGTGAGGAGCGTGATCAGCGCGACGGCCCGGACGACCCGGCTCCGCCAGAAGGCCCGCCGGGGCCGGTACCGCCACTGGCTCCGGTCGGCGGCCACGGCGAACGACGGCTCGTCCCCGTCACGGACGGGGACATGGCTCTCGACCGCCGGGGGTCCGGCCTGCGACGGCAGGAGGGAGCCGACCGGCAGCTCTGGCGGTGTGGGTGGTGTGGGCGACTCGGAGGACGGCAGGGGTTGCGACACGCCTCGACCCTAGCGACCGTCACCGACAGGGGCGATGGACTTGTGGACTTGTGGACGGCGGTCGCCGCCGCCGGTGCTACTTCCTGCGGAAGAGCAGGTCGTGGACGACGTGGCCCTTGTCCAGGCCCTGGCCCTCGAAGCGGGTGAGCGGGCGGAAGTCGGGGCGGGGGGCGTAGCCGCCGTCCGCGGCGGTGTTCTCGAAGTCGGGGTGCCCGGACAGCACCTCCAGCATCTGCTCCGCGTACGGCTCCCAGTCCGTGGCGCAGTGCAGTACGCCGCCGGGCTTCAGCCGGGTCGCCAGGAGGGTCAGGAACTCGGGCTGGATGAGGCGCCGCTTGTGGTGCCGCTTCTTGGGCCACGGGTCCGGGAAGTAGACGCGGCAGCCGTCGAGGGAGGCGGGGTCGAGCATCTCGCGCAGGAGGATGATCGCGTCGCCGTTGGCGACCCGGACGTTGGTCAGTCCGTTGCGGTCGGCGAGTCCGAGGAGGTTGCCCTGGCCGGGGGTGTGCACGTCGATGGCGAGGATGCCGGTGCCGGGGTCGGCGGCGGCCATCTGCGCGGTCGCCTCGCCCATTCCGAAGCCGATCTCCAGGACGACGGGCAGTCCGCCGAACATCTCGCGGAGGTCCAGGACCCGCTTGCCGTCGATGTCCAGGCCCCAGTCGGGCCACCGCTTCAGCATCGCCTCGGCCTGCCCGGCGGTCACGCGGCTGCGCCGCGGCTGGAAACTGCGGATCCGCCGCTCGAAGTGCGCGCCCGCGGGGTCGGGGGAGGGGCCTTCGCCGGGTGCGAACATGCGGCTGCCGAGGCGGGGCCCCGGCTCGATGCGATTCTCCTGCTGCTCAAACACAATGCCCCCACTTTACGACCCCAAGCCCACGCAGCCGCCGCGCCCAGCCGCCCAGCCGGGGCGGTACCCACGGCGCGCCGGGCGGCCGCCGTCGTTTCGTTGTGGGCATACGTTCCGCTAGGGCGGAACGGGTGGGCACAACGGAACGGCACCCTTCGCGGGTGCCTCCGCACACGTTCCTGACCCGCACCACTTGTGCACCGCGCTACGGGTGCGGGTTCAGGCGCGGAAAGCCTTGGCCCGGCAGGGGGCGCCGTCCCGTGTGCCCACCCGTCCCGCCCTGCGGGACGCCTGCCCACACGGGGGGTGGGTGCAGCGGGGGTGCCGCCCGCACTGGTGCCTGGCGCGTGGCCGGACCCGACGGGTGGGCACCGCCCTTGCGGGACGCCTGCCGACACGGGGGGCTTAGAGGTGCGGCAGGGTTCGGGTGGCGATTTCTTGGCCTATGGGGAGGGAGGCTGTCGCGGCGGGGGAGGGGGCGTTCAGGACGTGCACCGTGCGCGGCCCCTCCCGGATGAGGAAGTCGTCCACCAGCGTCCCGTCCCGCAACACCGCCTGCGCCCGCACCCCCGCCGCCGCCGGCCGCAGGTCGGACTCCTCGACGCCGGGCAGCAGCCGCCGCACCGCCTCGGTGAAGGCCCGCTTCGACAGGGAGCGGCGCAGCTCGCCCGCACCGTACCGCCAGTGGCGCCGCGCGATGGCCCAGGAGCCGGGCCACGCGAGCGTGCCGGTGAGCTCGCCGGGGCGGACGACCCCCCAGTCGTACCCCTCGCGCGCGAGCGCCGGTACCGCGTTCGGCCCGATGTGGACGCCGCCGTCGATGCCGCGCGTGAGGTGCACGCCGAGGAACGGGAAGGCGGGGTCCGGCACCGGATAGACCAGGCCCCGCACCAGCGAGGGATCGGCCAGCTCGTAGTACTCGCCGCGGAAGGGGACGATCCGCATGCCCGGGTCGTCCCCGGCGAGCCGCGCGATCCGGTCGCAGTGCAGCCCCGCGCAGTTCACCAGGACCTTGCCGCGCAGGATCCGCTGGTCGGCGGTGCGCACGGCGACGCCCCACGGGCGCCGGTCGATCGCGGTGACCTCCGCGCCGTACAGGATCTCCGCGCCGGAGGACTCGGCGAGCCGCTGGGCGACCGCCTTGTAGTCGACGATGCCGGTGGTGCCGACGTGGATGGCGGCGAGCCCTCGCACCCGGGGCTCGTACTCGGCGATCTGCGCCGCGCCGAGCTCGCGTACCGGAATGCCGTTCTCCCGCCCGCGCTGGACCAGCGCGTGCAGCCGGGGCAGCTCCTCGCGCGCGGTGGCGACGACGAGCTTGCCGGTCACCTGGTGCGGGATGCCCCACTCCGCGCAGAACTTGACCATCTCGGCCGCGCCCTCGACGGCGAACCGCGCCTTCAGGGAGCCGGGCCGGTAGTAGATGCCACTGTGGATGACCCCGCTGTTGCGCCCGGTCTGGTGGCGCGCGGGGCCCTCCTCCTTCTCCAGGACGGCGACGCGGGTGCCGGGGGCGGCGCGCTGGAGCGCGTACGCCGTCGACAGACCGACGATCCCGCCGCCGATCACCAGCACGTCACAGTCAAACACCAGCGCCACCTCCCACCCCTGATAGTGCACTGGCCCACTGACAATCCCGCTAAACGCCCACCTCGTGGGATGCGCGTCACGCTTTCGAGCACCACGTCACGCCGGGGCGACCAGGAGGGGGCGGGCCCGCTCCCTCAGTTCCCTGACCCGGGGCTCGTGCCCGTACGGCTCCAGGCGGTGCAGCAGGTCCCGTACGTACTCCGTGGTCCGCGCGGAGGAGATCCGGCCGGCCACCTCCACCGCGCGCGTGCCCGCCGCACAGGCCGCGTCGAGGTTGCCGGACTCCAGCTCGGCGACGGCCGAGACGACGAGCCGCAGCCCGTGCGAGCGGACGAACTCCTCCGTCGGCCGGGACAGCGCCTGCTCGGTGAAGCGCCGCACCTCGCGCGGCATCCGCAGGTCCCGGTAGCACTCGGCGGCGTCCGCGCAGAACCGGTCGTACGAGTAGAAGCCGAGCCACGTCGGGTCGGCGTCGCCGTCCCGGGACCGCTCCAGCCACCCCTCGGCGGACTTCAGCGCCGCCGCCGCGGCGGGCCCGTCGCCCGCCTTCGCGTGCGCGCGTGCCTCGACGAGCCGGAAGAAGGACATGGTGCGGGCGGTGGCGAGCCCCCGGTTCCGTTCGAGCGCGGCCTGCGCGAGGTCCACCCCCTCGTCGGCGAAGCCCCGGTAGGTGGCCTGGAGCGACATCGAGGCCAGGACGTAGCCGCCGAGCGGCACGTCGGCCGCGGCACGCGCGAGCCGCAGCGCCTGGATGTAGTACCGCTGGGCCGCCTCCTGCTGTCCGGTGTCGAAGGCCATCCACCCGGCGAGCCGGGTCAGCTCGGAGGTCGCGCCGAAGAGGGCCCGGCCGACCTCGTCCGAGTACGAGCCGAGCAGCAGCGGCGCCGCGTCCACCCTTAAGCACTCGGGCACCATCGAGGAGCGCCAGTCCCCGCCGCCGTACTTGGAGTCCCACTTGCGCGCGTCCTCGGCGGCCTCGCGGAGCTTGGCGACATCGCTGTGCCCCACGCGCACGTGCTCCCCGATCTCGGCGGGACCCGGCCCCGGCCCGCCGCCGCCCGGACGTCCGGCCTCCCGCTCCACCGACGGGTCGGCGGGGGTGATCAGCCACCGGGAGGCCGGGGTCGCGTAGGCGCTGACCGAGAAGGAACCGGCCAGCGACTGCCAGATCCCGCCCCCGCCCGCCCGCCGCCCGGCGAGGTCCAGCCGGTAGAGGTCGGTGGCGGCGCGGACCGCCTCGCCGACGTCCCGGGGGAAGGCGAGGCCCACCTCGGGCGCCGGGTCGGCGTCCGCGAGCCCGATCTCGTGCAGCGGCACGGGCCGGCCCAGCTTCTGCCCGATCGCGGCGGCGATCAGGTGCGGCGCGGCGCCCTGCGGCACCATCCCCTTGGAGACCCAGCGGGCCACCGAGGTCTTGTCGTACCGAAGCGTCAGCCCCCGCTGCGCACCGAGGTCGTTGACCCGCCGGGCGAGGCCGGCGTTGCTGATTCCCGCGAGGGCGAGAACGGCGCCGAGCTTCTCGTTCGGCCCGCGTTGCTCCCTGGACATGACGCCACCCCTCGACATCCAGACGGCCGCCGCGACGCCGGGCATAGGCAGGCGGCATTCGTAAACACAGCGTAGTTCGCCGCATCCCCACCGTTAAGGGGCGGAGTTCCGTATGGCGAGATTGTTGTGTGAACAGCCCACCGGAGGCGCCCGTCGGCCGGTCCGTGCTCCGCCCGTGTGGCCGTGCGCCCGGCCGTGCGCTCTCGTCGCTCCGGGCCGGGGACGCTTCGATGAGTCCTGCGTGGGTCGGCCCGTCCGGCCGGGAGACGGAGCCCTTTCGGCTTCGGGTCCCGTACCGGTGGGCTGGGGGACACCGCCGCCCCATTCCCCGCGGGCGGCGGACGGCGCCGGGAGGCGGGTCGCCTCCCGGACTGCCGAGAACCGGGCCGCCGGCGGGCGCGGGCAGCCGTGGGCGGCCGCGCGGACGGCCGTCGTCTTCTTGATCCCTTCAGTGCCCGACGGCAGGTCAAACCTCCGGACAGGGACGAGAACCGGCCGAATCCTCCCGGCACCTGGACCGGACCCGGACCGGACCCGAGCCGGACCCGAGCCGCACCCGATCCGTACGGCGCGCCGCGCGGGAGCCCGCCGGGCATTCCCGCCCGCCAACTGGCGCATGCCAGGGGCGCATTCGGCTTTCGCGCGCGTGCACCCGGACTCCGCCCCGTGCGCCGTTGTCATGGCAGCATGGCCCCACCGAAACGGACGTGGAGGCGCCGATGCGATGGCTGGTGGGCTGGAGCAGTGGCACCGCGGGGTACGCCACGGCCGCGGGAGCGCGCACCGGAGCGGCGAACGGCGCGCACGGCGCGTACGGCGCGTACGGCTCCGGAGTCCCGCCCCAGGCGCCCCCGTACGCCGAGAGCGGCGGGCACGTCGGGGGGCGCACGGTGCAGCCGGTGGGCGCACAGCTCCTCTGGGGCGACCCCGACCCGCTGTGGGCGGTCGGCGACTGGCGCCCCGACGAGGTGCGGGTGATCGGCCTCGACGACGGCACCCGGCTCGCCGTGCTCGGCTGCTGCGCCGCCGGGGACGACGAACTCCGCCGCGGCCTCGTCACCGCGCGCGGCGGCGCCCTGCGCCACCTCACCGCCTGGCCCGGCAGCTACACGGCCGTCGTGAAGGCCGGCCGCCGGGTCACCGTCACCGGCGACCTCGCGGGCGCCCGGCCCGTCTTCCACACCCCCTGGGAGGGCGGCACCGCCTACGCCACCGCCGCCCTCCCGCTCGCCGACCTCGTCGAGGCCCAGCTCGACATCGGCCACCTCGCCGCACTGCTCGCCTGCCCCGAGTCCCCGGAGGCGCTGCGCGACTCGACGCCGTACGAGGGCGTCCGCCGCGTCCCGCCGGGCCACGCGCTGATCCTGCGCGAGGGCTCCCGGGAGATCGCCGGGTACGAGACGGTCGCCTCGCTCGCCGTCGCCGCCCCGCAGGCCGAGCCCCGGCAGGCCGTCGAGGCGGTCAGGGACGCGCTCGTGGAGTCCGTACGCGCCCGGCTCACCGCCCCCCGGCACGCGCCCGAGGCACCCGCGCCGGACCCCGGACCCGTCCCCGGGATGGGGCCCGCCGACCGGCGGGCCGCCCGCGGCGCGGGCCCCGCGCCCGGCATCGGCGCCGACCTGTCCGGCGGCAGCGCCTCCGCCACGCTCGCCCTGCTCGCCGCGGGACTGCCCGGCGTGCCCGGCACGATCCTCGGGCACGCGGGCGCGGGGGAGCGGCTGCTCGCGGTCACCTTCAACGACCTGGCCACCAAACCCGGTCCCGGCCGGGCCGCCGAACTGGAGCGCGCCCGGGAGCTGGCGGCGGACCCCCGGCTGCGCCACGTCGTCGTCACGGCGGGCGAGGAGGCCCTCCCGTACGCCACCCTGGACGGGCCGCTCACCGACGAGCCCGGGCCCGCCCTGGTCACCGCCGAACGGCACCGCAGGCGGCTCGCCGGAGGCAGCGCCGACCACTTCACCGGACTGGGCGCCAAGCAGGTCCTGGACGCCCACCCGGCGCGCCTCGCCGACCTGCTGATGGACCGCAGGCGCCGCTCCCTGGTCCGCCCGGTCACGGCCCTCGCCAAGGCGACCGGACCGTCGGCGGGCGCCTTCCTGGTGCCGGTCACCGTCTACCGCGCGGCGCGCAGGCTCGCCCGTACGCCCTACCGGGCCGGACTGGAGTCCGCCGCGCGGCACGTCCTCGACGCCAACCGGGACCCCGCCGACACCCACGGCCCGCTGGCCGCCTCGCTCTCCGCCCTCGCCTGGTCCCGGCCCGGCCCCGCGGCCCGCTGGCTGACCGGGGAGGCGCTGGCCGAGGTGTCGGCCCGGCTGAACCGGGCGGCCACCCTGCCGCAGACCGTCCAGCGCCCCGGCGAGGCACGCGCGCGTGCGGCCCTCGCGCGGGCCGCGGCCGACCACCGGGTCCTGGAACAGGCCGCCGAGATCCGAGGCCAGCGGCTGCACGCCCCCTTCCTCGACAACCAGGTCGTCCGCGCCTGCCGGGACCTCCCCGAAGCGCTCCGGGTCCAGCCCGACGCGCGTGCGGGCGTGCTGCGCACGGTCCTCGCCGACACCGGCATCCGCGACCTGCCGCCCGGCTGGGGCGCCCCCTACCCGGCGGTCCCCGCCGGCACCGCCCGCGCGGGCCTGCGGGCCGCCCTCCCGACCCTCCTGGCCCTCTTCGAGGCCCCGCTCCTCGCCGACGCGGGGCTCATCGAGGCGGGCACCGTCCGCGAGGCCCTCCGCGCCGCGGCCGACGGCGCCCGCGTCCCCCTCGACGGCCTCGCCGACCTCGTCTCCACCGAACTCTGGCTCCACCGCCTCCTCGCCCGCCGGGGCTCCTGCTGGACCGACACGGCCACCCCCCGCGCCCCCCGCGCGGTCCAGGGACCCCTGATCCCGGCGTCACGCTCGCTGCCGGCGCGGTGAGACATGCGCGGATACGCGCGCGGACACGTGTCGGGATACGCCAGAATCTCCCTGTCCGTACCCGGGAGGAGACCGCCGATGACCCCCGACACCGTCGCCGCAGTGGAGCGGCTCTTCGCGCTGCGGTGTGCCGAGGCACCCGAGGGGAGCCGGGTGGAGCTGCTGGACGGGGAGATCCATGTGACCCCGCTCGGGACCGGCCTGCACGCGTCGACCGTCTCGGAACTCGTCGAGCACTCCTGGCAGTGCCCCGACCCCGTCCTCCTCGTCGCGGAGGTCACCTCCGCCGCGACCGCGAGCCGTGACCGGGGCCTCAAGAACCGGGTGTACGCGCGCGGAGGGATCCCCCTCTACCTGGTCGTCGACAAAGAGGCCGACGAGGTCGTCGTCTGCTCCGAGCCCGAAGGCGACGACTACACCCACAAGTCCATCCACAAGCTGGGGGCCGAGGTCCCGCTCCCCGCCCCGCTCGGCTTCACTTTGGATACCGCCGAGTTCTGAACGCCGTACGCGTTCCGGACCCGCCCGGGGAAACCCCGAGGCGCCCCTCCCGCCCGAGGGCAAGAATGGGGCGGTGCGGTATCTCATCCTCGGCACCACGGAGGTCCTCGGACCCGACGGAGTCGCCCTGCCCCTCGGGGGCGCGCGGCTGCGCGCGCTGCTGGCCGCGCTCGCGCTGCGCGGGGGACGGGCCGCCCCGGTCCGGGAGCTCGTCGACGACGTGTACGGGGACGAGCCGCCGCTCGACGCGCCCGCCGCCCTCCAGGCCCTCGTCGCCCGGCTGCGCCGGATCCTCGGGCGGGAGGCCGTCGAGGCCACGCCGGGGCCCGGCTACCGGCTCGCCGCCGGACCGGAGGACATCGACCTGTACGTGTTCGAGCGCCGCGCCGCCGACGCCGGTGCCCTCCTCGACTCGGGCGACCCCGAGAAGGCCGCCGCCCTGCTGCGGGACGCCCTGGGGCTCTTCCGCGGCCCCGCCCTCGCCGACCTGCCCGGACCGGCGGGCGTCCGCCCCGAGGCGCAGCGCCTGGCCGCCCTGCGCCGGCGCGTCGAGGCCGACCTGCGGCGCGGCGCCGTCGACGGACTCGTACCGGAACTGACCGAGCTGACCACCACGTACCCGTACGACGAGGGCTTCCACGCGCAGCTCATCCACGCCCTGCGGGCCGAGGGCCGGCACGCGGACGCGCTCGCCGCGTACGAGACGGCCCGCCGCACCCTCGCGGACGCCCTCGGCGCCGACCCCGGCCCCGAACTGACCGCCCTCCACCGCGACCTCCTCGCCCCCGCCGACCCGGCTCCCCCGAGGCAGGCGGCACCGGCCCCGTACCGCACCCCCCTCCCCGCCCCCGAGACCGGCAACATCCGTCCCCGCCTCACCTCCTTCGTCGGCCGGGAGCCCGAACTCGCCGCGCTCCGGGCCGACCTCGGCCGCTTCCGGCTCGTCACGCTCACCGGGCCCGGCGGGTCGGGGAAGACGCGGCTCGCGGAGGAGGCCGCCCGGCAGGTCGCCGGGCCCGACGCGTGGATCGCCGAACTCGCCCCGCTCGACGACCCGGGCGCGCTCCCCGGCGCCGTCCTCTCCGCGCTCCGCCTCCGCGAGATCAACCTGATCACCCGCGACGGCACCGCCCTCCAGGACGACCCCACCGCCCACCTCGTCGAACACCTCGCCGACCGCCCCTCCTTCCTCCTGGTCCTCGACAACTGCGAGCACGTCATCGACGCCGCCGCCGCCCTCACCGAGACCCTTCTCGCGCACTGCCCGAACCTGCGCGTCCTCGCGACCAGCCGCGAACCGCTCGGCGTCCCCGGCGAGACCGTCCGCCCGGTCGAGCCGCTGCCGCCCGCCCCCGCGCACCGGCTCTTCACCGAGCGGGCCAGGGCCGTCCGCCCCACCTTCGACCAGGACCACGCGCGCGACGCGGACGCCGGCGACGCCGTCGCGGAGATCTGCCGCCGGCTCGACGGCCTGCCCCTCGCCATCGAACTGGCCGCCGCCCGCCTCCGGCTGCTCACCCCGCGCCAGATCGCCGACCGGCTCGACGACCGCTTCCGGCTCCTCAGCTCCGGCGCCCGCACCCTCCGGCCCCGCCAGCAGACCCTCCGCGCGGTCGTCGACTGGTCCTGGGACCTGCTCGACCCGGCCGAACGGACCCTGCTCCGCAGGGTCTCCGTCTTCACCGGCGGCTGGGACCTCCCGGCCGCAGAGGCCGTCGACGCCACAGAGGCCATCAACGCGCCGGCGCCGGACACCGCCCACCCCGAACCCCCGACCGGCGGCACCGACACCCTCACCACCCTCGGCGCCCTCGTCGACAAGTCCCTCGTCGTCGCCACCCCCACCGACGACGGCGCGATGCGCTACCGCCTCCTGGAGACCATCCACGAGTACGCCTCCGAGCGCGCCGCCGAGACCCCGGCCCTGCTCGCGTCCGCCGAGGCGGCCCACACCGCGCACTTCACGGCCCTCGCCGAGGAGGCCGAGCCGAAGCTCCGCTCCGGCGAGCAACTGCCCTGGATCGACCGGCTCGAACGGGACCTCGACAACATCCGGGCCGCCCTCCACCGCACCCTCGCCACGACCCCCGACGAGCGCACGGGACTCCGGCTCGTCTTCGCCATGGGCTGGTTCTGGTGGCTGCGCAACTACCGCCCGGAGGGCCTCGCCTGGACCCGGCGCGCCCTCGCCCTGGGGGAGGACCCGGCCGACCCGGCCGACCCCCGCCACTGGCCGCGCATGCACCTGCGGATGCTCTCGTTCTTCCTCGCCATGGAGGACGAGAACATGTACACCGGCGACCTCCTCCAGGACGCCGACGCGCTCGCGCTCGTCGGCCGCGTCCGGGACGCCTTCGCCAAGGACCCGGGCCCGGAGTCCGCCCGCTTCCCGGGCCTGCTCTGGCCGTTCACCGCGTACCTCACCGAGGACCCGCCGACGGTCCGCGCCCTCCTCGACTCGGGCCTCGCCACCTGCCGCCGGTACGGCGGCGACTGGGAGATCGGGGTCAGCCTGATGTTCCGCACCCACATGGTCGTGGACATGCCGGGCGGCATGGAGGGCGTCGACGAGGACGTGGCCGAGCTCCGCGTCCTCGCCCGCCGGGTCGGCGACCGGTGGATGGGCGCCCAGGTCGCCTCGGCCGCCGCCGAGGCGAACATGATGCGGGGCCGCCGCGACGAGGCCAGGGAGGCGTACGAGGAGGCCCTCGGGCTCGCCCGCGAGGTCGGCGCCCACGCCGAGACCCCGTTCCTCATCGCCCGGCTCGCCGAGGTCACCTACCGCGACGGGGACACGGCCGCCGCCGAGCTCGGTCTCGACGAGGCCGCGCGGGAGGCCGAGCGGCTCCGCATCAAGGACGCCCTCGCCTACGTGGACTTCATGCGCGCCGTCCTCGCCCTCGACCGCGGAGACACCGCACGCGCGCGTGCCTCGATCGGTTCGGCCGGCGCCCACATCCGCAACGGCACCCCGCCGCCGCACTTCGCCATCGCCCTGGACGGGTTCGTCGCCCGGATCGAGGCCATGGAGGGCGCGGGCGCGCCGGCCGTCACGGCCGCCGCCGAGGCCCTGCGCGCCGCCCTCACCGGCCACTGCGCGGACGTCATCGTGATCGGCCTCGCCGAGGGGCTCGTCTTCGCCCTGCACCGGGCCGGGGACGCGGCCCGCTGCGCGCGCGTGGCCGCCGCCGTCGAGACCTGGCGGCAGGACATCCCCCGCTCGGTCCCCGAACGGCGCGAGGCCGGGACGGTCGCCGCCGCCTGCCGGGCCGCGCTCGGCGAGGACGGCCTCGCCGCCGCCCGCGCGGCCGGCGCCCTCCTCGGCCCGGAGGACGTCCTGGCCCTGACGGAGCCGTACACCGCCGGAGCCGGCGGCGCGCCGGTCAGGAACAGGTGATCCGGGACTCCGCCCAGTCCGCCACGGCGGCCCGCCCGAACGGCGTGTGCTCCTCCACCACGAGCCGCAGCGTGGAGCGTCCGCCGAGGTCCACCCGGACCGGGATCGCCGGGTCGCCCGGCCGCACCACCGGCGACCGCCAGAGCCGCTCCCCGTCCCCGTACACGGAGAAGCGGACCCCGCCGCGCCTGAGCGGGAGGCTCAGGTCGTCGACGCCGACCAGCGCGTCGTACCGCGCGCACTCCCGGTTGAGCTGGATGAGCAGCGAGGACGGGGCGTGCACGCTCACCCCGTACGCGTACGTGCTGTCGGCGATCGACAGGCCCTGGCGCGGCCACATCCAACCGCCGTCCCCCAGGACGACCTCGGGCTCGGTGCCGTCGCCGAAGGCCGAGTAGTTCAGCCGGTCGACCTGGTAGACGACGGGCGCGGGCGACGGCGGGGGAGGCGTCGTCGGGGGCGGGGTGGGGCTCGGTGTGGGGCTGGGAGTGGGGCTGGGGGTGGGCTTCGGGCTCGGCGTGGGGCTCGGCGGCGGGGTCGTCGGCTTCGTCACCACGGGCTTCGGCTGGGGCGACGGCTTGACCACCGGCTTCGTCACCACAGGCTTCGGCGTCGGGGTGGGCGTCGGCTCCGGAGGGGGCGGCGGAGTGGTGGGCTCCGGAGCGGGCGGCGGAGGCGGAGTGGGCTTGGGCGAGGGCTTCGCCGCGGGCGGCGGGGGCTCGGCCGGCGCGACGGGCGCGACGGTCGTCGGCACCGGCCGGGGCGCGGCGGCGGGCTGCGGGTCGCCGGCCATCGCCCAGACGAGTCCGGCCGCCGCGGCGACGGCCGCCGCCGCCGCGATCCCGACCTTCACGGGCGCGCCGAGCCCTTCGGCGGCGGCCCCTGACGATCCGGCCCCTCCCGAGGCTGCCCCGCCCGAACCGGCCCCTCCCGAGGCCGCCCCTCCCGAGGCTGCCCCGGACGAAGCGGCGCCGCCCGTGGCCGCGCCGCCCGTGGCGCCGGACGTCGTCCCGCCCGTGGCGGCCGCCGCGGCACCCGCGCCGGCCGCGCCCACCGCGCCGCCGGCGACGATGCCGGCGGCCTTGAGGGAGTACCCGGCGGCGAACCAGCCGATGACCGCGATCGGGAGCAGCGCCGGGATCCCGGCGTTGACGTGGGCGAGTTCGCCCGCGGCGACCCGGCACTTGGCGCACTCGTCCAGGTGCTTGCGCAGGCCGCGCTCGGCCCGCATCCGCAGTCCCCCGCGCGCGTAGGCGCCGAGCCGGTCCGCGTACCGGGCGCAGTCGCCGCCGGCCGTGAGGGCCTGGCTGACGTGCGCCTGGAGGTACGCCTGCTTGAGGCCCTCGCGGGCGCGGCTGGCGAGCACGGCCGTGGCGTTGGCGGTCAGGCCGAAGAGGGGGGCGACGTCGCTGGGCGACTCCTCCTCGACGGTGGTGTGCCACAGGACGGCCTGCCAGCGCTCGGGCAGCGAGCGGAACGCCTGTATGGCCAGCGACTGTTCGGCCTCCTGCATGGCCCGGACCTCGGCGCCGAGGTCCAGGGTGTCCTGGTCGGAGACCTCGGAGGAGCGGGCGGCGTCGGCGGCGAAGACGGCGAAGTCCTCGACGAGGTGCTCGCGCTTCTGGGTCTTGGCCCAGCTCGCGCCGACCCGCCGGACGGTGGTCATCAGATAGGCGCGGACGGCCTGTTCGGGCCCGGCACCGCCGCGGACGGCCTGGAGGGTGCGGGCGAAGACCTCGGCGGTGAGGTCGTCGGCGGTGTGCGCGTCCCGGCAGCAGGTCCTGGCGTAGCGGCGTACGGCCTCCGAGTGGCGGCGGAACAGCTCCTCGTACGCGGAGTCGTCGCCGTCCCGCATGCGCCGGATCAGGTCGGAGTCGGCGGGCGGCAGCTCCCGGGGCGGCGGCAGCACGCCCTCGCCGCCGTCGTCGTCCGCGGGCCGGCCGGTGTCCTGGAGCGGATCGGGTACGCCGTCGGGGCCGGTGTCCGGTACGGTGCGCGGCGCGGCGCCCGTGCCCCGCGCGGTCCCGGCCGCCTTGCCCTCGCGCTGCGGCGGGACGCTCGGTCCGCCGGGTCCCTGGGGCGATCCGGGGCCGCCGGTGGCGACTCCGGCGGGGCCTCCCTGGCTCGGTACCTGACGGGCGGTCGGGCCGTCGGATTCCGTGGCACCGCCGCCGCCCAGCGGATCGTCCCGACCGTCACCGCTCATCGCGGAAGCCCCCGTACGCATGCGCAGACCCGAACACCGACTCAGCCTGCCACACGGCGCGGGCACGCCGAAGCGCCGCGTCCACTTACCACTCGTCCGGGGCGACTTCACGCACCCCGGCGTGACCGCTCACACGTTCGTGTCCTACGCGCTGGTCCACCCGGCCCAGAGAACCGGCGGACCCACGCGCGCCGGAGCGCGCCACCCGCCGGAGCGCGTGACCGGCCGGAGCACGTCACCGGCTGGAGCGCGTCACCTGCCGAAGCGAGTCACCGGCTGGAGCACGCCACCCGCCGGAGCGCGTGACCGGCCGGAGCACGCCACCGCCCGGAGCGCGCCACCCGCCGGACAGCGTCACCGGCCGTGGCACGCAACCCGCCCGAGCGCGCAACCCGCCCCAGCGCGCTACCGCGACCGCAGGCCCTCCAGCAGGATGTCCAGGAGTCGGGCCGAGGCCGCCGCCTGCTGGGCCGCGTCCGGCAGGGCCGGGGCCGCGGTGGCGATGACCAGCAGGACGTCCGCCACGGTCACGTCCGTCCGCAGCTCACCCGCCTCACGGGCCCGGTCGACCAGCCGGCCGACGACCTCCAGCAGCTCCGCCGCACCGGCGTCGTCCCGCTCGTCCACCGGCACCGCGCGCGGCGCGACCACGCGCGCGTCCGCCTGCTCGCCGAGACCGCGCTGGTACGGCACCCGGGCCGCGCCCTCGCCGTCCCCGTCCACGGCCGACGGCTCGTCGACACCGACCCGCAGCACCTGCGGCGGCAGCAGCCGCCCGGCACCCGAGGCGACCGAGGTGCGCAGGAACCGGGAGAGCGCCGACCACGGCTCGTCCTCCTGCCCGAGCGCGGCACGCGCCTGCTCGGTCAGCCGCGAGGTCTCCTCCTCGGCTATCCGCCGCACCAGCACGTCCTTGCTGGGGAAGCGCCGGTACACGGTGCCCACGCCCACGCGGGCGCGCCGTGCCACGTCCTCCATCGGCGCCCCGTAACCGAGTTCGCCGAAGACCTCACGCGCGGCACGGAGCACGTGCTCCAGATTGCGCTGCGCGTCCACCCGCAGCGGCGCCGCGCGCCCGCCCGCCACCGGACCGCCCACGACGGTGCCGGTGCCCGCGACGGTGCCGCCGGACAGCGCGCCGGCGACTGCCGGCACGGAGGCCACGGGCCCCGCACTCCGGTCGTCGCGCTCCGCCCCGACGACGGACTGCCAACGAGAATCCTGAATCTGCATAAGCGTTCCCCCGCTCATGATGTCTCCCCCCGGAGACTCCCCGCCCTGATACGGGGCTCCCGGCCGGTGTGCGCCTGCGGTCCGCGCGCACGCCGACCCGACACCCCGACGAACTACGAACATAGTTGAGTCCGGGTCAATTCAGAAGGGGGAGTTCCGTACGGTGCGCCCCCCGATCGGAGCAAGGCGCCGAAGCCACCCGTTTCCCACCCCCTGACCCACCGCTCACGCCCGCCGTGACCTGCACCGTTGCGCCCGGGCGCGTCGCGCGCGCCACCCCGCGCCTCCACATCCCTCCGGTCACACAATTCGCCGGGCCTGTGGACAAACCCCGGACGGCGATGCCTCATGGGACGGTGACCGAACCTGCGCGCATTCTCGTGGTCGGCGGTGGCTACGTCGGCATGTACACCGCGCTGCGCCTCCAGCGGCAGCTCAGGACCGAGCTCGCCGGCGGCGCCGCCGAGATCGTGGTGGTCACCCCCGACCCGTACATGACGTACCAGCCGTTCCTCCCCGAGGCCGCCGCCGGCTCCCTCTCCCCGCGCCACGTCGTCGTCCCGCTCCGCCGCGTCCTGGACCGCTGCCGCCTCCTCATCGGCGAGGTCGAGTCCATCGACCACGCCAAGCGCACCGCGATCCTCACCACCCTCGCCACCGACGAGGAGGGCGCGGGCCCGGTCGCCCTCACCTACGACGAACTGGTCCTCGCCCCCGGCTCGGTCTCCCGCACCCTCCCGGTCCCCGGCCTCGCCGAGCACGGCATCGGCTTCAAGACCGTCGAGGAGGCCATCGGCCTGCGCAACCACGTCCTGGAACAGCTCGACATCGCCTCCTCCACCCGCGACCCGGCCCTCCGCGACGCCGCCCTCACCTTCGTCTTCGTCGGCGGCGGGTACGCGGGCGTGGAGGCCCTCGCCGAACTGGAGGACATGGCCCGGTACGCCACCCGCTACTACCACAACGTCAAGCCGGAGGACCTGAGATGGGTCCTCGTCGAGGCCGCCGGGCGGATCCTCCCCGAGGTCGGCGACGAGATGGGCGGGTACGCGGTCCGCGAGCTCCGCGGCCGCAACGTCGACGTCCGCCTCGACACCCGCCTCGACAGCTGCGAGGACCGCGTCGCCGTCCTCAGCGACGGCACCCGCCTGCCCACCCGGACCGTCGTGTGGACCGCCGGCGTCAAACCCGCCCCGCTGCTCGCCGCCACCGACCTCCCCCTCGACGAGCGCGGCCGGATCCGCTGCACCGCCCACCTCTCCGTGGAGGGCACCCCGCACGCGTGGGCGGCCGGCGACGCCGCCGCCGTCCCCGACGTCACCGCGAAGGAACCCGGCACCCCCTGCGCCCCCAACGCCCAGCACGCCGTCCGCCAGGCCAAGGTCCTCGCCGAGAACCTCGCCGCCTCCCTCCACGACCGGCCGCTCAAGGAGTACGCGCACGCGTACGCCGGTTCCGTCGCCTCCCTCGGCCTCCACAAGGGCGTCGCCCATGTGTACGGGCGCAAGCTCAAGGGCTACCCGGCGTGGCTCATGCACCGCGCCTACCACCTCAGCCGGATGCCCACCGCGAACCGGAAGGCCCGCGTCCTCGCCGAGTGGACCCTCTCCGGCCTCTTCAAGCGCGAGATCGTCTCCCTCGGCTCCCTGGAACACCCCCGGGCCGAGTTCGAACTCGCGGCCGCCCCACCCCCTCCGCCCCCCGAGACCGGCTCCGACGGGAACGACAAGCCGTCCTCCTGACATCACTGTCAGTGCACTCGTCCACACTGGACGTGTGACCATAGGTGGGCTCACACCTGCACAGCGTGACTCCGCACGGCACCGACACCACGAGGCATACAGATCCGTGAACTTCACCCGTTGGAGCGCCCGGCTCCCCGGTACGCAGCGCCGCGCGGCGCGAGGGACCGAAGGCTCCGTGCCCGCCGCCCGCGGTGAGTACGGTCCCCGGTCGGAGCGCCCCACCGAGCTCGCCGACGGCGCAGAGGGCCCCGAGCCCGCGGAGGACACCGTGGACACCGAGGTCCCCGCCCTGGAGGACTTCTCCGTACGGGACCTCCTCGGCCGCCTCCCCGGCCTCGTCGCCCTCGTGTACGGCCCCGAGCACCGCATCGCGTACGTCAACGAGGCGTACGCCTCCGCCTTCGGCCCCCGCACCCCGGGCGCCACCGTCGCCGCCACCTGCCCCGAGGCCGAGGAGCTCGGCCTGCTGCCCCTCCTCGACCAGGTCCTCCGCAGCGGCAAGCCCCGTACCGTGAAGTCCCGCCGCACCGCGGACGGAGGCTCGTACACGGTCACCTGCCTGCCCGTCGACAGCCCGCACCTCGAAGGCGCCGGCGTCCTCGTCCACGCCGCCGACGTCACCGACCACGCCGAGGCCGCCGAGCGGCTCCGCGCCAGCGAGCGCCGCCAGCGCGAGACCGCCGTCACCCTCCAGCGCTCCCTCCTCCCGCAGGAGCTGGAGCAGCCCGACGACCTGCGGATCGCCGCCACCTACCAGCCCGGCGTCGCCGACGCCGCCGTGGGCGGCGACTGGTACGACGTCATCACCCTCGGCGCCGGCCGCACCGCCCTCGTCATCGGCGACGTCATGGGCCGAGGCGTCCGCGCCGCCGCCGTCATGGGCCAGCTCCGCACCGCCGTCCGGGCCTACGCGCGCCTGGACCTGCCCCCGCACGAGGTCCTCCAGCTCCTCGACGGCCTCGCCGCCGAGATCGACGCCAGCCAGATCGCCACCTGCGTCTACGCCGTCCACGACCCCAACGAGGGCAAGCTCGTCTACGCCTCCGCCGGCCACCTCCCGATCCTCGTCCGCGACGAGGACGGCACCGTCCGCAAGGCCGGCGACCCCACCGGACCCCCGCTCGGCACCGGCGGCTGGCTGCACGCCTCCGGCTCCATCGCCCTGCCCCCCGGCTCCACCGCCGTCCTCTACACCGACGGCCTGGTCGAGCGCCGCCGCGAGGACATCGACGAGGGCGTCGAAGCCCTCGCCCGCGCGCTCGCCGGCGCCAGCGGCACCCCCCAGGTGATCTGCGGCCGGCTGCTCCGCGCCCTCGGCGTCACCGCCGAACACGACGACGACGTCGCCGTCCTCGTCGTCCAGCACCCCGCCCGGGACGGCGCCGACGCCGAGCTGTTCCACAACGCGGCCCTCGAACTCCTCGGCGGCGTCGAGGCCGCCCCACGCGCGCGTGCCTTCGCCTCCGGAGTCCTCTCCTCCTGGCGCTTCCCCGTGGAACTCCGCGACCTCGGCGTCCTCGCCACCAGCGAGCTCGTCGCCAACAGCCTCCAGCACGGCACCCCGCCCATGCGCCTGCGGCTGCGCCGCACCGACCGCCGCCTGATCATCGAGGTCACCGACGGGGACGACCACCTGCCGCGCCGCCGCAGGGCGGAAACGGAGGACGAGGCGGGTCGCGGGATCTCCATCATCGCGACGATCGCCTCGTCCTGGGGGAGCCGCCGCACTCCTGGCGGCGGCAAAGCGGTGTGGTGCGAGTTCGCCCTGCCCGACTAGGCAGCGGCGGCGGTCTCCTTCTCCGGCTGGTGCTGCGCCACGACCAGGGACGGCTTCGCGGCGAGCGACGGCTGGTTCTGCGCCGGCGTGAGCTGCTTGCCCAGCCGGACCGCGAGCACGGTGACGAGGAGCGAGAACAGCACGAAGGTCACGATGTACGGGCCGTGCAGCGCCGCGCCCATCGGACCGCCCACCGCGGGCCCGACCGCCAGCGCCAGCTGCTTCACCAGGGCGAAGGCCGAGTTGTACGAGCCCACCATGGACTCCGGCGCCAGATCGGCCACCAGCGGCGCCACGGTCGGCGACAGCATCGCCTCGCCCAGACCGAAGAGCGCGTACGTGGACACGAACGCGGCCGTCGCCATCGCCTGGCTGCCGTGCCCGAGGCCCGCGTACCCGGCGATGATCCACGCCAGCGCCCAGATCAGGCCCACGGCCGCGATCACCCGGGTGCGCTTGCGGCGCTCCACGAACTTCAGCACCAGGAACTGCGCCAGCACGATCACGGCCGTGTTGGCGGCCAGCGCGATGCCGAGCGTCGAGGGCGCGATGCCGGCGGCCTCGGTGCCGTACGCGGCCAGACCCGACTCGAACTGTCCGTAGCAGGCGAAGAAGAGGACGAAGCCGAGCACGCACAGCTGCACCATCGCCTTGTGGCTCAGCAGCGCGCGGATCCCGCCGCCCCGGCCGCCCTCGGCGGGTCGCGCGTCCTGGAGCGCCGGTGAACCGGCCATCCGCACGGTGCCGACCACCGCGGCCAGCACCAGGAACATCACGGCCTCGATCGAGAAGAGCAGCAGGAAGCTGTCCGGCTTGCTCACGTCGACGAGCAGGCCGCCGATGAGACCGCCGAGACCCAGGCCGAGGTTCTGGAGGAAGAACTGGAGCGCGAAGGCGCGGGTCCGGCCGACCGGCTCGGAGCACCACACGATCATCGTGGCGAGCGCCGGCTGGAGCACCGCGGTCCCCGCACCGAGCAGCGCGGCGGCGCCCACGGCCGCCGGGACGCTCGACGCGAGCCCCATCCCCACGGCACCGACCGCGGCCAGACCGGACGCGACCAGCAGCACCGGTACGGGCCCGCGCCGGTCGATCGCCCGTCCGCTGAACGGCAGCACCACGAGCGCGGCCATGGCGAAGACGGCCAGCACCACACCCGCGGTCGTCGCGCCCAGATCCCGCACCTGCGCCACGTACACATAGAGGTACGGCACGGTGAAGCCGAGTCCGAACGCGCTCAGCGCGCTGCCTGCCTGAATCCGGCGCATCGCGGCGCCCCTCGCCTTGGTCACACTCACCCACTTCGGTAGCGGGTTCAGCGCGTGTACGCCTGAACCCTCAAGACTTCAATACTAAAGTTCGATCCTTAACAGTACACATGGAAGGACTTCAACGCCAACGAGGACCGTGGGATACTCGCCCTCATGTCCGACACCCCCGAGCGCCCCGCCTCGCAGCAGCCGCAGGAGCCGACGCTCGACGAGCAGATCGCCGCCTATCAGCGCGAGTACCGCGACCTGGACCCCCAGGTGGAGCGGGTGGTCTCCGCCCTCGGCCGGCTGAACCGCCGGATGAACGTGGCGTACGGCCGCCAGCTCGCCGACCTCGGCATCAGCAACGCGGAGTGGGAGGTCCTCAAGACCCTCGTCCTCGCCGGCGCCCCCTACCGCCTGGGCCCGGGGGAGCTGGCCAAGCGCCTCGGGCTCACCCCGGCCGCCATGACCCACCGCATCGACCGCATGGCCGGCGAGGGCCTGGTCACCCGCGACCGCGACGAGAACAACCGCGTCCGCGTGATCGTCGAGCTCACCGACGAGGGCCGTACGAAGTGGCTGGAGGCGATGCGCATGGCCACCGACTTCGAGGAGGAGCTCCTCCAGGACCTCAGGCCCGAGGAGCGCGGCGCCCTGGGCGACGCCCTCCTCCGCCTCCTGCGCCGGGTGGAGCTGAGCCAGCCCGACGCCGGCGGCAGGCTCACGGACCTCGACTGAGGGACTGCGGGAGGGGGTTGACACCCCCCTGGGGGACGCGTAGTGTTCTCCGAGTTGTCACGGAGCCGGAACGGTTCTGCGACAACCATCCCGCCGCGATAGCGGCACCTCAACCCAGCACGATCTCCCTCACGGGATGAATTTCGGCGTGCCGAAATTCAATTCGAACGGCTCGATTATGAATCGGCCGAGGGAATCCGCTAAGGTTCAGGACGTCGGAACGGCCCAACAGCCGGGAAGACAAACCCCCCTGACTGGGAATCAGACGCCGAAAGATCTGATAGAGTCGGAAACGCCGGAAGGGCCCGGAGCGAAAGCGAAAGGGACCGGAAAGCACCGAGGAAATCGGATCGGAAAGATCTGATAGAGTCGGAAACGAAGAAAGCGCAGGAAGCGCCCGGAGGGCCTGGAAACAGGAACGAAGGAAGCGTCCGCACCTTGAGAACTCAACAGCGTGCCAAAAATCAACGCCAGATTAGTTGATACCCCGTCCAGCCGGTTTCGGTTGGTCGAGGTTCCTTTGAAACAAAACACAGCGAGGACGCTGTGGACAGTCGGTCACATTCCGACCTGACTGTCCCGCTCAACGCGAGTGTCACCCGCGCTTTTAATTAAGCACTGTCGGGTAAACATTCACGGAGAGTTTGATCCTGGCTCAGGACGAACGCTGGCGGCGTGCTTAACACATGCAAGTCGAACGATGAAGCCCTTCGGGGTGGATTAG
>NZ_JBHZBB010000016.1:0-94859 GCF_042754585.1 Streptomyces sp. NPDC059201
TTGATTTTTGGCACGCTGTTGAGTTCTCAAGGTGCGGACGCTTCCTTCGTTCCTGTTTCCAGGCCCTCCGGGCGCTTCCTGCGCTTTCTTCGTTTTCCTGCGCTTCCGACTCTATCAGACCCTTTCGGCGTCCGATTCCCCGTCAGAAGGGGGTTGTCTTTCCGGCTTTCGGGCCGTTCCGACGAGTGAGACTTTAGCGGATTCCTGGCCCCCGATGCGAATCGGGGTTTTGAATCCTCATTCCGCAAGAACCACGAATGCAGAACGGTGCGACGCATCGCAGCGGTCAGGCTGTGTGGATCTTGCGGAGTGGCTGTCCGGGGCCGACCGGAGTCGGTGCTCACGTCGGACAACTCGGAGGACACTACGTACCGGGAAAACGCATGTCAACTTCGCTCGGGGACGGCCGTGGCCGGTGTCGCGTGGGTCTGCATGTCGACCGTGGCGTCGGCCGCGTCGGTGACCACGGGGTCGTGGGTGGCGACGACGGTGACGGAACCGTACTGACGGGTAGTGCGGGCGATGAGGGCGGTGAGGTCGTCGGCCCGGGTGCGGTCGACGGCGGCGGTCGGTTCGTCGATGAGGAGGAGTTCCGGCTGGAGGAGGAGGGCGCGGGCCAGGGCGACGCGCTGGCGTTCGCCGCCGGAGAGCTGGTCGGGGCGGTGGGTGAGGCGGTGCTCCAGGCCCACCTCGGTGAGCAGCTCGCGGGTCCGGGCGCGCAAGGTGCGGGGCTTGCGGCCCGCGAGGGAGGCGGCGGCGAGGAGTTGTTCCTCCGCGGTGAGTCCGGTCAGCAGGTTGCCGCTCTGGAACATGTAGCCGATGCGTTCGCGGCGGGCTCGGGCGCGTGCGCGGTCCGTGAGGGCGGCCAGGTCGGAGCCGTACAGGAGGACTCGGCCGCGGTCGGGGCGGAGCAGGGCGCCGGCGACGGCGAGGAGCGTGGACTTTCCCGAGCCGGAGGGGCCGACGAGTGCGGTGAGGGTGCCCGGGAGGAAGGTCGCGTCAAGGCCGCGCAGGGGCGTCGTACGGGAGTCGCCCTGGCCCAGGGTGACGGTGACGTCGTGGAGGTGGAGGCTCATCGTGCGGCTCCCAGCATGGTCATCGGGTCGACGGTGGTGACACGTCGCAGGGTGAGGGCGGAGCCGGCGAGGCCGACGAGGGCCACGGCGGCCATGGTGGTCGTCAGGGTGGTCGCGGGGAGGCTGAAGGGGACCTGGTCGCCTACGAGCAGGCCGACGGCCGAGGCGAGCGCCGCGCCGACGGCGGTGCCGGCGGCGACGACCACGGCCGCCTGGGCGAGGGTGTGGCCGAGCAGGCGGCGCCGGGAGGCGCCCAGGGCGCGCAGCAGGGCGAGCTCGGGGGTGCGCTGGACCGTCCATACGGCGAAGAAGGCGCCGACGACCAGGGGTGCGATGAGGAAGAGGAAGGTCTGGATGGACGTCATGGTCAGGCGTTCTCCGTCGTAGCCGGGGGCCGCCGCGAACGCCTTCTCCAGGGGGACGGTGGTGGTGTCGTGCCGGCGGTCGGCGGCGGCGAGCGTGGACCCGTCGGTGTCGGTCGGGCGCTTGAGGGCCATGGCGCTGTACTGAGCGGGCAGGTCGGCGGGGAGACTCCCGGCCCCGGGGGCCGTGAAGCGGATCCGGCGCCAGGTGTCGGTCGTGACGTACGCGGCGGGGACGTGGCCGTAGGAGGAGCGGCCGGTGGTGCCGACGACGTCCAGGGTGATGCCGAGGCGGTCGATGGCCAGGGTGTCGCCGATGCGGACGCCCTCGTCCACAAGCTGGCGCGAGACCACGACGCCGTGCGGCTGGGCCGTGCTCAGGGGTGTGCCGTCGTCGGCTCCGGGGTCGGTGAAGGCGCCGGGTTCGACACCGAAGGCGGCGAGGTCGACCTCGGCGCCCCGGCCGGTGGTGCCCCGGGTGAGGGAGACGCCGAGCGGGCTGGCCTCGGTCCCCTCCTCCCGGCTCCAGCCGTCGGCGGTCCGGCCGTCGATCAGGCCGCGGGCGAACTGGTCGGAGTCCGAGCCGGCGGCGAAGGCGATGTGCGTGGCGGGGAGCCTGCGCAGGGCGGAGACGGTGTCGTCTCCGAGGCCGGTGGTGAACCCGGAGACGATGCCGACGAGCGCGGCGACGAGCACGACGACGCTGCCCATCAGCAGGAAGCGGCCTCGGGCCGCCTTCAGCTCCAGCAGGGCGAGGAACATGGCGTTCCCTCCAAAGATAGGGACAGGGCGTCCCTAAGATAGAAGATGGCGACGCCGCGTCCCTAAGGGGGGTCCCCTTCGTTCCCCGTAGGAACAGGGGCCCTGTGGCAGCGGCCCCTAGACTTGGCCCGTGCCCAAGATCCACGCCGCCTCGGTCGCCGACCATCGTTCGCAGCAGCGTGCTGCCCTGCTCGACGCGGCGCGCGAGCTGCTGACGGAGGGCGACGCTTCGAAGGTGACCTTCGCGGAGGTGGCACGCCGCACCGGCCTCGCCCGTAACAGCGTCTACAAGTACTTCCCCGACCGCGGCCACCTCCTGACCGAGGTGGTCCGCGAGGCGGCCCCGCGCTGGACCGGGCGCATCCATGCCGCCCTGGCCGCCGCCGGCGACTCCCCCGAGGAGCGCGTCGCCGCGTACGTCACCGCGCAGCTGGAGATGGTCCGCGACGGCGAGCACCGCATCGCGCGCGCCACCGCCGACGCGCAGGACGCCGCCGCCTTGCGCGCGGGGGCCGACGAGGCGCACCGGGCCCTCCTCGAACCGCTCGTCGACGCCCTCCGCGACCTCGGCGACGACGCCCCCCTGATGACGGCCCGCCTGCTCCAGGGCTTCGTCAACGCCGCCACCACCGCGCTGGAGGCGGGCGCGGACTACGACGCGGTGACCAACCGGGCGGTACGGCTCACGGTCGCGGCGCTCCGGGGCCTGCCGCCCGGCGCCTGACAGCCCTGACACCGGCGGAACCCGGCGGCGCGACCGCCGTCCAAGCCCCCCGCCGTCAGCTCGGTGACTCCCACGTCTTGAGGGTGGCGGCGACCTGCCGGGCGTCGGCGTCGCCGGTCAGGATCCGGTCGACGAGGGTGATGGCGTCCTGGCTGCTGACGTCGACGGAGATGCCGGAGGCGTGGAGGTAGGCGGCGGCCACGGCGACGGCGAACAGCTCGTTGGAGTGCTCAAGGGCGGGGACGCGTACGAGCTGGTGGAGGAGGGCCGCGGCGCGGTGGTGGGGGAGGTCGTAGACCGGCGTGTCCATGATGCGGAAGGCGTGGCGGGCGCGCGCGGCTTCCAGCGAGCCCCAGTCGGTGATCTCCGGGTCGCTGGGGATCACCTTCTGGGCGATGCCGAGGAGCCAGGCCAGGTCGACGTGCACGGTCACGTGCCGGTCCCTCGGGTCAGGCGGCGTCGGTGCTGTGGGCGGCGGGGCCGCCGTAGCGTGCGGCGAAGGCGTCGCCGTGCTGGTGGACGAAGGAACGGGCGCCCTCGATGAAACGGGTCCGGGTGAGATCGGCGTGCAGGACGTCACCGGCGTAGTCCTCGGCAGCCACGTGCCTCGCCGCGGCGGCCTTCTCCAGCGCCTCGTACGCCTCGTCGCTGATCTCGATGCGGATTTCCCGTGCCATGAGCCCCACCGTAGCGGTCCGGGACCTGACAAGGCAGTCCTATGGAAAGATCCCCGTCCGCTTGCGGCAGCCATCTCAGGTCTGGAGTGCCGCGTACGCTCCGAGCCATCCGGCCGCCAGACGGTCGCCGCGCGTGAAGACGGCCGCGCCCCGGGACTCCCCCGAGGGGTCGGCGGGGTTGGCGGGGTCGGCGGGCGGCAGGAGCAGCGTGATCTCCTCCTCTTGCTCGGCGTGGTGGAGGGTGCTGGTCGTGCCGTTCCATACGCGGATCACCGCGCCGGGCGGGGCCCACACCCGTACCTTGTCGTCCTCCACGGTGAGGCGCGTGCCGGTGGCGCGCTCGGCGAGGAGGGCCCGGTAGCGGTCCGGGGGCAGGGCGCAGTCGCCGGGCGGCGTCGTGCCGGGCCAGTCTGGCGCGTCGATGCCGCGGGCCCGGGCCGCCTTCCACATGCGGGGGACGAGGCCGGGCGCCAGCGGGGCCGTGGCCATGCGCTCGCACATCCAGAGCAGCCGTCCGGCGCCTCGGCCGGGGCCCAGGGTGCGCCAGCGGATGCGGAGCGCGAGGTCGCCGGCGACGACGGCCACCCAGGGGTGGACCGTGCCGAGGGGGCCCTGCGCGCCGAGCCAGGACAGATAGCGTTGGGCCTCGTCGAGGATGCCGGTCATGGAGTCCACGGGGATGCCGAGGACGTACGCGGGGCGGCCTCGGAACAGGTGCGGGCGGGTCGCCGCGAGCAGCAGGACCGCCCGGGCGAGGTCTCCGGGCTGGGGCGGCTGCTCGTCGTCGTCCTGAGGCGTCGCCCGAGCCGCCCCTTCCCCCGCCCGCTCCACCAGCGGCCCCAGGTCCCAGGGGTCGTCCGTGTCGCCGTGCGTGCGCTCGTGCTCCTTCAAGATCCGGCGCAGGGCCGCCTTCGCCCGTTCGGTGAACGGCGCCTTCTCGAGTACGGGGAGACAGCTCGCGAGCAGCGACGCGAGCAACTGCTCGGCGGAGAGCGGGTCTTCGGGTACGGGGGCCTTGCGCAGCGCATGCGCCACGTCGTCGGCGAGGGTGGCGTCGACCATGAAGCGGCTGGTCAACCGGCCCAGCGGGCTCGGTTCCAGCCGGTCCTCGGCGCCGGCTGGGCGCAGGCAGCCCGTCACGGCGAGGAACCGCGCGGCCACATGCAGCGGTTCGACGCTGTCGTGGCCCTGGTAGGCGGCGAACGTCCCGGCCCACCAGCGCTCCGCCTCGTCGACGGTCGACACCCGCTCCTGCACGGTCTCGGCGAGGAGGTGGTCGGCCAAGTGCTCGTCCAGGCGCGACCGTACGGTGTACCCGGCGACCAACCGCGCCTGCCAGTGCGCCCGTTCGGCGGGGTCGGCCAGCAGGAACGCCCAGCCTTCGCGCTCTCCGGCGCCGATGCGTCCGGCGCGTCCGAACATCTGCTGGACCATCGACACCTCGACGCGTTCGACGCCGAGGGTGGTGTCGCAGACGATCACCGCGCGGGCGGGGAGGTTGACGCCGGCGGCGACCGTGGAGGTGGCGACGAGGATGTCCGCCTCGCGGGCGCGGAATGCCTGCTCGGCTTCGCGTTTGTACGGCCAGTCCCGGTAGTGGAGGCGTACCCCGGCCTTGGTGCACAGCCGTTCCACGGCCTCGGCGTCGTCGGCGTCCACGCCGGCGGTGGGCACGCCCCGGTCGGCGGCGAGCGCGAGCGCCGTGGTCCGCACCCGGCGCTTGCTGCCGCAGAAGGCGAGGACGCTGCCGCCGTCCGCGGTGACCTGCCGGGCGATGCGCACGGCGGCCGCGGTGCGGGCGGCGGCGCGCCCGGCCCAGTCCGTCTCGTCGACCGGGGGCAGGAGGGGAAGCTGCCAGGTGAGCCGCGTGGGCCGCCAGGAGGTGCGGACGAGGCGGGCGCCCAACCAGCGGGCGACCTCGTCCGCGTTGGCGACGGTCGCCGACAGGCCGACGATGCGGGTGGCCGCGCTGTCCTCGCGTACGCGGGTGAGCAGTGCTTCCAGTACGGCTCCGCGCGTCGGATCGCCGAGCAGGTGGATCTCGTCGACGACCAGGCAGCCGACCTCCGCGAGCGCGTCCCGCAGCGAGCCCGCGCGGCAGATCGCCTCGAACTTCTCGGTGGTGGCCACCCACACGTCGGCCGACCGGATCAGCTCCGTGTCGACCGCGGACTCGCCGGTCAGGCGCACCACGCGCAGTCCGTGGCTCCGCCAGAGCCCGAGCTCACGGTCGAGTTCGTCGGTGAGCGAGCGCTGCGGCACCAGCCAGGCCGCCTTGCGTCCGCGCGCGTGCGCCTCCAGCGCGGCGACCATGCCGATCGGGGTCTTGCCCGCGCCCGTCGGCGCGACGACGACCAGATGACCCGTGTCGTTCAGTACGGCGGGGACGGCGGTGGCTTGCACGGGGTTGAAGGAGGGGTGCGGGAGCAGCGCGGCCCACTCGGGCGGGACCAGGTCGCCGACGGGTACGTAGGAAGCGGCGAGGCCGGCCTCGGATCCCCTTGCACCGCCGTCTCCGTCCGGCAGGTCCTCCAGGGCGTCCCACTGCGCGGCGAAGGCGTCCCGGGCCGCCGCCGCCCAGGCGCCGGCGGCGGGGGCCGCGCCGTCCGGGCCGGTCGCGACCAGGTCCGTACGGCCGCCGGTGTCGCTGACCGTGCCGACCTGTCCGGCCTCCTCCCAGTAGCGGCTGACGCGGTACGGGACGTCGCGCTCGTCCAGCCACGCCCGCAGCGGCGCGTACGCCGGGCCTTCGGGGAGGATCACCCGCGCATCCTCGGCGGCTGCGAGCGCGGCTTCGGCCGGACGCCACCCGGGATCGGCGGCCTTGCACCACAGCAGGGCGCGCTGCTCAGTCCCGTCGGGCATGGCCACGTCCTCGGGCCAGGCGGGCCCGCGTCCCGCGCGTACCGTCCCCGTACCGAACTGCGCCGGGACCCGGAGCCTCACGATCACGGTCGGCGCGGGTGCTTCCGGACGTACGCGGGGCGGCCGCGCGGCCCGGCGGGTGGTGGCGCCGGTGAGTTCGTCGTAGCGCTTCGCCCCGAGATCGGCGAGGGTGAAGGCGGCGGGGCAGATGGGGCAGACGAGCGCCGTGTACTGGTAGGTCCGCCCCTGGGACTCGTACGGCCTGCGCAGCGCGTGCAGTTCGCCCGCGCACGCGGAGCACCGACGCGCGACCGCCTCCTCGTAGCTCCACCCAGGCTCCAGGAACCGAGCCGGTACCTCCCCGCCGAGCGTGATGCCCCACCGCTCCCGCGCCAGGTCGGGTACGGACCCCTTCTCCACGGCCTCGTCGCTGCGCATGAGGTGACTCTGACATCTCATGATCACCGCCCGCAGCGAAACGTCCGAGGGAGGGGTGGAGTGTCGGGGTGGTGTTGGGGCTGGGTGAGGTTCCAGAAGGTGGCGTAGCGCGTGCCTCGGCTGAGCAGTTCTTCGTGGGTGCCTTGTTCGGCGATGCGGCCGTTGTCCAAGTAGACGATGTGGTCCGCGTGTTGGACGGTACGCATGCGGTGGGCGACCATCACCACCGTACGGCCTGCCGTGAGGCGTTCGATGCCGGCGTGGACGGCGGCCTCGTTGGCGGGGTCCAGGGCTGAGGTGATCTCGTCCAGGAGGACGATCGGCGTGTCCTTCAGGAGGGCGCGGGCGATCGAGACGCGCTGGCGTTCGCCGCCCGAGAAGCGGGCGAGGACGCGGCCGACGCGCGCTTCATCTTCGCCCTGGACGCCCTGCTGTCCGGCTTCGCACGCGAGCTGTCGGGGACGGAGTCGGGGAGACAGGCAGGGACGGACGCGGCTACGACGTGAGCCGGGGCAGGGTCAGGCTTCCTCGGCCACGCCGTCGGGGGCGGTCCCGGCGGTCCTTCTCCTGCGGTACGCCACGACCCCGCACAGGGCGAGGAGGAGGGCGACGACCGCGGACACCCCGAGTGCCGTCTGCTCGGCGAACAGCCTGCCCAGCACGGAGAGCGCCCCGAGGCCGAAGGTCGCGTAGAGCAGCGCCCAGGCCGCTCCCCCGATGAAGAGCGCGGGGAGGTAGCGCGGCAGTGGCATGCGCATGCTGCCGGCGAGGAAGTTGGCGGCGGTCTGGAAACCGATGGTCAGGAAGGAGACGGCCACCACGGGCGCGCCCCACCGCTGGATCGCGCTCTCCACGCGCTGGAACTTGGCCGAGGAGATCCGTTCGGCGAACCTGCTGCGCCGGGCGCCGGCGGCGGCGAGCCACCCGACGGCGAAGGTGCCTCCGGCACGGAGCAGCACGATGACGTACAGGGTTCCGGCAGTGAGCGCGATCTTCTCCATGGCGCCCCGCCTCCCGTTCCGTCCCCGCGTCTCCACGCGTCTCCACCGCGGCGGCACCGGGACCCGAACCAGACGCCGAGCCGGCCTCACCGGCACAGCCAGGTTAACCGAACGCCTTTACGCCGGGTACAGGGCATCCGGCATCCGGCACACCCACCGGGGCGGGCGGCCGGACCCCCAGGTTTCTGGGGTACGGCGGGCCGGGTTCCTCTGGGAACCTCCTCCGTGGACGGCCCGGACGGCAGCCGCCGTTCCGGGACGAACGGAACCGGGGCCCTGCCGAGGGCATCGGGTTCGGGGGACGGGGGACGTCATGGAGTGCACAGCGGCAGGGGAGGTCACCGTCGTGGTCGTGGACGGTGATCCGGTCTTCCGGATGGGGATGACCGCGCTGCTCGGATCGGTGGCGGGTCTGTCGGTGGTGGCCGAGGCGGCGACCCCCGACGAGGCCGTCGCCGCGGTCGAGCGGCTACGGCCCCGGGTGGTGGTGACGGACCTGTGTCCCGGCCGGGCGGCGGAGCCCGGGATCGACGCCGCGCGGCGGCTCCTGCGGCTGCGGCCCCAGCCGGCCGTCCTGGTCGTGACCGTGGCCGACGACGACGAGGTCGTCCTCGCCTCGCTGCGGTCCGGGGCCCGCGGCTACCTCCTCAAGGGCGCGGGCCCGGCCGTGGTGGAACGCGCGGTCTGGGCCGTCGCCAACGGCGAGACCCTCCTCGGACCCGGCGTCGGCCAGCGCGTCGCCGCCCGGCTGGCGGGGCCGCACCCGGGCCGCCCCGCCCCGGTCCTGTGCGGGCTGACGCCCCGGGAGCACGAGGTGCTGGACCTGGTGGCCCGGGGCCTCGGCAACGAGGCGATCGCCCGTCGGCTGACGGTGAGCCCGAAGACTGTCCGGAACCATGTCTCCGCCGTCCTCACCAAGCTGCACACCGCCAGCCGCGCGGAGGCGATCGTCCGGGCCCGGGAGGCGGGGCTGGGCGGGGGGCGTGGGGACTGGGACGGGGTGGGGGTTCCCGGTGGTCTCCCGCGGGATCCATGATCCTGGATCCACAATCCGTGATCTTGGATCCTGATCACGGATCCGTGATCCGTGATCCGTGATCCGTGATCTTGGATCCTGGATCCTGGATCCTGGATCCCCTCACTCCGCCCGAGCGTCAGGCGATGCGCCAGTGCTGGTTGATCTGGCCCGTGCCCAGGCAGTCCCAGAGCTGCACCCGACCCGGGTTCTGGTTGATGGTCTGGTAGTGCCCGTCCAGGCAGCGGTTGTTCGTCTCGACGGTGACCGAGAAGGTGTTCGGCAGGTTGGTGATCGGGCGCATCCGCCAGTGCTGGTTGGTCTGGGGGGTGCCCTCGCAGGTCCACACCTGCATGCGGGTGCCGTTGCCGCCGATCGATCCCCAGTCGGCGTCCAGGCACAGCCCGCTCGGCGCGCTGCGCAGTTCGTAGTAGCCGCCGGCCGCGGTGTAGACCCAGACGATGTCCCAGTCCTGCCGCGGGTTGTTGGCGTCGCAGTTCGCCAGCTGCACGTCGAAGCCGGGCAGGTCGCCCTTCGCCTGGAGGCAGCGGTCGTTGTAGCGGTTCTGGATGGTGACGGTTCCCGCGGCGGCGAGTGCCTGGCCCGCGGCGGCCTGCTCCGAGGCCACGGGGGCGGCCGGCGCGGGTCGCGCCTGGGCCTGGGTGGCGGCGCTCAGCAGGGCGGCCGGGATCGCGACGGCCGACAGTGCGGCGATCAGTGCTCTCCTCATCGTACGTACCTCTCCTCACGGTTGCGGACGGTCGCCGTTCGACGACGAGGGCCATCGTGTGGCGCCCGGTGTCCCGGGCACACGGGGCCGGTGTCCCGGACCGGTCGGGCAGTTCGGCGGGAGGAGAGGTGGGTACGTCAACGGTCTTCGGCCGCCGCGTCCTTCAGCATCTGCGGCGCGACGTGCCGGGCGAAGAGGGTGGCCACCAGGTCGCGCCGGCTGCGCACTCCGGTCTTGTCGAAGACCGAGGTCAGATGCTCCTGGACCGTGTACGGGGAGAGCCGCGTCGCCCGGCAGATCTCCGCCGTGGAGTGCCCGTGCAGCACCAGTCCGGTGATCTCGGCCTCCCGGGCGGTGAGCCCGTGGGCCGCCGTGATGAGCGCGATGTGTTCGCCAGGACCGGCCGCTTCGACGGCGACCGCGACCCGGGCGGGGCCCGGCCCGTCCATGCGCCAGGCGTGCAGCCGTACCCGGCCCAGGGTCCGCGTGTGCGCCCAGGACGCCAGGGACCCGGAGGACCCGGGGCCCGCGGCACCGGAACGTACCGCCGCCGCGACCCCGTACAGCGCGGGCGGCAACCCGCCCTCCGTACGCCCGGGGGCGAGGAGTTCGTCGAGCCAGAACCCGGCGGTGGGGCTGAGCTGCACCGGCGCGTACTCCTCGTCCAGGAGCACCAGCCCGGGCGCCGGCATGACCCCGGCGGACCCGGACCCGGCCCCGGCCCCGTCCCGGTCCTCGGCGTCCTCGTTCCCGGCGCGCCGGATCAGGTGGAGCCTGCGCAGGTGCTCCCCCAGCGGCCGGGCGATCGCCCGCGCCACGGCGTCCGCCTCCGGGCCGAACGGCGGTGTCTCGCCTCCGGTGCCGACGATCAGGGCGCCCCAGACCCCGTACGGATCGCGCAGCAGGATCCGTACCTCGTCCGCGAGCCCGAGAGGTCGGATGATGTCCCGGTACCGGGGGCTGCGGTCCCGTACCCCGCCGACGGCCTCACCCAGCACCCCCACCGCCTCGGTGCGGCGGGCCAGTTGGGGCAGCCCGTTGACATCGCCCTCGCGGTATTCGATATCCAACATCCGGGGCAGATAGCGGACCGGGACGGCGTGCCGGTAGTGCCCTCCGGTGTTCATCAGGGTGACCGGGTCGACGGTGATCCCGGCCCACACATCCGACGTGAACACCGGCCGCACGGCCCGCATCACCCCGTCGAAGAACTCGTCCACCCCACTGGCCCCGGCCGCCGCGCGCACCGCGGCGTCCCGTATCCGGCCGACACGTCCCGTTCCCTCGTAGCGCGTCATCCCCGCAGCGTAAGACGCACACCCACCCCTCACCGAGCCGTTCACCAGCGCGCCGCGAACCGGAGGCCGTCATCACGGCTGACCCGCTCGGCGGGGGGATCGGTTACCGTGGACGCATGTCTACGCCCCGAGTTTCCTAGCTGAGGACCCGCTTCCACGCCAGAAGTGTGTCCACTAGCTTTCTCGGAGCGTTACCTCATGATCACCGTTCGTGGTGTCGAGCTGCGCGCGGGCGCCCGCCTGCTGCTCTCCGACATCTCCTTCTCCGTCTCCCCCGGCGACCGCATCGGCCTGGTCGGCCGCAACGGCGCCGGCAAGACCACGCTGATGACCGCCCTCGCCGGGCAGGCCGCGCCGGCCGCCGGGGCGATCACGCACACCGGTCCCGTCGGGCTGCTGGCCCAGGACTCCCGCGCGGCCGACCCGGCCGTCACCGTCACGGACCGGATCCTGTCGGCCCGTGGCCTGGACCGCGCCCTCCGCGCACTGCGCGCGTCGGAGACCGCCATGGCCGGCGCCTCCGACTCCCTCGCGCTGGAGAAGGCGATGGGCGCCTACGCCCGCGCCGAGGCCGCCTTCCAGGCCGGTGGAGGGTACGCGGCCCAGGCCGAGGCCGCGCGCGTCGCGGCGGGCCTCGGGCTGCCCGACCGCGTGCTGGGCGAGCCGGTCGGCTCGCTGTCCGGCGGTCAGAAGCGCCGGGTGGAGCTCGCCCGCATCCTGTTCGCCGGGCAGGGCGGCACGCTGCTGCTGGACGAGCCGACCAACCACCTGGACGCCGACTCCGTCGCCTGGCTGCGCACCTTCCTCCACGACCACAAGGGCGGCCTCGTCGTGATCAGCCACGACACCGGACTGCTCGCGCACGTCGTCAACCGCGTCTTCCACCTCGACCCGCAGCGCGCCACCCTCGACCTCCACAACACCACCTGGAGCACCTACCTCACCCAGCGGGAGACGGACGAGCGCCGCCGCGCCCGCGAGCGGGCCAACGCCGAACGCAAGGCCGCGTCCCTGCACGCGCAGGCCGACAAGATGAAGGCGCGGTCGGCGACCGCCGTCATGGCGAAGAGCATGGCCCGGCGCGCGGACCGGATGCTGGCGGAACTGGAGCCGGCCCGCCGCGCCGAGAAGGTCGCCAGGATCCGGCTGCCCGAGCCCTCCCCCTGCGGGCGGGTGCCGCTCGGCTCCGTCAGCCTGGCCAAGTCCTACCGGGGCCACCAGGTCCTGGACGGTGTGGACCTCGCCGTGGACCGGGGCAGCCGCCTGGTCATCCTCGGGCTCAACGGCGCGGGCAAGACCACCCTGCTGCGCCTCCTCGCGGGCCAGGAGCGGCCGGACTCCGGCCGGGTCGTGCACGGACACGGGCTGCGCCTCGGCTACTTCGCCCAGGAGCACGACACCCTCGCCCCGGACCGCACGGTCCGGGAGAACCTGACCGCCGCCGCCCCGCACCTGAGCGACGGCGAGGCGCGGCAGGTGCTGGGGGCGTTCCTCTTCTCCGGCGACGACGCCGACAAACGGGCCGGGGTCCTGTCCGGCGGCGAGAAGACCCGCCTGGCCCTGGCGGGCCTGGTCCACTCCGGCGCGAACGTGCTGCTGCTGGACGAGCCCACCAACAACCTCGACCCCGCCTCCCGTACCGAGGTGCTCTCCGCGATCGACTCCTACCCCGGCGCGATCGTGATGGTCACCCACGACGAGGGCGCCATCGACGCCCTGCGCCCCGACCGCGTCCTGCTCCTGCCGGACGCGGACGAGGACCTGTGGAGCGAGGACTACCGAGACCTCGTCTCCCTCGCCTGACACCCGCCCCGATGGCACTCCCCCGAACGCAGGCGATGCCCGCCGCACGGTCGCGTGCGGCGGGCATCCGGAGGGGGTGTCGGGTCAGGACAGGGTGTAGGTGGTCGTCTGCTGGATGGCGTTGTTGAGGGACAGGATGCCGCCGCCGAGCTGGGCGGCCATGCGGTTGCGGCCGAAGTGGTCGGCGTTCAGGGACAGCATGTCGTCGACGCCGTCGGCGTCGAGGTCGGCGGCCAGGTAGTTGCGGCCGCCCATCCGCGACGCGTTGCCGATACCGCTCTGGAACGACCAGCCGGTGGTCAGGACGGACGGGTCCCAGGCGCCGAGGCCGCCTTCCACCCCGCCGGCCAGCAGCCTGCGGCCTCCCGGCCCGTCGATGAACTCGACGCCGCGCAGCGGTGCGACCACGGAGCTGGAGGTCTCCGCGCCGTTCGCGCCGAAGCCCCTGAACGTCCCGAAGCTGAGCTGGTAGAGCACGTCGTTCTCGGTGTCGGTGAAGTAGCCGTCGTGCGACCACGGGCTGCCGCCGACCATCTGGTGCAGCACCTCACCGGTGCGTCCGTCGCGGATCTCCGTGACGGTGTGCGGGCTCGCCGTGTCGAGGTCGCCCGCGACCGCGGGGTCGGTCCGGGCGATCCAGGTGTAGACGACCGCGTGCCCGTCCGCGTACGGGATGTGCGGCGAGGCGAAGACCCCGCGGTCGAGGACCGCGCCGTGCAGCTTGCCGTCGACCGCCCGCTCCGGAGCCTGCGGGTCGGCGGTCCAGCGCACGGTGCCCTGGGCGCCGTCGAGGGCGACGCCGTTCTGGGCGGCGGACGCGCTGTTGATCGCGCCGAGGCTCGAGTACTGCGTGTACACCTGCCCGTCGGCGACCACCGTGTCGGAGAAGACGACGTCACCGGCGCTCGCGGGAGCGGCGTACGACCACAGCTGGACGCCGCGGGCGTTGTAGACGCGCAGGGCGTCGGTCGGGACGAGGATCTCGTCCTTGCCGTTGCCGTCGACGTCGGCGACGGTCACCGAGCGGACGTACTGGCCGGCGCCGTCGATGGTGGTGAGGACGTGGCCGGTCGCGCCGTCGAGGACGACGGTCGCGCTGTCCGCCGCGACGACGATCTCCGGCTTGCGGTCGCCGTTGACGTCACCCGTGGCGATGTTGTGGATCTCGCCGGGGACGGTGGCCCGCCACAGCTGCTTCGGCTTGCCGGTGACGAGCGAGGGGCCGGACCAGGCCCACACGCCGTTGGAGCCGCCGCCCGCGACGACGTCCTTCTTCTTGTCGCCGTCGAGGTCGACGGCCTGCGCGTAGTTGAGGGCGCTCTGGAGCGGCGTGAGGTCCTTCTGCTTGCCGCTGCCCAGCCGGTACGTCCGGATGTTCTGGTTCTGGTCGATGACACGGACGAAGTCCTTGCCGCCCGACCGGTAGACCTCCTGGAGCATCGGGGACGCGGCCGGACCGTCCTGGCGCCAGGCGATCCTGCCCTTGGCGTTGAACACGGTCAGGGCGCCGTAGCGCCGACCGCCGGGGTTGTCGGCGGTGCCCATGGCCCGGTCGTCCTGGCCCGAGACGACGAGCCGGCCGCCGACGGTGTCCAGGCTCCAGGAGCTGCCCGCGTCACCGTGGTGGGCGGCGTCGCGCTTGAAAGTGTGGCTCCACTTGACCGAGGACCCATCCTCGCCGTCCAGGACGCGGATCGTGCTCGCGTTGACGTAGAAGGAGGAGTCGAAGGTCGACTCGCTGACCGCGTACTCCGTCCCGCCGCCCGAGGCCGCGTCGCCGACCGTCATGGCGGTGGCCAGGGCGTTGACACGGGTGTCCAGGGTGGTGCGTTCGCCGCTCCTCAGGTCGTACGAGGCGATCTCGTACGCGATGGCGTCGCTGAAGTCCGGCTGTTCGAGGGCGACCACGCGGTCCCGGGTGGCGTCCAGATGCAGCTGGCGGCCGTACAGGTCGCCGTCCTTCCGCCACGCGACGGCGCCGTCGGCGGTGTCGAGGACGAGGGTGGTGCCGTGCCCGACGCCGTCGGCGGTCTTGCGCAGGTTCCAGGAGGCGGCGACCTTCCCGTCGCCCACGACCTCCAGCGCGCCCCAACTGACGTCGCGCGTCTCCTTCGTGTCGTACGTCCACGTCGAGGACGGGGTCAGCGCGCCGTTCGCGTACGAGAAGCGGATGCCCGAGAGGGTGGCGGTCTCGGTGGCCGGCGCGTTGAAGTTCGTCCGGGGCGAGTTCGCGAGGAGCAGGGTGCCGTCGACGATCTTCACGTTGGTGACGTACGCGTAGAGCTTGGACCACAGCGTCTTGCCGGTGCTGCCGTCCATGACCGTCACGAACGTGCCGGTCGGCAGGGACGAGCCCGGCGAGGTGAAGGCCCGGGGGGTGGGCGAGAAGCCCACGGCCGCCGAGAAGACGAGGTCCGGTACGCCGTCCCCGGTCAGGTCGCCGGTGTCGTACCCCTGGTCGGAGGAGGGCGAGAACGGGGCGACGGCGTTGTAGCCCATCACGACGCGGGCCGGGTAGGGCTCGACCCGCCACGCCTGGAGCGGCTTGACCTGCCAGTCCGTGTACAGCGAGGCGTTGGTGCGGGCCCAGGCGGTGGAGCCGTCGGCATTGTGCAGCTGGATGTTGCCGAGGCTGTGCACGGTGAAGTACCGGCCGCCCTGGGCGGGCACCGTGACGCCGAGTCCGGACACGCCCTCCAGGGTGGACTTCTCGGTGAAGGTGACGCGGGTGGTGTCGGCGGTGGTACCTGAACCGGCGGATGCGGCCTGGGCTTCCTCCGTCGCTCCGGCGGAGGTGGCATCGGCGGAGGTGCCATCGGCGGCCGTCCGGTCCCCGTAGACGTCCACGCCCATGTGGTCGGTGAGCGTCTCGGCCTGGGCCGCGGTCAGCTTCATGACCGAGGTGCCGGCGGGGCCCTCGGTGTCGGCGGCCAGCGCGTGCGGCGCCGAGGCCAGGGCGAGGCCCGCGGCCACCAGGGCGGAGGCGAGCGTCAGGGCACGCTTGGAGTGAGGGGATCGCATGATCAGGCTCCCTGCGCGAAGCGGATCGCCGAACCGTCGGTCAGGACGGCCTGGTCGAAGGAGTACGGGAGGGCGTCGGTGCCCGTCTGGTTCTCGATGCCGACGGTCGCGGCGGAGCCGCTGCCGGGCACGGACTTGTACTGGAAGGTGATGTCACCGGTGGCCTCGTCGAAGACGGCCTCGAAGGTGACGCGGGTCCTGCCGTCGGAGACGAGCAGGGCGTTGTTCCAGACGATGGCGAACTGGCGGGTGCCGTTCTTGCCCTTGAGGGCGGTCTGCACGCTCGACCTCCTGTCGAGCGTCAGGTCGTCCCAGAACGGGGCGGCGATGCCGTTGGGCCGGCCGGCCGAGGGGAGCGCGGTGTTGGCGTAGTCGCCGAGGCGCGGCTCCATGAAGTTGACCAGGCCGTTGGTGGTGACGGAGGCGCTGGAGTAGTCGACGCCGTACAGGCTGACCCAGAAGGGCAGCGGGATGGTCTTGGCGTCCTCGTCACCGGTCAGCGGGACGGCGCTGGTGCCCTTGATCCAGGAGTACGTCGCGGGGGTGCAGCTGTTGCCGGAGTGGTCGGTGCGGGCCGGGAGGCGGACGGTACGGGTCTCGACGCCGTCGACCGTCAGGCTCGCGGTGGAGATCCCGTTGCAGAGGACCGGGGCGGCGGGCTTCACCGTCAGCGTGTACGCGCCCTCGGCGACGGCCGGCAGGGTGAACGTGCCGTCGGTGCCGGAGACGACCGCGTCGACGGGGGTGCCGGTGACCTCGACGCTCGCCTTGGCGAGCGGCTTGCCGGTGACGTCGAGGACGGTGCCGGTGACCGGGTGCGTGGTGACGGCGTCGAGCGCGACGTCCTGGGTCAGCGGCGTGCCGGTGGCCAGCTCGACGCCGGAGACCGTCCTGTTGGCGTAGCCGTAGCCGCTCAGGGTGAAGGCGTACGTGCCGGGGGCCAGGGCGAGGCGGTAGGAGCCGTCGGAGGCGGTGGTGACCGAGCGGGCGGCGGAGCCGGTCGTGGCCTTGACGAGGATGCCGGGCAGGGCCTTGCCGGTGGCCTGGTCGGTGACCTTGCCGGTGACCGTCACGGCGGTGTGCGGGGCCTTGTCGATGGAGGCGAGGATGTCGAGCTTGCCCTCGCCCCACACGTTGTTCCTGCCGGCGGTGCCGCCGCAGTGGGTCTCGTCGACGTCACGGGCGCCCTGGTCGAGCAGCGCGCGGGTCTCGTCGATCCTGCCGATCAGGGACGGGGCCGCCGACCACAGGAGCGCGACGGCACCCGCGACGTGCGGGGTCGCCATCGACGTACCCTGCGAGACGTTGTACTGCGAACCGGGCCACGTGGACTGGATGTCGACGCCCGGGGCCGAGATGTTCGGCTTCATCGAGCCGTCGACCAGGGAGGGGCCGAACCCGGAGAAGGAGGCGATCCTGCCGTTCGCGTCGTAGGCGCCGACGCCGTAGGAGGACACCTGGGCGCCCGGGGGGTGCGTGGTGGAGCAGGTGACGCCGTCGCCGTCGTTGCCGGCCGCGAAGGCTTCGAATATGCCCGCGGAGTTCCAGGCTTCGACGATGTCCTTGTAGAAGGTGTTGTCGTCGCCGCCCCAGGAGTTGTTGACGATGTTCGGGGCGAGGTCCGGGCGGGGGTTCTGCCCGTTGTGGTCGGTCGGCGCCAGGATCCACTGGCCGGCCTTGAGCAGGTAGGCGTCCGTGCACTGCGAGGACTCGCAGCCCTTGGCGGCGATCCAGGTGGCGTTGGGCGCGACGCCGATGCCCTTCGCGCCGACCATGGTGCCCATGGTGTGGGTGCCGTGGCCGTTGTTGTCGCACGGGACGGTGCTGTCGGGGCACGCGCCGGTCGGGTCGTACCAGTTGTAGTCGTGCGAGAAGGAGCCGTCGCGCTTGTTGCCGCGGTACTGGCCGACGAGGTCCGGGTGGTCGTACTGCACGCCGGAGTCGATGTTGGCGATGACGACGCCCTCGCCGCGGGTGTCGTACTGGTTCCACACGTCGTCGGCGTTGATGTCGGCGATGCCCCACTCGGGGGCGTCGTCGCCGTCGGCGGCGGAGGCCGTCTTCCCGGACGCCGTGCGTGCCTTCGTGACCTTGGCGTCGGAGGTCTCGATGTCGTCGAGCCGGTAGTGCCGCTCCTTGACGATCGAGGCGACGTCCGAGCGCTTCGCGAGCTCGTTCACGAGCTGCTGGTCGCCGGTGACCTTGACGGTGTTGGCGATCCAGTAGTCCTCGTGCCCGACCTTCCTCTTGTCGAGGAAGGAGTTCAGCGAACGCTGCGAGGCCCTGGCGTGCGCGCGGAGTTCGCCGTACGCGGCCGTGGCCCGCTTCGCGTGCGACTTCTCCTTCTTGGCGCCGGCCAGATCGGCCTGGTCCTTGAGGACGACGAAGAAGGTGGCGTCGCCGCCGCCGCGCACCGCGCTCGTGAGCGCCGAGTCGACCTTCGGGGACGGCGTGGCGTCGGTCTTGGCGGCGGCGGTCGCGGTGACGGTGGCCGCGGTGGCGGGCAGTGACCCGGTCAGCAGGGCGGCTGCGGTGAGGGTGGCCGCTGCCCAGGCGGCGCGTCCACGCCCGGGCGGGTGGGGCAGGTGCATCTAGGGTGCTCCTCCGGGAACGATACGGGGGGAGCTCGGACACTAGACAGCCGCCATTACTCGGGCATTACAGCGCGCGCCGTCCCGCGTTCGCCCGCGTCCGCCCGAAGGGGGCGGGCCCCGGCGACGCTCGTCGCCGGGGCCCGCCGCGTACACGCTCTCGTCGCGGAGATCAGGGGGTGACGAGGGGGAAGTCCCGGTCCCCGGGGTCGAGCACGGCGGTCAGCCGCTGGAGCACGGACGCGTCGCCCTCGACGCGTACGCCCGCCTGCGCGAGTCCTTCCGGGGTGAGCCCGGTGACGGCCAGGTGGGACAGCTGGTGGACGGTGCTGGTGAGGGTGGTGTCGGCGGCCTTCTTCTGCGGGGCGGAGGTGTAGCTGAGCACGCCGTTGGCGAGGCGGAGGCGGTAGCGCTCCTCGACGTCGGTGAGGTGGACGTCGATGGAGAGCTTCTCGTTCCATGCCTTGGGGCCGTCGATCTGGATGGCGATCGCGTCGAAGAGCATCGGCGGTGTCAGGCGCGCCAGGATGTCGGGGGACGCGGTGACCGTGGGGGTGCCGAACTGTCCCTGGCGCAGTTCCGTGGTGCCGGAGAGGTAGAAGTTGCGCCAGGTTCCGTTCTCCGCGCCGTAGCCGAGCTGTTCGAGGGTGTCGGCGAGGAGGTCGCGGGCGGCCGCGTGGTCCGGCTCGGCGAAGACGACGTGGCCGAGGACCTCGGCCGCCCAGCGGTAGTCGCCGCTCTCGAACGAGCCGCGCGCCTTGTCCACCACCGTGTCGGCGCCGCCCATGAACGCGACGTAGCGCCGGCCCGCCTCGACCGGCGGGTGCTGCCACAGATGGGCGGGGTTGCCGTCGAACCAGCCCATGTAGCGCTGGTAGATGGCCTTGAGGTTGTGGCTGACGGAGCCGTAGTAGCCGTGGGTGTTCCAGGCGTTCTCCAGCGCGGGCGGAAGCTGGAGGTGCTCGGCGATCTCGGTGCCGGTCCAGCCCTTGTTGATCAGGCGCAGGGACTGGTCGTGGAGGTAGCCGTACAGGTCGCGCTGGATCTCCAGGAAGGCCAGGACCCGCTCGCGGCCCCACGTCGGCCAGTGGTGCGAGGCGAACGCGACGTCCGTCGTGTCGCCGAACAGGTCGATCGTCTCCGTCAGCGTGTGGGACCAGGCGTGCGGGTCGCGGACGACGGCGCCGCGCAGGGTGAGCAGGTTGTGCAGGGTGTGGGTGGCGTCCTCGGCGGTGCACAGCGCGCGGCGGTCGGGGAAGTGGATGAGCAGTTCGGCGGGTGCCTCGGTGTCGGGTGCCATCTGGAAGACCATGCGGACCCCGTCGACGGTCTCCTCCTGGCCGGTCGTGGTGATGGTCAGGGTCGGCGGGATCAGGGTGACCGTACCGGTCGAGGTCGTCTGTCCGAGGCCCGCGCCGACCTGCCCGCGCGGGCCGCGGGCGAGCGCGGCACCGTACATGTAGGCGGCGCGCCGGCCCATGGCCGTGCCCGCGTAGACGTTCTCGGCGACGGCGTGTTCGGTGAACCCCTCCGGTGCGATGACCGGTACGCGTCCGGCGTCGACGTCCTCCTGGGTGGTGACGCCCTTGACGCCGCCGAAGTGGTCGACGTGCGAGTGGGTGTAGAGGACGCCGGTGACCGGTCGCTCGCCGCGGTGTTCGCGGTAGAGGGCGAGGGCGGCGGCTGCGGTCTCGGTGGAGATGAGGGGGTCGATGACGATGACGCCGGTGTCGCCCTCGACGAAGGTGACGTTCGACAGGTCGAGGCCGCGTACCTGGTAGATCCCCTCGACCACCTCGAACAGGCCCTGCTGCGCGACCAGTCGCGACTGGCGCCACAGGCTCGGGTTCACGGTGTCGGGGGCCTCGCCCTCCAGGAAGGCGTACGTGTCGCCGTCCCACACGGTGGTGCCGTCCTCGGCGGTCACGGCGCCGGGGGCGCGGCGGGCGATCAGTCCCCGTGACGCGTCGTCGAAGTCCTGCGTGTCGGAGAAGGGCAGCCGCTCGCGGAGGCGCGCGTGCTGGTCGGTGATGAAGGGCTGCGCGTCCTTGGATGAGGAGATCATTCCGAAAGAATGGCATGAAAAGGGGAGAAATGAGGCGTTCGACCGATTTGACGATTTGTCATATTTCATACGGCGCGGCGCGGTACATCCGTTCCTGTTCGTCCCTAAGGTCCTGATGATCACTGGTGACCTTTGGCACGAGCGCCGGTGGCGCAGGCGCCTGCCGGGTGCCGGCCCCGGTGCGGATGAGGACTGATTCATGGCCAGACGTCGGCCCCGGTTCGTCCGGCTCGCCGTAGGAATCACGACCGCGCTGAGTCTTCTCCACGCCTCGCCGGCGGCTGCCGTGGTGCTCGCGCCCGGTGATCCGCGGAGCGCGGTGGGCATCACGAAGACCAACGACACCGGGGGCGAGCCGCTCGCGCCGGGTGACGAGTTCGTCTACGTCCTCAACGGCCAGTGCTCGGGCCTGACCGTCGACTGCGTGGACTTCACCGTCACCGACACGCTGCCGGAAGGGCTGGACGTGACCAGCCTGCCCAAGAGCACGACCACGCGTGACGTCACCTACGACGAGGCCACCCGGAAGCTGACGATCGTCTACAAGCAGTCCCTCCAGAACCCCGCCGGGGAGACCGGACTGCGCGCCGGGCAGGCCGGAACCGTGGAGGTCGGGATGCGGCTGCCCGCCGACACCTCCTACGAGGAGGGCGCGACCGTCACCAACACCGCCCGGGTCTCCGCGGACAACGCCGACCCGAAGACCGGCTCCACGGACGTGACCGTGACCATCCCCAAGGTGGTCGAGCCGGTGGCGACGAAGACCTGGGAGGACGGCTCGGCCGTCGCGGGCAGCGGCGAGGAGTCCACCCTCACGCTCGGGGTCCGCAACAACTCCTCCTCCTCGGCCGAGGTCACCGAGCTGTCGGTGACCGACGAGAGCGCCGAGACCTTCGAGCTCTTCGACTTCACCGGCGCCACCGTGACCCGCTTCCCGGCCGGCGCCGACGAGGCGCACCTGGTCGTCACCACCACGGGCGGCGACACCCGGACCGGCGCGTCGATCTCGTCGCCGGGCACGCTGCCGCTCCCCGTGGGAGTGGACCCGGAGGACGTCGTCGGCGTCGAGGTCGTCTTCTCCGACAGCGCCGGCGAGCCCCTGCCGTACGACGCGACCGGCGGCACCGTCGAGATCGGCCTGGAGCTGCGCGACACCCAGCGCTCCGACGGCTCCCCGCTGCGGCCGACGGACAAGATCACCGTGAACAACTGCGCCACACCCGCGGCGAAGGAGGCCACGGACGGCACGGTGAACGGGACCGACGCCTGCGACACGTACGACATCCTGCCCGACATCCTCGTGCTCACCGGGACCAAGAAGTACGTCCCCGACACCGATGGCGACTTCGCGCAGGAGACCGGCGAGCACGCCGTCCTCGGCGAGAACTCGCCGGTCAGCACCCTGGTCGACGTCACGAACGGCTCGCCGTTCCCGGTGAAGTCGATCACCGTCACGGAGCCGGACGCCACCGCCACCAGCGAGTTCGACAAGCTCGACGTCGACCAGGTGCGGCTGCGTCTCCCCGCCGGGGCCACCGAGGCGAAGCTGACCGTCACCTACGCCGACGGCACCAGCACCACGCGGACGTACACCGAGAACACCACGGTCGACGTGGCGAAGGCCGGTACCACCGTCGCCAAGGTCGAGGTCGTCTACACCGGCGTCGACGCCGACGGGAACCCGACCATCGAGCCGGGCGCCGACGCGGGCCTCGACCTGCACGCCACCCTGACCTCGGCCGTCACCTCCGAGGACCTGCCCTCCGGCGGCAGCCCGGGCGTCTCCAACTGCGCGGGCTTCACCGGCGACGCGGGCCGCACCGACGGCAGCGGAACCGCCTCCGGCACCGCCTGCCGGACGCTGCCCATCGAGTCGCCGAACACCTCGGGCGAGGGCGAGAAGACCGTCGACCAGACCGACGTACCGCCCGGCCAGCCGATCCCCATGCACCTGAAGGTCACCAACAACGGCAACAAGCCGCTCGTCGACCCCGTCCTCACCGACCCGCCCGCGGGCCCCGACGGCAGGCCGACCGGCGAGAGCCCCTTCGACGTCCTCCAGATCGACTCCGTCAGCGTCTCCCCGTCCTCCGCGCCCGTCACCATCGAGCTGTGGGACCCCGAGGCCGACGGCGGCAGCGGCGCCTGGGTGCCGTACGACGCCTCCGACACCACGCTGCTGCACCGCGCCGTCGGCGTGCGCGCCTCGTACGACGGGAACATGCCGCCGCAGACGAGCTTCACCGTCGACGTCGTCACCGAGCGCCGCGAGGGCACCGAGAACGGCGTCACGTTCACCAACTGCTACTCGATCACGGCGGGCGGCGACTACGTCCCCGGCGGGAACGTCTGCTCCCCGGGCCTGAACACAGGACCCGCCTCGGACTCCGCCTCCCTCAACAAGTCGATCAGCCCCGGCGAGCTCCCCGCGTACGTGCCCGGCCTGCCCCGCCAGACCGCCGACACGACGCTCACGATCCGCAACACCGGCAACATGTCGGCGAAGTACCTCCAGGTCACCGACCTCGACGAGGACTTCTTCGACGCCGTCGACCTCACCGGCATCACGTCCAACCAGATGCCCGCGGGCGCCGACCGCGTCCAGCTCGACGCGTACGTGAACGGCGCCTGGGTCGACGGAACCCCCGCCGGCTCCGCCGCCCTGCCCGCCGGGGTCGCCGCCGCCGACGTCACCGGACTGCGCGTCACCTACTCCTCCACCAGCTCCTTCAACGACGGCTACACGATCACCCCCTGCGCCGCGTCCTCGTGCGACGGCGTGCTCGTCTTCACCGTCAGCCCCCGGCCCGCGCTGCGGAGCAACGGCGAGCCGGTCCCGGCCCACCTGGAGGACACGGCGAGCGGCCGGTTCCTCACCAAGGTGGAGGACGAGGACAAGCCGAAGGACATCGCTCCCGTCGACGCCACGCTGAACCTGGTCAAGGGCGACCCGGTGCTCGCCGTGAGCAAGGACCCCGACACCGTTCTCGCCCCCGGTGAGGACGCCCCCTTCTCCCTGAAGGTCACCAACACCGGCACCGCGAACATCCCGCACCTGGTCGTCAAGGACGCGCTGCCCCCGGGCATCGCCTTCGTCGACGGCTTCCAGGGGGACGGCGGACAGCCGTTCAAGGTCATCGACACGAAGGTGCCCGACGGCACCCCGCCCGTCCCCGCCCCGGTCTTCGCCGAGACCACCGACGGCGGCCGCGTCTCCGGCCTGACCTGGGACTTCTCCAAGAACGCCGACGGCACGGACTGGGTCCTCGCGCCGGGCGCCACGCTCACCATCGAGATCCACGTGAGCCTGGAGGCCGGTATCGACGCAGGTGACGTGGTCACCAACACCATGGGCGCCACCTCCTCCGACCCGGACATGGCCTGCGACGGCACCGCCCAGGACGACGGCGCCTTCGGCGACGGCCGGTACTGCGTGGCCGAGGCGACCCTCACCGCCAAGTCCGGCGCAGCGTTCGCCGCCCGCAAGTGGGTGTCCGGCAACGACGGCCTCGGCTGGTACAACCAGCGCAGCGGCGAGGTCGTCGAGACCGGCGACGCGTCCTGCCTGACCGCCACCGACGCGGACGGCCGCCGCTACACCACCAACCCCTGCATCGCCCTCGTCAACCCGGGCGACCGCTACCAGTACCTGCTGCGCGTCCAGAACTCCGGGACCGAACCCGGCACCGCGATGCGCATCGTCGACCGCTTCCCCGTCCAGGGCGACAAGGGCGTCATCCTCGACCAGGCCCGCGGCACCGCCTGGGACAAGCGCCCCCTCCTCGCCACCCGGCCCCAGCTCACCGGTCCCGGCACGATGACGGTCGCGTACGAGAACGACGAGCCGCTCTGCACCGACGACCTGAACATGGGCGGCGCCGGCTCGAACGCGGCGCGCTGCGCGGACGGCACCTGGGACGACGCCTTCGGCCCGAGGGCCCGCGGCACCCGGCTCGACCTCACCTTCCCGACCCCGCTCGCACCCGGCGGATCCGTCGACATCACCTTCGCGATGGACACCCCGATCGACGTCACCCGGAACGGCGATCCGACGATCGCCTGGAACTCGTACGCCCACAACGAGACCACCGACCGCGCGGGAACGCCCCGCGTCCTCCAGGCCAACGAGCCGATCCAGGTCGGCGTCGCCCTCGCCTACGGCTCCCTGAAGCTGGTCAAGGCGATCGGCGAGCACCCGGACCGGCTCGGCCCGGCGCTGGGCAAGGCCCCCTTCCCGTTCCACGTCACCTGCGTCATCCAGCCGCAGGGCCGACCGGAGCGCACCGTCCTCGACGCGGACTACCAGGTCTCCGCCGACAAGCCGGTCACCATCGACGGACTCCCGGCCGGAGCCGAGTGCGACGTGTGGGAGACCTCCGCCCGCGGCGGCAGCGCCGACCACCCGGAGAGCGACCCGGTCCACGTCACCATCGAGCCGGGCATCGGCACCCCCTCGGTCCAGACCGCCCGGATCACCAACACCTACCGGTTCGGCGAACTGCGGCTGATCAAGACCCTCGACGGGGACGCCGCCTCCTACGCCGAGGACCGCACCTTCCAGGTACGCGTCTCCTGCGCCCTGCCCGACGCCTCGGGCGCCGCGAGCGACCTCGTGCTCCACAAGACGTACGAGGTCACCGCCACCGAACCGGTCGTCATCGAGCCGCTCCCCGTGAACACCCGCTGCTGGGCCGAGGAGACCGGCACCGGCGGCGCCGCGGAGACGGTCGTCGACCACGGCACCCCCGAGAACCCGGCCGTGATCACGGCCGACGGTTCCGGTGACGGTTCCGGTGACGGGGCGGCCATCACCGTCACGAACACCTTCCCGGCCGGCGTCATCAAGGTCACCAAGCACGTCGTCGACGGCGGCGCGGGCCCGTACGACTTCACCCTCGCCTGTACGACGGACCAGGGCGACGTCTCCCTCGCGCCCGAGGACCGCGCGTTCGAGCTGTCGGACGGTGAGAGCCGCGAGATCAGCGTCCCCGCGGGCGCGACCTGCACGGTGACGGAGACCGACGTGCCGACCGGCGACACCGTCACGTACACGGCCTCCGACGGAGGCACGGACGGCGAGGTCGTCGTCGACGGATCGGCGACCGTCGACATCACCAACACCTTCGACACCCCGCCCACCCCCACCCCGACCCCGACTCCCACCCCCTCCCCCACCCCGCCGCCCGGGCCTGGTCCCGGTCCTGGCCCCGGGCCGGGACCGAACCCTGACGACGACGGAGGTCACCTGCCCGACACCGGGGCGGACAACGGGACGCTCCTCGCCGGGCTCCTCGCCGGCGTCGCGCTCCTCGCCGGGCTGGCGCTGCGCCTGACCGTCCGCCGCCGCCGGACCGACTGATCCCCTCCGGGGACCCCCGTGCGGCGTGAAACCCCCCAGGCCGGTGGCCTGGGGGGTTTCACGTGCCGAGAGCCCAACGCGGCATCCTGCTCTGCCCGTTGCCGCCGGAATCGAGGCTCTCGGCGCCGACGGTCGGCACCCGGTCCGAAGGGCGCGCTCCGGGCGGCGAGTGCGGGGCGGGGGGCGGGTGGCGAATAATGGGAGCCGTCCGCCTTGATCCCGGCGGCCGTGAGGACGACGGACAGGACAGGACATGCTCAGCGCTGAACGGCGCATCGAACTGGTGCGGCTGGTGAGGGAGGAAGGCGTCGGTGAGGTGTCCGAGCTGGCGCGGCTCATGGACGTGTCCCCCTCCACGGTACGGCGGGACCTGACCTTCCTGGAGAAGGCCGGCACGCTCGTCCGGGTGCACGGCGGCGCGGTGCTGACCACGGCGGCCGACGGGCCCACGGACGAACCCGGCCCCGGCGAACGCCGTCAGGAGCATCCGCGCGAGAAGGACGAGTTGGCCGATGCCGCCGCGCGACTCGTCGAGCCCGGCTCCACCGTGCTGATCACCGGAGGCACCACGTCCGAGGCGCTGGTGCGCCGGCTCGACCAGGTGCCCGGCCTGACCGTGGTGACGAACTCGCTCACCATCGCCACGCTCCTCTCCGACCGGCCGGACATCAACGTGGTGGTCCTCGGCGGCTACCTCCGCCACGGCGAGAACTCCCTCCTCGGCCACCTCACCCGGCTGGCCATGGCCGAACTGAGCGTCGACCAGGCGATCGTGACGACGTACGGCATCGGCAGGCACGGGCTCACCGGCGCGAACATCGCCGAGGCCGACACCGATCGCTTCCTGTTGCAGAGCGTGGCGAGGATCGTCGTCCTGGCCGACGGCAGCAAGTTCGCCCGGAGCGGCGGCATCCGGATCGTCGGTCCGGAGCGCGTCTCCACCGTCGTCACCGACGGCTCGGCACCGCGGGAGGAACTGGACGCGCTGCGCGAGCAGGGCATCGAGGTGGTGCTGGCCTGACCGGCACCACCTCGCGCCTCAGCCCCGGCGGTGGACGCCCTCGGGCACGCCCGGCCCCGGGAGGACCCGGCTCCGGGCCTCGCCGATCTCCCACGCGCCGTCCGGGCCGCCGTCCTGCACGAGGTGCAGGATTCCGTCGCCGCGCTGGACGGCGAGCTCCGTCCGGTCGGAGTCGTACGAGACCGCCGTCACGGCCAGGCCCCGGATCCGGCCCGCGCCCGGCAGGGGCACGTCCGCCCACCGGCGCCCGTCGCCGTCCACCACGCGCAGGACCGCGTCGTCGCCGACCGCGTAGCAGCGCAGGGTGTCGCCCATCGCGAGGGCCGTGACGTGCGCGGGCGCGGCGACCGAGCCGATGATCCGTCCCGGGCCGCCCCCGTGCCAGACGAGGAGCGACCCGTCGCCGGCCGTGGCGATCACGGCCGGCTCCGTCGCGAACGCGCCCCCCGCCACCACCGCCGCCGACACCACGGCCGACGACGGCGCGCGGTGCGCTTCGGTCACCTCCCAGTCGAGCTCCGGGTAGTCCCGGGGCCGGGCCGCGCACCGCGCCACTCCCCCGTCCGGGAGGGGGACCGCGGCGAACAGGACACCGTCGGCGCCTTCCGCGAGCGCGGGCGCTCCGGCGGCGCGCACCGGCAGCGTGCCCTCGTGGGTGAACGCCCGCTCGGGGCTCCAGCGCCACCGGTGCACGGCGGTGCCGTCGCCGGCGAGCAGTTCCAGGTGGTCCGGTCCGTGGACGCTCTGGACGACGGCGGCCGAGGTGTACCGGTGGCCGGCGGCGAAGTGGAGACCCCCGCTCCACGCGCCGGGCGGCGGGCCCGGCACCGGAGCGGTACCGGACGCGGCCGGGTCGTTGTTGTGCCAGAAGACCCACAGCCCGTCGTGGGGGTCGGGGACGACCAACTCGAAGTTCCCCCGCGCCCCGTAGCGCCCCTGGGCGAAGCCGGGCGAGCCCAGGAGCGGGGGGAAGGGCGTGTCGAGCGGGGGTGCGGCTGAACGGTGCGGCATCGGGTGTACGTCTCCTGGGTCCGAACGGACGGGTGGACGGGTGGACGGATGGGCGGATGGACGGGGGCGACGGCTGGACGGACGGGCAGGGTCAGACGGTGACGGCGCCGTCGGAGGCGGAGCCGACGGTGGACACGTACTTGGCGAACACCCCTCGTTCGACGGGCCGTTCGGGACGGGTCCAGGCGGCGCGGCGCTTCGCCAGCACGTCGTCGTCGACGAGCAGGTCCAGCGTTTCGGCCGCGGTGTCGACGGCCACCCGGTCGCCGTTCTCGATGAGCGCGATCGGGCCGCCCTGGTACGCCTCGGGGGCCACGTGGCCGATGACGAGTCCGTGGGAGACACCGCTGAAGCGTCCGTCGGTGACCAGGGCGACGGAGTCGCCGAGCCCCTGGCCGACCAGCGCGCCGGTGATGGAGAGCATCTCCCGCATGCCGGGGCCGCCCGCGGGGCCCTCGTAGCGGACGACGACCACGTCTCCCGCGACGACCTCGCCGGCCTGGATCGCGGCGAAGCACGCCTCCTCGGAGTCGTACACGCGGGCCGGGCCCTCCCGCCGGAAGTCGGGGCGCCCGCCCAGCTTGAGGACGCAGCCGTCAGGGGCGAGGGAGCCGCGCAGGACGGCCAGCGCGCCGGCGGGCTTGACCGGCTCGGCGACGGTCGTCACGACCCGCTGGCCGTCGGCCTCCCGCGCGTCGTCGGCGACCTGACGGAAGGCGCGGCCGTCGACGAGGGTGACGTTCTCGCGCAGCAGTCCGGCGTCCAGGAGCCGCCGGGCGACGAGCGAGGTGCCCCCGGCGCGCCACAGGTCGGCGGCGGTGTGGGGGCCGCTGGGCTTGAGGCCCGCCACGATGGGCACCTGGCGGCAGACGGCGCCGATCTCGTCGATGCGCAGGGGCAGTCCGGCCTCGCGCGCGATGGCGAGGAGGTGCAGGACGGCGTTGGTGGACCCGCCCATGGCCGCGACGGAGACGATCGCGTTGTGCAGGGCGTCGGCGGTGAGGAGGTCGGAGGGGCGGATCCCGTCCCGTACGGCTCGCATCGCCACCTCGCCCACGTGCGCCGCGGCGGTGCGCTTCTCGTCGGCGACGGCGGGGATGTCGCCGACGCCGAAGGGGGCGAGGCCGAGGAAGTCGGCCACGGATCCCATGGTGTTCGCGGTGTACTGGGCCGCGCAGGTGCCGGCGCCGGGGCAGGCGTGCCGGGCGAGGTCGTCGACGTCGGCCTGGTCCATGCGGCCCACGGCGCGTTCGCCCAGGGACTCCCACATGTCCTGGATGGTGACGTCACGTCCGCGCCAGCGGCCGGGCATCATGCTGCCGCTGTAGAGCACGGCGGCGGGGAGGTCGAGGCGGGCGAGGGCCATGATGGCGGCGGGGACGGTCTTGTCGCAGCCGACGATGGCGACGATGCCGTCGAACTGGTGGGCGCGTCCCATGAGTTCGATGGAGTCGGCGATCACCTCCCGGCTCACCAGCGACGCCCGCATGCCGGGGGTGCCCATGGTGAGGTTGTCGGAGACGGCGATCGTGTTGAACTCCATGGGCGTGCCGCCGGCGCGGCGCACGCCGTCGGCGACGTGGCCGGCGAGTTCGCGGTGGGTCAGATTGCAGGGCATGGTGCCCGTCCAGGTGGAGGCGATGCCGATGACCGGGCGTCGCATGTCCTCGTCGGACAGGCCCATCGCGTACAGGTGGGAGCGGGCGGGTGCCCGGTCGGGGTCGTCTGCGATGTTCACGCGGAGTCCTCTCGGGAAGCTTCGGTGATCCGTACGGGCGTGCGCAGGGTGCCGATGCCCTCGACCTCGACCTCGACGACGTCTCCGTCGCGCAGCCAGAGCTGCGGGGTGCGGCCCATGCCGACGCCGTGGGGGGTGCCGGTGGCGATGACGTCTCCCGGGTACAGGGTCATGAACCGGGAGAGGTAGGAGATGACCTCGCCGACGCCGAAGATCATCTCCTTGGTCGAACTGTCCTGCACCGTGGTGCCGTTGACGCGCGCGGAGATGGCGAGGGCCTGGGGCTCGGGGAGGTCGTCGGCGGTGACGATCCACGGGCCGAGGGGGCAGAAGTCGTCGAAGTTCTTGCCCCGGAACCACTGCCCGTCGGAGAACTGGGCGTCGCGGGCGGACAGGTCGTTGGCCACCGTGTAGCCGTAGACGTGCCCGGCGGCGGCTTCGGGCGTGACGTCGCGGGCGGTCCGGCCGATGACGACGGCGAGTTCCGCCTCCCAGTCGAGCTGCTCGGTGGCGCCCGGGGGGATGGTCACGGTGTCGTAGGGGCCGGTGAGGCAGTGGGCGGTCTTGACGAACGCGAGGGGGGTGGTGGGGGTGTCGAGCCCGGTCTCGCGGATGTGGTCGGCGTAGTTCAGGCCGATGCAGATGATCTTCTGCGGGGCCGTTAGGGGGCTGAGCAGCCGTACGTCCGCGAGCGGGAGGGGCGGGGCGACCGGCTCCAGCGCGGCGGTGTCGGTGCCGGCGGCGATCAGGTCGCGCACCGCGTCCGCCATGTGGCCGGGCTGTTCCTCGGCCAGGGGCACGGCGGTGGCGTCGTCGACGCGTGCGGCGAAGACACGGCCGTCGGGGTACCGGATGCGGGCGAGTCTCATGCGAGCTCCTGAGTGGTGGGGAAGGGGGTGGGAGCGGTCAGGCGAACTGCGGCAGGAAGCGCTTCTGGGCGGTGAGCAGCTCGTCCATGAGGGCCGCGGCGGCGTCGGGGGCGCTCACGGCGCCGTCGGCGAGAACCGCCTCGACGGCCAGGTCCCGGCTGCCGGTCATGGCCGCCTCCACGGCGAGGTCGACCGAGGTGAGGCGGCGCGCGAGGATCGAGGTGAGCGGGGCGGACAGGTCCGGGACGGAGACGGGGCGCAGTCCGCGCGCGGTGGCCACGCCGGGGATCTCCAGGGCGGCGGTGGCGGGCAGTCCGGGGACGGCTCCGCGGTTGGGGACGTTCACGGAGAACATCTCGCGGCGGTCGAAGGTGATCGACCTGATGATCGCGATGAGCTGTTCCTGCTCGCCGGTCGAGCGGTCGAACACCGTCTCGTCGAGCGGGACCTCGCCGTCGGCCTGGGCCCGCATGCCCTCGTAGCGGGCCTCGCCCCACGCCAGGATCTCGGGCACGGAGAAGGCGTCCACGCCGAGGGTCTTGCCGTAGTAGGCGCCGCCGGTGAACCGCTCGGGGAAGAACTCCACGACGTGCCGGTCGTTGGCCGCCGGGTAGGCGCCGTACCGCTGGAAGACCTCCCAGGAGAAGGGGTTGTGCCATGCCTTGCCGTTCTCCCAGATGGAGCCGATGTCCGCGGGGTCGGCGGGCTCGGCGAGCTCGCGGGTCATCCGCTCGCGGACGGCCGGCCAGGCGTCGCGGCCCTCGTGCCGGAAGTCGTAGATGAAGGTGAGGTGGTTGATGCCGGCGTAGAGGGTGGAGGTCTCCTCGAAGGGGAGGCCGGCGAAGGCGGCGAGTTCGCGCTGGACGTGGTGCATGCCGTGGCAGAGGCCCACCACGTCGACGCCCGCGTAGCGGGTCATGGCCTGGATGTTGGCCGTCATCGGGTTGCTGTAGTTGAAGAAGTACGCGTCGGGGGCGAGCTCGGCGATGTCGCGGGCGATGTCCACCATGACGGGTACGGTGCGCAGCAGCCGGGAGATGCCGCCGGGCATGACCGAGTCGCCGACGGGCTGGTACACGCCGTGCCGCACGCAGATCTCGTGGTCCTCCTGCCAGGCGGGCCGGCCGCCGACGCCCACGCAGGTGACGATGTAGTCGGCGCCGGGCAGCATGGCGCGGCGGTCGGTGGAGGAGCGGACGGTGATGCGGCCGTCGGCCGCGCGGGCGGTGGCCATCTGCTGGGCGAGCCGGTCGGCGACGGACAGGGCCTCCTCGTTCACGTCGACGAGGCGCAGTTCCCAGGCGCCGAGGTCGTCGGCGGAGATGAGGTCGGCGAGCAGGCCGCGGGTGAAGACGGCGCTGCCGGCGCCGATCAGGACGAGGACCCGGGAGTCGGGCATGGCGGGGTGTTCCCTTCGTGTGGAGGCCGGCACCCGGGGGTGCGGCGGGGTCATACCTGGTGGATGGCGACGGCGTGTTCGCGCAGGGCGTCCAGCGGCTCCTCCGGGGTCTCCCGGTCGGTGACGAGGACGTCGATGCGGGCGTTGGGCGCGATGCGTACGGCGCTGCGCCGGCTGAACTTGCTGTGGTCGGCGAGGACGACGAGGCGCCGGGCGGCGGCGACCATGTTGCGGTCGGTCTCGGCCTCGGCGAGGTGGGCGCCGAGGATGCCGTACTCGTGGTCCAGGCCGTAGGCGCTGAGGAAGGCCATGTCGATGTGGAGCTCGGCGAGTGCCTGGGTCGTCAGGTAGCCGAGCAGCGACATCTCGCCGGTGCGCATCAGTCCGCCGAGCACGATGACCTGGACGGGGGTGGGCAGGGTGCCGAGGTCGTGCGCGATGGCGATGGAGTTCGTGACCACGGTGACGTCCGGGACGGATGCCAGGTGCGGGACCATCTGGGCGGTGGTGGAGCCGCCGGTGAGCAGGATGGTGCTGCCGGGTTCGATGAGCTCGACGGCCCGGGCGGCGATGCGGTGCTTGGCGTCGGTGTTGTCCACGGCCCGGTCGTTGACGGGTCCCTCGTCGGCCTCGGGGTCCTGGAGGGAGAGGGCTCCGCCGTGGACGCGGCGGAGCAGGCCGCGCTCGTGCATCTCGTCCAGGTCGCGGCGTACGGTCGAGACGCTGACGCCGAGCAGCTGGGCCAGATCGTCGACGCCGATGGAGCGGCGCTCCTTGACGTGGGACAGCAGTCGGTCCCGGCGCCTCTCGCTCAGCATCAGTACCCCGCGTTCCGGTCGACGAGGTTGAGCAGTTCCCGGCCGTCCAGGAAGCGGCGCAGGTTCTCGGTGAACAGGGCCCGCACCTGCGTGTGGTAGGCGGGGGCGAAGCCGGCGACGTGCGGGGTGACGAGGACGTTCGGTTCGCTCCACAGCGGGCTGTCGAGCGGGAGGGGTTCGGTGGCGAACACGTCGAGGGCCGCGAAGCCGAGCTGCCCGTTCCTCAGGGCGGAGAGCATCGCCGTCTCGTCGACGACGCCGCCGCGCGCGGCGTTGATCAGGACGGTGCCGGGGCGCATCGAGGCGAACGCCTCCGCGTCGAGCAGGTGGTGTGTGGCGGGGGTGTGCGGGACGGTGAGGACGACGTAGTCGGAGCGGCCGAGCAGGTCGTACAGGCCGTCGGGACCGACGACCTCGGCGGTGTCCTCCTGGGCCGGGTCCGCGTAGCGTTCACCGCCGCGTTCGGCGCCTCGGCGCATGCCGATGACGTTCATGCCGAATGCCTGGGCGAGGCGTCCGATCTCCTTGCCGATCCGGCCGTATCCGACGATGCCGACGGTGGCGCCGGGCAGCATCCTGGGCATGAGCCGGTTCCAGCGGTGGTCGAAGTCCGGCCAGTCGGGCTTGTTCTGGAGGCCGATCATGGCCGGCAGGTGGTGGGCGTGGGCGAGGATCATCATCAGCGCGTACTCGGCGAGCGGCTTCGGGGAGACGCCGCCGATGGTGGTGAGGGGGGTGCTCGACCGCCACAGCGGAGTGGGCCGCACGTGATCGCACCCGGAGGTGTCGAGCTGGACCCAGCCCAGGCGGGGCGCCTGCGCGGCGGTGGGGAAGACGGTGCTGGTGTAGAGCACGTCCGTCCGGGCGAGCAGGTCGGCGGGGAGGTCCTCGGCGGACGCGGCGAGGTGCTTGTGCAGGGTGATGTCGTCGGAGACCGCGGCGACCTGTGCGAGCCAGTCGTCGTCGAAGTCGAGCGTGACGCAGACGTTGATCATGAAGGTTTCCTGTCGTGCGGGGGAGCGGGGTGGCGGCGGGGGGCCGGGGCCCCGGGGAGCCGCGCCGTCACTTGATCCCGGAGCGGGCCATGCCTTCGACGAAGTGGCGCTGGAAGACGGCGAAGACGAGCAGCATGGGGAGCATCGACACCAGGGACATGGCCATCAGCGCGCCGTAGTCGTGCCCGTACTGGTTCTTCAGGAAGAGCAGTCCCACCTGGAGCGTGTAGCTCCCGGGGTCCTTGAGGACGATCAGCGGCCAGGCGAACTCGTTCCACCGCCACATGAAGGTGAAGATGACGAGGACGGCGATCAGCGGCTTGCACAGCGGCAGCACCACACGGGTGAAGATGCGGAGCTGTCCCGCGCCGTCGACCTGCGCCGCCTCGATCAGCTCGTCGGGGATGCCCATCATGAACTGGCGCGCCATGAACAGGCCGAAGGCTTCGGCGAGCCGGGGCAGGATCACACCCCAGTCGGAGCCGATGAGGCCGAAGTCCACGACGAGGTGGAACTGCGGCACCATCACGACCTGGACCGGCACCATCAGGGTGCTGAGGATGAGGATGAACAGGATGTTCCGGCCCGGGAAGCGCAGCTTGGCGAAGGCGTAGCCGGCCATCAGGTTGATCACGACGGTCAGGACGACGGCCCCGACGGCGATCACGGCGGAGTTCAGGATCCAGTCGGCGTAGGGGAACTTCTCCCACGCGTCGGTGAAGTTGGCCCAGTGCAGGGTCGAGGGCCACAGGCGGAGCTCTCCGCTGCGCTGTTCGGCCGGCGAGGAGAGGGCGGTGACCGCCATCCAGTACACCGGGAAGAGCATGGCGAGTGCTCCGGTGACGGCCAGGGCCAGCCGCGCCCTGGTCGCGCGCCGCTCGCGCGTCTCCCGTGCGGTCGGCATGGCTGTTCTCCTCGTGCGTGCGGGGTGGTGGGGCGTGGGGCCGGGAGTCCGGGGGCCGGCGCCGGGGGTCGCGGATGTCATACGGCGTCCCGGCGGCGGCTCAGGCGCCACTGCACCACGGTCAGGATCAGGACGATGAGGTAGAGGACGACGCCGATGGCGGAGGCGTAGCCCTGGCGGCGCTGGTCGAAGCCCGCGGTGTAGGCGTAGGTGACGAGCATCGTGGTGGAGTTGCCGGGGCCGCCGCCGGTCATGACGTACACGATGTCGAAGACCTGGAAGCTGTTGATGATGCCGATGACCAGCAGGAAGAAGGTGGTCGGGGCGAGGGAGGGGATCGTGATGGAGCGCAGGGTCTGCCACCAGCCGGCGCCGTCGACCCGTGCCGCCTCGTAGAGTTCGCGCGGGATGCCCTGGAGGGCGGCCAGGTAGACGACCATGTTGAAGCCGAGGCCGATCCACAGGCCGACGACGATCAGCGAGAGCATGGCGGGGCCGCCCTGGGACTGCCAGGCCACGTCCCCGATGCCGACGAGGGTGAGCAGCTTGTTGACGATGCCGAGGTCGGCGTTGAACATCCAGGCCGCGGCGAGGGCGCTGCTGACGCCGGAGATCACCGCGGGCATGTAGAAGATCGCCCGGATCAGGCCCCGGCCCGGCAGGGGGCGGTTGAGCAGGAGGGCCGCGCCGAGTCCCGCCACGAGGCACAACGGGACGGACAGCAGGGTGTAGAGCGAGGTGTTGAGCAGGGCCTGCCAGAAGACGGCGTCGCCCATGATCTCCTGGAAGTTGCCGAGGCCGACGAACTCGGAGAGGCCGAAGCCGCTGGTCTTCTGGAAGCTGAGCCAGAACACCTGGACCAGCGGCCAGAGCATGAAGACCGCGAACACGGCGAGCGCGGGGGCGGCGAACGCCAGGCCCGTCCATGCCTCGCGCCTGCTCCTGAGGCGCCGTTTCCCTCCGGTGTGGGGTGGTTGTTTCGCGGGCACGTCGAGCGGCGCGGATCTCGCGGGGCTGTTGGCCAAAGCCATGGGTGTTCTCCTTGAACGGGGCCGCCGGGCCGGAGCCGTCAGGCGTCGAGCGCCTTCGTCAGGGCGTCGGCGAGGGCGGCGAGCGTCTCTCCGGACGACTGGCCGCCGGCGAAGTGCGCCTCCAACTGCTGGACCAGCGCGTCGTTGACGCCCGCGAATCCGGGGAGGGTCACGAGCTGGACGAGGTCGGCGGGGAGGGCGGTGGCCTGCTGCTGGAAGACCGGCATCAGGGAGGGCTGGACGGCGTAGTCGAGTCGCTCGCCGGCGAGCTGCTTGCGGGCGGGCAGGACGGTGGTCTTCTCGCAGTACAGCCGCATCTGCTCGGGTTCGGCGAGGAAGGCCGCGAAGCGGGCGGCGGCTTCCGGGTTGCGGCTCTGCTGGGTGACGACCACGGCGTTGCCCCCGAGGTCGGCCGCGTGCCCGCCCTGGCCGCGCGGCAGGAACGTGGCGCCGTACTCGATGGAGGTGGCGCGGGTGGAGATGTCGGGGAGGAGGAAGTCCCCGACGAACGCCATGGAGATCTTGCCGGTCGGGAAGACCAGGTCGGGGCTGTTGTTGGTCTTCAGGAGCATGTTCTTGGGCATGAGCCCGGCGTCGTAGAACGACTTGGTGAAGGCGAGCGTGCGGCCGGCCTCGGGTGACTCGATGGCGACGGACTTCCCGTCGGCCGACAGCGCGCGGCCGCCGGACTGCCAGAGCCAGTTGAACCAGCGGAACGCGCCGAACTGCTGCCAGTTGACGCCGAACGCGGCGTGTCCGGTCGACGCCTTGAGGCGCTGGGCGATCTCGAAGAACTCCTCCCAGGTCCACGCCTCCTCCAGGGTGGCGGGCACGTCCTTGATGCCGGCCTTGGCGAAGTGCTCCTTGTTGTAGAGCACCGCCGAGGTGTCGGTGTGGTGCGGGACGCCGTAGGGCTTGCCCTCGTACTGGACACCGGCCCACAGGGCGTCGATGAAGTCGGCCTTGTCCTTGCCGATCACGGAGTCGAGGTCCTGGAGGACGCCCTGCGCGCTGTACACGCCGATGTCGTTGTACGTGACGCGGAAGAGGTCCGGGCCCTGGCCCGACTGGAGGCGGGCGTCGAGCGTCGTCCGCATCTGCTCGTAGGGCAGTTGCTCGACCTTGACCTTGATGCCGGCGTTCTGCTTCTCGAAGGCGCGGGCGACCGCGTTGAAGGCGGCCATCTCCGCGTCGGAACCCCAGACGGAGAAGGTCAGGGTGCCGGGGTCGGACCCGCCCGACGAGCCCCCGCAGGCGGAGAGGGCGCCGGCGGCGGCGACAGCGATGGTGGTGGAACCGGCCGCTCGGAGGAGCTGGCGACGGCTGAGATGCATGGGGCCTCCTCATGGGCCTCAACAGAATGATGAGTTCCTATCAACCCCTTCCAGGAAGCATCAATAACTTCCACCAAAGTTTGCCCGGTGTTGCTCATTCTTGCTCACTTGCAGCAAAGAGGAGCAGCCCGACCCCTTGACTGGGTGCCGTGCCGTCGTTACGTTGCGGCCAGACCGTTCACTTGCTCATTTCTGCTCGTTTCTGCCCGCCTCGTCGGCGGGGGAACGGGCGACCTCGCAGGGAGGCGACATGGCCGACCGTGGGCCCTCGTCAGTGACCTGGCCGCTCCGACCACGGCGTCACAGTTCCGAGCACCGCGCTCTCGCCTCGTCCGGCCACGCGCAGCGCCGCTTCGGAGACTTCGGCGGGAGTGTGCCAGCGGCTGCCGTCCGGTCCCCGGTGCCAGCCGAGCAGCAGGTGGCGCACGACCGCGTCGCCCCGCCGTCCCTCCGGCAGCGGCGGGGGCGGAGCCCCTTCGGCGGCGAACGCGCTCACCAGCAGGGCCACCATCAGCCCCTCCGTACGCTCCGCCAGCAGCTCCCAGGCGGCCTGCGGCGCGAACGGCTGGTAGGCCAGGGCGAGGCGGACGGGTCCTCGCGACGCCACCGCCTCGTCGACGGCGCGGCCGAACGCCGCCGTGTCGGTGACGTCGGCGACCACGAGCCCCGAGGGCGGGACCGGTACGCCGGGCCGCGACGCGTCGGCCGAGCGGGACACCACGGAGACCGCTGCCCCACGCGCCGCGAGGGCCTGGACGGCGGGGGCCAGGATTCCCGTACCTCCGACCACCAGCACGTGTTCGCCTCCGACGGTCATAGCTCTCTCCTCGGTTTGGGGGGGGTGGGGGGGGTGGTCCGGAGCGTACACACCACGCACCACGTACCCGTCCCGTCCCGTCCCGTCCGCACCGAGGTCAATCCGTCCTCCGCCGTGGAGTGTTCATGCCTTTCATCCAGCTCACCACCCCCTCCCCCGCCCCCGGCGCCTCCCCCGCCCCCGCCGTCGCCGGACGCCTCGCCGAGGAGTTCGCCGGGGCCCTCGGGCTGCCGGACGGCGCGGTCATCGTGCAGCACGTCGTCGCGGAGACGGTCACCGGCCCCGGCGCCGTGGCCGTCGTCCGCGGACGCCCGCGCGACGCCGCGCTGACGCGGCGCGCCGTCGACCGCGCCGGCGCCGTGCTCAGCGAGGCACTCGGCGTCCATCCCGACCTGGTCCTCGTCAGCTGGCCCCACCCGGGGACGTCGGCCACCGGCGGCGAACCCCTCGCCTGACCAGACGCAGCAACCACCCACCGTAAGGAGCACGACTCATGAGTCCTCAGTACACACCGCATCCGGACCCGCGCTCGGTCCTGGCCGACTGCGAGCAGCGGGCCCTGGAGCGGGAGGGCATCCCCATGTTCCTCGCCCTGGAGGACCTGACCGGCCCCGCGCCCCGGGTCGGCGACGCCGTCGCCGTCGCCGAGGGCCCCCGCCTCGCCGGACTTGCCACCACCTACCGCGAGCAGGTGAGGCCGGACGCGGACGACAGCGACCTCGCCGCGCTCGCCTCCGTGATCACCGTCCTCGCACGCACCCACTTCCACCAGGAGAAGCAGGCATGACCGGCCTCGGATTCGACCAGCACGCGAACGCCCTGACCGAGGGCCGGCACCTGCGGGTCGTCAACTACCACAACACCCCGCACGCCACCGCCGACCAGCTGCGCGCGGACCTCACCGCCTACGCCGCGGCCTTCACCTCCGTCACCCTGGAGGATCTGGACCGCTTCTTCGCGACGGGCGTCTGGCACCTGGACCGCCCGGGGTTCATCCCCGTCTTCTACGAGGGCTACCTGAACAACGCCACGGTGGCGGCGCCGATCTGCGACGAGCTCGGCATCACCGCGTGGTTCCCGGTCATCACCCAGTTCATCGACTGCCCGGTGGCGGACCAGCGCGCGTTCGCCGACGCCCACGACATCGACCTGGTCGAGGAGGAGCGGGAGACCGAGCAGCTCGCCATGACCTGGGACCAGGTCGCCGCCCTGGCGGAGCGGCACGTGATCACCCCGCACACCGCCACGCACGAGCAGGTCGCCAAGATCATCACGCCCGAGGACTTCGACCGGGAGATCGTGCGGCCCCGCCTGGCCGTGGAGCGGGTCACGGGCCGGGAGGCGCCGGCGTTCGTCGCGCTGTACGGCACGCCGCACGGCACCAGCCCGGTCCACGACCGCGCCATCAGGGAGGCGGGCTACCGCTACCACATCAGCAACACGGCCATCCAGCGCATCGGCTGACGTCCCGCGCCCACGACGAGGCCGGGGTGGCACGAGAGCTTCTCGTGCCACCCGGCCTTTCGTATGCGGCGCGGCTCCGTATGCGCCGTATGCGCCGTATGCTCCCGGACGACGCCGGGTCAGGCGGCGGCGAGGGCGCGCAGCAGGTCCCGCACGGTGGCGGCCACCTCGTCCCTGGCCGACCCGAGGTAGCTACGCGGGTCCGTGAGGGCAGGCGCCTCGTCCAGCGAGCGACGCACCGCCGCGGTGAAGGCCACGTTGAGCGCGGTACCTATGTTGATCTTGGTCATGCCGGCCCTGATCGCGTCACGCAGCTCCCCGTCGGGGACGCCGGAGGACCCGTGGAGCACGAGGGGGACGGGGACGGCCTCGCGCAGCCGGCGGATGAGGCCGTGGTCCAGCGTGGCCGAACGCTCGGTCATCGCGTGCGAGCTGCCGACCGCCACGGCGAGGGCGTCCACGCCGGTGCGGCGCACGTAGTCCGCGGCTTCGGCGGGGTCCGTACGCACTCCGGCCGCGTGCGCGCTCGCGGGCGCGTCCGGCTTCCCGCCGACGTAGCCGAGCTCCGCCTCCAGCCACAGTCCGGCGCCGTGCGCCCAGCGCGCGGCGGCCGCCGTGGCGTCGAGGTTCCGCGCGAAGGAGAGCGCTCCGGCGTCGTACATCACGGAGGAGAAGCCCGCGTCGGCCGCCTGGCGCAGCAGCTCCATGTCGGTGACGTGGTCGAGGTGGAGCGCGGCCTCGGCACGGGAGGCGCGGGCGACCGCGCCCGCGGCGCGCGCCAGGGGCTCGGCCCTCCCCCCGTGGTAGCGGACGGCGTTCTCGCTGATCTGGAGGATCACGGGACGGCCGGCTTCCTCGGCGCCGGCCATGACCGCCTCGGCGTGTTCGAGGGTGATCACGTTGAAGGCGGCGACCGACCGGCCGTCCGCGGCGGCTCGGGCGACCAGTTCTCCGGTGGGGACGAGGGGCATGTCGGGTTCCTTGCCTGTCGTAGGTGTCGGGGGGCTGAGGGATCGGGGGCACGACGACAGCGCGCCGGGCCCGGTCGCTGTGCGGTGCGATCGGGCCCGGCGCGTGGGGAGAGCGGAGAGGTGACCTCGGGCGGTGACGCTCCGTCAGAACGTGACCGTCGGGCGCGACTCCGGCGCCGCCGCGGCCTCCTCGCGCTTCTCGTCGGCGCGGACCATCAGGGTCGAGCCCGCGAGGGCCAGGGCGATGCCGAGGGCGGCCCAGACCGTCGGAAGGGTCCGGTACACGGCGAGGGAGAGCAGGATCGTGAGGACGGGGGCCAGCGCGTTGGTGAGCGGGGCCACGACGGCCGCCTTGCCCCGGCTCAGGGCCATGACCAGGAACAGCGCCCCGACGGCGTTGAGCAGCTGGGTTCCGGCGCTGAGCGCCGGCGCCTGCCACGGCGCGCCCGAGGGCAGGCCGCCCGCCATCAGCCAGGCGACAGGAGCCAGCAGCAGGCCGCTGATGGTCATCCAGCCGAAGGTCGTCGCGTCGTTGACGCCCGACAGGGCGGCCTTGCGCATGAAGAACGCCTGGGCTCCCCACGCCGCGCACACCGCGATCGCGAGCGGAAGCCACGGCCCGGCGGACGCGGCGCCGTCGCCGCCCGCCGGAATGCTCACCAGGACGATCGCGACCAGGGCGGCGACGACGCCGCAGACCGCCTGCCTCCCGATCCGCTCGCGCAGGAGGACGACGGCCATCAGGACCGTGATCACCGGTGAGAGCGACACGACGGGGAAGATCAGGTACGCGGGTCCGTCGGACAGGGCCTGGAACAGCAGCAGTTGGCCTCCCGCGCCGGTCAGACCGCAGAGCAGTCCGTACAGCGCGGCGACGGGCCTGCGGTCGAAGCGCTGCCGGCGCAGCATGACGGCGGCGGGGACGATCATGGTGAGGGACCAGATGACGTAGACCATCTCCACGGGGTAGCCGTACAGATCCGTGGGACGGCTGGAGAAGGCTCCCCACACGCCCCAGAACAGGATCAGCAGACCGGCGTAGAGCATCCAGCCGCGCTTGTCAGTGCTCATGGGCCCGCTCCGTGACGGTCTCCGCCGGGGGGACGCGCAGGGTGTCCAGCGCCGTCGTGTCGAGGGGTGCCCCGGCGAGTGTCGCCGCGTGGAGCGCGGCTCCGACCACCGGTTCGAAGAGCGGGTGCCGCAGGTCGTAGTGGGTGTCGCCGTCGGCGAGGGCGGCGGTGAAGGACGCGAGGACGGTTTCCGAGGCGAAGACCCCGCCGGAGTACGAGACCGGCACGGTCTCGTCCGCGGCGAATCCGAGGCGGCGGCGGGCGCTGTCGACCAGGAGCGCGAGCTCGCGCCCCGCGTCGGCGAGGATGGCCCCGGCCGCCTCGTCGCCGAGCTCGGCCGCCTCGGCTATCCGGGGGCTCAGGGCGGCGATCTCGCCGCGACGCCCCTGGAGGCGGTTGAGGACGACGTCGACGAGGTCGAGGTCGGAGGTGAGCCGCAGGTGCCGGCGGAGCACGGCGGCGAGCGGGCCCTCGGGGAGCCGGCCGTCGCTCATGCGGGAGAAGGCGTTGAGGCCGCGGGCGGCTATCCAGTAGGCGGACCCCTCGTCGCTGAAGAGTTCGCCCCAGCCGCCGGTCCGGGCGCCGTGCCCGTGCCGTTCGCCGTACGCCATGGATCCGGTGCCGCTGATGACGTTGACGCCGTCGGCGCCGCCGAGCGAGCCCGCCCAGCCGCAGACCATGTCGTTGTCGCAGGCGTACCGGTGGTGTCCGAGCACTCCGTACGGCACGGCGTCCAGCGCGGCGACGTCCGCGGCGGCCTCGCCGTAGCCGGGGAGGCCGAGGAAGGCGTAGCGGATGTCGGCCGGCCGGATGCCGGCGTCGGCGCACACGGAAGTGACGCCGTCGGCGAGCACCCGGGCGACGTGGGCGATGCCGTCCGCGGCGTTGTCCGAGAAGTAGTAGGCACCGACGCCCAGCGCCCTGGCCCGCACCTTCCCGGAGGGGTCGATGAGGCAGAAGGCGGTCTTGGTGCCTCCTCCGTCCACACCCAGGAACATCGTGTCTTCTCCGATCGGTGTCGTCATGGACGCTGTGCGGCGGGTGGGGTCAGCGGGTCGGGAGCGGGTGCACGGTCACGCCCTGCACCACGCGGTTGACCTCGCCCGAGGGGAACGGGTTGTCGGGTCGGATGCCCCGGGAGAGGGAGGCGCGCAGGGCGATGAGCTGTGCGCACACCACGGCGGGCAGGGCGAAGGCCGTGTCGTCGGTGCCCGGCTGCACGGGCACCAGCCAGGTGCCGTCCGCGGGAAGGCCGTCGGGGCGGGCGGAGACGGCGACCACGTTGCCCGGCGGCAGCGCCGCGCGGAGTTCGGCGACGATGTCCAGGTCGTACTTGCGCGTGTACGCGTCGTTCGACACGTACACGACCACCGCGGTGCGGTCGTTGAGCACCGCCTTGGGTCCGTGCCGGAAGCCGAGCGGGGTGTCGGCGGTCGCGACGACCGCGCCGCCGGTCAGTTCGAGCAGCTTGAGCGCGGATTCCCCGGCGAGTCCCTTCAGGGTGCCGCCGCCGAGGTAGACCAGGCGCTCGGGGGCCCGGGCGAGCAGGGAGTCCACGGCGGCGTCGAGACCGCCGTCGGTGATCCTCTCCGCGACGGCCGCGAGCCCGGCCACCGACGCGGCGGCGGAGGCGGGGCCGAGGGCGAGGAGGGCGGCGAGCAGCATGCACGTGAAGCTGGACGTCATCGCGAAGCCGCGGTCGTTGGCCTCCGGCGGCATCAGGAGCACGTACGACGACGGGCGCCCGGCGTGCTCGCGGGCCAGACGTCCTTCGCTGTTGCAGGTGATGACCAGGTGGGCGACCCGGGTCAGGCAGCGCTCCGCGAGGTCGGCCGCGGCCGTGCTCTCCGGGCTGTCGCCGGATCTGGCGAAGGAGACCAGGAGGGTGGGCACGTCCTCGGTGAAGCTGCCGTGCGGGTCGGCGACGATGTCGGTGGTCGCGACGGCGTCGACGCGGCGTCCGAGGTGGCGGCTCAGTCCGGTGCGGAGCACCTCTCCGGCGAAGCCCGAGGTGCCGGCGCCGGTCAGCACGATCCGCGCGTCCGGCGCGGAGAGGACCGGTCCGAGGAAGGCGTCCAGCGCCGTGCGCCCGGTGGCGACGATACGGCCGACCTCCCGCCACAGGGCGGGCTGCTGGGCGATCTCGGCGACCGTGTGCTCCGCGCCGGTGTCGGCGGGCAGGGTGCTGAGCGGGGTGTTCACACGTACTCCTTCTCGTGGGCGGCGCATGCGCGGTCGTACTCCCGCAGGACGTCGCGGACGCGGTCGATGACCAGCGCCTCGGGCGTGGGGGCGAGCCCGCCGGCGCGCACGCGCCGGTACTGCTCGGGCAGGTGCGCGCTGAGCAGGGGATGGGGGATGTCCAGAGCGGACAGGTTGTCGAAGAGGCGCTGCTGCGCGGCGGCGATCTCGGGGTCGGGCCAGTAGTAGCGCATCCGGTCGCTGTAGCTGTAGCGCCGGGCCAGGCGCTGGTCGTCGGCGTCGCCCTCGTAGTAGCTCCGCCACCAGGTGGGCTCGGCGCGCATCCGCTCCTCGGTGATCTCGACGAGGCGCGAACGGCGCCCATCGGACACCAGTTCGATCTCGATCGCGGCGAGGGCGAACAGCGCCTCGCGCAGCGCGAAGGTGAGGCCGGGGCCCACCTTGAGGACGGCCCAGTGGTCCTCCACCAGCGCGGTGAGGGCGGTCTCGGTCTGGTAGTCGGTGGAGTGGGCCTCGAAGACCATGTCCGGCTCGTCGTCGAGCACGGTGCGCAGGTCGGCGGTCCGCTCACGGCGGTAGTCGATGACCTGGAGGTGGTCGAACTCCACTCCGGGCTGGACCACCAGGGCCACGATCCTCGGCCACACGTCGGAGAGCCCCTGGGCCGCGAAGGCGGCGCGGTGGCGCTCCAGGGTGAGCCGGGCCGATCCGGCCGTGGTGGGAGCCACCTCGTCCAGGGTCTCGTGCGCGCCTCCCGGGACGGGCACTTCGGTGCCGATGACGTACCGGATCCGGCCGGCTCCGGCTCCGGCCGCGGCTTCCGCGGTGCGCACCAGGCGCGCGGCCCGCTCGGCGACGATGTCGTCGGTCAGGGGGGTGGGGTCGCCGGCGCAGGGGAAGCTGCAATCGAGGTGGATCTTGGTGAATCCGGCCCGGACGTAGGCGTCGACGAGGGTGTCGGCCTCCGCCATGGCCTCGTCGGGCGACAGCGAGCGCCACCGCTGCGGGCCGAGGTGGTCGCCGCCGAGGACGATCCGGTCGGCGGGCAGGTGGTGGGCGGCGGCGATCCCGTGGACCAGGTCCCGGAAGTCCGCGGGAAGCATGCCCGTGTAACCGCCGTACTGGTCCACCTGGTTCGAGGTGGCCTCGACCAGCAGGTGCGCGCCGCTGTCGAGCGCCTGCAGCACGGCCGCCTCGATCACCAGCGGGTGCGCGGAGCAGACGGACGCGATACCCCGTGGCTCACCGGCCTTCTGCCCTCGCACCACGGCGTCCAACGGACTCGGGCTCCACATGTCCACTCCAGGTTTCTGTCGGTTCTGACAGGTTTTGGGGGTGGATGGGCCGTTCGGCTCACCCTGCGCGGAACGATACTGGTCAGCCTGTTGGACGTCAACGGTATGTTATTGGTATGCTACTGGTATGCCTTCTCCGGACGAGCCCCGCCTGCCTCAGGGCCTGCTCAGCGACGACGCCCTTCCCCTCTACGCGCAGATCGCCACGCGCCTCTTCGACGACATCACGGCCGACGGCGCGCGGGCCGGCGACCGCCTGCCCTCCGAGCGGGCGCTGGCCGGCCGGTACGAGGTCTCGCGCGTCACCATGCGCGCGGCACTGAACGAGCTGGGCTCCCGCGGGCTCATCGAGTCAGCGCCCGCGCGCGGCTGGTTCGTCAGGGAGACCCGCATGGGCGGCCCGTCCGCGCCCGACGCCACCCCGGCGACCACGCCCGGCGGCCGCACGGTGCAGGGGTTCGCGGACTACGCCCTCAAGCACGGGCTGTCGACCCGCACGACGGTCCTGGAGTCGGCGGTACGGCCGGCGACCCTTCAGGAGGCCGAGGAGCTGCGGATGGGGCCGGGCAGCCCCCTGTTCGAGATGCGGCGCCTGCGCTTCCTCGACGGACTGGTCGTCGTCGTCGAGCACAACCGGCTCCCGCTCGGGCTGTGCCCGCCGCTCGCCGACACCGACTTCACGACCGCGTCCCTCTACGCGACCCTGCGCCGCGCGACCCCGCCCCAACTGCCGCGCGTCGCCGACTACTCCGTCGAGGCCCGGCAGCCCACCGACGCGGAACGGCGGCTGCTGGACATCACCGACAGCACGCCCGTACTGGTCGCCACCCAGCTCGCCTTCAACCAGGACGCCCGTCCGCTGGAGCTGACGGTGGCGACGTACCGGGGAGACCGGTACCGCTTCCGGGCCTCGATCACGGACTGATGCTTGTTCCCCTCGCGGTGCCGGTGCCGGTGTCGGGGTCGGTCAGGTCGAACTCGGTCGGGAGCGGCGGCCCTTGACGAGGAGGACGGCCACGACGGCGAGGGCGACCATGAGGAACGTGCTGCCCGCGGTGACGGCCGACCACAGCCCGCCCTGGGACACCGCCCCCTCGTCCACCCCGCCGGTGGCGAGGAAGGTGGTCGGGTCGGTCAGCGCGTGCAGGACGATCGCCACCCAGATCGAACCGGTGACCCGCATCGTGAGGTACATGCACGTGCCGAAACCGAAGGTGTAGACGACGGTGGCCGCCACCGTGCCGGGCGTCATGCCGGACAGCAGGTTGACCGAGTGCATGGCCGCGAAGAGGACGGACGAGGCGACCATCACGTACCGCTCGCTGTGACGGGCGTCGCGCAGCACCTTCACGACCAGGCCCCGCGTGATCAGCTCCTCGGCGAGACCGATGCACAGGCCCGCCACCGCGAGCGCGGCGATCCGCCCCGCCGTCCAGGAGCTCCACTCGATCGTCCCGACGTGCCCCGCGATCGCCAGGCAGACGAGGGCCGGGGCGAGCCACATCCACCGTGGCCCCCGGTCGGCGCGGCGGCCGAAGACGCTCCGGGTCCAGCCCAGGGCGCGGGTGAGGCCGACGAGGGTGAGGGCACCGATCCCGACCGGCAGGACCAGCCCGAAGAAGATGCTCGCGGCGGTGGCCAGCACGTCGCCTTCGACGATCCGGTCCCCGGCGAAGCGGGCGACCACCCACCCCACGGCCAGGTAGTAGACGAGGTAGGCGAGCACGAGGGCCACAGCCTGCTTGGTTGACGGGCGGCCGATCCATCGCGGCGCCCCGGTCCTGATGTCCAGCGGTGATACCGGCAGCTCTTCCGAGCGGTGACGGGCCCGCTGCTTGTTCTTCATCCCATAAATGTCCGATCGGGCGATTTCCGCATCAAGGGACGAAGGGCCCCTTCCGGAGAGGACCAGGACCTCACCAGGACGGTCCCTTCGGACCCACGGCGGCCGGCCCCTCCCGCTGATCGCGCGGGAGGGGCCGGTCCGGGCCGTCAGTGGTGGGCGGTCGGTGCGGGTACGGCTTCCGGGGCGGGGTCGGACCGGCGGCCGAGGTGGTTGAAGGCGAGGTTGAGCAGGACGGCGACGACGCAGCCGGTGCTGATGCCGGAGTCGAGGACGATGCGGGCGCCCTCGGGGAACGCGTGGTAGAAGTTCGGCGCGGCGATCGGGATGATGCCGGCGCCGAGGGAGATGGCGACGATGAGGACGTTGTCGCCGCGCTCCAGGGCGGCTCCGGCGAGGGTCTGGATGCCGCTGGCGGCGACCGTGCCGAAGAGGGCGATGCCGACGCCGCCGAGGACGGGCTGCGGGATGAGCGCGACGACGGCGGCGAGGAGCGGGCAGAGGCCGAGCAGGAGGAGGATGCCGCCCGCCGCGGCGACGACGAAGCGGCTGCGGACCTTGGTGATGGCGACCAGACCGACGTTCTGCGCGAAGGCGCTGGCGGCGAAGCCGTTGAAGAGGGGGCTGAGGGCCGTGCCGAGACCGTCGGCGCGCAGGGCCGCCGCGAGGGTCTTCTCGTCGGCCGGCCGCTCGACGATCTCACCGAGGGCCAGGACGTCGGCGGTGGACTCGGTCATCGACACGAGCATCACGATGCACATGGAGATGATCGCCGCGGCCGCGAACTGCGGTGCGCCGAAGTGGAACGGGGTGGGGATGCCGATGATGTCGGCGTCGCCGACGGCGCTGAAGTCGGCGACGCCCAGCGGCAGTGAGATCAGGGTTCCGGCGATCAGTCCCAGCAGGATCGAGATCTGCTTGAGGAAGCCCCGCAGCAGCCTGCGCAGGGCCACGGTGATCAGCAGGGTGACGGTGGCCAGGCCGATGTACTTGAGGCTGCCGTACTCCGGTGCCTGCGGGTTCCCGCCCTGGGACCAGTTGAAGGCGACCGGCAGCAGGGACACGCCGATGAGGGTGATGACCGTCCCGGTGACGACGGGCGGGAAGAAGCGGATCAGCTTGCAGAAGAAGGGGGCGAGGAGGAAGCCGAAGACTCCGGCGACGATCACGGCGCCGTAGATGACGGGCAGGGCGTCCTCGGGGCCTTCGGCCTTCGCGATCGCCAGCATGGGGGCGACACCGGCGAAGGAGACGCCGTTGACGAACGGCAGCCGTGCGCCGACCTTCCAGAAGCCGAGGGTCTGGAGCAGCGTGGCTATCCCGGAGGTGAACAGGCTGGCGCTCATCAGGAACGCGATGTCCGCCGTGGACAGTCCGACGCCGATGCCGACCACCAGCGGTGGTGCGACGACGCCGGCGTACATGGCCGCGACGTGCTGGAGACCGGCACTGAAGAGCTTCAGCGGGGGCAGCATCTGGTCGACCGGGTGGGTGCCCCCGGCTTCGGGTCTTTCGGGGGTCCCGGGGCGGGGACCGGGCTCGCCTTCGGCCTTCGACGGGTCCGAGGCGGGGTGGGTTTCCGGCATGACGTGTCTCCTGGCCGCGGCGGTCCCGGGGGGACGCGGGCAGCCCTAAGGGAGAGCCGGCGTCGGGGACGCGCGGCCCTGCGGGGTGCGGATGGGAAGGACGTACCGACGCGCGGCGTGCGAACGCGCGGCTCTGCTGTACGAGTACGGGTACGGGTGGAACGGCGGTACGTGCGGTACGGAAGGCGCGGCGGTGGTGCGGTCGGCGCGGCAGGGGTGCGGGCGGCTGGAGGCCACCGGCCTGCGTGGCCGTGGCGCGCCGGAGAGCGGGGAGTGGGGATCCGAAGGGGAGGCAGGAGGGGGTTCGTGTCCCGGGGGTCCCGCGGTTCTTCGGCCGGCCGCCGCGCATCTGTCCGGGATGCGCGCGGTGCCACTCCGTCCGGCGGAGTCGGAACAGTTCCTCACGGTGGGGGTCGGGTGTCAAGGGGTGGAACGGCCCCGTTCCCGGGGCGGTGCCTGGGCCGGTTCCTGGCCCGGTTCCCGGGGCGGTTCCTGGGCCGGGCGCAGTGCCTCGCGGAGCTGGTGCCAGAGGTACAGGTCGATGCGTTCGAGGAAGTCGGCGGCCCGTGCCTCGGCCGCCTGGCGGGGAGGCCCGCCCGTCGCACCCTCCAGCCGCTGGTAGACGAGGTGGAGGCGTTCTAGGGCGTGGCGCAGCACGGCAGGGTCGAGCGGCACGATGCGCGTGAGGGGACCCACGTAGTGGGGCCACCAGGTGGTGACGGCCTCACGGAGCAGTACCCGGAGCTGGGCGGCCGTGCCGCAGGCGGCGACGAAGCAGGCGGGCGGCGGGCACAGGGTCCTCAGGAGGGCCGCGGTCTGGGCGGGTGTGCCCTGCCAGCGGTTCCGCCGTTCGGCCTCCTCCCACCGGCCGCGGGTGATGCCGAGCGCCGTCGCGGTCTCGTTGACGGTGAGTCCGGCGACGGTACGGCACTGGGCCAGGGTGGTCGCCTCCCCGACGAGGTCGGCCGGGGAGCACCACAGGGCGGCCGCGAGGGCCTGCACCTGGGCGCTGTCGGGCACGGCGGTGCCGGCTTCCCAGGCGCCGACCAGGTCGGGGTGGAGCGGGGAACCGCGGTAGGCGGCGACGGCCCAGGCGACCTGTCCGAGCGTCAGGCCGAGGTGCGTACGCATCGCCGTGGCGCGGGCGGGGGCGAAGGGGGGCAGGGAGTACGGATCGTCTGCGGGTGGCATAGCGGGACACCGTAGGGAGCGGGCGGGCTCCGGCCAAGGGCCCGGGAGTCCGCGACACGGGCCCCGCCGGTGCGGAGCCGGTGCCTTTGTCGGATCTCCCGAGAGCGAGGGCGCCCGTGACCTCGCGGTTTACGGAAAGGGGCCGTGCGGGGACGCCGGTCGGAGCCTGCGGCTACTGGCGGATCCTCCAGAATCCGGTGCGAACTACAGCGCCCGCTTGGGGGAGTTGACGAGGGGTGAAGGGGGTCCTAGAGTCCCGTCCCGTCCACAACGGAAAAGTATTTCCGTGATGCGAAACCAGCGGTGTCGGTTGCTGCCCACCCCATGCAGCGCGATCCGCCGGCCAGCCCCGGTTCGGGCCGTCCCCCGGCGCCGGTCACCCTTGCCCGCACGCCCTCGGCAGTCCCTGCCCGCGGGCGGTGTCCCGAGGACCTGCCTTGTTGCCCCGCGCCTCCGTCCGTACCTCAGCCCGTAACGCCGCCCGCAACTCAGCCCGTAACGCTGCCCGTACCGCCGCCCGCGCCTCCGCCCGCACCCCGGAAACGTCTCCGCATCCGGTCGACGAGATCCTTCCCGCCCGCCGCCTGCTGCCCGCCGCCCTCCAGCACGTGGCCGGCATGTACGCGGGCCTGACCGCCCCACCGCTGATCATCGGCAGCGCCCTGGGCCTGACCGCGCCTCAGCTCTCCGCGCTGCTGGCCGCGGGTCTGCTGATCGCGGGACTCGGCACCATCGCCCAGACCCTCGGCGTCTTCGGCGTCGGCGCCAGGCTGCCGCTGGTCAACGGCGTCTCGTTCGCCGTGGTCTCGCCTGCGCTCGCCACCGCCGCCGCCCAAGGGCGTGACGACGCCCTCCCGGCGATCTTCGGCGCCACGCTCGTGGCCGGCCTCCTCTGTCTCCTGCTCGCCCCCGTCTTCTGCCGGCTGGTCAGGTTCTTCCCACCGGTCGTCAGCGGCTGCGTCATCACCCTGGTCGGCGTCTCCCTGCTGCCGATCGCCGGCACCTGGGCCCGCGGCGGCGACCCCGAGGCCCCCGGCTTCGGCTCCCCCGCCGACCTGACCCTGGCGGCGGCGACCCTCGCCATCACCCTGGCCGTCCACCGGATGCTCTCCGGCCGCTTCCTCGGCCGGATCGCCGTCCTCATCGGCATGCTGGCCGGCACCCTGATCGCCGTCCCGCTGGGCAAGGTCGACCTCGACCCCCTCACCCAGGCACCGCTGTTCGCCCTGCCCGTGCCGTTCGGGTTCGGCGCGCCGCAGTTCGTTCCCACCGTGATCGCCACCGCCGTGGTCGTCATGCTCGTCTCCATGACGGAGTCCACCGCCTCCCTGCTGGCCCTGGGCGCCGTGACCGAGCGGCCGACCCAGGACTCGACCATCGCCGGAAGCCTCCGCGCCCTCGGCCTGGCCACGGCGCTCGGCGGCGTCCTCGGCGCGTTCACCAGCACGGCGTACGCGCAGAACGTCGGCCTGGTCGCCCTCAGCCGGATCCGCAGCCGCTACGTCGTCACGCTCTGCGGCGCCGTCCTCGTCCTCATGGGCTTCGTCCCGGTCCTGGGATCCCTGGTCGCCCTCGTTCCCCTGCCCGTCCTCGGCGGCGCGGGGGTGGTCTTCTTCGGCGCCGTCGCCGTCGCGGGCATCCGCACCCTGGCCAAGGCCGCCCTCGGCACCGGCCACAACGCCCTGATCGTCTCCGTCACCCTCGCCTTCGGCCTCTTCCCCGTCCTCGACCCGGGCTTCTACGACCGCCTCCCCGCGCCGGCGGCCACCGTCCTCGGCTCGGGCATCACCGCCGGCTGCCTGGTGGCGGTCCTCCTCAACTACCTCCTCAACCACCTGGGCCGCGGCACCGAGGCCGACCCCGACACGGCCCCCCGAGAACCGCTCACCACCCTCGCCGCCCCGACCGCCCCGACCGCCCCGCCCTCCGCGGACTGGTCCCCCTTCCGTCCCTCCACCCACCCGGCCACCCCGACCCACCCCGCACCACCCGTCGCCTGGCCCTACCTGACCACCCCCACGGACACCGGCGCCCCCAGCCAGCCCCCCACCCGCCAGGCACCCAGCGGGCCGTAGCCGAGGCCCGGGACGATCGCGACCGACTCGGTCAGCCCAGGAAGCTCAGTCGGACCTGGCGGTCCGGGTTGTCCTTGTTGGTGTCCGCCAACCTCCGCTAGGACAACCCCAGCCTATCCGGATGGCAACGCACGCCGGATCAGCCGTGGCCGTCCCCTCGCGGGGTGACGCCCACGGCTGAAGTATCCGCTCGGCATGAGGTGGAGGCCGTTCCCAGCCCATCACGCTGGCGTCACGGCTTCCTTGCCGGCCCGGATCACGAGTCGTAGCGTTCGGTCACCACCATCGCCGTCCCTGCGAGCACTGCTCCCGCAGGCGCCTCAGCCCACTCGGCGAGCAGCAGCGGCTTCTCGTCCACGGACTTCAGCAAGTGAGCGATCTCATCGGCAGTCGGCGCGACCGGAAGGGCGCAGCAGACCCTGGCATGGCCTGTCGCGCTGGTGTGGTTCCCCGGCTCCTCCTCGGGATCGTCCGGCACCCAACGACCGACCTCGATCTCCCACGAAGCTTCGTCGTCGCCTGGTTCCGGCGCTTCGATCGTCAGGTAGAAGCCGTCGGAGTCGTACGGCTCCACGAAGAGGCGACAGCTGGGGTCGTCGAGTGAAGCCAACACGTCGCCGCCCTGAGAGTGCGCGGTGACCAGCACCCGGAGGGCGGCGACCGCCATACCCCGTTCCTCCGAGGTGAATCCCGATTCACGTCGGTCGAGCTGCTCGCGCGTCTCGTCGCTCAGCGTGTCCAGCCCGTCGTCAAACTTCACGAAGGGGTGCCCGAACTCCCAGCAGCGCTCGGTCTCCGGCTCTTCCTCTGAGGAAGTTCCCGAGAAGTCCGCGAGTCCTGTCTGCAACCCGTGCTTCTCTGCCTCCAGTTCGGATCGGATCGCCCTACTGACCGTGTCGGGGAGAGCCGCCACGACACTTTCCAGGTCGGCGAGCGCCTGGTGAAGCCGCAGGCAGACGTACTCGTACCACAGACTGTGGGCGCCGCCGAGAAGAGCGGTGCGGGCGGCAGGGTCGGTCAGCGCGGCGAGGTGGGTGCGCGGGTAGTAGCCCACACGCCGTTCCCGGCGGTCGTGGATGCTGACAGGGACGGTAGCGAAGGCGGAGATCCGATTGAGGGCGTCGACGACAGGAACCGCGAGGGGAGGCTCGGCAAGACTCGTCACGGTCTTGGACACGACGCCATCCGGACCCTGGTAGGTCGCCAGGATCTGGGTTTTTCCACGAGCGGCGTGCTGAGAGTAGATAGTCAAGGAAACGCCTTTCGGCTGTCCGGCACACGACGGCCGGACAGAACAGGTGCACAGGAAGCGGGAAGGAGGTGGTGGCGAGGGCGCTTTCCGACGCTCCGTACCTCAAAACGACTGGAGGTGGCCCAGGTACCGTCCCAGGCTCCATTCCTGCCCGCAGGCTAGCGCATACCCTGCGCGCCGCGAGCAGATACTCTCCCCGCTCGGACGCAAGGACGGGTGACTGGCCAAACCGCGTCGCAACCGGACTCGATGACGCCGCCTGCGGATTGAGACAGGGGTGTCAGTAGCGACGCGCGTCGGACAGTGCGGCGGCGGCACTGCGAACCTCGCCGGCAGCTGAATCGAGTTGCGTTGGCAGATCTGCCAGCCGGGCCAGACTGTTCGCAGCCGCTGCCAGGAGAGGCGCACTGTCTTGAAGGTGTCGCAGACCGTCACTCGCCTCGCGGAGCCAGGGAGCGTTGTCCTGCAAATGACCGAGCCCTTGGCTTGCCTGGTACAGCATCCACGCCGCGTCCGGGGACACGGGACGCATGCCACGCAGTTCGTCCAGATCCGAGCGGAGCAGGCTCACCAGCGAAGCCAGCTCTGGCATGCGTTCCGCGATCGCCCCGAGGAGCGGGCCAAGCCGCTCGACGTACGCTTCCTGCGCCTCATGGATCATCTCGACCAGCCGCCGCTCCGTGAGCCCCGTAAGACCCGCAAGCGCCTCCTGCCCATCCGCTTCACGCTCGGCTTTCCACTCTTCAAGCAGCGCAACTGTGTACCGCTCACCCTCCGCTCCGTCGACCCGCTTGTGGTGGACGTTGCACAGCAGAATCAGATTGGCAAAGCTGTTCCGCTGGTCCACCGTCCAGGTCGGGTCGAAGCGCTTACCGTCCGGCTTCAGGGCGCGGATGTGGGCGATGTCCAGGTTCATCACCGGTTCCCCGTCGATCATCCGCACAGTCGGAGCCCCACAGCGTGGCGCGTAGCAGCCGCCACGAGCCAGTGTCATCAACGCCGCCACGGTGGCATTGCTGTAGTTGCGGCGGAGCTTCTCACCCATGATCGACCACATCCTCATCGAGCGACATCACCCAGCAACGTAGCGACGACCACTGACAAACGCCCTCACCTACGCAACACGGCAAGGCCATCCTCGGCAGCGTCGCCGCGCACCACACTTGGCGGCCTGGTTGCGGGCGGACGGATTGCCCACGCCGGCGATGTGCACGTCGCGTCCGGTCAGCCCGCCGCCGATGCCGGCTGCGTACGACGCCGGACCGCACCGCAAAGACACCCGTACGCGCAGTTCGGCCGAACTTCCGCCACCACTGCCCACTGCCAGTGCCCAGGTCTATCGTCATGCGTGACGGTTCGAGAATATGACAGTGTCATGCGTCAGCTACTGCCGTAACGCGGGTGCGCGGGGATCGGAGTGAACGTGGCGGGTGGGGGCGGTGGTCGGCTGGAGTCGGACGACCTGGTGCAGGATCGGGAGATCGAGGACGGCCGAGGCGACCGACTCGCTCATGGCCATATCGCAGGACAGCTGCACCACCTGGTGTGCTCCGTTCCGACACCTACGAACATCGCCGTGTGGGGGCCATGGGGGTCGGGCAAGTCAGGTGTGGCCAACCTCCTCCGAGGGGAGCTGGCCAGGGACCGAGGTGTGCGGTTCGTGCGCTTCGACGCGTTCAAGTACGCGGAGAACCCGCTGCGCAGCCCCCAGCCCGCCCACCGCTCGCAGTCGCTGTCCCCTGGAGCCAGGGGCTCGACGACGCCGTTGGTGGTCTCGTCCAGCAGGGCGTCGAGGGCCTCGTGCTGCCGGCGGCCGTACGGGAAGGCGTGTCGCATCTGCTGGATGAGGGCAGGGTGGCGCTTGGCCAGCACACTCCAGGCGAACGAGCCGGGCTCGTTGCTCAGGATGACCGGCGCACCCATAGGGCCGACGTCGCGACTTGACTCGTCGTCCGAGGCGCGGGAGGTCTTCTCATTCATGGTGTCCAAGCCCTTCGCATGTCGCTCACGTGGCCGTGATCCCCAGGGGTGTGCTCGCTGTCAGTCCAGGCCGCCGGTGGCTTCGAGATGAGCGAGGAAGGCGGCCACGAGGCGGGGGCGGGGCACGTCGGGGACGAGCTCGTCGGGCAGGTCGGCTTCGAGGCCCCACTCCGTGTTGAAGGTGATGCTGCTGCCGTCCGGGACGACGCCCCACAGCCACTTGACGAACTCCGCTGCGGCATGGGCCGTGCAGTCCTCGACGGCGATGCCTTCCGGGGACAGCTTGGCCATGCCCTCCAGCTCCTCCTCACCGACCGTGATGCCGAAGTGCATGACGGACCCACGAACGGGACCTTCGTCTCCCTCGTCGATGCGAGTGAACGCATCCGTCTTCCGCTCGCGCAGCTTGGCCTCGATCAGTTCGTAGGTCAGGCCCCATGTGGAGCCCTCGGCGGGGCCGAAGACGTACATGGTGCGGAGTTCGGCCAGTTCGGACGCGTCCACGCGTTCGCTCCCTCATCGTGTGCTGCCGTTGGTCAGGGTGCGTACCGGGCGTAGCCCTTGACGCCGTAGGCCGCCATCATCACGCGCCAGTAGGCCACGGAATCAGCGTTGTTGGTGACCGTCTCCACGCCCCGCATCTCCTTGTTGCGCGGGTCGTTGAGAGCGGCGTTGTACTTCGTGAGCTCCTTGCGGTCCTTGTCGTACAGGAAGTCCTTCTTGCCGGACTGGTGGTTCGCGCGGAGTTCGTCGAGCGAGCGGTAGCACGGCTTGTTCGGGTTGTTGACGTACTTGGCCTCGATCGCCATGCCGTCGCGGTCACGGAAGCCGTCGACCATCAGGGTGCTGTTGGCGCTGATGCCGAGCGGGATGGGGACCTCGTACTCGGGGTATCCGGCGACCCGCCTCTGGTAGGCGACCTCGGCGGGCTTCCCGCCGGACACGTCTCCGGCACGCAGCGAGTTCAACCACGTCTGGAAGTTCTGCTGCTCGGGAGCGGTGAGGGGCGGGAAGCGCGGGTCCGGCGGCGTCGGCGGAGGCATCGGCTGTACGCGGGGGCCGTTCGGCGGGCGGTAGCCCACGGGGACCACGAGGGGCACTCGGATCAGCGGGGCGAGGAAGGGCGGCAGGGACGGAAGGGGCAGGAAGCCGCCCCCGTCCGGCTGCGGCATGGGGACCTTGGCCTGTGAGCTGTCGAGCGCCGGCGGGATGTTGCCCAGGCGCGCGATGCGCATGTCGCCGGTGACGAGCTCGTGCAGGCCGCCGTCGTGTCCCTCGCCGCCGAACAGCGGCCGCTCCCAGATGGCGAGCGGCTCGCCGAAGAGGGGGCTTTCCTCGTCCGGGATCCGCTTCAGCGCCGTTTCGATGTGATCCGCGTACGCGTCGCAGGCATGGGCGATCATCCGGCAGGCGGACGGCAGGTTCGCCATCAGGGTCTCGTCCTCGCCGACCGCGGAGGGAGGCGGGGTCTTACCGACGAACACGGTGAAGAAGGTCTGGACGGCTGCGGCGGTCTCGCCGAGCTGCTGGGCGGTCGCAATGCGCCAGGCGCTTTCGGAGTCCCAGTAGGCGTCGTCCAGGATGCCCGCCGCCGAACGCCAGGCGTTGGACGTCTTGCGGAGCTTGTCCCGCTGACCGTGGAAGCGCGAGCTGAGCAGGTACTGGTCGGTCCAGCTGGTCTCGCCGACGACCTCGGGCAGATCCTCGGCGTTGTGGCTGGCGCGCGGATTGCAGTCCGGCCTCGCCGGCTGCGCCCCGATGTCGGGCGCCACGCTCTGGCCGAGCAGGGACGCGGCGATCGCGCTCTCCTGCTTGAGGAACTCCTCGGTGGCCTTGAGCATGGCGCCCGCTCCGTTCGCCATCACTTGGTGGGCGAGACCGGCCGCCTCGAAGACGGTCTTCACGGCCGGCTTGTAGACGGCGGCGAAGGCCCGGCCGGCGTTGTCGTCACCCGCCATCCCGCCATGGGCGCTGAGCTCCGTGAACAGCAGACCCAGCATGTCGTAGATCAGGTCCCGCAGCCGCACCATGGTCCACGAAGCGTTGACGTAGTTCCCTGCCTTGTGCTGAAGATTCAAGACTCCCCCGTGCCCTTGGCCACCAGGCTGTTCGATGGACCGTACATGTCGGCGAGGGGAGGAGCTCCGCCACACCGGGCACGTGGAGCATCTGTGGCCGATTCCTGCCGGAAGCGGGCCTGACCGCTGCCGTCGTGGGATTCTGATGTGTTGTCAAGCTGCCGGAGCTTCGACTCGTTCCCGGACCGGGATGCCCGAGTGCCGTCCGCGTCACTCCCGTCGGGCGGGTCCGGCAACGCCGGGGCCAGCGCGATCCAGGCGGCCTTGGCGCCACGTTCCGTGACGTGGAACCCCCACTGCCCCTGGGCCAGCTCGTTCACGATGCGCAGACCCCGGCCACGCTCGACGAGCAACCCGCCCTCCTCCTCGGCCGGTTCGTCGTCCGACGACGACGTGGCACTTCGGTAGAGGCCCCCGGGAAGGAGCGGGTCCCCGTCATGGATCTCGCAGATGTACCGCTCGGCGGCCGAGCGGACGTGTACCTCGTAGGGGCCGTACGCGTGCTCGTGCGCGTTCGCCACGAGCTCCGAGACGGCCAGGACGCCGTCACTGACGACGTCCCCGGACAGCCCCAGTTCCCTGAGGACACGTCGCAGGACCACGCGGGCTTCGCCCGTCGGGTTGGGAGTGCGGTCGGTCCAGCGGTACACGAGGCCGAGAGCGGCGGATGGCGCGCTGATCATCGGGCGACGGACCTCCTGTGGGTGACAGCGATGGCCTTCTCCCGGGGCTGCGACGCGGTCGCGGAAGTACGGCCAGTACGCCGCTGAGAGGCATACGGCCGCAGGAAGCACATGGCTTCGGACACGCGGCCCCGGAAGGATCGTGGCTCAAGCACCGGCCACGAGGCCGGTCGCGAGTCACGCGCTCAACGATGGATGCCGGTGTCCCTGATGCTCATGGGCGTTTATGAGCGCAGGGGGTGCGGGCGGGGGTGACAGGGCCCTGCAGCGAGACCGTCGACCCGCCGCTGGCCTTCGCCTCCACCCCTCTGATCACTGGGAGTATGGACGGGTGAGTGCTGACGTGTTGGGACGCTGGGTGCCGGATCGTCCCGAGGATGTGGCTGCGGTCTTCGCCAAGGCGGACTTCCCGTGGTGGATCGCCGGTGGCTACGCGATCGAACTCGCGGTCGGCCGCGAGCTGCGCGTACACGGCGATCTCGATGTCCTCGTCCTCCGGCGCGACCAGGCCCTCGTACGTGGCCTGCTGGCCGACTGGGACCTGCACGTGGCGGACCCGCCCGGCCAGGGAGAGCTTCGGCCGTGCGTCCCGGAGAGGTCCTTCGGCCGCCGCTCCACGACATCTGGTGCCGCCGCACACCCAAGGAGCCCTGGTCGGTGCAGCTCATGCTGGACGAGGCCGAGGGCACCCAGTGGGTCTCGCGGCGTGACCCGGCGATCCGCCTCCCGATCGACCGGCTCGGACGCACGACCGAGACGGGCATCCCGTATCTCGCGCCCGAGGTCCAGCTCTTCTACAAGGCGAAGGCGACCCGGGACAAGGACGAGACCGACTTCGAAGCGGTGCTGCCGCTGCTCGACGCTCCGGCATGCGCCTGGCTGGCGGACGCGATCAGGGTGATCGCGCCTGGCCACCACTGGCTCCGCCGGCTCCTGCCGGTCAGCCGAACGTGAGCAGCGGGACGTCGTAGAGGTCGGGGTTCCGGGGCCGGGTCATCGGGGGCGACGTGACCTCCACGACCATCAGCTCGCTGAGGAACTGGACCTTGGCGCTGAGGAGGTGGCTCGTCCTGCCGTCGGCCGACTGGGCCTTCAGGCCGGCGGAGACGTGGATGTGCGGGAGTATCCCGCCGGTGGCCGGGTCGTGGGCGAGGGTGCCGGCGCCGAACGCCTCGACGTTGGTGACGTACGTCTTCGCCCAGACCGGTGCGTCCGGGTCGGCGAGCTTCTCGCAGGCGCCTACGATCTCGGCCGCCGCGAAGGCGCCGATGAACGAGGGGATGTAGCCCTGCCGTACGCCGTTGTCCCGGCAGAAGGTGGACAGCGCCTCGAAGAAGTCCTCCCCGTGGTCGAAGGTGACGCCGAAGGTACGGCCTACGGTCAGCTGGTGAGCACGCATGTGCGGGTGTCTCCTGAAGAGGTGGGGTCAGCGGGCGAAGGCGGTGGTGAAGGTCTCTCGGACCGCCGCCCCGTCGGCGCCCTGGGCGAGCAGGGCCTGCAGCAGGAGCCGGGCCTGGTACGGGCCGAGGTCGCCGGCGCCGATGAGTCCTCGCCCGAGGAGGTCCTTCTCCGAGCCGGGGAAGCCGTACGTGTCAGACAGGACGGGGCCGTTGCCGATGCGGGAGGCAAGGACCACGGGGATGCGGGACGCGAGCTTGGTGAGCCCTTCCACGAGACGCTCCGGGACGTGGCCGACGCCGAAGGCCGCGACCACGAGCCCGTCGCAGCTTCCGTCCCACAGGTCGAGCAGTGCACCGTCGTCGCCAAGGGTGACGACGTAGAGCCCGACTCGTGCCTCACGGTCGGGGGCTCCGACGAGCGGTCCGCGGGGCGGTAGGCCGCCCGCAATCCGCACCCGGTTCTCCGCGACCCGCGCGATCGGTCCGCACGACGGGGAGGTGAAGGCGGCTGGGCTGGTGGTGTGGGACTTGCGGACGGTCCGGGCCGAGTGGATCTCGTCGCCGAGGACGACGAGGCAGCCGGCGCCCCGGAGTCCAGGGTCGGCGGCGGCCAGGACAGCGGCGTAGAGGTTGGCCGGACCGTCGGCGCCGGGGAGGGTGGGGTTGCGCATCGCGCCGGTGACGACGACCGGCTGCTCGTGGCCGTGGTAGAGGTCGAGGAGGAAGGCGGTCTCCTCGATGGTGTCGGTGCCCTGGGTGATGACGACGCCGTCGACGTCTCCGGTCTCCAGCTCCGCCGCGATCGCGGCCGACAGCGCGGTGAGGTCCTGGAAGGTCAGGGAGGCGCCGGGCAGACGGCGGAAGTCCCGCACCTTGAGGCTGATGCCGCTCGTGGCCAGGGCGGGTACGGCGGCGAGGAGTTCGTGGGCGGAGAGCGCGGGTACGACGCCTCCGGTGGTGGGATCGGTGGTCATGGCGATCGTGCCGCCGAGGGAGAAGACCGCCACGTTCCTGACCGACTCCGTCATGTCCCCTGCTCCCCTGTCCGGACGCCGCCGAGCGCGGCCTCGCGAGTGGTTCAGGCAGGCTATCCGGTCGGCGCCGTCCGGGTACGTGGAATGATCACCAGCTGCTCGGCCACGAACCGGCAGGCGGCCTCCAGCCCTTCGAGGCCGAGCAACCGGCTGCGCGGCCGGGCCAGCCGCTCCGTGCCGACGGCCGACAACTGTGCGCACCGGCGACCGAGCCAGGAGACGTCGAGGCCGAGGTACTCCGCCGTTGCCGCGAGGCGCTGTCCGGCCTGGTCGGCCGCCGTAGCCGAGTGGTGGCTGACGTGGCCGGTCACGTCAGCGAACGTGCGCAGGGCTCCCGGCCGCGCGGTGACCGCGAGGTGGGACGCCCCCTCGGTCCGTACCCAAGAGGCGATGACGGCCCGGCGCCCATGGGCGAGAGCGAAGCCGTCGGTGTGGGCGAAGCCTCCGTCGTCGGTCACCCACGTACGGATACCGAAGGACTCCAAGAGCGCGATGGCGAGGAACAGCAGAACGCGCTCGTACGCCGGCGAGGAGGCGACCGCCGTCTCGGGGACGCAGAACCCCCGGCCGCTGGTACCGCCTGGACGCCGGGGCACCATTCGTTCGAGGTAGCGGTACTTGTGCCGGAAGAACAGCCAGGTGGCGGCCTCCTCACCGCGCTGTTCCCTGGTCCAGAAGACGGGTGCGTCGCCCAGGTGGTCACGGTGGCCCAGGATGTACCGGGCCGCGGTCTCCGAGCCGATCAGCATCGTGGACACTTCGGTCAGGCCGTGGTCGGAGGCGAGCGGCGAGCCTGGGGAAGCGGTGAGCGAAGCCAGCGAGGTGTGCAGGGCCTGGTCGTCGCCGAGCAGGGCCGCCTCGAATCCCGACACGGCCCACAGGATGCCGTACGTCAGGTCGTCCAGTTCGTACGCGGCAGGGATGTCGACCGGGTCAGAGGCGGTGCCACGTACGCCGCTCAGCCTGGCGTCGGTGACGAACTGCCGGACCGCCCCGTCGACCGTGCGGTTCGCGACGACGAGCGCACGCATTGGCATGGTGCGCCAGGCGTCCAGCTCCGGGCGGGAGTCGAGTCGCAGGCTGTCCCCGATGAAGGAGGCCGCGGGAAGGGTCAGCACGGGAATTGCCGTCGTCGGGACGGACCGGCCGGCGGGTAACAGAAGCTGGCTTGGGCCTTCGGGCAGCACCACATACCCACGGGCTCCGGTGTCCGCCGTTCCCGGTCGGCCTGTGGAGTCCGGGGTATGCGGATCGGCCGTGGGCAGGAGCCCGAGCAGTTCCTCCGGAACACCCAATGCATCGGTCCATTGGACGAACTGCCGTCGGTCGCGGATCTGTTTGAGCCCGCGCTCGAGTCTGCTGACCTCGGCTTGGTCGATGCTGACCATCCGCGCCACGCCGGCCTGGGAGAGGCCCGTGTGCTTCCTGAACAGCTTGACGACGGTGCCGAGTTCCCAAGCGGCCACGGCTCGCCGGACCGTCGGGTCACGCCAGAAGGCCGGGTCGGCCCGTCGGGCGGCCGGCCCGTCCTGACACGAGGCGCATCGCGTACCGGCGTTGAAGCGACTGAGAAGGGCACCGCAGCGCGTACACCGCCGCTGTCCGCTGTCGACCATGGTCGGCATTCTCCCTCGCTCTGCGACCACCCGAACACGTTCCGCTGGTGGCGCTCATAAACACTCATGAGCGTGGGCCTTCGTGGCGGCCATCGTGGTGGAGCACCACCGACCGGAGCCGCGTGCCGCGACTCCCCGGACGTGAGGATCCGACCTGTGACCTCCTTGACCCTGCCGCCCCGGCCACCCGGTTCGCCACCGCTGGCCCATGCCTGGCAGACGCTGGCGGACGGGCTGCTGACCCAGCGGCTCCATCTCCATCTCGACGAATGGCGAGCTGCCGTCGCCGAGGAGAAGGCGCTGCCCGACGTGCCGGGCGCCGATGTCTCCGTGCTGGCCCAGCGCCCGTCTCCGCTGCCGGCGGCCGACGAGTCCGCTATGGCGCTGCTGGAGGACGCCGGGCTCGGCTTCTGGTGGGAGCTGCCCCAGCGGCACGGAGCGGAGTCACGGAACCGGCGCGGGGCACTTCACCGCGCCGCCGACACCGCTGCCCAGAACCTCCTCGTGGAACGGTCCGGGGCGGCCTGGTCCGACGCCGTGACCGCCGTCAGCGCCGCCGCCGCCTGGTGGGTGGGCTTCTTCACGGTCATCCGCCACCGCGGGGTGCACCACATCACGCTGGAGCCGCACCCGGGCCCGCTCCACGAGCAGGCCCTGGGCACCGCGGTGAGCGTCGTGGCCCACGGCATGGCCACGCGGGTGCTGGAGGCGGCGCTGCTTGACTCCGACGACGACCCGGCCCTCCGCGCCGCGTACTGCCGGGCCATCGAGGCCGGCATCTGCGCCGAGCCCGAGCTGCCCCGCCTCATCGACGAGTTGGCGGAGCTCCGGCTTGTGGACCTGGTGTCCACCACGGCCCGTTGGCGTGGTCGCTTCACCAAGTACGCCGGCGGCACGGGGGCGGGGCAGGTCGAATGAACCACCGCTATCCGTTCATCGTCATCGAGGGGCTCGACGGCACCGGCAAGACGACGCTGCGCAAGGGCCTGTTCCGGCTCTGGGAGGGGCTCTACGGCGTCACCCCGCTGTGCGTGCTCACCACCAACTTCCTCGCCGCCGACCAGGCCGCCGCCATCGTCACCGGCAAGTACCAGCCGAACGCCGGGAACCGTGACACCTACCTGTCCGCGATCGCGGCGGACAAGCGGGCCACGCTGGATCTCCTCGTGCTCCCCCAGCGGCCGGCACGGCCCGTGATCGCGGATCGCTGGCTCCTCAGCGAGCTGGCCTTCTTCGCCGTGAAGCACGGCATGAGGGCGTCGGAGACGTACGAGACGCTGGCCGCGCAGCTCACCGTGGCCCCGGATCTCACGCTCGTCCTGGACCTGGAGACCGACGCCTCGATGAGCCGGGCGCAGGCCCGCCAGGGTGACGCCGTCCGGGCCGACTGGGACGTGCACGACGTCCAGAGCTGGGTGCGCGAGACCTACGAGGCCGTGGTCGCGAAGCCCGACGAGTTCCCGCTCCTCGGCGACGTGGTCCGCCTCGACGCCCGCCGGCCCCGGTCCGAGGTGCTGCTCACCGCCTGGGACGTACTGCGCGAACGGCAGCTGGTGCCGTCGCTCGGCGCCCACGCGGATGGAGGAGAGACCCATGGCTGACGGCACGCAGGCGATGCATCTACGTGAGGCCCTCGACGACAGCGAGCGGAAGCACCCTCTCCTGGCGATCGGTGCGGTGAACGCGCTCGCCGCGCACGTCGCGGCGGAGGCGGGCTTCGACGCCCTGTGGGTGAGCGGTCTGGAGGTGTCGGCGGCCTCCGGGCTGCCTGACGCCAACGTCCTGGGCCCACGGGACCTGTCCGACGTGGTCGCCTCGCTCGGCCGTGTCACCGAACTGCCCGTCGTCGTGGACATCGACAACGCGGGTGGCTCGGGGCGCACGGCGGAGCGGTTCGCGTACGACCTGATGCGCGCCGGAGCCGCGGCGGTGTGTGTCGAGGACAGCGCGTACCCGAAGTGCAACAGCTTCGCGGCCCACCGGGCCCAGAACCTCGCCGACCGGGACCTGCTGTGCGAGCAGGTGGGGCGCATACGGAAGGTCGCCGGTGACGGCCTCGTGGTCGTGGCCCGCACCGAGGCCCTGATCGCCGGTGAGGACATGGCCACGGCGATCGCCCGCGCCGAGGCGTACGCTGAGGCCGGAGCGGATGCGGTGCTCATCCACTCCAAGGACGCGACCGGTGAGCAGGCGCGGGCCATCGGGCGAGCGTGGAATCACGGCGTGCCGCTGGTCAGCGTGCCCACGGCGTTCCCCGACCTGAGCGCCGCCGAACTCGGCGAGGCCGGCTTCCACCTCTGCATCTACGCGAACCAGCTCAGCCGTGCCGCCCTCGCGGGTATGCGCGCCGCCGCCCGTCAGTTCCGGCGCGGAGGGAGTTTCCGCTCCACCGTCGCGGGGTCCCTCGCGGAGGTCGGCGACCTGATGCGCGTCGGCGAACCGGAGGCGCTGTCGTGCCTCTGACATCCGAACTGCCTCGGATCAGTGTCTCCGTGAAGGCGGCGATCGTGCGCGACGACGCCGTCCTGCTGCTGTCGTACGACGACGAGGCCGGGTTCCACTACAACCTTCCCGGCGGCAAGGCCCAGGTCGGCGAGGATCTGCGCCAGGCTGTGAACCGCAAGGTCGCACTGGAGACTGGCCTGCAGGTCGTGGCCCGGCGTCTGCTGTGCGTCGTCGAGTACGTCCCCGAGTCGTGGAAGGGCGAGTTCGGGGACGTACAGAAGGTTCAGTTCAACTTCCTCGCGGAGCAGGTGGACGACGCAGAGCCGCGCATGCCGGAACCGCCGGACCCCATCCAGGTGGGCTTCGAGTGGGTCTCGCTGGAACGTCTGGGCGACGTGTATCTGCTACCCCGGATCAACCGCCCGCTGTCCGCGGCGTTGAGCGGGGAACTCGCCGACCCCTTCGTGGACAGGTGGTGACCTTCATGGATCCGACGTTGAAGGATCTGCGGGAGTGGCTGCTGCGGCAGCACTCCGGAACGGTCTGTGCCGACCGGCTCCGGGTGATCGCCGACGAGCTCGCCAACCTGATCGCCCGCGGCGTGCCGGGCGCCGTGGTGGAACTTGGCTGCTACAGGGGCGCGATGGCCCTCTGGATCCGTAGCGTGCTCGACTCGCTGGGCGACCGCGACCGCGAGATCCACGTCTACGACTCCTTCCAGGGCATGCCCGCGCCCGGCGCCGAGGACTCGGACCATCTGGCAGCGGGCGAGCTCCGGTCATCCCCGGATGACGTGCGAGTCACGCACTCGGCCTGGGGCAGGCCGGCGCCGGTCATCCACCCGGGATGGTTCGACGAGACCCTTCCCAAGGAGTTGCCCGACGAGATCGCGTTCGCTTACCTGGACGGCGACTTCTACGACTCGACCCTCACGGGACTCACGCACTGCGTCACCCGCCTGATGCCGACGGGCGTGCTGCTCGTCGACGACTACGCGGACACGGCGGTCAATCCACGGGCCTGGGACGGGCTCCCGGGGGTGAAGCGCGCCTGCGACGTGTACTTCGGCGCGCCTTCGCCCGTGACCGTCGTCGTCGGCGAGGGCGATCTCGCCTTCGGCCGGTACGAGAACCCAGAGTTCCCCGGATGAGCGCCGTCCTGGTGCTACGCGGTGCGGCGGACGCGAGCGCGATCCGCCGCGCCCTGCCCGATGTCCTCGTACACGAGTTGCCAGACCTGGACTCGCCTCTGCCCGCCGACACGGCCGTGCTCGTCCTGCGTTCCGGCGTTCGTCTCCGCGAGAGGGAGCTGGACGCGCTCCCTCACCTGCGGCACGTCGTACGGACCGGCTCCGGCATCAACCACATCGACGTGAACGCCCTCCGGCACCGTGGCATCACGCTGCACCGCAACGCCGAGGCCGGCGCGGACGCCGTGGGCGAGTGGGTCCTCGCCGCTGCCCTCTCCCTGGCCCGACGGATTCCCTTGGGGCAGCACGCGCTCCTGCTCGGCCGGCACGAGAAGCAGGCGTGCATGGGAGCGTCACTCGGCAGCCTGGCCGCGGGTATCTGGGGCGCAGGCCCGGTGGGGCTGGCCGCCGACTGGGCTCTGGCCCCCTTCATGGGCGGGACGGCCTTCGCCGCGTGGCCGTCGAACCCTCCCGGTCTGCGGGAGCTGTCGCCGACAGCGCTCATGGAGCAGTCGCAGGTACACGTGATCGCTCTGCCGCTGCGTCGCACGACCGAACAGCTCATCGGCGAGGACTTCCTGGCACGCGTCGCTCCGCAGCGGCCTCTACTCATCTGCGCAGGGCGGCTGGAGACCCTCGACGTCGCCGCCTGCCTGCGGGCGCTAGCCGACGGGAGGCTCTCGGGCCTCGCCCTCGACCCAGTCGAGCGGGAGCACCTGCCGCTCCTGACCGGCTCCACGACACCGCTCAACCTCCTGGCCTCGCCCCACATCGGCGCCCAGCGGTCCGACGTGCGCGACGCGCTCGACATATGGGCCATAGATCTCCTCAGGGAGATCACCGCTGACGACAAGATCCTGATCGAGGAAGGCCACCGGTGAACCCATCGGCACGACTGCGCCGGGAGATCGCCGACAGAGTCGCCCAGGCGCTGATCGCGTCCGGCGAGGCCCGCGAGGTCTGGCTGGAGGGAGCCCTTGCCTGCGGCTTCGCCCACGCGGCGAGCGACATCGACCTGCGTGGCATCGTGGACGGCGACCTTCCGACGTGGGAGTCACGCATCGTGGACGGCGTCCGCGTCGACCTCCAGGCGACGGCCCCGCAGCGGGCGGAGGAACTCCGTCACCTGCTCCGCTCCTTCGATGTCCGCCGCGACGACCTCGGATCGTTCCGCCGGGTACGCGCCTCGATGCACGACCTCATGTGTCTGCGTACCGCCCTCTCGTACGGCGCCGGGCGCTGGGATCCGGTACTCGCTCCCGAGGAGTGCCAGGGCTACCGCCGCTGGGCGGTCGCCGACCAAGCCGAGGTCGCTGCGAGTCTCGCGGAGGACCTGACCGGCCTCGTCGAGGACGGCCTGGCCGAATCGGCCGGCGTCGTGTGCCGGAAGCTGGCGACCTGCCTCACCGCGCTCGGCTGCGCGGCGGCCGGCCACCCGGTCCTCGGCGACAAGTGGCTGCCGCTGCTTGCCGAGGCGCAGCCCCGCCCGTCGATCGACCCGGCTCGCGCAGAGACGTGGGAGTGGTTCCGTCCGGTTCAGCGAGGCGTGACGAGAGCGCTTCTGGACTGCTGGCCCGTCGACGACCCACTGCAGAAACCTCCCCATCTTGGTGCCCCTGACGCCGGTTGGCTGCCCCAGCGGTACGCCGACGGGTGGTTCCTTCGCCGTGGCGACGTCCACATCCCCATCGCTGGCGGACAGCTCCTCGGGTGGCTGTCCACGGTCTCCACCGATGACGCGTAGACCGCGCCTCTCCTCCTCCGGAGTCCTCTGATGCCCGTCACCTGCACCGCCTCCATCGACCTGGAGAGTCTCTACGCCCCGCTGTCGAGCACCGGGACGGACACGGCCGTCTCCGTCATCCTCAAGCTCCGCGGGGAGACCTGCGACATCGACTGCCTGTACTGCTTCGAGAAGCGCAAGGAGTCACCGGGCGGCGCCCGGATCAGCGCGGAACAGGTCCACCGCCTCGGTTCGATCTTCTCCGGGCGTCCGCTCAGCGTCGAACTCCACGGCGGGGAGCCCCTGACCGCCGGCCGGGAACGGATCGCGGAGATCCTGGACGCGCTCGCCGCACAGCCGAACGTCATCCGCGTGAGCCTCCAGACCAACGGCCTCCAGCTCGACGACGCCTGGCTGGACCTGTTCGAGCGGCACTGCCCGGAGCTGGAGATCGGCCTCTCCCTCGACGGGGACGCGCTCGGGAACTCGTGGCGTGTCGGCTACGACGGCCAGCCCACGTACCCTCGAGTGGTCGAAGCCCTGGAACTCCTCGGCCGTCGAGAACGCCGCGTCGGCGTCATCTGCGCCGTCACCCCCTTCGTCCTCGACCGGGCCTCCGAGGTCATGGAGCACCTCGCCTCCTTTTCCGCCGTGACGACGGTCAGCCTGGTGCCGTGCTTCGACGCGGCGGTCACCCGGTCGACCACTATGGCGGGATCCCGTACGCCGACCAGCCGGGCACTCCAGCGACGGGCCATCGGCCCCACCGGCCCGGCCTGGGCCGTCACGCCACGCCAGTACGCCGACTTCGTTCTGGAGGCCGCCCACCACTGGGTCGCCGACGGCCTGTTCCGCCGCGTCAAGCTGGAGCCCGTCGTCTCCGTCATCCGCCGCCTGAGGGGTCTACAAACCCGTTCCTGTCACTTCTCCGACTTGAAGTGCGACCACGTCCTCACCCTTTATCCCGATGACCGCCTGGGAAGCTGCGACGAGCTGCCCTGGCCGCAGGCCGGCCTGGCCACGCTCGGTGGCGTACACGCTGAGGCAGACGTGGCCGGCGCCCAGGGCAGCTCTCCCCTTCTCCGGCAGGCACGCTCCCTGGTCACGAAGTGCACGACCTGCGACTACCGCGACACCTGCGGCGCGGGCTGCCCGGCGGTCCGCCTCCGCTTCGCCGCCGCGGGCGACGAAGACGCGTACTGCGACCACCGCATGCGCCTGATCGACGGCGTCGCCGCCCTGCTCGCCCAGCCGGATCTCCCGCCCAGCGCCTCCTGTTCCCGGCTACGCTGGCGTCCCGTCCGCCCCAACGACATGCACCACGTCGGGGCGTTCCTGGCCCGCTGGGATGACCCCGCCGCACCGCGCCCGCCAGCACGCCTCCAGGTAAGCGCCCACGGCAACATCAACACGGTCGGCCTCCCAGGCATTCACGAGGCGGACGATCTCGACCCGCGACACCCCCAGTGGTACGAGGGCATCGAGCCCGGCGTCCTCCCGGTCGTCGACGCGCTCACCGCGGGCTGGAACACCGTCACCTATGACAGCTGCCAGGGCCACGCCTACGCCGACCTCCCCGAAGCCGAGCCCCGGTTCCTCTCGGTCGGCATCCTGCCGCGCGACCGCGCCGAGTACGCGCGAACAGCGGCGCGCCTGTGCCGCGCCGCCGGCCGAGCCGAGTCCTCCCTGCCCGGAGCGTGTTCGCTGGTCCTCGGCCGCAACGAGCTCACGTGCCGCACTACCGGCCGGGTGTACCCGACGCTGGACCTCCATCTCGTACCCGCTGCCGGCACCACGCCTGCCGAGTACTTCGAGGACCTCACCGAGGCCGCGCACGTACTCACGGAGGCCCTGGCCGAAGCCGCCTATGCCTCGCCGTCCGCCCTCTGCGCCTGCGCGGGCGAGGCCGACTCCAGCGATGGAGGCGAGCAGTGATCCACATCGCCGAGACGCTGTCCATCCGGACCGTGGAGAGCTTCCTCAAACCGAACGAGATCGAGCGCCTCAACGACGTCATGGACGACGCGCTCGGCTCCCTCGGCCGCGACCGGTACGGCGCGGGCCGCCATACGACCATCCACGAGATCCCCGGTCACTCCCCCGCCGAGGCACAGGATGTCTACGAGCCGGCCGGCCGGATCGAGATGACCGACATCCCGTACGAGGCGACAACCCTCCTCGACCAGGCCCTCAAGCTCCACATGGCCGCCATCACGCGCACCCTGCCATCGGTCACCGGCCACCGGCCGTGGATCTACCTCGAGTACGGCGCCGGCCAGTACATCACCCCGCATGCCGACGGCATCGCCCCCGATCCCCTCACCCGTCCCCGGCAGATCGCCGCCGCGACGGTCACGCTCACGGACATCCAGGACACAGGCGGGGCGTTCTACGTGGAGACCACGGGCAGCGACGCCGCCTGGACCACCGACGAGGCGCCGACCGAGTCGGGTTACGTCCCGGGGATGCGCTTCACACACGACGGAACGGACATGTCCTCCCCCTGGTTTCGCGCCATGCCCCGCACCCGATGGAGCGTCGCACCCGCTCCCGGGACTCTCGTGGTCTTCGGCAGCCAGCTCGTCCACGGCACCGAACCGGTCCGCGCCGGCCGCGTTCGAAAGTTCCTGACCCTCTTCGTCGCCGAATTAGGAGCCATGCATCCGTGACCGGCCCCCGCGGCCCGCCCGCACCAGCCCTTCGCCCCGACCCACCGCCCCTACCTGAGGAGAGAGAGCGAGCAGTGGCAGACGACAAGACGTTCGACGAGTTCCTGGAGGCGGTCGCGTCCCTGCGTGACAGCGACCCGGTGCGCACCACCGCGCACACCTCCAACGCGGCCACCGAGACCTGGCTGGCCACCACAGTGCAGCCCGACGCCGCTGAGCCCACCACCGTGTCCTGACCCGCCATGGGGCCGGGCCCGTCCCGGTCCGGCCCCGTTCCACTCCCGGAGCCCCAGATGAGCGCTCTCTCCCCGGAAGCCCTGGTCGCCCTCGACGGTATCGCCGAACACCAGCGCCAACGGACCAGCCGTATCGCCTCCGTACTCGGCAACCGTCTCGGCTCGTCCGCCCTCGACTACGCCGTCGCCCACCACCTGCTCGAAGGCGCCGAACCCGCGGCGCGCGCCCGGGACGCTGACCTCCTCGCCTGGTACCGCCGTACGACGGTGCGAGATCTGACCCACCTGTCGGCCGGCCCGCACATCGTGCTCAGCCCGCGCCCCGCGGACCTGCTCCGCTCGGAGATCTCTGAAACCGCGTACTACCTCGTCCGCCCCGACACCAGCCCTGCCCCACCCGAGGCCCACGGCCTCGTTCGTGCCGCCCTCGCCTCCGCGACCGAGCACGGCTTCGGCACCCTGCTCACCCAGCACGCCCCCGTCATCTGCCTGCTCAACCGCCGCCGACTCGACGAGACCCTCCACAGCTGGGCCCTCACCCGCCTCCCGGGCACGGTCTTCACCGACTACACCGCGCACCCCGAGGCCCTAGCCCGCGACCTCATCCACGAGGCCGCCCACAACTGGCTCAACGACGCCCTGGTCGCACACGACGTGCGCCTCCCCGCCGACGTCACCTTCTTCTCCCCCTGGCGAGGAACTCCTCGTCCCGTCCACGGCTTTCTTCACGCCTGCTGGGCCTTCTCCCTTACCGTGCTCTACACGCGGCAGGCCCGCTGCAGCGCCACGGGTGCGGCGGTTCCCTTCCTGGACGCCCACCTGCGCCAGCAGGAGGGCCGGTTCGCCTCCGTACTCGATTCGCTCGCGGAGGCACTCTCGTACGTTCCCACTGAAGCAATCCGTGATCGCATCAACCGGGCCGTGGGCGGGGTCGTGCCACTGGCGTAACCACCATCGGTTGTTCCGGCAACGCCTCCGGCTCGGCAGGCCGCGGGCCCCGTTCCCAGGGGAACGAGGCCCGGACCGCGTCACGCCGCCAGGGACCAATGAACGTTCTCCGAGAATGAATCGAGAACGACAAGCTGAGGTTGGTCGAACACCACCGCCACTCCGGACCGATTCGTCATGCGACTCGTATGAATACGCACCGCGACGCGCACCCGGCCACCGGGAGGAACTACCTCAGCCGACAGCGCTCGCACTGCCTCGGAAAGTCCCAGGATTCCGAGGTCAGTCGGAATACACCAAGGTCTTCCGCTCCTGTGATGCTGAGCATCAGCGACACTGCAGGGCGCGAGCCGGTGCCTGCCCGTGCCTTGACCATCTCGTCGCAAGTCCTTGTGCGCCCGTTAGCCTTGCCAGCCTCCGACCGAGTCAAGGGCGCGGAACCCGCCTGGTCCATTTCGACGGTAGCGGGCCCTCGCCGTCGGACCGTGTTGCAGACAAGTGCAGACGGACCGATGAGTGTCGCTTCGACGGCGCTCCGGCCCAGGATCACCTCGGTGGCTCCGTCCTGCCCCTGCGCTTCCCTCATCTTTCCTCCGAGAAGGGCGGCCAGGTCCGCAGCCTTCGCCGCGTCATTGGTCAGGATCGCCCATGTGGGCTCGTCGGTCGACCAGCCGTGCTGGTGGGCAATATGCAACTCGCCTGCGATCAGTTCGGTATCCGTTTTCGAAATCTGGTGGCTCCTGGCGCTCGCTCGACTAAGGAAAGCCAGGATGCGCCCGATACCGGGACTTGACGGTGCCACCCGATCCCTCCGAGACCTCAGGTACCCATGGTCCGGAATGATCCGCTCAGGCTCAGAGGGTTCTGCTCGGGACCGTGCAGGATTCCCGGCACCCACCACACCGGGGACGATGCCGAGAACACCGTCACCTGACCCCGAAGTCCAACAGAATCTCCTTGCGGGCTTGGACGTCCGGCGCCTTCATCCATCGGTCCTCCACTGTTTCGCCAGTGGGGCGCTGCCGCATGCCGGGCGGTCGCTGGGGCTCGCTCTCAAGTTCCTTCAGTTCCCGGGAGAGCTCGATGTATCGCTCGCGGTACCACTCGGCGTCGTCGGGCTGGTCGTAGAGGCCGGCGTGTTGGGTGCTGGGCGGCAATGCTGCGCGCTCTTCCAACCCTTGTTCCGGGCGGTGCACGCGTAGCGGGGCGGAACGTCGGCGGACGTCTGGCTGAAGAGACGGTTGTGGCACTGGCCGCACAGCGCTACTTCCGTCAAGAGGTACGACCGGTTGGTCTTGCGGCCCCGATACGGGGTGTCCCTGGCACGGAGCACCTCCTTCAAAGCGTTGTGCGTGGTGCGGTTCCACAATCCCTCGCTCAGGCGCACCGGGTTTCCCGTCCGGTCGATGACGGGCTTGCCCTGGTGGACGAAGTAGCCCGTGGCCGCCTCGGACAGCAGCATGTTGCGCAGGCTCGTGGGGTACCAGGGGCGCCCACGGGCCGGCTTGCCGTACATGACGGCAAGGTGGTCGGCCGGCGACAGCTCGCCAAGACGGTTGAGGCGAGCGGCCTCACTGCTCACCGACACGTTCTCCGGGTCGGCAAGGATACGGCGGGCGACGGTCCGCAGGACCTCGGCCGCATGCGGGTGGAGCTCGACCCGGTCGACCTGGCCGTTCGGCACGGCACGGACGTACTGGCAGCCGTACGACGGGTTGCCCTTCGGGCGGCCGGCAGCGCGCATCTTCTTGGTCGCATCACGGTTGCGCCGCTGTATGGCGCGCAGCTCCATCTGCGCGCCCTATGCCTCCATCGTGAAGCGGTTCTCGTCGTTCGGGTCGTCGAGGCTCCAGACGCCCTCATGCCCGTAGGTGACGAGGAGCTTGCCCTCGTCACGCATCTTGTAGCCGGTGTTCAAGCAGTCGACCACGTTGCGACCGATCCGGTCGACCGCTGCGGCCACGAGCCCGTCGTACTTGCCCCGCTCGTCACAGAGCCACGGACCGAGCTTCGGACGGGTCATCGGGTCGGTGGCACCGGACACCTCCCAGTCGTCCGCCCAGTCGATGATGTGCCCGCCGACGGCAGCGGCAGCCGTCAGCACGTCCTCCCGCTGCCGCTCCGGCGAGGTCGTGTCGGCCTTCACCCGCGACAGCCGGCGTACTCCGAGCAGGCACTTTCCGCAGCCGTCGTAAGGCCGCTCGATCTCGTCCATAGTGGTACCGCGCATCTTTCTCCCGTTTCGCCGGAGCGTAAGGAGAATCGGCGGCCACACCCAGGACGATCTTGATCCGCTCGGTCAGCCCAGGAAGCTCAGTCGGACCTGGCGGTCCGGGTTGTCCTTGTTGGTGTCGACCAGGCAGACCGACTGCCAGGTGCCCAGGGCGAGGCGGCCCGCGATGACCGGGAGGGTGGCGTGGGGCGGGAGGAAGGCGGGGAGGACGTGGTCGCGGCCGTGGCCGGGGGTGCCGTGGCGGTGCTGCCAGCGGTCGTCGGCGGGGAGCAGGTGGTGGAGGGTGGACAGGAGGTCGCTGTCGCTGCCCGCGCCGGTCTCCAGGACCGCGAGACCGGCGGTGGCGTGGGGCACGAAGAGGTTGAGGAGGCCGTCGCGGCCCGCGGCCGTCTCCGTCAGGAAGTCCTCGCAGGCTCGCGTCAGATCGGTGACCGTCTCACTGGAGCCGGTGGTGAGGCTGAGGACGCGGGTGGTGAAGGAGTGTGACATGGGGTCATCCTGCCGCCCGAGGCACAGGATGGCGCGCCCATGCCGCGAGACACCATCGGGAAGATCTCGGAGCTCGGGCCCGTTGGTAGAAACGTGAACGAAAATGTGGCGGGTGCGGTGGAGGTCCTGGTCGTGGGGGCCGGGCAGGCGGGGCTTTCCGCCGCGTTTCATCTGCGGCGGAGTGGGCTGGAGGCCGGGCGGGACTTCGTCGTGCTCGATCATGCACCCCGGGCGGGTGGGGCTTGGCAGTTCCGGTGGCCTTCGCTGACCTACGGGAAGGTGCACGGGATGCACTCGCTGCCGGGGATGGAGCTGACCGGTGCCGATCCCGCGCGGCCCTCCTCCGAGGTGATCGGCGCCTATTTCGACACGTACGAGCAGACCTTCGGGCTGCGCGTCCACCGGCCGGTGGACGTGACCGCCGTGCGGGAGGGGGAGGGCGGGCGGCTGCGGGTGGAGACGTCGGAGGGGGTGTACGAGACGCGGGCGCTGATCAACGCCACCGGCACCTGGGACCGGCCGTTCTGGCCGCGCTACCCCGGCCAGGAGACCTTCGGGGGCGACCAGTTGCACACCGCGCGGTATCCGGGGCCGGAGGCGTTCGCCGGGCGGCGGGTGATCGTGGTGGGCGGCGGCGCTTCGGCCACCCAGCACCTGCTGGAGATCGCGGAGCACGCCGCCACGACCACCTGGGTGACGCGGCGCGAGCCGGTCTTCCGGGAGGGTCCCTTCGGCGAGGCCGAGGGGCGGGCGGCCGTCGCCCTTGTCGAGGAGCGGGTGCGGCAGGGGCTGCCGCCGCGCAGCGTGGTCTCGGTGACGGGGCTGCCCGTCAACGACGCGATCCGCGCGGGACTGGCGAACGGCGTTCTGGACCGGCAGCCGATGTTCGAACGGATCACGCCGACCGGCGCCGTCTGGGCGGACGGCCGCACGGTCGACGCGGACGTGATCCTGTGGGCGACCGGCTTCCGGCCGGCCCTCGACCACCTCGCCCCGCTGCGTCTGCGGGGCCCTGGCGGCGGCATCCAGGTGGAGGGGACCCGCGCCGTCCTCGACGAGCGCGTCCATCTGGTCGGTTACGGCCCGTCGGCCTCCACGATCGGCGCCAACCGGGCCGGTCGCGCCGCCGTGGCCGAGATCCGGCGCCTGCTCGCGCGTCGCCCGGAGCCGGTTACGGTCTGAGCGAGCCGTCGCGCGGCCGCCACTCGCCCTCCGGCGACCTCAGCCCCGCCTCGGGCGCGTACCGTGCGCGCCCCTCCGTCCCGTACCGCGGCCCCTCCGTCCCGTATCGCGGCCCCTCCTCCAGAAAGACGCCGCTCCGGGAGAGGAGGACCTGGGTGAGGACGTCGTGGGCGAGGGCGAAATGTCGCTCGTCCGGATGGGTGGTCAGCCGGATCTCCACCCAGGCATCGTCGACGTCCACCCCGGTCACCCGGGCCAGTCGCCTGGCCTGCCAGGAGGTGATGGGAGACCAGATCCAGCGACGTCGTCTGAGGTGCTTCATGCGCTGACCAACGATCCGCACCTCTCCGCGATACCACGCAAATCGGTCGATATCAGGACACAGGGGGTCTCGCCCGCGGAGGGGGTCACCCCCGTCCTTCCCTCTCCTGCCTCCGCCGCTCGTTGAACTCGGCCACGTTCGCCTGGTGCGTCGCGTAGTCGGCGGTGAAGCGGGTGTCGCCGGGGCCGACCGTGACGAAGTAGAGCCAGTCGCCGGTGGGCGGGTGGAGGGCGGCGGTCATGGCCTGCTCGCCGGGGTTGCCGATGGGAGTGGGCGGGAGCCCCTTGTGCGCGTAGGTGTTGTACGGGCTCGTGACGCGGGTGTCCTCGAAGGTGGTGTCGACCGTGCTGCGGCCCAGCGCGTAGTTGAGGGTCGAGTCCATCTGGAGGGGCATGTCCCGCGCGAGGCGGTTGTGGACGACGCGGGCGACCCTGGCCATGTCGTCGGCGGTGTCCGCCTCGGCCTGGGCGATGCTCGCGACGATCAGCGCCTGGTGCGGTGTGAGGCCCTGGGCGCGGGCGGCCTCGGCGGTCGCCGGGGTGCCGAAGCGGCGGCCGGCGGTGGCGACCATGTAGCGCAGCAGACCCTCGGCGGTGGTGCCGCCCGGGAGCGGATACGTGGCGGGGAAGAGGTAGCCCTCCGGATTGCCGCGCGCCTCCGCCGGGAGTCCGAGCGCGGTGGCGGGGGCGGTGGCCGCCTTGCGGGTGGTGCCGTCCGGCAGGGCGAGGGCGCGGTCGACGTCCTCGTACACCTGGGTCGAGCGCCGGCCCTCGGTGACGAGCAGGGTCGGGGGCTCGGGCGGCGCGGCGGGCCGGTCGCGCGGGAGGAGCAGCAGGAGGGGGACGGCGGTCGCGACTGCGAGGGCGAGCAGCCCGCCGGCGACGACGGCCACCCGGCCGCGGCGGGTGAGCCGGGGGCGGCGGCGGGGTGCGTACGGGGAGGACGGCCGGTACGACATGGCCGCACCGTAACCCGGCGCCGCCGGGTTTCCGGGGAGCCCCGCACACGGCGGCGCCGCCGGCCCCCTGGGACGGGGGGCCGGCGGCGCGCTCGGAGCTGCGTGGGTCAGACGAGCCAGCCCAGGAAGTGGAGGACGCCGGCGAGCAGGTCGGTGATGACGTTCATGGTGGTGCTTCTCCTCGTACAGGTGTTTCGTGGGACAGCGCAGTCGCGGTCTGCAGCCCGTCGCTTGCGCACCGTAATCTTCCGACGCCGTACGGGAGTTGGGCAACGAAACCGGGAACGATCACACGTTCGTGGGAACAACCGCTCCCACGTTCGCCTGTTCGTCGCGGCGGACCAGGGCGGCGTACTGGCCGTCCCGGGTCATCAGCTCCTCGTGCGTGCCGCTCTCCGCGATCCGGCCCGACTCCAGGACGACGATGCGGTCGGCGTCGCGGACGGTGGAGAGGCGGTGGGCGATGGTGATCGTGGTGCGGCCGGCGGAGAGGCCGTCGATGGCCTGCTGCACGGCGTGTTCCGTGCGGGTGTCGAGGGCGCTGGTCGCCTCGTCCAGGATGAGCACCGGCGGGTCGCGCAGGATCGTGCGGGCGATCGCCAGACGCTGCTTCTCGCCGCCGGAGAAGCGGTAGCCGCGCTCGCCGACCAGGGTGTCGTACCCGTCGGGCAGCGAGGCGATGTGGTCGTGGATCTGGGCGGCCCTGGCGGCGGCCTCGATCTCCGCGTCGGTGGCGTCGGGCTTCGCGAAGCGCAGGTTGTCGGCGACCGAGGCGTGGAAGAGGTACGTCTCCTGGGAGACGACGCCGATCGCGCCGGCGAGGGTGTCGAAGCCGAGGTCGCGGACGTCGACGCCGTCCAGCGTGACCCTGCCTCCGGTCACGTCGTAGAGGCGGGGCACGAGATAGCTCAGCGTGGACTTGCCGGAGCCGGTGGGGCCGACGACGGCGAGGCTGCCGCCGGCGGGCACGGTGAGGTCGATGCCGTCGAGGGTCGGGCGGCCCGCGCCCTCGGGCTCGTACTGGAAGCGGACCTTCTCGAAGCCGATCTCGCCGCGGACGGCGCCGATGCGGACGGGCTCGTCGGGCTCGGTGATGTCCACCGGGAGGTCGAGGTACTCGAAGATGCGCTGGAAGAGCGCGAGCGAGGTCTGCATCTGGACGCCGGTGGAGAGCAGGCTCACCGTCGGCCGGAAGAGGCCCTGCTGGAGCGAGACGAAGGCGACCAGGGTGCCGAGGGAGATCGCGGCGCCGCCCGCCCGCATGGCGAAGCCGGCCGCCCAGTAGAGCAGCGCGGGCATCGCGGCCATGACGATGCCGATGACGGACATCCGCCAGCGCCCGGCCATGGAGGAGCGCACTTCGAGGTCGACGAGGCGCTCGGACTCCCGGGAGAAGGACTCGGTCAGCGAGTCGGCACGGCCCATGGTGCGGCCGAGCAGGATGCCGCTGACGGAGAGCGACTCGGTGACGGTCGCCGCCATGGCGGCCATCTGCTTCTGGCGCTGGGTGGTGATCCGCTTCCGCTCGCCGCCGACCCGCCGGCTGATCCAGACGAAGACGGGCAGCAGGAGCAGGGAGAAGAGGGTGAGCCGCCAGTCGAGGGCGAGCATGGCGACCACGGTCGCGACGACGGCGGTCAGGTTGGAGACCAGCGAGGTCGCCGTGGAGGTGACGGTGGCCTGCATCCCGCCGATGTCGTTGGCGATCCGGGACTGGACCTCGCCGGTCCGGGTACGGGTGAAGAAGGCCAGTGGCATTCTCTGGAGCCGGGCGTAGACCGCGGTGCGCAGGTCGTGCATGACGCGCTGGCCCACGGTGGTGGAGATCAGGGTCTGGAGCACGCCGAAGACGCCGGTCAGGACGGCGGTGACGATCATGCCGAGGGCGAGCAGGCTGAGCAGCCCGGTGCGCCCCTGGGGGATCGCGGTGTCGAGGATCTCCTTGAGGAGGAACGGGGAGGCGACCGAGACCAGCGAGGCGGCGCCGACCAGGAGGCCGACGAGCGCGAGGCGGGCGCGGTAGGGACGGAAGAGGCCGAGGATGCGCCGCAGCTGGGCGGGCTCCTTCGGCTGCGCGGGATCGCGCGGCGGTGGTGTCCAGGTGGACTCGTCGTGGGGGCGCATGGGCTCCTTCGAGGGATGAGACATGACCGTGCAACATCGGACTGTAGCTCACTCTTACCTATGTTCACAATGAGCTAGGTCCTGATAATGTTCCCCCATGGACTCCCCCGCCGCGAGCGCGCCCTCCGTGAGCACCCCCGACCCCGACGGGCTCCTCGCCGAGCAGTTGCTCCGGCTCACCCGCCGGCTCCACCGCATCCAGAAGCGCCACCTGGAGCCGGTCGGCATCACCCCGGCCCAGTCCCGCTTGCTCCGCCTGGTCGCGCACTTCGGCGACGCCCCGCCCCGGATGGCGGACCTCGCCGCCCGCCTGGAGGTCGTCCCGCGCGCCGTGACCAGCCTCGTCGACGGTCTGGAGGCGGCCGGCCGGGTGCGCCGGGTGCCCGATCCGAGCAACCGCCGGGTGGTGCGGATCGAGCTCACCGACGAGGGGCGCGCCACGCTGCGGGAGCTGCGCAGCGCGCGCCGGGCGGCCGCAGAGGACATCCTGGCTCCATTGACCGTCGAACAGCGCGAGGTGCTCGGAGGTCTGCTGACCGCCCTGGCCGGGCCCGTCCCGGAGAGCGTCGGCTGACGCCCCGGGCGCCCGCGCCGAGGGGAGCCGTGCCATGCCGCTGCTGGAACCGAACCCGCAGGCCCTCAGCCCGGGCCGGAAGCGGACCCCGGCTCCCGACCGGGTCCCGGACCTCCAGGCGCGGGGCACCCCGCGGCGGCTGCGGGAGGACCTGGCGGCCCTGATCGGTCCCGAGAAGATCCTCTCGGGCGTCTCCGACCTGGTGCGGTACGCCTCCGACGCGAGCCCCTACCGCTTCCTCCCGCAGGTCGTCGTGGTCGCCGAGGACGTCGACGACATCTCGGCCGTGCTGTCCTACGCGCACGGCAAGGGCCGCGAGGTGGTCTTCCGGGCCGCCGGGACCAGCCTCAACGGGCAGGCGCAGGGAGAGGACATCCTCGTCGACGTCCGCCGCCACTGGGTGGGCGTCGAGGTCCTCGACGACGGCGCCCGGGCCCGGATCCGCCCCGGCACCACCGTCGTGCGCGCCAACGCGGCCCTCGCCCCGTACGGGCGCGTGCTCGGCCCCGACCCGGCCAGCGCCGTCGCCTGCACGATCGGCGGGGTCGTCGCCAACAACGCCTCCGGGATGACCGCCGGCATCACCCGGAACTCGTACCGGACGGTCTCCTCGCTCACCTTCGTCCTGCCGGGCGGGACGGTCGTCGACACGGCCGACCCGGCCGCCGACGAGGAGCTGGCCCGCGCCGAGCCCGGCCTGTGCGAGGGGCTGCTCGCGCTCAAGGCCGAGATCGAGGCCGACGCGCGGCTCACGGACCGGATCCGCGCCAAGTACCAGATCAAGAACACCAACGGCTACCGCCTCGACGCCTTCCTCGACGGGGCGACCCCGGTGGAGATCCTGCGGGGCCTGATGGTCGGCTCCGAGGGCACCCTCGGCTTCCTCTCCGAGGTCGTCTTCGACACCCTGCCGCTCGACCGGCTGGTCTCCACCGCACTGCTCTTCTTCCCCACGCTGCCCGCCGCCGCGGCGGCCGTGCCCCGGTTCAACGAGGCCGGGGCGCTCGCCGTCGAGCTCATGGACGGCAACACCCTGCGGGCCTCGGTCAGCGTGTCCGGCGTCCCGGCCGACTGGGCCGGGCTCCCCAAGGACACCACGGCGCTGCTCGTCGAGTTCCGCGCCCCGGACGAGACGGCCCTCGCCGCGTACGAGGAGGCGGCGGGCGCGGTCCTGGACGGGCTCGACCTGGTCGCGCCGGTGCCCTCCGTCGACAACGCCTTCACCCGTGACGCGGGCAGGATCGGCGGCTACTGGAAGGCCCGCAAGGCGTTCGTGACGGCCGTCGGCGGCTCCCGCCCCTCCGGTACGACCCTGATCACCGAGGACTTCGCGGTGCCCCCGGACCGGCTCGCCGAGGCGTGCGCGGAACTGCTCGACCTCCAGGCACGGCACGGTTTCGACGCGGCCGTCGCCGGGCACGCCGCCCACGGCAACCTGCACTTCCTGCTCGCCTTCGACGCCGCCGACCCGGCTGACGTCGAGCGGTACGCCTCCTTCATGGACGAGTTCTGCAAGCTCACCGTCGAGCGTTTCGACGGCTCCCTGAAGGCCGAGCACGCCACCGGCCGCAACATCGCCCCCTTCCTGGAGCTCGAATGGGGCCCGAAGGCGACCGGGCTCATGTGGCGCACCAAGGAGCTCATCGACCCCGACGGGGTCCTCGCCCCCCGGATCGTCCTCGACCGGGACCCTCAGGCGCACCTGCGCGGCCTGAAGACCATCCCGTCCGTGGAGCGGATCGCCGACCCGTGCATCGAGTGCGGCTTCTGCGAACCGACCTGTCCCAGCCACGACCTGACGACCACGCCGCGCCAGCGCATCGTGCTGCGCCGGGAGATGCTGCGGCAGGCCGACGGCTCCCCCGTCGAGAGCCAACTCCTGGAGGCGTACGGCTACGACGCCGTCGACACCTGCGCCGGCGACTCCACCTGCAAGCTGGCCTGCCCCGTCGGCATCGACACCGGCGCCCTGATGAAGGACTTCCGGCACGCGCGGCACTCCCCGCGCGAGGAGCGGATCGCCGCCCTCGCCGCGAAGCACTTCCGCGCCGTGGAGAGGTCGGCGCGGCTCGCGGTGGGCGCGGCCGGTCACCTGGGCGACGGCTTCCTGGAGCGGGTGACCGGCTTCGCCCGCAAGGCCGTCCGGCCCGACCTCGTACCGGAGTGGCTGCCCGAGATCCCCGGCGCGGCGCCCCGCCGGCTGCCCCGCACCCACCGCCCGGCGGCCGTCGCCGTCTACTACCCGGCCTGCGTCAACCGCATCTTCGGCAACCCGGACGACACCCCGGGACCCTCCCTGCCGGAGGCCGTCGTCGCCGTCTCGGCCCGGGCGGGCCGGCCCGTGTGGATCCCGGACGACGTGGCCGGTACCTGCTGCGCCACCATCTGGCACTCCAAGGGGTACCGGGAGGGCAACGAGGTGATGGCCAACCGGATCGTCGAGGCCGCCTGGGGCTGGACGGCGGGCGGGCGGCTCCCGCTCGTGGTCGACGCCTCCTCCTGCACCCTCGGCATCGCCGACGAGGTCGTCCCGTACCTCACCGACGACAACCGCGCGCTGCACGCCGAACTGACCGTCGTGGACTCCCTGGTGTGGGCCGCCGACGAACTGCTCCCCCGCCTGGAGGCGCGCCGCCGCGTGGACGCGGCCGTCGTCCACCCCACCTGCTCGATGCGGCACCTCGGCGACGCTGAGAAGCTCACCGAGGTCGCCGAGTTCTGCGCCGAGGAGGTCGTGGTGCCGGTCGACGCGGGCTGCTGCGCCTTCGCGGGCGACCGGGGCATGCTCCACCCCGAACTGACGGCCTCGGCCACCGCCCGCGAGGCCGCCGAGGTCACCTCCCGTCCCTTCGACGCGCACCTCTCGGCCAACCGGATGTGCGAGATCGGCATGGACCGCGCCACCGGCCGCCGGTACGCCTCCGCCCTCCTCGCCCTGGAGCGCGCCACCCGCCCCTGAGCCGGCAGGTGGCGCCCGGTGCTGGGCATCTGGCCGGAATCCGTTCCCCCCGGCGGGTGAACCGCCCGCCGGGCGGTGCGCCGCGGGCGGATCCGGGTAGTTCCTCCCCTTCCGTGTCGTCACTCGGACGGGGGAACCATCACCGTGACCTCAGAGAAGACCACCGGCACCACTGAGACCACCGACACCACCGACACCACCGACAGAGCGGCCATCCCGGCTCCGGCTCCGCCGCCGCCCGCCGAGGAGTACCGCTTCCAGACGGGCAAGCTCGCCGCGCTCGAAGGCAGACCCACCTCGCCGTGGGTGATGGCCCGGCGGCTGCCGCAGCTCGTCCGCAAGGGGCTCGCGCTCGGCTGGCGGGTGGACCGCCGGGCGGTCACCCTGCTGCTCTCCTGCCAGGCCCTGTCGGCCGCCCTGGAGGCCACCGGCCTCGTCGCCACCGGCTCCACTCTCTCCTCGCTGATCGCCCCCGGCCCCATCCAGGACCGGATCACCGAGGCGCTGCCCTCCCTCGCGCTGATCGCCACCGCCGTCGGGCTGCGGGCCGTCCTCGGCATCGTGATCTCCGACGTCTCCTCGCGCCTCTCGCCGCGGATCTCCCGCGAGGCCGAGCTGGAGATGCTGCACGCGGCGGCGAACGCCGAGCTCACCGCGTACGACCATCCCGGCTTCAACGACAAGTGGGACCACGCCGACCGGGGCGCCGACGTCGCCAAGGACCTCATCACCGAGTCGCAGATGCTGATGTCCTGTCTCGCGTCGATCATCGCCGCCGCCGGGGTCGTCGCCGTCCTCCACCCGCTGCTGCTGCCGCTGCTCGTCCTCGCGGTGCTCCCCCAGGCGCTGGCCCGGATGAAGGGCGCGCACCTCCAGTGGGAGAGCAGCCGGGCGGTCTCCGCCGAGCGGCGCACGCTCGGGCACCTGCGCTGGTACATCGCCGACCGGCAGATCGCCGACCAGCTCCGCTCCGGCACCATGTTCGGCTTCCTCCTCGGCCGCTACCGCGAGATCGGCGCCCGCGTGGACACCGTCACCGACCGGGCCATCCACCGCGGTTCGCGCTGGGCGATGGCCGGTTCGGTGGCCGGAGGCGTCGCCTCGGCCGTCATGTGGGGCGCGCTGGTGCTGCTGCTCGCCTCCGGCCGGATGACGCTCGCCTCGGCGGGCACCGCGGTCTTCGCCCTCCAGACCGTGGGCAACAACCTGTACGGGATCGTCGGCTACGGCACCCGGATCTTCCGCACGGGGCTGTACGTGGACGACTGGGCCGACTTCATCGCGGAGGCGGGCGGCCACCGGCTGGACCGGGGCACCGTCGTCCCGGACCCGCCGAAGGCCGTCCGCGCCGAACGGCTCGGCTACACCTACCCGGACGCCGACGGGCCCGCGCTCACCGACGTCACCCTGGAGGTGCGGGCCGGCGAGATCGTCGCCCTGGTCGGCGAGAACGGCTCCGGCAAGACGACCCTCTCCCGGCTGCTCACCGGCCTGTACCTGCCGACGGAGGGCACGGTCACCTGGGACGCGCGGGACGTGCGCGAGCTCGACGCGTACGCGATGTGGCGGCACACGGCGGTCGTCCCGCAGGTCTTCGCGCACTGGCCGCTGTCCGCCGAGGAGAACGTCACACTCGGGCAGCCGCGCGGCGGGAGGGAGGCGCTGGAGCGGGCCGCCGAGCGGTCCGGCGCGGGCGAGGTCGTGGACGGGCTGCGCAGCGGCTGGGGCACGCTGCTGGCGCGGGAGTGGTTCGGCGGGGTCGAGCTGTCGGGCGGCCAGTGGCAGCGGCTCGCGATCGCCCGGGCCTTCTACCGGCCCGGTGTGCTCGTCCTCGACGAACCGACCAGCGCGCTCGACGCCCGCGCCGAGCACCGCATCTTCGCCGGGCTGCGGGAGGTCGCCGAGGGCCGGCCCGTCGTCCTGGTGACCCACCGCCTGGCGAACGTCGCGGTCGCCGACCGGATCGTCGTCCTCGGCCACGGCCGGATCGTGCAGGAAGGCACCTTCGCCGAACTCTCGGCCGCGCCGGGGCTCTTCCGCGAACTCCTGGCCCTCCAGAACGACCGGGGCGTCCCGGAGCAGCGGGAGCCGTAGAGCCAGCGGGGCAGGTGTGACGGGTGGCGCCCGGGGCGGCGTGACGGGCGGTGCCTGGAAGGGGCGGGTGGCCGGATACGTACCCCGGGGGCCGGAAAATCCGTTGCCGCGGGGGGCCGAGGGGGGCGAACCTGGCGGGGATCCCGCACCCCCGGGGTCCGTACCCAAGGGGTCCCTCCACGGGACCCCGGCCGACGCACGCCCGCGTGCCCCGGCCCACACCCCCCGTCCGCACCCCGAGCACCCCTGGGGACGTCATGCAGATCCATCAGCTCCCGTACGCCGACCCGGGGGTGCCCGACGTCCGTTCGGGCACCCGGTTCCTGATCTGGCTGGGGCGCATGCAGCTCGGCGGGCAGGTGAGGTCGCTGCTGTGGGGGCTGTTGCTCCAGCTGTCGATCGCCGGGCTGCCGATCGGTGTGGGCCTCGCCGTGCAGGCGGTCGTCGACCGCGACGGCGGCGGGCTCGCCCTCGGCTGCGGGGTGCTCGTGGCGCTCGGCGTCGGCATCGCCGTCGGCGACACCATGCTCCACCGCACCGCCGTCACCAACTGGATCACCGCCGCCGCGCGGGTCCAGCAGCTCCTCGCCCGCAGGACCGCCGAGCTCGGCGCGCTGCTGACCCGGCGGGTCGCGGCGGGCGAAGTGGTATCCGTATCGACAGGCGATGTCGAAAAAATCGGCTGGTTCGTGGAGGCGTTCTCCCGCTTCGCCGCCGCCGTCCTCACCCTCCTCGCCGTCTGCGTCGGCCTCATCGTGTACGAACCCGCGCTCGGCGTCGTCGTCGCGGTGGGCGTCCCCGCGCTCGCCCTGGCCGCGCTGCCGCTGCTGCCGCGCGCGACCCGCCGGGCCGACGAGCAGCGCGAGAAGGCCGGAAAGGCCACCGAACTCGCCTCCGACACGGTCGCCGGACTGCGCGTGCTGCGCGGCATCGGCGGCGAGGAGCTGTTCCTCGGCCGCTACCGGACGGCCTCCCAGGAGGTCCGCCGCGCGGCCGTGCGCAGCGCCCGCATGTGGGCCCTGATCGCCGCCGTCCAGGTGCTGCTGCCGGGCCTGCTCCTCATCGCCGTGGTGGTGTACGGGGCGGGCCTGGCGCTCGACGGCCGGATCACGGTCGGCGCGCTGGTCACGGTCTACGGCGCGGTCGCGCTCACCCACCACCCGCTGCGGCAGGTGGAGGAGATCGCCATGGCGTACGCCTTCTCCCGGCCCTCCGCGAAGCGCGCGGCGCGGGTCCTGGCCCTCACCCGCACCACCGAGGCGTCCGGCGGGGACTCCGCCGACCGCCCCGGGAAGGCGAAGGGCGACCTGTACGACCCGGTGACCGGGCTCATCGCCCCCGCCGGGCTGCTCACCGCCGTGGTGTGCGGCGACCCGGATGCTGCCGGACGGCTCGCGGACCGGCTCGGCGGGCACCCGGCCGAGCCGGACGACGACCACGTCTCGGTGCGCCTCGGCGGGGTGCCGCTCGACGAGCTGGCGCTGGACGCCGCCCGGGCGGCCGTCCTGGTCCAGGACAAGGAGCCGGTGCTGCTGTCCGGCACCCTCCACGAGCTGCTGGACGTGCCCGCGTCCGGCGCCGTCCGGCCCGAGGACGCGCTCGCCGCCGCCCAGTGCGACGACGTCCTCGACGCGCTCGCGCAGGCGTCGGTGGACGCCGACGGGGACCCGATGCGGACCCGGATCACCGAGCGGGGCCGCTCGCTCTCCGGCGGGCAGCGCCAGCGCCTCGCCCTCGCCCGGTCGCTGGTGACCGACGCGGAGGTGCTCGTCCTCGACGAGCCGACCTCGGCGGTCGACTCGCACACCGAGGCACGGGTCGCGGCCGGCGTCCGCAAGCTGCGCGCGGGCGCGACGACCGTCGTCCTGGCCTCGTCGCCGCTGGTCCTGGACCTGGCCGACCGGGTGGTCCTGGTCCACGAGGGCCGGGCCGTCGCCCACGGCACCCATCGCGGCCTCCTCGCGGACGAGCCGCTCTACCGGGCGGTCGTCACCCGCGAGACGGACGACGAGCTCGCCACCGCGGCGCCGGACGGGACTCACGAAGCCCCCCGTACGGCCCGCCGCCTCGAAGCACTGGAAGGGGAAACCGCATGATCGGCCTGGCGCCGCCCGCGTACGACCCGGCGGCACCGACGACCGCCACCACCCTGCCCGTCGCCGCCGGCGCGACCGTCCGGGCCTACGTCCGCGCGCTGCTGCGCCGGCACCGCAGGGCGTTCGCGCTGCTCGTCGGCGTCAACGCGGTCGCCGTGACCGCCTCCATGGCCGGGCCCTACGTGCTCGGCCAGGTGGTGAACCGGCTCGCCGAGGGCGCCCGGGAGCTCCATCTGGGGAGCGCGGTCGCGGTGTTCGCGGTCGCGCTCGTCGTCCAGACGTTCTTCGTGCGGCTCGTCCGGCTGCGCGGGGCGATGCTCGGCGAGGAGATGCTCGCGGACCTCAGGGAGGACTTCCTGGTCCGCGCGGTCGGCCTGCCGCCGGGCGTCCTGGAGCGGGCCGGCACCGGCGACCTGCTCTCCCGGATCACCACCGACGTGGACCGGCTGGCCAACGCGATGCGCGAGGCCGTGCCGCAGCTCGTGATCGGCGTGGTGTGGGCCGGGCTGCTGATCGGCGGGCTCGCCTTCACGGCGCCGCCGCTCGCCCTGGCCGTGGTCATCGCCGCGCCGCTGCTGATCGCCGGCTGCCGCTGGTACTTCAGGCGGGCGCCCTCCGCCTACCGCTCGGAGGCGGCCGGGTACGCGGCGGTCGCCGCCGCGCTCGCCGAGACGGTCGACGCGGGCCGCACGGTCGAGGCGCACCGGCTCGGCGCGCGCCGGGTGGCGCTCTCGGACCAGCGGATCCACGAGTGGACGCGATGGGAGCGGTACACGCTCTACCTGCGGTCCGTGCTCTTCCCGATCGTCAACCTGACGCACACGACGGTCCTGTGCGGAGTGCTCGCCATCGGCGGTATCGGTGTCTTCCAGGGCTGGATGGACGTCGGGCAGCTCACGACCGGCGCGCTGCTCGCGCAGATGCTGGTCGACCCGATCGGGATCGTGCTGCGCTGGTACGACGAGCTCCAGGTGGCGCAGGTGTCGCTGGCCCGGCTCGTGGGCGTGCGGGACATCGAGCCCGAGCCCGGCGACGGGTCGGTGCGGCCCGAGGGGCGGTCGGTCGAGGCGGCCGACGTGCGCTTCGGCTACCGCGAGGGCGTGGACGTGCTGCACGGGGTGTCGCTCGCCGTGGCGCCCGGCACGCGGCTCGCGCTGGTCGGCCCGTCCGGGGCGGGCAAGTCCACCCTGGGCCGGCTCCTCGCGGGCATCTACGGCCCGCGCGCCGGCGCGGTCACGCTCGGCGGGGCCGAGCTGGCCCGGATGCCGGCCGAGCGGGTCCGCGAGCACGTGGCGCTGGTCAACCAGGAGCACCACGTCTTCGTCGGCACCCTCCGCGACAACCTGCTGCTCGCCCGCCCGGAGGCCGGTGACCCGGAGCTGTGGACGGCCCTGGAGGCGGTCGACGCGGAGAGCTGGGCAAGGGCGCTCGACGCGGGCCTGGACACCGAGGTCGGCTCGGGCGGCCGCACACTGACCCCCGCGCAGGCCCAGCAGATCGCCCTGGCCCGCCTCGTCCTGGCCGATCCCCACACCCTGGTCCTGGACGAGGCCACCTCCCTCCTCGACCCCCGCGCGGCCCGCCACCTGGAACGCTCCCTGGGCCGCGTCCTGGACGGGCGGACGGTGGTGGCCATCGCCCACCGCCTCCACACCGCCCACGACGCCGACCTGATCGCGGTGGTCGAGCAGGGCCGGATCAGCGAGCTGGGCAGCCACCACGAGCTGGTCGCCGCGGACGGCGCGTACGCGGCGCTGTGGCGGTCCTGGCACGGCTGAGTCCGGCCCGGCCGGGGGGATGTGGCCCGCGCGGCGGCGCGCGGGCCACATCCCCCCGGGCGGCGGTCAGACGCCGGCGACCGACTGGATCCAGGAACGGTAGGCCGTCACGTTGGTGTACGCGGTGGTCGTCTGGCGGTCGCTGGTGGAGGCGACCCCGACCTGGATGCCGTTCGCCATCATCGGGCCGCCGGAGTCCCCGCCGGCGGTGATGCCGTTGCCGCGCCGGGCGCAGATCGCCGAGCCGTTGTACGCGTCACGGCAGCCGCCGGTCACCGTCACGTCGGCGACCTTCAGGTAGCGGGACTGGCAGTTGGCCTCGGAGCCGCACTGGGAGGTGGCGCCCCAGCCGTAGACCTGGACGCTCTGTCCGACGCTCACGGAGCCGGGCTGGCCGAGCCGGGCGTAGGTCGCCGTCACGGAGCGGTCCAGGCGCACCAGCGCGAGGTCGGAGCTGTGGGTGTACGTCTGGATGCCGTTGGCGACGGTCCCGCCGCTGTGCTGGTCGAGGCTGCCGATCCGGAAGGACAGCCCGCCCCCGGTGACGCAGTGCTTGGCGGTGAGGATCCAGGTGGGGGCGATGATCGTGGCGGAACAGGTCTCCCTGCCGTTGGAGAGGAGCCGGGCCGCCCAGGGGCCGCTCTGGGCGTGGCCGCCGCCGATGATCGGCTGGACGGCGACGGCGTCGGCGCGGGCGGGCGTCTGCTCCGACGCGGTGGCGGCGGGCGCGAAGAGGGCGAGCACGGAGAGCGCGGCGGCGGCGGCCGACGCCCATATGCGGTGCGTACGCAAGGTTCCTCGTCTCCGACGGCACACGGAAGTGCCGCCTGTGGGGGGAGTGGGTGGAACCAGAGTCGTCACGCGTGGGGCCCCCGGGTAATCCCGTTCGGCCATAACACGGCGTTATCCCCGCGCCGCGGCCCGCGTCAGAAGAACCCCAGCGCCGAAGCTCCGCCCACCCCGCCCAGCAGCATGAAGACCGGCATGAGGACCTTCAGCTCGACCCAGCTGCCGGCCCGGAAGCGCATGCCCTTGGGCGGGCCGATCGGGTACCAGCGCTTGCGGCCGATGGGGATCGGCCACAGGATCGGGCAGCCGGAGACGGTGAGCGCGTCGCCGATGTCGTGCACGAGGGCGCCGAGGACGACCGGCAGGCCCAGCCACAGGTACTCCTGGCCGGGGCCGGTGAAGAGCCAGTCCGAGCCGTTGCCCGGCTGGTCGAGGACCCCGGCGAGGATCCACGCGCTGGTCGCGCCGAGCAGCCAGACCAGGACGTCGCTGGACATCCGGGCGGCCCGCCACAGCAGCCCCTCGACCGCGAGGACGAGGTGGACGAAGAGGATCGCGAGGACCGCCCAGCGCCCGCCGGTGACGGCCGCGACCGAGCAGCCGCCGCCGATGAGGACCGCCCACAGCCAGGTGTGGGTGAGGGTGCGGTGGCCGCCGGAACGGCGCGGGTCCTGGGGGCTGCGGGTCGCCTTGTAGACGGCGTACGACAGCTTGTCGACGACCTCGCACAGGACCCGGGAGACGGGGCCGAAGGCGCGCGAGATGGTCGCCGACTTGTGGTCCAGGTCGGGGGCGAGGGCCGCGCCCGCGCACAGCAGGGCTCCCACGAGCAGCACCGGCCAGGGCATCGGGTGGTCGAGGGCGGCCGCGGCGGCTCCCACGCCCAGCCAGGCCGCCGCTCCGGACAGCGAGTGCGCCGGTCCCATCATGGTCGGTGTCGCCCCGTTTCTCCCCTGCCGGCGCCGAGTTGACGACCGGTCGACGGAGCAGCCTATCGGGCATGATCTTGGCATTCGACAGCCGGTTCCCTCATCCGAGCGGAATGAAGGCAAGATGGGAGCGTGACCCTTATCGATCAGCTGCCGCCGACCGCCGACCCCGACGCCCTCTTCGAGGCGTTCTCCGCCTGGACGGAGGAGCGCGGCATCTCGCTCTACCCGGCGCAGGAGGAGGCGCTGATCGAGGTGGTCTCGGGGGCGAACGTCATCCTGTCGACCCCCACCGGGTCCGGGAAGTCGCTGGTCGCGGCGGGCGCGCACTTCACGGCGCTCGCGAACGACCAGGTCACTTTCTACACGGCGCCGATCAAGGCGCTGGTGTCGGAGAAGTTCTTCGACCTGTGCAAGATCTTCGGCACGGAGAACGTCGGCATGCTGACCGGCGACGCGTCCGTGAACGCGGACGCGCCCGTCATCTGCTGTACGGCCGAGGTGCTGGCCTCGATCGCGCTGCGCGACGGCAAGGACGCCGACATCGGCCAGGTCGTCATGGACGAGTTCCACTTCTACGCCGAGGCGGACCGGGGGTGGGCCTGGCAGATCCCGCTCCTCGAACTCCCCCAGGCGCAGTTCGTGCTGATGTCGGCGACGCTCGGCGACATGGCGATGTTCGAGAAGGACCTGACCCGGCGCACGGGCCGGCCGACCTCGGTGGTCCGCTCGGCGACCCGGCCGGTGCCGCTCTCGTACGAGTACCGGCTCACGCCCATCACCGACACCCTGACCGAGCTCCTGGAGACCAAGCAGGCGCCCGTCTACATCGTGCACTTCACGCAGGCGCAGGCCGTCGAGCGCGCGCAGTCGCTGATGAGCATCAACATGTGCACGCGCGAGGAGAAGGACAAGATCGCCGAGCTGATCGGCAACTTCCGCTTCACCACCAAGTTCGGCCAGAACCTCTCGCGATACGTCCGCCACGGCATCGGCGTGCACCACGCCGGCATGCTGCCGAAGTACCGGCGGCTCGTGGAGAAGCTGGCGCAGGCCGGTCTGCTGAAGGTGATCTGCGGGACGGACACCCTCGGCGTCGGCGTGAACGTGCCCATCCGCACGGTGCTCTTCACCGCCCTCACCAAGTACGACGGCAACCGGGTGCGCACCCTGCGCGCCCGTGAGTTCCACCAGATCGCGGGCCGGGCCGGGCGGGCCGGCTTCGACACCGCAGGGCTGGTCGTCGCCCAGGCGCCCGAGCACGTCATCGAGAACGAGAAGGCGCTCGCGAAGGCGGGCGACGACCCGAAGAAGCGCCGCAAGGTGGTCCGCAAGAAGGCCCCCGAGGGCTTCGTCGCCTGGAGCGACACCACCTTCGAGAAGCTTCAGACCGCCGAGCCGGAGCCGCTGACCTCCCGCTTCAAGGTCACCAACATCATGCTGCTGTCGGTGATCGCCCGGCCGGGCAACGCCTTCGAGGCGATGCGCAAGCTCCTGGAGGACAACCACGAGCCGCGCCGCAACCAGCTCCGGCACATCCGCCGGGCCATCGCGATCTACCGCTCGCTGCTCGACGGCGGAGTGGTCGAGCAGCTCGACACACCGGACGCGGAGGGCCGCACGATCCGGCTGACCGTCGACCTCCAGCAGGACTTCGCGCTGAACCAGCCGCTGTCCACCTTCGCGCTGGCCGCCTTCGACCTGCTGGACCCGGAGTCCCCCTCGTACGCCCTCGACATGGTCTCCGTGGTCGAGTCGACGCTCGACGACCCGCGCCAGATCCTCGCCGCCATGCAGAACAAGGCGCGCGGCGAGGCCGTCGGGCAGATGAAGGCGGACGGCGTCGAGTACGAGGAGCGGATGGAGCGGCTCCAGGACATCTCATACCCGAAGCCGCTGGAGGAGCTGCTCTGGCACGCGTACGACGTCTACCGGAAGTCGCACCCGTGGGTCGGCGACCACCCGGTCTCGCCGAAGTCGGTCATCCGTGACATGTACGAACGGGCGCTGACCTTCACCGAGTTCACCTCCTGGTACGAGCTGGCGCGCACCGAGGGCATCGTCCTGCGGTACCTCGCGAGCGCGTACAAGGCGCTCGACCACACCATCCCGGACGACCTCAAGACCGAGGACCTGGAGGACCTGATCGCCTGGCTGGGCGAGATGGTGCGCCAGGTGGACTCCTCGCTGCTCGACGAGTGGGAGCAGCTGGCCAACCCGGAGATCCAGACGGCGGAGGAGGCGCAGGAGAAGGCCGACCAGGTCAAGCCGGTCACGGCCAACGCGCGCGCCTTCCGCGTCCTGGTGCGCAACGCGATGTTCCGGCGGGTGGAGCTGGCGGCGCTCGACAAGGTCGGCGAGCTGGGCGAGATGGACGCCGAGTCCGGCTGGGACGCGGACGCCTGGGGCGAGGCGATGGACGCGTACTGGGACGAGTACGAGGACCTGGGCACCGGCCCGGACGCGCGCGGCCCGAAGCTGCTCGCGATCGAGGAGGACGCGGCGCACGGCCTGTGGCGCGTCCGGCAGACCTTCGCCGACCCGAACGGCGACCATGACTGGGGCATCAGCGCGGAGGTGGACCTGGCGGCCTCCGACGAGGAGGGCCGCGCGGTCGTCCGCGTGACGTCGGTCGGACAGCTGTAGGAAGGAGGACGCCATCGTGACGAACCCCGCCGACAGGCTGGTGGATCTGCTCGACCTGGAGCGGATCGAGGTGAACATCTTCCGCGGCCGCAGCCCGCAGGAGTCGCTCCAGCGGGTCTTCGGCGGGCAGGTCGCCGGCCAGGCCCTGGTGGCGGCCGGGCGGACCGTGGACGAGGACCGCCCGGTGCACTCGCTGCACGCCTACTTCCTGCGCCCGGGGCGGCCCGGCGTGCCGATCGTCTACCAGGTGGAGCGGGTGCGGGACGGGCGGACGTTCACGACCCGCCGGGTCACGGCCGTCCAGGAGGGCCGGACGATCTTCAACCTGACGGCCTCCTTCCACCTCCCGGAGGAGGGCGCCTTCGAGCACCAGCTGCCGCCCCGGCACCTGGTGGACCCGGAGAGCCTCCCCGGGCTCGCGGACGAGGTCCGCGACCACCTCGGCGGGCTGCCGGAGGCGATGGAGCGGATGGCGCGGCGCATGCCCTTCGACATCCGCTACGTCGACCGGCTGCGCTGGACGAAGGCCGAGGTCAAGGACGCGGACCCGCGCAGCGCGGTCTGGATGCGGGCGGTCGGGCCGCTGGGCGACGACCCGCTCGTGCACACCTGCGCGGTGACGTACGCCTCCGACATGACGCTGCTCGACGCGGTGCGGATCCCCGTCGAGCCGCTGTGGGGCCCGCGCTCCTTCGACATGGCGTCGCTGGACCACGCGATGTGGTTCCACCGCCCGTTCCGGGCCGACGAATGGTTCCTGTACGAGCAGGAGTCCCCGGTCGCGACCGGCGGCCGGGGACTGGCCCGCGGCCGGATCTACGACCGAGAGGGCCGGATGCTGGTCTCGGTGGTCCAGGAGGGCCTGTTCAGGAGGCTGTGACCCGCCCGGTCACAGCCTGCGGCCTGCGGCCCGGGCCCGGGTCACTCGTACTCGGTGCCGCCCTTGCGGGTCAGGTAGGCCGGGCTGACCGCCTTGGCGACGGCCCGGCCGCCGGTGACCGGGCTGTACCGCTCGACGGCCGGCCGGACGACGACGCCCTCCCGGAGGTGGGCGGCGCTCCCGGAGACGGTCTCGGCGCCGCTCGCGTGGGCGAGGACGGTGTCGAGGTCGTACGGGCCCTCGTACAGGCGCGGGACGAGCGGGACCTCGCCCGGCTCCAGGACCCCGGCCGGGTCCAGCCAGCGGACCTGCCCGTCGATCTCGGCGGACACGTCGAACAGCGCGTAGCCGATGTCCTCGCGGCGGGCGTCGGCGCCGTATCCAAGATCCTGGACACCGGATCCGTACACCTCGCCGAAGAAGCCGACCCGGGCGGCGCCGAGGCGGGCGGCGAGCCGCTCGGCGACGGCGGGCAGCCCGTGTGCGTGAACGGCCCGCCAGTACAGGTTGCGCGGATCCTCCTGGAGGGCGAGCCCCTTGGCGCCGAACCCCTTGGACGAGACGTGCGTCCGGCCGCCGTCGGCGACGTACGTGAACAGGCAGGCCGTGCCGTGGATCTTCTCCGTCAGGACGACCCGCTCGCCCGGCTCGAAGATGCCCGGGTAGCGGTGCAGGTTCTCGATGTCCACCCAGGGCAGCAGGTCGGGCGCGGCCTCGACGTCCCCGCTCATGGTCGGCGGGACCGGCGGCACCCACTTGGTGATCCCCAGTACCTCCGCGAAGTCGGCCCCGTCGGCGGCGGCCCGGTCCAGGTCGACGCCGGCCAGCGCGGCCGGCCGGCACACGATCCCCTGCGACAGCTCCCCGCGCAGCCGCACCGCCTTGACCCGGTCCGACGCCTTCCCGGCCAGCCGCCCGGTCAGCCCCAGCTCCGCGACGAGCGCGGTGGGCAGCACCGCCTGCTCCGGGATGTACACGGCGGTGTCGCCGGTCCGGTACGCCCCCTTGGCGACGACGGCCCGATAGAGCCCGACCTGCGCCAGCTCAAGGGCGTCGGCGTTCGGGTGCGGATGGACGGTGAGGACTTCGGCGGTGACACGCAGGGTGGACATGGCTCAGGACTCCGCTCTCGGTGGTCGGCGTTTCTCTCGCATCGCCGGCCACTCTGGCAGTGGGCGAAACCCGTGGCCCACCGGATTTCCCCCTGATAGCGTCGCGATCTTCGCCGGGCACCGCCCCGGACGCAGCCGATGGCCTCAGTCCGCTGACGGGCCCAGGCCCGGCAGTGGGTCCTGCTCGACCTCGTGGCGGCGGGTGCGGATGTCGGGGGCCGGCGGGTGGAGTTTGGCGTCGCAGGTGGGGCCCAGGCCGGTCCGGCGGGAGTCGGCGCCGGTCAGCGGGCGGCCGCAGAGGCGGCAGCGGACGAGGCGGGGCGACGCGCCGGGGGCGGAATCGACCGCGATTGCCAGGGGTTCTTCACTCATGTTGTCATCGCAGCCTAGTCTCGACGAGGAGTTCCCCATGAGTCTGTACGACATTCCGCTGAAGAACCTGGCCGGCGAGCCGGTCTCCCTGGCCGACTACCGGGACCGGGCCGTGCTGGTGGTGAACGTGGCCTCGAAGTGCGGCCTCACCCCGCAGTACGAGGGCCTGGAGCGGTTGCAGAAGACGTACGGGGAGCGCGGTCTGACCGTCGTCGGCGTGCCCTGCAACCAGTTCCTCGGGCAGGAGCCGGGCTCGGCCGAGGAGATCCGGAGCTTCTGCTCCACGACGTACGGCGTCACCTTCCCCCTCCTGGAGAAGGCCGAGGTCAACGGCGACGGCCGCCACCCGCTGTACACGGAGCTGACCCAGGTCGCGGACGCCGAGGGCGAGGCCGGTGACGTGCAGTGGAACTTCGAGAAGTTCCTGATCTCCGCCGACGGCACCGTCACCCGCTTCCGTCCGCGCACCGAGCCGGAGGCCCCCGAGGTCGTCGCGGCGATCGAGGCGCTCCTCGTCTGAGCTTCCTCGTGGGGGTGGGGGGGGGGGGGGGGCGCCCCCCCCCCCCCCCGGGGGGGGGGGGCGGGGGCGGGGGCGGCGGCCCGGCGGGTGGGGGGGGTTGAGACGCACGACGGCGCCGGGAGGACCAG
>NZ_JBHZBB010000016.1:94869-167206 GCF_042754585.1 Streptomyces sp. NPDC059201
GCCGCGGCGCCCCGGGGGGGGGGGGGGCGGGGGGGGGGGGGCGCGGCGGGGGGCGGGGGGGGGGGGGGGGGGGGGCCCGCCCCCCCCCACCACCCCTGATGTACGATCATCGGGATCTGTACACGGCGACCGGAGGAGGTGGGTTCCATCCGCACGACGCAGGCAGGATGCTCCCCCTCGGTGGCGGTTCGGTCGTAGCGGGCCGAGGGAGCCTCCTCATGGCTTCCCGGAAGGTCTCTCATGACGCTCGACCCCTCTGTCCCCCTCCGTTCCACCACCGTCTCCCGACTCCGCGCCGCGGGCTGCGTGTTCGCCGAGGACGAGGCGGAACTCCTCCTCTCCGCCGCCCGTGACGCCGCCGAGCTCGACGTCCTCGTCGAGCGGCGCTCCGCCGGGCTCCCCCTGGAACACGTCGTCGGCTGGGCCGACTTCGGCGGTCTGCGGATCGCCGTCGACGCCGGCGTCTTCGTGCCCCGGCGGCGCACCGAGTTCCTCGTCGAACGGGCCGTCGCCCTGGCCGCGCCCGGCGCGCTCTGCGTCGACCTGTGCTGCGGCTCCGGCGCCGCCGGCGCGGTGCTGCTGTCGGCCGTCCCGGACGCGCGGGTGTACGCCGCCGACATCGAACCGGCGGCGGTGCGCTGCGCGCGCCGGAACATCGAGCCCCGCGGCGGGCACGTCTTCGGCGGCGACCTCTTCGCACCGCTCCCGGACGAGCTGCGCGGACGCGTCGAGATCCTGGTCGCCAACGTGCCGTACGTCCCCACCGAGGAGGTCGGCCTGCTGCCGCCCGAGGCGCGCGAGCACGAACCGCTCGTCGCGCTCGACGGCGGCCCGGACGGCCTCGACGTGCTGCGCCGGGTGGCCGCCGAGGCGCCGGAGTGGCTGGCGCCCGGCGGGCGGCTCTTCGTCGAGACGAGCGAGCGACAGACCGGCCCGGCCGCCGAGGCCGTCGCCGCGTACGGCCTGGAACCGCGCTTCGAGACCTGCGAGGAGCGGTACGCGACCGTACTCGTCGCGACCCGGGCGGACTGACCGTATCGACCGGGCGGCTCAGCGGCCGAAGGTGTCGATGCCCTCGACCAGCCAGGTCCCGTCCCGGTGGACGACGTCCACGGCGAACATCGCCCCCGCGTAGACCCCCTGGTCCTGTGCCTGTGCCTTCGGCTGCTGCTGGCCCGCCTTCGGCTTCGGCTTCGCGGGCCCGGCGGTGCTGACGCTGCTCTGGTCCGCGTAGACGAGGACCCGGGCACGGTCGCCGTCGATCCGCTCGACCGCGCTGTCGGTGACCGTCGTCGTGATCACCGACTTCTGCGCGGCGGCCTGGGCCAGCACCCCGGCGAACAGCGCCCGGTGCTGCTCGACCGCCTTGCCCGTGAGGAGCGCCTTCCCGGCCCGGTCGAAGGCGGCCGTGTCCGTGTGGTCGTAGGAGAAGAGGGCGGCGACGGCCTCGGCCGTCTGCCCCTTGATCTCGCTGGTGCGGGCCGGGTCGGTGAGGGCGGTGTTGCCGCGCGCCGGATCGTCGCGCAGCTCCCCCGCCCTGCTGTGCGCCCACCCCGCGAAGCCGCCGAGCAGCAGCGTCAGGACGCACAGGACGAGGAGGGAGGTGCGGTGCCGGGGCCCCTGCGCCGCGGGCTCCTCGGTCGCTTCGCGCTCCGGTGCCTCCGCCTCTTCCTGTACGGGCTTCGCCGCCGTTCGCCGTGCCGTCCGCGGCGCGGGTTCGGTCAGGAGGGCCCCCGGGGTCCCGGGGTCGGGGGCCGGCTGGTCGGCGCGGGCCTGGCGGCGGCGCTGGCGGTTGAGGTGGTGGCGGGGCGTCGGCATCGGTGCGGTGTCCTTTCGGGTGCGGGCGGCTCTCGCGGTACGGACCGGTCAGCCGGTCGCCGTGCCGCCCACGGGGGCCTGCCCCAGACCGCTGAGCTTCCACTGCCCGTCGGCGCGGGTGAGTTCGCCCAGCATGCGGCTGTCCTTGTCGGTGCTCTTGCTGTCCGGCGTCGTGACGGTGACGCGCAGGGCGACGAGCAGCCGGGCCCGCCCCGAGCGGTCGTCGAGCTCGGTGACGGCGCCGGACAGCACCCGGGCCGTCGTCACCGTCTTCGCCGCCTTCACCTGACCCGCGAACTCCTCGCGCCCGTCGACGAGTTGTTCGTGCAGCTCACCGGTGGTGGAGGACTCCCACAGGTCGAGCCCCCGGTCCACGCTGCGGTGGTCGAGCGTGTTGAGGTTCTGCACCGCCTGCTCCCCCGCCGCGAGCGCCCGGTCGCGCTCCGCGGCGTACGCGGCGGTGTCGTCGTGGGCGGCGGCGTACCAGCCCTGGCCGGTCCAGGCCGCGAAGCCGCCCGCGACGAGGGTGAGCACGAGGGCCGCGGCCAGGGCCGGCCGGGCACCGGCCGGAGTGCGGACCGCGCGTGTCATGGAGTGCTCCCGTCTCCCGCTCATCGTCAGCGGGCCTTGATGTCGGTGATCAGCCACCGGTCGTCCTGGAACCGCGCGGTGACGGTGAGCTGGGCCGCCGCGGAGGTGGCGGCGCCCTTGTCGCGGCGCGAGACCTGGTCGAGGAAGACGAGGAGGCGCGCGCTGTCCCCCTGGAGTTCGATCACTCCGGTGCGGACGGCCTGGGTGGAGAGGGTGATGCGCTGCTCGACCAGGCTCTTGCGGACCTGGGCGAAGAGGTCGGTGTACTGGCGGGCCGCCCGGCCGGCCAGCACGGTCCCGGCGCTGCGTTCGGCGGCGTCGGAGCTGGTGGGCGTGTAGGAGAAGATCCGGGCCAGGCCCTCGCTGACGTCGCCGCCGACCCGGTGGGTGGCGGCGGTGTCGGTGAGCGCCCGGTTGCGCGCCGAGGGGGTCGAGTGGAGCTGGTCGGCGGCGTAGAAGAACCCACCGCCGCCGAGGAGGAGGGCGGCGAGGGCGGTGGCGAGGGCGGCCTTGCGCCGGGTGGCGGCGCGGCGGGTGCGGGGCTCGGTCTCCTCGCCGTCCTCCTGCCGTGCCTCTTCTTCCGATACGGCCTCGGTCTCCTCGCCGTCCTCTTGTCGTGCCTCTTCCTCCGATACGGCCTCGGTCTTTTCTTCGGTCTCTTCCGTCGTTCCCGGCAGTCGGGTCACTCGCCCTCGCCCTTCTCGGTTCCGGCGACGGGGACCGCGCTCAGTGCCGCCACCCTCCAGGTGTCCTCGCCGGTGCGGGTCAGGACGGCCTCCAGCCGTTTGCGGTCGGTGGTGGCCGCGGTGCCTCCGCGCGGCGTGACGTCGACGCGTACGGTCGCGATGAGTTTCGCCGTACCGGCGCGCGGGTCGAGGGAGGTGAGGGCGGCCTCGGTGACGGTGGCGCGGGCGGAGGCTCCCACCGCGGGCTCGGTGCGGCCGAGTTCGGTGCGCAGGGCGCCGGTGGAGGCGTCGCGCCATGCCTGGATGCCCGCCTCGGCGCGCTCGCGGGTGGAGGCGTCGAGGGAGTTGAGGACGGTGAGGCGCTCCCGGCCCTCGGCGAGCGCGGTGTCGCGTTCGCGGCCGAAGGCGAGCTCCTGGTCGGTGCGGGCCTGGGTGTAGGTCCAGGCGCCGGTGCCGCAGAAGCCGAGGGCGACGGCGAGGGCGGCGGCGGAGAGCAGCCCGGCCCGCGTCATCGGTCGCTCCCGGTGTCCAGGCCGAGGAGTCCGGCCATGTCGGTCGGGCCGTCGGCCTCGCCCGGCAGGGCGAGCGCGCCGGGCAGCGGTGGCTTCGCGCCGGCCGAGCGCGGCAGCTCGTCCGGGATCAGCGCGCGCGGGCCGGGCGGGGCGGGCGGCGCGTCGCCCTTCGGGGCGTGGGCGGAGCCGCGGACGTTGATCCCGGTCAGGGCCGGACTGGTGCAGGCGGCGCCGGTGTTGAGGGCCGGCGCGGTGCCGAGGTCGAGGCCGTTGCGGTAGCGCGTACCGCCGTAGCCGGAGGTGCAGGGCAGGGGCTTGAAGAAGGTGACGGCCAGGCCGACGTTGAGGCGTCCGCCGTCGACGGCGGTGGCTCCGGCCGAGACGGCCGCCGGGTAGGTCACGAGGAGTTCCTCGATGCCGCGCTGCCGGGTGAGGGCGATCTCGGAGGTGGTGAGGAGGTTGGCGAGGACGACGCCGAGGCTGGGGTCGAGGTCGTTGAGCAGGCCGCTGACCTGGCCGGCCGCGTCGGGCGTGACGGTCAGGAGGCGGCGGAGGTCGGCGTCGGAGCCCTTCAGGGTGGCGGAGAGCTCGCGGGCTCCGGTGGCGAAGTCCCGGATGGCGCGGCTCTCGTCGGCCTGGGTGCGCAGGACGACCTCGCCGTCGTGGATGAGGCGGGTGGTGACCGGCAGGGAGCGGTCGGCGGCCTGGACGAAGGCGCTGCCGCTGTCGAGCAGGACCTGGAGGTCGTCGCCGTGGCCCTCGAACGCCTTGCCGAGTTCGTCGACGACCGTGCGGAGGGAGTCGAGGGGGACGGAGCGGGTCAGTTCGTCCATGCTGCTGAGGACGTCGGTGACCGGGGCGGGGACCTGGGTGTCGGACTGCTCGATGCGGGCGCCGTCGGCGAGGTAGGGGCCGCCGTCGCTCTCGGGGCGCAGGTCGATGTACTGCTCGCCGACGGCGGAGAGTCCGGCGACGACGGCGCGCGCGTCGGCGGGGATGTCGGGGGCCGACTTCTTGATGCGCAGCTCGGCGACGACGCCGTCGGCGGTGAGGTCGATGGCTCCGACCCGGCCGACGGAGACGCCCCGGTAGGTGACGTCGGAGTGGGTGAACAGGCCGCCGGTGCGGGCGAGGTGGACGCGGACCGTGTAGTGGTCGGCGACTCCGACGTGGCGGCCGAGGTCGGCGTAGCGGATGCCGACGAAGGCGAGGACGGTGACGGCGATGACGAGGAACGCGAGGTTCTTGAGCCGTACGGTTCGGGTGATCACCGGTGCTCGCCTCCGGCCTTGGGGGTGAGGGCCGGCAGGGGCAGGGGGGATTGCGTGCCCCGGGCGGCGCCCTGGCGCTGTACCGCGGGGGCGTTCGGGTCCGAGGGGGTCGGGGTGGGGGTGGGGGTGGGGTCGGCCTGGGGGACGAGCGGCGGGATCACCTCGGTGCCGGGTTCGGCCGCGAGGTGCAGGTAGGTGTTGAGGTAGTCGCCCTTGATGCCCTTCATCACCTCGTCGGTGAAGGGGTACGTCAGCAGGACCTGGAGCGACTCCGGCAGGTCGGCGCCGGCGTCGGCGAGGGCCGTCAGGGTCGGTGCGAGGGCCTTGAGGTCGGCGATCATGTCCTTCTTGCTCGCTTCGACGGTGGAGACGGCGACGCCGGAGAGGGTGTCGAGGGAGCGCAGCATGGTGAGCAGCGATCCCCGCTGGTTCTCCAGGGTCTTCAGGCCGGGCGAGAGGTCGGTGAGGATCGTGTCCACGTCCTTCTTGCGGCCGGCGAGGGTGGTGGAGAGCCGGTTGAGGCCGTCGAGGGCGCGGGTGATGTCCCCGCGGTGGGCGTCGAGGTGGGTGACGAGGGTGTCGACGCGCTTGAGCATGGAGCGGACCTGGGGTTCGCGTCCGCCGAGCGCCGCGTTGAGTTCGCGGGTGATGGTCTTGAGCTGGTTGACGCCGCCGCCGTTGAGCAGGAGGGAGAGGGCGCCGAAGACCTCCTCGACCTCGGTGTTGCGGTTGGTGCGGGGGAGCGGGATGACGCTGCCGTCGGTGAGGCGGGCGGCGGTGTCCCGGCGGGCCGCTGCCTGCTGGACGCCGCCGCGGGCGGGGCGGGCGGCCGGCGGGGCGACGAGCTGGACGTACTTCTCGCCGAGGAGGCTGGACTGTTCGACGCGGGCGCCGGTGTCGGCGGGCAGCCGGACGTCGCCGTTGATCTTCAGGGTGACGCGGGCGGACCAGGTGGCGGGGTCCAGTTCGATGGCGGTGACGCGGCCGACGGCGACGTCGTTGACCTTGACCGCGGACTGGGGCACGAGGCTCAGGACGTCGGCGATCTCGGCGGTGACGGTGTAGGGGTGGGCGCCGAGGTCGGCGCCGCCGGGCAGCGGCAGGTCCTCGATGCCGTCGAAGCGGACGGGGACGGACGGGACCGCGCCGAGGGCGACGGCGAGGCCGAGGCCGAGGGCGACCGCTCCGGCGGCTCCGGCGCCGGCGGCCCTGGCCGAGGGCAGGCGGGGGCGTCTCACCGGTCCTCCTCTGCGGTGGTCGCCGTCGGTCCGGCGCTCGGTGTGGCTCCGCCGGTCGCGGAGTCTCCTGTGACGGGCAGCGGGAGCAGGGGGCCGCCCATGCTGATCTCGTTGAGGTTGGCGCGGCCGTTGATGGTGCGGGTGTCCTTGTCGTAGGCGCCGACGAGGTTGCCCGCGGCGAGCGGGGCGACGTCGAGGGCCTCCGCGAGGGAGGCGCGCTGGTCGACGAGGGTCTGCGTGAGGGGGACGAGCCGGTCGACGTTCTTCTTCAGTTCGCCGCGGTTGTCCTTGATGAAGGTCTTGACCTGGGCGAGGGCCTTGCCGAGTTCCTTGAGGGCGCCGGCGAGGTCGTCCTTGTTCTCGGCGAAGTAGCCGACGACCTCGTCGAGGCGTTCCTGGGCGGTGCGGACGTCGTCGTCCTTCTCCTTGAGCATGGTGGTGAAGGTCTGGAGGTGGCCGAGGGTGGCGAAGAGGTGCTCGCTGCTGCCGTCGAGGGTCTTGGCCGCCTTGCCGAAGCGGTCGATGGAGGTGCCGATGGCGGCGCCGTTGCCCTTGAGGTTCTTGGCGCCGGTGTCGAGGAGGGCGGAGAGCGCTCCCGCGGAGTTGGCGCCGTCCGGGCCGAGCGCCTCGCCGAGGTCGGTGATCGAGGCGTACAGCTGGTCGATCTCGACGGGGGTGCGGTTGCGGGAGGCGGGGAGTTCGGCGCCGTCGTCGAGGGCGGGGCCCGCCGTGTAGGCGGGGCTGAGCTGGACGTACCGGTCGGCGACGATGCTGGGGGCGACGACGAGGGCGCGGGCGTCGGCGGGGACGAGGACGCCTTCGTCGAGCCGGAGCGCGACGCGTACGCGGGTGCCCTGGGGTTCCACGGACTCGACCTCGCCGACGCGGACTCCGAGGACGCGCAGGTCGGATCCCGCGTAGATGCCGATGGCCCGGTCGAAGTAGGCGGTGACGCGGATGCCGTCCTCGTCGAGGGCGCGGGCGGCGACGAGGCCGCAGGCGGCGAGCACCGCGAGGGTGAGGCCGGCGGCGAGGGGTTTCCTGGTCCTGGTCATCGTGCACCGCTCCCCTGGGCCGCCGCCTTCTGCTTCGGCGGCAGGCATCCGGTCGTGGGCCGGGAGCCCGCGGGCAGGTAGTCGCGGGGCACCACGCCGCACAGGTAGCTGTCGAACCAGCGGCCGGTGCCGAGGGTGTTGCCGACGAGCCGGTAGTAGGGGCCGACGAGCGCGAGGGTCTTGTCGAGCTGGCCGCTGTTCTTCTCCAGGACGCCGGTGACCCGGCCGAGGGCCTTCAGGGTCGGGCCGAGCTGCCGGTCGTTGTCGCCGACGAGGCCGCTGAGTTCGGTGCCGAGCGCCCTGCTGCCCTTGAGCAGGGCGCGGACGGCGTCGCGGCGCTTCTGGAGTTCGCCGAGCAGGGAGCCGCCGTCCTCCAGGAGCACCTCGAAGCTGGACTTCTTGTTCTTGAGGGTCTTGGTGAACCGCTCGCTGTTCCGGAGCAGCCGGGCGAGTTCGGTGTCGCGCTTGGAGACGGACTTCGACAGTTCGGACAGGCCGTCGGCGGCGCTGCGCACGTGCGGCGGCGAGTCCTTGAAGGTGTCGGAGATGGTCCGGAAGCTCTCCGCGAGCTTCCCGGTGTCGAGGTCGTCGATGGTGCCGCTGAGGTCCTGGAACGCCTGCGTCACGTCGTACGGGGAGGTGGTGCGGGAGAGCGGGATGCGGGTCCCGGGGTCCTGGCGGGCGGAGCCCAGCGGGTCGAGGGCGAGGTACTTCTCGCCGAGCAGGGTCTTGATGGCGATGGCGGCGGTGGACCGGTCGCCGACCCAGGCGTCGCCGACCTCGAAGGTCACCTTGACCTTGGGGCCGTCGAGGGTGACGCCGGTGACCTCGCCGACCTTGACGCCGGCGACGCGGACCTCGTCGCCGGTGTCGAGCCCGGCGGCCTCGGAGAAGTCGGCGCTGTAGGTGGTGTCGCCGCCGACGAGCGGGAGCCGTTCGACGTTGTACGCGAGGGCGGCGAGGAGGCCGAGGAGGAGGAGTCCGACGACGGCGACGCCGATGGGGTTGCGTTCCTTGACGGGCTTGATCAGGGGGCTCATCCGCGGCACCTCGGTTCGGTCACGGCGATGCCGGTCGGCGGCTTGGAGCCGTCGGAGGTGGTGACGCCGGTCACGCGCGCCTCGCAGAGGTAGAGGTTGAACCACGAGCCGTACGAGGAGAGGCGGGCCAGGGCGGTCAGCTTGCCGGGGGTGTGGGCGAGGAACCGCTCGATGGCGGGGGTGTGTTCGCCGAGGGTGGTGGAGAGCCGGCCCAGTTCGCGGATGTCCTTCTTGAGGGGGGCCCGTCCGTCCTGGAGGAGTCCGGCGGTGGTGATCGTGAGGTCGCCCATGGCCGCGACCGCCTCGCCGAGGGGCTTGCGGTCGGTGTTGAAGCCGGTGACGAGCTTCTGGAGGGTGACGACGAGGTCCTCGAAGCCGGCCTCGCGGTCGTTGAGGGTGGTGAGGACGGTGTTGAGGTGGGTGACGACGTCCCCGATGACCTTGTCCTTGGCGGCCACGGTCTTGGTGAGGGAGCCGATGTGGCGCAGGAGGCTGTCGACGGTGCCGCTCTCGCCCTGGAGGACCTGGACGAGCGAGCCGGCGAGGTCGTTGACGTCGGCGGGCGACAGGCCCTCGAAGAGCGGCTTGAAGCCGTTGAAGAGCAGGGTCAGGTCGAGGGCGGGGGTGGTGCGGTCGAGCGGGATGGTCCCGCCGTCCTCCAGGGTGCCGGTGAGGTCGCCGCTGCCGCGGCCGAGGGAGACGTACCGCTGCCCGACCATGTTGAGGTACTTGACCCCGGCGGTGGCGGAGCGGGGCAGCGAGCGGTCCTCGCGGACGGTGAAGGTGACCTGGGCGGTGCGCCGTTCGACGACGCGTACGTCGGTCACCTCGCCGACCTTCACGCCCGCGATGCGCACCGAGTCGCCGGCGACGAGGCCGGTGACGTCGGTGAAGAGCGCCTTGTACGAGTGGGTGGGGGCGCCGACGCCGGTGTTGGCGATGCTGAAGCCGAGGACGGTGGTGGCGACCGCCGTGACCAGGACGAAGGCGAGGGACTTGAGGACGGTGCCGGTGAGTCCCCGGCGCCGGGTGTGCGACTGCGGCTTCCTCATCGGAGGGTCACCTCCGCTCCGCGGAAGGCGGGTCCGGCGAGCAGGCTGCTCCAGTCCGGCAGTTCGCCGGCCGGCTTCTCGGCGGCGGGGGCGAGGAGTTCGGTGACGAGGTCGTTCTCCTGCGGGGAGTTGGCGGGCCCGAGGTCCTGGTCGGCCGCGGCGGACGCCCGGGCGGCGGGTGCGACCGGGACGCCGAGGTAGGGCACGGGGTAGCAGCGGGGGCCGCCGCCGGAGCCGTACACCGGGGTGTCGCGGCCGGGGACGTACGCGCCGCGCGAGGGCACGGTGGTGACGTTGACGTGCAGTCCTGGCCGATCGGTGCCCTTGCCGAGCGCCTTGTCCATGGCGGGGACGAACTGGGCGAGGGTGCGCAGCGTGCAGGGGAAGGACGAGGAGTGCTCGGAGAGCAGCTCCAGGGTGGGCCGGCTGGTGGCGCTGAGCCGGATGATCGTGTCCTTGTTCCTCCGCAGGAAGGCGGTCAGGTCCTGGGCGGTCCGGGTGGTGGCGCCGAGGGTGCCGGAGAGCGCCGCCTCCTTCTCGGCGAGGGTGCCGCTGGTGGTGGTGAAGTCGGTGAGCGCCGTGAGGATGTCCGGGGCGGCGTCCGCGTAGAGGTGGCTGACCTTCACGAGTTCCTTGAGATCCCGGGTGAGGGCGGGCAGGTGGGGGTTGAACTTCTTGAGGTGGCCGTCGAGCCGGGCGAGGGTGTCGCCGAGCTTCTCGCCGCGTCCTTCGAGTGCCTGGGAGACGGCGGACAGGGTGGCGGACAGCTTCTGCGGCTGGACGGCGGTGAGCATCGGCAGGAGGTTGTCGAGGACCTGCTGGAGTTCGACGGCGTTGCCGGAGCGGTCCTCGGGGATGACGGCGCCGGGGCCGAGCGGCCGCGGCGACGGGTTCGCGAGCGGCACGAGGGCGACGTAGCGCTCGCCGAAGAGCGTGGTCGGCAGCATCTGGGCGCGGACGTCGGACGGTACGTGGTCGAGGGAGCCGGGCCGCATGGCGAGGGTGAGCCGGGCGCCGGTGTCGGTGGCGTCGATGGCGCGGACCTCGCCGACGACGACGCCGCGGAGCTTCACCTCGGCGCCGAGGTGCATCTCGTTGCCGACGCTGCCGGTCTCGACGACGATCGGGTCGGAGTCGGTGAACTTCTTCTCGTAGACGGCGACCGCCAGCCACGCGAGCAGGGCGGGTACCAGCAGGAAGACGACGCCGGCGGACCGGCGGCGCAGGGTCTGACCTCGTGGAGCGTTCATCTCACCCCGCCACCTTCACGGTCGTGGTCGCGCCCCAGAGGGCCAGCGACAGGAAGAAGTCGGTGACGCTGATCAGCACGATGGCGTTGCGCACGGACCGGCCGACCGCGATGCCGACGCCGGCGGGGCCGCCGGAGGCGCGGAAGCCGTAGTAGCAGTGGGCGACGATCACCATCACGCTGAAGATCAGCACTTTCAGCATCGACAGCAGGACGTCCGTCGGTGACAGGAACAGGTTGAAGTAGTGGTCGTACGTGCCCTGGGACTGCCCGTTGAAGAGGACCGTCACGTAGCGGGAGGCCAGGTAGGAGGAGAGCAGGCCGACCGCGTAGAGCGGGACGATGGCGACGACGCCCGCGATGATGCGGGTGGTGACCAGGTACGGCATGGAGCGGATGCCCATGCCTTCGAGGGCGTCGACCTCCTCGTTGATGCGCATGGCGCCGAGCTGGGCGGTGAAGCCGGCGCCGACGGTCGCGGAGAGGGCGAGGCCGGCGACGAGCGGGGCGATCTCGCGGGTGTTGAAGTAGGCGGAGACGAAGCCGGTGAAGGCGGCGGTGCCGATCTGTTCGAGGGCGGCGTAGCCCTGGAGTCCGACGACGGTCCCGGTGAAGAGCGTCATCGCGATCATGACGCCGATGGTGCCGCCGACGACCCCGAGGCCGCCGGAGCCGAAGGCGACCTCGGCGAGCAGCCGCTGCACCTCCTTGAGGTAGCGGCGCAGCGTCCTCGGGACCCAGAGGAGGGCCCTCACGTAGAACAGGAGCTGGTCGCCGGAGCGGTCGAGCCAGGCGAGCGGGGAGGCCATCGTCTCAGCCTCCCTTCGGCGGGACGATCTGGAGGTAGAGCCCCGTCAGCACCATGTTCACGAAGAACAGCAGCATGAAGGTGATGACGACGGCCTGGTTGACGGCGTCGCCGACGCCCTTGGGGCCGCCGCGCGGGTTGAGGCCCCGGTAGGCGGCGACGATGCCCGCGATGAAGCCGAAGATCAGGGCCTTGAGTTCGCTGATGTACAGGTCGGGCAGCTGGGCGAGGGCGGAGAAGCTGGAGAGGTACGCGCCGGGGGTGCCGCCCTGGAGGACGATGTTGAAGAAGTAGCCGCCCAGGGTGCCGACGACGGAGACCATGCCGTTGAGGAGGACGGCGACGGCCATGGTGGCGAGGACGCGCGGGACGACCAGGCGCTGGACCGGCGAGACGCCCATGACCTCCATCGCGTCCAGCTCCTCGCGGATCTTGCGGGAGCCGAGGTCGGCGCAGATCGCGGAGCCGGCGGCGCCGGAGATCAGCAGGGCGACGATGAGCGGGCTGGCCTGCTGGATGACGGCGAGGACGGAGGCGCCGCCGGTGAAGGACTGGGCGCCCAACTGCTGGGTGAGCGAGCCGACCTGAAGGGCGATCACGGCGCCGAACGGGATGGAGACGAGCGCGGCCGGCAGGATCGTGACGCTCGCGACGAACCAGAACTGCTCGACGAACTCCCGGAACTGGAAGGGCCTGCGGAAGACCGCCCGGCTCACCTCGGCGGCGAGCGCGAAGAGCCGGCCGGTCTGCCGCAGCGCCCCGCCGATCACGCGCCGCCCCCTGCGGTGGGCATCGAGAGGGTCGGCGCGGCGGCCTGCCGCGCGTAGGTCGCCTCGATGGCGTCGCGGGCGGCGGGCGGCAGCTTGTCCAGCATGCCGAGGACGCGCTCGCGGCGGCGGGCGACGGCCGCGCGCGCGGGCAGTCCGGGCGAGGGCTCCAGCTGCGGGACGATGACGCGGGGCCCGTCCGGCGGGCCGGCCGGGGCGTTGTCCGCCTCGGCGGCGAGCGTGGCCGCGTCCTTCTCCTCGGACATGCCGATGGGTCCTTCGCGGCGGCCGGCGAGGAACTGGGTGACGACCGGTTCGTCGCTGGTGAGGAGCACCTCGCGGGGTCCGAAGGTGACCAGGTTGCGCCGGAAGAACATCCCCATGTTGTCGGGGACGGTGGCCGCGATGTCGAGGTTGTGGGTGACGATCAGCATCGTCGCGTCGATCCGCGCGTTGAGGTCGATCAGGAGCTGGGAGAGGTACGCGGTGCGGACCGGGTCGAGGCCCGAGTCGGGCTCGTCGCACAGCACGATCTGCGGGTCGAGGACGAGCGCGCGGGCCAGGCCGGCGCGCTTGCGCATGCCGCCGCTGATCTCGCCCGGCAGCTTGCCCTCCGCGCCCAGCAGGCCGACGAGTTCGATGCGCTCCATGACGATGCGCCGGATCTCGGACTCGCGCTTGCGGGTGTGCTCGCGCAGCGGGAAGGCGATGTTGTCGAAGAGCGTCATGGAGCCGAAGAGGGCGCCGTCCTGGAACATGAGGCCGAAGAGCTTGCGGGTCTCGTAGATGTCCCGTTCGGGGCTGCGGACCATGTCGACGCCGTTGATGAGGACCCGGCCGCGCTGCGGTTTCAGCAGCCCGATGAGCGATTTCAGGAAGACGGTCTTTCCGGTTCCGGAAGGGCCGAGCATGACGCTCACCTCTCCGGCCGGCAACGTCAGCGACACGTCCTGCCAGATGTTCTGCTTGCCGAAGGACATGGTCAGTCCCTCAACGACTACTTCGATTCCCATCCCACCTCCAGCAAGCGTGCGTGGCGCGTGCGCCGCGGGCGCACGGTAGGCCGTTCTGGATCACCCGGACAATAGCTCTGGCGCAAAATCATTGATCCGCTTCCGCGTTTGTCACCACGAAGACAAAACCGGGAGGAGCTTTTGTCTCCGCGACGACAGAATGGGGCGCCGACCTGCGACTGAGCGTCGACTCCCGGGAACGCTACGGCTGAGTAACCTCGCTGGGCAATACCGGATCCGGAGATTTCGCGGAACAGGCCCTCCGGCGGGGCGCTTTATCAGGCCGGAGACAATTCGGAGAGAGCGCTTGTCAGCTCGGGAAGGAATCGACAGTGACGGCCGGCGGAAGCCCTCGCCGACCTCGTCTGATCGATCAGAATTGTCGACATTACGCACGCGGGAACCAAGCGTATTCCCGCCATCGCTCACCCCCTTGACAGGCATTCAGCCGTCTTCAAAGAATCATGGTTCGCGCCATTGTTCGGCTAAGTTTCCCGCAAGTAACGTCAGGTTTCGCGACGGGACGGCGGCTGGACCGCCGGCCATTCCGGCCCCGCCGCGGCACCCCCACCGAAGCACCCTCTGCCGGTCAATCCCCAAGGAGAGTCCCAGAGCCATGAAGAAGTCGATCAGAAACCTGGCCGTCGTCGCGGGTGGCGCCTCCGCCGCCTTCGCCCTCACCGTCAGCCCCGCCTCCGCGGTGCCCTCGACGGTCTGGACCGTCACCCCGTCCCCGGCCAGCATCACCGCGGTCAACAGCGGGAACATCGTCCTCAGCGTCAACGGCATCGCCATGACGTGTACGAAGTCGAACGGCGCGGGCACGGGCGCCAGCACCACCGGCAACCCGGCGACCGTCGGCCAGATCACCTCCATCGCCTTCGGCGCCACCGGCGCGCCCTGCACCAGCGTGCTCGGCAACGTGTCCACGGTCCCGACCACCCCGTGGACGATCGTGGCGCAGGACTACACCGCGGCGACCGGTGTCACCAAGGGCCACATCGGCAACGTCGACGCCAAGGTGACCGTCGGCGCCTGCGTCTTCCGCGTGACGGGCAAGGCGTCCGGCACCTACACCAACTCGACGGGCGCGCTCGCCGTCAACAGCGTCGCGGGCGAGCTCACCGTCGTCTCGGCGACCAACTGCGGTACGGCGGTCCCGGTCGGCGCCAAGCCGACCTTCAAGGGCACGTACCTCTTCAAGGCGGGCTCGGTCATCCCGAAGATCGTCGGCTCGAACCCGTAACGGATCAGGAACCCGCGTCCGTCCGGCCGGACCCCTGGCCGGGCGGACGCGGGCCTGTCCGCACCCCGAACGCCGGCCGTTCCCGAGGAGACCCCGAGAGCCATGAAGAAGCCGATCGGAAAGCTCGCCGCCGTCGCCGGAGCGGTCGTGACCGCGTTCGCCCTCACGGCGGCCCCGGCCTCGGCGGTGCCGTCGACCGTCTGGACCGTCCTCCCGTCCCCCGGCCACTTCACCGCCGTGAACAGCGGGAACGTCGTCCTCACCCTCAACGGCCTCGCCCTGACCTGCGGTCGGTCCACCGCCTCCGGGCAGATGAACAGCGCCGACGGCAACCCGGCGGGCGTCGCCGTCATCACCACCCTCACCTTCGGCTCCTGCACCAGCCCGCTGGGGTCGTTCTCCGTGACCCCGGCCCTCCCCTGGACGGTGCTGGCCCAGGACCACACGGCGTCCACCGGCGTCTCCCAGGGCCGCGTCGGCAGCGTCGACGTGAAGCTGACCGTCGGCGCCTGCGTCTTCCGCGTCACCGGCACGGCGTCCAGCACGTACACCAACGCGACCGGCCGGCTGGCCGTCGGCAGCCTCCCCGGCGAACTCACCGTCGTCGCGGCGACCAACTGCGGCGGTTTCGTCGCGGTCGGCGCCAAGCCGACCTTCCGGGGCGACTACCTGGTCAAGGTCGGCACCACCATCCCGACGATCGTCGGCACCAACCCGTAGCCCCGAGCGGAGCACCAGATGAGAGGCCCACGGCCCACCCCCCGATCCTCCCGCGCGCGCGTGCGCGTGCGCGGCGCGACGATCGCCGCGTTCGTGGCGCTCGCCCCCCTGCTCCCGGCGGCGGCCGTCGCCGTGGGCACGCTGAAGGTCGACGCCGCGCTGCCCTACGTGTGCACCCTGCCCTCGGGTACGCAGCCGGCGACGGTACGGATCACGGCGGCGTTCCCCGAACGGGCCGCCGTGGGCGAGGAGATCCGGCCCACCGACGTCACCACGACGGTGGAGTTCCCGGCGGCGGCCGTGGCCGACCTCACGGCGCTCAAGGCCGCCACCGTACGGGCGGAGACCCGGCTCACCGTCGGCGTCGCCCAGAACGAGCAGGGCACGGAGGCGACATGGAGCGGGACGGCACAGCCCGTCCCCGTGCCCGCCGAAGGCCCCCTCACCCTGACCACGACCGGCGACGTGCCGATCCTGACGACGGACACCGCGGGCGACCTGACCCTCACCGCCGGGGGGATCGTCGTCGACCTCGCCCCCAGCACCGCCGAGGGCGCGCCCACCACCCCCGCGTCCCTCACCGTCCCCTGCGCCCCCGCCCCGGACGCGGAAGGCGGTACGACACTGGCCACGGTCCCGGTCGGCGCCGCCACCCCCACCGGGGAACCGAGCACCGCTCCCCCGACGTCCGCCACCCCGTCCCCCTCCGGCTCCTCCCCGACATCGCCGTCCCCCTCCTCCGGTCTGCCCGTGCCGCCGCTCCCGACGGACCGGACGGCACCGGCGCCGCCGGACACCACCGGCACGCCGGACGAGGGCCCGCACGTCGGACCGCAGGCGGACGCGGGACCGGCGGAGGCGGGCGAGGAAACCCCCGGCGCACCGCCCGCCCGCCCGGACGCCCCGCCCTGCCTCACCGAGAAGCCGACGCCCATGTCGCTGTCGGCGTACATCACCGGCTACAGCAACGTGCGCAAGCTGAACGGCGCCAACCTCATCCCGCTGACCTGCACCCTGATCGAGCAGGGTCTGCCGGAGATCGCGATGGACCCGCAGGGGAACATGCACGTCATCACGCCGGCCACGGGCCGGCTCTCCCATGAGGGGCGGCAACAGACGCCGCCGTTCAAGGCCACGTTCCTGACCTTCGACTTCGCCCCCGCCACCGCGACGCTGGTCCTGGAGCAGACGGGGCCGATGACCATCGACTCCGACGTGCTCCTCATCTTCCCCACCAACATCCTGACGACGCACGTCCGGGTCCCCCTGACCCTGCGCGTCCTCGACGTAGAGGTGAACGGCACCAAGCTCGACGTCGGCCCCTCCTGCCGCACGCGGACGCCGCTCTCCTCCCCCGAGCCCGACCCCGTCAAGTACCCCGGCGACCACCTGGTCCTGGTCGGCAGGGGAAGCCAGACCGTGCCCGACACCCCCGTCGGCTACATCCTCACCGGCGGCGGTCCGCTCACCGGCGAGGTGACCATCCCCGCCTTCCAGGGGTGCGGCACCGACGGCGAGGACCTCGACCGGCTGCTCACCGCCTCCATCTCCGGACCCGGCAACTACGTCAAGCAGATCCAGGGCAGCACCTGCTCCGTCGGCGTCGAGGCGCCCCCCATGGAGATCTGCACCGAGGACCTCCAGCCCCGCCTGGTCCCCAAGCCCGAGCGCTGACCCGCACCGCCCGCCCCCGCTCCCCTCCAACGAAACGAAAGGCACCCGCCATGCCCCTCGTCACCGCCCGTACGAAGCTGGCCACCGTCTCCGCCCTCACCGCGCTGGGCGCCTTCGCCTCCATGGGCACGGCGACCGCCGCCGCCCCGGTGCTCAACGGCGGCTGGGGTCCCTCCACCCGCTGCCCCGTCGACGCCACCGCGATGATCTCCTCGGACGGTCTCGACAAGGCCCCGCAGTGCGTCGTCTCGTACTCCTTCAGCGGCTCCATCAAGCTGGGCAACACGACCGTGCCCACCGGCAAAACCAACCTCCAGATCGGCGTCGTGCAGAACACCGACGGCACCAACTCGGTCGTCGCACCCGCCGGAGGCGCCCTCATCGCCGACCCCGCCACCGTCCCCGGCGGACTGCTCGGCCTGATGTGTCCGAGCGACATCCCGTTCATCACCGACATCTGCCGGCAGCTCTCCGACGCCAAGCTCAACAAGATCACCGCCACCATGGAGTCGGTCGGCACCCCCTCCGACTTCGACCAGATCGCCGGCGTCCTCACCGACCAGCCGATCGTGACCATCCCGGTCCGCATCCGCCTCCAGAACCCGTTCCTCGGCGACAACTGCTACATCGGCACCAAGGCCAACCCGATTCTGCTGCGCCCGAGGAACCTCAACGGGCCCGAGTTCGGCGTCGAGCGCTTCAACGGCGACGGCTCCGCGAACGAGGAGGGCGACATGAGCCGCCTCAACCTCCTCGGCTCCACCCAGTACGACGACACCTTCGCCGTCCCCGGCGCCAGCGGCTGCGGCCTCGGGTGGTTCGGCGTCATCGACGCGGCGGTCAACCTCAAGACCGGCCTGCCCGCCGCCTCCGGCAAGAACAAGCTGACGCTCAACAACACCCAGACGTTCCTGACCGGCCTCTTCGCCCCCGGCGTCCTCGCCCCCGACGCCGGAAAGGTCTTCTCGCAGAACTGGCACTCGGCCGTCAACTAACGGCCACCCAGGGGTGATTACCGGCCGACTCGACGCCCCGCGCCCGGTCGGCAGACATGAACCTTGCTCAAGTTGTGTACAGCACACAACAGTTGTCCTAGCTTTCAGCAGTCCACATCGGAACGTACCTGACGGCTCCTGCGGCGCCCGCCCCTCCCGGCCGGGCGCCGCAGCGCCGCTCCCCCCACCGGTCACGTAGCAGAGCAAGGGATCGGTCTCCATGCCCTCCATCGCACAGTCACCGGAGCTCGGTGAGCCGCTCGATCCGCTGCCCAGAGAGTTCGCCGCCCTGATGAGACCGGAGATCCCGGGCCTCATCAAGGAGATCGGCGTGGAGATCGAGCGCGCCTACCCCGTGTACGCCCACCTGTTCAACGGACCCCACTGCGACGCCATCCGCCAGGGCGTCGAGCAGGCCCTGGCCGCCTTCGTCGACCGGGTCGACCACCCCGGGACCAAGTCCGCGCTCCGCGACGAACTCCTGCGCCAGTTCGGCCGGGTGGAGGCGTACGAGGGACGGGAGCTCGACACGTTACAGGGCGCCTACCGCCTCGGCGCCCGCATCGCCCTGCGCCGGGCCAAGAGCATCGGCCGCACGTACAACCTCTCCCCCACCCTGATCCTGGCCTTCGCCGACGCCCTCTTCGCGTACGTGGACGAGCTGGAGTCCCTCTCCCGCGAGGGCTACCTCACCGTCCAGAGCCGCGCGGTCTCCGACGTGTCCGCCCTGCGCAGGAAGCTGCTCCACCTCGTCGTCGCCGGCCCGCCGCTGCCCCGCGCGACCATCGCCGAGCTCTGCCAGGAGGCGTCCTGGGAGCTCCCCGCCGAGTGCACGCTGGTCGTGCTGCGGCCGCCGGCCACCGGCGTCGCCCGGGCCCGGCTCGACCGGGACGTGCTCGCCGACCTCAGCCTCCCCCACCCCCATCTGCTGGTGCCCGGCCCGCTGACCGCCGAGCGCCGCGCGATGCTCGACGACGCGCTGGCCGGCACGCCCGCCGTCGTCGGGCTGACCGTGCCACCGGCGCAGGCCGCCCACTCGCTGCGCTGGGCGCGCCGGGTCCTCCAGCTCGTCGACGACGGCATCGTCGCGGACGCGCCCGTCGTGCTCTGCGAGGACCACCTGACGACCCTGTGGCTGATGTCCGACCCCGCGCTCATGGCCCAGCTCGCCCAGCGTGAACTGGCCCCGCTCGACGGCCTGTCCGGCACCCGGCGCGAGCGGCTGATCGAGACCCTGCGGGTGCACGTCTCCACCCGGGCCCCCGCCGAGCAGGTCGGCGAACTGCTCGGCGTACACGCCCAGACGGTCCGCTACCGCCTGCGGAACCTCGACAACCACTTCGGCGACCGGCTCCTGGATCCCGACCACCGCTTCGCCCTGGAGGCGGCCCTGCGCTCGCTCCACCTCCACGGCCGCGGACCCGCGGACTGAGCCCGGCGGCTAGCCCTCCCTGGGGACCAGCCGGCAGCGGGCCGGTCCCGCGGCCTGGAGGGTGATCGCGGGGGCCACCGGCACCTCCTCGTCCACCGCCTCGAAGCCGTGGCGCTGGAGGATCATCGCGAGCGCGATCACCGACTCCAGCATCGAGAAGTGCTGGCCGATGCAGGCCCGGGGCCCGCCGCCGAAGGGGAACCAGGCGTAGCGGGGCCGGGCGGCCTCCGCCTCGGGAGTGAAGCGGTCCGGGTCGAAGCGCTCGGCGTCGTCCCAGTAGGCGGGGTGCCGGTGGGTGACCCACGGGGCGACGATGACGTCGGCGCCGGCCGGGACGGCGACCCCGCCGACCGTGGTGGCGGCGACGGCGCGCCTGCCGATGACGGGCGCCGCCGGGAAGAGCCGCATCGCCTCCTTCAGGACCCGCGTCACGTACGGCAGGGCGTCGAGGTCGGCGGCGCCGGGGGTGCGTCCGGCGAGGACCCGGTCGACCTCCTCGTGGGCGCGCCGCTGGACCTCCGGGTGGCGGGCGAGGAGGTGGAGGGCGAAGCCGATCGAGGTGGCCGTCGTCTCGTGTCCCGCGAGCAGGAAGACGAGGACCTGCTCGCGCAGTTCGGTGGCGGAGAAGGTGCCGTCCTCGGCGCTCTCGGCGGCCATGAGGAGGCTCAGCAGGTCGTCGCCGTCCTCGCCGGCCCGTCCGGCGGACTTCCGCTCGGCGATGATGCGGTCGCACTCCTCGTAGAGCGCCTTGTGGAGGGCGTCGGCGCGGCGGTTGCCGGGGGTGGGCCACTCGCGGGGCACGTTGACCGGGGAGTAGCCGCGGCGGAGCACGTACGAGCCGACGCCGGGGAAGCAGCGTTCGACGACCTCGACGGCGGAGTCGACGTCGGTGCCGAAGAGGATGCGGGCGACGGCGCGCAGGGCGAGCCGGGTCGACTCGTGGAGGACGTCCACGGAGGTGCGGCCGGCCTTCTCCCACTCGGCGGTGAGGGTGGCGACCTCGGTGGCGATGGCGTCGGCGTAGCCGTCGACGCGGCGCTTGGTGAAGAGCGGCTGGACGAGCCGGCGCTGGCGCAGGTAGTCGTCGTCCTGGCTGGTGAGCAGGCCGTTGCCGAAGGACTCGCGGATCTCCTGGTAGAAGGCGTTGTCCTTGCGGAAGTTGGCGGACTCGCCGGCGAGGACCTGCTGGGCGCCCTCGGCGGAGAAGACGGCGTAGACGTGGGCGCGGGCGCCGGGCGGCCCGGCGGAGATGCGGACGACGTCGCCGTGTTCGCGCCGGGCGCGCAGGAAGGTGCCGAGCGAGTCGTTCTTCAGGTCGAACATCGAGCCGATGACGGGCAGTCCGGTGAGGACGGGTGCTTCGGTCCGGGCTTCTGTGGTCATGCGTCTTCCCCCTTGGTCGCGGCGCCGGGGGCGATTGTCCCGCAGGGAGGTGACCGGTGGGTAGCTTCCGCCGCGGGGTGATTGTCAGTGGCGTCTGGGAGGCTTCTCGGCATGGATACGAGTGCGTTGGGCGAGGACGAGGTGGGCGGGCGCCCCGAGCTGACCCTCCAGCTGACGATCGACTGCACGGACCCGGGGCGGCTGGTGCCGTTCTGGGCGGAGGCGCTGCGGTACGTGCCGGAGCCGCCGCCCGGGGGGCACGCGACCTGGCGGGCGTACTGGGCGGCGACCGGCGTCCCGGAGGAGGAGCTGGGCGACGACGTCGGGGAGCTGCCGGAGTCCCTGGTCGACCCGAAGGGGGTCGGGCCGCGGGTGTGGTTCCAGCAGGTCCCGGAGCCGAAGACGGCGAAGAACCGGGTCCACCTGGACCTGAAGGTCGGCGGTGGGCGCGGGGTGCCGCTCGCGGTGCGCCGGGCGCGGGTCGACGGGGAGGTGGCCCGGCTGACCGCGCTCGGCGCGACCGTGCTGTACGCGATGGACGAGCCGCACGGGATGGACTACTACGCGGTGGTGCTCCAGGACCCGGAGGGCAACGAGTTCTGCGTGGTGTGACGGGAAGGACTACTTGGCGAGGGCGCGGCTGATGACCATCCGCTGGATCTCGCTCGTCCCCTCGAAGATCGTGTAGATCGCGGCGTCGCGGTGCATGCGCTCGACCGGGTACTCGCGGGTGTAGCCGTTGCCGCCGAGGATCTGGATCGCCTGGGCCGTGACGCTCTTGGCGACCTCGCTCGCGTACAGCTTCGACATGGAGCCCTCGGCCTGGGTGAAGGGCTTGCCGGCGGTGGCCATCCAGGAGGCGCGCCAGACCAGCAGGCGGGCGGCGTCGATCTGGGTGGCCATGTCGGCGAGCTGGAAGGCGACGCCCTGGTTCTCGATGATCGGGCGGCCGAACTGCACGCGGGTCTTGGCGTAGTCGAGGGCGACCTCGTACGCGGCGCGGGCGGTGCCGACGGCCATCGCGCCGACCGCGGGGCGGGACGCCTCGAAGGTGGCCATGGCGGCGTTCTTCACCCGCTCGCCGCCGCCCGCCTTCGCCTTCTCCCGGGCGCGGGCCAGGCGCTCGTCGAGCTTGTCCTTGCCGCCGAGGAGGCAGGAGCCGGGGATCCGCACGTCCTCCAGGACGACCTCGGCGGTGTGCGAGGCGCGGATGCCGTGCTTCTGGAACTTCTGGCCCTGGGAGAGGCCGGGGGTGTTCGGCGGGACGATGAAGGAGGCGTGGCCCTTGGAGCCGAGCTCCGCGTCGACGACGGCGACGACGACGTGGACGTTGGCGATGCCGCCGTTGGTCGCCCAGGTCTTGGTGCCGTTGAGCACCCACTCGTCCTTGGCCTCGTCGTAGACGGCCCGGGTGCGCATGGAGGCGACGTCGGAGCCGGCGTCGGGCTCGGAGGAGCAGAAGGCGGCGACCTTCACGTCGTTCGCGTCGCCGTACATCTGCGGGACCCAGGTGCCGATCTGCTCCTCGGTGCCGTTGGCGAGGACGCCGACGGCGGCGAGTCCGGTGCCGACGATGGAGAGCGCGATGCCCGCGTCGCCCCAGAAGAGCTCCTCCATCGCCATGGGGATGCCGAGGCCGGTCGGGTCGAAGAACTGCTGGGCGTAGAAGTCGAGGGAGTAGATTCCCAGCTTGGCCGCCTCCTGGATGATCGGCCAGGGGGTCTCCTCACGCTCGTCCCACTCGGCGGCGGCCGGTCGCATGACGTCCGCGGCGAAGCCGTGGAGCCAGTCGCGGACCTGCTTCTGGTCCTCGTTGAGTTCGAGCGTGAACTCGCCCATGTTCCCTCCCAGCAGTACGTTACTTGCGGTAACAGCAGTCTGTTACCGACGGGTACGGCTGTCAACCTGCGAGGCGTCGCGGGCGAAGCGGATCAGGCCGTTCGGCACAGGGTGCCGGTCGGGTGTTACGTTGCGACAGCCTCAGGTCATCGCACGGGCGGGGAGACACGCTTATGGACATCGCACACCGGACCACCGACCAGCAGAAGCCCGCCGAGCAGCGGCGGCGCGAACTGCTGGAGGCGGCGGACCGGGTGGTGCTCCGCGACGGCCCCCAGGCATCCATGAACGCGATCGCGGCCGAGGCCGGCATCACCAAGCCGATCCTCTACCGCCACTTCGGCGACAAGGGCGGCCTCTACCGCGCCCTCGCCACCCGCCACACCGACGCCCTCCTCGCCTCCCTCCGCGCCGCGCTCGACGCCCCCGCCGACCGGCGCCGCCGGGTCGAGGCCACCCTCGACACCTACCTCGCCTCCATCGAGGCGATGCCCCAGGTCTACCGCTTCCTCATGCACCCGGCCGAGGAGTCCCCCCAGTCCGAGCAGAGCTTCGACGTCGGCCGCCACTCGGCCCCGCTGCTGCGCCGCATGGGCGAGGAACTGGGCCAGGTCATCGCCGAGCGCGTCGACCTCGGCCCGGCCGCCGAGGCGCAGGCCCGCATCTGGGGGCACGGCATCGTCGGCATGATGCACGCCGCCGGCGACTGGTGGCTCGGCGAGCGCCCCTGCTCCCGCGCCGAACTGGTCCGCTCCCTGGCCGACCTCCTCTGGGGCCGCCTCGCCGAGGCCGACGACCTCCCCGACGGCCCGGGCTTCTAGCCGGTACGCCCTCCGGCCGGCCTGCCGGCGGTCCGGGCGGGAGGGGGCACGGCCCTTGGCTGGGCTTTCGGCGGGTGGGCGGGCCGGGGGCGGGCGGCAGCCCTCGGAGCCGTACAACTGGTTCGTCTAGGGCTTCAGCGCGGACGCGCCCGTGCCCCAGGGCTGCTTGCGGATGGCGCGGAGGAGGCGTGATCTGCGCCACCCGGTGACGTGGTCGGCGTAGACGCGGCCCTCCAGGTGGTCCATCTCGTGCAGGAGGCAGCGGGCGAAGAAGCCGGTGCCCTCGACGCGGACCGGGGTGCCGTCCGTGCGGACGCCCTCCACCACCGCGCGGTCATGGCGGGCCACCGGCGCCTCCAGGCCCGGCAGCGACAGGCAGCCCTCCGGGCCGCGGTACTCCTCGCCGTCCGCCTCCACCAGGCGCGGGTTCACCACGTGCCCCAGGTGCCGCACCTCCTCGTCGTCCGGGCAGTCGTAGACGAAGACCCGCAGCCCCACGCCCACCTGGTTCGCGGCGAGCCCCACGCCGTGCGCCGCGTACATGGTGGCGAACATCGACTCGACCAGACCGTCGAGTTCGGGGCCGAAGTCGGTGACGGGGGCGCAGGGGGTGTGCAGCACGGGGTCGCCGAGCAGGGTCATCGTCCGGGCGATGCCGGAGCTGCCGGGGATGGGGCGGTTTCGCATGGCGGTAAGGGTACGGTCCGCCGTGACCTCCTCATTTCATACGGTCGGCCCGGTGCCGTGGTTCGGGCTCCTGGCCGGTTCTCGATAGGCTGAGCCCCGACCGACGCAAGGAGGATCAAGGACGATGTCAGGACACCCCGGTAATCCAGAGCCGCTGTCGCCGCGTGCCAAGCTGGCCGTGACCGCGGGCAAGGCAGCCGCCGCGGTGTCGCGGGCGGCCGGCCGTGGCAGCGGATCGGTGATCGGCGGCCGGGTGGCGCTCAAGCTCGACCCGGACCTGCTGGGACGGCTCGCGCAGCACCTGGACGTCGTCCTCGTGTCCGCCACCAACGGCAAGACCACCACGACCCGGCTCATCGCCGAGGCACTGCGGGCCAGCGGCCCGGTGGTCTCCAACGCCCTCGGCGCCAACATGCCCGCGGGCATCACCTCCGCCCTCGCGGGCGGCGGTGACGCCAGGTACGGCGTGATCGAGGTCGACGAGAAGTACCTCGCCGGCGTCGCCCGCGACACCACCCCCAAGGCGATCGCGCTGCTCAACCTCTCCCGCGACCAGCTCGACCGCGCCGCCGAGACGCGGATGCTCGCCGAGAAGTGGCGCGAGGGACTCAACGGCTCCAAGGCCGTCGTCATCGCCAACGCCGACGACCCGCTGATCGTGTGGGCCGCCTCCTCCTCGCCGAACGTGGTGTGGGTCGCGGTCGGCCAGGAGTGGAAGGACGACGCCTGGTCGTGCCCCTCCTGCGGCGGTGTCCTCCAGCGCCCCGGCGACGACTGGTTCTGCGGCGAGTGCGGCTTCCGCCGCCCCGCCCCGAGCTGGGCGCTCAGCGGCGACCACGTGCTCGACCCGCACGGCTCGGCCTGGCCCATCCGGCTCCAGCTGCCCGGCCGCGCCAACAAGGCGAACGCCGCCACCTCGGCCGCCGTCGCCGCCGTCTTCGGCGTGCCGCCGCAGGTCGCCCTGGAGCGCATGTACCAGGTGCAGGCCGTCGCCGGCCGCTACGACGTGGTCACCTTCCAGGACCGGCAGCTGCGGCTGCTGCTCGCGAAGAACCCGGCCGGCTGGCTGGAGACCTTCTCCCTCATCGACCAGCCGCCGACGCCGGTCATCCTCTCCGTCAACGCGCGCGGAGCCGACGGCACCGACACCTCCTGGCTGTGGGACGTCGACTACGGACGCCTCGCCGGCCACCCGATCATGGTGATCGGCGACCGCCGCCTCGACCTGGCGGTCCGCCTGGAGGTCGCGGGCGTCGACTTCCGCGTCTGCGAGACGCTCGACGAGGCCGTCGCGATGGCCCCGCCCGGGCAGATCGAGCTGATCGCCAACTACACCGCCTTCCAGGATGTCCGCCGCCGTGTCGGCAACTGACCCCGCCCCGACTCGCAGAAGGAGTGGCAGCATGAGTGACAGCAGTCTGCGTGTGGTCTGGGTCTACCCGGACCTGCTCAGCACCTACGGCGACCAGGGCAACGTCCTCGTCGTCGAGCGCCGCGCCCGCCAGCGCGGGCTCAGCGTCGAGCGCGTCGACGTCCGCAGCGACCAGCCCGTCCCCACCTCGGGCGACATCTACCTGGTCGGCGGCGGCGAGGACCGGCCGCAGCGGCTCGCGGCCGAGCGGCTGCGCCGCGACGGCGGCCTCTCCCGGGCCGCCTCCAACGGCGCGATCATCTTCTCGGTCTGCGCCGGCTACCAGATCCTCGGCCACGAGTTCGTCAACGACCTCGGCGCGCGCGAGCCTGGCCTCGGCCTGCTCGACGTGACCACGGTCCGCGGCGAGGGCACCCGCTGCGTCGGCGACGTGCTCGCCGACATCGACCCGCACCTGGGCCTCCCCCAGCTGACGGGCTTCGAGAACCACCAGGGCATCACCCACCTCGGCCCGACGGCCCGCCCGTTCGCGCGGACCGTCTTCGGCAACGGCAACGGCACCGGCGACGGCACCGAGGGCGCGTACAACGACACCGTCTTCGGCACCTACATGCACGGCCCCGTGATGGCCCGCAACCCGCAGATCGCGGACCTGATGCTGAAGCTGGCCCTGGACGTCAACGCGCTGCCGCCGACCGACGACCGGTGGTACGAGGCGCTGCGCGCCGAGCGCATCGCGGCCGCCGCCCAGCCCGCCTGACGAACCATCAGGAGCTCTCAGGAGGCGCACTTCTGAGCGGGCTAGCGCACATTGGATTCGTATGTAAATACGGTGTCCAATCTGCGGACATCCGGTTCGGCCCCGCCACCCGGCAACGATAGGGTGGCGGGGATCCAGCCGGACGACGTGGTCCGGGAGTCGGCCCACGTTGCAAAGGTTTTTGGGCTATGCGCATTGGTGTGCTCACCTCCGGCGGAGACTGCCCCGGTCTGAATGCCGTCATCCGATCCGTCGTGCACCGGGCCGTCGTCGACCACGGGGACGAGGTCATCGGCTTCCACGACGGCTGGAAGGGCCTCCTGGAGGGCGACTACCGGAAGCTCGACCTCGACGCGGTGGGCGGCATCCTCGCCCGCGGCGGCACCATCCTCGGCTCCTCCCGCGTCCAGCCCGCCCACCTCGTCGGCGGCGTCGAGACGGCCAAGGGCCACGTCGCCGACCTCGGCCTCGACGCGATCATCCCGATCGGCGGCGAGGGCACCCTCAAGGCCGCGAACCTCCTCTCCGAGGCGGGCCTCCCCATCGTCGGCGTCCCGAAGACCATCGACAACGACATCGCGTCGACCGACGTCACCTTCGGCTTCGACACCGCCGTCACCGTCGCCACCGAAGCCCTCGACCGGCTGAAGACCACCGCCGAGTCCCACCAGCGCGTCCTCGTCGTCGAGGTCATGGGCCGTCACACCGGCTGGATAGCCCTGCACTCGGGCATGGCCGCCGGCGCCCACGCCGTCGTCGTCCCGGAGCGCCCCTTCGACATCGACGAGCTGACCGCCCGCGTCGGCGCCCGCTTCGAGGACGGCAAGCGCTTCGCCATCGTCGTCGTCGCCGAGGGCGCGAAGCCGCGCGAGGGCACGACCATGGACTTCAAGACCGCCGGCACCGACATCTACGGCCACGAGCGCTTCACCGGCGTCGCCAACCAGCTCTCCGTCGAGCTGGAGCGCCGGCTCGGCAAGGAGGCCCGCCCGGTCATCCTCGGGCACGTCCAGCGCGGCGGCACCCCCACCGCGTACGACCGCGTCCTCGCCACCCGCTTCGGCTGGCACGCGGTCGAGGCGGCGCACCGCGGCGAGTTCGGCATGCTGACCTCGCTGCGCGGCACCGACATCGTGATGGTGCCGCTGGCCCAGGCCGTGGAGACCCTGAAGACGGTCCCGGAGGACCGCTACGCCGAGGCGCAGTGCGTGCTCTGAGCACCTGGTGAGTGCCCCCTGGACGCCCGTCCGTACGACACCCGCCCCCGGTCGCGAGCGCGCCCGGGGGCGGTTCTAGTCTGGTGCGGACGACAAGCGCGAAACGGGCTCGGCGCGCAATGGGCTCCAGGAGTAAGCGATGGATCACAGCGGGCACGGCATGACCACGGATCTGCCGCCGTTCACGCTGGGGCGGGGCCTGGAGTTCTCTCCCGACCTGTTCTTCCTGATCGGGTGCCTCGCGGCGCTCGGTCTGTACGGGTGGGGGGTCGTCCGGCTGCGCAGGCGCGGGGACGCCTGGCCGGTCGCCCGGACCGTGCTCTTCACGGCCGGCGTGCTGACCATCGCCCTGGTGATGTGCACCAAGCTGAACGACTACGGCATGGTCATGTTCAGCGTCCACATGGTGCAGCACATGGTGATCTCCATGGTCTCGCCGATCCTGCTGCTGCTCGGCGCGCCGGTGACGCTGGCGCTGCGGGCGCTGCCGGTGGCCGGGCGCGGCTCGCTCGGCCCGCGCGAGCTGCTGCTGAAGCTGCTGCACAGCCGGTACATGCGGATCATCACGCACCCCGTGTTCACGATCAGCATGTTCATCGCCAGCCTCTACGGCCTCTACTTCACCTCGCTCTTCGACACCCTGATGTCGTCGAAGCCGGGACACATCGGCATGATGGTCCACTTCCTCGCCGTGGGCCTGGTCTTCTTCTGGCCGATCATGGGCGTCGACCCGGGCCCGCACCGGCCGGGGTACGTGATGCGGATGCTGGAGCTCTTCGCCGGCATGCCGTTCCACGCCTTCTTCGGCATCGCGATGATGATGGCGAGCCAGCCCCTGGTGAAGGCTTACGAGAACCCTCCGGCCTCGCTCGGGATCGACGCGCTCGCCGACCAGAACGCCGCCGGCGGCATCGCCTGGGCGTTCAGCGAGATCCCGTCGGTGCTGGTGCTGATCGCGCTGGTCTACCAGTGGTACCACTCCGAGCAGCGGCAGGCGGTCCGCAAGGACCGGCAGGCGGACCGGGACGGCGACAAGGAGCTGGCGGAGTACAACGCGTACCTGGCCTCGCTCCAGGCGCGCCGCTGACGCGCCCCTCTCGACGCGGGGACGAGGCCCCCGGGACCGCTCGGTCCCGGGGGCCTCGTGCTGTCCGGCGCACGCCGGTGCGTCCGGGGAGTAGCGCGCGCCCCCCACGTGGAGTCACGATGGCAGGGAGGCTTCCCAGCCCCGGTCGGGAGGAGGGCGGGCAGATGTCCGGTTCCACGAAGGCGATGACGATCGTGACCTGCGCCGTACTGGTGCTGATCACCGCGTACACGGTGGCGCTCGGCAGCAGCGGCTGGCTCTGGTTCGGCTGGATCGTGCTCGGCGTCGCGACGATCGGGATGGCCGCGGCGGACAGCAGCGGAGCCCCCACGGCCCCGCGCGCCCCGCGCCCGGGCGGGGGCGGGTCCGGCCCATCGCCGCGGTGAGCGCCGGGCGGGCGGTGAGCGCCGGGCGGTCCGTCGCCGCGCTGAGCGTCGGGGTCGGTTCTCACATGTGCCGGTTCGCGTAGTACTGCTCGACGAGGCGGATGAACGTCACGTCGTGCTCGTCCTGGCCGGATTCAAAGTCCGGCGACTCGCGGACGTGGTCCTTGGTGCAGTTCACGTGCACGGTCTCGTTCTCCCGGTCCACGCGGCCGACGAGACCGGCGGGCAGGACGACCTTGTGGCCGAGGATCCACGGGCCGGTGTCCACCACGAGGTAGGACCGGCCGACGTCCTCGGTGTGCCGGTCCACCTTGCCGATCCCGCCGTCGCTGGCCTCGACCGCGTACCCGATCAGGGTGTCGCCCGGCACGTGGCCGGAGGACGGTGCGTAACCCCAGATGTCGGTGCCCATGGCGTGCCTCCTCGCCCGGGTTGGCTTCCGTGCCCCGGCGACTACCCCGGTCCGGAGCGGTCAAGCACCCCGGCCCTCCCGCGTCGGCCGAGGGTCAGCGGGGCGCGAGGACGATCCAGACCTGGCCGGGGGCGAAGGCGAGGGGGCGGCCGTCGGGGGTGGTGAAGGTGGTGCCGCCGGCCGGGTCGGGGCGGGACCAGCGGGCCTCGTACGCGCGCCCGTCGCGCAGCACGGTCGCGGTGCCGGAGCCGGTGGTCACGGTGTACGGGGAGACGGCGCCGGTGACGTCCTTGAACTCGGAGGGGCGGATGGTGACGCGCTGGACGACGACGGTGGCGGGGGTGAGCGGGCCGCTGTCGGTGCTGGTCGCGGCGCGCCCGTCCATGGCGACGCGCCAGCCGTCGGCGGCGGCGGACCAGGTGAAGGTGTAGCGGGCGGCCGGGAAGCGGACGGTCTCCGAGGCGGTCGCGGTGCCGCCCGCGGGCGCGGCGCCGAAGCGCAGGCCGATGGGCCGGACGTCGGAGGCGTCCGGGGCGGCGGCGAGGGCGCGCTCGGGGCGCAGGTAGAGGTTGTACGGGGCGGGCCGGTCCGCGGAGCGCCGGAACGCCTGCGGCGCGTTCGCCTGGGCGACGAGGTCGAGGGGCGCGGCCCTCAGCAGCGGGGTCAGCTTGCCCTGGGCGCCGGAGTAGGCGAGGGCGGGCTGTCCGAAGGGGCGCAGCAGGGAGATGTCGGACTCGCGGGCGCTGCGGACGGGGCCGATGCTGTCGGGGACGCGGGAGGAGTAGACGGCGAGCAGGCGGGTGAAGCCGCCCTCGACCTGTTCGACGTAGACGAGGTCGGCGGCGCCGAGGCCGGTGTGGGGGCGGGCCGCGGGCACGTTGTCTATCTTCACGGCGAGGACGGGGCCGGGCCGGGCGGGCAGCCCGGTCAGCGGTGAGATCCCGCGCGGGGAGGGGGTCGGGGCGGTGGTCGGCGGGGAGGCGGGGGCGGAGGTGGGCGCGCGGGTCGCCGTCGGTGTCGGTGTCGGCGAGGGGTCCGGCGGGCCCGAGTCGGAGCATCCGTACAGACCGGCCGCGGTCACCGCGCAGAGCAGTGCGGTGAGCACGCGCCCGGGACGCCGGGGTCCACGCGCGCTGGGCATGTCGGCCTCCCGGTGAGTCGGGCCACTCCCACCAGTGGACCACGGGCCGCCGCGGGGTTACAACGGGCGTGACGGACGACGAACGGGGGTCGCTGTGTTCTACCGGCTGCTGAAGTACGTACTGCTCGGGCCGCTGCTGAAACTGCTGTTCCGGCCGAGGGTGGAGGGGATCGAGCACGTCCCCGGGGAGGGCGCGGCGATCGTCGCGGGCAACCACCTCTCCTTCTCCGACCACTTCCTGATGCCGGTGGTGCTCGACCGGCGGATCACCTTCCTGGCGAAGCAGGAGTACTTCACCGGGCCGGGGCTGCGGGGGCGGCTGACGGCGGCGTTCTTCCGGGCGGCCGGGCAGATCCCGGTGGACCGCTCGGGCAAGGAGGCCGGGCAGGCGGCGATCCGGGAGGGGCTGGGGGTGCTGGCGAAGGGCGAGCTGCTGGGGATCTACCCGGAGGGGACCCGCTCGCACGACGGGCGCCTGTACAAGGGCAAGGTCGGGGTGGCGGTGATGGCGCTGACGGCCGGGGTGAAGGTGGTGCCGTGCGCGATGGTCGGCACCTTCGAGATCCAGCCGCCGGGGCGGGTGGTGCCGCGGATCCGGCGGGTGACGATCCGCTTCGGGGAGCCGCTGGACTTCTCGCGCTTCGCTGGCTCGGTGGACGAGCGGGCGGTGGTCCGGGCGGTCACGGACGAGATCATGTACGCGATCATGCGGCTGTCGGGGCAGGAGTACGTCGACGCGTACGCGGCGGACGTGAAGGCCGCCGAGGCGTGAGCGGCGGAGGGACGGGCGGCATGCGCCCGTCCCTCCGGCGTCGGTCCACGGCTACGGCGTCGGCGCGTGGCTACGCCGTCGGCGCGTGGCTACGGCGTCAGCGCGTGGCTACGGCGTCAGCGCGTGGCTACGGCGTCGGGGTGGCGTGCGGGGCGCACGTCTGGTCCCGGGCGTCGAGCCGGCCGGTCAGGAGGTAGTCCTCGACCTTGGTGTTGAGGCAGGGGTTGACCAGGTTGGTGATGCCGTGCGAGCCGGCGTCCTTCTCCGTGATCAGACGCGAGCCCTTGAACCGCTTGTGCAGTTCCACAGCGCCCGCGTACGGGGTGGCGGCGTCGCGCTCGGCCTGGGTGATGAGCACGGGCGGCAGGCCCTTGCCGGTCTTGACCTGCACGGGGCGCTGGCTGGGCGCCTTCCAGGTGGCGCAGGGCAGGTTCATCCAGGCGTTGGCCCAGGTCATGAAGGGGTACCGCTCGTGGAGGCGGGAATTGTCCCGGTCCCACTTCTTCCAGCTGGTCGGCCACGGGGCATCTGCACACTCGACCGCCGTGTAGACGGCGTTGCCGTTCTCCGAGGCGATGTTGCCCGCGGTGTCGGTGAGGTCGGCCGCGGCGTTGTCGATGAGCGGCTGCGGGTCACCGGCGGCGTACGCGCTCCACGCCTCGGCCACGGGGGCCCACATGGAGTCGTAGTACGGGGCGTTCTGGAAGAAGCCGATGAGCTCGGCCGGTCCGACCTTGCCGCCGAGGGGCGCCTTCTTGGCGGCGGCGCGCAGCGTCTGCCACTGCTGCCGGACCTCCGCGAGGGTGTCGCCGAGATGGTACGTGGCGTCGTTCCGGGCGACCCAGGTCATCCAGTCGGTGAGCCGGCCCTCGAAGGCGATGTCCTGGCCGAGGTTGGCCTCGTACCAGATCGACCGGGTCGACGGGTTGACGACGCTGTCCAGGACCATCCGCCGGACGTGGTCCGGGTAGAGGGTGCCGTAGACGGCGCCGAGGTAGGTGCCGTAGGAGACGCCGACGAAGTTGAGCTTCTTCTCGCCGAGGGCGGCGCGGATGACGTCGAGGTCACGCGCGGTGTTCGGCGTCGTCATGTACGGGAGCATGTCGCCGCTCTTCTCGGCGCAGCCCGCGGCGTACTCGGCGGCGAGCTTGCGCTGCGCCCGCTTGTCGGCCTCGCTGTCCGGGACCGGGTCGAGCTTCGGGCCCTTGACGAACTCGGTCGGGTCGACGCAGGAGATCGGGGCGGACTTGCCGACGCCGCGCGGGTCGAAGCCGACGAAGTCGTACGCCTTCGCCGTGTTGGCCCAGATCTTGTTGTTCGTGGTGACGCGGCGCGGGAAGCGCAGACCGGAACCGCCGGGGCCGCCGGGGTTGTAGAGGAGCGCGCCCTGGCGCTCGGCCGGGGTGCCGGTGGCGGCGATCCGGTCGACGGCGAGCTTGATCTTCTTCCCGTACGGCTTCGCGTAGTCGACCGGCACGGTGACCCAGCCGCACTGGATGGGCTTCTCCAGGCCCCAGTCGGCGGGACAGTCCTGCCAGTCGATGCCGGCGCGGGCGGCCTGGGCCGCGGCGATGGCGGCCCCGTTCGCCTCGGTGTGGCGCCCGTGGCGCGCACCGCTGTCGGCGATGGCCACCGGTGCCGCGAGCGCGCCCGCGACGAGTGTTCCGGCGATGAGCGTGCCGGCGGAGCCGAGCACGGCCGTGCGTCGTCTCACAGGTCCTCCCCCTGTAGGTGGTCGTCTGTTCGAGCGATCCTGTCGTCAGGGGGGCCGCGCCGTCATTCCGAACACGCGTTTCTTTGCCGAACCCATAACCGGAGCACGGAGTCCGCTGAGCGGTACACCCCGATCCGTCTCATTCGGGGGCGAGTTCGTCCAGCGCCGCGTCCAGGACCCGGCGCAGGGCGAGCGCGTCGGGCGCGACGGCGGTGACGAGCACGGCCGGTCCGGCCAGCGGGGTGAGCGCCGCGAGATCGCCGAGCGGGCGCGCCGCCACCGGCGCGTCCGCGTACGCCGGGTCGACGACGAGGAGTTGACCGGTGGCCCGGTGACCGGCGAGGACGGCGCCCCCGTCCCAGCCGCCGGGGGCCCCGGGGCCGTACGCGAGTTCCTGGTCGAGCAGCGGCCGGCCCGCGCGGCGGACGGTGAGCCGGGAGAAGAGGGTGCCGGGCGGCTCGCCGTGGCGGCCGAGGATCTGCTCCTCGCGCAGCACCAGCCGCGCGGTGGGGGCGAGGTCGACGCCGGTGCGCACGCGCAGGTCGGAGCCGTGGGCGCTGACGAGCTGTTCGGGCAGCCAGTGCAGTACGGCGCCCTCGCCGGCCCGGAGCCGGAGCTCGTACGCGGCCGGGTCCGGGTCGCGGCCGGGCAGGGCCAGCGTGGCGGCGGCCGAGTCGACCCGCAGCCTGGCCCCGTCGCGTACCTCCGCCTCGATCGCGAGCCGGTCGCCGCCGAGCGGCGCGCTCATCGCGCCGACCACCGTCACCCGCGACCAGCCGGGCGAGGCGGCGCGGGTACGGCGCAGGGCGAGCGGCCCGTCGCTCTCCAGGACCGGCAGCGAACCGTCGGCCGCGGCGGCGATCCGGGCGGTGGCGCGCAGGCTCATGCGGTGGGCGCCTGCACAGCCGTCCAGTCGGCGAGCCGCTCGCGCACCCAGTCGGCGACCGGGCCGACGCCCTCCTCCGACCGCAGCGAGGTGAACGCGACGGGCAGGTCGCCGCGCTGCGCGGCCGCGTCGCGGGCCATCCGGCCCAGGTCGGAGCCGACGTACGGGGCGAGGTCGGTCTTGTTGACGACGAGGAGGTCGGCGGTGGTGACGCCGGGCCCGCCCTTGCGGGGGATGTCGTCGCCCCCGGCCACGTCGATGACGAAGATCTGCGCGTCGACGAGGCCCTTGGAGAAGGTGGCGGTGAGGTTGTCGCCGCCCGACTCGACGAGGATCAGGTCGAGCGGGCCGACGGCGTCCTCCAGCTCCTCGACGGCTTCGAGGTTGGCGGAGATGTCGTCGCGGATGGCGGTGTGCGGGCAGGCTCCGGTCTCGACGGCCTGGATGCGCTCCGGCGGCAGCACGGCCTCGCGGAGCAGGAACTCGGCGTCCTCGCGGGTGTAGATGTCGTTGGTGACGACGGCGAGCGAGAGCGTGTCGCGCAGTCGGCGGCAGAGCGCGGCGACAGTGGCCGTCTTGCCGGAGCCGACGGGTCCGCCGAGGCCGATGCGCAGGGCGCGCCGGGTGCCGTCGGGCCGGTGGGCGTCGGCGGAGACGGCGCCGTGGTGGGTGTGTCCGTGGTCGAGGTGCATGGGGCGGCTCCTTGCGGCAGAGGGTTCTGGGAGGCGAGCGGAAGAGGGTCTAGGAGGCGAAGAGGCGCACGGGCCAGGCCGCGTGCTGTTCCGCGGTGATGTCGAGGAGCGGGGCGGAGGCGGCGGGCAGCGCGTCGACGCCCTCGCGCGCGGCGGCGGTGGCCCGGGCCACGACCTCGTCCATCTCGGGTGCGAGCCGCGCGAGGACGGCCGTCGCCTGGTACGGATCGAGGCCCAGGAGACGTACGGTCGCCGTCGCCGGCCCGCCGACCGTCTCGTACGCGGCGCAGTGCGCGGCGTCCTCGGGCCCGAGTCCGGCCGCCCGCGCCGTGACGCCCAGGACGACCGGCTGGTGCGCGCCGCGCGGGAACGCGGCGGCGAGCGCGTCGAGTTCGGGGCTCGGCCAGGTGGCGCGGGCCGCCCGCATCAGCTGGCGCCCGAGCCGGCGGGCGGCGGCGCGGAGGGCGGGCGAGGGGGTGCGGGCGTCGGCGGCGGCGTCGAGCTCGTACGGGTCGAGGCCGAGCGCCGCACCGGCGGCGAGGCCCGCCGCGGTGAGCCCGGTGGTGTGCAGACGCCCAAGACAGAAGGCTTCCAGTCCGGCGGCGTCGCGGATGCGGCCCGCCTTGACGGCGGCCTCGGCGCCGCCGGAGTGGGCGTGCCCGCCGGCGGGGAAACGCCCGTCGGCGAGCACGAGGAGTGCGGATCGTGACACGGCCGGCCGCTCAGAAGAGGAAGTAACGCTGGGCCATGGGCAGTTCCGCGGCGGGCGCCGGTTCGACCGCTTCGCCGTCGATGGTGACGGTGAAGGTGTCGGCGTCGACCTCGACGCGCGGCACGGCGTCGTTCTCCCGCATGTCCGCCTTGGTGACGCGGCGGGTGGAGCGGATGGGGGTGAACGCCTTGCCCAGGCCGAGCCGCCGCGGCAGGTCGTCCTCGATCGCCGCCTCCGAGGTGAAGTTGACGGAGCCCGCGGCGGCCGCCCTGCCGAGGGCGCCGAACATGGGGCGCGGCAGCACCGGTTGGGGCGTGGGGATCGAGGCGTTGGCATCACCCATCTGGGCGTACGCGATCTGGCCGCCCTTGAGGACGACGAGGGGTTTCACGCCGAAGAAGGCGGGCTCCCAGAGGACGAGGTCGGCGAGCTTGCCCGGTTCGACGGAGCCGACGAGGTGGTCCATGCCCTGGGCGACGGCCGGGTTGATCGTGTACTTGGCGACGTAGCGGCGCACCCGGTGGTTGTCGGCGCGCCCGTCACCCGGCAGCGCGCCGCGCCGCTTCTTCATGACGTGGGCGGTCTGCCAGGTCCGCAGAATGACCTCGCCGATCCGGCCCATGGCCTGGGAGTCGGAGGAGATGATCGAGATGGCGCCGAGGTCGTGGAGGACGTCCTCCGCGGCGATCGTGGAGGGCCGGATCCGGGACTCGGCGAAAGCGAGGTCCTCGGGGACGGTCGGGTTGAGGTGGTGGCAGACCATCAGCATGTCGAGGTGTTCCTCGATGGTGTTGACGGTGTGCGGCCGGGTCGGGTTGGTGGAGCTGGGCAGCACGTGCGGCTCGGAGACGACGGTGATGATGTCGGGCGCGTGCCCGCCGCCCGCGCCCTCGGTGTGGTACGCGTGGATCGTGCGGCCCCCGATGGCGGCGAGGGTGTCGCCGACGAAACCGGCCTCGTTGAGGGTGTCGGTGTGGATGGCCAGCTGGACGCCGGTCTCCTCGCAGACGCCGAGGCAGGCGTCGATGACGGCGGGGGTGGCCCCCCAGTCCTCGTGGATCTTGAAGCCGAGGGCGCCGCCGCGCAGTTGGGAGTACATCGCCTCGCGGGACATCGTTGTGCCCTTGCCCAAGAGGCCGATGTTGACGGGGAAGGTGTCGAGGGCCTCGAACATCCGGGCCGTGTGCCAGGGGCCGGGGGTGACCGTGGTGGCCTTGGTGCCCTCGGCGGGGCCGGTGCCGCCGCCGACCAGGGTGGTGATGCCGGTGGCGAGCGCCTGCTCGACGACGGTCGGGGAGATGAAGTGGACGTGGGTGTCGACGCCGCCCGCGGTGACGATCCGCCCGTTGCCGACGACGATCTCGGTCTCGGGGCCGATGACGAGGTCGGGGTGGACCCCGTCCATGGTGTCGGGGTTGCCGGCCTTGCCGAGCGCGGTGATCCGCCCGTCGCGGATGCCGATGTCGGCCTTGACGATCCCCCAGTGGTCGATGACGACGGCGCCGGTGATCACCGTGTCGGGGGCGCCTTCGGCGCGGGTGGCGCGGGACTGGCCCATCGACTCGCGGATGACCTTGCCGCCGCCGAAGACGGCCTCCTCGCCGGCCCGTCCGGGCCCGCCGGAACGGTCCTCCTCGATCTCCACGAGCAGGTCGGTGTCGGCGAGCCGGACGCGGTCGCCGGTGGTGGGGCCGAAGAGGTCGGCGTACACGGCGCGGTGGAGGTCAGGCACGGGGCGCTCCGTTCGGGGCCTGGGCCGGGGCTGAATCCTGGGCTGCATCTCGGGCCGGGGCCGGGTTCTGGGCCGGGTCCTGACCCGGGCCCTGGTCGAGCGGTCCGGCGGCGGTCGGCGGGTCGAGCGGGCCGGCGGTCTCGCCGCGGAGGCCGGGGACGATCCTGCGGCCGGCGATCGGCACGAGTTCGACCTCGACGGGGATGCCGGGCTCGAAGCGCACGGCCGTACCGGCGGCGATGTGCAGCCGCAGGCCGTGCGCGGCCGTCCGGTCGAAGGCGAGTCCGGGGTTGACCTCGGCGAAGTGGTAGTGGGAGCCGACCTGCACGGGCCGGTCGGCGGCGTTCAGCACGGTGAGGCGGGTGACGGGGCGGCCCTCGTTGACGGGCACGGGCCCGTCCGCGTACAGGATCTCTCCGGGGATCATCGGCGCCGGCCCCCGTCAGACGATCGGGTCGTGGACGGTGACGAGCTTGGTGCCGTCCGGGAAGGTGGCCTCGACCTGGACGTCGTGGATCATCTCGGGGATGCCGTCCATGACGTCGTCGCGGGAGAGCACCTTGCGTCCGGACGCCATGAGTTCGGCGACGGTACGCCCGTCCCTGGCGCCCTCCAGGATGTGCGCCGTGATGAGGGCGACGGCCTCGGGGTGGTTGAGCCTCACCCCGCGCGCGCGGCGCTTCTCCGCCACGTCGGCCGCCACATGGATGAGCAGGCGCTCCTGCTCGTGCGGGCTCAGTTGCACTCTTCCACCTCACAGTCGTCCACCGGGCCGCACCCGGACAGCTGCGGACCCTACCGACCGTCAACACTCTGTTGAACAGCGGAGATGCGGTGGACGGCCGGACATTGCACGTTAGGGCGGAAGTTTTTCCGGCGCGTTAACTCCGGCTTTGCGAATCCATGATCAACGGACCGGATCCGCGGGGGCGCCGGCCGCGCCCGCGGTGTTCATCGACATCAGCCCGCGCAGCCCCTCCCGCAGGACGTCGATCTCGACGTCGCCGAAGAGCGCCTGCTGGGCGATGAAGCCCTGGACGGTGGCGATCAGCGTGCGCGCCATGTCCTCGGAGGAGACGTCGGCGGGGACGAGCCCGCTCGCGCGGTACGCGTCGACCAGACCCGCCCAGATCTCCCGCATCCCCTCGAAGCCCTGGGAGAGGGTCTTCGCCAGGGTCTCGTCGCGCAGGGTCTCGGCCCACACCTGGATGATCAGCCGGGCGAACGCCTGCCGCTCTCCCCCGGCGATCCGGCCCTCCAGGACGATCGTCATCACGCGCGCGACGAGCACGTCGGGCAGCGGTGGCGGGCTCGCGTCGGTGGCCTCCGCGAACGCGCCGCGGATGCGGCTGAACGTCTCCTCGGCGATGGCCGCGATCAGCTCGTCCTTGCTCCGGAAGTAGCGGTAGACCGCGCCGGCGGAGAGCCCCGCCTCGGCGAGCACGTCCTGCATGGAGGTGGCGTGGAAGCCGTTGAGGGCGAAGCAGCGGGCGGCGCCGTCGAGGATCTGGCGGCGGCGGGCATCGAGGTGTTCCTGGGAGACACGGGCCATACCGCGAACCTAAAACGAATATTCATTCTTGACAACTTCGCCACTCCGGCGGACAGTGGGCCTCAGGTAAAACGAACGATCCTTCTCTTTAATCTGCCCGTCAACTTACCCTCAGCTTCCCCTTGGCCTTCCCTCTCCCGACCTGCGAATCGAGGCCGTGATGCCTGCCGCCATCGCCCCCGCCCCCGCCCCCGCCCCTGGGCGCAAGACCCTCGCGGTGATCCTGCTCGTCCCCGTCCTCGCCGCCCTCCTGCTGTGGACCTTCGCCTGGCCCGCCGCCCGCACCGCACCGCGCGACCTGCCCATCGGGGTCGCGGGCCCGGTGGCGGCCGCCGAAGGACTGGCCCGCGAACTCGGCCGGCACGAGGAAGCCTTCGAGATCCACCGGTACGAGGACGCCGACGCCGCGCGCTCCGCCGTCGAGGCCCGCGAGGTCTACGGCGCGGTGGTCGTCACCCCCACCGGCCCGGAACTGCTCACCGCATCCGCCGGAAGCCCGGTCGTGGCCGGCCTGCTGCGCGAGGCGGTCACGGCCGGAGCCGCCGCCGAGGGCAGGACCGTCGCGGTCACCGATGTCGTCGCCCTGCCCGCGCAGGATCCGCGCGGCGCCGTCCTCGGCGCCGGGCTGCTGCCGCTCGCCATCGCGGGCGCCGCGACCGGCGTCGCCACGCTGCTCCTCGGGCTGCGCGGGGCGCGCGCCGCCACGGCCCTCGCCGGCGCCTCGGCGCTCGCGGGCCTCGCCGGCGCGGCGCTCACCCACAGCTGGCTCGGCGCCCTCGCGGGGAACTGGTGGGCGGAGGCCGGGGTGCTCGCCCTGACGGTACTGGCCATCGGCGCGACGTTCGCGGGACTCGCCACCCTGCTCGGAAAGCCCGGCTTCGGTCTCGCCGCCGTGCTCACCATCCTCGCGGGCAACGCCTTCTCCGGCATGAGCAGCGCACCGGAACTCCTGCCGACCGGACTCGGCCTGCTCGGCCAGTGGCTGCCGCCGGGCGCGGGCGGCCAGGCCCTGCGCTCCGTCGCGTACTTCGACGGGGCCGCGGCGGGCGGCCCGGTGCTGGTCCTCTCCCTCTGGGCGGCGGCGGGCCTCACGGCACTGACCCTGGGCGGACGCCTCCGACGGACCGAGCGCGCGTCCGCACCGGCCCCGAACCCCGTCCCGCTCCCGGCGACGGCGGACTGACCGACCCGCCGCACCACCCCACACGCACCACCCCACACGCACAGCCCCACGCAGCCGCGTGCCCCCGCCACAACGGACGGGGCACGCGGCTTCCGTATACCGCCGCCAGGTCAGCCAGCGCCGGGTCAGCCAGCGCCGGGTCAGCCAGCGGGGGTCAGCCGACTCTCGTCAGCCCGCGCCGGGCTCGCGGTGGTGCGCCGCGATGCCGAAACGGTGCTGTTCGCCGGTGGCGGAACCGAGACCACGGACGACCCCCGTCCCGGACACGGAACGGATGACCGGCTCATCGGTCACATCCGGCTCCTCCGCCTCCAGCTTCTCCAGTCGTTCCAGGTCGGCGGCGGAGACCAGGGCGACGAGCGGCTTCCCGTGGCGGGTCACGACGACGCGCTCGCCGCCGTACACCACGCGGTTGATGAGGTCGGCGAGCTCCGCCCGCGCTTGCGTCACCGGGATCTCGTAGGTCATGCTCCTCATCTTACGGTCTGTACGTCCTGTACATTTTTGACAGAAGGAGGTGCTCCCCATGGACGCACGCCACGTTCTGCCGGAGTTCTCGGAGCGGACCTCGTACGGCACCCGGACGCTGGATCCGTACGCGAAGCTCCTGGAGAACCGGATCGTCTTTCTCGGCACGGCGGTCGACGACGTCGCCGCGACCGACGTGATCGCCCAGCTCCTGCACCTCGACTACGCGGATCCGGGGCGGGACATCTCGCTGTACCTCAACTCCCCCGGCGGCTCGATCACCGCGATGACCGCCATCCACGACACGATGCGCAGCCTGATGAGCGACGTGGAGACGACCTGTCTCGGCCAGGCCGGCTCCACGGCGGCGGTCCTGCTCGCCGCGGGCGCGCCCGGCAAGCGCCTGATGCTGCCCGGCGCCCGCGTCACCCTGCGCCAGCCGGTCCTCGACGAGCCGTTCACCGGGCAGCTCTCCGACCTGGACCTCCAGGCGCGCGAACTGCTGCGACTGCGCGCCGTCATGACGGGGCTGCTGTCCGCGTACACCGGCCGGGACGAGGAGGGGATCGCCTCCGACACCGACCGCCTGACCGTCCTCGACGCGCCGGCAGCGCTCGCGTACGGCCTGGTCGACCACATCGTCAGCGACCGCCGGGCCGCCTCCGGCACACCGGCCCGGTGAGACCGCGATGGTGCCGGAGCTTCCGCCGCTGCCCGCCCTGACGCGCGCCGAAGGGGAGTTCATCGACGCGTATCTCGAAGTCGTCGACCTCCTGGGGAAGATCAATCCATCCAGGGGTTCGCATACCTATGGAGCCCTGCGCGCCGCTCAGGCGCTGGTCGGCCGGGTGGAGGCGCTGCGCGAGGCCCTGACGCTCATGCATATGCGGGGCGAGAGCGAGGTCCACGCCGAGACATTGGCGTGTGCGCTGCGGGTGTTGGACGGTGAGCGGCGCGCGGCCCGCGTCACCGTGCCCGGAACGCGGGCGAGTTGACATTCCGACGTGTCGTGTCGAGCCCCGGACGGCCGACACGGGACGCAGAATCCATCCCCCATTCGGCGTAGCCGCGAGAGCTACAGATGCAGCGCGCGAGTTGCGCAACAGATGTACGCATTTGGCGGAATGGGACATTCCGACGCTGGTACGGGGCTCGTCGGCCAAACCTACGACGATCACGAAACCCTCTTGTCCACCCGTATGGATCAGTCGTGAGGAGCCTCACATAACGCCGTTTCCGCTCGGTTTTCACCCGAACCGTGAGTCAAGATCCTCGACGACGACAAGCCCCCGCCACCCAGGCGGGGCGGTCCGGGCGGACGCCGAGTCCTGCCGCCGTCCCGGACGTCTGGTCGACAGGATTGGACCGGCAGGAGTGGAGGACCCGAGCAGTACGGGTCGACCGCGCTGAATCCCCAGCGCGGCCGTCCCTTGGGGTGAAGCCGCGACCCGCGCGCGGCCGGGCATCTTCGCCTGCCCGAACCCGACAGGTCATCCTTCACAGGCGGCTGACGAAGGGTTGCGCATGACTGCGCAGATGCATGTCCCGTCCCTGCTGTCCCGGGCCGGAGCCGTCTCGGCTCTCACCCTCGCCGCCGTCGGCGGCACGCTCCTCGCACCCGGAGCGGCCCCCGAGGCCCAGGCAGCCACCTCCCACGCGACGAAGGCACTGGGCGTCGCCGCCTCCAAGAAGGGCGCGCCCTACCGGTACGGCTCGACGGGACCCACCCGCTTCGACTGCTCCGGACTGACGCTCTACGCGTACAAGAAGGCGGGAAAGTCGCTGCCCCGCACCGCGCAGCAGCAGTACAACAAGACCCGGCACATCTCCGCCTCCAGCCGGCAGAAGGGGGACCTGGTCTTCTTCCACTCGGGCGGCAGGGTCTACCACGTGGGGATCTACGCCGGTAGCGGCAAGATCTGGCATTCGCCCAAGACCGGCTCCTGGGTGAAGCTCGACAAGATCTGGTCCTCCAAGGTCTACTACGGTCGCGTGCGCTGACCCAAGAGCGCCCGCGGCCGTCCCCCGGAGTGCGGTGGCGCCGCCACACTCCCCACCGCGGGCGCTCTCTCCTCCCTCACGGGCCGCGCGCCCGCCACCGCGCTGTCCCTAGGATGCGGCGATGACACTTGACCAAGCTCTTGTCGACGCGGCCGTCGCACAGCTGGACCGCCGCTGGCCCGCCGACGAGCCCGGCGGGGCCGCCGCCGTCCGCCTCGACGACGGCCGGATCCTGACGAGCGTCGGCTTCGACAACATCCACGCGAGCGTCACCCTCTGCCAGGAGACCGGCGCCTACTGCCAGGCGTACACCCTCGACCGCCGGGTGACCGCCTCCGTCTGCGTCTTCCGCGACCCGGAGGACGGCCGGTACGTCATCCTGCCGCCGTGCGGCATCTGCCAGGAGCGGCTCGCGCTCTGGGGGCCCGACGTGGAGGTCGGCGTCCCCGACCCCGAGGACCCGACCCGCTGGGTCGCGCGGCGGCTCGAAGAGGTCAATCCGTACTACTGGGGCCCCCAGTTCGCCGGCGGCTCGTGGCCGTCGACGGAGATGCACTCCGCCTGAGCGGCGGGCAGCAAGGGTTCAGCAGACGCCCAACAGGCATCCAGCAGGCGTTCAGCAGGCGGGGACGGCTGCTGCGGCCCACGGCAGGGTGATCCATACGGTCTTGCCGCCCTCGGCGGTCGGGGTGAACGAGAGCCGGCCGCCCGCCTCCGCCGCCAGGACCCGGATGATCACCATGCCACGTCCGTTGTCCTGCTGGACGGCGGCCGGCAGCCGGCGCGGGAAACGCGGATGGCTGTCGGTCACGCCGAGCCGCAGCACCTCCTCGCGATCGAGGTGCAGCTCGACGGTGAAGGTGGGCGATTGCCCAAAGGTGTGCACCACCGCGTTGGACGCCAGCTCCGACACCATCAGCCGGATCGAGTCCGCCGCGTCCCCGTCGCCGTCCAGACCCCAGCCGCCGAGCACCTCCGCCACGAACCTCCGCGCCATGGCGACCGAGGCGGGATCGCTCGGCAGAGTGACGGATGCTTCTTGGTGATCTGCCATGGCGACGTCGTCCCTTTCCCGCCGGGGCCGTCGCCCCGGACCGCGCTCCGCGTCAGACTGCCACCGATCGCGTGCCCGAGTGGGGCGTTCTCCCGAGATATGCCCCGTTCTGTCGCCCGAAGCGGTGAACTCTCGCCCTGTCAAGGGTTCATGGCCGGCACCCGGTGCTCAACGGGCACCCGAAGGCGCGGTCCTTACGATCGTGGCGACCGCCCGCTCGACCTCCGCGTCCGTGAGGTCCGCGCGGGCCGTCAGCCGCAACCGCGAGATCCCGTCCGGCACGGACGGAGGCCGGAAGCAGCCGACGGACAGGCCCTGTTCGCGGCAGTCGGCCGCCCACCTCAGCGCCTCCTCGGGCCCGGGCGCGCGAACCGACACCACGGCCGCGTCCGGCCGGGCCGAGGTGAACCCGGCCTCCGTGAGCATCCGGTGCAGCGTCGTCGCGACCGTACGCGCCCGCTCGGCGAGGCCCGGGTCGGCGGCGATCAGCCGCAGGCTCGCGAGCGCCGCGCCGGTGGCGGCCGGGGCGAGCCCGGTGTCGAAGATGAAGGTGCGCGCCGCGTTGACGAGGTGCTCGATCACCCGGGCGGGGCCGAGGACCGCACCACCCTGACTGCCCAGCGACTTGGAGAGGGTGAGGGTGCCCACCACGTCCTCGTCGCCGGCGAGCCCCGCGCCGTGCAGGGCGCCCCGGCCGCCCGCGCCGAGCACGCCGAAACCGTGCGCGTCGTCGACGACGAGCCCCGCGCCGTGCTCGCGGCACGCCGCCGCCAGTTCCTCCAGCGGTGCCCGGTCGCCGTCGACGGAGAAGACGGAGTCGCTGACGGCGAGCGCCCGCCGCCCCGGATGCGCGTCCAGCGTCTTGCGTACGGCTTCGGGGTCGGCGTGCGGGACGACCGCGGCCTCCGCGCGGGCCAGCCGACAGCCGTCCACGATCGAGGCGTGGTTGGCGGCGTCGGACACGATCAGCGCGCCCGGGCCGCCGAGCGCGGTGAGCGCGGCGAGGTTGGCGGTGTAGCCGGAGGAGAAGACGAGGGCCGCCTCGAAGCCGCAGAACGCGGCCAGTTCGTCCTCCAGCGTGGTGTGCAGCCGGGTCGTTCCGGTGACCAGCCGCGAACCGGTCGCGCCGGCCCCCCAGCGGCGGGCGGCCTCGGCGGCCGCGCCGGTGACCTCGGGGTGCCGAGTGAGGCCGAGGTAGTCGTTGCTCGCCAGGTCGAGCAGCTCCGACTCGGCGTGGCGCGGCCGCAGGGTCCGGACGAGCCCGGCCTCGGCCCGGCGGCGCGCCTCCGCGCCGGTCCAGTCGAAGGCGGTGCGGCGCGCGGGCGGGGTCGGCTGGGCCTGGGACATACGGCGTTCCTTTTGCAGGCACCTTTTTGTCGGCGCCTTTTTGTAGGCAGCGCACAGACCCTAACGGCAGGCGGCCGAGGTCGGGATGTGGTCATACACACACCTCGATCGGGGTCGTTTGTTCAGATCCTCCTTGGCCGGGGGGTGTGCCGTAGGCAAGGATCAGCCCTTATGGACCTGCTGAACACGCTGGTGGAGAAGGGGCTGCGGCGCGAGTCGCCGACCCGTGAAGAAGCGCTCGCCGTGCTGGCGACCTCCGACGACGACCTGCTCGATGTGGTGGCGGCGGCCGGCAAGGTGCGCCGTCAGTGGTTCGGGCGGCGGGTGAAGCTGAACTACCTCGTCAACCTGAAGTCCGGGCTGTGCCCGGAGGACTGCTCGTACTGTTCCCAGCGGCTCGGCTCCAAGGCCGACATCCTCAAGTACACGTGGCTGAAGCCGGACGAGGCGTCCGAGGCGGCGGCGGCCGGCATCGCCGGCGGTGCCAAGCGGGTCTGCCTGGTGGCGAGCGGCCGCGGTCCGACGGACCGGGACGTCGACCGGGTCGGCAGGACCATCGAGGCCATCAAGGAGCAGAACGAGGGCGTCGAGGTGTGCGCCTGCCTCGGTCTGCTCTCCGACGGGCAGGCCGAGCGGCTGAAGACGGCCGGCGCCGACGCGTACAACCACAACCTCAACACCTCCGAGGGCACGTACGGCGAGATCACCACCACCCACACCTACGCGGACCGGGTGGACACCGTGCAGAAGGCGCACGCGGCGGGCCTCTCGGCCTGCTCAGGCCTGATCGCGGGCATGGGCGAGACCGACGAGGACCTGGTGGACGTGGTGTTCGCACTGCGCGAGCTGGACTCGGACTCGGTGCCGGTCAACTTCCTGATCCCCTTCGAGGGCACGCCGCTGGCGAAGGAGTGGAACCTCAGCCCGCAGCGCTGCCTGCGGATCCTCGCCATGGTCCGGTTCGTCTGCCCCGACGTGGAGGTCCGGATCGCGGGCGGCCGCGAGGTCCACCTGCGTTCGATGCAGCCCCTCGCGCTGAACATCGCCAACTCGATCTTCCTCGGCGACTACCTCACCAGCGAGGGCCAGGCCGGCAAGACGGACCTCGACATGATCGCGGACGCCGGCTTCGAGGTGGAGGGCGCGGGCACGACCACGCTGCCCGCCCACCGCGTCGACGCCCTCGCGGCGGCGTCCGGCGGCTGCGGCTCGCACGCCTCGGCGGGCGGCTGCGGTTCCGACGCGGCCGCGGGCTGCGGCTCGCACGCGGACGCGGACGCTGCGGCCGGTGGCGGCTGCGGTCCGTGCGGCGGCCACGCCCAGGCCCCGGCCCCGGCTGAGTCGCCGGCCGCGGTGCCCGTCCCCGCTTCGGACGCCCGGACCGACCTGGTGGCGGTCCGCCGCCGCGGCGCCGGCACGGACCTCGCCCCGAACGCGTAACGGGTGACGATGCGCAACGACGAACTCCTCGCCCTGGACCGGGCGCACGTGTGGCATCCGTACGGCCCCATGCCGGGCCGTGCGGAGCCGCTGGTGGTCGCGTCCGCGTCCGGTGTGCGTCTGCACCTCGCCGAGCCGGCCGAGGGACGGTCGGAGCTGATCGACGGCATGTCGTCGTGGTGGTCGGCTGTGCACGGCTACAACCACCCGGTGCTCAACGAGGCGGCGCGCGGCCAGCTCGACAAGATGAGCCACGTGATGTTCGGCGGGCTCACCCACGAGCCCGCGGTACGTCTCGCGGCTCGGCTCGTCGAGATCACGCCCGAGCCGCTGCGGCACGTCTTCCTCAGCGACTCCGGCTCCGTCGCGGTCGAGGTCGCGGCCAAGATGTGTTTGCAGTACTGGCGTTCGCTCGGCCGCCCCGCCAAGCGGCGGCTGCTGACCTGGCGCGGCGGGTACCACGGCGACACCTGGCAGCCGATGTCGGTGTGCGACCCCGAGGGCGGGATGCACCAGCTGTGGTCGGGCGTGCTCCAGGAGCAGGTCTTCGTGGACGAGCCGCCGGCCGCGTACGAGGAGTCGTACGCCGAGCTGCTCCGTACGGCGATCGCGCGCCACGCGGACGAGCTGGCCGCGGTGATCGTGGAGCCGGTGGTGCAGGGCGCGGGCGGCATGCGCTTCCACGACCCCGTCTATCTGCGGGTGCTGCGCGAGGCGTGCGACGCGCACGACGTGCTGCTCGTCTTCGACGAGATCGCGACCGGCTTCGGCCGCACGGGCACGCTGTTCGCGGCCGACCAGGCCGGGGTGTCCCCCGATGTGATGTGCCTGGGCAAGGCGTTGACGGGCGGGTACCTGTCGATGGCGGCGACCCTGTGCACCGGCACAGTGGCCGACGGCATCTCGCAAGGCGAGGTGCCGGTCCTCGCGCACGGGCCGACGTTCATGGGCAACCCCCTGGCCTCGGCGGTCGCCTGCGCCTCCATCGACCTGCTGCTCTCCCGGGACTGGGCGCAGGAGGTCAAGCGGATCGAGACCGGACTGTGCGACGGCCTAACCGGCGCGGAGTCCATCCCGGGCGTGCGCGACGTGCGGGTGCTCGGCGCGATCGGCGTCGTCCAGCTCGACCACGAGATCGACATGGCGGCGGCGACACGCGCGGCGGTCCGGGAGGGCGTATGGCTGCGCCCGTTCCGGGACCTCGTCTACACGATGCCGCCGTACGTGACGGACGACGCCGACCTCGCCCGGATCTGCGCGGCGGTCCGCGCCGCCGCGACCGCGGGCTGAGCCCACCCGTGAGTGCGGGCGCGGGGGCTGCGCGCGGTGGGTCTGGGCGCGGTGGGGCTGGGCCGGGCTGAGAGTACAGAAAGAGAGGAACAGCATGAGCATCGTCGTCGTCAGTGGGACGGGGACCGAGATCGGCAAGACGGTCGTCACGGCGGCCGTCGCCGCCGCGGCCGTCGCCGCCGGACGTTCGGTCGCGGTCCTCAAGCCCGCGCAGACCGGGCTCACGCCTGACGAGCGGGGTGACGCGGACGAGGTGGTACGGCTCTCGGGCGCGAAGACCGCCGCCGAACTGGCCCGCTACCCGGAGCCCCTCGCCCCGGGCACGGCCTCCCGGCGCGCGGGGATGGCCCAGGTCGGACCCGAACGGGTGGCGGAGGCGGCACGCGCGCTCGCCGAGGAACACGACCTGGTGCTCGTCGAGGGCGCGGGCGGCCTGCTCGTCCGCTTCGACGACGGCGGCGGCACGCTCGCCGACGCGGCCCGGCTGCTGGGCGCGCCCGTCCTGGTGGTCGCGCCGGCCGGACTCGGCACGCTGAACTCGACGGCGCTCACGTCGGAGGCGTTGCGGGCGCGCGGCATCGACCAGCTCGGGGTCGTCGTCGGCAGCTGGCCGGCGGACCCGGACCTCGCGGCGCGCTGCAACCTGGCCGACCTGCCCGAGGCGGCCGGCGCCCCGCTGCTCGGCGCGGTGCCGGAGGGCTCCGGCGCGCTGGACCCGACGGAGTTCCGCGCGGCGGCGGCGGACTGGCTCGCTCCCGCGCTCGGCGGCACGTGGGACGCGGACGCGTTCGCGCGCGAGGCCGGCGCCTGACGTATCGGGTCCCCGACGCCCGTACCCCGTATCCCGTATCCCGCACTCCGCTCGCGCGCGTCCCCTCCTCCATAGAGTGAGGGGATGCGCGCACATGTACAGGAGCTCGTCTTCGACTGCGGCGACCCGGCCGCGCTCGTCCGTTTCTGGGCGGGTCTCCTCGGCGGGGACCCCGTCGACCGCAGCCCGGACTGGTCGTACGTGGAGCCGCCCGGCTTCGTCCGCATCGCCTTCCAGCGGGTGCCCGAGGGCAAGTCCGTGAAGAACCGGCTGCACCTCGACGTCGAGGTGGCCGATCCGGAGGAGGCGGCCGACACCACCGCGCCGCTCGGCGCGGTCCGCGTCGGCGGTCTCGTCACCGACGAGCAGGGCTCCTTCCAGGTGATGCGGGACCCGGAGGGCAACGAGTTCTGCTTCGTCACGGGGTGACGCGCGCCGGGGAAAAGGAAGGGCACCGGCGGGCGCGGGTTCCACGGTGCGGAATGTGCTGGCAGCGCCCGTACCCGCGTGGTGGGATCAAGCCATGATCGAGATACAGATCCGCGCCGCCGCGCCCACCGACGCCGAGTCCGTGCTCGCCTTCTGGCGGGAATCCGCCGAGGGCACCTCCATCTCCGACGACGTCGACGGGGTGAAGCGGCTCCTCGACCGCGACCCCGAGGCGCTGATCCTCGCCGTGGACGGCGACCGGATCGTCGGGTCCGTGATCGCCGGCTGGGACGGCTGGCGCGCCTCGCTCTACCGGCTCGCCGTGCTCCCCTCGTACCGCAGGCGCGGCATCTCGAAGACGCTGCTGCGGGCCGCGGAGGAACGGTTCGCCACGCTGGGCGGGCGGCGCGTGGACGCGATGGTCCTGGAGGCGAACGGGCGCGCGCACCACACGTGGGCCGCGGCCGGATACGAGCGGCAGGACCAGTGGCGCCGCTGGGTGAAGCCCTTCGCGGGGTAAGCCCTTCAGCAGGTGAACCCCTTCGCAGGGTGATCCATCAACCGTTTTGCCGATCCTTTACCATGGGATCTCCTTCATACGACCGAGACGACCGAAAGGTGTGAACGTCCGCCCATGGGCGAGCCTCCCAGTAGTACTGGTGCCTCCGTTCGACAGAGCACCGGTCCCGATTCCGGTGACCGACATCGCGCGTTCCGTGCCCCGCTGACTGATCATGGGACGGAGGTGAACCGATGACCGAAGTGCTTCTGCTCATGGTGGCGCTCCTGCTCTCGGTCGCGTGCGGCGCGTTCGTGGCGGCGGAGTTCTCCCTGACCACCGTCGAACGGAACGAGCTCGAAGCGGCCGTCAAGCGCGGCGAGCGCGGCGCGGCCGGCGCCCTCAAGGCCGTCAAGTCGCTCACCTTCCAGCTCTCCGGCGCGCAGCTCGGCATCACCGTGACCAACCTGGTCGTCGGCATGCTCTCCGAGCCCTCCATCGCCGCGCTGATCAAGGGCCCGGTCCAGGCGCTCGGCTTCTCCGCCACCGTGGCCTCCTCGATCGCCCTGGTCCTCGGCACGGCGATGTCCACCGTGGTCCTCATGGTGGTCGGCGAGCTGGTCCCCAAGAACTGGGCGATCTCCTCGCCCCTCGCCGTCGCGAAGGTCGTGGCCACGCCGCAGCGCGTGTTCACCGCCGCTTTCAAGCCGCTGATCAGTCACCTCAACAACACCGCCAACCGGATCCTTCGCCGCCTGGGCATGGAGCCGGCCGAGGAGCTGGCGTCCGCGCGCTCCCCCCAGGAGCTGGTGGCGCTCGCACGCCACTCGGCGAAGGAGGGCGCGCTGGAGGCGGACACGGCCGAACTGTTCGTCCGCACACTGAACCTCGCGGAGCTGACCGCCGAGAACGTGATGACCCCGCGCGTCCAGCTGACCGCCCTGGAGGTCCAGGCCACCGCCGAGGACGTCGCCAACGCCACGCGCGCCACGGGCCTCTCCCGCTTCCCCGTCTACCGGGGCAGCCTCGACAGGGTCGTGGGCATCGCCCACATCAAGGACGTCCTCGCCATACCGGCCGACCAGCGGCGCCTGCGCCGCGTCGGCGACATCGCGCGCGAGCCGCTGCTCGTGCCCGAGACGCTGACCGTGGACAAGCTGCTCGACCGGCTCTCCGGCAAGCAGACGATGGCCGTCGTCATCGACGAGTACGGCGGCACGGCCGGCGTCGCGACCCTGGAGGACATCGTCGAGGAGGTCGTCGGCGAGGTCCGCGACGAGCACGACCCGCACGAGACCCCCGACCTGGCACGCGTGGGTGAGGATGAGGACGGCCGCGCGCTGTGGTCGGCCGACGGAGCCGCTCGTACCGACCAGTTGGAACGCATCGGCCTGCGGGTGCCGGACGGACCGTACGAGACCCTCGCCGGTGTCCTCGCGACCGACCTGGGCCGCATCCCGACCCTCGGCGACACCGTGGAACTGGGCGGCTGGCGCCTCGACGTGGTGGACGCCTCCGGGCGCCGCGCCGCGCGCGTCCTCATGCACGCGCCGCTCCCCCTGGAAGAGGACGAGACCGGGGAGGCCCGCCGATGATCGCGATCCAGCTGCTGATCGGCCTGCTCACGCTGGTCGTGAACGCCTTCTTCGTCGGCGCCGAGTTCGCCCTGATCTCGGTCCGGCGCAGTCAGATCGAGCCGCTCGCCGAGTCCGGCGACCGGCGTGCCCGCAGCGTCGTCTGGGGTCTGGAGCACGTCTCCGCGCTGCTCGCGGCGGCGCAGCTCGGCATCACGCTGTGCACCCTGGTGCTCGGCATCGTCGCCGAGCCGGCCATCGCGCACCTGCTGGAACCCGTCTTCGACGCCGTCGGCGTGCCGCACGGCCTGGTCCACCCGATCTCCTTCGTGATCGCGCTGACCGTGGCCACCTATCTGCACATGCTGCTCGGCGAGATGGTGCCGAAGAACATCGCGCTGGCCGAACCGGCCAGGACCGCGCTGGTCCTCGGCCCGCCGCTCGTGGCCCTGGCCCGCGCCCTGCGCCCGGTGATCTTCACGATCAACGCCTTCGCGAACACGCTCCTCAAGCTGCTGCGGGTGGAGACGAAGGACGAGGTGTCGGCGACGTTCTCGGACGACGAGCTGGCCCGGATGGTCACCGACGCGAGTCACGCCGGTCTGCTCGACGACCGTGCGACGGAGCGTCTCCACGACGCCCTGGAGCTGGGCCGCCGTCCGGTCGGGGACGTGGTCATGCCGGTGGAGAAGGTGATGTACGCGCAGGTGGGCACCACGCCGGAGGAGCTGGAGTCGCTGTCCGCCGAGTCGGGCTTCTCCCGCTTCCCGGTCGTGGACTCCGACCGCCGGATCCTCGGCTACCTCCATGTGAAGGACGCCCTGGACATCACCCCGCGCGACCTGCCGTTCCCGGTGTCGGCGCTGCGGCCGATCGCCCGCGTGCGGGCGGTGACCCCGCTGGACGACGTGCTGACGGCGATGCGCCGCAGCCGTACCCACCTGGCCGCCGTCCTCGACGAGGACGGCAAGCTCGCCGGCCTGGTGACCATGGAGGACGTCCTCCGCGAACTGGTGGGCCGCCCCGCGGCACCGTGACGCCACGCTCGTAGGAAGGGCCCCGGGATCTTGGATCCCGGGGCCCTTCCCGCGTCCGCGGGGAAAAGCGGCCGCGTTTCGGCGAGGGGTGACGTGGCGGCGGCGGTTGACGCGGCTCGCCGTCAGAGGGCGGTAGCCGCGAGCCAGTCATCGAGGAGGTCGCGGTCGCCGGTGAGGGTGAAGCGCGGGTCGTCGGCGTCGTAGCGGCGGTGCAGGAGGAGGAGCAGTTCGCCCGCGTCGGCCGTCACGGTGGCCGTCGGCTCGGTGCCGCCGCTCCCGCGGCTCCAGGCGAAGCCGCCCCCGCCGAGCACGAGCGTCCAGGCGGCGCCGCTGTCGCGCGCGGCCAGGCGCAGGACCGCGCCGTCGCGGTCGAGGTGGGCGAGCGGTTCGGCGATCCAGGGGATGTACGGGGCGGTGGTGAGGTGGTGGTCGAGCGCGTCGGCGGCCGTGCCCGGGTCGAGCGGCCGGGCGGAGCCGGTGAGCGCGATCTCGGCGTCGGCCAGGTGGACGACCGTCTCGGCGAGGACGTGGCGCGGGTAGTGCCGTACGTACGGGTCGGCGCCCGGCGACCACACCGGCGCCTCGGGGTCGGCCGCGCGGGCGGCGGCGGTGAAGCCCTCGGCGCGGGCGGCGAACCAGCCGGGGTACGAGGTCGGGTCGGCGGGCGGGTCGAGGGGGACGTCGCCGGGGCGGACCCGGGTGGCGGGGCGGGCGGTCACGAGGTGCTCGGCCCAGCCGTGGAGGGTGCCGAGGTGGCGGGTCAGGTCGCCGAGGGTCCAGCCGGGGCAGGTCGGGACGGGCGTCGCCGGATCGGTGCCGCGGACGGTGTCCGCGTACCGCCGCGCGTGGTCGACGACGGCGTCGACGGTCGCGAGGTGGGTGTCGTCCCCGAGGCCGAAGCCCTCGGAGACCAGGAGCAGCCGCTCGCGCCGGGCGCCGGCCGGCTCGCGCAGCGCGGCCTCGCGGAAGAGGCGGTCGAGGGCGCGCCGGTCGGCGGCTCCGAGCCCGGCCAGGACGTGCCCGGTGCTCTCCAGCCACGCCACCGCCGTGTCGGGGTCGAGGACGTCCTCGTCGCTGGTCTCGACCGCCGTCACGAGCCCGGCCAGCGCCTCGGCCAGGGCGTTCAGGAGCGCGTCGCTCATCGGGTTTCCCCTCCCGGGTTCTCCACGGCATCCGCGCATACCGCGCGGTATGATCGGCTCCGCCATGGAGATCAATGCCACGTACAACAGTCTTGTCGCCGTCGGGGACAGCTTCACCGAGGGTATGTCGGACCTGAGGCCCGACGGCTCCTACCGGGGGTGGGCGGACGTCCTCGCGAGCCGTCTCGCGGCGCGCGCGCCCGGCTTCCGGTACGCGAATCTCGCCGTGCGCGGGAAGCTCATCGGACAGATCGTCGAGGAGCAAGTCGCCCTGGCCGCAGGGATGAAGGCCGATGTGGTGACCCTGGTCGGCGGCCTCAACGACACCCTCCGCCCCAAGGTGGACATGGTCCGCGTGAAGGACCTCCTGACCGAGGCCGTGGAACAGCTCACACCTTCCTGCGGGCAGCTCGTCCTGATGCGGAGCCCCGGCCGGAACGGGCCGGTCATGGAGCGCTTCCGGCCCCGGATGGAGGAGCTCTTCGGCCACATCGAGGAGCTGGCCGCCCGGCACGGCGCCCTCGTCGTCGACCTGTACGGCGCGCCGGCCCTGGCCGACCCCCGCATGTGGGACGTGGACCGGCTGCACCTCACCGCCGAGGGCCACCGGCGGGTGGCCGAGGCCGTGTGGCAGGGACTGGGGCTCGCGCCCGAGCTCGACTGGCGGACCCCGCTGCCGGTCGCCGAAGCGCCCGGCTGGGTGACGCGGCGCGTCGCGGACGCCCGGTTCGCGCGGGAGCACCTCGGCCCGTGGATCGGCCGCCGGCTCACCGGCCGCTCGTCCGGCGACGGCCGCCCGCCGAAGCGGCCCGAGCTGCTGCCGTACGAGACGCGGTCCGAGGTCTGAGACGGACGCGGGCACCGGCCGCGGGCACCGGCCGCGTGAGCTGCGTCTCGTAGCAAGCTCCAGCCGGGACCACGGCGCTGGCCTGCAGAAATCACCAGTAAACTCTGGACACGTGACTGCTGCGACTGTGAAGCCCCGTATCCCCAACGTCCTGGCCGGCCGCTACGCCTCCGCGGAGCTCGCCGTCCTCTGGTCCCCCGAGCAGAAGGTGAAGCTGGAGCGCCAGCTGTGGCTCGCCGTGCTGCGTGCCCAGAAGGACCTCGGGATCGAGGTTCCGGACGCGGCGATCGCCGACTACGAGCGCGTCCTCGACCAGGTCGACCTCGGCTCCATCGCCGAGCGCGAGAAGGTCACCCGGCACGACGTGAAGGCCCGTATCGAGGAGTTCAACGCCCTCGCCGGTCATGAGCACGTGCACAAGGGCATGACCTCCCGTGACCTCACGGAGAACGTCGAGCAGCTCCAGATCCGCCTCTCCCTGGAGCTGGTGCGGGACCGCACGGTCGCCGTCCTGGCCCGCCTGGGCAAGCTGTCCGCCGAGTACGGCGAGCTGGTCATGGCTGGGCGCTCGCACAACGTCGCCGCGCAGGCCACCACGCTCGGCAAGCGCTTCGCGACGACCGCGGACGAGCTTCTCGTGGCGTACGGCCGCCTGGAGGAGCTGCTGGGCCGCTACCCGCTTCGCGGTATCAAGGGCCCGGTCGGCACCGCCCAGGACATGCTCGACCTGCTCGGCGGCGACGCCGGCAAGCTCGCCGAGCTGGAGCAGCGGATCGCCGGTCACCTCGGCTTCGCGCACGCCTTCACCTCGGTCGGCCAGGTCTACCCGCGGTCGCTCGACTACGACGTCGTCACCGCGCTGGTGCAGCTGGCCGCGGGCCCGTCGTCGATCGCCAAGACGATCCGCCTGATGGCCGGCCACGAGCTCGTCACCGAGGGCTTCAAGCCCGGCCAGGTCGGCTCCTCCGCGATGCCGCACAAGATGAACACCCGATCCTGCGAGCGCGTCAACGGCCTCATGGTCATCCTGCGCGGTTACGCGTCGATGACCGGCGAGCTGGCCGGCGACCAGTGGAACGAGGGCGACGTGTCCTGCTCCGTGGTCCGCCGCGTGGCGCTGCCGGACGCGTTCTTCGCGCTCGACGGCCTGCTGGAGACCTTCCTCACCGTGCTCGACGAGTTCGGCGCCTTCCCGGCCGTCGTCGCCCGCGAGCTCGACCGCTACCTGCCCTTCCTCGCCACCACCAAGGTCCTGATGGCCTCGGTCCGCGCCGGCGTCGGCCGCGAACTCGCCCACGAGGCGATCAAGGAGAACGCGGTGGCCTCGGCCCTCGCCATGCGCGAGCAGGGCGTCGAGCGCAACGAGCTGCTCGACAAGCTCGCCGCCGACGACCGCATCCCGCTGGACCGCGCGCAGCTCGACGAGCTGATGGCGGACAAGCTCTCCTTCACCGGCGCCGCCGCCGACCAGGTCGCCACCGTGGTGTCCCGGATCGAGGAGATCGCCAAGCAGCACCCTGAGGCCGCCGCCTACACCCCCGGCGCGATCCTCTGACCCGGAGCACCCCTCCCGCTCACGTGTGAGGAGCCGGAAGCCTCCCTCGACCGCGTCACCCCCGACGTGGCCGAGGGTGGCTTCGCCGTTCTCTCCCCCGGCAACGACCCGGGAGGGACCAACGCTCCTACGGCGGGTCCACGTCCGTGATGACGGCCAGGAGCTGGAACGGCAGCTCCTCGCCCCACCGCGAGACACCCAGGCCGATCCATCTGGCGTCCACACGCCACAGCATGAGGTCCGGGACGAGCACGCACAGACCGGACCACGGCTCCGGCAACTCCTCCCCCGTCATGCCCCGGTGCCGCAGGGACCAAAGGCTCATCCGGTCCGGTTCTCCCCAGCGCGCGGCGAGCAGCGCGGCCAGCCCGTCCCGCTCCGCTTCGTACTGCTCCTCGACCTCCTCGCGGCGGCCCCCGTCCGCCTCCCAGAACTCCTCGCTGGTGGCCAGCGCGGCGACATGGAAGCCGGGCCCGCTGCCGAGGAACCCGGATCGCTCCGGCCGCGCCGGGAACTCCCTCGACCGCAGGAGGTCAAGGCCCGACAGGAAGCGTGTCGTGGTCATGTGCCCAGTAAACCGCCCGCCACTGACAGTTGGCGCCGCGTCAGTCCGCCCCGACCCCCGACGGCCCCAGAGCTATCCCGGAGCGATCATGGAGCGGCCGCGGGTCTCGGCGCGGACACGGCCCGGGGGCGGCCCTCGCCGCTTCCGGAACCATTGAGTACCATCCGCCTGAGACGGGCACGAGCTGGGAGGACACACGGTGGGGCGGCTGACCGGCGGGGATCCGTCTCTGCTGCGGCGGATCAATTCCGCCGTGGTACTCCATGCTCTGCGGGGCTCCGACGCGCGCACGCTCACGGACCTGACCCGGATCACGGGCCTGTCCCGGCCGACCGTCGAGGGCGTCGTCGAAGGACTCATCGAGGGCGGTCTCGTCGTCGAGGCCGCGCCCGAGGAGGGCGAGGCCCGGCGCCAAGGCCGCCCGGCCCGCAGGTTCCGCTTCCGGGCCGAGGCCGGCCATCTGCTCGGCATCGAGATCGGTCCGCACCGCGTCGCCGCCCTCCTCTCCGGTCTTGACGGCCGGATCATCGGCGCCGGCGCGCGCGAGGTGTCGGAGACCGCGCCCGAGGACGAGCGTCTGGACAAGGTGCGTACGGTCGTCGCCGACGTCCTGCGCCGCGCGGGCGTGCCCCGGTCGAACCTGCGGGCGGTCGGCGTCGGCACTCCCGGCATCGTGGAGGCCGACGGCACCGTGCGGCTCGGCACCGCGCTGCCCGGCTGGACGGGCCTGGCCCTCGGCGAGCGGCTGCGCCGCTCCTTCCGCTGCCCGGTGATCGTGGAGAACGACGCGAACGCGGCGGCCGTCGCCGAGCACTGGAAGGGTGCCGCGACCGACTCCGACGACATCGTCTTCGTCCTCGCCGGGCTCAGCCCCGGCGCGGGCTCGATGATCGGCGGCCGTCTGCACCGCGGTTACGGCGGCGCGGCGGGCGAGATCGGCGCACTGCACCTGCTGGGCCGCGGGGTGACGCCGGAGCACCTGCTGTCGACGACCGACGAGCCGCTGCACCCCCTGGACGAGCAGGCAGTGGCGGAGGTCTTCGCGCTGGCGAAGAAGGGTGACGTACGCGCCGAGGCCGCCGTGGAGCGGTTCATCCAGCGCCTGGTGCACGACGTCGGCGCGCTCGTCCTCGCGCTCGATCCGGAACTCGTGGTGGTCGGCGGCTGGGCCGCCGGCCTGGACGGCGTGCTCCAGCCGCTCCGCGAGGAGCTGGCGCGCTTCTGCCTGCGCCCGCCGCGGGTGGTGCTCTCGCTGCTCGGCGAGGCCGCCGTCGGTACGGGCGCGCTGCGGCTCGCCCTCGACCACGTCGAGGAGCAACTGTTCGCGGTGGAGGGCAGCATGGCCGCCCGGCGCTAGATCCGGACAGAAGACGAGAAGACGAGAGACGAGAACGAGAAGACCCGGCCTCGGAAGGCTGGGTCTTCTCGCGTTCACCACTTGGGCACCTGCCCAAGAGGGCCGTGCGCGGTGGGCTGGGTCAGGAGGCCATCGCCAGGTCGACCGAGTCGCCGAAGGTGAGACGGCAGGTGTCGGCACGGTAGGTGGCGACGGAGACGGCCGCGGTACGCCCTCCGGAGAGGTAGCGGGTCGTCACGACCAGCACCGGCGCGCCCGGCAGCCGGTCCAGCTCCTTGGCGTCGTCCGCGCGCGCGGAACCCAGCTCCACGGAGCGGTCCTGGCCGTCGAGGGCTAGGTGCTGGAGCTCGCGCAGCACGGCGCGGGCGTCGGCGGGCCCGTCGGCGTCGACGGCGGTGAGACCGGCGGCCGAGGCGGCGGGCACGTACAGCAGTTCGGCGGCGACGGCCTGGCCCTGGCTGAGGCGCACCCGGCGCACGACGTGCACCTCTTCGCCGGCCGGGGTCTCCAGGAGGCGCGCGACCGCGGCGGGCGCGGCGCCGAGGACGGAGTCCTGCGCCTGCCAGGCGTCGTCGCCGACTCCGGGCCATGCCTGCTGCGTGGTCGAGACGTCGACGCCGACGCGCGGGGGCGCGACGGTGGTGCCGACACCGCGCCTGCGCTGGAGGCGTCCTTCCAGTTCGAGCTGCTCCAGAGCCTGGCGGAGCGTGGCTCTGGCGACGCCGAAGCGGGCCGCGAGCTCGCGCTCGTTGGGCAGGATCTCGCCGACCGCGAAGTCGGAGTCGAGAGCCTCACCGATCACCGTCTTGAGGTGCTGGTACTTCGGTTCCTGGACCGATTCCAGCTGCGTGGTCCCCACCCTGTCCTCCGCAATTCGCCGTGTCCCGCGGCGTTTCCGCGCCCTTGTTTATTAAAGGTTCCTGCACTAACTCTGCGACCATAAGGCGAGCCACCACCTTGGTCAAGACCAATCCTCCGCCGAACGTCCGGAAATGTGACCCTCTGACCTTGATCGTTCACAGGACGTTCGCACCCTCGTGAGGCGCGCGCAGCCCGAAGCCCCGCCTGCCGGTCCGGCGGGCGGGGCTTCGGGGGCGAGAGGGTGAGGGGTTGGCGATCCGGTGGCATCAACTTGCGCAGAGCCCTTGAACTCGTGGCTACCGGGCAGTAATTCTTGCTGACAGGACGTCTAAGAGGATGTACGAGGGAGCCTCCATGCCTACGCGGATCGTGTTCGACTTCGAGACCCCGCAGGGTCGCCGCACCACATCCCTGACGTACGAACGCCGCGGAACGGGCGAACCGCTGCTCCTGCTCCACGGCATCGGGCACCACTGGCAGGCGTGGGAGCCGGTCCTCGACGTCCTGGCGACCGAACGCGACGTCATCGCCGTCGACCTGCCCGGCTTCGGCACGTCCGACGGCCTCCCGCCCGGCTGCGCCTACGACCTGACGACCGTCGCGCCCGTCCTCACCGCCTTCTGCGCGGCCATCGGCGCCGAGCGACCGCACGTGGCGGGCAACTCGCTCGGCGGACTGCTCGCCCTCCAGCTCGGCCGCGAGAAGGCCGTCCGCTCGGTCACCGCCCTCTCCCCCGCCGGGTTCTGGTCCGAGAGCGAGCGCCGGTACGCCTTCGGCACCCTGCGCGCGATGCGCGGGGCGGCCCTGTCCCTGCCCGTCCCCCTCATCGAGCGACTGTCCCGGACCCCGGCGGGCCGCACCACGCTCACCAGCACCATCTACGCCCGGCCCGGCCGCCGCTCACCCGAGGCGGTCGTCGCCGAGACGCTCGCGCTGCGCGAGGCCACCGGCTTCCACGAGACGCTCGCCGCCGGCCGCACCGTCCTCTTCCGCGACGACATCCCGCACCTTCCGGTCACCGTCGCCTGGGGCACCCGGGACCGGCTGCTGCTGCGCCGCCAGGGCGTCCGCGCCAAGAAGGCCATCCCCGGCGCGCGCCTTGTGCGGCTGCCCGGCTGCGGCCACGTCCCCATGAACGACGACCCCGCGCTCGTCGCCCGCGTCATCCTCGACGGCAGCGCCACCGGCTGACCCGGCCGCCGCCGTCCTCCGGCCGGTCAGCAGTCCGGTGCCGAGCGCGGCCCCGGCTCCGACGAGCAGGCCGCCGACCGCCTGCGGCAGACCGAGCGTCGCCTGGCCGACCGCGGCCGCGCTGAGCGCGGCCGCCACGGGGATGGCGCCGGTGTAGAGAGTGGCGCGCTCCATGCCGATGCGCTGAACCGCCATGTAGAAGAGGACGAACCCGACGACGGTCGCGAGCACCGCCTGCCACAGCAACGCCCCCGCCTCCACGGTGTTGGGCATCCGCACAAACCCGGCTCCGTCCACGACGAGCCCGATCAGCGTGGCCTCCACGGCACCGACACCGCAGACCGCGACCGTGAGCAGGCGGGGTCCGAGGGGTCGCAGCACAGGCACCGCGAGCACGGTGAACCCGACCTCGCCCGCCAGCGCCGCCACCGACCAGCCGAGCCCCGCCAGATCGGTACGCCCCCAGCCCTGCACGGTCAGGGCACCCGCGGCGACGAGCAGAGCCCCGTACAACACCACCGGCGCGGGCCGCCTGCCTTCGAGCAGCGGCACGAGCACGGCCACCACGACCGGGGCGCAGCCGACGACGACGCCGGGGACGGCGGGTTCGGCCGTGCGCTCGGCGGCGAGGACGGCGAGATTGAAGCCGACCATGCCGACCGCGGCCAGGGCCGCGATCCGCACCCACGCGCCGGCGCCGAGCAGCCGGAGCGGGGCGAGTCCGCCGCGTCCGAGGAGAGGGAGCAGGAGCAGACAGGCCGCGCCGTAACGGAGGGCCTGCCCACCCGCGTACGGATAGTCGCCGAGCAGGCCGTTGGCGGTGAAGGAGGCGCCGACGAGGGCGTAGGCGAGGGTGACGAGCAGCACCCCGCGCAAGGCGTTCGCGTTCATGCTCCTGACGCTAGAAAACGGGGCGGCCCGCGTGGAGGTCCACTTCCATGGCGCTATCGGGGACCACTTCATGACGCCGTTTCAGTAGACGGGTGGTCGGTTCAGGGCGGAGGAAGGCTGGACCCACGCACAGGTTCAGCCTCCTTTTACTGAACCGATTCTGCTCGCTCATCTCACCGAAACTTACGCGGACTTGATGCTTGACACGGAACCGGTCAAGGGTGCCTCATGAGGGCAACCCCGACGCGCCACAGACCAGCGGCTCAGTCGTCCCGGCTCTGACAACGTTGTCCAACGTCGGAGTCCATGGCGCGGGTGGGGCTCCTTCCCCCTAGTCCTTACAAGGAGAGGCATGACCAGGTCATCGCGCGGCACGTGGCTCACAGCGGCGGGGAGCGCCGTCGCCGGCATCGCCGGGCTGCTACTGCCCGTGTTCGGTACCACCGGAGCCGCCCAGGCAGCCCCGGCGGCCCAGGCCGCCGCGAGCGGAATCCACGTCAGCAACGGCCGGATCTACGAGGCGAACGGCAGCGAGTTCGTCATGCGCGGGGTGAACCACGCGTACGCCTGGTACCCGGGCGAGACCGACGCCATCGCCGACATCGCCGCCAAGGGGGCGAACACCGTGCGCGTCGTCCTGTCCAGCGGCGACCGCTGGACGGAGACGAGCGCCACCCAGGTGTCGTCGATCATCGACGACTGCAAGACCAGCAAGGTCATCTGCGTCCTGGAGGTGCACGACACCACCGGTTACGGCGAGGACGGCGCCGCCGCCTCCCTCGACCAGGCCGCCGACTACTGGGTGGGCGTCAAGGGCGCCCTCCAGGGCCAGGAGGACTACGTCGTCGTCAACATCGGCAACGAGCCCTACGGCAACAGCGGTTACACCGCCTGGACCGGTGCCACCAAGAGCGCCATCGGGAAGCTCCGCAACGCCGGCATCGCCAACGCGCTGATGGTCGACGCCCCCAACTGGGGCCAGGACTGGTCGAACACCATGCGCTCCAACGCGGCCTCCGTCTTCACCTCGGACCCGCACCGCAACACCATCTTCTCCATCCACATGTACGGCGTGTACGACACGGCCGCCGAGGTCCAGGGCTACCTCAACCACTTCGTGAACAACGGGCTGCCCATCGTCGTCGGCGAGTTCGGCGACAACCACAGCGACGGCAACCCCGACGAGAACGCCATCATGGCCACCGCGCGCTCGCTCCGCGTCGGCTACCTCGGCTGGTCCTGGAGCGGCAACGGCAGCGGCGTCGAGTACCTCGACATGGTCAACGGCTTCGCCCCGAACTCGCTGACCGCCTGGGGCAACCGTTTCTTCAACGGCGCCGACGGCATCTCCACCACCTCCACCCGCGCCACGATCTACGGCGGCGGCAACGGCGGCGGTGGCGGTGACACCGGCGGAACGGCCCCGAACGGCTACCCGTACTGCGTGAACGGCGGCTCCTCCGACCCGGACGGCGACGGCTGGGGCTGGGAGAACAGCCGCTCCTGCGTCGTGCGCGGCAGCGCCGCCGACACCGGTTCCGGCGGCGGCGACACCGGTGGTACGGCGCCGAACGGCTACCCGTACTGTGCGGGCGGCAGCGGCTCCGACCCCGACGGCGACGGCTGGGGCTGGGAGAACCAGCGCTCCTGCGTCGTGCGCGGCAGCGCCGCCGACCGCTGAGCCACCCGGTGCCCTCCCGTCCTCGGCGACGGGAGGGCACCCTCGTACGTACGACAGGGTTTCTCAGGCCAGCTGGCTCGCCTGGAGGTGCGCGTAGGCCGAGCCTCGTTCGAGGAGTTCCCGGTGACTGCCGGACTCCACCACCCGCCCGCACTCCAGCACCACGATCCGGTCCGCCTGCCGGATCGTGGAGAGGCGGTGGGCCACGACGAAGACTGTCCGGCCGGCGACGAGACGGGCGAGCGCCTCCTGGACCTGCGCCTCGGAGCGGGCGTCCAGCGCCGACGTGGCCTCGTCGAGCACCAGGACGCGCGGGTCCCGGATGAGCGCCCGGGCTATCGCGAGCCGCTGGCGCTGGCCGCCCGAGAGTCGGGTGCCGCGCTCCCCCACGACCGTGTCGAGGCCGTCCGGGAGCGCGTCGACGAACTCTGCGGCGTTGGCGTCGCACAGGGCGCGCCGCAGCGTCCCCTCGTCGACGCGCTCCATGCCGTACGTGACGTTCTCCCGGATGCTCCCCTCGAAGAGGACGGACTCCTGGGGGACGACGGAGACGAATCTGCGGAAGCTCCGCAGGTCGAGCTCGGCCATGTCCCGCCCGTCGAGGAGCACCCGGCCGGCCGTGGGGCGGTGGAAGCCGAGCACCAGGTTGAGCAGGGTGGACTTCCCCGCGCCGGAGCCGCCGACGATCGCGAGCGTGGTGCCGACGGGCACGTCGAGGTCCACATCGCTCAGGGCGGGCTCGCCGGCGTCGCCGTGCGTGAGCCCCACGCCCTCGAACCGGAAGGCGCCGTCGACCGACTCCACCCGTCGCTTGCCGTCGTTGACCTCCAGGTCCGGCGCCTGGAGGACCTCCCCGACGGACTTGAGGGACTCCACGGCCTTGCCCACGACGGGCGCCAGCGCGAGCAGGCTCGTCACGGCACCGGTGAGCGTGGAGAAGTAGGCGCTGAGCATGACGACCTCGCCCGGCGTGACCGACGTCCACCCGTAGTAGGCGACGAGCGCCGCGCCCGCGAGGCAGGCCGTGCCGAGCCCGTTGAAGACGACCCAGGAGAGGGAGCCGAAGCGGGCGTTGAGCAGGTCGAGCCGTGTCCCCTCCCGCTGCACCCGGTCGAGCTCGCGCCCGACGCGTCCGAGCGCCGTGCGCTCCAGGGCGTGGGCGCGGGTGATGGGGATGAGGGTCGTCATGTCGCTGACGGAGGCGGACATGCGCTCCACCGAGCGCCGGTACGAGGTGTTCCCCTCGCCCAGCCGCGCGCGCAGGGCGCCGATGAGCAGCACGGCGACGGGGATGAGGACCAGGAAGACCGGCAGGAAGACCGGGGTCACGACGGCGATGACGGCGAGGCCGCCCGCGAGCGTCGCGACGGCGGTGAGGCCGTTGTCCGCGGTCTGCTGGAGTCCGGTCTCCAGCGTCTCGACATCCCGGACGACCTTGGCGTGCAGCACCGATGAACTGGTGCGGCTGTGGAAGCCGATGGAGAGCTGCTGCATCCGCGTGACGAGCGCGGACCGCAGGTCGCGGCCGAGCCGGCGGACCGCCCCGTGCATCCAGCGGACGTACAGCAGGTGCAGGGGCGGGTTCAGGAGGAGGACCGTGAGCATCACGGCGCAGTTCCACCACAGTTCGGCGATCGGCCGGTGCTCGACGACGACGTCGATCACGTTCGCCGTCACCGGCGGGAGCAGCCAGACGGGCGCGTGCTTGGCGAAGAAGACGGCGACGGCTCCGGCGAGCCGTGCGCGGTCGGGCCGGAAGAGGTAGTGGACGGTACGGATCGGATGCTCGCCGCGGTAGCGGTGGTCCAGCGGGCTGTAGTTCAGCGGGGTGGGGGGCGGGGGCGTGGGGTGCGGGGGCGTGGGGTGCGGGGGCGTGGGGTGCGGGGGCGTGGGGTGCGGCGGGCTAGGGTGCGGCGGGCTAGGGTGCGGCGGGCTAGGGTTCATGGCTCCTGCGGGTTCCTTCGTCGGGGCCGGCCGCGGGTCTCGCCGCGGTACGTGTCCGGTGGCGTCGTCACTGGGGCCAGGGCGAAGGTCCGCCGCGTGCGAGGGCAGCCCGGTTCCGCGGCCGTCGGGCGGCCGGGAGCTCCCTGGGGCGAGCACGGCGGCGTGCTCCCGTAGAAGCATGCGCCGCGCGGGCCCGCCGATTCCACCGCTGACGGAACCGCTCCGAAGTTTTGCGAAACCCTGGCTGAACCAGGAGGCGGGCATGGAGGAATGCACAGTGGCGTACGCGGATGGTCGCGCGGACGCGTGCCCGCCCCTCGTACGGTCTGGCGGTAAGGTCGGGCGTCTAGGGATTCAGGATGGAGCTGGGGTGGCAGTGAAGCGGCCGACGATGGCTGACATCGCACGCCGGGCGGGCGTGTCGAAGGTGGCGGTCTCGTACGCGCTCAACGGCCAGCCCGGGGTGTCGGAAGCCACGCGCGCCGCGATCAAGAGCATCGCGGAGGAACTGGGCTGGCGGCCCAACAGCGCCGCCCGCGCCCTGACCGGCGGGCGGGCGCAGGCGGTCGGCCTGGTCGTGCGGCGGCCTGCCCGGACGCTCGGGGTGGAGCCGTTCTTCATGGAGTTCATCAGCGGTGTCGAGGCGGTGCTCGCCGAGCGCTCGTACGCGCTGATGCTCCAGATGGTCGCGGACCAGGACCGGGAGATCGAGGTCTGCCGGCGCTGGTGGGGCGAGCGGCGGGTCGACGGCGTCTTCCTCATGGATCTGCACTCCGAGGACGAACGGGTCGCCGCCGTCCGCGACATCGACCTGCCCGCGGTCGCCATCGGCCCGCCGGACGTGGCCGGCGGGCTGCCGGCCGTCTGGTCGGACGACGGCGGGAGCGTGCACGAGATCATCCGGTACCTGGCGACGCTCGGACACCGGCGCATCGCGCGCGTGGCGGGCCCCGCCGCGCTCGCGCACACGGCGGTCCGCGACGTGGCGCTCGCGGAGGCGTGCCAGGAGGCCGGGATCCCCGAGGCCACCGTCGTCCACACCGACTACACCGGCGAGGAGGGCGCGCGCGCCGCGCGAGCCCTGCTGATCGCCCCCCGGCGGCCGACGGCCATCATGTTCGACAACGACATCATGGCCGTGGCCGCGATGTCGGTGGCACAGGAACTGGGACTGTCCATCCCCGCCGACCTGTCGGTCGTCGCCTGGGACGAGTCGCCGCTGACCCAGGTGGTACGGCCCATGCTGTCGGCCGTCACCCGTGACATCCCCGCGTACGGCGCCCGCTCCGCCACCGCCCTGCTGGCGCTGATCGACGGCGAGGAGGTCGCCGACATCCGCGAGGGGTACGCCCACTTCGTCCCCCGCGGCAGCACCTCTCCCCCGCCGCCGGAGCCGGCCCCGCGCTGACACCTGTGCACCTGCCCAATGGACGGCTCGTACGCCTGTCTCTGTGGTGGCTGGTGTGCCTGCCTACTTGGTGGCTCCCTGGGCGAAGCCGTTGTAGATCCACCGCTGGAGCAGCAGGAAGACGATCAGCGTCGGGACGATGACGAGGATCGCGCCGGCCGAGATGGCCTCCCAGTGCGCTCCGAAGGGGCCCTTGAAGCGGAAGAGGGCGGTGGAGATGGTCCCCAGTTCCTCGGAGTGCATGTAGAGGAAGGGGATGTAGAAGTCGTTGTAGGTGGTGATCCCCTTGATGATGACGACGGTGGCGATCGCCGGCTTCAGCAGCGGGAAGATGATCTTCCGGTAGATCGTGAAGGCGTTGGCGCCGTCGAGGCGGGCTGCCTCGTCGAGCGAGACGGGGATGCCCCGGATGAACTGCAGGAAGATGTAGACGGAGACGATGTCGGTGCCCATGTAGAGCAGGATCGGGGCCCATCGGGTGTCGATGAGGCCGAAGCCGTTGATCACCTGGAAGGTCGCGACCTGGGTGGTGACGCTGGGCACGAGGGTGGCGACGAGGAAGCCCGCCATGACGAGCTTCTTGCCGCGGAAGTCGAAGCGGTCGACGGCGTAGGCCGTCATCGAGCCGATGATCACCGTCCCGCCGATGGAGAAGAGCAGGATGAAGGCGGTGTTCCCGAACGCCATGAGCATCTTGCCGTCGTTGAACGCCGTCACGTAGTTCTCGAAGTTGAACCAGTTCCCCGGCAGCGACAGCGCGCTGCCGTCGCCGACCTCCTCCGAGGTCTTGAGCGAGGTGAGGAAGACGACCGCGAGCGGGATCAGGACGACGGCGGACGCCACGAGGAGCGACAGATAGGTCAGCACACCGCCGACGGGGAGCCGGCGGCGGGAGGAGCCGCGGACCCGACGGGCGGGGGCGGCGGTGAGGTCGGAGGAGTTGAGGTCCGGGGACGCGAGGTCGGGAGACGTAACGTCGGGGGAGGTCATACGAGGTCCACCTTGTCGTCGGGCACGAGCCGGCGCTGGATCCAGGTGATCAGCAGGATGATCAGGAGCAGCACCACGGCCGCGGCCGAGGCCAGGCCGGTCTTGTTGAACTGGAAGGCGAGCTTGATCGTCTGGATGACGAAGGTCTGGGTGCCGGTCGCGCCGCCGGTCATGATGTAGGGGATCTCGAAGACCGACAGCGAGCCGGAGATCGCCAGGATCGCGCTGAGGCTGATGACGGGCTTGATGCTCGGGGCGATGATGTGCCGGAACTGCTTCCACTTCCCGGCACCGTCCAGCTCGGCCGCCTCGTACAGCTCGCCGGGGATGGACTGGATCGCGCCGAGGAAGAGGACGAAGTTCAGTCCGGTGAAACGCCAGACCGAGACGCCCGCGAGGGAGACGTTGGCGGAGGTCGGATCGCCCAGCCAGGGGTGGTCGGTGGTCACGCCGAGCCAGTCGAGGACCGAGTCGAGCGTGCCGCCGTCCTGGAAGAAGTACAGGAAGACGAAGCCGATCGCGACACCGTTGATCAGGTAGGGGAAGAAGAGGATCCCCTTGAAGAAGTTCCGGAACCGCAGGTTGAAGCTGAGGATCACCGCGAAGTACAGCGCGACGACGATCTGGACCACGGACGCCGCGAGGTAGTAGCCACTGACGAAGAAGACCCGGAAGAGCTCGGGGCGGGTGAAGATCTGGACGTAGTTGTCGAACCCCACGTTCTCCCGGTCCGGGCTCACCCCGTCCCAGTCGGTGAAGCTGTACGAGATCATGCTCGCGACCGGGACGTACGTGAACGTGATCAGCAGCGCGAGCGGCGCCGCCAGGAAGAGCCAGGGCGTGATCCGCCGCAGCGGCGAGTCGCGCCAGGACCGGGTCCGCGGGGTGGCGGGGGCGCGACGGCGGCGAGCCGGACGACGGGTCGCGCGGCGGCCGGGCGGGCGGGGGTCAGCCTCGTGGGAAGGGTCCCCCGGGCGGGAAGGGCTCGCCCGGTGGGCCCCGGCCGCGCGGGGGCCACGGCTTCCCGCGTCTGTCTCGTCCTTGCTGGATCGCCCTGCCATGGCGGCGCCCTCTGGTGCGGTGTCGGTTGTCTCGGTCATGTCGGCCTTTCGTGTCCGCGCCTGCGGAAGGTCCAGGGGCCCCGGCCGGTGTCGTACGGCCGGGGCCCACTCCGCCGGTATCAGCTACCGGCGGTCTTCGCCGCCTCGTCCCACCTCTTGTTCAGGTCGGCGAAGAAGTCCTCGAGGCTGCCCTTCGCGGCGCCACGAGCCGTGTCGATCAGCTTCTGGCGGTAGTCCTGCTTGTTGAGGCCGATCTCGGACGCCTCGTCGATGTCGTTCACGGCCGCGGTCTTCGCCTCGGATCGGTCGAAGAATCTGACATCGTTGTCAACGAAGTCCTTGAGCGTGGCGGGCATGGGAGCGGACTTGACCGCGGAGACCACGCCCTCCTTCTCGGCGAAGCCGGACTTCTCGGTGAACCAGTCGACCCAGGCGCGCGCGGCCGGCTTGTTGTGGGAGTGGACGCTCACGGCCTGCTGGTAGTCGGAGACCAGCGCGGCGCAGTGCTTGCCGTCCTTCTGGACGGGGAAGGGCATGAAGCCGATGTCCTCCGCCGAGCCGCCGGCCTTCTTCGCCGCGTCCTGCATCTGCGTGATCGACCAGGAACCCAGCATCATCGTGGCGATCTTGCCTTCGCCGAGGAGCGCCTTGGACGTCTCCCAGTTCGTGGTCGTCGGGTCCTTCTCCGACAGCCCCTGCTTGACGATGTCGTGGAGCAGGCCGTCGATGGTGTTCAGCTCGCTCCCCGCCTTCCAGGGCGAGACGGGCCCGGCGAGGGCGTTGCTCGCCTGGGCGTCGCAGCCGACGACGCCGACGTTGTTGGTCCACTGGACCAGCGGCCAGCCGTCCTTGAAGTTGGTGTAATAAGGGGTGACGCCCGTCTTGTCCTTGACGGCCTTCAGGCCGGCCAGGAACTCGTCCGGGGTCTTCGGCCAGGCGGTGACGCCCGCCCGCTGCCACAGCTTCTTGTTGTAGACGAAGCCGTTGGCGGTGCCGAACTGGGCGATGCCGTAGACCTTGCCGTCCACCTCGGTCTTGTCCGAGAAGCGGTACTTCGAGAGCTCCGCGGTCGTCCCGAGGGGGGCGAAGAACTTCGGGTAGTCGTTCTTGGCGACCGCGCCGGGGATGAAGAGCACGTCACCGTACTCGTTGGTGTTCATGCGGATCTTCACCTCCCCCTCGTAGTCGGTGATGCCGTCGAACCTGACCTTCACCTTCGGGTAGACCTTGTTGAACTCGGCCGCGTACTTCTGCAGGGCCCCGCTCTGCACCAGGTCGGTCCGCTGGGTCAGGACCTTGATCTCGCCGGAGACCTCCTTCGGATCCGACGGAGGAGCGGCCACCTCGCCGGTGGCAGCGCCGCCTCCGCCACCGCACGCCGACAGCGCGAGCATCACGGCGGCCAGCACAGCGCCCGAGAGCGCGGTCGTCTTCTTGTTCCCCATGGCCCAACTCCTTCAAAGTCACGGCTCAGGTCATCGGTGGGATGACGGCACTATGTCAGCCAGTCGTGAACCGGTAAAGTGCTGATTTCCAGCGTGATGCCCAATCGTTACCCGGACGAGTCGCCCACCCAGGCCGAACAAAGCCCGATGACGGGCTTCCGAGCAGTACGCACACCCTCTGCTTCACCGGTTCATGGACAGTTAAGTGACCGTACGGCTAACTTGTCGGCCCGTACACGCATCCCGCCCCACTGCCAGGCGATTGGAGCCGCACACCATGAAGGACGTCACCCAGCTGCACGAGGGGTGGAGCCTGCGCCACGAGGGCGCAACGCTCCCCGCCCAGGTGCCCGGTTGTGTCCACTCCGACCTGCTCGCCGCCGGGGTGATACCGGACCCCTTCCTCGGCCTGAACGAGACCGAAGTCGCCTGGGTCGGCCGCCGGGCGTGGTCGTACGTCACGGATCTCGCCGCCCACGCGGGCGGGCACGAGCGCTCCGAGCTGGTCTTCAAGGGCCTGGACACCGCCGCCGAGGTCCTGCTCGCCGGCACCTCGCTCGGCTCGACACGGAACATGCACCGCGTCCACCGCTTCGACGTCTCGGGGCGGAGCGGCCCGCTGGAGGTGCGCTTCGACTCGGCGTACGACGAGGCCGAGCGGGTCCGCGCCCTCACCGGCGACCGGCCGAACGTCTACCCCGAACCCTTCCAGTACATCCGCAAGATGGCCTGCTCCTTCGGCTGGGACTGGGGCCCCACCGTGGTCACCGCCGGCATGTGGCGGCCGGTACGGATCGAGCACTGGTCGACCGCGCGGCTCGCCGAGGTCCGCCCGCTGGTCACCGTCGACGGCACGACCGGCCACGTCGAGCTGCGGGTCGGGAGCGTGCGTACCGAGAGCGGGACGGGGCGGCGGCTCACGCTGCGCGCCGCCGTCGCCGGCACGGTCGCCGAGACCTCCTTCGAGGGCGACGAGACGGTGCTCAGCCTGGAGGTGCCGGAGCCGGAGCTGTGGTGGCCGCGGGGGTACGGTTCCCAGCCGCTGTACGGGCTCGACGTCACGCTCCTCGACGAGGACGGGACCCCGCTCGACACCTGGTCGCGGCGGATCGGCTTCCGTACGGTGACCGTCGACCGCTCCCCCGACGAACACGGCACCGGCTTCACCTTCGTCGTCAACGGCGTACGGATCTTCGCGCGCGGGGTCAACTGGATCCCGGACGACGTGCTCCCGTCCCGGGTGACGCCCGAGCGCTACCGCACCCGGCTCACCCAGGCCGCCGACGCCAACATCGACCTCGTCCGCATCTGGGGCGGCGGCATCTACGAGGACGACGCCTTCTACGACGTCTGCGACGAGCTGGGCCTCATGGTCTGGCAGGACTTCCTCTTCGCATGCGCCGCCTACCCCGAGGAACAGCCGCTGCGCGGAGAAGTGGAGGCGGAGGCGCGTGACAACGTTGTCCGACTGATGCCGCACGCCAGCCTCGTCCTCTGGAACGGCAACAACGAGAACCTCTGGGGCTTCCGCGACTGGGACTGGGAGCAGCCGCTCGCCGGGGACTCCTGGGGCGAGGGCTACTACCTCGGCGTCCTGCCCCGGATCGTCGCCGAGCTCGACCCGACCCGCCCGTACACGGCCGGCAGCCCCTGGTCCGGCTCCTGGGACCACCATCCCAACGACCCCCGGCACGGCACCCACCACTCGTGGGAGGTGTGGAACCGGCAGGACTACGCCGAGTACCGCGCCGATGTCCCCCGCTTCTGCGCCGAGTTCGGCTGGCAGGCCCCGCCCGCGCTCGCGACCCTCCGCCGCGCCCTGCCCGGCGAGACGCTCGCGCCCGACTCCCCCGGCATGCTGCACCACCAGAAGGCCGAGGACGGCAACGGCAAGCTGAACCGCGGGATCGAGCGCCACTTCGGGCTGCCGGAGGGTGACTTGGGAGACCTCGGACAGTCGGAGAGGGGCTTCGACCGGTGGCACTACCTCGCGCAGGTCGTGCAGGCGCGGGCCGTCGCGGCCGGCATCGAGCACTGGCGCTCGCACTGGCCGGTGTGCGCGGGCTCGGTCGTCTGGCAGCTCAACGACTGCTGGCCGGTCAGCTCCTGGGCCGCGATCGACGGCGACGGGCACCTCAAGCCGCTCTACCACGAGCTGCGCCGCGTCTACGCCGACCGCCTGCTCAGCCTCGTACCCACCGAGGGCGGCCCGGTCCTCGCCCTCGACAACCAGTCCGGCACCACCTGGCGCACCACCGTCACCCTGCGCCGCCTCGACGCCGACGGCACCGTTCTGAAGGAGACCGCGCTCGACCTGGAGGCCGCGGCACGCACCGTCGTACGGCTGGTCGTGCCCACCTCGCTGCTGCCCGATCCCGGCACGGCGAAGGAGCTCCTGGTGGCCGACGCGGACGGCCTGCGGGCGGTGCACCTCCCGGTGTACGACAAGGAGTTCGACTATCCAAAACCTCGTTACGACGTACGCGTCGAGCCTGCCGGGGACGACTCCGCGGTCGTGGTGGTCACCGCCCGGACGCTCGTACGCGACCTCCTCCTCCAGGCCGACCGGCTGGCCCCGGCGGCGAGCGCCGACCGCGGACTGACCACGCTGCTGCCCGGCGAGGAGGTCCGTATCGGGGTGCGCGGCTGGACGGACGCCGACCCGGAGGCCGTACGGGCGGCCCTGTTCAGCGTGGGAGCGGCGTGAGCGCCCCAACTCCTCGCGTACCGACCCCCGGCGCCCCGACCCCTCACGTACCACTCCCCGGCGGGCTACTCCCCGGCGCGCCGGCCTCCGGCCCCACACCCGGCGTCCCGGGTTCCCGTGTGCCCACCTCTGGTGTCCCCGGCCGGCGCGTCACGATCAATGACGTCGCCGCGCTGGCCGGGGTGTCGAAAGGCGCCGTCTCGATCGCCTTCAACAACCGCCCCGGGGTGTCCCCGACGACCCGGGAACGCATCTTCGAGGCGGCGCGGGAGCTGGGCTGGAGCCCGCACCAGACCGCGCGGAACCTCTCCGGCAGGCGGGCGGGCATCGTGGGTCTGGCGATCTGCCGGCCGGCCCGGCTGCTCGGGCTCGAACCCTTCTACATGGAGTTCATCTCGGGCATCGAGGACGTCCTCGCCGAACGTTCCTGCTCCCTTCTCCTCCGGCTCGTCCGCGACCTGGACGAGGAGGCCGCCCTCTACCAGGAGTGGTGGCGCAGCCGGACGGTCGGCGGGGCGATCCTGGTCGACTTCCACCAGGACGATCCGCGGATCCCACCGCTGCGTGCGCTCGGCATGCCCGTGGTGGCCGTCGGGCACCCGTCACTGACCGGCGGGTTCCCGTCCGTCTGGACGGACGACGCCTCGGCGGCCGCCGAGGCCGTCCGCTACCTGGCGGCGCTCGGCCACCGGCGGATCGCGAGGGTCGGCGGCCCGGCCGGCCTCGGCCACAGCGGCATCCGCGCCACCGCGTTCGAGGCCACCATGGCCGAACTCGGCCTCGACGGCGGGCGGCAGGTCGCCACCGCCTTCGTGGGCGAGGAGGGGGCGCGGGCCACCCGCAGCCTCCTGATGTCCCCGGACCGGCCGACGGCCATCGTGTACGACAACGACATCATGGCCGTCGCCGGGGCGGCCGTCGCCGCCGAGATGGGTCTCTCGGTCCCCGACGACGTGTCCCTGCTGGCCTGGGACGACTCGCAGCTGTGCCGCCTCACCCATCCGCCGCTGTCGGCGATGAGCCATGACGTGCACCAGTTCGGCGAGGAGGTCGCGCGGGCGTTGTTCGGGGTGATCGAGGGGACTCACAGGGGCGCTTTCCAGGTGCCGACCCCGTCCTTGACGCCGCGAGGGTCGACGGGGCCGCCGCGGCGGACGTAGGCGGACGTAGGCGGACGTAGGCGGACGTAGGCGGACGGCGTCGAGGGGCGGTCTCCTTGAAGGAGAC
>NZ_JBHZBB010000017.1:0-131197 GCF_042754585.1 Streptomyces sp. NPDC059201
GAGCAACGCCAAGAGGCCCCCTCCCGCGCGGGAGGGGGCCTCTTGGCGTTGCTCTGCGGGTCAGTGCTCGCGGAGGCGGTCGTAGGCGAGTCCGCCCGCGCCGTGGGCGACCAGGAGGGCGCCTGCCGTCGCCCAGCCGCCGCTGCGCCGCCCGAGCGCCCAGAGGAGCAGCGGGACGCCCGCGGCGAGCTGGGCGCCGCTGAGGAGGCGCGCCCTGGGGCCGCGGAGGTACGGGCCGAGGGGGCCTTCCTCGACGGCGTCGAGCTCGGCGCGGACGGCATCGCGCCAGCCGGGCCATGCGAGCTGCTCGGCGCCGGCGGTGAGGGCCGCCTCGCGGAGCCGGTCGGGGGCCTCGCCGGGGTCGATGCCGGCGGGCAGGGCGAGCCCGGTGCGGGCGAGGACGGCGACGAGGCCGAGGAGGCGGGTACGGGAGTCGGCCTCGGGGTCGGGGAGGGTGAGCGGCTCCAGTGCCTGGACGTCGAGGACGGGGTCGAGGGCGAGGCGGTCGGCGAGCGTCCGCATGGCCTCGTCCTCGCCCGCGGGGGTGCCGTCCGCGAGCCAGGTGTAGCCGACGGTGCGGCGGAAGCCGGCGGCGAGGGTGACGCCGGCGCGGTCCCGGTCCCACCAGAGGGCGAGGACGGGCCAGGTGGCGGCGGAGACGGCGAGGGCGGTGGCCCAGCCGGTGACGACCCGCTCGACCGGCTCCTCGCCGTCCTGCCACGGCTTTCCCTCCGGTACGAGGACGCTCCAGTCGGCTCCGGCGGGGGCGAGGAGCAGCGGCTCCCGCAGGAGCTGGGCGGGCGGCCGGACCGCCGGGGGGTCGGCTCGGCACAGCAGCAGCGCCCCGGCGGGGCCGGGTCCGGATGTCGCGTTCATGGGCCCTACGCTAGGCCAGTTTGTCCGTGTACGGCGGTGATTGCTCCGACCCTGTCAGGGATGAATCAGGGTTGACTCCGTCACACCGCGATATATCGTGAATCTCGAAGTCGCGATATGTTGCGTCGCCAGGCGCAGGAATGTTCTGAGGAAACGGGAGGTCCGCACCATGACCGAGTGGTCCGTCACCGAGCCGGTGAAACTCGCGCCCGCCGACCCCGTGACACGGCTGCGCGTGCGCGTCGTGGGCGGCGCGGTGAACGTGGTGGGCACCGACGAGAGCACGGCACGGGTGGAGGTCTCGGAGATCGAGGGCCCGCCCCTGATCGTCACGCAGGAGGGCTCCACCCTGACCGTGACCTATGAGGACCTGCACTGGAAGGGCATCCTCAAGTGGATCGACAGCAAGGCCCACAAGCGGCGGGCGGTGGTCTCGGTCGCCGTCCCGGCCGGTGCCGAGGTCGAGGTGGGGGCGGTCACGGCGGACACGGTGATCTCCGGTCTGCGCGGCCGCACCGAGGTCCGCGGGGTGACCGGGTCCACGACGTTGGTAGGGCTCTCCGGCCCGGTCCGCGCCGAGAACGTCTCGGGCGCCCTGGAGGCCCAGTCGGTGACGGGCGCGCTGCGGGTCGTCTCGGTGACCGGTGACGTGACGGTGATCGAGGGCTCCGGCTCGGCGGTACGGGCGGAGACGGTCAGCGGCGACATGGTCCTGGACCTGGACCCGGCTCCGGCCGGAGCCCCGCCGGCCGACATCCGGCTCACCAGCGTCTCCGGCGAGGTCGCGATCCGGCTGCCGCACCCGGCGGACGCCCGGGTCGAGGCGAGCACCACGAGCGGCGCGGTGACGAACGCCTTCGAGGACCTGCGGGTGGGCGGCGAGTGGGGCACCAAGTCCATCACCGGCACGCTCGGCGCGGGCAGCGGCACGCTCAAGGCGACCACGGTCTCCGGCTCCATCGCCCTCCTCCGCCGCCCGGAGCCCGCCGAGGACCCGGAGGCACCGCCCAAGGGCCCCGCCGGCCCCGCCGATCCCGTCGGCGCCGCCGACGGCCCCTCCGGCCCCTCCACCGCCCCCGGCTCCCCCGCCGGCCCCTCCGACTCCACCTCCCCCGCGTCCGGAAAGGTGCTCTGACATGTCCCCCGTCTTCGCGCACGGCCGACTCCGCCTCTACCTGCTGAAGCTGCTCGACGAGGCCCCCCGGCACGGCTACGAGGTCATCAGGCTCCTGGAGGAGCGTTTCCAGGGCCTGTACGCCCCCTCGGCGGGCACGGTCTACCCGCGGCTGGCCAAGCTGGAGGCCGAGGGGCTCGTCACCCACACCAGCGAGGGCGGCCGGAAGGTCTACTCGATCACCGACGCGGGCCGCGCCGAGCTGGCCGGCCGGGACGCCGAACTCGACGCCCTGGAGCGGGAGATCCGGGACTCCGTCTCGGAGCTGGCCGCCGAGATCCGGGAGGACGTACGGGGCGCGGCGGGCCGGGTGCGCAGCGAGATGCGCGCGGCGGCGAGCCGGACCCGGACGACGGAGGGAGGGGCCTTCGCCGAGGCCAAGCGGGAGTGGAAGGAGCAGGCCCGGCAGGCGAAGGAGGAGGCCCGCTCGGCGAAGCTCCAGGCGAAGGAGTTCCAGCGGATCGCCCAGCAGGTGCAGGACGAGGTCCAGAACCGCTTCGCCAAGGGCGAGTGGCCGCAGACCGTCTGGGAGGGCCTGTCGGGGATCACCGCCCAGCTGGGCGACCTGGTCTCGGGCCACCCCAAGGCCCGGGCCGGGGCCGCGGACGCGCCGCCGGCCGCCCCCCGGGCGGAGGCGCCCGTGACGGCGGGCGAGGAGCCCGCGTGGGCGCGGGACACGGAGGGGTCGGGCGATCCGGCCCGAGACCTGGACCGGCTGCTCGACCGGTTCCGGGACGAGATCCGGGACGCGGCGCGGGACCACGGGGTGACGGACCCCCAGCTCGCGGAGGCCCGCCACCACCTGGCCGAGGCGGCGAGCCGGATCACCGGGATACTCCACCGCCGCTCCGGCGTCTGACCGGCCCCGCCCGACGCCCGTCGAGGAAGTCGGGGGGCAGAGGGGCAGGGGTCAGGGGCGGCCGGCGCCGGTCAGGGTCGCGGTGACGGTGACCCGGGCGTCCGGGGCGGCGAGGACGCGGACCCGGCTCCGGTCCCGGTCGCGGAGGACGAGGGCGGCGCCGCGGGCCGTCACCTTCCAGTCGCCGGGCGGCAGCGCCAGTTCGGTGACGCGGGAGCCGCGGCGGCCGGCGGCGTCGTACTCCAGGCGGTAGACGCCGGTCGCCGGCTGGTACGCGGCGGAGCGCACCCGTCCGGCGACGGCCTCCGCGTACGGCTCGGCGGTCAGCTCCTTGTTGGTACGGAAGGCGCCGGTGCCGTCGACGGCGCAGTAGCCGCCTCCGTAGCACCAGACGTAGCCGGCCCAGCCGGAGCTGTAGCGGCCGAGGGAGGCCATGGCGTCGCGGTAGAAGCGGTTCATGTTCGGGAGGGAGTTGTTGAGGGGGCCCCACTCCCCCACCACCACGGGGACCTTGTACTGCCGGGGGTAGAGGGTGACGGCCTGCTCGTAGTTCTCGATCCAGCCGGCGGAGGGCTCGTAGTCGGCCCCGGCCTCCATGCCGGTGTTGTAGAAGTGCGGGGCGTAGACGATCTTCGGGTCGTCGATCCGGCCGAGGCCGGTGGGCACTCCCTCGCCGACGATCGGGGTCGGCTCGACGAAGATCCAGGCGTCCCGGTCGGCCGTGCGGATCGCGTCGGCGATCCGGTTGTACATGGGAGTGAGCTGCTCGCGTTCGATGCGGCGGGCGGCGGTGGGGAGGTCCTCCCCCTCGCGGAGTTCGCCCATCGGCTCGTTGATGGGGTCGTAGCCGAGGACGGCCGGGTGGTCGTCGAAGCGCTCGGCGAGCACGCGCCACATGCGGGTCTGGGCGCGGCGGAGGTCCTCGTCCTCGTAGAGGTGGGTGAAGGCGCGCTGGACGGCGGGCTCGAAGTACTCGGAGAACCAGTCGTCGGGGTGGGGGGTGAAGGGCAGCCCGTCGGTCCGGGTGGCCCAGGCGGGGATGCCGCGGTGGCCGAAGGCGGGGCCGAAGACGTCCTGGTGGGCGTCGAGCAGCACCTTGACGTCGTGCTGGTGGGCCCAGTCCAGGACCCGCTCGATCTTCCGCAGGTACTCCTGGCTGTAGTGGCCGGGGCGCGGCTCCAGGTCGTCCCAGAAGACCAGGAGGCGGGCGAAGTTGAAGCCCTTGGCGCGCATGTCGCGGAAGTGCTTCTCCGTCACGGCGGAGAGGGCCGCGTCACCGCGGTTGGCCTTGTCCTCCACGTTCCAGCCGCGCAGCGTGAGGACGCGTCCGCGGGAGTCGGTGAGGGCGGGGATCTTGTCCCCGGCGGTTCCGGTGCGGGGCGCGGGCTCCGTGCGCGCGACGGGGGCGGCGGCCGTGGCGGCGGCCTTGGTGGTGGCCGTTGCGGCGGGGGCGAGGGTGGCGAGGAGGGAGGCGGCGACGGCGGTCGCCACGAGGGTGGTGCGCGACAAGCGGGACACGACGGACCTCCGGCACGAGGAAGTGAGCGTTGTTCACGTTTCACGTGCCGGAGATCCCATCAGGTCGACCGACCCGTATCAAGAGGTCGTCAGCACGATCTTTCCGAAGAGGTCGCCGGCGGCCATCTTCTCGAAGCCCTCACGGGCCCGGTCCAGCGGCAGCACCTCGTCGATCACCGGGCGGACCCCGGTGGCCGCGCAGAAGGAGAGGAGGTCCTCCAGCTCGTCCTTGGAGCCCATGGTGGAGCCGACCACCTTCAGCTCCAGGAAGAAGATCCGGGTCAGTTCGGCGTGCGAGGGACGGTCGCCGCTGGTGGCGCCGGAGATGACGAGGGTGCCACCGGGGCGCAGCGACTTGACGGAGTGCGACCAGGTGGCGGCGCCGACGGTCTCGATGACGGCGTCCACCCGCTGCGGCAGCCGCGCCCCGGGCTCGTACGCCTCGACGGCGCCGAGCTCGACGGCCCGCTTCCGCTTGGCCTCGTCCCGGCTGGTGGCGAAGACCCGCAGGCCGGCGGCCTTGCCGAGGACGATCGCGGCGGTGGCGACGCCGCCGCCCGCGCCCTGGACGAGGACCGAGTCGCCGGGGCGGACCCCGGCGTTGGTGAAGAGCATCCGGTAGGCGGTCAGCCAGGCGGTGGGGAGGCAGGCGGCCTCGGCGAAGGAGAGCTCCTTCGGCTTGGGCAGCACGTTCCAGGCGGGGACGGTGACGCGCTCGGCGAAGGTGCCCTGGTAGCGCTCGGTGAGGATCGAGCGGGGCTCGTCCGGTCCGACGCCGTGGCCGGTCTGGCCGATGACGGAGTGCAGGACGACCTCGTTGCCGTCCTCGTCGATCCCGGCGGCGTCGCAGCCGAGGATCATCGGCAGCTTCTCCTCGGGCAGTCCGACCCCGCGCAGCGACCACAGGTCGTGGTGGTTGAGCGAGGCGGCCTTGACGGTGACGGTCGTCCAGCCGGGGCGCGCCCCGGGCTCGGGGCGTTCACCCAACTCAAGGCCGTTCAGGGGCTGGTCACGGTCGATTCGGGCGGCGTAGGCAGCGAACATGGCCCCGACCCTAGGCGGCGACGGCGACCGCGCGGAACCACACGCCGGTGTGACGCGCGTCCCCTCGCCCCCGGGGCCGTACGCATGCGAGAGGGCCCCGTCCCGGTCCGATGCGGCGGACCGGGACGAGGCCCTCTCGGGAGCCTTCCGCGGACGGGGGTCAGCGGCGGGCGACACCCTCGGCGCGCGCGGCGGCGGCGACCGCGGCCGCGACGGCCGGGGCGACCCGGTCGTCGAACGGCGACGGGATGACGCAGTCGGCGGCGAGCGCGTCACCGACGACACCGGCGATGGCGTCGGCGGCGGCGATCTTCATGCCCTCGGTGATCCGGGAGGCCCGGACCTGGAGCGCGCCGGCGAAGATGCCGGGGAACGCGAGGACGTTGTTGATCTGGTTGGGGTAGTCCGAACGGCCGGTGGCCACGACCGCCGCGTACTTGTGCGCGACGTCGGGGTGGACCTCGGGGTTCGGGTTGGCCATGGCGAAGACGAAGGCGTCCTTGGCCATGGAGGCGACGGCCGCCTCGGGGACCGTACCGCCGGAGACGCCGATGAAGACGTCGGCGCCGGCGAGGGCGGTCTCCAGGGAGCCGGACAGGCCCGCCTTGTTGGTGAGCCCGGCGATCTCGCGCTTGACGTCCGTGAGGTCCTCGCGGTCGCTGCTGACGACGCCCTTGCGGTCGGCGACGCAGACGTCGCCGATGCCGGCCTCCAGCAGGAACTTGGCGATGGCCACGCCCGCCGCGCCCGCGCCGGAGATCACGGCGCGCAGGTCGCCGAGGGTCCGGCCGGTCAGCTTCGCCGCGTTCCGCAGGGCGGCGAGGGTGACGATGGCGGTGCCGTGCTGGTCGTCGTGGAAGACCGGGATGTCGAGGCGCTCCTGGAGCTTGCGCTCGATCTCGAAGCACCGCGGCGCCGAGATGTCCTCCAGGTTCACGCCGCCGAAGGACGGGGCGAGCCGGACGACGGTGTCGACGATCTCGTCGGTGTCGGTGGTCGCGAGGGCGATCGGGACGGCGTCCACGCCGCCGAACTGCTTGAAGAGGATCGCCTTGCCCTCCATGACCGGGAGGGAAGCCTCCGGGCCGATGTCGCCGAGGCCGAGCACGGCGGTGCCGTCGGTGACGACGGCGACGACCTGGGACTTCCACGTGTAGTCGTGGACCAGGTCGGGCTGCTCGGCGATGGCGGTGCACACCTTGGCGACGCCAGGGGTGTACGCGAGGGACAGGTCGTCCTTGTTACGGACGGGGACGGTGGCCTGGATGGCCATCTTGCCGCCGCGGTGGAGGGCGAAAGCCGGGTCGAAGGGCTCCTCGGGAGCTCCTTCCGTACCGCTCTCGCTGCGAGGATTGACGATCTCCGCTGCCATGTGGGTGAGACCCCTTATGTCTGTTGTCGAGGGTTTCCGCTCCTGGTGTGGAGCGGTGGGCGGGTCCCGCGGCCGCCGTGTCGGGCAGCCGCGCGGGCGCGCCGCACAACGCGCCCTGAGCCCCGGATGAGGGGTGTAAGGATCCTTCTTACCGGACAGACGGCACCGCAGACGAGTCCGTATCCGCTCGGTGACGCGACTCATACCGACTGCTTCCGGACGCGGACGGAGAACGACTCGTCACTCGATGTCCGGACAGATGCCCCGACCACCCGTTTGATGCCCTTCGTGTCGTCCGAATGGCGAGATCAACAGCAGATTTTTCGGCGGACGGGGAAGGTCACGAAAGAAGATCCGGCCTTGATGTACCGGCCTGTCGGGATTCGACCGCGACCCGTTACCCGATTTTGACATCCGTGGCCGTCGGTTTGAGGCGGTCCGAATGGCAAGATGCCGTAATCACACGAGGTCGCGGCACTCGAAGACGCGTACGCGGCCCCTTGTCAACGCCTATGGCAACTCCCTCACACGCCGGAGGATCCCGACCATGACCGCACGCTCCACGCGCTGTACGACCGCCGCCAAGACCCGCACCTCCCGTCTTGCCGCGGTCGCCGCCATCGCGGTCGCCGGCTCGATGCTGCTGACCGCCTGCGGCGACCAGACCGACAGCGGTTCCACGAAGGAGGGCGGCACCGCCGCCAACTCCGCCCCGCTCTTCTCCAAGCTGCCCGCCGACATCCAGAAGGCCGGCGTCATCAAGGTCGGCACGGACGCCTCGTACGCGCCGATGGAGTTCACCCAGGACGGCAAGATCGTCGGTGTCGACCCGGACATCGCGGCCGCCCTCGGCAAGCAGCTCGGCGTGGAGTTCAAGTTCACCTCGGGCACCTTCGACGGCCTGATCACCTCGCTGGAGTCCGGCCGCCAGGACGTCGTCATGTCGTCCATGACGGACAACAAGAAGCGCCAGGAGGGCCTGGACGACAACGGGAAGAAGATCGGCAAGGGCGTCGACTTCGTCGACTACTTCTCCTCCGGCGTCTCCCTGCTGGTCAAGAAGGGCAACCCGCAGGGCGTCAACTCCCTCGACGACCTCTGCGGCAAGACCGTCGCCGTCCAGCGCGGCACGATCTACGAGGACACCTTCAAGGCCCAGGCCACGAAGTGCGGCTCCGACAAGCTGACGATCCAGGCGTTCGACACCGACGCCGAGGCCCAGACCCGCGTGAAGGCCGGCGGCGCGGTCGCCGACCTGAACGACTACCCGGTCGCCGCGTACATCGCGAAGACCTCCGGCGGCGGCAACGACTTCGAGGTCGTCGGCAACCAGACCGACGTCGGCCTCATGGGCATCGCCGTCTCCAAGGACAACACCCAGCTGCGCGACGCCGTCAAGGAAGCGCTCGACGCGATCATCAAGGACGGCACCTACGCCGAGGCCCTGAAGAAGTGGGACGTCGAGGACAGCGCGGTCAAGTCGGCCACCATCAACGCCGGCAAGTGACCTGCCCTCTTCCCCCCTCGCACCACTGAAGGGCAGTCGTCATGACTGACAAGCTCAGCAAGGACCCGGCCCCCACGCCGTCCGGGTCCGGCTCCCCGGCCACGCCGTACGAGGCCATCAAAGCCGTCCCCGTACGTCACTACGGGCGCTGGATCAGCGCCGTGGTGGTCGTGGCCCTCCTCGGATGGCTCGTCTACGCCTTCTCCCAGGGCAAGGTCTACTGGAGCACCGTCGGGGACAAGCTCTTCGACCCGTCGATCATCGACGGCCTGTGGAACACGATCATCATCAGCGTCGCCTCGATGGCGCTCGGTCTGGTGCTCGGCATCGTCTTCGCCGTCATGCGCCTGTCGAAGAACCCGGTCACCGGCGCGGTGGCATGGCTCTACATCTGGTTCTTCCGCGGCACGCCGGTCTACGTCCAGCTGCTCGTCTGGTTCAACCTGGCCCTGATCTTCGAGTACGTGAACCTCGGGCCGATCTACAAGAACGAGACCGTGGACGTCATGACGCCGTTCATGGTGGCCCTCCTCGGCCTCGGCCTGAACGAGGGCGCGTACATGGCGGAGATCGTCCGCGCCGGCATCCAGTCGGTCGACGAGGGCCAGACCGAGGCGGCGCACGCGCTCGGCATGTCCCAGACGAAGACCATGCGCCGGATCGTGCTGCCGCAGGCGATGCGGGTGATCGTGCCGCCGACGGGCAACGAGTTCATCAACATGCTGAAGACCTCGTCGCTGGTCTCGGCCGTGCAGTACACCGAGCTGCTCCGCGCCTCGTCGAACATCGGCAGCACGTCCAGCGCCGTGATGGAGATGCTCTTCGTGGCCTCCATCTGGTACCTGGCGCTGACCAGCGTGTTCAGCGTCGGCCAGTACTACCTGGAGCGCCGCTTCGCCCGGGGTTCGCTCCGCAGCCTGCCGCCCACCCCCTGGCAGCGGGTCAAGACGAACCTCGCCACCTTCAAGCGCTCCCCGGAGGCGACGCGATGACCGGTCAGCTCATGGTCAAGGCGGAGGGCGTCCACAAGTCCTACGGCCCCGCCCACATCCTCCGCGGCATCGACCTGGAGGTCCGCAGCGGAGAGGTGTTCTGCCTGGTCGGCCCGTCCGGCTCCGGCAAGTCGACCTTCCTGCGCTGCATCAACCACCTGGAGCGGATCGACGGCGGCCGGCTGTCGGTCGACGGGCAGCTCGTGGGCTACCGCCAGAAGGGCGACAAGCTGTACGAGCTGAAGGACAGCGAGGTCGCGGCCCAGCGCCGGGACATCGGCATGGTCTTCCAGCGCTTCAACCTGTTCCCCCACATGACGGCCCTGGCCAACGTGATGGAGGCACCGATCCAGGTGAAGGGCGAGTCCAAGGCCGTCGCCCGCGAGCGGGCCGAGCGCCTGCTCGACCGGGTGGGCCTCGGCGACAAGATGGGGAACTACCCGTCCCAGCTCTCCGGCGGCCAGCAGCAGCGCGTCGCCATCGCCCGCGCGCTGGCGATGGAGCCGAAGCTGATGCTCTTCGACGAGCCGACCTCGGCGCTCGACCCGGAGCTCGTCGGTGACGTCCTCGACGTCATGCGGGACCTGGCCGAGTCGGGCATGACGATGATCGTCGTCACCCACGAGATGGGCTTCGCCCGTGAGGTCGGCGACTCGCTGGTCTTCATGGACGGCGGCGTGGTGGTCGAGTCCGGCCACCCGAGGGACGTCCTGACCAACCCGCAGCACGACCGGACGAAGGCGTTCCTGTCGAAGGTGCTGTAAGGCGCACGGAAAGACGGAAGGAGGGGCGGTACGGGCCTGAGCCCGTACCGCCCCTCTTCGCGTACCGCCCCTGTCCCCTGCCCCGGCCTACTTCACGGCCAGCAGCAGGGTGTCCGAGGGCGAGCACCACACCGGCCGCGCCTCGCCGAAGCCGGCGGCGCGGAGGGTGTCGGCGTGCCAGCCCACCGGGGGCATGTCGCCGTCGGCGTGCTCGCCGTAGATCTCGAAGCGGCGGGCGGTGGGCTCGGCGAGGACCGGGTCCTTCGCGGCGAGCGCCCACCAGTCGGCCCAGTCGAGGACCCCGTCGGCCTTCTCCCGGTCCATCCGGGCGTGCCGCTGGGCGCGCTCGGCGGCGTTGATCCGCGGGGTGGCCGTGTCGATCATGTGGTCGGCGTTCATGAAGACCCCGCCGTCCCGGACCAGCCCGGCGACCTGCCCGTACAGGGTGGTCAGGGGCTCGCTGTGGAGCCAGTGGAGGGCCGTGGCGGTGAGGACGGCGTCGTACGAGGTGTGGGGCAGGCTCGCGGTCCACTCGGGGTCCTTGAGGTCCGCCGTCACGAAGGTGACGCGCTCGTCGCCCTCGAAGGTGCCGCGGGCGATGGCGAGCAGCGCGGGGTCGAGGTCGACGCCGGTGGAGACCGCCTCCGGGAACCTCTTGAGGAGCCTGTCCGTGATACTTCCCGTACCGCAGGCGAGGTCGAGGACGCGGGGCTTCGGCCCGACCAGCGCCTCGACCATGTCGAGCATGACGCGGAACCGCTCCTCGCGGTCCGGCATGTACCACTCCTGCTGACGGTCCCAGCTCTGCTGCCAGTCCGCCCAGTCGGTGTCGCTCATGCCCGTACCCTCCGTCGTCGACGCCACAGAAAAACCGAGAACGTAATACCCTCGGAGGGGGAACACCAGTTACCCCCTCGACGCCGACCCTAGCCCGCCACCGTAAGGACTACAAGTGGAACTGGCCTATTACTCGGATTACGCCGTGCGCCTCGTCAACACCGAGGAGCCGGCCCGCGGCAGGGACAGCCTCACCACCGTCGAAGCGGTCAAGGAACTCTTCGGCCCCGCCGGGCAGATGGCCCGCCGGGTCACCGAGGCGGACCTGCCCCGGTTCCGCGCGATCCGGACCCGGCTGCGGGCCATCTTCACGGCGGCGGACGAGGACGACCACACCGGCGCCGTCGACCTCCTGAACTCGCTCCTCCTGGAGTTCCCGGTCAGCCCGCAGATCTCCGGCCACGACCACCTCGACGACGAGGGCCGGCCCCGCTGGCACATGCACCTCGCCGACCACTCGTCCAACGCGACCGCCGGCTACGCGGCCATCTCCGCGATGGGACTCGCCTTCCACCTCACCGAGTTCGGCGCCGACCGGCTCGGCCTCTGCCAGGCCCCGCCCTGCCGCAACGCCTACCTGGACACCTCCACCAACCGCTCCCGGCGCTACTGCTCCGACCGCTGCGCCACCCGCGCCAACGTCGCCGCCTACCGCGCCCGCAAGCGCCTGGAGGCCGAGCGGGCGGGCCGTACGGACCTCACCGGCCGCACCGCCGAGAACAGCCAGGAGAGCACCACCCCGGCCGAGCGCTGACGCCCCGGCGTCACCGGCCGGTACCGGACCAGCACCCGCCCGAGCACCAGCTCGGGCGGTACGGCCCCGAACACCCGGCTGTCCCCCTCGGCGCCCGGATTGTCCCCGAGCACCCACCACCCGGCGTCCCGTCGCTCGACCAGCCGCTTCACGACGAGCAGATCCTGCTGGAGCGGATGGCGCAGCACGACCACGTCGCCGACCGCCACCCGCCCCCCGTACCGCACGAGCAGCCGGTCGCCGTGCAGCAGCGTGGGCACCATCGACACCCCCGTCACCTCGGCGATCCCGAACGGCGCCCCGGCCGCCGCGGTAGCCTCCCGCTCCACTCCTGCTCCCCTCGTCGACTCGTACACGAGTCCCAGCCGAACCCCGGACTTTTGACCTAAGCCCCAGGGGGCGCTCGCGAAAACGCCCTTCTCACCGAGTAATCTCCCACTTGAGAAGACGATCACGAGGAAGGACGGCTCAATGCTCTCCCGCCTGTTTGCCCCCAAGGTCAAGGTCAGCGCCCACTGCGACCTCCCCTGCGGCGTGTACGACCCGGCCCAGGCCCGCATCGAGGCCGAGTCCGTCAAGGCTGTCCAGGAGAAGTACCTGGCGAACGAGGACCCGCACTTCCGGGCCCGCGCCACGGTCATCAAGGAGCAGCGCGCGGAGCTCGCCAAGCACCACGTCTCGGTGCTCTGGAGCGACTACTTCAAGGCCCCGCACTTCGAGAAGTACCCCGAGCTCAACCAGCTGGTCAACGACACCCTGAAGGCCCTCTCGGCCGCCAAGGCGTCCACCGACCCGAAGACCGGCGAAAAGGCGCTCGAACTCATCGCCGAGATCGACCGCATCTTCTGGGAGACCAAGAAGGCCTGATCTCTGGTCAGGCGCTCTGACCTGCGGCTTCGCGGGTCAGGGCGCCTACCTGTCCGCACCCGGTCCGCAGGCCGCCGAGCACGGCGTCCATGACGGGCCGGGTGCGGTCTTGTTCGCCGGGCCACAGGTGCGCGTAGATCCGCAGCGTGATGACGGCGGACGCGTGCCCGAGGCCGACCGCCGTCGGCGGCAGCCTCCTCGACCAGCTCCAGCAGACGCCGCCAGCCCGGCGCGGCGGGGTCCTGCCCCTCGGTATGGAGCCCGACGCGGGTTCGCGGATGGGCCTGGACTGGTCGAAGCAGGAGCAGAGGTCCCAGAAAATCCCACGCCCTCCCGGCGCCGGTCCGAAAGGTCGGCCCATCGGTTCGCAACGACCTGCGGCTTTCCCCTGTCCGTCATTCAGCGCAGCGAATAGGCGACGAGATAGCGGAGTGCCACCACCTCCGGGCAGGTGGGCCGTACCGCTCACTACGCTGGCAGGCGTGAACACGCCGTCGACCTCACGACTGACCCTGGACGCCGCCCGTGCCCTTCAGGGCATGCTTCGAACCGAGATCGGACCGGGGCTCACCGAGCGGGAGCTCGACGGGGTCGAGGCGCGGTTCGGTTTCACTTTCTCGGCCGACCACCGCGTCTTCCTCTCCGCCGGGCTCCCGCACGGCTCGTCGCGGTGGCCCGACTGGCGCGACGGCGACCCCGAGGACCTGGCCGGGCGACTGGCGTGGCCGGTGGAGGGCGTGCTCTTCGACGTGGAGCACAACGTGTTCTGGCATCCCGCCTGGCCGTCGAGGCCGGCGGAGAGATCCGAGGCACTGCACGTCGCGAGGGCCGAGCTGGAGAGCGTGCCGCAACTGGTTCCGGTCTACGGACACCGCTACCTGCCCGGCACGGCGGGCGAGCACGGGCACCCCGTCCTGTCCGTCTACCAGACCGACATCATCCTGTACGGGAACGACCTCGCCGACTACATCCACCACGAATTCGCCGGCCGGTCGAGCGGCCTCCTCTCCCGTACGACCGTCGACTTCTGGTCGTACTTCGTCGAGGGCGGACCGGGCATCGACGTCACCCTGCCCACGCCGTTCACTCCGTACGCCACGAGCGCACCGGAGGCCGTCGCCTGCCTCCGGATGTTGGCGGTGGAGCGTCTGATCGGCCGACGACACTACCCGGAGCAGCTCATCGAGGCCGGCCTCACGGCCCTGGTCCTCGACATCGAGACGGGTTCCCTCCCTCTCCTCGCCGGACTGTCCCGCTCCGAGCACGAGCAGGCCGACGCCCTGTTCGACCAGGTCCTGGACGAACTCGGCCTACTCCAGGACCTCCCCGCCGACACCACCGACCTCCCGTGGGAAGCAGCCCGCTGGGAACTCGTCCGCTGGTGGCTCCAGCTGATCGTGAACGACAGCCTGGACCCCGCCGCCGGCGGCGACCTGATCACGTACGAAGGCTGGGGCGCACTGGCCCACCCGCAGTCACTCAGACCCCTGGTCGACAAGACCGACGCCTACAACGACGGGGCGGCGGTCCCACGCAGCGCCCGGAATCCCCTGGCGGACTCGATCGTCGAGGAGGCACGACGCCTACTCACCGGGCCCTGGCCGCCACAGGCGTGATCTAACCGGCGGCAGACGAGGATGCCGCCAAGGCAGGTGATCTCGTACGCCCCGTGCCGGGCAATGTGGTCGGCGACGAGGGTGCGGGCGCGGTCGATAGTCGCGTCGAAGGGCACGTCGTGCTGGTCCGCCCAGGCGCGATAGGAGGCCATGTGAGCGATGACGGGCTCGGGGTCGTAGACCGTGATGGTCCCCGGCAGTTCGACGACCTCCACGCGGCTGAACTCCTCCCCGAGGAAGGCCGGGGCTTTCTCCAGGGAGAAGCGGGCGCTGAGAGAGATCCGGGCCGGGCCGCGCTCGACGCCGAGGACGTCGCCGGCGGCCCGCTGCCAGAGGTCGTCGAGTTCAGCCTTGTCGCGGTCGCTGTTGGTGGAGACGACCACCAGCCCGTCACGGGCGACGACACGGGCCAACTCCCTGACCGCCTGGGGAATCTCAGGCACGTGGTACAGCATGTGGAGCGCAAGAGCGGCGTCGACGCTCCCCTCCGCCAGCGGAAGCCGCGTGGCGTCCGCCACGGCGACCGGGCCGGGGACGCCGGCGAGGATGCCGGGCGCGATGTCGAGGCCGAGCAGGGACAGGTCCGGGCGGTCCTGCCGGAGTCGCTGGATGAACTTGCCGTTGCCGCAGCCGATGTCGACGACGCGTCCGCGTACGTCGCCCAACCGCTCGGCCACTAGGCCGGGGAGGTCATACCGGGGCGTCTGCCACTGGTAGAGCGACTGCCGGGCGGCCAGGTCCCGGTCTCCGTTGTAGGCGCTGCCCGCCAGGCGGGCCCGGTCGGTGACGGCGGCGTCGTGGGCGGCGGACAGGTCGGTCACGTCGGCAACTCCGTTGGGTGGGCGGCGGGCAGGGACGCACGGACGGCCGTGTGCTGGAGTCGTTCGCGCAGGTGCACTGCCTGCGCGGCTCCACCGTACTGCGGCCCTTCCAACTCCCGCCCGAGAACGGTGAGCCGACGCACGATACTGGCCGACATGCGCTCCGGCGAGGATCGGAGAACGAAGCCGAGCATCTCTTCCGTGCCGTCCAGGTCACCCAGGAGCAGGTGCCCGCGGGCGAGGTCGAGATGCGCGGCGAACAGGTCACCGACCGACTGGTCGTCTCCGTCCGCGCTGCGATAGAGGCGGATCGCCGTCTCCGCGCTGACGATGGCCCGGTGGACGTGCTCCTGCCCACCTACGGCCAGGAGGGTCGTTCCGGCGTACGCGAACTGCTTGGCCGCGGGGAAGTCGAAGACTCCCAGTACCTCGTCCCGACCCGAGATCGCCTCGCGAGATCGTTCGGCATCCGACAGGGCGGCGAGCGCGCCTGTCGTGTCGCCGACTATCGCCAACGCCCGCGCCTCCAGACTCGCCAGCCGTGCGCCGATGCTGCCGCTGGCCCTGTGCCGCCGGCCGACCTGGGCCAGCCGGGCCGCCTGCTCGTACCGCCCTGTCCAGTACGCGATCAACGACTCCACGGCCCGTACCCAAGCCAGCATCCCCTCGTGCCCAGCCGCTTCGGCACAGGCGCGGGCGGTACGGGCGTGGGTGGCGGCGGAGTCGTAGGCGCCAAGGTCAAGACAGACATGTGCGGACAGGCCACAAAGGCGAGAAGCGGAGAGATAGAGATCAGTGGTCTGCCGGGGGTGCTGCCGCCCACGCAGCAGCTCGAACACCCCATCCCGTAACCGCTTGATCTCGACGTACTGCTCCATCAGCGGGTGACTGACATACGTACGGGCGAGCCGGCCGACGTCTGCCTCCAGTTGCTCCACCACGAACTCGTCGGTGTTCCGCTGCGCAATGAACCGGGCGAACTCGGCCGACCGCACAGCGTCCTCAGAGAGCGGGTCTCCACGGACGAGAGTGTCTTCGGACGGCAGCACCGACGGCACGATCTCGAACTCGGCGGCGTCGGCCCCGTCCCGCTGCCCCTTGCTGACGGCAACAGCCTGGTCGAGCACGGCGACATCGACACCGAAGACCTGCGCCAGGTACTTCCGGGCGTAGGGAACGGGAACTCGCGCTTCGCGCTCGTACCGCCCGATCTCCTTGCCGGTCTTCGCGGAACGCCCCTCCAGGGCGTTGTACTCGTCGGCGACCCTCTGCTGGCTCCAGCCGCGCGCGGTACGCAGCCGGATGAGCAAGGCGCCGATCCCGGTGTCGCCCATGCCGTCTCCCAGGAGCACGTGACCTCTGGCCCCCATAGTGGCCCCCGCCTTGGCCCCCATGCTGGCTCCCGACCCAAATGAGTTAATTCGCTTTGCTGTTGGCCATGGCAAGCAGACTCACCAACCAGGCCACCGACACGACCCCGGTCCTCCTTCCGGGCACGGGGCGGCACCGCACCATGCTGTTCCCCCGCCGCCGGACCACGCCGCGTACCGCTCGCAACTTCGTCGTCACCACGTTGACCGAGTGGGGCGAGACGAGCCGCCTCGACGACGTGCGGCTGTGCACCTCGGAGCTCGTCACCAACGCCGTGCTTCACGGGGCACCCGTGGGCCGACTGGTCCTCGTCCGCGTCGAGTCCCTCGACAAGCAGCTGCGGATCGAGGTCCACGACGGCGGCCAGAACAGGCCGACGCAGCAGGTTCCCGAGGAGTCCGCCGTCGACGGCCGCGGTCTGCTGATCGTCGCCGCGACCGCTGACAGCTGGGGCGTGAAGGAGCGGACGGGCCCCGGAAAGTGCGTCTGGGCCGCATTCGACCGTGCCACGAGCGGGGCCGTGCCCCTGCCGCCCCGCACCACCGGACCCCAGGGAGACGCCCCGTGACCACGCACCCCGTCTCGCCGAACACCGTTCTCGCCAACGCCCTGCACCACGCCGAGGACGTCCTGACCCCGCGCATCCTGGCTGCCCCGCCCGAGCGGATCGTGCTGATCGTCGGCACCCAGATCAACGGCGCCCCGCACATCGGCACCTCGCTCGTGCAGTCCCTGGCCTTCGCCATGGCGGCCCGACTGCGCGACCGTTTCGGCCTCCCCGCCGAGGTGCTCTTCAGCGCCCTCGACAACGCCCCGTACGAGCTGACCACCGACCCGGCCAGCGGACACCGCTACCAGCGCGCCTACGCCCAGGCCCTCGGCGAACAGGCCCTGCACGACCTCGTCACCGCCCTCTACCAGCCCCTCTTCACGGCCCTCTCCAGGCGCCTGGGCATCCCGCACCGCATTGAGACGTACACCCAGCAGCAGGCCGGCGAGCGCTACCGCCGCACCTGGCTCTGCCTGCTCCCCCGCGTTGATGCCGCCCGCTGGTGGCTCGCCCCCTCCACCGGCACCCCGCACCTCCGCGTCCCCTGCCCGCACCCCGGCTGCGGCTGGACGGAGAAGCACGCCGAACGAACCCGGGCCCACCTCGTCGGCCCCGAGTCGGCGGAAGTCTCCGCGACGTGCCTCCACCACGGCCCGTACGAGGTCACGATCACGCCCACCGCCGGCGGCTACCTCGACCTGGCCACCCTCTACCGCAACCTGGTCAAGGAACTCGCCCTGACCAGCCCCCAGGGCACCCTGCACGTCATGGTCAAGGGCGGCGACTGGGTCTTCGGCTCCCACCTCGTCGACGAGGCACTCCAGGCGGTGGGCCTCACGCGCGCCCAGCTGCCGGCCCGCCTGTTCTGCCCGCAGGTCGTCACCGACACCGGCGCCAAGCTGTCGAAATCCCTCATACGAGAAGGCCGTGCCCCCTTGCCCGGGGGAGCCGCCCCCTGGATGCTCGACACCCGGCAGTGGCCCGGCACCGTCACCGAGTACGCCTACCAGTTGCTCGCCATGGCCGAGACCCTGCTCTCCGACCCCCGCCACTTCTTCCGCTCGTACTCGGCCGCCGAGATCGGCCGCCTGGTCACCGCACCGTCCCCCAGGAGCGTTCCCTCCCGATGACCGACCGCACCGACCGCACCGACCGCGTCCGCGAGCTCAACCTCTACCGCCAGTACTTCGAGCTCGTCGCCGCAGGCACCAAGACCGTCGAGGTGCGGGTCAAGTACCCGCACCTCGCGGACCTCGCCGCCGGCGACACCATCCGCTTCCGCATCAAGGGCACGGACGAGACCTGCGATGTCGAAGTCCTCCGAGTCACCGAGTACCCCGACTTCGAGGCCCTCCTCGACGGCGAGGGCCCCTCCAACGTCAACCCGACCGCCACCCGCGACCAGCAACTCGCCAACATCCGCACCATCTACGGTCCCGAGAAGGAAGCCCTCGGAGCCCTCGCCATCGAGATGAAGCGCATGGCCTGACCGGTTCCCGCCCTTACAAGATCGGACACTCGGAGCCAAGCTCGACCGAACGGCAACGCCCATCGAAGCCGCCCCGGCGGCACCACCCAGGAGGGATGCGGTGACCAGTTCAGTTCCCTGGACGGATCGTCTGTCCACTGGTACGGAATCGACTCAGGACGACGTGGTGCGCTGGTACCAGAGCACGCGCGAGGGCAAGGCATACGTGCCCACGATGATCTGGGGCACGCTCCAGACCGAGGCGTACGCCACCGTGATCCTCGGCCAGGTCGTCGACTTCCTCGGTATCCCCAACGACGTGCCGGCCGGAGTCGCCAAGCGCATGCAGCGGCAGCAAGTGCTGTATGACGGCGAGCACCACTACGACGTCGTCCTCGGGGAGCAGGCTCTCTACACGAACGTCGGTGGGCCTGAAGTCATGCAAGAACAGATCCAGCGCCTTCTGCGAGAGCTCGGCCTGGCCTCGCTCACCCTCGGGATCCTTCCCTCCACCGCACAGGTGGACTTGTTCCCCGTCCACGCGTTCAACGTCTACGGCGATGGCGACCGGGCCCACGTCGAACTCGTCTCCTCTTCCGTGGACATCACGGAACAGAGTGAACTCCATCTCTACAACAAAGCCTTCGCCGCGCTGAGCGCTGCGGCATCGTACGGCGACTCCGCCGAGGAGCTCTTGAAGAAGGCCCACTCCTTCTGGACCAACACCCCGCTCCAGCAATAGGCCCCTCGACATGCCAGCGGCGGAGCGCCGCGCAGCAGTCCAAAGCGCACCCGAGCAAGACCGCCGCGCCCCATCGCCAGCAATCAAACTCTCGGCGGTAACCCCGCCTCCCAAGCCAGTGCTAACGAGGCCATCGCCCTCACATGCCCGACAACCCGCCCGACGAAGGGAACCCATTGGCCGAGCAGCCGACGACCGGCCGAAGGCCCTCAAGTCGGCGCTCAAATCGATAACCCTGCTGATCGCCGCGGCCGTCGGTGCCGACATCGGCGTGGAGTTACTCATCCTGATCGGCATCCCGCTCCTGGCCAGGCTGGAGCTGTGAGTGGCCGCGCGAGGGTGTGCGGCCGATCGTGGAACGGTCTGGGTGGCAGACTTCCCCGGCGGGCGGCGTCGCGTAACCGCGCCGACAACGAACCCGCACGGCAGCCAGATCTCCGCCGCGAGCAAGGCATAAACCAAGCGTGGCCACATTCAAGGAAGTTGTGCGCTTTGATCCGATTTAGTCCTCCACGGCAAGGCATATGCTCTGCGGCAAGGCGGGCTGTCCCGCAGAGCGATCGACCGTTCAGCGACGCAACCAATAGGAGCCAGAGCCGATGAGTCCGCTGCAGCTCTCCATCACTGCCGTCCTCTGCATCTCTGGCATCGCCCTGCACATATGGTCCTCCGCGCCGGACCGGGCCGGGCGGCAGTACTCTCTCCAGTTGCCGGTGACTCTCTTATACTCCCTGGCTGCGGCCCTTTTCCTGTTCTCTGCCTTCCCGGACTCGATGACCGAGGGCCGGGCCCTGGGCTTCGGGATCGGCGGGGCAGCCGGGTTCGCCGCCTTCTTCCTGCTGGCGTCGTTCACATGGCTCAGCAAAACCCGGCGTCTGGACGAGGTCTCGGCGCAGCTGAAGAAGGCGACCCGGGAGAACACCGTGCTGCGCAGACAGCTGTCGCAGCAGCGGCCGGCGGAGGACGCTCCGCGGCCCGTCCTGCAGTGCACCCGGTACGAGTTGCCGTTGCAAGGCGGCCGGCGCCATCGCATCGGGATGATCACCGGGAACGTCGCCAACGTGCTGGGGACGGACGTGTGGGTCAACTCCGAGAATACGCGGATGGAGATGTCACGCGTCGATGAACCCACCCTCTCCGCGACGATCCGGTACCACGGCGGCCGCCGAGACACCGCAGGCCATCTGGTGCACGACACCATCGCCCTGGAGCTGACTGAGCGCATGGCGGGCCGCTCCCATGTGACGGCGGGCTCCGTGCTGGTCACGGGGCCGGGAGAGCTGCAGGAGAGCCACCAGGTCCGGCGCATCCTGCATGTCGCCGCCGTGGAGGGAGAACCCGGCTCGGGGTACCGGCAGGTCATCGACCTGGAGCGGTGCGTGCGCAATGTCCTTGCTGAGGTGGACCGGCTGGCCGCCGCCGGGGAGCCGCTGCGCTCGGTGGTGCTGCCGCTCCTCGGGACTGGCGGCGGCAGCAGCGACCTCGCCAAGACCGTAGACACCCTGCTGGCCGCGACCGTGAGCTACTTCCGTTCTCACACGACATCGCGCATCCGTGTCGTCTACCTGCTCGCGTACACGGACGTACAGGCCACCGTATGCCGGGCGGCTCTCGACTTGGAGCCCGCGCTCTCGACAGAGAGTGCGGGCTGACCCGACCCAGAGCCGGTGGTCCTTAGGCGAGCAGGAGCCACTTCCTGCGGAACGACTGCAACTGCTCCCTGACCTCCGGCGAACGCATGATCGGGGAGATGTTGACCTGGTACATCCAGTCGTTCCACCGGCTGACGATACGCCTGTCGATGGATCCGTTCGCCTTCTTGGCCCGTTCCGCCCAGTTGAGGGTGTACTTGAAGAAGGTGATGTACGGGTACTCCGAGTCCTCGGCGGCCGTGACACGCGCCTCCTCCAGGTACGCGGCCACCTCCAGCAGGTTCTCCGTCCTGCCCTGCTCCGGCCCGTCCTCGGCGAGGTACCTGCGGAACAGCACGGTGGCCAGCGTGTTCAGCGCGTACGCGTCACGGTGCCGGGCGATGGCCTCCCGCGCCCACGAACTGGCCGGAGCGTGCCGACCCCGCTTGCTCGCGCCGAGGGCCCGCTGCTCCCAGTACCGGGCGTTCCAGGCGTACGTCACCTGCAGTGCCTCGTACCAGGCGTCCAGGCGTTCCACGCCCAGCCACACGGTCAGCATCTCGTGATCGAGGAGCTGGCGCACCATGCGGTAGGCGAACGTGCGCGACGCGATGGCCGCCGGGGAGATCTGCACGCCGTAGTGCTGGGCGAGTTTCAGGGTGACGGCATAGTTCTCCTGTTTGCTGAAGGAGTTCTCCAGCATGTACGAGCCAAATGCCCGGTGCCGCGGATGGAGGCGTCCCCCGACCACGCGGATGAAGTCGGCGAGCACCGAATCGGAGTGCAGCAGGGCGTTCAGCTCGCTTGCCGGCAGTCCGCAGACGGACGCCGCAGCGCCGATCGGCAATCCGTATCCGAGGGCGGAGGTGATGCACACGGCCTGGAACACCGCTCGCTCGGTCTCGTTCTTCAGGAGCGAGTAGCCCGTCCGCACCCTGCTGCGGAACCCGTCAGCCTCCTCCAGGTTCGACATCGCCGAGAAGAGGTTCCTGCCGTGCTTCTGCGTGAAGTACTTAACTTGTTCGGTGTGGCCCGCGTCGGCCACGATGCCGAGCCGTCCGTGCCCCTTGAGCTGCCGGATCAGAGCCTCGATCTCCGTGTCCTTCAGCTTGTCGGAGACCTCCGCGTCGGCGAACCCCACGCCCGTGAAGCTACGGCGCATCTCGCGGGCGCGCGAGCGCCGTTCCACAGCCAGCAGCTTGAAGGGAATGCCCCGCTCCTTGGCGCGCCGGGCCATGTTGGCGAGGTCGTTCGCGAAGTCGGCGGCGCCCTCCACGATGAGGAGGGTCCGCGGATGCTGCCTGAGCCACCACAGGGTGGCCTCCAGGGAGGGCCGCAGTTCGGGATCGAGTAGATACGGCGTCCAGTTCTGCTCCGCGAGTTTCCTCGCCACCCGCAGGGCTATCGTGCTCTTCCCTGTGAACGCGGAACCGGTCAGGCAGACGACCTTCTGCGGTTCGTCCGACATCGCCTCACGGAAGACGCTATCGGTGAGGGCGCGGCGTGAGTCGAGGTCGCGCAGGATGTCGGAGTACAGAGGTTCGTGCCCGGCGTAGAAGTCGTGCCGGTCGTCGAGGCGGTACTCGGAGCCCGTGTGGATGGGATGCCACTGGCTCAGGAAGCTCAGCACGTTGGGGTTGATGCGGCTGGGGTTATCCGCCGACACATCGGCCTGCTGGAAGTAGTCAGGCCAGCTGGCCCGGACCTCGGCGAGGAACTCCTCGGCCGTGGCCTCGACCGGGATGAGGCCCCACTCACGGAAGCGTTCTTTGTCGAACTCGCCGATCGTCGGCATGACGATGACTGAGGGCTCGGAGCCGCCCTGCACACGCCCCTTCTCTAGGACGTTCTCCAGGTCGATCTCGTCGTTGAGGCTCGCGCCGAGGATGATGGTGGGCGTCTCCAAGTAGCTGTCGGCGAAGATGTTGTGCCAGCGGTGGCGCTGGGTGGCCGCGTACAGGTAAGACGAGATGTCGAAGACGAGGTCTTCCGTCTTCTTCGCCCAGGCGACACCGTGGAGGTGGACGAGGATGACCTGGTGGCCCGAAGGAACGCGGTGGGAGTCCGTCCAGGAGACGGAGACAAGTTCCTTGGCCGCGTGCTCGGTGAACTGCTTGTTGTAGGCGTTCTCCACCGAGTCGTCGATGTTCAGCGACCAGATGTAACGCCACGGGATAGAGACGAGGTCGGCGTACCACGACGGTGCGGTGCAGTTGGCGAAGCGGTCCGCCATATAGGCCAGGACGTTCTGGCCGTCCGCCGTGGCGCGCGACCTCGACATCGAGAAGACCTGGCGCAGGTTCCCGCGCGGATTGCCGGGCAGCGAGAACGCCGTGGCCATCTCCTGGGCGAGGTCCCAGCCGCCGGGCAGCCGCCCCAGCGGCCCCTCCGAGTCCAGGCTGACACCGGCGCCCAGCAGCAGCTGGTACCTCGACTCGGTGATGGCCCGCATCATGCTGTCCCACTGCTCGTCCGACATCCACGGTGCTGACACGACCCGTCCCCTTCTTGAGATGCGTGAGCGCGGTGCTATGCCGGAGCGTGAGCGCCCCCCCCCATGACAGGGCCGAGCAGTCAGCACGACAGGACTTGTTCATTGAGGATTTCGCATACTCCGGTCGGGTAGATCGTATCGAGTCCGGGCCGTGGACGAGGCGGATGCGACGGCCAGGGTGACCGCGCTCACGCTCTGCATCGCCATCGTTGCGGAGGACTGCAGGCCAAGGCCGTAGCCGGCAGGGTCGTCCGGCGTAAAGGACACCAGGTGCTCCTGCCGGACGAAGGGGTCGCAAAGCTCCAGCAGTCCGCACACAGTCCGCAGGACACCCGATCAAGACCGTCGCACCCCATCGCCAGCCAACAGCAAAAGACCAGGTCAGCGCCCCGCAGGGAAGATCCCCGCAGGTCACCGACCTGGCCCATTACTAGGAGACGAAGAAGGCCTGACCTTCGCGGTTCCTTCGGAGGGGTCCTGCCGTCTCAAGCGGTGGGGCCCCTTCGTCATGTTCTGAGGTCGGGGAGGCAGGGGGGTGCTGTGCCGCCGGTGTGGAGCCAGGTGCGGTAGGGGGGTGAGCGGTGGGCGGCTTCTCGGTAGGCGGCGGTGAGGTCGGCGTGGAGGGGGTCGAGGGGGGTGGCGGGGCGGGCATAGAGGAGGAGGCGGACGGCCAGGGGGTCGCCGCGGAGGGGGCGGACGACCAGGTCCTCGCGGGGGACGGAGGTCGGCTGGCAGGGGGCTACGGCCTCGCCCAGGGCGATCAGCGAGGCGGCGGTGTGGTAGTCGCCGTGGAGGAGCGGCGGGTCGATGCCGGCGGCCGTCAGGACGCGGCGCAGGCCGTCCCACTCGCCGTCCACGCTGGGGTCGACCATCCAGTGGTCCCGGGCCAGGTCCGCGAGGTCCACGACGGGGTGCGCGGCGGCCGGGTGGGCGGGGGCCAGGGAGACGAACTGGGGCTCGCGGGCGACCAGGACGCGATGGACCAGGCCGTCGGGGACGCGGAGTGGGCAGCCCTCCACCTCGTGGACGAAGGCCACGTCGAGCCGGCCGCCCGCGACCTCCCGGAGCAGCGCGTGCGCGGAGACGTCGACGCGCAGGCCGACGTGGGTGCCCGGGAAGCGGTCGCGCAGGCGCCGCAGCCAGCCCGGCAGCGCCCGGCTGGCGGTGGAGCCGACGCGGAGTTCGGGGCCTTCGGCGCGGGCCGCCTCCGCGAGGGTCTCGGTGACGAGCGCGGCCATGTCGGCGACGAGCGGGCGGGCCCGGCTGAGGACGGAGCGGCCGAGCGGGGTGGGGCGGCAGCCGGTGCGGCCCCGGGAGAAGAGCTCGGCGCCGAGCGCGTTCTCGATGCGGCGCAGCTGGGTGGTCAGGGAGGGCTGGCTCATGCCCAGTTGCCGGGCGGCCTTGTGCAGGCTGCCGGTGTCCGCGATGGCGCAGAGCGCGCGCAGGTGTCTCACCTCCAGCTCCATGCCCTGAGCGTAGGGCGGTGTTCCGGTCCCGCACCAGACGCCCGGATCCCCTCAACTGCCGTGAAACAGACGCCAATTGGGCCCAGCCTTTTGGGGTGATGCTTGCGCGCTATCGGGCGTTGACATCATTCCCCCGGTGCCCCTGTCGCCCCGAGACTCTCTCCCGACCCCGATCAGGAGGAGCCCCCCATGCGACACCCCAAGGTCCTCGCCCGTACCCTCACCGCCGCCCTCGGCCTCGGTCTCGCGGTCTCGCTCGGCGCCGCCGCGCCGGCCGGTGCCGCGCCGGACACCGGCGCGCCCGGCACCACCGCGCACGCCACCACCGCGCACACGTACGCCGCCTACGCCGGTTCCGCGGCGGAGGCCAAGGCCAACAAGGCGTTCTTCGACGCCGTCATGCGGTCGGTGGCGGAGAAGCGGGCCGCGAACCCGAGCGCCGCCGCGGCCGTCACCGTCGTCTACAGCGCGTCCAACGCCCCCAGCTTCCGTACCCAGATCGCCCGTTCCACGCAGATATGGAACAGCTCGGTGGTCAACGTGCGGCTCGTCGAGGGCAGCAACCCGGACTTCCGCTACTACGAGGGGAACGACTCCCGGGGCTCGTACGCGAGCACCGACGGGCACGGCAGCGGCTACATCTTCCTCGACTACCGGCAGAACCAGCAGTACAACTCCACCCGCGTGACCGCCCACGAGACGGGGCACGTGCTCGGGCTCCCGGACCGTTACAGCGGTCCGTGCAGCGAGCTGATGTCGGGCGGCGGCCCCGGCACGTCCTGCCAGAACGCCACCCCGAACGCCCAGGAGCGGGCCCGCGTCGACCAGTTGTGGCGCAACGGGCTCGCTTCCGCCTTCAAGGGCTGACCCGCCCGGCAGGGCGGGCGATACGGACGGCGGCGGCGCCCCTCTCCCGGGGGCGCCGTCGTCACGCGGCCGACAGGATCCGTCGGCCGAAGTCGGCGCCCTCGGGGAGCTGGCCGCGCAGCCGGGCCAGCGCCCCCTCGAAGTCGCCGCCGGCGACGACCGCCTCGAAGGCGGTGCCGCCGTAGTGCAGGGTGAGGCTGAGGTCGGCGCGCTCGCCGAGGGTGATCAGGCAGCTGAGCGTGGCCTGTTGGGCGGTGCCGTCGGTGACGACGGGGAGCGGCAGGTCCCACTCCATGACGCATCCGGTGAGGACCTCACCGCCCTCGCCGGCCTCACCGCCCCCGCCGGCGGCGGTGAGCGTGGCGAAGCTCGCGCCCGTGTACTCGATTCCCCTGACGCGGGCGGTGACGCGCCCGCCGTCGGCCGTGATGACGATCGCTTCCGCACCACGGCGGTCCCGGTACCAACCGGTCCAGACTTCTGTCGACTCCGATGACATGCGCGGACTGTAGCGGTATGACCGGCTCCGGCGCGCGGCCGGTCACCCTGTGGCCGGACTTCTCCCGTTCTCGCCGTTCTTGCCGGTGACCTGCGTGGTAGTGGCTTCCGTTCCGGCGGCGCCCGTTGCGGCGGCGGACGTTACGGCGGCGCCCGTTCCGGCAGGTTCCGTTCCGCCGGGGCCCACCGCCTCTCGGCTCGGGCAGCCGGGGTGGGCGCAGGGTTGCACCTGCCACTCCGGCACCCAGGCCCCGAGGACCTTGTGCCGGGTGGCGACGGTGGCACGGGGGCGGCCGCAGCCCGGACAGGCGGGCGCGGCCAGCGGGTCCCTCAGCGTGCGGGGCGTCTCGTCACCCATGCCTCCAGGGTAGGCCGCCCCGCCGCGGGCCGCCCGCTACCGCTTCCTGGTGTACGTCCGGACCAGCACGCCGTTGTCGAAGGCGCGGACGGTGCCGAGGTCGAAGTCCCGGGGCTCGAAGCCGGCGCCGAACATCGGCATGCCGGAGCCGTACACCTGCGGGTAGGTCTTGATGACCAGCTCGTCGATCTCGTCGACGAGCGCGCCCGCGACGGTGGAGCCGCCGCAGAGCCAGATGCCGAGCCCGCCCTCCTCGGCCTTGAGCTCCCGGATCCGGCCGACGAGGTCGTCGGCGATCAGCTCGACGTTCGGGTCCGGGGACTCGGTGAGCGAGCGGGTGGCGACGAACTCGCGGAGGTGGCCGTACGGGCTGGTGATGCCGACGTCCAGGGCGATGCGGTACGAGGCGAGGCCCTGGATCACGGTGTCGAAGTGCTTGTTGTCGGCGTCGATCCCGAGTGCCCCGCGCATGTGCGTGGGGATGGTCTCCGGGTATTCGGCGTTCATGAACGCCTGGTACTCCTCGTTCACGAACGTGTACATGGACGAGGCATCGCCCTGCGGGTCGCCGATGAAGCCGTCGATGGAGCAGGCGATGTAGTACGTGAGCTTGCGCAAACCGGGTCCTGATTCTTTGGGGGCGCGGCCGCGAGCGCGACCACGACAGACATAGTGCTTCATCTGTAGTGGTCGCGCAACCCCGAAAGGGCACTGATTTTTCTTCAGCGGGTCCTGCGGGTCACGAACTCCGCGAGCGCCAGCAGGTCCTCGGCCGCCGAGAGGTCCGGCACCGCCCGCGCCAGGTGCTCGACGGCGCGGCCCATCCGCTCGGCCGCTTGGGCCTGCGCCCAGTCCCGGCCCCCGGCCCGTTCGACGGCGGCGGCCGCGGCCCGCACCGCCCGCTCGTCCAGGGCGGTCGTACGGGAGTACAGCTCGGCCAGCTCCTCGCCGGCGGCGGTGCCGGAGGTGAGGGCCGCGACGACGGGCAGCGACTTCTTGCGGGCGACGAGGTCGGCGCCGGCCGGCTTGCCGGTGCGCTCCGGGTCGCCCCAGATGCCGATGAGGTCGTCGATCAGCTGGAAGGCGAGACCGGCCTCGCGGCCGAAGGAGTCGAGCGCCGAGACCTCCTCCTCCCCCGCGCCCGCGTAGAGCGCGCCGAGGGCGCAGGAACAGCCCAGCAGGGCGCCGGTCTTGGCGGTGGCCATGGCGAGGCACTCGTCGAGGGAGATCTCGCGGGGGCCGCGCGACTCGAAGGCGCAGTCGGCCTGTTGGCCGGCGCAGAGCTCGATGACGCAGGCGGCGAGGCGCGCGGTGGCCTTGGCGGAGGCGGGGTGCGGGTCCTCGGCGAGCAGCCGGAGCGCCAGCGCGTTCATGGCGTCGCCGGCCATCATCGCGTCGGGGATCCCGAAGACCGTCCAGGCGGTGGGCCGGTGACGGCGGGTCGGGTCCTCGTCGACGATGTCGTCGTGGAGCAGGGTGAAGTTGTGGGCCAGCTCGACGGCCGCAGCCGCCTTCACGGCCCGGGTCTCCTCCGCGCCCAGCGCGCGGGCGGCGGCGAGCACGAGGGCGGGGCGGATCGCCTTGCCGGCCTGGCCGGCGACGGGGGTGCCGTCGGCGTCCTCCCAGCCGAAGTGGTACATCGCCACGCGGCGTATCGAGCCCGGCAGGGTCTCGACGGTGGAGCGGATCTGGGGGTCGACGGCGGTCCTCGTCCGGTCGAGAAGCGCCACGGCGCCCGGCCCGTCGGTGACGGGGTCCGCGCTCGTCAGGGTCACGGTCTTGATCGTCCTTCTTCACGACACCCCGCGCGCCGGGGCACGCGGGTGGGGTGGTGGGCGGTGGAGGTGGAGCGGTGGTGGAGGTGGTGCGGTGGCGGGCGGTGCCGCGGCGGGGGCCGCGCGGCGGTGGGGAGTGGGGACGGCTGGCGGCGGGGTGGTGGGACGGCTGGCGGTGGGGGCCAATGCGGCGGGCAGTGGGGCTGCGGGACGGAGAAGGGGCATCGGGCAGTACGGCGCCGGGCGCGACCCGGCCGTTGGCGCCGGGGGGGGCGTGCCCCGGCGGTCGGGGCCGGACGGTCGGGCGGTTGTGGCCGGGGCCGGACGGTCCCGGCCGGGTGGTCGGGGCCGGGCGGTCCCGGCCAGGTGGCCTGGGGTCGGACGGTCGGGCCCGTCGGGGGCCGGGCGGTCGGGCCGACGGGCAGTCGGGGCCGGCAGTGGGTCGTGGCCGGGTGGTCAGGGGGCAGGCGTAGGGGCCGAACCGCAGGCGTCACCCGCGGTCGGGCCGGACGGAACGGACACCGAGGCGTGGGTGGCGGCCCAGGCCGGGCGGTTAAGCCCGGTGGCTGGGCCGGGCGGTCGGGCCGGGCGGTCGGGGACGACGGTTGGGCGGGGCAGTCAGGGACGGCGGTTGGGCGGGCAGTCGGGGACGGATAGCAAGGCGTCGCCGGCGGCCGGACCGGGCGGCCCGACAGCAAGGCGTGGCCAGCGGCCGCGCCTGGCGGCCGCGGCCGACCAACGGGCTTGGCCTCCGGCCGACCCAGGCGGCCGACGCCGGACCGCAGCGCGCCCTCCGGCGCCCGCCCCCGGGGGCCGGCCGCGCCGGGGGTGGGGCCCCCGGCCCGGCCGGGGTTCAGCGGCGGCGGCTTACCTCTACGTTCTCCAGGACGCCTAGCGCGTCGGGTACGAGGACCGCCGCGGAGTAGTAGGTCGTGACGAGGTAGGAGATGATCGCCTGCTCGTCGATGCCCATGAAGCGGACGGAGAGGCCGGGCTCCACCTCGTCGGGGAGGCCGGTCTGGTGCAGGCCGATGACGCCCTGGTCGGACTCGCCGGTACGCATGCAGATGATCGAGCTGGTGCCCGCGGCGGTCACCGGGATCTTGTCGCAGGGGTAGATCGGGACCCCGCGCCAGGTCGGGATCCGGGTGCCGGCGACGTCGAGGGTCTCGGGCACCAGGCCCCGCCGGTTGAGCTCGCGGCCGAGCGCGGCGATGGCCTTCGGGTGGGCGAGGAAGAGCTTGGAGCCGCGGCGGCGGGAGAGCAGCTCGTCAAGGTCGTCGGGACCGGGGACGCCGTCGTGGGGCTGGATCCGCTGCCCGTAGTCGCAGTTGGCGAGGAGGCCGAACTCCTTGTTGTTGACGAGCTCGTGCTCCTGGCGCTCGCGCAGGGCCTCCACCGTGAGCCGCAGCTGGTGCTCGGTCTGGTTCATCGGGTGGTTGTAGAGGTCCGCCACGCGCGTGTGGACCTTGAGCACGGTCTGGGCGAGGCTCAGCTCGTACTCGCGCGGGGCGGCCTCGTAGTCCACGAAGGTGTGCGGGACGACGGCCTCGCCGACATGGCCGGCGGAGAGGTCGATGGCGGCCTCGCCGAAGCTGTTGGTGGACTGCTCGGGCCGGCCGGCGACCCCCGCGAGGTGCGAGGCGAGCGAGCCCGCGCGGGCGGCCAGCGCGGTCACGTCGGCGCGGGTGAGCTCCAGGATCGTGCAGGGGGTGGCGGCGCGGGCCGTCCAGTCCCAGCGGGCGTCCTCGGAGAGGAGGGACGCCTCGCCGAAGTAGGAGCCGTCGGCGAGGACGCCGAGCACCGCCTCGTCGCCGTACGGGCCCTCGCCGATCTGCTCGACGCGGCCGTGCGCGAGGAGGTGGACGCGGTCGGCGGGGGCGCCGGCGATGGCGATGACCTCGCCCACGGCGACGTCGCGCTGGGTGCAGCGGGCCGCGAGCTCGCCGAGGACCGCCTCGTCCTCGTACCCGCGCAGGGCCGGCAGCTCGCCGAGCTCGGCGGGGATCACGGCGACCCGCTCACCGGTCTGGACGAAGGTGACGCGGCCGTCACCCACCGAGTAGCTCAGCCGCCGGTTGACCCGGTAGGCACCGCCCTTCGTCTCGACCCAGGGCAGCGTCCGCAGCAGCCAGCGGGAGGTGATCTCCTGCATCTGCGGGGCCGACTTGGTGGTCGAGGCGAGATTCCGCGCGGCGGCGGTGCCGAGACTCTGCTGCGGGGCCTGCTCCGCGAGGACCTCGTCGCCAACCGAACCAACGGACATGGAACTCCCTCTCGTACGTCTGACTTGCGACAGGAAGCCTTGCAGCACGGAGCGTGCCGACGCCATTACACAATCGGGTGGGACTGTTCGGCGATCTTCGGGGCATGTCCCCCGATTTCCCGCCGGTCGGAGGGGCGCGCGACTCGGCCGGACTGTCCGGATCGGCTCGCACGCGGATCGAACGGATGGCAGCGGAGGGAGTCACTCCGGTACTCCGGAGATTCGGTCCGTTCCGCTGGAAGGCTGGAAGGAGCACGCCATGGCGGTTCCGCTGTCCGCGAGCAGGATCCTCGGCGCACTGCGCGGCGAGGGCCTGTCGGTCGTCGAGGTCGACGACTGGTCCACCCACAACAGGAACCACAAGGGCCTCTGGGGGCCCGTGCACGGGGTGATGATCCACCACACCGTCACCCGGGGCACCGCGAACACCGTCCGCATCTGCCGCGACGGTTACGAGGGGCTGCCGGGTCCGCTGTGCCACGGCGTCATCGCCAAGGACGGCCAGGTCCACCTGGTCGGCCACGGACGCGCCAACCACGCCGGGCTCGGCGACGACGAGGTGCTCCGCGCGGTGATCGCGGAGCAGGGCCTGCCGTCGGACGACGAGGCCACCACCGACGGCAACCGGCACTTCTACGGCTTCGAGTGCGAGAACCTCGGCGACGGCGAGGACCCCTGGCCCAAGGTCCAGCTGGAGGCGATCGCGAAGGCGTCGGCGGCGCTCTGCCGGGCCCACGGCTGGACCCAGCGCTCGGTGATCGGTCACCGCGAGTGGCAGCCGGGCAAGATCGACCCCCTCGGCTTCACCATGGCCTCCCTGCGCGAGCGGATCGCCGACCTCCTGCGCTGAACCCGCGCCACGCGCGCGTGGCGGCCGTACGGCGGGGCCCCAGCCAGGCCGCACGGCGGAGCCCCGGCCCGGCCGCACGGTGGGGCCCCAGTCCGGCGGTACGGCGGGGCCCCGGCTCCCCACGCGCGCGTGGCCCGCGAGAATGGGCGGGTGGACACGTACGACCTCTCCGCCCTGCGGCCCCGGCTCCCCTCTCCCCTGGAGCCGGTGGAGGACGAGCGGTTCACCCGGCGCGGGCTGACGCTCCTGTTGAAGCGGGACGACCTGATCCATCCCGACCTGCCCGGCAACAAGTGGCGCAAGCTCGCGCTCAACCTGCGGGCGGCGGCCGGGCGGCCGGTGCTGACCTTCGGCGGCGCCTACTCCAACCACCTGCGGGCCACCGCGGCCGCCGGCCGGCTGCTGGGCTTCCCCACCATCGGGGTCGTACGCGGCGACGAGCTGGCCGGGCGGCCCCTGAACCCCTCGCTGGCGCGGTGCGCGGCGGACGGGATGCGGCTGGAGTTCGTCGACCGCTCCACGTACCGGACCAAGAACGAGCCGGCGGTGCTGGCCGCGCTGCTCGATCGGGCCCCGGAGGGGACGTACGTGGTCCCCGAGGGCGGCAGCAACGCGCTCGCGGTGGAGGGGTGCGCGGCGCTGGGCCGGGAGCTGGACGGGCGCGCGGACGTCGCCGCGGTGGCCTGCGGCACGGGCGGCACGCTGGCGGGTCTCGCGGCCGGTTTCGGCGGCCGGACGCTGGGGGTGCCGGTGCTGAAGGGCGGTTTCCTCGGCGGTGAGGTGCGGGCCCTCCAGGAGGCGGCCTTCGGGGGCCCGCGCGGCGACTGGTGGCTGGACGAGCGCTTCCACTGCGGCGGCTACGGCAGGACGACCCCGGCGCTCGGCGCGTTCGCACAGGACTTCGAGGCGCGGCATGGACTCGCCATCGAGCGGCTGTATGTCGCCAAAATGCTCCTCGCACTGGTGTCCCTCGCCGAGGAGGGCGCCTTCCCGCCCGGGAGCCGCCTCGCCGCGGTGATCACCGGGTCCGAGGCTAGCGGCAGCTAGTCCGCCTCCTCGCGGTAGGCGGCGGCCTCCTCCAGGTCGAGGCGGCGCAGGAGGGTACGCATCATCTCGTCGTCGATGCGGCGCTCGTCGCGCAGCCGGACGAAGACCTCGCGCTCGGCCTCGATCATCTCGCGCGAGAGGCGGCGGTAGGTGTCGTCGGCGGTCTCTCCGGTGAGGTCGTTGACCGAACCGAGGCGCTCCCAGACGCTGTTGCGGCGGCGCTCCAGGACCGTGCGGAGACGGGCGGCGAGGGGGCCTGGGAGGGCGTTGCGCTCGTCGGCGAGGAGCGCTTCGAGGCGGGCTTCCGCGGCGCGGGACGCCTCGCTCTGGGCCTGCGCCTCGGCCAGGGTCTCCTGGTAGCGGTCGCGGCCCGGGAGCTTCAGGGCGCGGATCAGCGGGGGCAGGGTGAGGCCCTGGACGACGAGGGTGGCGATGACGGTGGTGAAGGTGAGGAAGAGGACGAGGTTGCGGGCGGGGAACTCGACGCCGTCGGTGACCTCGGGGATGGAGAAGGCGATGGCGAGGGAGACCACCCCGCGCATGCCGGCCCAGCCGACGACCACGGGCGCCTTCCAGTCGACGCCGGGCTCGCGCTCCCGGATCCGCGCGGAGAGCCTGCGGGGCAGGAACGTGGCCGGGAAGACCCAGACGAAACGCACCACGACGACGAAGACGAAGACCCCGAAGGCGTACCAGAGCGCCTCCCCGATGCCGTACTGGCCGAGCCCCTGGACGACATAGGGCAGTTGGAGGCCGATGAGGGCGAAGACGGCGGACTCCAGGACGAAGGCGACCATCTTCCACACCGCCTCCTCCTGGAGCCGGGTGGCGAAGTCGACCTTCCACGCCTTGTGCCCGAGGAAGAGGCCGACCACGACGACGGCCAGGACCCCGGAGGCGTGGAACTGCTCGGCCGCCGCGTAGGCGATGAAGGGGATGAGGAGGGAGAGGGTGTTCTGGAGGAGGGGTTCGGTGAGCCGCGTCCGCATCCAGTGGATCGGCACCATGAGGACCAGGCCGACGCCGATGCCGCCGACCGCCGCGAGGGCGAACTCGCCGAGGCCGCCGGCCCAGCTGATGCCCTCGCCGACGGCGGCGGCGAGCGCGACCTTGTAGGCGGTGATCGCGGTCGCGTCGTTCACCAGGGACTCGCCCTGGAGGATCGTGGTGATCCGGTGGGGCAGGCCGAGCCGGCGGGCGATGGCGGTGGCGGCCACCGCGTCCGGCGGGGCGATCACCGCGCCGAGGACGAGGGCGGCGGTGAGCGGCAGGTCGGGGACGAGGACGTACGCCAGCCAACCGACGGCCACCGTGGCGAAGAGGACGTACCCCACGGAGAGCAGCGCGACGGGCCGGATGTTGGCGCGCAGGTCCAGGTAGGAGGACTCGACGGCGGCCGTGTAGAGCAGCGGCGGCAGGATCAGCGGCAGCACGATGTGCGGATCGAGGGTGTAGTCGGGGACCCCGGGGAGGTACGAGGCGGCCAGACCGACCGCGACGAGGAGGAGCGGCGCGGGGACCGGGGTGCGGCGGGCGAAGCCCGCCACCGCCGCGCTCGCCGCCACCAGTGCCACCAGCCGCAGTGCGTCCATGCCGCCCTCCACCGTCCCTCGCGCCGCTCGTCCCGTGAGCCCGGGTCCAGGCCGTCCGCCCCGTACCCTGGCCATCATGATCGAGTGCCCGCACGTAGCAGAAATGCCGCGCCCCGAGCCGGCCCCGCTCCACGAGACCTGCCCCGAGTGCCTGGCCGAGGGGACGAACCCGGTGCAGCTGCGGCTCTGTCTGGCCTGCGGGCACGTGGGCTGCTGCGACTCCTCGCAGGGGCGGCACGCGACCGGGCACTTCGACGCGACGGGGCACCCGGTGATGCGGACCTTCGAGCCGGGCGAGGCGTGGCGCTGGTGCTTCCTGGACGAGTCGCTCGTCTGAGGCGGCCCGGTCCGTTCGCCGCGGGGCGGTTCGACGGGTGGGGCATTGGGTACGTCACCCCTCCGCCGGTCGCCTTCTTTTGGCCTCCGCACACCCCTGGCCACGGTCCGCACCCATGGGCCTACCATGAGTGAGGGGCCGCGATCGGGGGCCCGGGGGCTTGCGGCGACACGGCAGGATGGATCGCGATAGCGTCACGGCGGACAGCGCAGCCCCTGCGTGACCCGCCCGGTCCGGGGCCTTCCCCCGGGCCCCGAATGAGCTTGTGCCACCTTGGAGGTGAGGGTGTCCCAGATCGCAGGCGAGCCCGGGACCCAGGACTTCGTGGAAGTCCGGCTGCCCGCTGCGGGTGCCTATCTGTCCGTGCTGCGTACGGCCACGGCCGGTCTCGCGGCGCGCTTGGACTTCACCCTCGACGAGATCGAGGACTTGCGGATCGCGGTGGACGAGGCGTGCGCGATCCTGCTCCAGCAGGCGGTGCCCGGCTCGGTCCTGAGCTGCGTCTTCCGGCTGGTGGACGACTCCCTCGACGTGACCGTGTCCGCGCCGACCACGGACGGCCGGGCCCCCGAGCGGGACACCTTCGCCTGGACGGTGCTGTCGGCGCTGGCCGGGAAGGTCGAGTCCACGGTCGCGGACGACAACACCGTCTCGATCAGCCTGTACAAACAGCGCGGCGCGGGGCCAGGCCCGGCGTGAGGAGCGGGGACGCGACGGCCGGCATCCCTGGGCAGCAGGCACGGCCGCATGAGGTCGCTACGGAGCAGCAGGCGGACCAGATGAGCGAGCACGAGCAGCAGCACGACGGGGCTCCCCCGGCACCGGACGCCCCGGCCACGGCACCGGACGGCACGGCGGACGCCACGGCGGTCACGGCGGACGCGTCGGTCACGGCGGACGCCGCGGAGGCGGACGCGACGGCCGAGGCCGAGGCCGAGGCCGAGGCCGACGTGGCGGCGGAGGCCGCGGAGGTGATGGAGGCGGTGGCGGCCGGTGACGGGGCCCCGCAGGGTCACCAGCCGCAGGACCGCAGCGGCGCCCGCGCGCTCTTCGTGGAGCTGCGGGCGCTGCCGGAGGGCTCCCCGGAGAAGGCCGAGCTGCGCCACCGGCTGGTACGGATGCACCTGCCGCTCGTGGAGCATCTGGCGCGGCGCTTCCGCAACCGCGGCGAGCCGCTCGACGACCTGACGCAGGTGGCGACGATCGGCCTGATCAAGTCGGTCGACCGGTTCGACCCGGAGCGGGGCGTGGAGTTCTCCACGTACGCGACGCCGACGGTGGTCGGCGAGATCAAGCGGCACTTCCGCGACAAGGGCTGGGCGGTCCGGGTGCCGCGCCGGCTCCAGGAGCTGCGCCTGTCGCTGACGACGGCGACGGCGGAGCTGTCGCAGCAGCACGGGCGCTCACCGACCGTGCACGAGCTGGCGGAGCGGCTCGGGATCTCCGAGGAGGAGGTCCTGGAGGGCCTGGAGTCGGCGAACGCCTACTCGACGCTCTCGCTGGACGTGCCGGACACCGACGACGAGTCGCCGGCCGTCGCGGACACGCTGGGCGCGGAGGACGAGGCCCTGGAGGGGGTCGAGTACCGGGAGTCGCTCAAGCCGCTCCTGGAGGACCTGCCGCCCCGGGAGAAGCGGATCCTGCTGCTCCGTTTCTTCGGGAACATGACCCAGTCGCAGATCGCGCAGGAGGTCGGCATCTCCCAGATGCACGTCTCCCGGCTGCTCGCCAGGACCCTGGCGCAGCTGCGGGAGAAGCTCCTCGTGGAGGAGTAAGGGGTCAGCTCTCCTGGCCGGGGCGCCGGATGCCGAGCGCCTCGGTCGTGGCCGGGTTCACCAGGAGGACGAGCCCGGTCACGGCGAGGACGGCGAGGACGATCCCGTACGGGATCACGCCCTCGGACTGGAGCATCTGCCAGGCGACCGGCAGGGCGAGGATCTGGGTGATCACGGCCGGTCCGCGGCTCCAGGAGCGCATCCGCCACAGGCCGCGGGCGGCGGCGAGCGGGATCAGGCCGAGTGCGAGCAGTGTCACACCGCCGGTCACCCCGCCGGTGAGGTCCGCGCCGCCGTCGAGGAGCGTCCGCACCAGCAGGTAGACACCTCCGGCGAGGAGCCCGAGGGCCTCGACGAGGGCCACGCCCGCGGCGGCGGCCAGCCGGGTCGGGCGGGGGGTCTGCTCCGTACTGCTCTGCTCCGCACTGCTCATGGAGGGCAGCGTAACGGGGGCGGCCGGGGAGCCGGGTCCGGGACCCGGGGCGGGGTCCCGGCGGAGGTGTCCGGGGGTCGGGCAGGACTGGGATCGGTACCGCCGGGTAGGTACGCTGGCGGTCATGCGCGCACTTCTCGTGGTCAACCCGGCAGCCACCACCACCAGTGCCCGCACCCGTGACGTGCTGATCCACGCGCTGGCGAGCGAGATGAAGCTGGAGGCCGTCAGCACCGAGTACCGGGGGCACGCGCGGGACCTCGGCCGGCGGGCCGCCGAGTCGGGGGAGATCGACCTGGTCGTGGCCCTCGGCGGCGACGGCACGGTGAACGAGGTCGTGAACGGACTGCTGCACGGCGGGCCCGATCCGGACCGGCTGCCGGGCCTCGCGGTCGTGCCGGGCGGTTCGACCAATGTGTTCGCCCGCGCGCTGGGGCTGCCGAACGACGCCGTGGAGGCGACAGGCGCCCTGCTGGACGCGCTGCGGGAGCGGCGCGCCCGGACGGTGAGCCTGGGGCTCGCCTCGGGGACGCCGGGCACCCCGGACGAGGAGGTGCCGGCCCGCTGGTTCACCTTCTGCGCCGGACTCGGTTTCGACGCCAGCGTGATCGGCCGGGTCGAACAGCAGCGCGAGCGCGGCAAGCGGTCCACGCACGCGCTCTATCTGCGCCAGGTGTTCCGCCAGTTCCTGGAGGAACCGCACCGGCGGCACGGGACGATCACCCTGGAGCGGCCCGGCGCCGAGCCGGTGGAGGACCTGGTCCTCTCCATAATCTGCAACACCTCCCCCTGGACCTACCTGGGCAATCGCCCGGTGTACGCGTCCCCGGAGGCGTCCTTCGAGACCGCGCTCGACGTGCTCGGACTGAGCCGTCTGTCGACGCCGGCGGTGGCCCGGTACGCCACCCAGCTGCTCACTTCCAGCCCCGAAAAGGGCCCTCGCGGCAAGCACGCCGTGACTCTGCACGACCTGACCGACTTCACCTTGCATTCGAAGGTGCCTCTCCCCCTCCAGATGGACGGAGACCACCTGGGACTGCGTACGAGCGTGACGTTCACAGGCGTACGCCGTGCACTGCGTGTGATTGTGTGAGTGGAAGGGCCGAAAGTCCTTGCACTCGAACGTTTAGGCGCGCATCCACCCCTTAGAAGTACGGCTGTGACCTAGCCGACACCGAGGAATCAAAAAAAACTTTCCGGAAGGGGTTGTATCCGCTGCCGAGGTTTGCGAGTCTCTTCTTGGCGATCGGGACGGCCCGCAAGACCGGCCTCCACTGAGAGCCAGAACCCCTCCTCAAACCAAGGACCACACCGGTTCATCCGGCAGTCGGCCCTTCACTTGTTGAGGGATTCGTGAAAGCGTTCACATTCACAAGCAACTTGCACGTAATAACCAAGAGAGGTAGCAGCCATGGACTGGCGTCACAACGCCGTTTGTCGTGAGGAAGACCCCGAGCTGTTCTTCCCCATCGGCAACACCGGTCCTGCGCTGCTGCAGATCGAGGAAGCCAAGGCCGTCTGCCGCCGCTGCCCCGTCATGGAGCAGTGCCTGCAGTGGGCGCTCGAGTCCGGCCAGGACTCCGGCGTCTGGGGTGGCCTCAGCGAGGACGAGCGTCGTGCGATGAAGCGCCGCGCCGCCCGCAACCGGGCGCGCAACGCCAGCGCCTGAGCCACCTGCACAGCCTGAGGCACGCGGCGCGTACACCGCGTACGCATTCACCGCTCCCGAGCCGCAGCGCGCAGCAGTAAAGCAACACAGCAGTACCCCACAGCATTCGAGCCCCGGACCGATCACCTCGGTCCGGGGCTCGCTGCTGTACGTGGCGCCGGTACGTGGCTCTGCTGTACGTGGCGCTGCCGGGCGGGGCGGCGCCGGCCGTCACTTCTGCGGGCGCACCGGGATGTCCAGGACCACCTTCGTGCCGCGCTCGCTGCCGGGGCGCATGTCGAAGGTGCCGCCCAACTCCCCCTCCACCAGGGTCCGTACGATCTGGAGGCCGAGGTTGCCGGCGGTCTGCGGGTCGAAGCCCTCGGGCAGACCACGGCCGTCGTCCCGGACGGTGATGAGGAGTCGGCTGTCGGGGCGGGGCTCGCCGCGGACCGCGCTGACCTCGACCGTGCCGTGCTCGCCGGGGGCGAAGGCGTGCTCCAGGGCGTTCTGAAGGATCTCGGTGAGGACCATGGAGAGCGGGGTGGCGACCTCCGCGTCCAGGATGCCGAAGCGGCCGTTGCGGCGGCAGGTGACCTTGCCCGGGGAGATCTCGGCGACCATCGCGATGACCCGGTCGGCGATCTCGTCGAACTCGACCCGCTCGTCCAGGTTCTGGGACAGCGTCTCGTGGACGATGGCGATCGAACCGACGCGCCGGACCGCCTCGTTGAGCGCCTCGCGGCCGCGGTCGGAGTCCATCCGGCGGGCCTGGAGGCGCAACAGGGCGGCCACCGTCTGGAGGTTGTTCTTCACCCGGTGGTGGATCTCCCGGATGGTGGCGTCCTTGGTGATCAACTCGCGCTCGCGGCGGCGCAGTTCGGTGACGTCTCGGAGCAGGACCAGGGAACCGATCCGGCTGCCCTTGGGCTTGAGCGGGATGGACCGCAGCTGGATGACCCCGCCGCTGCCCTCGACCTCGAAGTTCCGGGGGGCGTACCCGGAGGCGAGTTTGACCAGCGCCTCGTCGACCGGGCCGCGGGAGGGGGCCAGTTCGGCGGTGATCTGGCCGAGGTGCTGGCCGACCAGGTCGGCGGCGAGGCCGAGCCGGTGGTAGGCGGAGAGGGCGTTGGGCGAGGCGTACTGGACCATGCCTTCGGCGTCCAGGCGGACCAGGCCGTCGCCGGCCCGCGGCAGCGAGTCCATGTCGGACTGCTCGCCGGGGTAGGGGAAGGTGCCGGCCGCGATCATCTGGGCGAGGTCGGAGGCCGACTGGAGGTAGGTGAGCTCCAGCCGGGAGGGGGTGCGGACGGTCAGCAGGTTGGTGTTCCTGGCGATGACGCCGAGGACGCGGCCCTCGCGGCGCACGGGGATGGACTCGACCCGGACCGGGACCTCCTCGCGCCACTCGGGGTCGCCCTCGCGGACGATCCGGCCCTCGTCCAGGGCGGCGTCCAGGAGCGGGCGGCGGCCGCGCGGGACGAGGTGGCCGACCATGTCGTCCTGGTAGGAGGTGGGGCCGGTGTTGGGCCGCATCTGGGCGACGGAGACGTACCGGGTGCCGTCGAGGGTGGGGACCCACAGGACGAGGTCGGCGAAGGAGAGGTCGGAGAGCAGCTGCCACTCCGACACCAGCAGGTGGAGCCACTCCAGGTCGGAGTCGCTCAGGGCGGTGTGCTGGTGGACGAGGTCGTTCATGGAGGGCACGGTGCGAGCGTACCCGCGGAATTAACAGCGGGTGAACCTGGATCTCCCGGGCTCCGTGTTGGAGGATGGGCCCGGAAACACCGCGTTCAGGTGGATGGACAGACAAGAATGGTCTAGTCCACAATGAAGGCATCGAACTCCACACAGCCTCCATCCTCCCCGCACAGGAGGATGGACGAGGTACCCGGCGCTCTCTGCCCTGACTGCGCCGAGACCTCCCTTCACGGCCGAGGGTCCGCACACCCCCGGCCGGGCACACCCGGGCTGCGGTGCCGGGCGGGTTGAGGGTCCCGCCAGGCGCCGCGGCCCGCGGTCGTTCCCGGGGGCGTTTCCGAGGGCGTGTCCGGGGGCGTTTCCGAGGGCGTGTCCGGGGGCGTTTCCGAGGGCGGCGGTTTTTCCCGGGATCTTCCGGGGTGAGCGTCAGGCCGGTGGCCAGGACAGCATCGCCGTTTCCGCCACCGCCGTGAGCTCCTCCGCCGTCGCGCCGTCGCGGGCCTGCTGGGACATGCCCTGGAGCACGGCGCCGCTCAGGCGGGCGAGGGTGCGCGGGTCGGTGCCGGGGGGCAGCGCGCCGGTGTCGACGTCCCGGCGGATCCGCTCCTCGATGGCGGCCAGGTTGGCGTTGCGCCGGGCCCGCAGGTCCTCCTCCACCTCCGGGGTGGAGCAGTTGATCGCCGCCGAGATCACCATGCAGCCGCGGGGGTGCCCGGGCTCCGTGTAGTGGTCGGCGGCCTCCCTGAGCATCCTCGCGACGCCGGCGCGGGCCGTCGGCTCCTCCTCGAAGGCGCGGGTGCCGAAGGCCCCGTGCGAGACCACGTACGCCGCCACGACCTCCTCGAAGAGCGTCCTCTTGTCGCCGAAGGCGGCGTAGAGGCTGGGGGCGCTGATGCCCATCGCGCGGGTCAGGTCGGAGACCGAGGTCGTCTCGTAGCCGTGCTCCCAGAAGGCCATGGTGGCCTGCTCCAGCGCCGTCGGGCGGTCGAAGGAGCGCGGTCGGCCGCGCTGTCCTGGCGTCATGTCGCCAATTCTATAGCGGGCGCTAAAGAAGGTGCTACGGTTCTTTCTGTAACGACCGCTAGGGAATGAGGGGGGCGTCGCCATGGGCGTGCTCACGGGCAAGACGGCACTGGTCACCGGAGCGAGCCGGGGCATCGGACGGGGGATCGCCGAGCGGCTGGGGCGGGACGGGGCGCGGGTGGCCGTGCACTACGGGACGAACGAGGCGGCGGCCAAGGAGACGGTCGCGGCGATCGAGGCGGCGGGCGGCGAGGCGTTCGCGATCGGGCAGGAGCTGGGGGTGCCGGGGGACGCGGAGGCTCTGTGGGCGGCCTTCGACGCGCGGGCGGAGGGACTGGACATCCTGGTGAACAACGCCGGCATCGCGGCCTCGCGCCCCTTCGCGACGATCAGCGAGGAGGAGTTCGAGCGGGTGTTCGCTGTAAACACGAAGGCGCCGTTCTTCCTCGCGCGGCTGGGGGCGGAGCGGCTGCGGGACGGCGGCCGGATCGTCAATGTGTCGACCGGGCTGAGCAGGACGGCGCTGATGCCGGACCTGATCGCCTACTCCATGTCGAAGGCGGCCCTGGACGTCTTCACCCGCGACCTCTCGAAGCTGCTGGGCGGGCGCGGGATCACGGTCAACTCGGTGGCGCCCGGGATCGTGGACACGGACATCAACGCCGGATGGCTGCGCGGGAGCGAGGAGGCGTGGGCCGGGGCGGCGGCGCACTCGGCGCTCGGCGGGGTCGGGAGCCCGGCGGACATAGCCGATGTGGTGGCCTTCCTCGCCTCGGACGAGGCCCGCTGGGTGACGGGGGCCTGGATCGACGCCACGGGAGGCTCGCTGACCTGAGCCGGCCCCGGGCGCAGGAGGGGCGGGGCGGCCCAGGTGGCTGGTGGGGCGGGGGCGGCCGACCATGGAGAGGGGCCGGGAGGCGCGGGCCGTCCGGGGTGCGGAACGGCATGAGGAGACGGGCTTCCCTCTGCTAGATTTGGACTTTGATTGGTCTATACCACATGGCCCCTCCCCAGCCCCTCACCAGATCGGCAGGCACAGCGTGGAAGTTGTCATCGTCAAGGACGCCAAGGCGGGCGGAGAGCTCATCGCGGACGGCATCGCCGACCTCCTGCGCCGCAAGCCCGACGCGCTGCTCGGCGTGGCCACGGGCTCGACCCCGATCCCGATCTACGACGCCCTGACCGCCCAGGTCCGGGCCGGTTCCGTGGACGCCTCGCGGGCCCGCATCGCCCAGCTGGACGAGTACGTCGGCCTGCCCGCCGGGCACCCGGAGTCGTACCGCTCGACCGTGCTGCGCCAGGTCGTGGAGCCGCTCGGTCTGCCGGAGGACCACTTCATGGGCCCCGACGGCTCCGCCGAAAACGTCCAGGCGGCCTGCGAGGCGTACGACAAGGCGCTCATCGACGCCGGCGGCGTGGACCTCCAGATCCTCGGCATCGGCACCGACGGGCACATCGGCTTCAACGAGCCGTGCTCCTCGCTCGCCTCCCGCACCCGGATCAAGACGCTCACCGAGCAGACCCGGGTGGACAACGCCCGCTTCTTCGACAACGACATCGAGCAGGTCCCGCACCACGTCATCACCCAGGGCATCGGCACCATCCTGGAGGCCCGCCACCTGGTGCTGCTCGCCACCGGCGAGGGCAAGGCCGAGGCCGTCGCGCAGACCGTCGAGGGGCCCGTGGCGGCGCTCGTGCCGGCCTCCGCGCTCCAGCTCCACCCGCACGCCACCGTGGTCGTGGACGAGGCAGCCGCCTCCAAGCTGAAGCTCGCCGACTACTTCCGCCAGACCTACGCGAGCAAGCCCTCCTGGCAGGGCATCTGATCCCCCTCGGGAACAAGGCCGAGGGGCCCGGCACCTGATCCCAGGTGCCGGGCCCCTTCTCGTACCGCTGACGCTCGTACCGCTCGCGTTCGTACCGCTCGCGTTCGTACCGCTCGCGCCGGTGTCAGGTGCCGGTGCCGACCACGGCCTCGGCCGCGGCGCGGCCGCAGACCCGGGCGGCGCCGTGGGTGGCGATGTGCAGGGCGCCGCGCGGCTCCGCCTCGTTGAGGCCCATCTCGACGACGACGGTGTCCGGGCGGACGGCCACCAGGCCGTCCAGGGCCGCGGTCATCCACGGGTGGCGGTGGAGGTCACGGACGACCGCGACGATCCGCCGCTCCCCCGCCGCCGCGAGCACGGACTCGACCGTGGCCTCGGCGTCGAAGGAACCGGACTCGGTGCCCGGCAGCAGCCGGCCCAGCTCGGCGGCGACGCCCCACGGGGTCTCGTCGCCGACGGCGAAGTTGGCGACCGGCGTGAAGGACGCGACGAAGGGAGCGCTCGACACGGGGGTGTAGAGCCCGGCCCCCTTGGTGATCCGCAGGGCCCTGCGGGCCGCCACGAGTCCGATGTCGGTGCCGGGCGCGGTCCCCTCCTGCACTGCCGCGCCCGGCACCGATCCGGCCCCCCTGGCCCGGTGCGCCTGGGTCCAGGCCGCCAGGGCGCGCACGCGCGCCGCGGCGTCGGCCAGCCGCTCCTCGGGCAGTTCACCGGTCCGTACCGCGTCGACGAGCGCGTCGCGCAGCCGCAGCACGGTGTCCTCGTCGCACAGCCCGCCGCCGACGCAGATGGCGTCGGCGCCCGCGGCGATGGCGAGGACGGATCCGCGCTCGATGCCGTACGTCGCCGCGACGGCCTGCATCTCCATGCCGTCCGTGACGATCAGCCCGTCGAAGCCCAGCTCCTGGCGGAGCAGACCGGTGAGGATCTGCGGGCTCAGGGTGGCCGGACGTTCAGTGTCGAGCGCGGAGAGCAGGATATGCGCGCTCATGACCGCTTTGGTACCCGCGGCGATGGCCGCGCGGAAAGGCACCAGCTCACGGGCGTGCAGTGTGGCGAGGTCCACATCGATCCGGGGCAGCGCGTCGTGGGAGTCCACGTTGGTGTCGCCGTGTCCGGGGAAGTGCTTGGTGCAGGCCGCGACTCCGACGGCCTGGAGGCCGTCGACGTACGCCACGGTGTGACGGGCGACCAGGTCGGGGTCCGGCCCGAAGGAGCGGACGCCGATGACCGGGTTCTCGGCGTTGGAGTTCACGTCGGCCGAGGGGGCCCAGTTGAGGTCGATCCCGCAGGCGATGAGCCGGCGGCCGAGCTCGCGGGCGACGGCCCGGGTCAGCTCGACGTCGTCGACCCGGCCCAGGGCGTAGTTGCCCGGGAAGGACGAGCCCTCGTTGACCTCCAGGCGGGTGACGTCGCCGCCCTCCTCGTCGATGGCGACGAGGACGTCCTCCCGCTCCGCGCGGAGCTGGGCGGTGAGGCGGGCGAGCTGCTCGGGGCTGACGACGTTGCGGCCGAAGAGGCCGACGGACGACAGGCCCTCGCCGATCCGGCGGAGCAGCCAGTCGGGTGCGGTGGTGCCGACGAAGCCGGGCTGGAGCACCGTGAGCGCGTCACGGGTCAGGGTGTCCGAGCCGCGTACGAGTGTGGTCATGGGGCGCCGTTATCCCTTCACCGCGCCGGCGGTCATGCCGCCGACGGCCTTGCGCTGGAGGAAGAGGAAGACGATGAGCACGGGGAGGGCGAAGAGCGTCGAGGCGGCCATGGTGGCGCCCCAGTCGTCGCCGAACGCGGTCTGGAACTGCGTGAGCCAGAGCGTCAGGGTCTGGTTCGTCTTGTCCTTGTTGAGCACGAGCACCATGGCGAACTCGTTCCAGGCCGTGATGAAGCCGAAGAGCGAGGTGGACATGAGGCCCGGGGCGAGCAGCGGGAAGATGACCTTGCGGAACGCCTGGCCGCGGGTGCAGCCGTCGATCTGGGCGGCCTCCTCCAGCTCGACCGGGACGGCGGCGATGAAGCCGCGCAGGGTCCAGATGGTGAAGGGGAGGACCATCACGAAGTAGATCGCGGTGAGCAGCGGGATGCTGTTCAGCATCTCGTTGTCGCGGGCGATCATGTACATCGCGATGACCATGACCTCCCAGGGGGCCATCTGGGCCATCATCACGATGAGGACGATGCCCTTGCGGCCCTTGAACCTCATGCGGGCGATCGCGAAGCTCGCGGCGAGCGCGACGAGCAGGGCCAGGAGGACGGCGCCGACCGTGACGATGAGGCTGTTGGTGACGTACGTCCAGAAGAGGTCGACACCGGTGGCCGTCGAGTAGTTCTCGAGGGTCGGGGTGAAGACGAAGACCGGGTCCTTGGTCAGGATCTCGCTCTGCGGCTTCAGCGAGGACGAGAACATCCAGTAGACGGGGAAGACGAAGACCAGGGCGAGGACGAGCGCTGCGGCGTTCTTCGCCACATTGCCGACGGTCAGCGGCTTGCGGGTGCGCAGCTTCTGCGGAGCCGGCGCCTGGGGGGTCTGTGCGGTGGTGCTCACTGCTCGTCCTCCTGCTTCAGGATCAGGCGGAAGTAGAAGGACATGGCCACGAGGAGCATCACGATGGTGAGGATCGAGATGGCGGCCGCGACGCCGTAGTGCTGCTGGCTCATGCCTTCGATGTAGGCGAAGACGGGGAGGGTCTCGGAGGCGCGGTCGGGGCCGCCCTGGTTCATGGCGTAGACCTGGGTGAACGCCTTGAAGACCCAGATGATCTCCAGGAAGGTGGTGATCATGAAGAAGGGCTTCAGGTTCGGGAAGACCACGGACCAGAAGGTCCGCCAGCCGCTCGCGCCGTCCATGCGGGCCGCCTCGTACAGCTCGGTGCCCACGGTGGTGAGGCCGGCGTACATGTTGAGGGCGACGAAGGGGACGGAGCCCCAGACGACCAGGGCCGTGATGATCACGAAGGTGGAGAGGCTGGTCTCGAACCAGTTGTGCTGCTCGTAACCGGCGAAGCCGAGCGTGCGCATCAGCCAGTTGGCGACGCCGAACTGCTCGTCGAAGAGCCACCGGAAGACGGTGACGGAGGCGACGATCGGCATGGCCCAGGCGAACATCAGCGCCAGGGAGAGCACGAGCCGCATCTTCTTGCCGAGGCGGTTGAGCAGGAGGCCGATGCCGGTGCCGACGCCCATGATGAGCGCGACGTTGGCCGCGGTGAAGAGGACCGAGCGGAGGACGACGGTCCAGAAGTCGGGGTCGCTCAGCAGCTCCGTGTAGTTGTCGAAGCCCACCCAGGGGGTCTCGCGGCGGATCAGCTCCCGCCGGTTGACCGACTGGAAGGAGAGGATCACGTTGCTGATCAAGGGGTAGAGCAGCAGTCCCGCCATGGACAGCAGGGCAGGCGTGACGAGCAGGTACGGCAGTAGCCCACTGGGCAGCGAACGCCTGCCACGCGAGGGCTGAAGGGAATCCTTCGCGCCGGAAGGGGGTGGCGGAGTCTGCGACTTCCCTGCCGCCCTCCCGGGCGCGTCCTGGGAACCGGCGGTCGCCGTCCCCTGGGAGTCCACGGTCATGGTCTTCTTCCTCGCGGTTCTGGGGCTCCCGCGCCCACCGGGGCGCGGCCCGGGGGAGCGGGCCGCAATCACTGCAATGCCCAGGTGGCGGGGGGGGGGGGGGCCCCCCCCCCCCCCCCGGGGCGGGGGGGGGGGGGGCGCCGCCCCCCCCCCCCCCGCCCGCGGGGGGGGGGGGGGGGCGCCCCCCCCCCCCCCCACCGGGGTGGGATTACTGCTGGTTGATGCGCTCGGCGATGACCTTGTCGGCCTCTTCGCCGGCCTTCTGCGGGTCCTCGCCCTTCAGGACCTTGGTCATGTAGCCCTTGATCGGGTTGGGCTCGGTCTCGACGTTGGCCCAGCCGCCCGTGATCGGGGTGATGCGACCGACCTCGGCGACCTTGACCATGGCCTCGGCGAAGGAGCCGGCCTCAGGGGTGACCTGCGCGGACGTGTCGACGGGGATGATGCCGCCCTTGTTGGCGGTGCCGTACGACTCGAGCTGCTTCTTGTTGGTGACGAAGGCCAGCCACTCCTTGGCCAGGTCCTGGTTCTTGGAGCGCTCGGCGACGGCGAGGTTGGAGCCGCCGAAGAAGACGGAGCCCGGCTTGTCGGCCGTCTTGCCCGGGATCGGGAAGTAGCCGAAGTCGGCCTTCTTGCCGGCCTTCTCGATGGCCGCGATCGCGCCGCCGGCCTCCCAGCCGAGGCCGATCCAGGACGCGACGCCGCCCTTGGGGACGATGTCGACGGACTGCTGCGGGGTCGCCTCGTCCTTGTCCTTCGGAGCGGTCGAGTAGGACTGAAGCTCCTTGTAGAAGTTCATGGCGGCGGCGGCCTGCGGGGTGGCCAGGCCACCCTTCCACTTGTCGCCGTCCTTGACCGCGAGCTCGCCGCCCTCGTCCCACAGGAAGCCGGCGAGGACGTACCAGCTCTGGCCCGGGAGGTAGATGGGCTGCGACTTGGCGTCGGCGGCCTTGAGCTTCTTCAGGCCGTCGATCCACTCGGTGCGGGTCTTCGGCGGGGTGACGCCGGCCTTCTTGTACGCGGCCTTGTCGTAGATCACGACGCGGCTGGCGGCCCACCACGGGGCGGCGTAGAGCTTGCCGTCCAGCTCGGCGGAGGGCAGCATGCCCTTGCTCCAGTTGGCGTAGCCCAGCTTGTCCTTGTCGCCGCTGAGGTCCGCGAGGCCGCCGGTGACGGCGTAGCCCGTGGTCTGGGTGTTGCCGAGCTCCAGGACGTCCGGCGGGGTGTCCTCGGAGAGCGCCGTGGTGACCTTGGTCTGGATGTCGGTCCACTGCTGGACCTCGACCTTGACCTTGACGCCGGGGTGAGCGGCCTCGAACTCCTTGTTGACGCCGTCGATCCACTCCTTGGGAGCGGAACCGTCCATCACCCAGACGGTCAGCGACTTGTCGCCGCCACCCTTGGTCTCTTCCTTCTTGCCGCCGTTGTCGGAACCGCCACACGCAGCGATAGAGACCATCATGCCCGCGACGCCGATCGCCGCGATGAGCTTGCGCTTCACGCCACCCTCCTCAGGGATGCCTGCAACCCCTGCCCACCGCGCGAAGACATACGTCAGGTAGTGCTCGTGGGGCTGGGACCTGGCCTTAAATGGTTTAGACCAGTACCCGGAGCTTGGCCTAGACCTTTGGGGGTGTCAAGGGTGTATAAGAAGGGCAGTCGCGTCCGTTATCGGACCGACACCTGAGGGAGGCCGACGACCCGTGACCGGTCCGTGCCACCATGTGAGCCGCGACAGACGGAGGAGCCGGTGACGGCAGCAGCACAGTCGGGAAGGCAGGCCATGGCCACGGAGGCGGGCGGTACGGAGACAGAGGGCGGAGCGGCGACCCGCACCGCGCGCGTGCCGAAGTACTACCGGCTGAAAAGGCACCTCCTCGACATGACGGAGACCCTTCCGCCCGGCACCCCGGTGCCACCGGAGCGGACGCTCGCGGCCGAGTTCGACACCTCGCGCACCACCGTGCGCCAGGCCCTCCAGGAGCTGGTCGTCGAGGGCCGGCTGGAGCGCATCCAGGGCAAGGGCACCTTCGTCGCGAAGCCGAAGGTCTCCCAGTCGCTCCAACTGACCTCGTACACCGAGGACATGCGCGCCCAGGGCCTCGAACCCACCTCGCAGCTCCTCGACATCGGCTACGTGACCGCCGACGACACCCTCGCCGGCCTGCTCGACATCACCGCCGGCGGCCGGGTGCTCCGGATCGAGCGCCTCCGCCTGGCGAACGGCGAGCCGATGGCGATCGAGACCACCCACCTCTCGGCCAAGCGCTTCCCCGCGCTGCGCCGTTCGCTGGTGAAGTACACCTCGCTCTACACCGCCCTGGCCGAGGTGTACGACGTGCACCTGGCCGAGGCGGAGGAGACCATCGAGACCTCGCTGGCGACCCCGCGCGAGGCCGGACTGCTCGGCACCGACGTCGGTCTGCCGATGCTGATGCTCTCCCGCCACTCGCTGGACGCGCAGGGCGAGCCGGTGGAATGGGTGCGCTCGGTCTACCGCGGCGACCGCTACAAGTTCGTCGCCCGGCTCCAGCGGCCCAACGGCTGAAAATCGATCTGAACCCGTGCCCCGGCGCATCCGTGAGATGTGTCGGGGCACGTCTTTTTTCCCTGAATTCGACAGCGCCGGGGTGAATGCGGGCACCGTCGATACACGTCCGTTATTCGAGACAGGGTTCCCATGAGCTGGACAGTCCCCTAAATTTCCACGGCATCAGCCGGTGATCAGCGAGGGGACTTACATCACCATGTCAGAAGCCACAACAGGGAAACAACCGGTCGTCACACCGACCAGGATCGTCATCGCGCTCTGCCTGATCGCCCCGTTCGTGGCGATGCTCTGGGTGGATTCCTACGCGAAGATCGACCCCCTGCTCGCCGGCATTCCGTTCTTCTACTGGTACCAGATGCTGTGGGTGCTGGTCTCGACCGCGCTCACCGTCGTCGCCTACATGCTCTGGCAGCGCGACCAGCGCGCCCGCCGCACCCGTGAGGGGGGTGAGGAGCGATGAAGGACGTCAACGTCGTCGCGCTCTCCGTGTTCGTGTTCTTCTTCCTGGCCGTCACGGTCATGGGCTTCCTCGCCGCGAAGTGGCGGAGGGCCGAGAACGAGAACACCCTCGACGAATGGGGCCTGGGCGGCCGCTCGTTCGGCACCTGGGTCACCTGGTTCCTGCTCGGCGGCGACCTCTACACCGCGTACACCTTCGTCGCCGTCCCGGCGGCCATCTACGCGGCGGGCGCGGCCGGCTTCTTCGCCGTCCCGTACACGATCCTGATCTACCCGCTGATCTTCACCTTCCTGCCGCGCCTGTGGTCGGTCTCGCACAAGCACGGGTACGTCACCACCTCCGACTTCGTCCGCGGCCGCTTCGGCTCCAAGGGCCTGTCGCTCGCGGTGGCGCTCACCGGCATCCTCGCCACGATGCCGTACATCGCGCTCCAGCTCGTCGGCATCCAGGCCGTCCTGGACGTGATGGGCGTCGGCGGCGGCGAGAACACCCACTGGTTCATCAAGGACCTGCCGCTGCTGCTCGCCTTCGGCGTGCTCGCCGCGTACACCTACTCGTCGGGTCTGCGCGCCCCCGCGCTCATCGCCTTCGTCAAGGACACCCTGATCTACCTGGTGATCGCCGTGGCGATCATCTACATCCCGATCAAGCTGGGCGGCTTCGAGGCGATCTTCGCCGCCGCCGACGAGAAGTTCACCGCCAACAAGGCCGGCGGGCTCGTGCCGACCGAGGCCGGGCAGTGGACGTACGCGACGCTCGCGCTCGGCTCGGCGCTCGCGCTCTTCATGTACCCGCACTCCATCACGGCGACCCTGTCGTCGAAGAGCCGCGAGGTCATCCGCCGCAACACCACGATCCTGCCGCTGTACTCGCTGATGCTGGGCCTGCTCGCGCTGCTCGGCTTCATGGCCATCGCCGCCGGGATCAAGGTCCAGAACGGCCAGCTCGCCATCCCGCAGCTCTTCGAGGACATGTTCCCCGCCTGGTTCGCGGGCGTGGCCTTCGCCGCCATCGGCATCGGCGCGCTCGTCCCGGCCGCGATCATGTCGATCGCCGCGGCCAACCTCTTCACCCGGAACATCTACAAGGACTTCCTCAAGCCCGACGCGACCCCCGCGCAGGAGACCAAGGTCTCCAAGCTGGTCTCCCTCCTGGTGAAGGTCGGCGCCCTCGTCTTCGTCCTCACCATGGACAAGACGGTCGCCATCAACTTCCAGCTCCTCGGCGGCATCTGGATCCTCCAGACCTTCCCCGCCCTGGTCGGCGGTCTCTTCACCCGCTGGTTCCACCGCTGGGCGCTGCTCGCCGGCTGGGCCGTGGGCATGGTGTACGGCACGATCGCCGCGTACAACGTGTCGACGCCGAAGCAGGCGCACTTCGGCGGCTCCTCCGCCGAGATCCCCGGCATCGGCGAGATCGGCTACATCGGTCTCACCGCCTTCCTGCTCAACGTCCTGGTGACCGTGGTCCTCACCTTCGTCCTCAAGGCCGTCAAGGCCCCCGAGGGCGTCGACGAGACCTCGCCCTCGGACTACACGGCCGACGCCGGCGACGCCGGCGTCCGCACGCTCCCGAAGGTCGGCGCCGGCAGCCACTGAGCCGTCGCGTACCCTCCGCAGGCCGCCCGCCTTCCACCAGGCCGGGCGGCCTGCCGCGTCGTCACCACCGAAAGGCCGCTCATGCGTCTGCGGACCGCGCCCCTCCTGCTGCTCCTGCTCGCCGCCACCGGCTGCGGCACCGTGACGGCGGGCGCCCCGCCGGCACCCGACCGCGCCGCCCTGGAGGCCCGCGCCCAGTACGCCCAGACCCGCCTCGAACACGTCTACGTCACCGAGGCCGAGGGGTACGCGCCGGCGCTCCAGTCGGCCGGGGTCGTCGGCGACGACGGCTTCCAGATCGTGTACGTGCGCCAGGGCGGCGGCAACCTCACGCTCACCGCCGAACGGCGGCCGTTCAGCGCCGAGGAGTGCGCCGCCGGGCCCGCCGGGGGCGACACCTGCGAACCCGAGGGCGACGGCTGGTACCGCCGCACCGGCGACCAGCACGCCTACCTGCGGAACGAGGACGGGCTCCGCGTCGAGCTCGCCGCCCCGCTCACCGTCCCCCGCGAGCTCCTCAAGGAGGCCGCCGGGAAGGCCCACCGCGCCGACGACACCGAACTCGACGCCGTCCTGCCGAAGGCGACCGGCGCCGACGGCCCCGTCGAGCGCGGCGACCTGCCGCCGGTCGGCGACGGGGCGCCCGACAATTCGGTCGGCGCGAGCGGCTGAGCCCGGCAGACTTCCCGTCATGGACTTCACGATCAGGGCCGTACGGCCCGAGGAGCACGAGGAGCTCGGCGAGCTCACCGCCCGGGCCTACCTCGACGACGGGCACCTCACCTTCGGCGAGGACGACGACTACCTGCCGGTGATCAAGGACGTGGCCCGGCGGGCCGCCGAGGCGGAGGTCCTGGTCGCCGTGGACCCCGACGGGGCGCTGCTCGGCGGGGTCACCTTCACGCGCGGCGGCGGGGCGTGGGCGGACATCGCGGTCCCCGGCGAGGCCGAGTTCCGGCTGCTGGCCGTGGCGCGCGCGGCGCGCGGCCGGGGCGTCGGCGAGGCGCTCGTCCGGGCCTGCGCCGACCGGGCGAGGGCCCTCGACGGCTGCGCCCGGCTGGTGCTGTCCACCCAGGACGGGATGGCCTCAGCCCACCGGATCTACCGGCGGCTGGGCTTCACGCGGCTGCCCGAGCGGGACTGGAGCCCGGTTCCCGGCCTGTCCCCGCTGCTCGCCCTCACCCTGGAGCTCTGACACCTCACACCCGAGGGGGACACAACATGTGGGGGGTGCCGAGATCGGCGCCCCCCACATGTATGCTCGTGCTCGCTGTCGTCGCAGGGGAATCCGGTGCGAATCCGGAACTGTCCCGCAACGGTGTACTTCGTGTGCCCTTGTCCACGGAGCGAGTCCGAGCACCTGCCGGCAGTGCGCCCGGTACGACCGTTCCGGGTGCCGACGACGTCCGGGCCTCGCGGAGTGGGCCGGTGGACACGGGTGCATCCGCGTGTGTGCGCCCGTCCGCCCCTCCCCGCCGTGACCCCGGGCCGAGCGAGGGAGAGCCCCCACGTGACCATCGCGCCTGCGGGTCCGTCAGCCACCGAGGCCGCCGCGATCGAGAGCGACGGCCCCGGGACCGTACTGCTGCGGACCCTGACCGACCTCACCGCCGACCTCATCGACACCGACCCCGGCCGGGTCGCCGCCGCCGCGCTGCGCGGCCGGCACGCCGGGTCGGACGAGGCGGAACTGCGCGAACTGGCCACCGAGGCCGCGGCCGGTCTCATCTCCGAGGACCCCGCCTACTCCCGGCTCGCCGCCCGGCTGCTCACCCTCACCATCGCCGAGGAGGCGGCCTCGCAGGGCGCCGTCCGCTTCTCCGCCTCCGTCGCGACCGGTCACCGCGAGGGCCTGATCGCCGACCGCACCGCCGCCTTCGTCTCCCTGCACGCGAACCGGCTGGACGCGCTGATCGACCTGGCCGCCGACGACCGCTTCGGCTACTTCGGCCTGCGGACGCTGTACTCGCGCTACCTGCTGCGCCACCCGATCACCCGCAAGGTGATCGAGACCCCCCAGCACTTCATGCTCCGGGTGGCCGCCGGCCTCGCCGAGGACGACTCGGCGCGCGCGCTGGACGAGGTCGCGGCGCTGTACGGGCTGATGAGCCGGCTCGACTACCTGCCCTCCTCCCCCACGCTCTTCAACTCCGGCACCCGCCACCCGCAGATGTCCTCCTGCTACCTGCTGGACTCGCCGCTGGACGAGCTGGACTCGATCTACGACCGCTACCACCAGGTGGCGCGCCTGTCGAAGCACGCGGGCGGCATCGGCCTGTCGTACTCCCGGATCCGTTCGCGCGGTTCGCTGATCCGCGGCACCAACGGGCACTCCAACGGCATCGTGCCGTTCCTGAAGACGCTGGACGCCTCGGTCGCCGCCGTGAACCAGGGCGGCCGCCGCAAGGGCGCCGCCGCCGTCTACCTGGAGACCTGGCACGCGGACATCGAGGAGTTCCTGGAGCTCCGCGACAACACCGGCGAGGACGCCCGCCGCACCCACAACCTGAACCTCGCCCACTGGATCCCGGACGAGTTCATGCGCCGGGTGAACGCGGACGCCGAGTGGTCGCTCTTCTCCCCCGCCGACGTGCCCGAGCTCGTCGACCTGTGGGGCGAGGCGTTCGACGCCGCCTACCGCGCCGCCGAGGCCAAGGGCCTGGCCCGCCGCACGATGCCGGCCCGCGACCTGTACGGCCGGATGATGCGCACCCTGGCCCAGACCGGCAACGGCTGGATGACCTTCAAGGACGCCTCGAACCGTACGGCCAACCAGACCGCCGAGCCCGGCACGGTCGTCCACTCCTCCAACCTGTGCACCGAGATCATCGAGGTCACGGACGACGGCGAGACGGCCGTCTGCAACCTCGGCTCGGTCAACCTCGGCGCCTTCGTGTCGGGCGGTGACATCGACTGGGAGCGGCTCGACGAGACCGTCCGCACGGCCGTCACCTTCCTCGACCGGGTCGTGGACATCAACTTCTACCCGACCGAGCAGGCCGGCCGTTCCAACGCCCGCTGGCGGCCGGTGGGCCTGGGCGCGATGGGCCTCCAGGACGTCTTCTTCAAGCTGCGGCTGCCCTTCGACTCCGCCGAGGCCCGCGCGCTGTCCACCCGGATCGCCGAGCGGATCATGCTCGCCGCGTACGAGGCGTCCGCCGACCTCGCCGAGCGGAACGGGCCGCTGCCGGCCTGGGAGAAGACGCGTACCGCCCGGGGCGTCCTCCACCCCGACCACTACGGCGTCGAGCTGACCTGGCCGGAGCGCTGGGCGGCGCTGCGCGAGCGGATCGCGACGACCGGCATGCGCAACAGCCTGCTGCTCGCCATCGCGCCGACCGCGACCATCGCGTCCATCGCCGGCGTGTACGAGTGCATCGAGCCGCAGGTCTCCAACCTCTTCAAGCGCGAGACGCTCTCCGGCGAGTTCCTCCAGGTCAACTCGTACCTGGTGGCCGAGCTGAAGGAGCTCGGCGTGTGGGACGCGCAGACCCGTGAGGCGCTGCGCGAGGCCAACGGCTCGGTGGCCGGCTTCAACTGGGTCCCGGCCGAGGTGCGCGAGCTGTACCGCACGGCGTGGGAGATCCCGCAGCGCGGCCTGATCGACATGGCGGCCGACCGCACCCCGTTCCTCGACCAGTCGCAGTCCCTGAACCTCTTCATGGAGACGCCGACCATCGGCAAGCTGTCGTCGATGTACGCGTACGCCTGGAAGCAGGGTCTGAAGACGACGTACTACCTGCGCTCGCGCCCGGCGACCCGGATCGCCCGCGCCGCCCAGGCCGCGACCACCGCCGCCCCCATCCCCGTCCAGCAGGCCGCCGACCCCGACGCGGTCGCCTGCTCCCTGGAGAACCCCGAGTCCTGCGAGGCATGCCAGTAATGAGTACCACCGAGAACAAGAACCTCCTGGACCCGGGCTTCGAGCTGACCCTCCGCCCGATGCGCTACCCGGACTTCTACGAGCGCTACCGGGACGCCATCAAGAACACGTGGACGGTCGAGGAGGTGGACCTCCACTCGGACGTCGCCGACCTCGCCAAGCTCACCCCCGGTGAGCAGCACATGATCGGCCGGCTGGTCGCGTTCTTCGCGACGGGCGACTCGATCGTGTCGAACAACCTGGTGCTGACGCTCTACAAGCACATCAACTCCCCCGAGGCGCGCCTCTACCTGTCGCGGCAGCTGTTCGAGGAGGCCGTGCACGTCCAGTTCTATCTGACGCTGCTCGACACCTACCTGCCCGACCCGGACGACCGGGCCGCCGCGTTCGACGCGGTCGAGGAGATCCCCTCCATCCGCGAGAAGGCGCAGTTCTGCTTCCGCTGGATGGACTCGGTCGAGAAGATCGAGCGGCTGGAGACGGCGGCCGACCGCCGCCGCTTCCTGCTGAACCTGATCTGCTTCGCCGCGTGCATCGAGGGCCTGTTCTTCTACGGCGCCTTCGCGTACGTGTACTGGTTCCGGTCCCGCGGTCTGCTGCACGGCCTGGCGACGGGCACCAACTGGGTGTTCCGCGACGAGACGATGCACATGAACTTCGCCTTCGAGGTCGTGGACACCGTCCGCAAGGAGGAGCCGGAGCTCTTCGACGACGCGCTCCGGCAGCAGGTCACGGAGATGCTGAAGGAGGCCGTCGAGGCGGAGCTCCAGTTCGGCCGCGACCTGTGCGGCGACGGGCTGCCGGGCATGAACACCGAGTCGATGCGCGAGTACCTCCAGTGCGTCGCGGACCAGCGCCTCGTCCGCCTCGGCTTCCCCCCGGTCTACGGCTCCGAGAACCCCTTCGCGTTCATGGAGCTCCAGGGCGTCCAGGAGCTCACCAACTTCTTCGAGCGCCGCCCGTCCGCCTACCAGGTGGCGGTCGAGGGCACGGTCGACCTGGACGAGGACTTCTAGTCCGTCCGGATACGCCGAAGGGCCCCGCACTCCAGGAGTGCGGGGCCCTTCGGCGTACGCCTGCGGGGTCAGTCGTTGGCGACGACCGGGTAGCGCGGGGTGCCCTCTTCCATCTGGCGCAGGGCGTCCTTGCGGTCGCGCTTGGAGAGCTTGTCGATGTAGAGGAAGCCGTAGAGGTGGTCCGTCTCGTGCTGGAGGGCGCGGGCGAAGTAGCCCGTGCCGCGGACCTTGATGGGGTTGCCGAGGAGGTCCTGGCCGTGGACCTCGGCGAAGTCCGGGCGGGCCAGCGCCGCGTAGGCGGTGGGGACCGAGAGGCAGCCCTCGTTGGAGTCGTCCAGGTTGCGGCGGTCGGCCGGGAGCTCCTGGAGCACCGGGTTGATCACGTGGCCGGTGTGGCGGACGCCCTCGTCGTCGGGGCAGTCGTAGACGAAGACCTTGAGGCCGATGCCGATCTGGTTGGCGGCGAGGCCGACGCCCTCGGCGGTCTTCTGGCTGGCGAACATGTCGTCGACCAGCTGGGCGAGTTCGGGCCCGAACTCGGTGACGTCCTTGCACTCGTGGTGCAGCACCGGGTTGCCGACGACCGTGATGGGACGGGAGGTGCCCCGCTCGCGGTGGGCGAGCTCACGCTCCTCGCACCGCTCCGTGTCCACGATGTAGCCGTCGTCGTCCAGGGCGTAGCCCGTGAAGATCTGCTCGCCCGACTCCTGCTGCGCCATGTGCCGCCGCGCCTTCCTGAAAACCCGATTCCGTCGGGGACAGCCTACGGGCCCCGGGCGGGAGGCTCAGCAGACCTCTTCGAGATCGCGCCATTCACGGCTGTCGGGGCTGTCCGCGACCCAGCCGTCGAGGAGCCCGCGCACCAGGTTCGCCGGGGCGGCGATCCCGCACTCGCGCTCGGGCACCCACAGCTCGCCGGGCGAGCGGTGGCCGAGCGGTCCGGGGTGGCCGGGCTCGCTGTGGTCGTGCGGGTCGACGTGGTCGCCCTCGCCCTCGGCGCTGGGCATGGTCGACTCCGAGCAGGCGCGGCAGAGGAGCCTTACCGACGAGGACCAGTCCTCGGCGGCGAAGCCCGCCTCGGCGGCGAGCTGCTCCAGCGCGTCCCGGTCGGCCTCGGTGGCGGCCTCCAGGAGGACGACCCAGGTGGGGACCGGGGAGGGCGCCCACAGCTCGATCTCGTCGAAGACCGGGTAGGAGGGGCCGGCGGTGGTGGTCCGCTCGCCGTTCGGCACGCCGTCGTGGAGGACGACCTCGCCCCAGCGGCGCCCGGAGGAGGGCAGCGGGATGGAGAGGACCTCCATGCGGGCCGGGTCGAGCCTGCGGCCCCACACCACCTCGGCCTCGCCCTCCGGCGAGAGCCTGACGGCGGCGCTGCCCAGCTCCATCCCGGCGGGCTCGCCGGTGGCGGAGGAGGCGCCGGGGACCTTCAGCCCGTACGCCTGCCAGGCGCGGCGGGCCAGCGGCCAGTCCTGGAGCGCGGTGGCGGCGATGCCGACGTTCCACCAGTCGGGGGCGCCGGTCTCCTTGTCGAGCAGGGCCACGGCGCGCAGTCCGGCGGCCCGGGCCTGCTCCCAGTCGTGCCGGAACTTGTGCAGCAGGGCCAGGTTGAACCAGGACTCGGAGAGCCAGGGCTCCAGATCCGCCGCGCGGGTGAGCAGCGCGCCCGCGTCCTCGTACCGTCCGTCGCCGATCAGCGTGAACGCGCGGTCGGTGGCCTGCCGCCACGAGGCGGAGGGCCGATGCCGTACCTTCCCGAAGATCCTCACGATTCCCGCCTGCCGGTCGCTTCACCCTCTTGTTCGCATCCAACCATGCCCGGTCGGACGCGCGCTCATTACCCATGGGTTACCCCGTGGGGACGGAGGTCACCCCCGGGGCGGTGCCACGGGCCAGGACCCTGGCGAGGCAGGCGACGACCTCGGGGTGGTAGTCGCGGGCGGTGCCGAGCCGGAGCGTCTCCAGGGCCTCCAGGGCCGCGCCCGCGCCCTCCCCGGCGAGGTCGTCGTAGGCGTTCACGGCGCGGACGATGCGGGCCGCCGGCGGCTGCTCGCGGTACGGGTCGGCCTGTCGCTCGACGACGTGGGCGACGGCCGCGGGGACGCCGGTCATCCGCACCACCTCGCCGCCGAGCAGGGCGATCCGGCGCTGGTCCTCGGCGGGCAGGAGCGCGGTGGCGCCGCCGGCGACGGGGTCGACGAGGGAGAGCTGCCCGATGTCGTGCATGAGGGCGGCGTACTCCAGGACGGTCAGCTCGGCGCCGCCGAGGCCCAGCTCGCGGCCGACGGCGGTGGAGAGCGCAGCGACCCTGCGGGCGTGGCCGGGCGGGGTGCAGCCGGCGATCTCGGTCGCCCGCGCGAGGGAGGCGATCGTCTGCCGGTTGACGGTACGGACGGCCGTGTACCGCCGGTACGAGACCTGGGTGAGGAGCAGCGGCACGGCGAGGACGGGCAGCGCCCAGAGTCCGGCGGCGGCGACGCCGAGGGCCATGACGACGCCGGTGGCGCAGACGGCGGAGCCGATGCCGAGGAGGGCGCGCAGCTCGTCGCGGAGGAGGGGGCCGTACGGGTACGCGGTGCGGGCGCGGAGCAGCAGGGCGGCGAGGACGGCGTCGCAGAGGCCGGTCAGGACGAGGACGAGGAGCAGGAAGAGGGCGTAGGGGGCGCCGGTGCCGAGGTGGCCGGTGACGGCGCCCGCGTTGTAGAGGGGCTGGAAGCAGAGGGCGGCGAAGCCGACGGTGAGGACCCGGCGGGCGAGGTGGTCGGGGTCGGGGCCGATGCCGCGGGCGATGTGGGGGACGATCCCGGCGAGCCCGCCGGCGCAGGAGACGGCGACGATCTGGAGGACGCCGTGGGTGGTGGCGGTTCCGGCGTCGTGGCCGAGGAGGGCGTAGGCGAGGGCTCCGGCGGCGGCGAGCGGGGCCGGCTCCCGCTCGCCGGGGTGGGCGCCCCAGCGGGCCAGCTCCCCGAGGGCGATGAGGGCGCCGAAGGCGAGGGCGTTGCCGGGTTCGGCGGTCCCGTGCCAGAGGGTGGAGCCGAGGCCGGCCAGGGCGAGGAGGAGGGCGGCGCCGTGGACGGCGCCGACGGTGACCGCCCCGGGCCTCACGCGGGGTCCTGTCGGTTCACGCGGAGTCCCTGGCGGTTCACGCGGGCTCCTCGGTCCTGGCGGCGAGCGGGCCGGGGGTGCGAGGGGCGGGGACCTGCCGGCCGGGTTCGTCGGCGGTGACGGCGGTCTGCCATCCGTACCGGTCGAGAGCACGGACCAGCGCGCCGACCATCCGGGGGTCGAACTGGCTGCCCGCGCACCGCTCCAGCTCGGCGAGGGCGGTGGCGACGGGCCGGGCGCGGCTGTAGGAGCGGGTGGAGGTCATGGCGTCGAAGGCGTCGGCGACGGCGACGACCCGGGCGCACTCGGGGATCTCCTCGCCGCGCAGCCCGTAGGGGTAGCCGCTGCCGTCGATGCGCTCGTGGTGGTGGAGGACGGCGTCGCGGGCCTCGCCGAGGAAGCCGATGCCGCGGACCATCTCGTGGCCGTACTCGGGGTGGAGTTCGATGATCCGGCGCTCCTCGGGGGTGAGCGGCCCGTCCTTGCGCAGGACGCGGGTGGGGACGCCGAGCTTGCCGACGTCGTGGAGGATGCCGGCGAAGCGGACGACGTCGAGCCGGTCGCCGCGCATGCCGAGCTCACGGGCGATCAGGACGGAGGCGTGGCCGACGCGTTCGCTGTGGCCGCGGGTGTAGCTGTCCTTGATGTCGACGGCCTGGACGAGGGCGCGGATGGTGGCCTGGTGGGCGGCGCGCTCGTGGTGGTACTGGGAGAAGACCCAGCAGGAGATGTACATGGGCAGCAGGACGAGGAGGGCGGAGGCGGGCCCGTGGTCGCCGCGCCAGAGGACGCCCATCATGAGTCCGGCGAGGCCGTGGACGAGGTGGGGGGCGAGGGCGCGGCCGAGGAGTCCGCGCCAGGCGGCGCGGAGGGGCAGGCCGTCGGCGGTGGCGCGGATGCCGCCGTCGAGGGCGGTGAGGGCGAGGCAGAAGACGAGGGCGGCGGCGAGGGCCGGAAGCAGCGCGTGGGGGACGTCGGCGGCGGCGAGGGCGGCGGGGCCGTCGAGGGCCGTGGCGGTGTGGGCGGCGGCGAAGGCGGCGAGGGCGGTGGCGGAGGCGCGCCAGGCGCGGCGCCAGCCGGCGGGGGGTTCCTCGACGCGGGCGAGAAGGCCGCCGGGGAGGGCGGCGAGCGCGGCGGCGGCCGGGGGGAGCAGCAGGGCGGCGGCGAGGAGGACCGGGTAGAAGGAGCCGGTGCCCATGGGGACGGAGCCGCCGAGGGTGCGGCCGAGGAGGCGGCAGCGGGCGGGCAGCTCGCAGAGCGCGTACAGGGCGGCGAGGAGTCCGGCGGTCGCCCAGGGGGTGGGCGACGGGGGGAGGAGCGCGGGCAGGGCGCACGCTCCGGCGCCGAGGGCGGCGCAGACGATGTACGCGCGGGCCGTTCGCGGGAGGGGCTTCACGACCGTCACGCGGTGAGGCTAGCGAGGACGGCGGCCGCGGAAGGCGGGCCGCCGTCGATTCCTACCATCGGGTGATACGAACTGACGGATGCGCGGGTGACCCTCCGCACATCCGTGCGATCACTCCTGGGTGGCCGGTGCCTGGGGCGCCGGGGCCTCCTGGGTGAGGGCGTCCTGTTCGGGGACGAGGCCCCCGGCGCGGATCAGGTCGATCCGGCCCATGACCTTGGCGCGCAGGTCGGTGGGGACCTCGTCGCTGCCGCAGCAGCGCTTCACGAGCTTCTTCACCGCCTGCTCCAGGCCGTACTTCTCCAGGCAGGGGGAGCACTCCTCGAAGTGCACCTCGAACTTGGTGCAGTCGCTGTCGGGCATCTCCCGGTCGAGGAACTCGTAGAGATGGTCAAGGACTTCCGAGCAATCCGTCTCGTGCGGGTCTCCGCAGCTCATGAGTCCGCGCCTTTCAGATCCTTGGACGACTCTCCGGCGCCGGCGGGGACGAGGCCGCGCTCGCGGGCGTAGTCCTCGAGCATGCCGCGGAGCTGGCGGCGGCCTCGGTGCAGGCGGGACATCACCGTACCGATGGGGGTCCCCATGATGTCGGCGATCTCCTTGTAGGCAAAGCCCTCGACATCGGCGAGGTAGACCGCGATGCGGAACTCCTCGGGGATCGCCTGGAGCGCTGCCTTCACGTCCGAGTCGGGCAGGTGGTCGAGCGCCTGCGACTCGGCGGAGCGCAGACCGGTCGACATGTGCGACTCGGCGCGGGCGAGCTGCCAGTCCTCGATCTCCTCGGCGGCGCTGCGCTGGGGCTCACGCTGCTTCTTGCGGTACGAGTTGATGAAGGTGTTGGTGAGGATGCGGTACAGCCACGCCTTGAGGTTGGTGCCCTCGCGGAACTGGTGGAAGGAGCCGTACGCCTTCGCGTAGGTCTCCTGCACCAGGTCCTCGGCGTCCGCGGGGTTGCGCGTCATCCGCAGCGCGGCCGAGTACATCTGGTCGAGGTAGCCGAGGGCGTCCCGCTCGAAGCGCGCGTTGCGCTCCTCGGTCGTCTCCTCGGGGCCGTCGTCGGTCCCTGTGTCGGTCCCAGTGACCGGACCCACCTCCTCCAGCGCGGTGACGGGGCCGGTGCCGGACCCGCTCGTCTCGGAGGATAGACGAGGAACCGCTCCGCCCGCCGCCCGAATCGGGGCGGCCTTGGGGGCGGCCAGCACGGTCCAGTCGAGCTCCGCGGACCTGGCCCGCTCCGGGCAGATGGTCGAACCCATGCGACGGACTCCCTCTCTCGCTTCTCACACCGACGCTCTCCACAACAGCGGTTGCGGCCCCGGCATTCCCGGGACTCCGGTGGGGTTCAGCGCAGCGCGGCGAGCCAGTCGGCGACGCCCTCGACGATCCTTCCGACGGCCTCCTCCTGACCGATCGGCGCTCGCTTCGGGACGGCGAAGCCGTGGTCGCCGTACGGGATCTCGATCAGCTCGTACGTGCCTCCGGACGGGAACTCGGCCGGCCTGCCGAAGGGGTCGTTGCCGCCCTGGACGACGAGCGTGGGCAGGCCGGCGGAGAGCAGCTCGGCGGCGCGGGAGCTCTCCGGCTTGCCCGGCGGGTGCAGGGGGAAGCTCAGCGCGAGGACGGCGGCGGCGCCGAGCTCCGCGCCGGTGCGGCAGGCCACCCGGGCGCCGGCGCTGCGGCCGCCCGCGACCACCGGGAGCCCGGGAGCGGCGAGGGCGGGCCAGAGGCCGCGCCAGCCGGTGTCGAGGGTCCTCGGCGCGGGCGCGACCTTCTTGCCCGCGACCCGCCAGGGCTGCTCGACCAGCGCGACGGTCACGCCGCGGGCGGGCAGGGCGGCGGCGAGGGCGGCCAGGTCGCGGGCCTCGATGCCGCCGCCGGCGCCGTGGCCGAGGGCGAGGACGTGGCGGGCCTTCGCCGCCGGGTGCCATGTGATGCGGGCCTCACCGGTGTCGGTGGGCACGGTCTCGATCTTCGTCACGTCCCCATCCTGCCGTCCGGGCCCCGCCCCGGGCCGCGTTCAGAACAGCGTGCCGACCTCGGGTCCCGCCAGCTCGGTGAGGAGCTCGGAGCCGTTGTTGCGGACGTTGCTGACGGCGGTGGAGACCGGGAAGGCCCGCATCAGGCCCTCCGGCGGCGGGGCGAGCAGGGCGCGCAGTTCGTCGAGGCCGGTGGTGGCCGGGTCCAGCCAGGCGTCCCAGCGGTCCTCGGTCAGCATCAGCGGCATCCGGGGGTGGATCTCCGCGAGGGTGCCGGGGCCCTCGGCGGGCGCCACGCCGAGCGGGGCGGTCTCCGCCTCGGTGGTGATCACCGAGCAGGTGGCCCACCAGGCGGCCGGGTGCTCGGGCGGCAGCGCCGGGTCGCGCCAGAACTCGTACAGACCGGCCATGGCGAAGACCGAGCCGTCGGCCGGGGTCACGAAGTAGGGCTGCTTGCGGGGCCGCTTCCGCTTCCCCTCGACCTCCAGGTCGCGCTCGGCCGCGCCGGTCACCCACTCGTAATACCCGTCGGCGGGCAGGATGCAGCGGCGGGACTGGAAGGCGCGTCTGAAGGAGGGCTTCTCGTGCAGGGTCTCGGCCCGGGCGTTGATCATCCGGGCCGCGCCCTCCGGCGACTTCGACCAGGACGGGACCAGTCCCCACTTCAGGGCGCGCAGCTGGCGAACCGGACGGCGCGTCTCCGCGTCTTTCAGAGGGCGTTCGAGCACCACGTGGACCTCCTTGGTGGGGGCCACGTTCCAGTCCTGGTCCAGGGTCTCCGCCGGCTCCCACTTCTCGATCCCGAAGAGCCCCACGAGGTCCTCGGGCCGCCGGCTGGCCGCAAAACGTCCGCACATACGTGCCACACTGCCACGATCCCCGAGCCCGAGAGGAGCGGACCGAAGGATGGACCTCTTCAGCCCGCAGGCCGCCCCGGCCGAGTGGCTGGTGATCGCCACCGGCGTCGCCGCGCTCGCCGTCACCGTGCCCCGCCGTCTCTGGCTGTTCGCGCGGAACGCGATCACCATCGCCCACGAGGGCGGCCACGGCCTGGTCGCGCTCGCCGCCGGCCGCCGCCTGGAGGCGATCCGGCTGCACTCGGACACCAGCGGCCTCACCGTCACCCGGGGCCGCCCCACCGGCCTCGGCGTCGTCCTCACCCTGGCCGCCGGCTACACCGCGGCGCCGCTGCTCGGCCTCGGCGGGGCGGCGCTGCTCGGCGCGGGCCTGGTCGCCGTGCTGCTGTGGGCGGCGACCGCGCTGCTGCTCGCCCTGCTGGTGATGGTCCGCAACGCGTACGGGATCCTCAGCGTCGTCCTCACCGGCGCGCTCTTCGTCCTGGTGTCCTGGCTGGCCGCCCCCGAGGTGCAGGCCGTCTTCGCCTACGCGGTGGTGTGGTTCCTGCTCCTGGGCGGGGTCCGGCCGGCCTTCGAGCTCCAGTCGAAGCGCCGCCACGGAGGGGCTCCCGACTCGGACGCGGACCAGCTCTCGCGGCTCACCCACGTGCCCGCCGGGGTGTGGCTGGCCTTCTTCCACACGGTGTCCCTCTGCTGCCTGATCGGCGGCGGTCGCTGGCTCCTGGGCTTCTGACACCCCCGTACAGTGAGGGCATGACCGCAGCCTCCCCCGCGCACCCCGATCCGTCGCACTCCGCCGCCGCCGGCCCGGACCTGTGGCCCGCCCCGTACGCGAGCGGTCCCGTCGACGCGACCGTGACCGTGCCCGGGTCGAAGTCGGTCACCAACCGCGCCCTGGTGCTCGCCGCGCTCGCCGCCGAGCCCGGCTGGGTCCGCCGCCCGCTCCGCTCCCGCGACACCCTCCTCATGGCCGAGGGCCTGCGCACCCTGGGAGTGAAGATCGAGGAGGGTGTCGGCCCGGACGGCACCGGCGAGGCGTGGCGGATCATCCCCGCCCCGCTGCGCGGCCCCGCCGCGGTCGACGTCGGCAACGCGGGCACGGTCATGCGCTTCCTGCCGCCGGTCGCCGCCCTCGCCGACGGCCCGGTCCGCTTCGACGGCGACCCCCGCTCCCACGAGCGCCCGCTGCACGGCGTGATCGACGCACTGCGCGCGCTCGGCGCCCGGATCGACGACGAGGGCCGCGGCGCCCTCCCGATGACCGTGCACGGCGCCGGCGGCCTGGAGGGCGGGGTCGTCGAGATCGACGCCTCCTCGTCCTCCCAGTTCGTCAGCGCCCTGCTGCTCTCCGGCGCCCGCTTCAACCAGGGCGTCGAGGTCCGGCACGTGGGCGGCCGGCTGCCGTCCATGCCGCACATCCGCATGACCGTCGACATGCTGCGCGCGGTGGGCGCCAAGATCGACGAGCCCGAGCACGGCGGCGAGCCCGACGTGTGGCGGGTGGCCCCCTCCGCGCTGCGCGGCCGCGACCTCGTCATCGAGCCCGACCTGTCGAACGCGCAGCCGTTCCTGGCCGCCGCGCTCGTCACCGGCGGCCGGGTCACCGTCCCGGACTGGCCGGCCCGCACCACCCAGCCCGGCGACGAGCTGCGCCGGATCTTCACCGAGATGGGCGGCGCCTGCGAGCTCACCGACGCCGGCCTCACCTTCACCGGCACCGGCCGGATCCACGGCATCGACGTGGACCTCGGCGAGGTCGGCGAGCTGACCCCCGGCATCGCCGCCGTCGCCGCGCTCGCCGACTCCCCCTCCACCCTGCGCGGGGTGGCGCACCTGCGGCTCCACGAGACCGACCGCCTCGCGGCGCTCACCAAGGAGATCAACGGCCTGGGCGGCGACGTCACCGAGACCGAGGACGGGCTGCACATCCGCCCGCGCCCGCTGGGCGCCGGGGTGTTCCACACGTACCACGACCACCGGATGGCGACCGCGGGCGCGATCATCGGCCTCGCCGTGCCGGGCGTGCGGATCGAGGACGTGGCGACGACGGCCAAGACCTTGCCGGACTTCCCGGGGATGTGGACCGAAATGCTCGGAGCCTGAACCATGCGGCGCTACGGCAAGCACACCGACGAGGACGACATCCGCCAGCGGCCCAACCGCAAGGGCACCCGGCCGCGGACCACCCTCCGCCCCAAGCACGAGGACGCCGTCGAGGGCATGGTCCTCACCGTGGACCGCGGCCGGCTCACCTGCCTGGTCGAGGACCGCACGGTGATGGCGATGAAGGCCCGCGAGCTGGGCCGCAAGGCGGCCGTCGTCGGCGACCGGGTCTCCCTGGTGGGCGACCTCTCCGGCGAGAAGGACACGCTGGCGCGGATCGTGCGGATCGGTGAGCGGGAGTCGCTGCTGCGCCGCACGGCCGACGACGACGACCCGTACGAGCGGGTGGTCGTGGCCAACGCCGACCAGCTCGCCATCGTCACCGCGCTCGCCGACCCCGAGCCGCGCCCCCGGCTGATCGACCGCTGCCTGGTGGCCGCGTTCGACGGCGGCCTGGCGCCCTTCCTGGTGATGACCAAGTCGGACCTGGCGCCCCCGGAGCAGCTCCTGGAGCTCTACGGCGACCTCGACATCCCGTACGTCGTGGTGAACCGCGACGAGCTGTACGACGGCGGGGCGGCGGACCGGGTGCGCGCCTACCTGGACGGGCGGGTCACCGCCTTCGTCGGCCACTCCGGCGTCGGCAAGACGACGCTGGTCAACGCGCTGGTGCCGGAGGAGAAGCGGCGGATCACCGGCCATGTGAACGCGGTGACCGGCCGCGGCCGGCACACCACCACCTCGGCGCTCGCGCTGCCGCTGGACGCGGCCGACGGCTGGGTCATCGACACGCCGGGCGTGCGCTCCTTCGGCCTCCACCACGTCGACCCGGCCCGGGTCATCCTCGCCTTCCCCGACCTGGTGCCGGGCACCGAGAACTGCCCGCGCGCGTGCAGCCACGACGAGCCCGAGTGCGCCCTGGACGCCTGGGTGGAGGAGGGGCACGCGGACCCCGCGCGGCTGTACTCGCTGCGGCGCCTGCTCTCCACCCGGGAGCGCCGCGAGGGCGACTGACCCGCCCCGGCGGGGGACGCCCGGTGTTTACGGTTCCCTTCAAGCCGGTAAGGACATAACCGCACAAGTGTGGAGAATCCGACCGGGTGGGAGGCAGGAACGATGGCGTGGCTGCTGGTGGTGGTCGCCGGGATCCTGGAGACGGGCTTCGCGGTCTGCCTGAAGCTCTCGCACGGGTTCACCCGGCTCTGGCCGACGATCGCCTTCGCCTGCTTCGCGCTGGGCAGCTTCGGACTGCTGACGCTGGCCCTGAGGAAGCTCGACGTGGGTCCCGCGTACGCGGTGTGGACGGGGATCGGGGCGGCCGGCACGGCCATCTACGGCATGGTCTTCCTCGGCGACCTGGTCTCCACGCTCAAGATCGTCTCGATCACCTTGGTGATCGTGGGGGTCATCGGCCTCCAGCTGTCCGGCTCGACGCACTGACCCTCGGGCGGCAGCGCCGGGGCCACCACATGGCTGACGGCGAGCCGCAGCGCCAGCTCGCAGCCGGCCGCCCACCCCTCCCCCGCGCAGAGCGCGGTCGTCGCGAGCAGCTCCCCCGGCGCGGGCGGTCCCGCGTCGGCCCTGCGCTGCGCCGGTACGGGAGCGGGGCGGGCGCCCGGCCGGGCGGGGCGGGGCCGGGGCAGGCCCTCGGTCCAGGCGCCGGTGAGCAGCGAGCGGAGTATGGGCCGGTCGCCGGCCCGGGCGACGGTCCACTCGGCGACGGCGGCGAGGGCGCGCACAGGCGGTTCGGGGGCGGCGAGCAGCCGGCGCACGCCGGCGAGGTAGGCGTCGGCCTCGTGCCGGACGAGGGCGCGGGCCAGCCCTTCCTTGCTGCCGAACTCGTTGTAGAGGGTCTGCCGGGAGACCCGGGCGGCGACGGCGAGGTCGGCCATCCGGACGGCTGACCAGGAGTGCCGTGCCAGGGCGGTGTGAGCGGCGTCGAGGAGGGCCTCGCGGGCGGTGGGCATGCGCGCCTCCGGACCGGACGGTGGTCCCCCAGCGTCGGCAGGCGCGGCGGCGCTGTCAAGAGCGCGGAACCCGGCGTTCACCGGGGCGGATGAGACGGGACGCCGGGTGGTCTCCGGGCGGCGCTAGAGTGCCGGACATGGCCGATTACCACGATGACCTGCGTCTTGCCCATGCCCTCGCGGATGCCGCCGACGTGGCCACCATGGCCCGTTTCCAGGCGCTCGACCTCAAGGTCGAGACGAAGCCCGACATGACCCCGGTGAGCGAGGCGGACCGGGCCGCCGAGGAGCTGATCCGCGCGGGACTCCAGAAGGAGCGGCCCGAGGACGCGATCCTGGGCGAGGAGTACGGCGTCGAGGGCAGCGGGCCGCGCCGCTGGGTGATCGACCCGATCGACGGCACCAAGAACTACGTGCGCGGGGTGCCCGTGTGGGCGACCCTGATCGCGCTGATGGAGGAGGACGAGACCGGCTTCCAGCCGGTGGTCGGCGTGGTGTCGGCGCCCGCGCTGGGCCGCCGCTGGTGGGCCGCGAAGGGGCTCGGCGCCTTCACGGGCGCGGGCCCGGAGTCGGGGACCCGGATCGGGGTGTCCCAGGTGGCCTCGCTGGCCGACGCCTCGTTCGCGTACTCCTCGCTGAGCGGCTGGGAGGAGCGCGGGAGGCTGGACGCGTTCCTGGACCTCACGCGCGCGTGCTGGCGGACCCGGGCGTACGGCGACTTCTGGCCGTACATGATGGTCGCCGAGGGCACCGTGGACCTGTGCGCGGAGCCGGAGCTGTCGCTGTGGGACATGGCGGCGGTGGCGGTCGTGGTGCAGGAGGCCGGCGGCTCGTACACGGGTCTCGACGGACGGCCCGGCCCGCACAGCGGGAACGCGGCGGCCTCCAACGGTCTGCTGCACGAGGCGCTCCTGGGTCACCTGGGGTACGAGGGGGCGCCGGGCGCCTGAACGCGCCCCCGCCCGCCCCCGGGGGCGCCTCGCGCGCCCCCTTGTCGGCCCCCTCCCCCGGTGCGACGCTGGGAGTCCCCCACTTGTGCATTTGTGAACCGCCTCACGCGGGCGGTTCGCCGAGGAGGTGGCTCCATCCATGCTCGTCCGTGACGCCATGAGCACGGTGGTCCTCACCGTCGGACCCGCCCACACCCTCCGCCAGGCCGCCCGGCTGATGTCGGTCCGCCGCGTCGGCGCGGCCGTCGTCCTGGACGGCGACACCGGCATCGGGATCCTCACCGAGCGCGACATCCTGAACTCCCTCGGCCGGGGCGAGGACCCCGACCGCGAGACGGCCGGCTCCCACACCACCCACGAGGTGGTCTTCGCCGCGCCCGGCTGGACCCTGGAGGAGGCGGCCGAGGCGATGACCCGCGGCGGCTTCCGCCACCTGGTCGTCCTCGACGGCGTCGGCCCGGTCGGCATGGTCTCGGTGCGCGACATCATCCGCTGCTGGCTCCCGGCCCACAGCGTCGCGGACTGAGACCCGCCCGGGACCCTGTCCACGGCCGGTCCACGGGTGGGTCCACGGGCGGGTCCACGGGCTGGAAGCCCGCTCCGCCCCGATTCCGCCCGCTGTTACCCTGGCCTTCATGAGCGACCTGTTGGAACGTCTGCGCGGACGCGGCTGGCGGATGACCGCACAGCGCCGTGTCGTCGCCGAGGTCCTCGACGGCGACCACGTGCATCTCACCGCCGACGAGGTGCACGCCCGCGCCGTCGCGCGCCTGCCCGAGATCTCCCGCGCGACCGTCTACAACACGCTGGGCGAGATGGTCACGCTCGGCGAGGTCATCGAGGTCGCCACCGACGGGCGCGCCAAGCGGTACGACCCCAACGCCCACCGGCCGCACCAGCACCTGGTCTGCGCCGGCTGCGGCGCGATCCGGGACGTCCACCCGGCGGGCGACCCGCTGGGGGACCTGCCGGACGCGGAGCGCTTCGGCTTCACGATCTCGAACGTCGAGGTCACGTACCGCGGCCTCTGCCCGAACTGCGCGACGGCGTAAGCACCGTGACGGGGCGCCCCCTCGGGGGCGCCTTTTTCTGTGCGCCACCACCGGAAACGTCTGGGAACGCCGAAGGCCCGGATCATATGGATACGATCCGGGCCTTCGTGCTACTGAGTAGCGGGGACAGGATTTGAACCTGCGACCTCTGGGTTATGAGCCCAGCGAGCTACCGAGCTGCTCCACCCCGCGTCGGTGAACCCAACCTTACGGGACGGGTGCGACAGGAGCAAATCGCGTTTACGCCGTGAGCTCCTGGTGCAGCGCCTCGCTGAGCCGCGCCGCCCGCTCGGCGACCTCGGCGGGGCCGAGCTCCACCGCGCGGGCGCACCAGCTGCGGCCCTCGGCGAGCTCGCCCCGGCGGGCGGCGAGCAGCGCGAGCCGGAGCGCGGCGCGGCCGTGCCCGGCCCGGGCGGCCCGGGTCCACCAGAGGGCGGCCTCGCGCTCGCTGCCCTCGCGGGCGAGGAGCAGGCCGAGGTTGAAGGCGCCGTTGCGGCTCCCGGCGTCGGCGGCCTCCCGGTACCAGCGGGCGGCCTCGGCGAGGTCGCCCCGGCCGGCGGCGAGCATGCCGACCCGGACCTGGGCGCGGCGGTGGCCCTGCTGGGCCGCCCGCTCGTACCACTCCTCGCACTCGGTCTTCTGGTCCACGGGCGCGCCGAGGACCACCGGGCCGGGCTCGGGGCGGCGGGCGTCGAGGACCGTGGCGAGCCGGAAGGCCGCCTCGGGGCTGCCGCCGCCCGCGGCGCAGCGCAGGTGCCGCTCGGCGGTCAGCTCGTCGCCGTCCCGGAGGGCGGCGATGCCGACCTGGAGGGACGCCTCGGTGTGCCCGGCGGCGGCGGCCCGCTCGTACCAGGCGAGCGCGGCGCGGTCGTCGTCGCGTCCGGCGTGCAGGATGCCCAGGTTGAAGGCGGCGTCGACGGATCCGGCCTCGGCGGCCTTGGAGAACCAGGGCTCGGCGCCGCCCGCGTCCCCGGCCTGGAGGAGCAGCACGGCGAGCGCGTTGGCGGCCTCGCGGTGGCCGGCGTAGGCGGCGCGGCGGTACCACTGCTCGGCCTGCGGGAGGCGGTCCTGGGCGGCGCAGAGCAGGCCGAGGTTGTAGGCGCCGTTGACGTCCCCGGCGTCCATGGCGGCGCGGTACCAGCGCTCGGCGGTCTGCTGCTCGCCGCGGGCGGCGTGCAGGGCGCCGAGGGCGTTGGCGGCGTTGCCGTCGCCGTCCTGGGCGGCGCGCAGCCACCAGACGGCGGCGCTCTCCTCGTCGCCGGCGTCGCGCAGCAGGAAGCCGAGGGCGCAGGCGGCCTTGGCCTCGCCCTCCTTGGCGGAGCTGAGGTACCAGCGCCCGGCCTCCTTCAGCTCGCCGCGCTGTTCCAGGATGGCCCCGAGGTGCAGCGCGGCCCGGCGGTGTCCCCGGGCGGCCGCCTGCCGGAACCACTGCTCGGCCTCGCCGAGCAGCCCGCCGACGGCGCTCTCCCCCGCCCTCCGGGGCGGCGCGGCCTCGGGGCGCGCCGCCTCGGCCTGCGGGCGCTCGCCCGTGCGGAGGGTGTCGGCCGCGCGGAGGCGGCCGGCGGTGTCGTACGCGTGCCCGGCGCGTCCGGCCGCGGCGGTGGGGCCGTAGGCGTGCGGGCCGCGGAGGGTCTCGGTGGCGCGCCGCTCCAGGGCGAGGGCGAGGCGGTAGGCGGCCTCGCGGTGGCCCTGCTCGGCGGCGGCGCGCAGCCAGCGCTCGGCGCCGACGTCGCTGCGGTGCTCCAGGAGGTCGGCGAGGGCGTAGGCGCCCAGGGCGTGGCCCTGTTCGGCGGCCTGGCGGAGCCAGTACTCGGCGGCGGGCTCGTCGCCGCGCTCGCGGTGGTGCCGGCCGAGCGCGTGCGCGGCCGGCGCGGAGCCCGCGACGGCGGCGACCCGCCACCAGCCGGCGGCCTCGTCGGGGTAGCCGCGCTGGTGGAGGAGGACGCCCAGGTTGTTGGCGGCGGCCCGGTCGCCCTCGGCGGTGGCGCCGCGCAGGAAGGGTTCGGCGCCGTCGAGGTCGCCGCGGCGCAGCAGGAGGGCGCCGAGGGCGCTCATGGCGTCGGTGTCACCGCGCTCGGCGGCCCTGCGGTGCCGGCCCTCGGTCTCGGTGTCGGTCTCGGCCTCGGTGTCCGGGACGGCATCCGGGGCGGTCCCGATTCTGGCGGTGGTGTCGACGATCGCATCGACGGCCGGCACGGCCTCGATGATCTCGTCCGCGGCATCTCTGGCGTGCCGCTGCACAAACCGCCCTGTCTCCAACAGAGTTGCCCTGTCCCCCATAAATACCATCGTCGCACCACCCACAACCCGCGCACACCCGGTATACCGCAGCCCTTGAGGTCACCTCAGCGTTTTGTCGACATGCCCACAGAGAGACAAGTCAAACACGTCGCGCCTCAACTCGCCCCTTCCGTACCGCTCTTCGGTGGCCCCCGTCACCCCGACACGCGACGAGGGCCCGGATCCTTATGGATCCGAGCCCTCGTGTCAGTAGCGGGGACAGGATTTGAACCTGCGACCTCTGGGTTATGAGCCCAGCGAGCTACCGAGCTGCTCCACCCCGCGTCGATGAAGTAACACTATCACGACGCGAGGTGAAGCCTCGCAGGTCAGCTGCCGGAAGCCCCCTGCGGCTGGATCCTGGCACCTGCCTCGGCCGCCCTTTCCAGGGCCGCCTGGAGGTCCTCCTGCGCCTTGCCGTAGGCCGTCCAGTCGCCCTTGGCGAGGGCCGCCTCGCCCGCGTCGTACGCCTTCTGGGCGTCGGCGATGGCCTGCTTCAGCGCCGCGTCCGCCGAGGCCGGCGGCTGCGGGGTGGTCGGCGGCTGCTCGGTGCCCGGCGGGGTCGTCGGCGGGGTCGTGCCCTCCACCCCGAAGACCGCGTTGAGGGCGTCCGTGAGGTTGTTCTCGAACACCGTGGTGTCCTTGGTGGTGTCGCCGTCCGGCTGGTCGGCGTCCACGTACGACACCGCGACCTTCTTCAGGAGCGGATAGAGCGCGTTCCGTCCCTGGGCGTAGACCGGCTCGACGTACAGGAACCCGCCGTCGAGCGGCACGGTGAGCAGGTTGCCGTACTGGATGTCCGAGTCGGCGCCCCTCATGTCCCGTACGAACTGGGCGACGTCGGGCAGACCGTTGAGCTTGCTCTGCACCTGGGCCGGGCCCGGCACGTCCTCGGTCACCCGCAGCAGTCTCAGCCGGCCGTACTCCTTGCTGGTGGCGTCGGCGTCGACCGCCATGAAGCCGCCCAGGTTGGGACGCCCGTTGGGGGTGAAGGTCGTGGTCAGCGAGAAGCGCTGCTCCGTGTCCCCGGGCATCTTCATGCTCAGGTAGTACGGCGGGACCGCGTTGCCCTCCTTGTTGGTCGGGTCGTCCGGGACCTGCCAGGCGTCCGAGCCGCTGTAGAACTGGGCCGGGTCGGTGACGTGGTACCGGGTCAGCAGCTCGCGCTGGACCTTGAACATGTCCTGCGGGTAGCGCAGGTGCTCCAGCAGGTCGCCCTTGACCTCGGACTTCGGCTTCACCGTGTCGGGGAACGCCTTCATCCAGGTCTTCAGGACCGGGTCCTCGGTGTCCCACTGGTAGAGGGTGACCTTGCCGTCGTAGGCGTCGACGGTGGCCTTCACCGAGTTGCGGATGTAGTTGACCTGGTTCTGCTGGGCGACGACCGTGCGCTGCTGGTTGCCGACGGTCAGCGAGTCGGCCGTGGTGTCGCCGAGCGTGGTCCGCGAGGCGTACGGGTAGCCGTTCGTGGTCGTGTAGGCGTCGACGATCCACTGGATCTTGCCGTCGACGACCGCCGGGTAGGCGTCGCCGTCGATGGTCAGCCAGGGGGCGACGGCCTCGACGCGCTGCTTGGGCGTGCGGTTGTACAGGATCCGCGAGCCGTCGCCGATGGCTCCGGAGTAGAGGATCTGCGGCTCGCTGAAGGCCACCGCGTAGGCCGCGCGGTTGAAGGCGCTCTCCAGGCTGACACCGCTGTTGCCCTGGTAGCTGGTGGTCTTCTCGCCGTTCTCCTCGTAGTCCAGCTCCTTCTGGGGGCCGCCCACGATCGAGTACTGGTCGGTCTTCTCGCCGTAGTAGATCCGCTGCTGGTACTTCCCGAGGTCACCGGTGGTCGGCAGGCCCGACTCGGTGAAGACCGGGGAGCCGTTGGCGTCGGTCTGGGTGCCGCGGGCCATGATGGCGCCGTAGCCGTGGGTGTACGTGAAGTGGTCGTTGATCCAGTTCCGCTTCGGGATGCCGCGGATGTTCAGCTCGCGCAGACCGATGACGACGTCCTGGCCCTGGTAGCGGTCCACGTCGAGCGTCGTCGGGAACTGGTAGTACTTCCGCTTCTGCTCCAGCTGCTGGAAGGTCGGCGAGACGATGTTCGGGTCGAGGACGCGGTAGGCGGCCGCCGTGTCGGCGTCCGTCCGCAGCTTGTCCTTGGCCTTGACCGTCGACTTGCCCGAGTAGTTCTCCAGCTTGGTCTCGTCGATCGCGTACGCCTTGCGGGTCGCGTCGATGTTCTTCTGGATGTACGGGGCTTCCTTGGCCTGCTCGTTCGGCTGGACCTGGAACTTCTGCACGATCGCCGGGTACAGGCCGCCGATCAGGACCGCGGAGAGCACCATCAGGCCGAAGCCGATGACCGGCAGCTGCCAGGTGCGGCGCCACAGGGTGGCGAAGAAGAGCACGGCGCAGATGACGGCGATGCAGAAGAGGATCGTCTTCGCCGGCAGATACGCGTTGGCGTCGACGAACCTCAGGCCCGTCCAGTTGCCGGTGGCCTTGAAGTCGCTGGACTTCACCGCCAGGCCGTACCGGTCGAGCCAGTACGCCACGGCCTTCAGCGCCACGAAGACGCCGAGGAGCACCGAGAGGTGGCCGGTGGCGGCGGCGGTGGCGCGGGCACCGGGGCTGGTGACGCGCAGTCCGCCGTACAGGTAGTGGGTGATCGCCGCGGCGATCAGGGACAGCACCACCGCCGCGAAGCCGAAGGCCAGCAGGAAGCGGTACCAGGGCAGGTCGAAGGCGTAGAAGGAGACGTCCTTGCCGAACTGGACGTCCTTCTCGCCGAAGTCCACGCCGTTGACCCACATCAGCCAGGTGCGCCACTGGCCGGAGGCGGAGGCGCCGGCGATCAGGCCCACCAGGGCGGTGATCGCGAGCAGCACCCACTTCTTGAAGGGGGCGACGCCCATCCGGTACCGGTCGAGGCTCTGCTGCTCCAGCGACATCGCGCTCAGCGGCGGCCGCAGCCGGTACGCCAGCCAGATGTTGAGGCCGACGGCGAGGGCCATGAGCAGGCCGAAGACCGCGAACAGCCCGATCTTGGTCCACAGGGTGGTGGTGAACACGGACGAGTACTGGACCGAGCGGTACCAGAGCCAGTCCGTCCAGAACCCGGCGAACATCACGAACGCCATGGCCAGGACGGCCAGCACGCCCAGTGTCATCAGCAGGGTGCGGGCCCGCCGGGACGGCCGGCCGACTCTGATCCTTGGCCCGGACGGGCCTCCGCCACGGTCAGGCATCTGGAAAGCCAACGTGCGCCCCTCGGTGTTGATGCGTCGGAAAGCGGGCCCCGCGATCGTAGAGCCCACAGATGCAACTTACTGACGCTTTACCTAGTTCCCGTCTCGGGGGGAAGAGGAGGCAGGATATTGGTCATGTCCAACGTTTCCCCCTCGGGCCCGCCGATGGCCTCCAGTCCCCTCACCCGTGCGGTGCTCGAGATCGACGAGTACGCCTCGGGTCTCGGCTGGGACCGGCCCGCCCGCCTCTTCGCCCTGGTCGACACCGCTCGGCTGCGGGCCCAGGCACCCTCGCTGAAGCTCGGCGAGGACGCCACCGCCTACACCCCGATCGAGCAGGAGGAGATCCCCGCGGGCAAGCCGCTCGACGAGTTCCTCGGCACCATCGCCTGGCCCGCCGGGGTCGCCGGCTGTGCCCTCACGGTGGAGCGGCTGATGCTGCCGCCGTCGGCGGAGGCCCAGGTCCCCAAGGACCTGAGCGGCGCCGCGCTGAACAAGTGGGTGGCCCGGCACCCGGACCGCCAGGAGGTGCGGATGACCGTGGCCGTGCTGCGCGGCGGTGCCCGCGAGGCGGCGATCCGGCTGCGCGAGAAGGACTCGCCGACCGAGGTGCTGACCGGCCCGGACCTGGTGCCGGGGCTCGCCGACGCGCTCGCCGCGACCTTCGAGAGCTGAGCGGTACGGGGCGCTGAGCCGGTCGCGTACCGGCTCAGCCCTTCGCTTTCAGGTCTTCGCGGTCAGCTCTTCGCGTTCAGCTCTTCGCGCAGCTCGGCAGGTTCGCCGTGTCGCCCTTGCGGAGCTTCTCCAGCGACTTCGTCGCGTCGGCGATGGTGTCGACCTTGACGAGGGTCAGCCCGTCGGGCGTGTCGCCGGCCGCGGTGGCGCAGTTGTCGGCGGGGGTCAGGAAGTACTCGGCGCCCGCGTTCCGCGCGCCGACGAGCTTCATCTGGATGCCGCCGATCGGGCCGACCTTGCCGTCGTCGTCGATGGTGCCGGTGCCCGCGACGAACTTGCCGCCGGTCAGGCTCTCCGGGGTCAGCTTGTCGACGATGCCGAGCGCGAACATCAGGCCGGCGCTGGGGCCGCCGACGTCGGCCAGGTTGATGTCGATGGTGAACGGGAAGACGTGGTCGGTGCCCGCCTGGATGCCGACGATCGCCCGGTCGCCCTCCTCGGACTTCACGGTGGTGATGACCACCTTCCGGGTGACGGTGGCCTCCTTGCGTGCCTTCTCGGCGGCGGCCGCCTCCTTGGCCGGGACGACGGTGAACTCGACCTTGTCGCCCGGCTTCCGCTCGGTCACCTGCGCGGCGACGTCGGCCGGCTTCGTGACCTTCACACCGTCGACGGCCTTGATCACGTCACCGGCGTGGAGGGTGCCCTCCGCCGGGGAGTCCTTCACCACGGAGGCGACGACGACGCGGGTGCTGAAGGGGATGCCGAGCTCGTCGAGGGCGGCGACCTTGGCGCTCTCCTGCGACTGGCTGAACTCCTCCGCGTTCTCCTGGCTCGACTCCTCCTCCGTCTTCCCGTCCGGGTAGAGGGTGTCGTGCGGCACGACCACGTTGTCGTGGGTCAGCCAGCCGTAGACCGCCTCGACGGCGTTCATCTTGTAGTCCGCGCTGGTGACCCTGACCGTGGTCATGTTGAGGTGGCCGTCGGTCGGGTAGGTCTTGCGGCCGGAGATCTGGAGGACCGGCTCGCCGCGCGCCTCGCCCAGCGTGTTGACGGTGGGGCCGGGGCTCATCTCCGAGTACGGCACCGGGATCAGGACGCCGGCGATCAGCAGGCAGATCAGGACCAGGGTGGAGGCGAGCATCGTCGCGGTGCGGCGTGGCATGGAACGACAGTACGGGACTCGCCTGTGCGCGCACCCCTGGGGCAGTCCGTACGGGACCCTCCCTGCCGGGCCTCAGCTCGTGGGCGAGGTGGTGGCGGGGGTCGCCGTCGGGGCCGGTTCGTGGACCGGGAGGAGCGGAGCGGAATCGGGTGCGGTCGGGTGGGCACGCTCCATGGCGTCCCTGAAACGGGCGTAGCCGGCGAGCTCGGCCACGTCACCTATGGTCTTGTTCCTCTGGACCCAGCTTCCCCATATCGCCGCGCCGACGACTGCGAAAAGCGGAATCAGCAACCAGGCCAGCGCTGCCATCCCGACCTCCCATCCCCAGTGAGTTGATCAGCAGATTATTCATCTGTGTCACCAACGCTCGGGCCTGGGGGCCGGTTACGCAAATCGGGCGTTCGGCTACGCCGTGTCGGCGCGTCGCCTTGCGCCCCGAAAACCCCCCTCAGCAGGCTCCGACCCACTCCTCTGTGCCATCCGAGAAGGTCTGGTGCTTCCAGATCGGGACCTCGTGCTTGAGGTCGTCGATCAGCATGCGGCACGCCTCGAACGCCTCGCCGCGGTGAGGGCAGGAGACGGCGACGACGACCGCCAGGTCGCCGACCGTGAGGTCGCCGACGCGGTGGACGGCCGCCAGGGCGCGGACCGGGTAGTTCGCCACGACCTTCTCGGCGACCCGGCGCAGCTCGTCCTCGGCGCTCGGGTGGCACGAGTAGCCCAGCGCGTCCACGTCGGCGCCGCCGTCGTGGTCGCGCACGGTGCCCACGAACAGGGTCGTGCCGCCCGCGGCTGAGTCGCCGACGGCCCGGAAGACCTCGTCGACCGAGAGCGGGGTGTCGCGGATCGCGAGCAGCTTGATCGGGTCTTCCGCTGCGTGCTCACCGGGGTGGTCGTGCGTCGTGGTCATGCCGTCCATGGTGCCGCACGCCGCCGACATCCCGGAATAGCGTTTTCGACCGGTGGACCGGGACCCTCCGTAGGAGGGTCCTACAGTCCGCGCCGCTTCCGCATCTGCCGCACCAGGGCCGCCGTGCCCAGGAGGGCCACCGTGGCACCCGCCGCGCCCGCCGCCGTGGCGTCCTTGCGGCCCAGCCGGCGGCCCGCGACCGTGTGCCGGCCCTGGACCTCCTCCAGGAGCGCCGCGAGGACCTCCTCGTTGGTCCACTTCGGCCGCCAGCCCGCGTCGTGGAGCCGGCCGACGCTCACCACCCAGGGGTGCATGGTGTAGGCGAGGTCCCCGGCCGGGGACGGGGTGAGGCCGATCCGGTGCAGCCGCGCGGCGGCGCCGAGGGCGACCGCGGAGGGCAGCTCCATGCGGCGGATCCCCGACAGCTCCTCGACCTCCTCCTGCTCCAGCCAGCCCTCGCAGCCGACCGCGAACTCGCCGTCGACCTTCTCCAGGGCCGCGTACTCCAGGGCGCTGACCAGGTCGTCCACGTGGCAGAACTGCCAGGTGGGGCGGGAGCCGGCGACCACGAGCAGCCGGGGCGACTCGAAGTAGCGGGTCAGCGCCGTGTCCGTACCGCCGACGAGGACGGCCGGGCGGACCACGGTCACGTTGAGGCCGGGGTGGGCGCGGGAGCCGCGGCGGCCGAGCCGCTCGATCTCCAGCAGGTCGCCGACGCCGGTGGCCTCGGCGGTGGCCCGCAGCTCGGCGTCCTCGGAGAGCGGGATGTCGTTGTCGGGCAGCGCGCCGTAGACCATCGTCGAGGTGCACAGGACGACCCGGTGCACACCGGCCGCGGCGGCGGCCGTGAGGACGGTCTGCGTGCCGCGCACGTTGTAGGCCGTCCGGGCGGCGGGGTCGGTCTCCAGGTCGAGGTCGACGGCGAGGTGCACGACGACGTCGGCGCCGCGCAGCTTCTCCGCGATGGCCGGATCCCGCACGTCGAGGACGTGCCAGGTCGCCTCCGCGACCTCGCCGCGCCGCTCGTCGATGCCGATGACCTGCCGGACCTCGTCCGAATCGGCGAGACGCCTGGTCAGCAGGGCTCCGACGCCCGTGGCGGCGCCGGTGACCGCGACGACGGGACCGCGCGCGGCGGACCGGGTTGAGTGGTTTCGCGCTCCGCGAACCTGCGGATCTGGGGAACTCACCGACCGACTCCAGTGGTTGTCTTCAGTACGTACGCGGATGACGCGTACGTACCAGGTGGCGTCCATCCTGCCGCAGGGCACGGCCCGGCGGAGACATGAGCCCATATCCGACCCGGATGTCTACGCTGGTGTTGTGCAGCGGGCAGTCGCCACCGGCAGGAGCCGGTGGCCCTAGGAGCCGAGGAAACCTGTGAGTGACACCCCATTCGGATTCGGCCTTCCGCCGGAGGAGCCGGAGGACGGCGACGAAGGCAAGAAGAAGGACCCCGCCGGAGGTGGCCAGGGGTCCGGTGGCCAGGGCGGCGGCAATCCGTTCGGGGCGAACCCGTTCGGATTCGGCGGCCTCCCCGGCATGGGCGGCCAGGGCGGCGCGGACAATCCGTTCGCCGCGATGTTCGGGTCGATGAACCCGTCGGACCTGGGCGCGGCCTTCCAGCAGCTCGGGCAGATGCTCAGCTACGAGGGCGGTCCCGTGAACTGGGACATGGCCAAGCAGATCGCCCGCCAGGTGGTCGCCCAGGGCACCGCCGACGGCGTCAAGGACGCCAGCGTGGGCCCGGCCGAGAAGTCCGCGGTCGAGGAGGCGGTCCGCCTCGCCGACCTGTGGCTCGACCAGGCCACCTCGCTGCCCTCCGGGGCGAGCACCGCCGTGGCGTGGAGCCGCGCCGAGTGGGTCGAGGCGACCCTCCCGGCGTGGAAGGCGCTGGTGGACCCGGTCGCCGAGCGGGTCGGCACGGCCATGGGCGACGTGCTGCCGCAGGAGATGCAGGCCATGGCGGGCCCGCTGATCGGCATGATGCGGTCGATGGGCGGCGCCATGTTCGGCCAGCAGATCGGGCAGGCCATCGGCGCGCTCGCGGGCGAGGTCGTCGGCTCCACCGACGTCGGCCTGCCGCTCGGCCCGGCCGGCCGGGCCGCGCTGCTCCCGCTGAACGTGGAGTCCTTCGGCAAGGACCTGGGCGTGCCCTCCGACGAGGTGCGGCTCTACCTGGCCCTGCGCGAGGCCGCCCACCAGCGTCTCTTCGCGCACGTGCCGTGGCTGAAGGCGCACCTCTTCGGCGCGGTCGAGAGCTACGCGCGCGGGATCAAGGTCGACACCTCGAAGCTGGAGGAGGCCGTCTCCCAGCTCGACCCGACCCACCCCGAGCAGCTCCAGGAAGCGCTCCAGTCCGGCATGTTCCAGCCGCAGGACACGCCCGAGCAGAAGGCGTCCCTGGCCCGTCTGGAGACGGCGCTCGCGCTGGTCGAGGGCTGGGTGGACGCGGTGGTCCACGAGGCCGCCAAGACCCGGCTGACCTCGGCGGACGCGCTGCGCGAGACGCTGCGCCGGCGCCGGGCCACCGGTGGCCCGGCGGAGCAGACCTTCGCCACCCTGATCGGTCTGGAGCTGCGCCCGCGCCGGCTGCGGGACGCCTCCCGGCTGTGGGCCTCGCTCACCGACGCCCGGGGTGTCGACGGGCGCGACGGCCTGTGGGAGCACCCCGACATGCTGCCGACGGCGACCGACCTCGACGACCCGGACGGCTTCGTCCACCGCGAGCACCTGGACTTCTCCGAGCTCGACAAGATGCTCGGCGAGGCGGCCCAGGGCGACAAGCCCGAGGACGGGGACGACGAGAAGTGAGCCTGCACGACGACGCGGTCCTCGTCCTGAAGGGGTACGAGGGCCAGCCGGAGCTGCGCGAGCTCTACCTGGAGCACCTGGCGGCGCATCCGGACGGGATGTACAAGCCGTGCGGAGCGGGGCACCTCACCAGCAGCGCGCTGGTGATCGACCCCTCGCGCGGGCGGGTGCTGCTCACCCTGCACAAGAAGCTCGGCATGTGGCTCCAGATGGGCGGCCACTGCGAGGAGGGTGACGCGACGGTCGAGGAGGCGGCGCTGCGCGAGGCCGGCGAGGAGTCGGGCATCGCGGGTCTGACGCTGCTGCCGGGCGGGCCGGTGCGGCTCGACCGGCATCCGATCCCGGCGCCCTGCCACTGGCACCTCGACGTGCAGTACGCGGCGCTGGCCCCGGCGGACGGGGTGGAGCGGATCAGCGAGGAGTCGCTGGACCTGAGGTGGTTCGCGTACGACGAGGTGGCCGGCGTCGCGGACACCTCGGTGGCGCGGCTCCTGGAGGGCACGCTGGCCCGGCTGTGAGGTGACGGCGAAGGGCCCCCGGTTCTCCCGGGGGCCCTTCGCCGTGTCCGTGTCCCTGTCCGCTCAGTTCCAGGCGTTGTTCTGGTTCTGGGCGTGGGCGCCGTGCTGGCCGACGCCGAACTGGGCGGCGGCGCCCTGTCCGATCGCGGCGTTCTGCGGGGGCATGACCTCGCTGGGCTGGACCAGGGCGAAGCCCTGGCCGAGGAAGCTGAGCTCCCAGCCCTCGCCGGTGTTGCCGCGGCGGCTGCGGACGCTGCTGTTGTGCGTCTGGGCCTGCATCTGGACCCGCAGCGAGGTGGACCAGGCGACGATCGCGTCCGCGTCGGCGCTGACGTACTTGTCGGGCGTGACCTGGAGCATCAGCGGCTGGCCGGAGGTCATGAGGGCGACCTTGCCGCGGCCGGTGATGTTCAGCTGGTACTTGCCGGTGCCGGAGACCCCGTACTGGCTGTCGACGGCGATGACCTCGGTGTGCAGGCTCGTGTCGAGCGCCAGCACGTACGAGCTGTCGACGGTGAGGCCCTCCTGCTCGACCTCGATGACGTGGATGTACTGGGCGAGGTTGGCGAAGTAGACCGTGCCCTGTCCGGAGCAGCGCATCAGGTCGAGGCCCTCGCCGGTGCGGGCGCGGGCCTGGCGCTGGCTGCCGCTCTGGTACTCGCCGTCGAAGTCGACGAGGCCCTGGTAGGCGACCATGGCGCCCTTGCGGGCCAGGATGTCGTCGTGGCCGGTGAGGCTGACCCGCAGCAGCTGCGGGTTCTGGACGACGTACCGCTCCTGGCTCTGCTGCTCGGCGTGGTTGAAAAGCGGGCTCTGCATGATGTGTTCTCGCTCCCCCTCAGCCCCGGACCCGCAGGCGATCGCTGCTGTCCTCACTCGGCTGTACGACGACGATGCCCTGGCCCGAGAAGGCCATCTGGTATGCCTCGCCGCTGCCCCGCCCGATGAGGGAGGACGCCTTGAAGCTGCGCTTGCCCTTGACCTTGAGCGCCGGCGACCAGGCGACGAGCGCGTCGGGGTCGACGTACGTCTCGTCCTCGCCGCGTCCGCAGTCGACGACGATCGGGGTGCCGCGCGAGGTGAGGGCGACCCAGCCGGTGCCGGAGATCTCCACGTTGAACAGGCCCTGGCCGGCGAACTTGGCGAGGCCCTTGACCCGCTCGACGCCCCACTGGAGGTGGGCGTCGAAGGCGAGGAGGTTGCTGCCGTTGACGGAGATCGAGTCGTTCTGGAGGTTGATCACGACGACGTCGGCGCCGTAGTCGGCGAGGTAGAGCAGGCCGTCGCCGACGCACTTCATGATCGGCGCGCCTTCGCCGGTGGCCCAGTCCTTGGCGACCTGGCGGACGGCGGGCGGGTTGGGCTCGTAGCTGATGAAGCCCTCGTAGGCGACCATCGAGCCGGCCCGGGCGTAGAGGTCCTGGCCGGTGGCCATGGCGACCTTGAGCATGGCGCGGCCGTGGTTCTCCATGCGGGCCGCGATGGGGGTCGGGGCATAGCCCGCGAGCTGCTGGTTCATGGTGTCGGGCTCCCTCAGACCTCGTACGGCTGGACGACGATGAAGTTGCCGGGGGCACCCCGGAACTGGAGGTTCACGGTCTCCCCGCTGTGGCCGGGGTAGGCGTTGCGCCGGAGCCGGACCTGGCTGGAGAGGATGACCTGCGAGGCGGCGGACCAGGCGACGACCGCGTTGCAGTCGGCGAAGGTCGTCGGGGTGACGGGCAGGACCACGGGGATGCCGTGGGTCTTGACGATCACGGTGCCGGTGCCCTGGAACTGCATGGTGAACAGCGCGCCGCCGGGGATGCCGTGACCCTCGATGCGGCGGACCTCGTACTGGAGCGACTCGTCGAAGGCGAGCACGTTCTCCGCGGAGACGCAGATGGCGTCGCCCTGGAGCTCGATCGGGTGCAGATGGGCGCCGTTCTCGGCGAGGAAGACCTGGCCGCGGCCGGTGCAGCGCATCAGCTGCATCTCCTGGCCGGTGGCGTTGCCCACGATCCGGCCGGCGAAGCCCGCGCCCTTGTAGGAGAAGTCGACCTTGCCCTGGTACATGACCATGGAGCCCTGGCGGGCCAGGACGGGGGTGCCGCCCATGGCGAGGTCGACCCGCAGGAGCTGCTGGTTCTGCGGGGTCCAGCGGGCGCCGGTGGCGGTCTCCTTGAACGGGGCGAGCGCGGCGGCGAGTCCGGCGCCGGTCGCGGGCGCGCCCTGCGGGACTCCCTGCGGCGGCACGCCCGGGGGCATGCCGGGCTGCTGCCCGTAGGGGGCGGGCTGGCCGTAGCCGGGCTGCTGGCCGTACGGGGCCGCGGGCGGCTGGCCGTAGGAGGCGCCCGGCGGCGGGGTCTGGCCCGGGATCTGCCCGTAGGGGGCCTGCGGCGGCTGCCCGTACGGGCCGGGGGCGGCCGGGGCGGGAGCCGGCGGCGGCACCGGGGCGGGGGCGAGCGGCGCGACCATCGTCGGCTGGGTGTGCACCGGCTGCGGGGCGGGCGGTGGGGTGGGCGGCTGCGCGCCGTAGCCGGGCTGCGGGGTGCCGTAGCCGGGGGCGGGAGCGGGGGCCGGCGCGGGAGCCGCGGGGGCTCCGAAGGCCGGGGGCGCCGCGGCCTGGGCGGGGGCGCCGAAGGCGGGAGCGGCCTGGGCGGGGGCCTGCTGGGGGGCGGCGGGCTCCTCCTCCATGACCTCGCCACCGAAGTTCCGCAGCAGCGCTTCCAGGCCGCCGTCGAAACCCTGGCCGACGGCGGCGAACCGCCACACGTCCTTCAGGTAGAAGTCGCCGAGCATGACCGCGCGCTCGGTGGAGAACTCCGCGCCGGTGAAGGCGTAGCGGGCGACCTCCTCGCCACCGGCCACGATCCGGATCCAGCCGGGGCCGACCTGCGACATCTGGCCGTCGCCGTCGATGGTGGCGGTGAACGCGAGCTTGTGGATCTGCGGGGGGATCCGGTCGAGGGTGACGCGGAAGGACTCGGTGTCCCCGGCCTGCGCCCCGAGCTGCTGGATGGACTCCTCGGGGGACTTCGGCTGGTTGAAGAAGACGAAGTACCGGTCGTCGGACAGCCGCTCGTCGGCGTCGAGGCCGAAGCAGCTGATGTCGAAGGTGAGCCCGGGAGCCGAGATCTGCACGCCCACGTACAGATCGGTGCCCGCGGTCAGATCACTGATCTTGGCCTTGTGGCCGCGTTGGAATTCCCTGGCCATGCGTAACGACCGTCCCCCATCCCGATGGCGAATGACTCGCGCCAGGCTAACCGCTGGGGCCGACATTGAGACAGGGGAGGTCGGATCCGGTACGGAATCGGGAAATCGCGCGTCAGGGCGTGCGGTCGCCGTCCGGCGGGGTCGGGAGGCGGTCCCCGGCGACCACTCCTTCGAGGTAGCCGCGGGCCCGCTCGGTGCGGGGGTACGCCTCCAGGAGCCGCCAGAATCCGGGGCCGTGGCCGGGGACGAGCAGGTGGGCGAGCTCGTGCAGGAGGACGTAGTCGACGACGTACTCGGGCATCGGCTGGAGGCGGTGGGAGAGCCGGATGCTGCCCTCGGCGGGGGTGCAGGAGCCCCAGCGGCTGTTCTGGTTGGTGACCCAGCGGACCGAGTCGGGCCGGGCCTTCCCGCCGAGGTACTGAGCGGAGAGGCGGGCGGCGCGCTCGGCCAGTTCGGCGTCGCCGCGGGTGGCGCGGCGCTCCTTGTCCCGGTCCTTGGCGTCGAGCTTCTCCAGCATCACCCCGACCCAGCGGCGCTCCTCGGCCTCCGACATCCGGGCCGGGATGAGGACGATCGTGCGGTCCCCCTCGCGGTAGGCGGAGACGGAACGGGTGCGGCGGGCGCTCCTGCGGATCTCGACTGGCACGCCGTCGACGGTACCGGGCGGGGCCTACGGAATCCCCTTCGTATGACCTATATGACTTTCGGGCGTGCCTGTGGACAACTTTCCGCACCGTTGCGCGCCGAGGGGCAGTCTGATTCCGGAGGGCACGAGGAACGGGGGCGGGAATGCATCCGATGGTGAAGCCGGCGCTGCGCCGGGCGTGGCGGAGTCTGACGTGTGTGCAGTACGGAGTGACGCCGGCGCACGCGGTGGTGCTGGATCCGGTGGACGCGGCAACGGGCCGGCTGCTGGGGCTGATGGACGGGACGCGCGGGACGGCGCTGCTGCGGGCGGAGGCGGCGGCGCTGGGGCTGCCGGAGGGGCGGCTCGACGCGCTGCTCGGACGGCTCGCGGCGGTGGGGCTGCTGGTGGAGGCGGCCGCCGGTCGGCCGGGGCGGGCCGGTCCCGAGGCGGGGGCGGTGGACACGGCGCTGGATCCGCTGCGGGCGGACCTGGCCTCGCTGTCGGTGGTGTGCCCGGAGCCGGACCGGGCGCTGCGGACGCTGGCGGCCCGGCGGGAGCGGCGGGTGCGGGTGCGGGGCGCCGGGCGGGTGGGCGCGATGGTGGCGGCGCTGCTCGCGGCGGCGGGCGTGGGCGGGGTGGAGGTGGTGGACGGGGGCCGGGTCGAGCCGTGGGAGACGGCGCCGGGCGGGCTGCCGGCGGAGGCGGTCGGCGAGCGGCGGGTGGCGGCGGTGCGGCGGCTGGTGGGGCGCTGGGCGCGCGGTCCGGTGGCCGCGCGGCGGGCGGGCCGGCGCGCGGTGGGGGGTGACGGGGACGGCGGGGTGGCGGTGTCACTCGTGGTGGTGACGGACCGGGACGGGCTGGGGGTGCGGGTGCCGGATCCGGTGGCGGCGGAGCCGTGGACGGCGGCCGGGGTCCCCCATCTGTACGCGGGGGTGGTGGAGGCGACGGGGGTGGTGGGCCCGCTGGTGCTGCCGGGCGGGACGGCGTGCGCCCGGTGTCTCCAGGAGGAGGCGACGGACCGGGACCCGGCGTGGCCCCGGCTGCTCGCGCAGTGGCGTTCGGGGGCGCCGCATCCGCTGCCGGCCTGTGACGTGGCGCTGGCGACGGCGGTGGCGGGGCTCGCGGCGGCGCACGCGCTGGCCTTTCTGGACGGGGAGTTGCCGTCGAGCACGGGGACGCGCTGGGAGGCGGCGCTGCCGTCGCTGGCGTGGCGGTCGGAGCGGCTGGTCCCGCACCCGGCCTGTCCCTGCGGGGCCGCGCGCGGCAGGGTGGGGGTGGGCGCCTCCGCAGCCGGGGAGGCGCGGTCCACAATGGCGGGGCGCGGCTCCCCGCGGCACGGCAGTCTGGGAATTGGAGGGGCTCATGTCTGATCTTCCCCGGAAGGCGGTCACCCGGACCGCCAAGTTGGCCGCGTTGCCGCTGGGCTTCGCGGGCCGGGCGACATGGGGTCTGGGCAAGCGGATCGGGGGCAAGTCGGCCGAGTTCGTGGCGCGGGAGCTCCAGGAGCGGACGGCGGAGCAGCTGTTCAAGGTGCTCGGGGAACTCAAGGGCGGGGCCATGAAGTTCGGCCAGGCGCTGTCGGTCTTCGAGTCGGCGCTGCCGGAGGAGATCGCCGGTCCCTACCGGGCGGCGCTGACGAAGCTTCAGGAGGCGGCGCCGCCGATGCCGGTGCGGACGGTGCACGGGGTCCTGGAGGAGCGGCTCGGGTCGGAGTGGCGGGAGCTGTTCCTGGAGTTCGAGGACAAGCCGGCGGCGGCCGCGTCGATCGGGCAGGTGCACCGGGCGGTCTGGCACGACGGGCGTGAGGTCGCGGTCAAGGTGCAGTACCCGGGTGCCGGGGAGGCCCTGCTGTCGGACCTGGCGCAACTGGGCCGGTTCGCCCGGCTGCTCGGGCCGCTGGTGCCGGGGATCGAGGTGAAGCCGCTCATCGCGGAGCTGCGCGACCGGGTGTCGGAGGAGCTGGACTACGCCCTGGAGGCGCGGGCCCAGCGGGAGCACGCGGAGGTGTTCGCGGACGATCCGGACGTGGTGGTGCCTCAGGTGGTGCACCAGGCGGAGCAGGTGCTCGTGACCGAGTGGATGGAGGGGATCCCGCTCGCGGAGGTGATCGCGGAGGGCGGTCAGGAGGAGCGGGACCGGGCGGGGCAGTTGCTGGCCCGGTTCCTGTTCTCGGGTCCGGCGCGGACGGGGCTGCTGCACGCCGATCCGCATCCGGGGAACTTCCGGCTGCTGCCGGCGGCCGGTGACGGCGGGGCGGACGATCCGGCGGGGTGGCGGCTCGGGGTGCTGGACTTCGGCACGGTGGACCGGCTGCCGGGCGGGCTTCCGGAGACGATCGGGGCCTGTCTGCGGATGACGCTGGAGGGCGACGCCGAGCGGGTGTACGGAATGCTGCGCTCGGAGGGCTTCGTGAAGGAGTCGGTGGCGCTCGACCCGGAGGAGGTCCTGGCCTACCTGCTGCCGATCATCGAGCCGGCGGAGGTGGAGTCCTTCGTCTTCACCCGGGGCTGGATGCGGACGCAGGCGGCCCGGATCGCCGATCCCCGCTCCCCCGCGCACCAGCTGGGGCGGCAGCTGAACCTGCCGCCGTCGTATCTGCTGATCCACCGGGTGACGCTGTCCACGATCGGCGTGCTCTGCCAGCTGAACGCGACGGTCCGGCTGCGGGACGAGCTGACCGCCTGGCTGCCCGGTTTCGACCCGGCGGCCTAGCGGGCGTCCTGGCGGGCGGGGGGCCGCTCACCACCAGGAGGAGTCGAGGCGGCCCTCGATGGCCCGGATGTTGGCGCGGGCGCACTCCTCGCAGAAGTACGTGCGGCGGCCGTTCTCGACGGAGCAGGTCCAGGTGAGGGGGAGGGTGTCGGCGGTCCTGCCGCAGCGTGCGCAGGCCACGGGCTCCTCCGCGGCGCGGGGCTCGTTCATCCTCGTGACGATAGCCCGGCGGGGCGGTCTCGGCGGGGCAACGCACCGCGGGGGCCAGTCCGTTCGGACCGGCCCCCGCGGGGACGCCTGGTGGGGCGCTCAGTTCATGACGGCCATGGCCAGCGCGCGGCGGGCGCGCAGCGAGACGCGCTCGGCGCGGCGCTGCATACGCCGGGCGGCGACCAGGCGCACGGCCTGACGTTCCGCGTCGGCCTCACGCCGGCGCTCGTGCATATGGGCACGGGCCAGGGCTTCTGGGATGAGTTGCATGTCACGGGTCCTGTTCTGACGCGGCGCGGGGGCGCCGGCGGTGGTGAAGTCGGGGGTAGCGGAGCCGGTGGGCTCGGTGGCGGGCGTGGTCATCGGGGCCTGCTTCTGGGGATCGTGCGTGAGGGGGTGGTCGATCGTTCCGGTGCGCCTGGGGGCCTTGTGCGGTGCCTCCCAGGTCAGGGCGGTCATGCCGCGACCGGGTTCTTGCGCGGACGGCCACGGGGCCGCTTGCGGGCGACGACCACGCCCTGGACGAATAGCTCGCCGCCCCAGACACCCCAGGGCTCACGGCGCTCCTTGGCGCCGGCGAGACAGGCCGCGACCAGCGGGCAGGTCTTGCAGAGGGACTTGGCGTACTCGACGTCGGCCGGGGACTCGGCGAAGAAGACCTCCGGGTCGTAGGCACGGCAGGGGACGGGGACGCCGAGGTTCTCGATGGCGTCGTCGAGCGCGGTGAGCGATGTCAGGGGGGTCAAGGCGTGGTCCTCCGTGAGGCCGGACGGGGGGATCGTTTCGGAAGGCGGTACGGACGGGGCGTGCGCTTCGAGTTGCACGGGTGTCTTTCCTCGTCTGGTCGTTTCCGGCCGGTGGGCCGGGTCTTCGGCTGGTACCGGGTTTTCTTGTCCCGAGGCCCCTTCGCTCCGTCGCCCCCGTTCGGGGACAAACAGAAGGGCCGCGGATCCCGGGTGGGGTTCCGCGGCCCTGAAGGCGCCGGCCTGATCAGGTCAGGCTGGATCACTCCAGGGTTCGAGCCCACGGAAGGCCCACATCGTGTGGTGCTGCGTCGTCTGCTGCTTGCCGGCACCGGCTGCCGCGAAGCCATAGGCCGTAAATCCGGCCTTGCCCTCTTCAGCCACCCGTGCCTTGGTCGGTCGCTCATCGCGCTCGATGGGGGCCATGCCGCGACCGGACAGACCGGTGACGGGCAGACCGCTGCCAAGGAGCGCAATGGCGGAGAGGCCGAGCGAGCAGGCGGAGGCGACCGAGCGATCGGTCATTTTGGCGGTGCTGACGACGGTGTTGCTCTTGATGTTGCTGATCACTGGAATCGCCTCCTCTCGGCGTCTCGGAGAGCTCGGGGGTGAGCCGGGCTCTCGATGTTCATTTGGACAAGTACAGCACGAGACAGGGCTTCATAGAAGCCGCTGCTGCGTGGTTAAGAACCTATGGGGCTTGACGGGGCAGGCGCAAACTATTTTTCCCACGAGTTTCGATCAGACGTCCTCCGCACTCGTGAGACCCTCCTCACTCAGGTCCTGACCTGCGCAGATGGCGAGGACGTCGGCTCCGAAGCGGTCCAGCTTGCGGGCGCCGACCCCGGCGATCACGGCGAGTTCGCCCCCGGAACCGGGAACCCGCTCGGCGATCGCCATGAGCGTCTTGTCGGTGAACACGCAATAGGCCGGCTGGCCGAGCTCGCGGGCCCGGTCGGCGCGCCAGTCGCGCAGCCGCTCGTACAGGCCCTCGTCCATGTCGGAGGGGCAGTCCTCGCAGCGGAGCAGTTTCATGGCGCCGGCCTCGGTGAGGGTGGTGCCGCAGACCCGGCAGCGGACGGGGCCGCGCGGGCGGCGGCGGGCGCCTTCGCCGAGCGGGCCGCCGGGGCCGCCCCGCTCGATGCCGCCGGCCCCGCCGTAGCCCCCGGCGCGGCTGCCGGAGCCGGGGCGCAGGCCCTTGAGGAAGCGGCTGGGGACGCGGGAGGCGCGGCCGCCCGGGGAGCGGGAGAGCGCCCAGGAGAGCGTGAGGTGGACGCGGGCGCGGGTGACGCCCACGTAGAGGAGCCTGCGCTCCTCCTCGATCTGCTCGTCCGTCTTCGCGTAGGTGATCGGCAGCATGCCGTCGGTGAGGCCGACCAGGAAGACGGCGTCCCACTCCAGGCCCTTGGCGGCGTGCAGGGAGGCGAGGGTGACGCCTTGGACGGTGGGGGCGTGCTGGGCGGCGGCCCGCTCGTCCAGCTCGGCGACCAGGTCGGAGAGGGTGGCGCCGGGGTGGGCGGCGGCGAAGTCGTCGGCGAGCCGGGCGAGCGCGGCGAGCGACTCCCAGCGGTCCCGGACGGCGCCGGAGCCGGCCGGCGGCTCGCTGGACCAGCCCTGGCCGGAAAGCACCGCCCGCACCTGGGCCGGGAGGTCGTCGGCGCCGTCGAGGAGCGAGTCGTTCGCGCCGAAGCGGGCCGCGCCGCGCAGGGCCGCGCCCGCCTCCCGTACCTCCTGGCGCTCGAAGAAGCGCTCGGCACCGCGCAGCTGGTAGGGGACGCCGGCGTCGGCGAGGGCCTGCTCGTAGACCTCCGACTGGGCGTTGATCCGGTAGAGGACGGCGATGTCGCCGGCCGGGACTCCGGCGGCGATCAGGTCGCGCACCCGGCGGGCGGTGCCCTCGGCCTCGGCGGGCTCGTCGCCGTACTCGGTGTAGACGGGCTCGGGGCCGCGCTCGCGCTGCGAGATCAGCTCCAGGCGGTGGTCGGCGGCCCGGCCGCTCGCCTGGTTCAGCAGGCCGTTGGCGAGGTGGACGACCTGGGGGGTGGAGCGGTAGTCGCGGACCAGCTTGACCACGGTCGCGCGCGGGTGGCGGGTGCGGAAGTCCAGCAGGTGGTCGGGGGTGGCGCCGGTGAAGGAGTAGATCGTCTGGCTGGCGTCGCCGACCACGCAGAGGCTGTCGCGCTCCCCCAGCCACAGCTCCAGGAGGCGCTGCTGGAGCGGGGAGACGTCCTGGTACTCGTCGACGACGAAGTGCTGGTACTGGCTTCGGATCTGCTCGGCGATGTCGTGGCGGTCCTGGAGGATGCCGACGGTGAGCAGCAGCACGTCCTCGAAGTCGATCACCGAGCGCTCGCCCTTGAGCTGCTCGTACATCGCGTAGATCTGGCCGATCTCCGCCGGGTCCCGGGGGGCGTCCCGCCGGGAGCGGGCGACGGCCGCCGGGTAGTCGGCGGGCACGGTCTGGGTGACCTTGGCCCACTCGATCTCCGCCGTGACGTCCCGCAGCTCGTTCCGGTCGAGCCTGACCCGGCAGCGGGCCGCGGCCTCGGCGACCAGCTGGACCTTGCGCTCGACGAGCCGGGGCAGCGGGCCACCGATCGCTTTCGGCCAGAAGAACTGGAGCTGCCGGAGGGCCGCCGAGTGGAAGGTACGGGCCTGCACCCCGCCCGCGCCGAGCTGGCGGAGCCGGCCGCGCATCTCGCCCGCGGCGCGGTTGGTGAAGGTGACGGCGAGCACGCTCGCGGGCGGCAGCACGCCCGCCCGCACCCCGTAGGCGATCCGGTGGGTGATGGCCCGCGTCTTGCCCGTGCCGGCGCCCGCGAGGACGCACACCGGGCCGTGCAGGGCCAGGGCGACCTCGCGCTGCTCCGGGTCGAGCCCTTCGAGCACCGCGTCGGCCGTGTCCGGGACCCGGGGGAAGAGGGGGGAGTGCGTCGCTGCTGTCACTCCGCCATGCTGCCAGGTCGGGCGGGCCGGTGCGGCGCGTCGTCCACAGGCCGGGGGCCGTGGTCGTACGGTCGCATGATCACCCCGGCGGGCCGGAAGCGGCGCAGGTCACCCGGCGTGCGGGAATGGCGGGCCCGGTGGCGTACGTTCTCCCTTTCGGCACCTACCCCCGAACCATGAGGAGCGCCTGGCCATGCAGGGCACCGTGACGATGTACAGCACCGAGTGGTGCGGCTACTGCCGCCGGCTGAAGGGCCAGATGGACCGCGAGGGCATCGCGTACACCGAGATCAACATCGAGCACGACCCCGCCTCGGCCGAGTTCGTGGAGAAGGCCAACGGCGGCAACCAGACCGTCCCGACCGTCCTCTTCCCGGACGGCTCGACGCTGACGAACCCGTCGCTCGCTCAGGTCAAGCAGAAGCTCGGGGCCTGAGCCGTACGCAGTGAGGAGCCCCCGCCGGATGCTTCCGGTGGGGGCTCCTCGTTGTGTGGGGGTGGCGGTTCAGATGATGTCGCCGGGCTTCGGGAGGGGCTTGCCGTACCAGAGTTCGATGAGGCGGGAGGCGATCGAGATGCCGTAGGGGGGCAGTACCTCGCCCGAGGCGAAGCCGGCCTCCAGGTCCTCGCGGGAGAACCAGCGGGCCTCGTGGATCTCCTCGCCGTCGACCTCGATCTCCGGGGAGGTGGCCCGCGCGAAGAAGCCCAGCATCAGGCTGGACGGGAAGGGCCACGGCTGGCTGGCCACGTAGGAGACCTCGCCGACGGTGACGCCGGCCTCCTCGAAGACCTCCCGGACCACCGCCTGCTCGATCGACTCGCCCGGCTCGACGAACCCGGCCAGCGTCGAGAAGCGGCCCTCCGGCCAGTGCACCTGGCGGCCGAGCAGCGCCCGGTCCTGGTCGTCCGTGACCAGCATGATCACCGCCGGGTCGGTGCGCGGGTAGTGTTCGGCGCCGCAGACCGGACAGCGGCGGATGTGCCCGGCGGCCGCGATCACCGTGCGCTCGCCGCAGCGGGAGCAGAAGCGGTGCAGGCGCTGCCAGTTCTCCAGGGCGACCGCGTGGGTCATCAGGCCCGCGTCGCGGGGCGACAGGAGCAGACCGGCCTCCCGCAGGCCCGCCGGACGGGCCGACTGGTCCATGCGGCCCGGCAGCGAGTCCTTCTGGAGCGCGAAGTACGAGACGCCGTCGGGGTCGGTGCCGAGGAAGTAGCGGTGGGTCTCGGTGACCGGCGCCTCGAACGCCGGGGTCATGACGAGCTCGGTCGTGCCGTCGGGGCGGTCGTCGATCAGCACCTGGCCGCCCGACACCACGAAGACCCGGGTGGTGGGGTGGCTCCAGGCGGCCGCGAGCCATGCCTCGTCGAGCCGGTGGTGGGCCGCGCGGTCGATCCCGCTCGGGGCGGTGAGCGAGATCGGGCGGTCCGCGAACGCGTTGTTCAAGGTGCTCACAGGTGCTTCCAGCTCCCCCGGTTCGGTGTCAGTCATTACGGCGTCCGGCCCGGCGCTCAGCGCTCGCCGGCGCTCAGGGCGGCCGGAAGGTCGCCCCACAGGTACGCGGTCGTCTCGACGCCCTTCATGAGGAGGTCGAGCTCGACCTTCTCGTTCGGCGCATGCCAGCCGTCGGACGGGACCGAGATGCCCAGGAAGAGCACGGGCGCGTCCAGGACGTCCTGGAGGTCGGCGGCCGGTCCCGAGCCGCCCTCGCGCGTGTAGCGGACGGTGGCCCCGTCGAAGGCCCGGCTCATCGCCCCGGCCACCGCCGTGAGGGCCGGGTGGCCGAGCGGGGTGAGGCAGGGGCGGGTCGGGGCGCCGAAGACGATCTCGTACCGGATCCCGGCGGGCACGAGCCCGGCCAGCCACTCCCGCACCAGCGTCTCGACCCGGTCCGGGTCCTGGCCGGCGACCAGCCGGAAGGACAGCTTGAGGTGGGCGGAGGCGGGCACGATCGTCTTGCCGCCGGGGCCCTGGTAGCCGCCGCCGATGCCGTTGACCTCGGCGGTCGGGCGGGCCCAGACGCGCTCCAGGGTCGAGTGGCCGGCCTCGCCGAGGGTGCCGTGGGAGCGGGCGGTGCGCAGCCAGGCCGCCTCGTCGAAGGGGAGCTCGGCGACGAGCCGCCGCTCGGCCTCCGTGAGTTCGCTCACCCCGTCGTAGAAGCCGGGGATCGCGACCCGCTCGTCGGCGTCGTGCAGGGCGGCGACGATCCGGCCCGCGACGGTCGCCGGGTTGGGCACGGCGCCGCCGAACGATCCGGAGTGGATGTCCTGGTCGGGGCCGTACAGGTCGATCTCGCAGTCGGCGACGCCGCGCATGCCGGTGCAGACGGTCGGGGTGGTCTCGGACCACATGCCGGTGTCGGAGACGATCACGACGTCGGCGGCGAGCCGGCCGGCGTGGGCCTCGACGAGCGCCCGGAAGTGCGGGGAGCCGGACTCCTCCTCGCCCTCCACCAGCAGCTTGAGGTGGACGGCGGGCGCCGTGCGGCCGGTCGCGGCGAGGTGGGCGCGGACCCCGAGGGTGTGGAAGAACACCTGGCCCTTGTCGTCGGCCGCCCCGCGCGCGTACATCCGCCCGTCGACGACGGTCGGCTCGAACGGGTCGGTGTGCCAGCCGTCCTCGCGGGCCGCCGGCTGCACGTCGTGGTGGCCGTAGACCAGCACCGTCGGCGCGTCCGGGTCGGCGGACGGCCACTCGGCGAAGACCGCCGGGGCCCCGTCGGTCTCCCAGACCTCGACCGTGGTGAAGCCCGTGTCCTTCAGGGCCGTGGCGAGCCAGTCGGCGCTGCGCCGCACGTCCCCGGCCCGCTCCGGCTGCGCCGACACGGACGGGATGCGCAGCCACTCCGCGAGCTCGCCGAGGAAGGCGGCGCGGTGCTGCTCGATGTACGCGCGTACGGGCTGGACGACGCTGTCCGGGGTCTCGCTCATGCTCCCGAGCCTATCCGGCGCCGGAGGGTGCCCCGCCCAGCAGGATCGCCTCCAGCTCCGCCCGTCCGGGCAGCCGGGCCGGACGCGCCACCTCACCCGTCCGGACGTAGACGAAGGCGGCGGCCACCTCCTCGGGCTCCAGGCCGTGCTGCTCGGCCCAGGCGAGCCGGTACAGCGCGAGCTGGAGGGGGTCGGCGGAGCGGTGGTGGCTGGTCTTCCAGTCGACGATCTCGTACGCCCCCGATTCCGGGTCCCGGTAGACGGCGTCGATCCGGCCCCGGACGACCCGGCCCGCGAGGGTGAGGTGGACGGGGACCTCGACGCGGTACGGGGTGCGGTGGGCGTACGGGGTGCGGGCGAACGCCTCCTTGAGGGTCTCCAGGTCCCGCTCGTCGACGATCTCCGGCTCGCCGGCGAAGTCCTCGCCGCCGGGGAGCTCCTCCGGGCCGAGGAAGGGCAGGGGCAGCTCCTCGTAGCGGGACTCCACCCACGCGTGGAAGCGGGTGCCGCGGCGGGCCGCGGGCTGCGGGGGCTTCGGCATGGGGCGGGCCAGCTCCTGCGCGAAGCCGTCCGGGTCCTCGGCGAGGCGGAGGACCTGGGAGGCGGAGAGGTAGGCGGGGAGGAGGACGTCTCTGGTGGTGGCGCGGGTGCGGTGCAGCTCCGCTGTCAGGGCGGTGAGGTCTCTGTCCCAGGAGGCGATGGTTCTCGCTTCCTCCGGAGTGAGGGTTTCCCTGGGGTGCGGGATTGTCTCTTGGGCCTCGCCCGGGAGCCAGAGGTCCTCGGGGTGCGGGTCCTGGAGGTCGGGCGCCGTGCTGGGGGGGTTGTGCCCACCCGTTCCGCCCTGCGGAACAATTGCCCACAACTGGGTCCGTACAGCCTCCGCCGCCTGCCTGCGCCAGGTCAGGGCCTCCTCGTTCAGGGGGAGGGGCCAGGGGAGGTCCTGGTCCGTTTCTGCCAGGAGGGGGTTTTCGGTGCCCTTTTCGGGTTCTTGCGCCCATGCCTCGATGTCGCCGTGGCCCTTTTCGCAGTGGGCGTACAGCTCCTGGAGGAAGGCCGAGGGGCCTCTTGGTTTCTTCTGGGCGGGGCCCCACCAGTGGGCGGAGGCGAGGAGGAGGGTGCGGGGGCGGGTGAAGGTGACGTAGCCGAGGCGGAGTTCCTCGGTGTGCTGGTGGTCCGTCATCGCGGCCTTGAAGGACTTCATGGCGGCCGCGTCCCAGGTGTCGAGGTCCGGGAGGGTCGCCGCGTCGCCGCGCAGGGCGTGCGGGAGGACCTGGGGCTGGGAGGTCCAGGACTCACGCGCGCGGGCGGACGGGAACTGGCCGGCGACCAGGCCGGGGACGGCGACGACGTCCCACTCCAGGCCCTTGGACTTGTGCGCGGTGAGGACCTTCACCGTGTTCTCGCCGCCCGGCAGGGCGTTGTCGAGGCCCTTCTCGAACTGGACGGAGGTGCGCAGGAAGCCGAGGAAGGCGAGGAGGCTCGCCTCGCCGTCGAGGGAGGCGAAGCCGGCGGCGACGTCCAGGAAGTTGCCCAGGGTCTCGCGGCGGCGGGCCGCGAGCGCGTGCGGGGAGGCCGACAGCTCGACCTCCAGGCCGGTCACGGAGAGGACCCGGTGGAGGACGTCCATCAGGGGGTCGGCGAGGGAGGCGCGCAGGGAGCGGAGCTCGGTGGCGAGGCGGGCGAAGCGGACCCGGGCCTCGGCGGAGAAGGGCAGGCCGTCGTCGGGGTGGCCGCCGGAGTCGAGGAAGGTGTCGAGGGCGTCGGCGAGCGAGACGACCTCGGCGGGGTCGACGCCCTCGACGGCGGCGGCGAGCTTCTGCGCGGGGTCGGCGCCGGCGCCGCCGCGGTGGACGAGGAGGCGGGCGCGGCGGCCGAGGAGGGCGAGGTCGCGGGGGCCGACGCGCCAGCGGGGGCCGGTGAGGAGGCGGACCAGGGAGGCGTTGGCTCCGGGGTCCTGGAGGACCTCGCAGACGGCGACGAGGTCGGCGACCTCGGGGAGGTGGAGCAGCCCGGAGAGGCCGACGACCTCGACGGGGACGTCGCGGGAGACGAGGGCCGCGTGGATCGCGGGGAAGTCGCCGGCGGTGCGGCACAGGACGGCCATGGAGCCGGGCTCGCGGCCGGTGCGGACGAGGTGGGCGAGGGAGTCGGCGAGCCAGTCGATCTCCTCCGCGTGGGTGGGGAGGAGGGCGATGCGGACGGTGCCGTCGGCCTCGGCGCCGGGGGCGGGGCGCAGTGCCTCCACGCCCGCGTGCATCGCGCGCAGGGGGGTGGCGAGGCCGTTGGCGAGGTCGAGGAGGCGGCCGCCGCTGCGGCGGTTCTCGGAGAGGGACTGACGGCTCGCGGGGGTGCCGTCGGCGTGCGGGAAGTGGGCGGGGAAGTCGTCGAGGTTGGCGACGGAGGCGCCGCGCCAGCCGTAGATGGCCTGGCAGGGGTCGCCGACGGCGGTGACGGGGTGGCCGGTGCCCTGGCCGAAGAGGCCGGAGAGGAGGAGCCGCTGGGCGACGGAGGTGTCCTGGTACTCGTCGAGGAGGACGACCCGGAACTCGTCGCGGAGGATCGCGCCGACCTCGGGGCGGGTGGTGGCGAGCCGCGCGGAGAGGGCGATCTGGTCGCCGAAGTCGAGGAGGTCGCGGGAGCGCTTGGCGGCGCGGTAGCGGGTGACGAGTCCGGTCAGTTCGCGGCGGGCGGCGGCGGTCTCGGGGAGCTTGCGCAGGTCGTCGTTGGTGAGCTTCGCGCCGGCGAGGGCGGTGAGGAGCTCGGCGTCGTACGCGAGGAGGTCCCCGGGCTCGACGAGGTGCTCGGCGAGCTCGCCGTCGAGCGCGAGCAGGTTCTCGACGAGGGTCGGGAAGGACTTGGTGAGCGCCGGGTACGGGCCGGGGGCCTCGCGCAGCACGCGCGCGGCGAGCTGGAAGCGGGTGGCGTCGGCGAGGAGCCGGGAGGTCGGTTCGAGGCCGATGCGCAGGCCGTGGTCGGTGAGGAGCTGCCCGGCGAAGGCGTGGTACGTGGAGATGCGGGGCTCGCCCGGGGGGTTCTCGGGGTCGATCGGGTCGGGGTCGGTGACGCCGGCGCGGACGAGGGCGGTGCGGACGCGCTCGGCGAGTTCGCCGGCCGCCTTGTTGGTGAAGGTGAGGCCGAGGACCTGCTCGGGGGCGACCTGGCCGGTGCCGACCAGCCAGACGACGCGGGCCGCCATCACCGTGGTCTTGCCGGAGCCGGCTCCGGCCACGATGACCTGCGGGGCGGGCGGCGCGGTGATGCAGGCCGTCTGCTCCGGCGTGAAGGGGATGCCGAGGAGCTCCTTGAGCTGCTCGGGGTCGGTGATGCGTGCGGTCACCTTGAAGAGGCTAACGGGGCGGTCGGACATTCCCGTCCCCTACGGCTCCCACCTGCGGTTCCGTGCGGTTCCGTGCGCCTCCTCGCGGTTCCGTGCGGGGGGTCAGGCGCGGGTGCCGGGGTCGAGCCGGGAGAGGTCGACGGTCTGGTCGGCGGGCGGGGCGGTGACGTTCACGGGGCGGTCGTAGTCGGAGAGCGTCATCCTGCCGGGTTCGTCGCCGCCGGTCCTGACGACCTCGCGGATGTACGGCTTGCCCTCCTGGGCGACGGAGACGGTGGTCGTCACGCCGTCGGACTTCTTGGTGACGAGGGTCGCCACGGGGGTGCCGTCGATCTCGCGGTCGGGGCCGCGCGTGAGGCCCTGGCGGTCGTCCTTGTCCTCGCCGAGGCCGTCGAGGAGGGAGTCGAGGTCGCAGACCTCGCTGAGGTCGCCGCTGCCGGCCTGGCCGGGGGCGATCTTGAGCCAGCGGCCCTTGACGAGTTCGATGATCGGGGCGATCTGGTTCTCGGGCACTCCCTGGGAGGCCATCGAGGTCCGCCAGAACGCCTCGTCGCCCTTCATGTAGGTGATCTCGTCGAGCCTGCGGAGTTCGGCCCTGCCCTCGTCGATGCCGATGCGGCCCTGGCAGGCGCCCCGGTCGTCGACGGAGAAGTCGACGTCGAGCCTCTGCCCGTCGGAGACGATCCTGCCGGTCATGCGCAGGGAGTCGGCGGAGCGGGTGGCGTCGACGGCCCGGTCGGCGATCGCTGCGGGCGTGAGGTCGTCGAAGGGGTCGGGCGTCGGGGCGACGGCGGGGCCCTGGGGTGCCGTCGTGGCCGCCCAGGCCGCCGCCGGGGCGGGGCCCGCGACGGCGACGGCGACGCAGACGACCGCCGCGGCGCGGAGCTTCCGGTGGCTGGACTGGGACCGCATACGAGCCTCCTCGTCCCCCCGGACCCTGTCACCAGGGTCGCCCCACGCGCGCGTGGTCGCTACTCGGCCGGGGGGTCAGCTGCCGGCGCCGGCCTTCATGAGCGCCTCCAGGTCCATGACCTGGTCGGCGGGCGGGGCGGTGACGGTCAGCGGCTTGCCGTAGTCGCTGAGGGTGACCGTGCCGGGCTCCTCGCCGCCGGCGGTGACGGAGCGGAGGATGTACGGCTTGGCGGAGTCCTTGGCCACGTACAGCGTGGTGGTCTCGCCCTTCTTGTCCGCCTTGCTCTTGAGGACGACGGCTGCGGTGCCGTCGACGTCGGCGTCGGCCTCACGGGTGAGGCCGGTGGTCTCGGTCTCCTTGTCCATGTCGGCGAAGATCGCCTTCAGGTCGCAGAACTCGCCGAGGTCGTTGGAGTCCGCGTCATCGGCCGGCATCTTCATCCAGCGGCCGTTGAGCAGGGCGGCGATGGCGGCGCCCTCCTCGGCGGAGGCGCCCTCCTCGCCACCGGTGCTCTTGTAGAAGGCGTCGTCAGCCTTCATGTAGGTGAAGCCGCCGGTGCGCATGACCTCGGCCTTGCCCTCGGTGCCGGCGGACATCGTGCCCTGGCAGGTGCCCTTGTCGTCAACGCTGAAGTCGAGGGTCATGTCCTTGCCGTCGTTCTTGCCCTCGCCCTTCATGTGGACGGAGGTGGCGGCCTTGGTCGCCTCGACGGCCTTCTTGGCGATGTCGTCGGCCGAGACGCCCGCGAAGGGGTCGGCGGCCTTGTCGTCGCCCTTGCCGCAGCCCGTGAGACCGATGACGGCGGTCAGACAGATCGTCGTCGCGGCCCAGAGCTTCCGGTTGGCCCTCATGCACGTACTCCTCAGCGTGTTCGACGCGCCTTCGATGTGTTCGAAAGCGAATATTCACAGGTTCTCTTCACGCAGACCTTATGGGGTGGCGCGCAACGGACGGTGAACGGGGGTGGACAAAGGATGCGCAAACGGAAACGTGACCCGCGTCACTCGCTCAGTCGACGACCTGGCGGCCCTCGGGCCGGGCGCTGCACGCGGCGCGGAAGGAGCAGGTCGCGCAGTGCTGGCCGGCCGTCGGCGTGAAGCGTTCGTCGAGGACCCGGCCGGCGGCGGTGGCGAGCAGGTCGCCGATCCACTCCCCCTCCGGGGGCTGCTGGGCCTGGACCTTGGGCAGGGCGTCGCCGCCCTCCTTCTTGGGGGCGGCCTGCCGCAGCTGGACGAGTTCGGCGCCGCCGGGTTCGGGACGGCGCCCGTCGAAGACCTCGTCCAGGGCGCCCTCGCGGACGGCGAGCTGGTAGACGGCGAGCTGCGGGTGGTGGGCGACCTCGTCCCGGGTGGGGGCGGCCTTGCCGGTCTTGAAGTCGACGACGTAGGCGCGGCCCTCCTCGTCGGTCTCCACGCGGTCCATGGAGCCGCGGATGCGGACCTGGTACTCCCCCGCTTCCAGGGTGACGTCGAAGCCGTGCTCGGACGCGGCGGGGGTGCGGCCGCCGCGGTCCATCACGTGCCAGCGCAGGAACCGTTCGAGCGCCACGCGCGCGTGCCCCTTCTCCTGCTCGGACTTCCAGGGCGCGTCGAAGGCGAGCGCGTCCCACACGGTGTCGAGGCGGGCCATGAGGACGTCCAGGTCGGCGGGGGTGCGGCCGGAGGCGACCTCGTCGGCCAGGACGTGGACGACGTTGCCGAAGCCCTGGGCGGCGGAGGCGGGCTCGGCGGCCTTGACCTCGCGGCCCAGGAACCACTGGAGGGAGCAGGTGGCGGCGAGGTTCTCCAGGGCGCTCGGGGAGAGGGCGACGGGGCGGTCGCGGTCGCGCAGCGGCACGGCGGAGCGGGTGGGCTCGTGCAGGCCCCACCAGCGGTCCGGGTGGGCGGCCGGGACCATCGGCTGCCCGTCCTCGTCGGCGAGGGCCGCCAGCTGGGCCAGGCGGCGGGCGGCGGCGTCCCGGAGCGCGGGCGAGGCGTCCGGGTCGACGGTGGTGGCCCGCAGTTCCGCGACGAGCGCGGAGACGGCGAGCGGGCGGCGGGGGCGGCCGGGCACCTCCTTCGGCTCGGCGCCCAGCTCGGTGAGGAAGCGGGAGGGCTGGTCGCCGTCCTCGGCGGGGGCCTTCACGGCGGTGACGACGAGGCGCTCGCGGGCGCGGGTGGCGGCCACGTAGAAGAGGCGGCGCTCCTCGGCGAGGAGGGCGCCGGGGGTGAGGGGCTCGGCGAGGCCGTCGCGGCCGATGCGGTCGGCTTCGAGGAGGGAGCCGCGGCGGCGCAGGTCCGGCCACAGGCCCTCCTGGAGGCCGGCGACGACGACGAGGCTCCACTCCAGGCCCTTGGAGCGGTGCGCGGTCATCAGGCGGACGGCGTCGGGGCGGGTGTGGCGGCGGGTCAGGGTGTCGGCGGCGATGTCCTGCGCGTCGAGCTCTTCGAGGAAGTTGAGCACGCCGCGGCCGCCGAGGCGCTCTTCGGCGCGGGCGGCGGTCTCGAAGAGGGCGCAGACGGCGTCGAGGTCCCGGTCGGCGTTGCGGCCGGCGGGGCCGCCGCGGAGGGCGGCGCGCTCCAGGCGGCCGGGCCAGGGGGTGCCGTTCCACAGCGCCCACAGGGCCTCCTCCGCGGTGCCGCCCGCGGCGAGCAGGGCACGGGCGTCCTGGAGGAGGCGGCCCAGGCGGTGGGCGCCTCGGGCGTAGGCGGGGTCGTGGGCGGCGAGGCGTTCGGGTTCGGCGAGGGCGCGGGCGAGGAGGGTGTCGGAGGGGGGTGGGATCTTGTTGCCCGCGGCGCGTTCCTCGTCGCGGAGGGCGCGGCCGAGTCTGCGCAGGTCTGCGGGGTCTACGCCGGCTAGGGGCGAGGCGAGGAGCTCTAGGGCCGTCTGGACGTCCAGCCATGCGGGGGGCTCGGCCTGTGCGGGCTCGTCCCGTGCGGGCTCGGCCTGTGCGGGCTCGTCCTGTGCGGGCTCGGCGGGTGAAGGCTCGGGGGGCGGCTCAGCGCCGTGGTCGGTTGTGCCCACCCGTTCCGCCCCGGCGGAACGCATGCCCACAACCGGCGTGGGGGCGGGAGGCATGCCCACAACCTGGGTGGGGGCGGCGGCGCCCACAACCTGGGGGGCAGCGGCTACAGCCCTGAGGGCCAGTAGCAAAGGGGCTACTGCTGGTTCGTGGCGGAGGGGGGTGTCTGCTGCGTCTGTTTCTACTGGGACGCCTGCTGAGGTGAGGGCTCGGCGGAGGGAGGGGAGTGGGGCGGCGGCTCGGGTGAGGACGGCCATGTCGTGCCAGGGGACGCCGTCCTCCAGGTGCGCGCGGCGCAGCAGGTCGGCGATGTTCTCGGCCTCGGCGGAGGCGGTGGGGTACGTGTACGCCTCGGCCCGGCCTCCCTCGCGTACCGGCGACAGCTCGCGGTGGGCGCGTACGGCCGCCGCGGGCAGGCGGGTCATCGGCATCCGCCGGGTCAGCTCCCGGGTGGCGGCGAGGAGGCCCGCGCCGGCCCGGCGGGAGGTGCCGAGGACGCGGACGGGGGCTCCGCCGAAGGCTGCGGGGAAGTCGAGGATGCCGTTCACGTCGGCGCCGCGGAAGGCGTAGATCGACTGGTCGGGGTCGCCGAAGGCGACGACCGTGTTCCGCCCGCCGCCGGTGAGGGCGGTCAGGAGCCGGACCTGGGCGGGGTCGGTGTCCTGGTACTCGTCGACGTACACGGCGTCGTACCCGGGCAGCGTGATCCGTTCGGCGAGCAGGACGGCCCGGTGCACCAGCTCGGTGTAGTCGAGGACGCCCTGGAGGTCGAGGACGTCGAGGTACTCGGCGAGGAAGCCCGCGGCGGCCTTCCAGTCGGGGCGGCCGACGCGTTCGGCGAAGCGGCGGAGCGCGTCGGGGCCGAGGCCGAGCTCACGGGAGCGGGCGAGGACGGCGCGGACCTCGTCCGCGAAGCCGCGAGTGGTGAGGCAGGCGCGCAGTTCGTCGGGCCAGCGGACGCCGCCTATCCCGGTCCGTTCGAGGTCGATCTGGCCGGCGAGGAGTTCGCGGACGGCGAGGTCCTGCTCGGGGCCGGAGAGGAGCCGGAGGGGTTCGGCGAAGAGTTCGGCGTCCTGGTGGGCCCGGATGAGGGCGTAGCAGTACGAGTGGAAGGTGGTGGCCTGGGGCGGGCGGCGGCCGCCGAGCCGGGTGGCCATCCGGTCGCGGAGTTCGACGGCGGCCTTGCGGCTGAAGGTGAGGACGAGGATCCGCTCGGGGTCGGTGCCGCGTTCCATACGGGCGGCGACGGCCTCCACCAGCGTCGTCGTCTTTCCGGTGCCGGGTCCGGCGAGGACGAGGAGCGGCCCCCGGTCGTGCTCAACCACCGCCCGCTGCGCTGCGTCCAGCTGAGGGGGATCCACCGGGGCCGGAGCCGTGCGCACGAGCCGGTACGCGCCGGGGGTCCGCTGCCGGCCCGCGCCCGGGTACGGCTGTCCCTGGTGCGGCGGCGTCGGCCGGGTGGTGGAGGAGGAGCTCACGTGGTTGGCCGGTCCTGGTCGGTGGTGATGTGGTGCCGGTGATGCGGGCGGTGCGGGCTGTGCGGGTGAGGCGAGTGATCCCGGTGACGGCAGGAGTCACCGGGGTGACGAGCGTACGGAGCGGGGTACGGACCCCGGCACGCGCGCGTACCCGTGTCCGTGCCCTCCGCGGCACGCCCGTCGACGTTACGCGAAACCGGGCGGCGGTGGGCCCTGGTCTCCGGGACCGGACGGGCGGGCTTCCGGACCGGACGGGCGGTCTCCCGGCCTCCGCGGGGACGACGCGGGCCCGTGGGCGCCGTGTGAGATCCGGCACGCCCGGTGCCCGCCGGGCGCCGTACCGCTCATTCCGGTTCGTGCCCGTGAGGGCCGGCGCCCTGGCCGTCCCAGCGGGCGCGGCGCATGTCGATCTTCGGGACGTGGCCGTCGGCGGCCGGGCCGCGCTGCCGCAGCGGTGTGCCCTCGTCGCGGTAGTGGCCGAGGGCGCGCAGCTCGTGCCCGGGGAGCAGGGTGCCGTCGGAGCGCACGACCCGCCACCACGGGGCGGATCCGCCGTAGAGGGACATGACGCGGCCGACCTGGCGGGGGCCGCCCTCGCCGAGCCATTCGGCGACGTCGCCGTAGGTCATCACCCGGCCGGGCGGGATGCGGTCGGCGACGTCGAGCACCGCCTCGGCGTACGGGGGCAGCTCCCCCGCCGGTCCGGAGTCTTCCGCTCCGCTCGCTCCGGTCTGTCCCACGGGTCCCTCCAGGCTCATCCGTCTCATCCTGCCTCACCCCACCGACATGCCCCTGATGCCTCCGCCGGGCGGCTCTTCATGCCACCATCGTGCGGGCGGTGACTGGTGATACGAGATCAACAGCGGCAGACGCGAGCAGAAACAGCAGACGCGGTAGAAGTAACAGAAGTACACGCAGAGACGGACATGGTGATGGGTCAGGACACTCAGCCTCCCGGTGAGGCTCGGCCCGACATGCCTCCCGAGCGGGTCTCCGGCGACGAGCCGCTGCTCGCCGCCCGTGTCCACCGGCCCTCCGACCTGATGCGTCTGCTGGCCGGTGTGCTGGCCATCGCCCTCGTCCTCGCCATCGCCGCCTTCGCCCACGGCACCACGTCCGGCCTGGAGCAGGACATCAACAAGGGGGCCGTCGGCGCCTCCGACGTCTTCGTCAAGATCGCCGGGCTGGTCTCGTCGATCGCGATCCTGGTCCTGCCGGTGGCCTTCGCCATCGAGCGGCTGGTGAAACGGGACGGGCTGCGGATCGCGGACGGCGTCCTCGCGGCCGTGCTCGCGCACGGCGTCACCCTCGCGATCGACCTGTGGGTGGCGAGGGCCGCGCCGGACACGATCCAGGACGCGCTGACCCAGTCGGCGGGCGGCGGCGGGCTGACCGACCCGGTGCACAACTACCTCGCGCCGGTGATCGCGTACATGACGGCCGTCGGGATGGCCCGCCGGCCCCGCTGGCGGTTCTCGCTGTGGACGGTGCTGCTCCTCGACGCCTTCACCATGCTGGTGGCGGGCTACACCACCGCCTTCTCGATCATCCTGACCGTGCTGATCGGCTGGACGGTGGCGTACGGCACGCTGTATGCGGTCGGCTCCCCGAACGTCCGGCCGACCGGGCAGACCCTCCTCGCCGGACTGCGCCGGGTCGGCTTCCGGCCGGTGACGGCGCTGCGCGCGGAGGAGGTGCCGGAGACCGCGGAGAGCGGGGACCGGGGCCGCCGGTACATCGTGACCCTGGAGGACGGGCCGCCGCTGGACGTCACCGTCGTCGACCGGGAGCAGCAGGCGCACGGCTTCTTCTACCGGCTGTGGCGGCGGATCACCCTGCGGACGGTGACCACCCGCCGGTCGATCGTCTCACTCCGGCAGGCGCTGGAGCAGGAGGCGCTGCTCGCGTACGCGGCGATCGCGGCCGGGGCGAACGCGCCGAAGCTGATCGCCACCTCCGAGCTGGGGCCGGACGCGGTGATGCTCGTGTACGAGCACATCGGCGGCCGCAGCCTGGACTCGCTGGACGACGGCGAGATCACCGACGAGCTGGCGCGCGGCGCGTGGGAGCAGGTGAAGGCGCTCCAGTCGCGCCGGATCGCGCACCGCAGGCTGTCGGGGGACGCGATCCTGATGGATCGTTCCGGCAGGGTCTTCCTGACGGATCTGCGCGGCGGCGAGATCGCGGCCGGCGATCTGGTGCTGCGGATGGACATCGCCCAGTTCCTCACCACCCTGGGCCTGCGGGTCGGGGCGGAGCGGACGGTGGCGGCGGCCGTGGAGGTGCTGGGCCCGGACGCGGTGGCGGACTGTCTGCCGCTGCTCCAGCCGATCGCGCTGAGCCGGTCGACCCGCGCGACCCTGCGGCGGCTGGCGCGGGAGCGCTCGCAGCGGGAGCGCGAGGCGGTCCTCGCCGCCTCCGAGGAGGCGAAGAAGGAGCGGGAGCAGGCCAAGGAGGCCGCCCACGCGGGCCTTCCGGCGCCCGGCGCCGACCCCAAGGCCGAGAAGGCCGAGAAGAAGGCGGACAAGAAGGCGGAGAAGCGGGCGCTCGACGAGGCCCTGGACGAGGCCCGCGAGGAGGACATGCTCGCGCAGATCCGCCGGCAGGTGCTGCTGATCCGGCCGCAGGCGCCGGTGGAGCCGGTCCGGCTGGAGCGGATCAAGCCGCGGACGCTGATCTCGCTGATCGCGGGCGCGGTGGCCGCGTACTTCCTGCTCTCGCAGATCGCCAGGACCCCGCTGTCCACGGTCGCCGAGGCGGACTGGCGGTGGGTGGCCGCGGCCGTGGTGTTCTCGGCGATCAGCTATCTGGCGGCGGCGATGAGCCTGCTCGGTTTCGTGCCGGAGCGGGTCGGCTTCTGGCGGACGGTGGTGGCGCAGGTCGCCGGCTCGTTCGTGAAGATCGTCGCCCCGGCGGCGGTCGGCGGTGTCGCCCTCAACACCCGCTTCCTCCAGCGCGCGGGCGTGCGCCCGGGGCTCGCGGTGGCGAGCGTCGGCGCCTCGCAGCTCTTCGGGCTCGGGGCGCACATCCTGCTGCTGCTCTCCTTCGGCTATCTGACGGGCACCGAGAAGTCGCAGTCGTTCACGCCGTCGAGGACGGTGATCGCCGGTCTGCTGACGGTGGCGGTGCTGGTCCTGGTGATGACGGCGATCCCGTTCATCCGGAAGTTCGTCTCCACCCGGCTGCGGTCGCTCTTCGCGGGCGTGGTGCCGCGCATGCTGGACGTGCTCCAGCGGCCGATGAAGCTCGTCACGGGCATCGGCGGGATGCTGCTGCTGACCGGTGTGTTCGTCCTCTGCCTCGACGCGTCGATCCGCGCCTTCGGGCACGGCAGCGCGTCGGTCAGCTTCGCGGGCGTGGCCGTGGTCTTCCTCGCGGGCAACGCGCTGGGCTCGGCGGCGCCGACGCCCGGTGGTGTCGGCGCGGTCGAGGGCGCGCTCATCGGCGGCCTCGTCGCGGTGGGCCTGCCCATCGAGGTCGCCACCCCGGCGGTGCTGCTCTACCGTCTGCTGACCCTGTGGCTGCCGGTCCTGCCGGGCTGGATCTGCTTCAACTGGCTGACGAAGCGGGGAGCGCTGTAGCCCGGCCGTGGACACCGGGGGCATCAGCCGTAGACGCCCACCAGGAAGGCGAGCAGCAGTACCGAGCAGCCGACCTCGACGGCTCCCACGACCGGGACCCTGAGTCCCCGGCCGGGGAGCGCGACCGCGCGGGCGAGGTAGAGGGCGAAGGGGACGGCGAGCCAGGGGCTGAGGAAGGTCGCCGCCACCAGCGCCACCGCGTGGTAGGCGACCGAGCCCTTCCGGTACGCCGCCGAGTTCCGCTCGCGGATCATCGTCTTCACGTACGGGACGGTGCCGGCGAAGTACAGCAGGCAGGCGAGCGCGGGGGCGAGGCCCTCGGTGACCGTGCCGCCGCCGAGCCGGAGCGCGACGAACAGCATCCCGCAGGCGGGGACGACGGCCACGAGGCCGTTGGCGAGGGCCCGTTCGCGGTTGCGGCGGGCGTAGACGACGTTCACGGCGAGGAAGGGCGCCATCAGGGCGCCGGCCACCGCGAGCCAGGGCTCGGCCACCAGCAGGGGCAGGCCGAAGGCGGTCGTGGCGGTGGAGAGGACCAGCGCGGGGCGGGAGTGCCGTGCGGCGGCCCGGGGGTTGCGGGACGCGCGTCGGAGCCGTACCCACTGTTCCGCGTGGAAGACGGCGCAGTAGCCGAGCAACCACGCCAGGAAGACGGGGAGTTGGAGCCAGGTCGGGGAGCCGGTCAGGACTCCCGCGAGGTAGGGCACGGCGAGCATGGCCCAGGCCCCGTGCTGGTTCGGTATCCACCGTCTCAGAGTGCTCACCGGGACAGCCTCACACATCGGGCCCCGGGACAAATGCGGGATTTGGTCACACCCGTACGGGACCATTGGCCCCCCTTCCGGCCCTTTCGCCCGGCCTAGGCTCGGGCTGCTGAACGCATCGTCGTGAAGGAGCCTGACGTGCAGCAGGAGCAGCCCGAAGCCGCCGAGATCCTCCTCCGAGCGGGAAGGTTCTTCTCCCGTTCCGAGGTCTCCGAGGACCTTCGGACGGTGCACCGCACCGGAGGGCGGGAGGGCGAGTCGTTCTACCGGGACCGCTGGAGCCACGACAAGGTCGTGTACTCCACCCACGGCGTCAACTGCACCGGCTCGTGCCGGTGGAAGGTGTACGTCAAGGACGGGATCATCATCTGGGAGACCCAGGCCACCGACTACCCGTCCGTCGGCCCCGACCGGCCCGAGTACGAGCCGCGCGGCTGCCCCCGGGGCGCCTCCTTCTCCTGGTACAGCTACTCCCCCACCCGGGTCCGGCACCCCATGGTCCGGGGCACCCTCCTCGCGATGTACCGCGAGGCGAAGAAGCGCCTGAAGGACCCGGTGCTGGCCTGGGCGGACATCCAGCGCGACCCGGTGCGCCGCCGCACCTACCAGCAGGCCCGGGGCAAGGGCGGTCTGGTGCGGGCGAGTTGGGAGGAGGCGGTGGAGATCGCCGCCGCCGCGCACGTCCACACCATCAAGGAGCACGGCCCCGACCGGGTGGCCGGTTTCTCCCCCATCCCGGCGATGTCGATGGCCTCGCACGCGGCGGGCGCCCGCTTCCACTCGCTCATCGGCGCGCCGATGCTCTCCTTCTACGACTGGTACGCGGACCTGCCGGTGGCCTCGCCGCAGGTCTTCGGCGACCAGACGGACGTGCCGGAGTCCGGCGACTGGTGGGACGCGGCGTATCTGATGATGTGGGGCTCGAACGTGCCGGTGACGCGCACGCCGGACGCCCACTGGATGACGGAGGCGCGCTACCGGGGCCAGAAGGTCGTGACCGTCTCGCCGGACTTCGCGGACAACACCAAGTTCGCCGACGAGTGGATGCACCCGCACCCGGGGACGGACGGGGCGCTGGCCCTGGCGATGGGGCACGTCGTCCTCAAGGAGTTCTTCGTCGACCGGGAGACGCCGTTCTTCGCGGACTACGTCCGCACCTACACCGACCTCCCCTTCCTGATCACCCTCCAGGAGACCGAACAGGGCCTGGTCCCGGGCAAGTTCGTCACCGCGGCCGACCTCGGTCAGGACGTCGAGAACGCCGAGTGGAAGACCGTCCTCGTCGACGACGCCACCGGCGAGCCGATCGTGCCGAACGGCACCCTCGGACACCGCTGGGGCACGGCCGGCGAACCCGACTGGAACCTCGACCTCGGAGACGTACGCCCCCGGCTCTCCCTCCTGGAGGAGGGCGCCTCCGCCGAGGTGGTGCTGCCGCGCTTCGACGAGGAGGGCGAGGTGCTGCGACGCGGGGTTCCGGTGCGGCGGCTCTCCGAGGGCGGGCCGCTGGTCACCACCGTGTACGACCTGCTGCTCGCCCAGTACGGGGTCGGGCGCGAGGGTCTGCCGGGCGCGTGGCCGGAGTCGTACGAGGACGCCTCGCAGCCCGGCACCCCCGCCTGGCAGGAGACGCTGACCTCGGTCCCGGCGGCCCAGGCGGCGCGCGTGGCACGGGAGTTCGCCGACACGGCCGAGCGCTCGCACGGCCGCTGCATGATCCTGATGGGCGCGGGCACCAACCACTGGTTCCACTCCGAGACGATCTACCGCGCCTTCCTCGCCCTGCTGACGCTGACCGGCTGCCAGGGCCGCAACGGCGGCGGCTGGGGCCACTACGTCGGCCAGGAGAAGTGCCGTCCTGTGACCGGCTGGGCCACCCTCGCGAGCGCCTCCGACTGGGGCCGGCCGCCCCGGCACATGATCGGCGCCGGCTGGTTCTACCTCCACACCGACCAGTGGCGGTACGACACCCTGCCCGCCGAGTCGCTGGCCTCACCGCTCGGCACCGGCCGCTTCGACGGCATGACGGGCGCCGACTGCCTGGCCGCCTCGGCGCGGATGGGCTGGATGCCCTCGTACCCGACCTTCGACCGCAACCCGCTGGAGCTCGGCGCGCAGGACGACCCGGTCGCCGACACCGTGAAGGCGCTGAAGGACGGCACGCTCGGCTTCGCCGGGGAGGACCCGGACGCGCCGGGGAACTGGCCCCGGGTGCTCAACGTGTGGCGGGCCAACCTTCTCGGCTCCTCCTCCAAGGGCAACGAGTACTTCCTCAAGCACCTCCTCGGCACCCACTCCAACCTCCCCTCCGACGGCCCGCGTTGCACCCCGAGGGACGTGACGTGGCGGGAGGAGGACGTCGAGGGCAAGCTCGACCTGCTGCTCGCCATGGACTTCCGGATGACGTCGACGACGCTCCTCTCGGACGTCGTCCTCCCGGCCGCCACCTGGTACGAGAAGCACGACCTGTCCTCCACGGACATGCACCCCTTCCTGCACGCCTTCACCCCGGCCGTCGACCCGCCGTGGCAGGCCCGCTCCGACTACGACGCCTTCCTCGCCCTCGCCCGCCGCTTCGGCGAGCTGGCCGGGGAGCACCTGGGCGTGCGCAAGGACCTCGTCACGACGGCGCTCCAGCACGACACCGCCGGCGGCGAGATGGCGCAGCCCGGCGGGGTGGCGCTCGACTGGTCGAAGGGCGAGTGCGAGCCGGTGCCGGGGCGCACGATGTACAACCTGGCGGTGGTCGAGCGGGACTACGGCGCCGTCGGCGAGAAGTTCGCCGCGCTCGGCCCGCTGGTCGACCGGCTCGGGGTGACGACGAAGGCGATCACCTTCGACGTCGCCGAGGAGGTCGCCTACCTCGGCGCCAAGAACGGCCTGGTCAGGGGCGGGGTCGCGGACGGGCGTCCGCGTCTGGACACCGCGCAGCGGGCGTGCGAGGCGATCCTCTCCCTCTCCGGCACGTCCAACGGGCGGCTCGCCACCCAGGGCTTCGAGACGCTGGAGAAGCGGACCGGCCAGGAGATGGCCCACCTCGCGGCCGAGGCCGAGGGCAAGCGGATCACCTTCGCCGACACCCAGGCCCGGCCCGTGCCGGTCATCACCTCGCCCGAGTGGTCGGGCAGCGAGTCCGGCGGGCGCCGCTACACCGCCTTCACCGTCAACACCGAGCACCTCAAGCCCTGGCACACGCTCACCGGGCGCCAGCACTTCTTCCTCGACCACGACTGGATGCACGAGGTCGGCGAGTCGCTGCCCGTCTTCAAGCCGCCGCTGGACATGCACCGGCTGTACGGGGAACCGGAGTTGGGGTCGAGCGACGGGAAGCAGGTCGCGGTGCGCTACCTCACCCCGCACAACAAGTGGGCGATCCACTCCCAGTACCAGGACAACCTGTACATGATGACGCTCGGCCGGGGCGGGCAGACGATCTGGATGTCGCCGCAGGACGCCGACGCCATCGGGGTCAGGGACAACGACTGGATCGAGGCGGTCAACCGCAACGGCGTGGTCACCGCCCGCGCGATCGTCTCCCACAAGATGCCCGCCGGCACGGTCTACATGAACCACGCGCAGGAGCGCACGGTCGGCGTCCCGAAGACGGAGAAGACCGGCCGCCGGGGCGGCATCCACAACTCGCTGACCCGGGTCATGCTCAAGCCGACCCATCTCGTCGGCGGATACGCCCAGTTGACCTGGGCCTTCAACTACCTGGGCCCGACCGGCAACCAGCGCGACGAGGTGACGGTCATCCGCCGCCGCGACCAGAAGGTGGAGTACTGAGATGCGCGTCATGGCACAGGTCGCCATGGTCATGAACCTCGACAAGTGCATCGGCTGCCACACCTGTTCGGTCACCTGCAAGCAGGCGTGGACCAACCGGCAGGGCACCGAGTACGTCTGGTTCAACAACGTCGAGACCCTCCCCGGCCAGGGCTACCCCCGCCGCTGGGAGGACCAGGAGCGCTGGAAGGGCGGCTGGGAGCGCACCCGCTCGGGGCGGCTGCGGCTGCGGGCCGGCGGGCGGCTGAAGCGGCTCGGGCAGATCTTCGCCAACCCGGAGCTGCCGGAGCTCGACGACTACTACCAGCCGTGGACGTACGAGTACAAGAACCTCACCGAGGCACCCGCCGGTGACGACCTGCCGACCGCGCGGCCCGTCTCCCAGGTGACCGGCGAACCGCTCGACAAGGTCGAGTGGGGGCCGAACTGGGACGACAACCTCGGCGGCGCCCCCGAGCACGGTCCCCAGGACCCGCTGGTCGAGAAGGTGCGCAAGCAGGTCGGCGAGAAGATCCGCTTCGAGTTCGAACAGAGCTTCATGTTCTACCTGCCCCGCATCTGCGAGCACTGCCTCAACCCGGCGTGCGTCTCCGCCTGCCCGTCCGGCGCCATGTACAAGCGCGAGGAGGACGGCATCGTCCTCGTCGACCAGGACCAGTGCCGGGGCTGGCGGATGTGCGTCACCGGCTGCCCGTACAAGAAGGTCTACTTCAACCACGCCACCGGCAAGGCCGAGAAGTGCACCTTCTGCTTCCCGCGCGTCGAGGTCGGCATGCCGACGGTCTGCTCCGAGACCTGCGTGGGCCGCATGCGGTACCTCGGCGTGATGCTGTACGACGCCGACAAGGTCGCGGAGGCGGCGGCCGTCGAGGACGAACACGACCTGTACCCGGCCCAGTTGGAGTGCTTCCTCGACCCGCACGACCCGGCGGTCGCCGCCGCCGCGCGGGCCGCCGGGATCACCGACGAGTGGCTGGACGCGGCCCGCCGCTCCCCGGTCCACGACCTCATCGCCACCTACCAGGTCGCGCTGCCGCTCCACCCGGAGTACCGCACGATGCCGATGGTCTGGTACGTGCCGCCGCTCTCCCCGGTGGTCGACGCGGTCGCCGCCACCGGCAGCGACGGCGAGGACGCCGGGAACCTCTTCGGCGCGATCGACGCGCTCCGCATCCCCGTCGAGTACCTCGCCGAGCTGCTCACCGCCGGCGACACCGTGCCCGTCGAGGCGGTGCTGCGCCGCATGGCGGCCATGCGCTCCTACATGCGCGCGGTCAACCTCGGCGAGGAGAGGGACGAGTCGGTCGCGCGGGCCGTCGGACTGACCGGGCAGGAGATGGAGGACATGTTCCGGCTCCTCGCCATCGCCAAGTACGAGGACCGGTACGTGATCCCCACCGCCGCCCGCGCCGACGCGGACGCCCTCGCCGACTCCCACCCGCTGGACCCCGACGCGGGCTGCCCGGTCGCCGACCAGGCGGGCGAGGGCCCCGGGCGGGTCCTGCTCAACCTCGGCCGCACGAGGAGGACTTCATGACCCCCGAGGCTGTCGTACGGCTGGTGGCGGCGCGCTGCCTCACCTACCCGGACGAGCGACTGTACGCCGAACTCCCGCTGCTGCGGCGGGCCTTGGACGGCGTACGTGGCGGGGAGGGCGTCCTGGAACTCCTCGCCCACATGGAGCGGACGCCGCTCCTGGACCTCTCCGCGCACTACACGGACACCTTCGACACCCGCAACCGCCGCTGCCTCTACCTCACCTGGTGGACGGACGGCGACACCCGGCGGCGCGGTCTCTCGCTCGTCGCGATCAAGCGGACCTACCGCGAGCACGGCCTGGAGTTCGACAGCGACGAGCTGCCCGACTTCCTGCCCGCCGCCCTGGAGTTCGCCGCCCGCCACGAGGAGCACGGCACCCGCCTCCTCCAGGACCACCGGGCCGGACTGGAGCTGCTGCGCCTCGCGCTGGCCGCCGCGGGAACCCCGTACACCCGCGTCCTGGAGGCCGTCTGCGGCACCCTGCCGGGCCCCTCCCCCGAGACCAAGGAGGAGGCGAAGGCGCTGGCCCGCTCCGGGCCGCCGCGCGAGCTCGTCGGACTCGACCCGCTCGGGATCGACCCGCTCGGCATCGAACCCCTCGGGCCGGGCGTCGACCTGCCCTGGCCGACCACGCACCGCGCCGAAAGGAGCCCGGTCTGATGGATCTGCTGCTGTGGGGCGTGCTGCCCTACGTCTCGGTGGCCCTGCTCGTCGCGGGCACGGTCTGGCGCGGGCGCTACGACCGCTTCGGCATCACCACCCACTCGTCCCAGCTGCACGAGTCGCGGCTGCTGCGGATCGGCTCGCCGCTCTTCCACTTCGGGATGCTGTTCGTCGTCCTCGGACACGTCGTCGGGCTGCTGATCCCCATGTCGTGGACGGACGCGGTCGGGATCAGCGACCACGCCTACCACCTGATGGCCGTCTCCACCGGCGCCGTCGCGGGCGTCGCCGCCGCCGTCGGCATCGGGATCCTCGTCTACCGGCGGATGCGCGTACCGGCCGTGCGGAAGGCGACGCTGAAGAGCGACCACCTCATGTACACGGTGCTGCTCGGGGCGATGACGCTCGGCATCCTCGCCACCGTCCTCAACTCGACCGGCGCGACGGACGGTTACAACTACCGCGAGGGCATCTCGGTCTGGTTCCGGTCGCTGTTCGCGCTCAGCCCCGACTGGGCGCTGATGGCGGGCGCGCCGCTCGCCTTCAAGCTGCACATCCTCTTCGGCTTCGCGCTGTTCGCGCTGATCCCGTACTCGCGGCTCGTCCACATGTTCGCGGTGCCGGTGCGCTACCTCTTCCGCCCGTTCGTCGTCTACCGGCGGCGCCGTCCCGGCCGGATCGCGAACCGGGCGCCGAAGCGCGGCTGGGAGCGGGTGTGAGCGCCACGAGGACGCTCGTCCGCCGGCCCCGGCAGCCCGTCGGCGAGCGGCCCTTCCTCGTCATCTGGGAGGCGACCCGGGCCTGCCCGCTGGCCTGCCTGCACTGCCGGGCCGAGGCCGTCCCGGACCGGCACCCCGACGAGCTGGACGGGCCGGCCGCGCGGCGGCTGATGGACCAGATCGCCTCCTTCGGGAAGCCCGCGCCGCTCTTCGTCATCACCGGCGGCGACCCCTTCCAGCGGCCCGATCTCGCCGAACTCGTCGCGTACGGCACCTCGGTGGGGCTGCGGGTCGCGGTCTCGCCGTCCGGGACGCCGACCCTCGACCGGGCGGGCCTCGCGCGCGTCCGGGACGCCGGGGCGGTCGCGCTCTCGCTCTCCCTCGACGCGTCGACCGCCGAGCGGCACGACGCCTTCCGGGGCGTTCCCGGCGTCTTCGACCTCACCCTGGACGGCTGGCGGGCCGCCCGCGACCTCGGTCTGAAGGTGCAGATCAACACCACCGTCAGCCGGCACAGCCTGCCCGACCTCGCCGACATCGCCGCGCTCGTACGGCGCGAGGGCGCCATGCTCTGGTCCGGGTTCCTGCTCGTGCCCACCGGCCGGGCGGGCGCGCTCGGGGCGCTCACCGCCGCCGAGTGCGAGGACGTGCTGCACTTCCTGTACGACCTCGGCGCGCGCATGCCGGTGAAGACCACCGAGGGCCACCACTTCCGGCGCGTCGCGCTCCAGCGGGCGGTGCTCGACCGGCGCGGCGAACCCCCCCGGCTCGGGCGGCTGCACGCGCGGCTCACCGAACGGGCGGTGGAACTGGGCCTGTTCGAGGGCGAGTTGCGCACGGCGCGCCGTCCTCCGATGGACGTCTCCTCCGGGCGCGGCTTCGTCTTCGTGTCCCATACGGGGGAGGTGCACCCGAGCGGCTTCCTGCCGCTGTCGGCGGGGAACGTGCGGACGCGCGAACTGCCGTCGATCTACCGGGAGTCGGAGCTCTTCCGGTCGCTGCGGGATCCGGAGCGGCTGGGCGGGAAGTGCGGGGCCTGCGAGTTCGCGCGGGTCTGCGAGGGCTCGCGCTCGCGGGCGTACGCGGTCACCGGCGACCCGCTCGCCGCCGACCCGTGGTGCGCCTACGAGCCGGGCGGCTTCCCCCACCAGGACGACCTCCGGGAGGTACTGGCATGCGCCGGGTGATCGTGATCGGCGGCGGCATCAGCGGCCTCGCGGCGGCGTGGTCGCTGCGCGGGCGGGCCGAGGTGACCGTGCTGGAGGCGGGTGACCGGATCGGCGGCAAGCTCCGCACCACGCCGCTGGCGGGCGTCCCCGTCGACGAGGGCGCCGAGTCGCTGATGGCGCTGCGGCCGGAGGCGGTGGACCTGGCGGAGGCCGTGGGTCTCGGCGGGGCCCTGCGGGACCCCGCGCCGGGTCCGGTGACGCTGTGGAGCCGGGGCGCGCTGCGGGCGCTGCCGCCCGGCCATGTGATGGGCGTGCCGCCGGACCCGTCGGCGCTGGAGGGCACCGGCCTGCTGTCGGAGGCGGGGCTGGCGAGGCTGCGGGAGGAGGAGACGCTTCCGGCGCCGCCGCTGCCTGAGGGTCGGGACGTGTCCGTGGCGGAGTACCTGGCCGGGCGGCTCGGCCGGGAGCCCGTCGACCGGCTCGTCGAACCGCTCCTCGGCGGGGTGTACGCGGGCGAGGTCGACCGGCTCTCGCTGCGCTCCGCCCTGGGGCCGGTGGCCGCGCTCGCCGGGCGCGGCGGGTCGCTGCTCGCGGCGCTGCGGGACCGGCCCGCGCGGCCGGCCCGTGCGGTGGTACGCGGCGTGACCGGCGGCACCGGGCTCCTCCCGGCGGCCGTGGCCCGGGCGTCCGGGGCGCGGATCCTGACGGGCGTGGCGGTGACGGGCCTGCGGCGGATGGCGGGCGAGTGGCGGGTGGCGACGGCTTCCGGAACCCTCCCCGCCGACGCGGTGGTCCTCGCGGTACCGGCCCACGTGGCGGCGCCCCTCCTCGCGGGGCTCGCGCCGGAGGCGGCCGAGGCGCTCGGGGCCGTACGGCACGCGGACACGGCGGTGGTGGCGCTGGCGTTCCCGCCGACGGTCGAGGCGGGGCTCCCGCCCGGGAACGGCTTCCTGGTCCCCTCCGTCGAGGGCCGCGCGATCAAGGCGGCGACGTACCTGTCCCGTAAGTGGGGGTGGCGGGAGGGGGGACCCTGCGTGATCCGCGCGTCGCTGGGACGAGCGGGGTCGGTCCTGGAAGGTTCCGACGAAGCGCTCCTGGACGCGACCCTCGCGGACCTGCGGCGCGCCCTCGGCCCCCTCCCCGCCCCCCTGGCGACCCGCGTCACCCGCTGGCCCGCCGGCCTCCCCCAGTACGACACGGGCCACGCGACCCGCGTCGCCCGCGCCCGCGCGTCGGCGGCGGAACTCCCCGCCCTCACGGTCTGCGGCGCGACCTACGAAGGCGTAGGCATAGCAGCCTCCATCTCCACAGCCCTCACCTCCACCCCCTGACTCCACCCGAAACGCCCCGCTGCGGCGGCGTGGGGGACACCCGCTTGGGGGTGTGTTTCGCGCGGGGGTGGCGGGGGCGGACGAGCATGGGGGTATGCCGATCTCCGCCGCTCAGCGTGCCGCCGCTCTGCTCACCGCTTCCGCCGTCCTCTGCCTCACCGGCTGCTCGGACGACGCGGGCGACGGGAACGACGCCACCACCCGCCCCACCGGCACCGGCGGCCTCTCCGGGCTGACCGGCCAGCAGCTCGCGTGGGACACCTGCCCGGCCCCCTCCCCCGCGGAGGGCGGCGGTGCCGCCCCGACCCCGCTGCCCGGCGGCACCACCTGGGAGTGCGCGTTCCTCCAGACGCCGCTGGACTGGTCCCAGCCGGAGGGCGAGACCATCGAGCTGGCGCTCATCCGGGCGCGGGCCAAGGACAACGCCAACCGCATCGGCTCCCTCGTCTTCAACTTCGGCGGCCCCGGCGGCTCCGGCATCACCGCCCTGCCCGGCTTCGCCGCCGAGTACGAGACCCTCCGCTCCCGCTACGACCTGGTCTCCTTCGACCCGCGCGGCGTCGGCCGCAGCGAGCCGGTGGAGTGCGCCACGGACAAGGAGCTGGACGCCTACTACGCGATGGACTTCACCCCCGACGACCAGGCGGAGGAGCGCACGCTGTCCGACGCGCAGAAACGGTACGCCGCAGGCTGCGAGAAGGACGCCGGCAAGGTCCTCCCGCACGTCGGCACGGAGAGCGCGGCCCGCGACATGGACCTCCTGCGCCAGGTCCTCGGCGACGACAAGCTGCACTACTTCGGCATCTCGTACGGCACCGAGCTCGGCGGCGTCTACGCCCACCTCTTCCCGGAGCGGGTGGGCCGGGCCGTCTTCGACGCCGTCGTGGACCCCGACGCGGGCGTCGAGGAGGGTGCCCTCGGCCAGGCGAAGGGCTTCCAGCTCGCGCTGGACAACTTCGCGCAGGACTGCGTGGACCGGGGCGACGAGTGCGCCCTCCCGGGCGCGACCGTCGCCGAGGTCGAGAAGGGCGTCACCGACCTCCTCGCCTCGCTCGACGAGAAGCCGATCCCCGGCATCGGCAGCCGGGACCTGACCCAGACCCAGGCCACCAACGGCATCGCCCAGTCCCTGTACTCGAAGGAGTTCTGGCCCTACCTGGAGCAGGGCCTGGAGGCCGCGGACGGCGGCGACGGCGCCCTCCTCCTCGCCCTCTCCGACTCCATGAACGGCCGCGGCGAGAACGGCAGCTACAGCAACATCCAGGCCGCCAACGCCGCCATCAACTGCGTCGACTTCAAGGAGCGCTACACCCTCGGCCAGGCCAAGGAGCGCCTCCCCCAGTTCCGCGAGGCGTCCCCGGTCTTCGGCGACTTCATGGGCTGGGCCCTCTCCAGCTGCTCGCAGTGGCCCGTTCCCGGCACCTGGGACCACCCGGACGTCTCCGCGCCCGGCTCCGCGCCGATCCTCGTGGTCGGCAACACCGGCGACCCCGCGACCCCGTACGAGGGCGCGCGCGCCATGGTGAAGGCGCTCGGCAAGGACGTCGGCGTGGAGCTCACGTACGAGGGCGAGGGCCACGGCGCCTACAACGGCGGCAACGCCTGCGTGAAGAAGGCCGTCGACGGCTACCTCCTGAACGGCAAGGTCCCCGCCTCCGGCACCGTCTGCAAGTAGTCACAGCCCAGCCCCCTAGGATGACGGGCCAGTCTCGATCTTGGGGAGTCCTCCATGCACATACGCCGGCGCCTGACCGTCCTCGCCGTCGGAGGACTCCTGGTCACCGGCTGTACGAGCACGGGCGCCCCGGCCTCCTCCCCCTCCACACGCCCTCCCTCGGACGCCAAGCCCACCCCCTCCCGCACCCCCTCCCCCACCTCCGCCCTCACCGCCCAGCGCCCCGACTGGAAGCGCTGCGACGGAGCCGGCGACGAATGGCGCTGCGCCACCGTGGACGTGCCGCTGGACCACGCGAAGCCGTCGGGCCCCACCCTCCCCGTCGCCCTGATCCGCAAGGAGGCGACCGACCGCGAGGCCCGGATCGGCTCGCTGCTCTTCAACTTCGGCGGGCCCGGCGCCTCCGGCGTGGACATGCTGCCGCAGCTCTCCGGGGAGTACGCGTCGCTGGGCGAGCGGTACGACCTCGTGGGCTTCGACCCGCGCGGGGTGAGCCGCAGCTCCGGCGTCGTCTGCCGGGACGACGCCGAGCAGGCGGCCGCCGAGACCCGCGTCGACTCCACCCCGGACACGCCCGCCGAGGAGGGCGCCTACCTGAAGGACGCGGCCGACTTCGGCGCCGGCTGCGCCCGCCGCTCCGGCGAGGTGATCCCGTACACCACCACCTCGGCCACCGCCCGCGACCTGGACCTGATCCGGCAGGTCCTCGGCGACGAGAAGCTGCACTACTTCGGCATCTCGTACGGCACCCAGCTCGGCGGCACCTACGCCCACCTCTTCCCGGAGAAGGTGGGCCGGCTGGTCCTGGACGCGGTCGTCGACCCGACCGCCGGCACCGCGGGCCACGCCCGGCACCAGACGATCGGCTTCCAGCGGGCCCTGGACAACTACCTGAAGAGCACCGGACAGGACCCGGAGACCGGCACCGCGAGGATCACCCGGCTCCTGGAACGCCTGGACGCGCAGCCCCTGGAGACCGGCGGCCGCCGCCTCACCGAGGGCCTCGCGATCACCGGCATCGCCGTGACCCTCTACGCGGAGTCCAGCTGGTCCCTCCTCACCCAGGCCCTGGAGGCGGCCGAGTCCGGTGACGGCGGCCCGCTGCTGCGGCTCGCGGACGCCTACAACGACCGTGACGAACAGGGCCGTTACTCCACCCAGTCGCACTCCCAGCGGGCGATATCCTGCGCCGACTCCAGCGAGCGCCCGACCGCCGCGCAGGCGAGGGCGCTGCTGCCGGAGTTCCGCCGCCTCTCCCCCGTCTTCGGCGCCTTCCTCGCCTGGGACACGGCGGGCTGGTGCGCCGGCTGGCCGGTGAAGGGCGAGGCGACCACCCCGGCGGCCTCCGCCCCGGGCGCGGCCCCGGTGCTGGTCGTGGGCACGACGGGCGACCCGGCGACCCCGTACGAGGGCGCGGAGCGGATGGCGGAGGAGCTCGGCGAGGGCGTCGGGATCCTGGTCACCAACAAGGGCGAGGGGCACGGCGCGTACGGCACGTCGGCGTGCGTGACAGGGAAGATCGACGCGTACCTGCTGGACGGGAAGGTGCCCGCGTACGGCACGACCTGCGGGTAGCGGAGACGCGCGAAGGCCCCGGACCGTCCTGGTCCGGGGCCTTCGCGCGTCACGTCCTAGTAACCGGTCCTAGTAGACCGGCTTCTCGGGCTCGATCTGGTGGACCCAGCCGATGACGCCGCCGCCGACGTGCACCGCGTCCGCGAAGCCCGCGGACTTGAGCACGGCGAGGACCTCCGCGCTGCGGACACCCGTCTTGCAGTGCAGGACGATCTTCTTGTCCTGCGGGAGGTCCTGGAGGGCGGTGCCCATCAGGAACTCGTTCTTCGGGATCAGACGGGCGCCGGGGATCGAGACGATCTCGTACTCGTTCTGCTCGCGGACGTCGATGATGTCGATGTTCTCGCCGTCGTCGATCCACTCCTTGAGCTGCTTGGGAGTGATCGTGGAGCCGAGCGCCGCCTCCTGGGCCTCCTCGGACACGACGCCGCAGAACGCCTCGTAGTCGATGAGCTCGGTGACGGTCGGGTTCTCGCCGCAGACCGCGCAGTTCGGGTCCTTGCGGACCTTCACCTGGCGGTACTGCATCTCCAGGGCGTCGTAGATCATCAGACGGCCGACGAGCGGCTCGCCGATGCCGGCGAGGAGCTTGATGGCCTCGTTGACCTGGATGGAGCCGATGGACGCGCACAGCACGCCCAGGACGCCGCCCTCGGCGCAGGAGGGGACCATGCCCGGCGGCGGGGGCTCCGGGTAGAGGCAGCGGTAGCAGGGACCGTGCTCGGACCAGAAGACGGACGCCTGGCCGTCGAAGCGGTAGATCGAGCCCCAGACGTACGGCTTGTTCAGCAGCACGCAGGCGTCGTTCACCAGGTAGCGGGTGGCGAAGTTGTCCGTGCCGTCGACGATCAGGTCGTACTGGCTGAAGATGTCCATCACGTTGTCGGCTTCGAGCCGCTCCTCGTGAAGGACCACGTTCACGTACGGGTTGATGCCGAGCACGCTGTCGCGCGCCGACTCCGCCTTGGAGCGGCCGATGTCGGCCTGGCTGTGGATGATCTGGCGCTGGAGGTTCGACTCGTCGACCTCGTCGAACTCCACGATGCCGAGCGTGCCGACGCCGGCCGCGGCCAGGTACATGAGGGCCGGCGAGCCGAGGCCACCGGCGCCCACGGCCAGCACCTTGGCGTTCTTGAGCCGCTTCTGCCCGTCCATCCCCACGTCGGGGATGATCAGGTGGCGGGAGTACCTGCGGACCTCGTCTACGGTGAGCTCGGCAGCCGGCTCGACCAGGGGTGGCAGCGACACGGGGACTCCGTTGGTCGGTATGTCAGTACGGTTGTTCTCCCCGTAACACTGCCACGCCCCTTCTCATTCCGAGACACCCGGTCCGATACGCGAGACGATTTCGTCCCAGTAGCCGGGCAGCGAGTGGAATGGGGTGTTCTGTCCCCGGACCCTCGCCGCCCCCACCGCCCCGGCCGCCGCCCTCTCCGCCGCCCCGTCCGGCGCGCCGCTGCGGTCGGTGAAGAAGATCGTGCCGGCGCCCTGCCAGCGGGCGATCCGCAGCGCCTCGTCGAGGTGGGTGCGGGGCACCCCGTGGACGAAGTGGGCGAACTTCCCCTCCGGGTAGTCCGCCGTCCACTCGGCCACCTGCGACCAGCGGTACTCCGCCCAGGCGCCGGAGAAGGTCACCAGCTGGTCCGCCGCCTCCGCGTAGCCGGGGTAGGGGTGGCGGCCCTGGCCGAGGACGAGGTGGGCGTCGCCGCCGAGGAGGGCCGACAGCGTGCCGGTGACCCTCCTCACGCCCGGCAGGTCGGCCCGGTCCGTGGGGCAGCGGTCCAGGTAGAAGCCGCCGACCCGGTACCAGTCGAGGAAGCGCTGGGCCTGCGAGACCAGCTCCCCGAAGGGCCGCGAGCCGTGCGCCAGGTCGAGGTGCCCGAGCACCCGCACGCCCGCGTGCCGGAGCCGTCCGGCGGTCTCCAGGCAGTGCGGGTCGGGGCGGCTGCCGGGGCCGTCGGAGACGTTGAGCACCGCCCAGTGCACGGGGGTCCCCGGCCGGGTGAGCTCGGCCCACTCGACCGGGGCGAGCAGCGGGTGGGCGTAGCCGGGAGCGCCCACCCCGAGCGCCCGGACCGCCCCGGTGGCGGTCAGATGCGACACGCCGCCTCCATCCAGATGTCGGCGAGCGACTCCTCCAGGTTGATGCGGGGGCGCCAGCCGAGCCGGTCACGGGCGGTGCGGACGTCCGCCTGCTGCCAGGGCCCGCAGCCGTCGGGGTACGGGAAGGGGGAGGCGGCGAGCTGTTCGGCGATGGTCGCCTCGCTGCGCGGGGCGCCGATGACGGGCCGCTGCGGCATGCCGTGCGGGGCGTCGACCTCGTGGAGGTTGCCCGCGTAGCCGGCGACCCTGGCGAGGACGGCGGCGGCGTCCCGGAGCCGTACGGCCCGTCCCGTACCGATGTTGACGACGCCCTGGGCGGCGGACAGGGAGGCGGCGTGCACGGCGCGGGCCACGTCCCGGACGTCCACGAAGTCCCGCTGCACGCCGAGACCGCTGAGCTTGAGCTCGCCGTCGCCCGCCTGCATGGCGCGGCGCATGGCCTCGGCGAGCCGGCCGAGCGGGGAGCCGGCGGGGGTGCCGGGGCCGACCGGGGAGAAGACCCGGAGGACGACCGCGTCGAGCCCGGAGCCGAGGACGAGTTCGGTGGCGGCGAGCTTGGAGACGCCGTACGGGCCTCCCGGGCGCGGCACGGCGTCCTCGGCGGTGGAGGAGCCGGGCTGGCTGGGCCCGTACTCGGAGGCGCAGCCGACCTGGACGAGCCGGGCGCCGCAGCCGCTGCGGCGCAGGGCCTCGCAGACGGTGGCGACGGCGACGGTGTTGTGCCGGGTGAGGTCGCGGGCGCCGCCTCGGGTGGCGCCCGCGCAGTTGACGACCACGCCGGGGTGGACGGCGTCCAGGAAGCGGGTGAGCGCGCCGGGGCTGCCGCTGGCGAGGTCGAAGCGGACGTCGGCGTCGTCGCCGCGGCCGAGTGCGGTGAGGTGGACCGCCGGGTCGGCGAGCAGCCGGTCGGCGACGAAGCGGCCGATGAAGCCGTTGGCTCCGAGCAGTAGCACCCTCATCGTGCGGCCCCTTCGTGCCGACCGGCCGGTGCTGGGGAGGGAGGGGTCATGGTCTGGGTTCTCCTTGAGGGTGGTGAGGGAGGGGCCGGGCGCCCGCGGCGTCGGCTCCGCGGGTGCCCCGGGGTCAGGGGGCGGTGTGGGCCGAGGCCCGGGTGAGGGCGCCGGTCGCGTGGGCCAGCAGGCCGAGCGCGGCGGCGCCGCAGACGAGCGCGGGGAGGGCGCCAGGACCCCAGGCGTCGACGGCGGTCCGTACGGGGACGGCGAGCGCGTCGAAGCCGGGGAGCGGGAGCCGGGACGCCAGCACGCTCGCGAGGCCGAGGGCTTCGGCGGCGCAGGCGGCGGCGAGTGCGGCGGCGGCGGTCTCGGGGTGTCCGTGGACGGTGAGCAGCCGGGCGATCAGGAGCAGGGCGCCGAGGGCGAGCGCGCCGGCGGTGAGGCCGGTGAGCGCGAGCAGGGCGGTGAGGGCGGCGAGATGGAGGAGGACGGCGGCCAGCAGCCACGCGCGCGTGCCGGCCGCGAAGTCGGCGAGGCCGCGGCTGGCGGCGATACGCCGGCGGGCCCGCCCGGCGAAGAGGTGGGCGCACCAGGCGGCCGGGGCGACGGCGAGCGCGAGCCCGAGGAGCGGCGCGGGGTCGAGGCTCCAGGCGCCGTCGGGCCCGCCCCTGAGCACCTGTTCCAGGAGCCCGTCCCCGGCGACGGCGTACGCGAGGAGCCACAGGGTCCAGAGCCGGGCGGCGGGCGCGGTGGCGGCGGCGCGCAGGGGCCCGCGCCGGACGGCGAGGACGAGCGCGCCGGCGAGCCCGAGCGCCCCGGCGGTCCCGGCGGCGAGCCGCGCGCCCCCGTCGAGGTGGAGCAGCGCGGGCACCAGCAGACCGGCGGCGGCGCCGGGGGCGAACGCGGCGAGCGCCCAGGGGGTACGGGGCGTGGGGACGTCCTGCGAGGGCGCGGGTTCCTGGTGGCCGCGGGGCACGCGCGCGTACAGCTCCTCGGCGAGCGAGAAGACGTCCCGGTGCCGGTACCGCGCGGCGGTGCGGTCCGTGAAGCCCTGCGCCTCCAACCCGGCGGCGATCTCCAGCGGGTCGACGGCCCGCGCGCACAGCTCCCGGTGCCGGTGCATCAGCACCTTGACGGGATCCCCGGCGGTGCGCCGCACCCGCCCGGGGCCGGGCACGGCCTCCCCCTGTCCGGCCCCGGCGGCGGCAGCGGGGGGCTCACCCCAGGCGGCCCCGGGGCCGGGGGCGACGGGGGCGGGGGCCGGGTCCACGGAGGCGGGCTCGGGCTCAGCGACGGCCTCCGGCTCGGGCCCCGCGACGGCCTCCAGCTCCGTTTCGGCCGCCACCTCAGACTCCGACTCTCCCTCCCCCTCCGAGAGTTCCGTCTCGGCGGGCGGCGGGCCCGTGGGATGGCGGGGCGGGCCGAAGGCGGAGAGGAGGTCGTCCAGAGCGGACGCGCCGGGGGCGGGCTCCGGGGTCGCGGGCAGGGGGTCCGCGTGGAGGTCGAGACCGGGGAGCGGGCCGCCGGGCCCCGGGGCTATGGCGGGGGGCGTGGGCTCCGCATCCACCGCGGGGGCGCCGAGGAGTGCCTCGGAGCGGGTGTCCCAGGCTCCGGGGCTCGTCGGGGCGGCGGGGCCGCGCATGGGGGTGCCTCCTTCAGGCATCGGGGCCTCCTGTGCCCGCGGCGACGGCCTTCGGCGTCCAGCCGCCGGGGAGGTGCGCCTCGGCGGGGTGGGCGAAGGGCACGTCGGACCCGGCCCGGTGGCGTACCGGCGCGTGGGAGAGGAGTTCCAGGTAGATGCCGCGGAACGCGGCGAGGTTCTGGTCGACGGTGAAGAGTTCGAGCGCCCGGGCGCGGGCGGCCGCGCCGAGCCGGTGGCGGCGCTCGGGGTCGCTCAGCAGCGCGAGGCAGGCGTCGGCGAGCGCCCGGGGGTTGCGCGGGGGGACGACGAGCCCGGTGCCGCCGATGATCTCGACGACCGCGCCGACGTCGGTGGAGACCGTGGCGCGGGCGCAGAACATGGCCTCGACGAGGCTCGCGGGGAAGCCCTCGACGGTGCTGGAGAGGACGACGACCGCGGCGGAGGCGTAGACGTCCTCCAGGGTGGGGGCCTCGGGGCCGCCGAGCTCCTCGAAGGAGACGGGGTTCTCCCCCACCGCGTGGGCGCCCGGGGCCTCGTCGGGGAAGAGCTGGGCGGCGAGCGCGGCGCACTGGCCGAGGTAGGCGCAGTGGTCGGCGCCCTGGTCGGCCTCGCGCCCGTCGGCGGGGACGGAGACGATCCGCAGCCGGGTGTCGGGCCGCCGCGCGCGGAGTTCGGCGAAGGCGTGGAGGAGGGCGACGAGGTCCTTGGCGGGTTCGACGCGCCCGATCCACACGAGGGTGCCGGGCTCGCCGCTCGCCTCGTCCTCGCCGACCTCGGCGAAGCGCTCGGCGGGCATGCCGGGGTGGACGGTGCGGACCCGCTCCCGGTCGGCGCCGAGCCGCTCCTGCCAGCGGCGGGCGTGGGCGTTGCCGGGGGTGAGGAGGGCGGCCTGGCGGTACGTCTCGCCGGCGAGGCGGCCGTGGAGGGCGGCGAGCAGGGTGCGCAGGGCGGTGGAGCGGCCGGCGGTGTCCGTGCCGGGCCCGCCGAGGTAGTGGGAGCGGAGGCCGACGCCGTACTCGGTGACGAGGAGGGGGGTGCCGAAGAAGCGTTTGGCCAGGAGTCCCGGGAGGGCGACGGGCCCGCCCGCGGTGGCGTGGCAGAGGTCGGCGGCGCCGAGGGCGGTCTCGTCGTACCAGTCGAGGGAGAGGGGGCGCAGGGCCCGCTCCAGGTGGTCGGCGAAGGCGAGGTGGTCGCGGAGTCCGGCCGCGGCGGCGGCGCGGCGGGCGCCGGGGGCGCGGCCGGCGGCCTCCAGGAGGCGGACGGCGTCGTCGGAGCGGAGCGCGCCGGGCAGTCCGCCGCTGTCGCGGGCGAGGTCGGCGAGGGCGCCGAGGCCGGTGGCGAAGGCGTGCTCGGGGTCGTCCTGCGCGGTGAGGCCGGTGGCGAGGGCGTGGAAGCCCTCGGCGAAGCGGCGGCGGTCGCGGCGGCCGTAGGCGCGGCGGGCGGCGCGTCCGGGCGGTCCGGCGGGGAGGGCGCCCTCGCCGGTGGCGGGGACGGGGCGGGTGTGGGGCGGGAGCGGGACGGCGGGGAGGGGGCCGCCGACGGCGTACAGGTCGAAGTCGTGGGCGGCGAGGCCGCGGACGAGCCGCTGCCACCAGGCACCGGTGTCACCGGTGGCGCACGGGGCGCCACCTTCCGTGAGCAGTCCGATCCGCACGAGCACACACCCCCGGTCTCCCTTGACGGCGCCCACCGGTCCCGTCGGTGGCGCGCGCTGCCGTCCCTCGGCGGGAATCCCACAGCGGGAAGAACGTAAGCGCAGCGACCGGTGGTGCGGCGGACGGTTGTCCGTCGCACCACCGGAAGGGGTGAATGCACGTAACTTTCCCCGCACGGTCGCGTTCCGTCGCGGTACGCGCCCGCCGGGTCACGGAGGGTCAGATTCCGGCGGGTTCGGGGCGCCCGGCGCGCCGGGCGCCGTAAACCTCTGGCACGAGGTCAACTCCCGGGATGCACCCAGGGGTTGGGCTTGCAGACGATGCCGTCGACGTCCAGGGACTTCGTCTGCTGCTGCATCACGGGCGCCAGCGCACCCGGCGTCTGACACGACACATGGTTGTGACCGAGCCGGTGTCCGACCTCGTGGTTGATGAGCATCTGCCGGTAGGCGTACATCGCCTTCGGCCCGAAGGTCTCCGACCCCTGCGCCCAGCGGAAGGCGTTGATCATCACGCGCTCGGTGGAGGCGGAGTCGCAGGAGACGTTGTCGACGGTGGTGTCGAGACCCGACTTGGCGCACCACGTGCCGGTGGTGCCGGGGCTCGCGAGGGTGATGACGAAGTCGGGCTGCCCGCTGGAGATCCGCTCGAAGGTCATGGCGCCCTGACCGGCCCAGCTGCGCTTGTCGTTGAGGGTCTGCTGGACCGCCCGCGCGAAGAGCCCGGCGTCGAGACCGATCCCCTTCTCGACGTCCACCCGGTAGCGGTACTTCTGCCCCGAGCCGGGCGCCTTGTCGAGTCCGGGCACGGCCTCGAACTCGCCGGAGCCGGTCAGCTTCGGGTCGATCGGGAACTGATGGGTCATCAACTGCTCGTATGTGGGCGCCGGTTTGCTCGCCACGGGCGCCGGGCTCGACGGGGTGGGCCGCTCGTCGGAGCGGGAGGCGGAGCTGTCCTCCGAGGCGCGCTCGGCCGGCTCCTGCGCGGCGCGCGCGGCCGGAGCCCCGTCCTCGCGGTCGGCGACCTGACCGGCGACGACGATCGCGAGACAGGTGGTGACGGCTGCGGCCGCGATGCCGGTGAGCGCCCGGCCCATGCCGCCCCGGCCGCCGGCGCTCTCCCCGGCGTCCGGCGCGGGAGCCGCGACCGGCCCGGCGGGCGGAGCCGCGGCGGCCCGGCGTGGGCCGGGGATGCGGGGCGCGGTGCCGGTGGTGGCCCCGTACCGCTCGGGCCCCGGCCGCACGGCCTCGTCATGCGTCGGATGCCCCCCGCGCACCGGAATCCCGTGCGCGGGCGTGTGCGGCACCCCGTGCGCGGGCGTGTCATACGCACCCCGGCCGCCGCCGTACGCGGGCGTGCCGTGCGCCGGAGTCCCGTGCGCCGGGGTTCCGTTCGCCCGGGTCCCGTACACGGGCGTCCCGTGCGCCGGAGTCCCGTGCGCCGGGGTTCCGTTCGCCCGGGTCCCGTACACGGGCGTCCCGTGCGCCGGAGTCCCGTGCGCCGGGGTCCCGTTCGCCCGGGTCCCGTACACGGGCGTCCCGTGCGCCGGAGTCCCGTGCGCCGGGGTCCCGTTCGCCGGGGTTCCGTTCGCCGGGGTCCCGTTCGCCGGGGTCCCGTTCGCCGGGGTTCCGTTCGCCGGGGTCCCGTGGCCGGGCGTCCCGTGCGCCGGTGCCCCATGCGCCGGGGTTCCGTTCACCGGGGTCCCGTACACGGGCGTCCCGTGCGCCGGTGTCCCGTACCCCCCGGAAAGCGTGCCCTGCCCGCGACCGGTGCCCCGGGCGGCGCCCCGCTCCTCCGGACGGCTCTCGGCGGCCCTGCGGCGCCGGCCCGTGCCCGCGCCCGTACCCGCTCCCGTGCCCGCGCCCGCGTCCACGACGGGCGTGCGCCCGGTCTCGTCGGCCCGGGTGCGCCCGGTGTCCCCCACCGAGGGCGCGGGCCCCTTGCGACTATGTCGTCCCACCCCGGGTTCAGCTCCCGTCGTGCCGCGCGTCGTGGTCCGCGATCAGGTCCCGCGCGGCCGCGGCGACCGTCTCCGGGTACTCCATCATCGCCACGTGACCGGCGTCGGGCAGGCTCAGCAGCCGCGAGCCCCGGAAGGCGGCGGCGGCCCTGCGGGCCATCCGGTACGAGACGAGCCGGTCACGGCCGCCGTAGATCAGCAGGGTGGGTGCGAGCACCCGCTCCGCCTGACGCCACAGGCCGTGCTGGCCGCCGAGCGTATAGGCGTCGACGATGCCGCGCGAGGACCTCGCCATCGCGTCCCAGAAGTAAGGGAGCTCCAGCCGCCGCTCCATCTCCTCGACGGCGTGCCGGAAGCCCTCGTCGGTGACCTGTCCGGGGTCCCCGTAACAGAGGGAGAGGACGCCCCGAACGCGCTGCTCCGCCGTCCAGTCCCGGGAGAGGCGGGCGAAGAGCCCGGCGACGCCCGGCACGGCGAGCATCACCGTCGGCCAGGCGGTGCGCTGGGCGCGCAGCTCGGGCAGTGCGGGCGCGACGAGCGTCAGGGTGCGGACCAGGTCGGGCCGGACGGCGGCGACCCGGGTGGCGACGGCGCCGCCCATCGAGTTGCCGAAGAGGTGGACCGGGCCGCGGCCGGAGGCGTCGAGCAGCCGGATCACGGCGCGGGCGTGCCCGGTGACCGAGTAGTTGCCGTCGTCGGGCGGCGGGGAGTCGCCGAAGCCGGGCAGGTCGACGGCCTCGCCGTCGACGAGGTCGGCGAGGAGCGGCATGAGGGCGGACCAGTTCTGCGAGGAACCGCCGAGGCCGTGCACGTACAGCGCGGGCGGCAGGCCGGTGCGGCCGCCGGGCCGGGAGCGCACGGTGAGCGTGAGTCCGGGGAGCGCGACGGAGCGGAGCTCCTCGCCGTCGGCGACCCGGACGGCGCGCCGGAGCGGCGTCGCCGGAGCGGTGTCGGCGGTCCGGGTTTCCGGCAGCTCGGTCGAGGACATGGCCGCAATATTACGAGACGATCACGCGCGCTCGGGTGTGGGTGCGGTCACAAGCCGCGTGGCGCCCGGCCTCGGACCCCTCCGGCGGCGGCTCGGGTGCGGGTGGGCCCGGGTGCTCCTACGCTCGAAGGGAGGGTCATCCGCGTGGGCTGCCGCTCGCGCGCGGGGAGGACGGAAGGAAGCGCATGACTGTCGATCCGTCCGAGCCGGACACGTTCCCCGAGGAAGAGGACACCGTGCTCGACGAGGAAGTCCCGGAGGCCGACGCGGCCGAGCAGCACACGGAACTGCGTCCGAGGGAGGACGAACCGCTCAGCGACATCGACCACGACGCGGCGGACGAGGGCGACGCCTCCGAACAGGCCCGCGTCGTCACACTCGACGAAGACGACTACCGCTGATTTGTTCGGTTTAATCTTGAATAGCCTGTCGACCCCGGCGTCCGGTCCGTGAAATTCTGCGTCCGCACCGCGCACAGCCGGGTTACCCAAAAGTACGATGGCCGCGCGGCGCGACAGCGCACTGGATCGAATCTTGGGAGGCCGCGTGAGCGCCATCGAGCAGACAGAGGCAGCACGCCCTCGCGGTACGCGGCTGCCGCGCCGTGCCCGGCGGAACCAGCTGCTCGGCGCGGCCCAGGAGGTCTTCGTCGCCCAGGGCTACCACTCCGCGGCCATGGACGACATCGCCGAGCGGGCGGGCGTCAGCAAGCCGGTGCTCTACCAGCACTTCCCCGGGAAGCTGGAGCTCTACCTGGCCCTGCTCGACCAGCACTGCGAGTCGCTGCTCCTGGCGGTCCGCACGGCCCTCGCCTCCACCTCGGACAACAAGCTCCGGGTCGCGGCCACCATGGACGCCTACTTCGCCTACGTCGAGGACGAGGGCGGCGCCTTCCGGCTCGTCTTCGAGTCCGACCTCACCAACGAGCCGGCCGTGCGCGAGCGCGTCGACCGGGTGAGCCTCCAGTGCGCCGAGGCGATCTCCGAGGTCATCGCCGAGGACACCGGGCTGTCCACGGACGAGTCGATGCTGCTCGCGGTGGGCCTCGGCGGCGTCTCGCAGGTCGTCGCCCGCTACTGGCTCTCCAGCGAGTCCCCGATCCCCCGCGACACGGCCGTCTCGCTGCTCACCTCGCTCGCCTGGCGCGGCATCGCGGGCTTCCCGCTGCACGCCGTGGAGGGCCAGCTGAGCGCCGAGGGCCACTGACCGGCGCCCGTTCCCGGCGCCTGTTCCCGGTTCCTGTTCGCTCCTGGCGTGCGCCGGCCGCGCCGTGCGGGTCCCCTCTCCGGGCTAATGTGTGCAGCGTACGGCGCGGGTTCATCGCGCATGGCTGACCGTTCGGAGGGACATAGCCGTGGAGGTCAAGATCGGCGTGCAGTACGCACCCCGGGAGATCGTTCTGGAGAGCGGGCAGTCCGCCGAGGACGTGGAGCGCGCCGTCGCGGACGCGCTGTCCGGCAAGGCACCGCTGCTCAGCCTTGAGGACGACAAGGGCCGTCGGGTCCTCGTCCCGTCGGACAAGATCGCATACGTGGAGCTCGGCGAGTCCGCCGTGCGCCGGGTGGGCTTCGGCACGCTCTGAGCCCCGGCTCTCGTGGAAGAGGCCCGGAGGGACACCCGTCCCTCCGGGCCTCTTCGCGTACGCCCCTCCGGTCCTCTTTCGCGTACGCCCCTCCGGTCCTCTTCCCGTACGCCCGTCCGGGTGTCGCCGCCCTCGCCCCCGCCACCGGCTCCGGAGGCGTCCCGAGGCGGTGGCGGGCGGGTGTACGGGGCGCCCCACCAGGGCGTGGGGAGGATTGCGTTCCGGCGGCCCGGGGTAGAGGGGGCTTGACCGCACCGCCCGCCCCGCACCCCTCGCGAGGTGATCCACCGTGTTCCTGGAAGCCCTCGGTTCCGCCCTGCTCGGACTCGCCCTGGCCTGGGCGGCCCTGCACCGCCTGCCCGACCGCCTCCCCGCCCGGAGGACCGTCCTCCTCACCGGTGCGCTCGGCGCCGTCTTCGGCGCCCTGGTCACCCACGGGGCCCTCGGCCCCGGCCACTTCCTCGCCACCCTCGTCGGCGCCGTCGCGGTCGCGGCGGTGCTGCTCTCGCTGCTGATCCGCCCGGCCGCCCGCCGGCTGCGCCGATCATCCCCGGCGGCCTACTGACCGCCGCGTCGCACGCGTGGAAAAGGCCGCGTGGCCCGGGACTTCGGTCCCGGGC
>NZ_JBHZBB010000018.1:0-977 GCF_042754585.1 Streptomyces sp. NPDC059201
GTGCTGGAGGATCCGTGGACCTGTCCCTGTCGACTCGCACTGTGCCCGGAGCTGGCGGCGACCGTACGGTCGTCGAGGTCGGTGGCGAGATTGATGTTTATACCGCGCCCAAGCTGCGCGAGCAGTTGGTCGAGTTGGTGAACGACGGCAGTTACCACCTGGTCGTCGACATGGAGGGCGTGGACTTCCTCGACTCCACCGGCCTCGGCGTGCTCGTCGGCGGGCTGAAGCGCGTGCGCGCCCACGAGGGCTCGCTGCGCCTGGTCTGCAACCAGGAGCGCATTCTCAAGATCTTCCGGATCACGGGCCTCACCAAGGTCTTCCCGATCCACACGTCGGTCGACGAGGCCGTCAACGCGGTCGACTGACCGGGGGGATCCCATGGCCACCGTTGAACTCCGCTTCAGCGCCCAGCCCGAGCACGTCCGTACGGCCCGTCTGGTGGCGGCCGCGGTCGCCCGCCGGGCCGGGGTGGACGAGGCGGTCCTCGACGAGGTGCGCCTCGCCGTCGGCGAGGCGTGTTCCCGCGCGGTCGGGCTGCACCGCAGCTCCGACGTCACCACACCCATCCGGGTCGTGCTGACCGAGGAGGAGAAGACGTTCTCCATCGAGGTCGGTGACGAGGTGCCCGGTGCGGGTGCGGCCGCCGGTGTTCCCGGCGCGCGCGCCGGGGCCCCGGCGGAGGAGTCCGACGACGCCGGCGGCGAGGACGAGATGGGTCTCGCGGTCATCCGCGGGCTCGTCGACGACGTCGAGGTGACCGCCGGCGAGGACGGCGGCACCATCCGGATGAGCTGGCCCACCACGCCTGCGGAGACGGACGCGGACATCCTGTCCTGAGCCGCGCTCCCGGGACGGAGACGTGGGGGGGGGGGGGCCCCCCCCCCCCCCCGGGCGCCGCCCCCCCCCCGGCCGGCCCGGGCCGCACAGTGGTTAGAGCGGGGGGGGCGCCGCCGGCGGGCGGGTGTTGGGCGACG
>NZ_JBHZBB010000018.1:987-86258 GCF_042754585.1 Streptomyces sp. NPDC059201
CGTTCTGGCGCCCCCCCGTGGCTCACCCGGGTGTTTTGGGAGTGGTTTCGGGGGTGGCCCCCCCGCCGGGGGGGGCCTCCTCCTCTCACGTTCGCGTCCGGGGCAATCGATGGATTCCGGCGGGGTGCCGCCTGCGGAAGGCGGTTTGTCCCGCTTCGGCTGCCTATGATCCGTGCCCATGCACCCCGAACCGGAACTGGCCCAGGCCCCCGCCGCCCTCGCCGCGGCGGTGCTCACCAGCGGGAACCGGACGATCGTCGCCGTCGTCGCCGGTGTCGCCCTCGCCGCACTGGTCACCGCCCGGCTCTTCGGCCGCCAGGTGCTCAAGGCCGACGAGGGCACCCCGGCGATGCGCCGGATCGCCGCCGCCGTGCAGGAGGGCGCCAACGCCTACCTCGCCCGCCAGCTGCGTACCATCGCGCTCTTCGCCGTCGTCGTCTTCCTCCTGCTCATGGCGCTGCCCGCCGACTCCTGGTCGCAGCGGGCCGGACGCTCGCTGTTCTTCCTGGTCGGCGCCTTGTTCTCGGCGGTCACCGGATACGTCGGGATGCGGCTCGCCGTCCGGGCCAACGTCCGGGTCGCGGCCGCCGCCCGGGAGGCCGCCCCGGCCCCTGGCCGGCCCGGGCTGGAACCCGCCGAGGCCGCCCGCCGGGCCATGCGGATCGCCTTCCGCACCGGCGGGGTCGTCGGCATGTGCACGGTCGGTCTCGGGCTGCTCGGCGCCGCCTGCGTCGTCCTCGTCTACGCCGCCGACGCGCCCAAGGTCCTGGAGGGCTTCGGCCTCGGCGCCGCCCTCATCGCCATGTTCATGAGGGTCGGCGGCGGCATCTTCACCAAGGCCGCCGACGTCGGCGCCGACCTGGTCGGGAAGGTCGAGAAGGGCATCCCCGAGGACGACCCGCGCAACGCCGCCACCATCGCCGACAACGTGGGCGACAACGTCGGCGACTGCGCGGGCATGGCCGCCGACCTCTTCGAGTCGTACGCCGTCACCCTGGTCGCCGCCCTCATCCTCGGCAAGGCCGCCTTCGGCGACCACGGCCTGGTCTTCCCGCTGATCGTGCCCGCCATCGGGGTCCTCACCGCCGTCATCGGCATCCTCGCCGTCTCCCCCCGGCACTCCGACCGCGGCGGGATGCGCGCCGTCGACCGCGGCTTCTTCGTCTCCGCCGTCGTCTCCCTCGTGCTGGTCGCCGTCGCCGCCTTCGTCTACCTGCCGTCGTCCTACGCCGAGCTGGAGGGCGTCACCGAACCCGGGCTGACCGGGCGCGCCGGCGACCCCCGGGTCCTCGCGCTCGTCGCCGTCGCCATCGGGATCCTGCTCGCCGCGCTCATCCAGCGGCTCACCGGCTACTTCACCGAGACCGGCCGCCGGCCCGTCCAGGACATCGGCCGCTCCTCGCTCACCGGCCCCGCCACCGTCGTCCTCGCCGGCGTCGCCATCGGCCTGGAGTCCGCCGTGTACGCGGCGCTGCTCATCGCCCTCGCCGTCTACGGGGCCTTCCTGCTCGGCGGCGCCTCCGTGATGCTGGCGCTCTTCGCGGTCGCACTCGCCGGGACCGGGCTGCTCACCACGGTCGGCGTGATCGTCGCCATGGACACCTTCGGGCCCGTCGCCGACAACGCGCAGGGCATCGCGGAGATGTCCAAGGACGTCCAGGGCGCCGGAGCGCAGGTCCTCACCGAGCTGGACGCCGTCGGCAACACCACCAAGGCGATCACCAAGGGCATCGCGATCGCCACCGCCGTCCTCGCCGCCGCCGCGCTCTTCGGCTCGTACCGGGACGCCATCGCCACCTCGGTCGCCGAGGTCGGCGCGCGCGCCGGGGAGCTGACCCTCTCCATGGACATCTCCCAGCCCAACAACCTCGTCGGGCTGATCCTCGGCTCCGCCGTCGTCTTCCTCTTCTCCGGACTGGCCATCAGCGCGGTCTCCCGGTCCGCCGGTTCGGTGGTGTACGAGGTCCGCCGCCAGTTCCGCGAGCACCCCGGGATCATGGACGGCACCGAGCTCCCCGAGTACGGGCGGGTCGTCGACATCTGCACCAAGGACGCGCTGCGCGAACTCGCCACGCCCGGGCTGCTCGCCGTCACCGCCCCGGTCGCCGTCGGGTTCGCGCTCGGCGTCGGCCCGCTCGGCGCGTACCTCGCCGGGGCGATCGGCACCGGCGCGCTGATGGCGGTCTTCCTGGCCAACTCCGGCGGTGCCTGGGACAACGCGAAGAAGCTGGTCGAGGACGGCAACCACGGCGGCAAGGGCAGTCCGGCGCACGAGGCGACGGTGATCGGCGACACCGTCGGCGACCCGTTCAAGGACACCGCCGGACCGGCGATCAACCCGCTCCTGAAGGTGATGAACCTGGTGGCGCTGCTGATCGCCCCGGCCGTGGTGCGCTACGGCTACGGCGAGGACGCGAACGCCTGGGCGCGGGCCGGGATCGCCGTCCTCGCGCTGCTCGTGGTGGCCGTCGCGGTGCGCGCCTCCAAACGGCGCAGGGTGGCTGTCGCCTGACGTGGCGTCCGTCTCATTTCCGGGGCGCGCGCGGTGCCCGAAGGCCCGGCGCCGCTTGGTTCAAACGGATTCAACACGGGAGGAATCCGTCGTACGAAAGGTGGAAGTCGCCCGCGCGGCGTGTATGTTCCGGGGCCGAGAGTCTTGGAAGGGACCGATCCGGTGAACAAGAAGCTTGTGGCAGCGCTGTCCGGCGGTGCGGTACTGGTGCTCGTGCTGTCCGGCTGTAGCGACGACGAGGGCGACAAGGTCAACGACTGGGCCAAGTCGTTCTGCGACCAGGCGAAGCCGCAGATCCAGAAGCGGGCCGACGCCCACCAGATCATCATCTCGACCGCGGCGGACAGCCGTCCGGCGGAGATCCAGGCCGCCGACTCCAAGGCGTTCAAGGACATCGCGGACGCCGACCGGGCGCTGGCCAAGGCCGTCGAGACGGCCGGCGTCCCGCCGATCGAGAACGGCGAGAAGGTCCAGAAGGACGTCATCGCGGAGCTCAACGCGACCGCCGTCGCCTACGACGGGCTGAAGAAGCAGGTCGACGCGCTCGACCCGACGAACCAGCAGAAGTTCGCCGAGGGGCTGAAGAACGTCGCCGACGGCCTCACCAAGATCGAGAAGATGGACCAGAACGCGCTGGCCAACCTGGAGAACGGCGAGCTGGGCCAGGCCATGGCCAAGCAGCCCGGCTGCCAGAAGCCGACCCTGTCGGTCCCCAAGACGCCGACCGGCTCCGCCTCCCCGAAGGCAGGCTCCACGGCCACGGCCACCCCCACCACCGCCGCCTCCCCGAAGCCGTCCGCCTCCGCGGAGTAGCCGGCGCCGGAACGCGACGCGCCCGGAGGCCGCCTGACGCGGCCTGAGGCGCGCGGGGCCCGGGCCCGGACGCGCGCGGGCAGGCCCGACGCGGTCCGGCCGGGCCTGGCCCGGCTCGGCCCGGCACAGCCCGACCAGCGCCCCGTACCAGACAGGTCCGTTGCCGGTCGTCGGGCTGTCGGGGGGTCTGTTGTCGGAGGGGGCGGTCACAATGGGGGCGTGAGTACGACGAGTCTGACTGCCAGCCTTCCGGTGCCCGCGCGCGCCGCCCTCCTGCGCGAGGCTCTGCTCGCCGCGGACTTCACCGCCGATGGTCTGCTCGACCTGCTCGGTGCCCCGGCCTACGCCGCGCTGGCCCGCAGCGAGACCGTGCCCGCTCTGCGGGCCACCCGCGGGGACTCCGCGCTGGAGACCCTCGTCCGGCTCTTCCTGCTCCAGCGGGCCGTCGAGCCTGGCCGGGCCGCCGCCGCCCTCCCGCTGGACGAGGCGCTGGCCGACGGCTGGGTGGTCCGGGAGGACGGCGCGGTGCGCGCGACCGTCGACGTCCGGCCGTACGGCGGCCCGGACGGCGAGGACTGGTTCATCGTCTCCGACCTGGGCTGTGCCGTCGGCGGCGCCGGCGGCATCGGCAGCAAGGAGGAGGGCGTCGTCCTCGGTGTCGGCGGCGCCTCCACCACCCTCGCCGGCATCACCGTCCGCACCCCGGTCGCCGCCGCGCTCGACCTCGGCACCGGCTCCGGCATCCAGGCCCTGCACGCCGCCCAGCACAGCACCCTGGTCACCGCCACCGACCTCAACCCGCGGGCGCTGGACTTCACGCGGCTGACGCTCGCCCTCTCCGGGGCGCGCGAGGCCGAGCTGCTGGAGGGCTCGCTCTACGAGCCGGTGGACGGCGACACGTACGACCTGGTCGTCTCCAACCCGCCGTTCGTGATCTCCCCCGGCTCCGGGCTCACCTACCGGGACGGCGGGATGAGCGGCGACGACCTGTGCCGCACCCTCGTCCAGCAGGCCGGCGAGCGGCTGAACGACGGGGGATACGCCCAGTTCCTGGCCAACTGGCAGCACGTCGACGGCGAGGAGTGGCAGGACCGGCTCCGCTCCTGGGTGCCGCGCGGTTGCGACGCCTGGATCGTCCAGCGCGAGGTGCAGGACGTCACCCAGTACACCGAGCTGTGGTTGCGGGACAGTGGCGACCACCGCGGCGACCCCGAGGCGTACCGGGGGGCGTACGAGCGCTGGATGGACGCCTTCGAGGCGAGCGGGACCCGGTCGATCGGCTTCGGCTGGATCACCCTGCGGCGCGACCCGGAGGTGGCCGCGGGGAAGGCGGAGCCGTCGATCGTGATCGAGGAGTGGCCGCACCCCGTGGAGCAGCCGCTCGGCCCGGCCGTCCGTGCCCACTTCGAGCGCCAGGACTACCTGCGCACCCATGACGACGCCGCGCTGCTCGCGGACAGCTTCACCCTCGCCCCCGAGGTCGTCCAGGAGCAGGTCGGGCTGCCCGGCGCCGAGGACCCCGAGCACGTCGTCCTGCGCCAGAACCGGGGCATGCGCCGCGCCACCCGGGTCGACCACGTGGGCGCCGGCTTCGCGGGCGTCTGCGACGGCTCCCTCAGCGCCGGCCGGATCCTCGACGCCATCGCCCAGCTCATGGGCGAGGACCCGGTGCTGCTGCGGGACCGCACCCCGCAGGCCATCCGCCTCCTCGTCGAGGAGGGCTTCCTCACCCCGGAGTCCCTGCTTCCGGAGGAGGAGCGCGCCGCGGAGTAGTGGGGCACTACCGGCCATCTTCGTGAAACCGGACGGTCCGGCCCGCGTCGTTCACCCGGAATTCGCGTCCCTGACGCCGGAAGCTGTCAGCCTCCCTTCCAGGACCCCTCCGGGGAGACACAGACCGCGCGGGTACGGCGGTGGGACGGGAAGCGGGTACGGGCATGGAGAGCGGGCCGGCGATCTTCGCGGGAACGGCGTTCGCGCTGTTCGGAGGCGCGCTGCTGCTGTGGACCACGGTCCGCGTCCGGCACGGCGAGCCCGTCGCCCTCGGCGTCCCGCCCCGCGCCGCCGCCCTCCTCGCAGCCCTCTCCGGGGCGCTCTTCCTCGCCCTCGGCGTCTGGTGCTTCGGCCGCCTCTGAGCCGCGCCCGCGCCACTCGCTGAGACGCGCTCCACACCCGGCCGCCCCGCCGGTCCGGCAGTCCGGGCGGCAGGAAGGGCAGGAGTCGGGTTACCGTTCGAGTGGCCGTTGCGGGCTTTCCCTGTTTGACACGGGGGCGGGTTGTACCGTCACACTCCGCAGCGACGCCAGCGTCACCGAGGGTGTCGCTGACGTGCGTGCCAGCGCAGACCGCGTCGACCGGAGAGAAGAGCGAAGTTGTCCCCGACCAGCGAGACCGCACACGGCGGCCGCCGACTCGTCATCGTCGAGTCGCCTGCCAAGGCGAAGACGATCAAGGGCTACCTCGGCCCCGGCTACGTCGTCGAGGCGAGCGTCGGGCACATCCGTGACCTCCCCAGCGGCGCCGCCGAGGTGCCGGAGAAGTACACCGGCGAGGTCCGCCGCCTCGGCGTCGACGTCGAGCACGACTTCCAGCCCATCTACGTCGTCAACGCCGACAAGAAGGCTCAGGTCAAGAAGCTCAAGGACCTGCTCGCCGAGTCCGACGAACTCTTCCTCGCCACCGATGAGGACCGCGAGGGCGAGGCCATCGCGTGGCACCTCCAGGAAGTCCTCAAGCCCAAGGTCCCCGTCCACCGGATGGTCTTCCACGAGATCACCAAGGACGCGATCCAGGCCGCCGTCGCCAACCCGCGCGAGCTCAACAAGCGGATGGTCGACGCCCAGGAGACCCGCCGCATCCTCGACCGCCTCTACGGCTACGAGGTCTCCCCGGTCCTGTGGAAGAAGGTCATGCGCGGCCTCTCCGCCGGCCGCGTGCAGTCCGTCGCCACCCGCCTCGTCGTCGAGCGCGAGCGCGAGCGCATCGCCTTCCGCTCCGCCGAGTACTGGGACCTCACCGGCACCTTCTCCACCGGCCGCGCCGGCGACCCCTCCGACCCCTCGTCGCTGACCGCGCGCCTCGCGTCCGTCGACGGCAAGCGCGTCGCCCAGGGCCGTGACTTCGGCGCCGACGGGCGGCTGAAGAGCGAGGCCGTGCTCCACCTCGACGAGGAGAAGGCCCGCGCGCTCGCCGCCTCCCTCGCCGACACCCGCTTCTCGGTCCGCTCGGTCGAGTCGAAGCCGTACCGCCGCTCCCCGTACGCGCCCTTCCGCACCACCACCCTCCAGCAGGAGGCCAGCCGCAAGCTCGGCTTCGGCGCGAAGGCGACCATGCAGGTGGCGCAGAAGCTGTACGAGAACGGCTTCATCACCTACATGCGTACGGACTCCACCGTGCTCTCCGACACGGCCGTCGTGGCCGCCCGCGCCCAGGTGACGCAGCTGTACGGCGCCGACTACCTGCCGGAGAAGCCGCGCGTCTACGCGGGCAAGGTCAAGAACGCGCAGGAGGCGCACGAGGCGATCCGGCCTTCGGGTGATCGTTTCCGCACCCCGGCCGAGACCGGCCTGACCGGCGACCAGTTCCGGCTCTACGAGCTCATCTGGAAGCGGACCGTCGCCTCCCAGATGAAGGACGCCACCGGCAACTCGGTCACCGTCAAGATCGGCGGCACCTCCGCCGACGGCCGCGACGCCGAGTTCTCGGCCTCCGGCAAGACGATCACCTTCCACGGCTTCATGAAGGCGTACGTCGAAGGCGCCGACGACCCGAACGCGGAGCTCGACGACCGCGAGCGGCGCCTCCCGCAGGTCGCCGAGGGCGACGCGCTCTCCGCCGAGGAGATCACCGCCGACGGCCACGCCACCAAGCCGCCCGCCCGCTACACCGAGGCCACCCTGGTCAAGGAGCTGGAAGAGCGCGAGATCGGCCGCCCGTCGACGTACGCCTCGATCATCGGCACGATCCTCGACCGCGGCTACGTCTTCAAGAAGGGCACGGCCCTCGTGCCGTCCTTCCTCTCCTTCGCCGTGGTCAACCTGCTGGAGAAGCACTTCGGCCGGCTCGTCGACTACGACTTCACCGCCCGCATGGAGGACGACCTCGACCGCATCGCCCGCGGCGAGGCCCAGTCCGTGCCGTGGCTGAAGCGTTTCTACTTCGGCGAGGGCGGCCCCGAGGGCTCGGGCGCCGCCGACGCCGGAAACGGCGACGGCGACCACCTCGGCGGCCTCAAGGAGCTCGTCACCGACCTCGGCGCCATCGACGCCCGCGAGATCTCCTCCTTCCCCGTCGGCGACGGCATCATGCTGCGCGTCGGCCGCTACGGCCCCTACGTCGAGCGCGGCGAGAAGGACCAGGAGGGCCACCAGCGGGCCGACGTCCCCGAGGACCTCGCCCCCGACGAGCTGACCGTCGCCCACGCCGAGGAGCTGCTGGCCAAGCCCAGCGGCGACTTCGAGCTCGGCGCCGACCCCGTCAGCGGCAACCAGATCATCGCCAGGGACGGCCGGTACGGCCCGTACGTCACCGAGGTCCTGCCCGAGGACACCCCGAAGACCGGCAAGAACGCGGTCAAGCCGCGCACCGCCTCTCTGTTCAAGTCGATGTCCCTCGACACGGTCACCCTGGAGGACGCGCTCCGGCTGATGTCGCTGCCGCGCGTCGTCGGCGCCGACGCCGAGGGCGTCGAGATCACCGCGCAGAACGGCCGGTACGGCCCGTACCTCAAGAAGGGCACCGACTCGCGGTCGCTGACCAGCGAGGACCAGCTCTTCACCATCACGCTGGAGGAGGCGCTGGCGATCTACGCCCAGCCCAAGCAGCGTGGCCGGGCCGCCGCCAAGCCGCCGCTGAAGGAGCTCGGCACCGACCCCGTCAGCGAGAAGCCCGTCGTCGTCAAGGACGGCCGCTTCGGCCCGTACGTCACCGACGGAGAGACCAACGCGACGCTGCGCACCGACGACAGCGTCGAGACGATCACGCCGGAGCGCGGCTACGAGCTGCTCGCCGAGAAGCGCGCCAAGGGACCGGCCAAGAAGACCGCCAAGAAGGCCCCGGCGAAGAAGACCGCGGCCAAGAAGACGGCCGCGAAGAAGACCACGGCGGCCAAGACCACCGCGGCGAAGAAGACGGCGGCGAAGAAGACCACGACGGCCAAGACCACCGCGGCGAAGAAGACGGCCACGAAGAAGGCTGCCGCTGCGAAGCCGGAGTAGTCCGGGCGGCGAAGCACCGGAGTGGTCCGGGCGGCCGGGATCGTGAGTCCGGGCGGTCGGGATCTTGGGAAGGGCGGGAGCGATGCTCTCGCTCTTCCTACATATGTTCGGCTGTGGACCCGTTGAGCCAGGCCGTCCGGATAGGGTGGACGGATGACGCGAGCAGAGCAGCCAGAGCTTCTGGGCGACTCCGAAGCCGCACCCGCCCCCGGCGCCGCCCCCGTCTTCGACGCGGCCCTCGTCGCGGACTCCCGGGAGCGCGCCGTACGGGCCCTCGTCCGCCACCAGCCGCTCCGCCGGCTGTGGAGCGCCCAGGTCGTGGGCGGGGTCGGCGACGCCCTCGCCCTCCTCGTCCTCGTCCTGCTCGCCCTCCAGGCCACGACCGCGGGCGGCGAGTTCGGCGGCGGCTCCCGGGGCGTCGCCTTCGCCGTGGCCGCCGTCGTCGGCACCCGGCTGCTCGCCACCGTCCTCTTCGGCGCCGTCCTGCTCGGCCCGCTCACCGCCCTGACCGCGCCCGGCGCCGCCCTCGACCGGCGGTGGACCATGATCGGCGCCGACGGGCTGCGGATCGCGCTGCTCGTCATCGCGCCCCTGTGGATCGACTGGACCCCCGGCAGCGCCGTGTGGTTCCTGCTCGGCACGGTCTTCCTCACCGGCGCGGCCGAACGCCTCTGGGCCGTCTGCCGCGAAGGCGCCGCCCCCGCGCTGCTGCCCGCCGCGCCCGTCGAGGGCGACGCCGTCCGGCCGCTCCCCGACCACCTCGGCGCCCTGCGCACCCTCACCCAGCGCACCGCCTTCCTCGCCGTGCCGGCCGCCGCCGCCGTCCTGCTCGTCGCCACCCTCATCGGCAACCTGCTCGGCTCCGGCATCGACTGGTTCTCGCTCCACCAGGCCGCCCTCGGCACGTACGTCGCCGCCGGCCTCTTCGCCGCCTCCGTCAGCGTCCTCGCGGCGATGACCCTGCCCGGCGGGCAGACCCCGCGCCCCCGCTCGCCGCTGGAGGGGCTGCGCCGCCCCGCCGCCGACAAGGGCCGCACCGGAGCCGTACCGCTGCTCGTGCTGGCCTGCGCCACCGTCGCCTGCGCCATCGGCGGGGCCGCCTCGCTCGCCGCGCTGCACGCCCTCGACCTCGGCGGCGGGCCCGTCACGTACGCGCTGCTCGTGCTCGCGCTCAGCGGCGGCACCGCCGTCGGCATCCGCACCGCGCGCTCCGTGCTGCCGGTGCTCTCCCGGCGCCGGCTGCTCGCCCTCGCCCTCGCCGTCACCGGCATCGCCCTGATCGCCGTCGGCCTCGTGCCCGACACCGCGACCGTGCTCCTCCTCGCCCTCCTCGCCGGATACGCGGCGGGCGTCGCCGCCAACACCGGGCACGTCCTCATCGACCAGGAGACCGAGGAGCCGCGCCGGGAGCGCACCACCGCGCACCTCCAGGCCACCGCGCGCGTGGCCATCGCCGTCGGCGCGCTCGCCGCGCCGCTGCTCGCCGCCGTGATCGGCCCGCACCGGCTGGTCTCCGACTCCGGCACCTTCGTCTTCGACCACGGCGGCGCCGCGTTCACGCTCGCCCTCGTCGGCGCCCTGCTGCTGCCCGTCGCCGCGCTCGTCCTGGCCAAGACCGACGACCGCGCGGGCGTACCGCTCCGCCGCGACCTGCGCGACGCGCTGCGCGGCGCCGACCCCGCCCAGGCCCCGGCCGCCACCGGCTTCTTCATCGCCCTGGAGGGCGGCGACGGCGCCGGCAAGTCCACCCAGGTCCAGGCGCTCGCCGACTGGATCCGGGCCAAGGGCCACGAGGTCGTCGTCACCCGCGAGCCCGGCGCCACCCCCATCGGCAAGCGGCTCCGCTCGATCCTGCTCGACGTCTCCTCGGCCGGCCTCTCGAACCGCGCGGAGGCGCTGCTGTACGCCGCCGATCGCGCCGAACACGTCGACTCCCTGGTCCGGCCCGCCCTGGAGCGGGGCGCCATCGTCCTCACCGACCGGTACATCGACTCGTCCGTCGCCTACCAGGGCGCCGGCCGCGACCTCTCGCCGACCGAGATCGCCCGCATCTCCCGCTGGGCCACCGGCGGGCTCGTACCGAACCTGACCGTCCTCCTCGACGTCTCGCCGGAGACCGCCCGGGAGCGGTTCACGGAGGCGCCTGACCGGCTGGAGTCGGAGCCGCCGGAGTTCCACGCGCGCGTGCGGGCCGGTTTCCTCGCCCTCGCCGCCGCCGACCCGAGCCGCTACCTCGTCGTCGACGCCGGGCAGGAGCCCGAGGCCGTCACCACCGTCGTACGCCACCGGCTCGACCGGATGCTGCCCCTCTCCGAGGCCGAGGTGAAGGCCGCGGAGGAGGCCCGCCGCAAGGCGGAGGAGGAGGCCCGGCGCAAGGCCGAGGAAGAGGCCGCCCGCAAGGCCGAGGAGGAGCGCCTGGAGCGCGAGCGCCAGGAGCAGCTCGCCAAGCTGCGCGCCGAGGAGGAGGAGCGCAAGCGCCGCGAGGAGGAAGAGGCGCGCCGTCTGGAGGCCGAGCGGCAGGCGGAGGAGGCCCGGCGCAGGGCCGAGGAGGCCCGGCTCGCCGCCGAGGAGGAGGCCCGCAGGCGCGCGGCCGAGGAGAAGGCCCGCCGCGAGGAGGCGGAACGGCTCCGCAAGCAGGCCGAGGAGGAGGCCCGCCTCCGCGCCGAGGCCGAGGCACTCCGCCAGGAGAAGCAGCGCAAGGCGGAGGAAGCCCTCCTCCGCGCCGAGGAAGCCCGCCGACTGGCGGCCGCGGCCGCCGCCGCGAAGGCCGCGGAGGAGGCCGTCGCCGCCGCGGAGAAACTGGCCGCCGAGCAGGCGGCGAAGGCTGCGGCGGAGAAGGCGGCGGCTGAGCGCGCGGCGGCCGAGCGTGCTGCGGCGGAGAAGCGGGCTGCTGCTGAGCGGGCCGCGGCCGAGAAGCGGGCTGCTGCCGAGCGGGCTGCCGCGGAAGAGCGTGCGGCTGCGGAGAAGCGTGCCGCTGACGCGCGTGCCGCCGCCGAGCGGAGGGCGGCCGAGCAGTCGGCGAGCGAGGTCACGGTCCAGACGCCGGTCGTGAAGCTGGGCAAGGACTCGGGTGCGGGTGCGGGTGCTGGTGCTGGTGCTGGCGTGGAGGCGGGTGCGGGTGCGGGCGGCGACGCCCCGACCGTCTCGCCGAACGAGGTCACCGTGGCGACCCCGGTCGTCCGCCCGGAGGACGCGCGCCCCGAGGACGAGACGGCTGTGTTGCCGCAGGTGCGGGATGCGGCTGTGGATGAGACGGCTGTGTTGCCGCCGGTGCGGGATGCGGCTGCGGACGAGACGGCCGTGCTGCCGCCCGTGAGGGATGCCGCTGCGGACGAGACCGCCGTGCTGCCGCCCGTGAGGGACGAGCGGCGGGCCGATCCGGTGGACCGGGTTCCGCAGGACTTCTTCCGGGACGAGCGGGCGACCGGTGGGGCGACTTCGAACGACGTCACCCGCGAGCTGCCCCAGCTCGACGAGCAGGGCCGCCCGCGCCGCCGCTCGGACTGGGCGGAAGAGACCCCGCTCGACGACCTCCCGAGCCTCGCCGACGAACTGTTCGGCGGCTACGAGGACGGGGACGGGAAGCGCAGGAACGACAGGGGCGACGACGGGAACGGGACCGCCGAGGACGGCCGCCGCCGGCGCCGCTGAGGCGGAGCGGTGGGCCGCCGGGCGGCCGGACAGCCGGGCAGTCGGATGGCGGCGCCGCAGGACGGCGGAGCCGCCGGATGGCCGGTCGGCAAGGGCGCGGCGTCGGCCCGCTGGAGTATCGGCTCGCCGCGCTCGCCGCGCTGCTGGACTGTTGTACTGCCAGAGCGCTGTTTCGGCCGGTCGGCTAGCGGGCCCGCCCGGGCCGTTGGGCCGCCGGCCGCCCGTTGCCGGACGGCCAGGCGGCCTGACGGCCCGGACGGCAGGAGCGCGACGGCAGCTTGCCGGACCCTTGCCTCGCCGGACGGCGGGAGCATCGCGTCGGTCCTTCGGACCACCGGCTCGCCGGACGGTCGTACTGCCAGAGCGTTGCCTCGGCCTGCCCGGCCTGCCCGGCCTGCTCGGGCTGCCGGGCCGCTGGCCCGGCAGACGCCGGGCGGCCGGACGGCCGACTGCCGGACGGCAGGAGCGTCGCGTCGGTCCTTCGGACCACCGGCTCGCCGGACGGTCCTACTGCCAGAGCGTTGCCTCGGCCTGCTCGGCCTGCTCGGCCTGCTCGGGCTGCCGGGCCGCTGGCCCGGCAGACGCCGGGCGGCCGGACGGCCGACTGCCGGACGGCAAGAGTGCCGCGCTGGCCCACCGGCCCACCGGCCCACCGGCCCACCGGCCCACCGGCCCACCGGCCCACCGGCCCACCGGCCCACCGGCACACCGGCACACCGGCACACCGGCCCACCGGCACACCGGCCCACCGGAGCGCGCCCCCACCCCGCCGCCGGAAGCTCGGCGGGGCCGGTTGTCAGTCGGCTGCCTCACAATGGGGGGCGTACCTTCAGGAGGGGCAGACATGGGCGTATGGGACGACCTGGTTGGACAGGGGCGGGTTGAGGAGCAGTTGGCGGCCGCCGCGCGGGATGCCGACGCGCTCGTCACCGCTCAGGCCGCCGGTGAGCTCGCCCCCGAGGCGTCGAAGATGACGCATGCCTGGCTCTTCACCGGTCCTCCCGGCGCGGGCCGGACCGACGCGGCGCGGGCCTTCGCGGCGGCGCTCCAGTGCGTGAGCCCGGACCGGGCCCTCGGCGGGGCGCCGGGCTGCGGCTTCTGCACCGGGTGCCACACGGTGCTCGTCGGCACCCACGCCGACGTGACGACGGTCTCCGCCGTCGGCACCGAGATCCTCGTCAAGGACATGCGCGACACCGTCCGCAAGTCGTTCACGTCACCGGCCAACGGCCGCTGGCAGATCATCCTCGTCACCGACGCCGAGCGGCTCAACGAGAAGTCGGCCAACGCCGTGCTGAAGGCCGTCGAGGAGCCCGCCCCCCGCACCGTCTGGATGCTCTGCGCCCCCTCGGTCGAGGACGTCCTGCCGACGATCCGCTCCCGCTGCCGCCACCTGACCCTGCGCACCCCGCCGGTCGAGGCCGTCGCCGACCTGCTGATCAGGCGTGACGGCATCGAACCGGAGATCGCCCACGCGGCGGCCCGGGCCACCCAGGGGCACGTCGACCGGGCCCGGCGGCTCGCCACGGACGAGCGGGCCCGCGCCCGCCGCGCCGTCGTCCTCAAGCTGCCCCTGCGCGTGGCGGACATCGGCGGCTGCTTCAAGGCCGCCCAGGAGCTGGTGGACGCGGCGGCGGAGGACGCGAAGCAGGTCGCCGAGGAGGTCGACACCAAGGAGACCGAGGAGCTGAAGGCGGCGCTCGGCGCCGTCCAGGGCGGACGGATGCCGCGCGGCACCGCCGGGATGATGAAGGAGCTGGAGGAGAAGCAGAAGCGCCGCGGCCGGCGCACCCAGCTCGACACCCTGGACCTCGCCCTCACCGACCTCACCGGTTTCTACCGGGACGTGCTGACGCTCCAGCTGGGCACGCGTTCGGCCCTGGCCAACGAGGATGTACGGGACGCGGTGGAGCGGATCGCCCACGACACCACCCCGGAGCGGACCCTGCGCCGGGTCGAGGCCGTCCTCGCCTGCCGCGAGGCCCTGGAGCGCAACGTCGCCCCGCTGCTCGCGGTGGAGGCGATGGCGATGGCCCTCCGCGACTGACCCCAGCCCCGAGCCCCGGGCCCCGGGCCCCGAGCCCCGGAGTTCCCGGACCCGGCACCGTACGCCCCGCGATTGGACACGTTCCGTACTCGTCCGGATACGCTCCGGGCATGGACTCCAGGCGTCTCCTCCGTACCTCCGCCACGGCGCTCGCCGCCGCCGGGCTGATCCTCTCCGGCTGCACGGGCGGGAGCGACGCGGCCGCCCCGGTGGGGTCGAGGGCGGGGTCGGCGCGGCCGGTGGCCTCGCCGGCGCCCTCGCCGGAGGCGCTGAAGAAGTACTACGGGCAGAAGCTGTCCTGGCGGGACTGCGGCGTCACCGGCTTCCAGTGCGCGACGCTGAGGGCCCCGCTGGACTACGCGAAGCCGGACGGGCCGGAGATCAAGCTGGCCGTCTCCCGGGTGCGGGCGAGCGGCCCCGGGCAGCGGATCGGCTCGCTCCTGGTGAACCCGGGCGGTCCGGGCGGCTCGGCCGTCGACTACCTCCAGGGGTACGCGGGCATCGGCTACCCCGAGCCGGTGCGGGCCCGCTACGACATGGTGGCCGTCGACCCGCGCGGGGTCGGCCGCAGCGAGCCGGTCGACTGCCTGACGGGCCCCGAGATGGACACGTACACACAGATCGACCAGACCCCGGACGACGCGGCGGAGGTCAACGCGCTGGCCGCCTCGTTCAAGCGGTTCGCGGCGGGGTGCGAGAAGCGCAGCGGCGCGGTCCTGCCGCACGTCTCCACGGTGGAGACGGCCCGGGACATGGACATCCTGCGGGCGGCGCTGGGCGACGCGAAGCTGCACTACGTCGGCGCCTCGTACGGCACCTTCCTCGGCGCGACCTACGCCGAGCTGTTCCCCGGGCGGGTCGGCCGGCTCGTCCTCGACGGGGCGATGGACCCGTCCCTCTCCGCGCTCGACCTCAACCGGGACCAGACGGCCGGCTTCGAGACCGCCTTCCGGGCCTTCGCCGCCGACTGCGTCGCCCAGCCCGACTGCCCGCTCGGCACCGAGTCGGTCGCGGCGGCCGGGGAGGCCCTGAAGAAGTTCTTCCGCGCCACGGACGCCGCGCCGGTCCCCACCGGCGAGGACCGCGACCTCGGCGAGTCCTTGGCGACCACCGGCGTCATCGCCGCCATGTACGACGAGGGCGCCTGGCCGCAGCTGCGGGAGGCCCTGACCCGGGCGATCGGCGGCGAGGGCTCAGCGCTCCTGGCGCTCGCCGACAGCTACTACGAGCGGGAGCCGGACGGCTCGTACGCGAACCTGATGTTCGCCAACGCCGCCGTGAACTGCCTCGACCTGCCCCCCGCCTACCAGGACCCGTCCGGCGCCCAACTGGCCGCCCCGTCCTTCGACAAGGCGTCCCCGGTCTTCGGTACGGGCCTCGCCTGGGCGGCTCTGAACTGCACCTACTGGCCCTCCCCGGCCACCGGCCGCCCGCACCGCATCACCGCCGAGGGCGCCGCCCCCATCCTCGTCGTCGGCACCACCCGTGACCCCGCCACCCCCTACCGCTGGGCCGAGTCCCTCGCGGACCAGCTCTCCTCCGGCACCCTCCTCACCTACGAGGGCGACGGCCACACGGCCTACGGCCGCGGCAGCGACTGCGTCGACACCGCCATCAACACCTACCTCCTCGAAGGCACCCCGCCCACCGAAGGAAAGCGCTGCTCATAACCCCCGGAGCCACCCCCTCCGACCCTGGTCGGAGCACCCCGCGAAACTGTGTAGACTTGGCGACGCTGCTGCACCCACCATGGTGTCGCGCAGCACGCCGCCTTAGCTCAGTTGGCCAGAGCAACGCACTCGTAATGCGTAGGTCTCGGGTTCGAATCCCGAAGGCGGCTCGGAATCACCCCAGGACTCACTCGCCGTGACCTGGGGTTTTTTCATGTCCGGGCCGTTTTTGGGCTGTGCTTCGGGAGCAGGGGGAATCGTGGGCGAGCGGGTGGTCGGGGGGACCGGGCGGACGCGGTTGCGGCGGATGCGGGAGAAGGGGTCGTATCTGCGGGGGGATCTGGACGCGGTGTTGGCGGCGGGGTGGCTGTGTCATCTCGGGGTGACCGTGGACGGGGTGCCGATGGTGGTGCCGACGGCGTACGGGGTGGACGGGGACCGGCTGTACGTGCACGGGTCGGTGGCCAGTCGGAGTCTGGTGCAGGCGCCGGGGAGCACGGTGTGTGTGACGGTGACGCATGTGGACGGGCTGGTGCTGGCGCGGTCGGTGTTCGAGCACGGGGTGAACTACCGGTGCGCGATGATCTACGGCGTTCCCGAGCTGGTGACCGATCCCGAGGAGAAGCTGCGGGGGCTGCGGGCGCTGACCGAGCAGAGCAGCCCGGGGCAGTGGGAGTACGTGCGGCAGCCCAGCCGGAAGGAGCTGGCGGCGACCTCGCTGCTGGCGCTTGACCTCACCGAGGCGTCGGTGAAGACGCGGAGCGGGCCGCCGGACGACGGGGACTCCGAGGACGCGGAGCTGGGGCTGTGGGCGGGGGTGCTGCCGGTGGTGACCACCTTCGGCGACCCGGTGCCCGATCCCGTACTGCCGCCCGAGATCGCCGCCGCCGTGCCCGGTCACATCGCGGGGCGGGCCGGGCGGCGGGCGGATGGAGTGGAACCCGTACGCGCTAGGGCGTGATCGCCAGGCGGTTCACGTGGGGTGGGTCCGCCAGGACGTCGATCGAGGTGATCGGGCCGGCCGGGGCCGTGAAGCGGTAGACGGCGTCCGGGGCGGCGACCAGGCCCGGGGCCCCGTCCACCAGGACCGGGCGGGCGACCGCCGCGCGGGCCGCCAGGACGCGGGCCACCGCCGGGGCGCCGTGGGCGGGCCGGACTCCGCCGCGTACGGCGCCGGGGTCGGCGCGCAGGACCGCGTCCGGGTCGAGCAGGGCGCGCAGGGCGGCCGTGTCGCCCTCCTGGGCGGCGGCGAGGACCGCGTCCACGGCCGCCCTGAGGCGTACCGGATCGGGTTCCGGCATCTCCTCGGTGCCCCGGACCCGGGCCCTCGCGCGGGCGCCGATCTGGCGGACCGCCGCCGGGGCGCGTTCCAGGACGAGGGCGAGGGTCTCGTACGGGACGTCGTAGCGGTCGTGGAGGACGAGGACGAGCCGTTCGGCCGGGGTCAGGCCGGGGCTGTCCGGGGTGTCCGACCAGGGGTCCCACGGGTCGGTGCGGCGGGCCTCGCGGGCCCGGAGCCGGCCCAGGCAGACCCGGGCGAGGACGGCCTCGGGGGACGGGCCCGGATCGGGGACGGGGCCCGGGCCCCGGCGGGTGCGGGGGCCGGGGCCGTACGGGGCGAGGACCCGCTCCGCGGTCCGTACCGCCCGGTCCGCCTCGGGGACGGAGCCGAGCAGCGCGCGGGCCATCGCCCGCAGCCGGGTGCGCGTGGTGGTGTGCACGTCAGTCGCCGTGTCCGGTGCCTCCGCTGCCGAAGCCACCGCTGGAGATCCCGCCCCACTTGCGCTTCTCCTCGCTCGGCGGGGTGGGCGAGGTCTCGGTGCCGCCGCCGTCCTTGAGCTGGTACGGCATGAGCCGGTGCGCGCCGTCGGTGTGCGGCATCTCCGTCCCGCGCCGGTACTCCGACATCTCGCCGGGGATCGCGCCGCTGTCCGGGCGGTGCGGTTGTTCGTCGGGCTGCGGTGGGCGGGGCTCGCGGGTGCGGACCCGGTAGCCGAACCAGAAGCCTCCGATGAGTACGGCGACGATGACCAGGCCGCCGAGCAGTTGTGCGAGACCTGACTGCCAGACCCCAGCCAGGATCTCTGCGCTGAGAGTGTTCATACCAAGAGGATTACCCGATTCCGCTTCTTCGGATGCGTTCGAGCGCGGGTTCGGTGAAACATTTCCCCGGCCCCGTCGCGTCGAAGGGGTGTACGGCACGACAGCGAGCACCGCGGTCGCACAGGGCGACCGCCCGTGACCACTCGCGACCGCCAGGGAGAGGAGGGGCATGAGAACGTCCCGCGCGGACGAGTTCCTGGAGTTCGCCTCGGCACGCACGGGCCAGCTTTTCCGTTCGGCCTGCCTGCTGACCAGCGGGGACGTGCACCTCGCCGAGGACCTCACGCAGGAGACGCTGGGCAAGATGTACGCCCTCTGGGGGCGCGTGTCCCGGATCGGCAACCCCGCCGCGTACGCCCAGACCGTCCTCGTCCGCACGTTCCTCAGCCACCAGCGCCGCCGCTCCGCGACCGAGCGCCCGCTGGGCGAACTGCCCGACCACACCCCGGACGACGGCAGCGACCCGTTGCTGCGGATCGCCCTCCTCGACGCGCTCGCCGCACTGCCCGCGAAGGACCGGGCGGTCGTGGTGCTGCGCTACTGGGAGGACCGCAGCGTCGAGGAGACCGCCGACGCCCTGCACACCAGCTCCGCGGCCGTCCGCACCCGCTCCACGCGGGCGCTCGGCAAGCTGCGGCAGCGACTCGGCGGCAGCATCGCCGAGTTCGCCACCCGCTGAGCCGTCACCGGGCGGCGGCTCGGCTCCGGTCTCTTTCCGTCCAGCCCCGGTCTTCTTCCGTCCAGCCCCGGTTCGCTCCGGGGCGGACACCGGTCCTTCCGGGGGGCTGCCCCTTCCGGGGCGGAGCCGTAACTTTCCTCATCCTCCTCGTACTTCTGAAGCAGAGACGGTGATCTCGTCATGTCCCAGAACGAACACCACGACCCCGACGGCGGGTTCGCCGGCGAGCTCGGCTCCGTGCTGCGCAGCACCGGCGAGAGCTTCGGCCTCGAAGGCCGGCCCGAGCTGGTCTCCGGCGGACTCGCCCGCGGCCGGCGACGGCTGCTGCGCCGCAGGCTCGCCGTCACCGGCGGCGCCCTCGCGCTCGCCGGCATCGGCGTCGGCGGCGTCTACGCCGGCTCCGTCCTCACCCCCGAGCAGTCGGTGAAGCGGGCGTCCGTGGCGGCGGCGCCCGAGGGCGGCACCGCCACGGACGAGAACGGCAGGAGCGAGACCGCGGAGGCGACCCCGGACACCGGGACGCTGAAGCCCGGGGAGGCGGAGATCCCGCTCTCCGAGATCGCCGACATCGTCAAGGCCCACACCCCCGCCGGCCAGTGGCGGTTCGACGGCCTCGAAGGCAAGGGCCAGGGCCTCAACGGGTACTACGACGACGGCGAGGGCGAGGCCGCCTTCGGCATCTACCTCAGCCGGGCGGGCCGCAGTGCCGAGGCGGGCGCCGACATGGTGACCTGCCCCGACGAGACGTTCGTCCCCTACGACGACTGCGCCGAGGGCACGCTCCCGGGCGGCGGGCGGTTCATGGTCCTCCAGGGCTACGAGTACCCGGACAAGCGCGAGGAGACCAAGAACTGGCGGGCGACCGTGCTCACCAAGGACGGCTTCCTGATCGACGCGAACGAGTACAACGCGCCCGCGCAGAAGGGCGCCGCGATCAGCCGCGAGAACCCGCCCTTCACCGCCGCCCAGCTCAAGGCGCTCGTCACCGCCGACGCGTGGCGGCCGCTGCTGGACCGGATCCCGCCGCTGCCCACCGCGCCCGCCGTGCCGCCCGCGGGACAGGGCGGGAAGCTCCACAACCTGCGCAAGGCTCCGCCCGAGATCACCGGCAACAGCGTCCCCAACACCCTGCGCGCGCTGCTGCCCAAGGGGCTGGAGGTCGTCAAGAAGGAGGGTGAGGGTCAGTACGGCTACGTGATCGTCGACGACGGCAAGGGCAGGAGCCTCGTCCAGGTCAACGTCCAGTACGGCATGGGCGACGTCGCCGGTCAGCTCTTCGGCTCCGGCGAGGTCACCACCCTGCCCGACGGCCGCAAGGTGAAGCTCACCCAGCAGCCCGGCGAGAAGGGCGGCGACGGCGTCGTCATGTGGACCGCCGACACGATCACGAAGTCCGGATTCCGCGTCGTCGTCTCCGCCTTCAACTCCGGCACCCAGCACGAGGCCGCCACCCGGGCGGAGCCCGCGCTCACGATGGAGCAGCTGAAGACGATCGCCCTCGACCCGAAGTGGGCGAAGCTGCCCGCCAAGTAGGGATGGGGTGGGGTGGGGTGGGGGATGGGCGGTGCGTGGGTGCTACTTGGCGTCCGCGTACCGCTCCACCGTCGCCGTCGTGAACGGGAAGCGGACCGGGGTCGCCCCGAAGGCGATCCGGCCCGCCTCGTCCCCGGCGGCGCGGATCGCCTCCGTCACGGCCTCGGCCTCCTCCGCCGGGCAGTGCACGATCACCTCGTCGTGCTGGAAGAAGACCAGCTCGGCCCGCATCCCGGCGGCGGAGAGCGCCCGGCGCAGGGCCGCCAGCATCAGCAGCGCCCAGTCGGCGGCGCTGCCCTGGACGACGAAGTTACGGGTGAACCGGCCGCGGGCGCGTGCGTTCCCGGAGGCGTATCCCGGGGTGAAGCCTTCCTCCGCGGCGCCTTGTCCGGAGCCTTGTCCGGAGCCCTGTCCGTAGCGCTGTCCTGAGCCTTGGCCCGGGGCTTGTTCGGGGCCTTCCTGGGGGAGGCCCGCCTCGTCGTCGTCGCCCGCGCCGGCCGCTCTCGGGCTGGTGCGGCCCAGCCAGGTGCGGACGAGCCGGCCCTCCTCGCCGGCCTTCGCCGCCTCGTCGACATAGGCCACCGCGCGGGGGAAGCGGCGCCGCAGCGCCGCCAGGTTCTTCAGGCCGTCGCCGCTGGTCTGGCCGTAGATCGCGCCCAGCAGGGCCAGCTTCGCGTGGTCGCGGTCGCCGGAGAACGCCCGGTCGGACAGGCGGGTGTAGAGGTCGTCCGGGTGCCCGGCGACCTCCATCAGGCCCGGGTCGCGGGAGATCGCGGCGAGCACCCGCGGCTCCATCTGGTCGGCGTCCGCGACCACCAGCCGCCAGCCCTCGTCGGCGACGACCGCGCGCCGGATCACCTTCGGGATCTGGAGCGCCCCGCCGCCGTTGGTCGTCCAGCGGCCGCTGACCGTGCCGCCCGGCAGGTACTCCGGGCGGAACCGGCCGTCGCGCACCCAGTCCGCCAGCCAGGACCAGCCGTGCGCGGTCCAGATCCGGTACAGCTTCTTGTACGCGATCAGCGGCTCCACCGCCGGGTGGTCGACCTCCTCCAGCTCCCAGCGGCGGGTGGACCGCAGCCGGATCCCGGCCTGCGCGAAGGCCCTCACCACGTCGGCGGGCAGGTCGGGTCTGACCCGGCGGCCGAAGGCGGCCGACACCTCGTCCGCCAGCTCCGCGAGCCGGCGCGGCTCGCCGCCGCCCGCGTACCGCTCGCCCAGCAGCTCGTGCAGCAGGTCCCGGTGCACGTCGGCCCGCCAGGGCAGGCCGGCCCGGTGCATCTCGGCGGCCACCAGCATCCCGGCCGACTCGGCGGCGGTCAGCAGCCGCATCCTGCCCGGGTGCTCGGCCCGGTCGTGGCGGCGCTGCTGCTCCGCGTAGACCGCGAGCAGGCCCTCGAAGGGGACGGAGGCGACCGGCCGCGGCTCGAAGAGGGAGTCCTGGGAGCCGGGCTCGGCGGTGCGCTGCGGCGGGTCGGGCGGCACCGGCGCGTTCCGCAGCCGGGCCCACGCGGCGGCGGCCGAGCGGGGCTCGCCGAGGCGGCCCTCGTGGCCCAGGAGCAACTGCTCGGCGTCCTCGATGTCGTAACACCGCTCGACGCGGACGCCAGCGGCGAGCAGCCGCGGGTACACCTCGGCCGTCGACCGCCACACCCAGCGCGCCACCTCGGGCCGGGCGCGGACGGACGCGACCAGATCGGGCTCGCGGCGCACCTCCCCGGCGGGCGCGCCGTCCGGCCCGAGAGGGACGAGGACCACGCCCTCCCCCTCCGGCTCCGGCGCCAGCACCCACCTCTCGCTCATGGCTGCGAGTCTGGCATCCGCCACTGACAGTGGCGGATCACGACATCTGGGACGGGGGGTTGGGGGGTGGGTCCGGGCCCGGCCCCTCGCGGCACGGGGCCGGGGCCTGTCCTTGGCCCCTTCCGTCACGGGGCCGGGGGACTACCGCTTTCTGTTACGCGGCCGGGGCCTGCCGCCTTCCGTCGTGCGGCCGGGGCCTGCCCCTGCCCGCTTCCGTCACGCGGCCGCGTGGAAGAGGGCCGCCGCTTCGCCGCGGGAGGCGACACCGAGCTTGCCGAGGATGTTCGCGACGTGGAACTTCACCGTGGACTCGCTGATGTTCAGCTCTCCGGCGATGTGGCGGTTGCGGTGGCCGAGGGCGAGGTGCCGCAGGACCTCGATCTCGCGCTCGCCCAGCGTGGCCAGCGGGTGCGCGGCCCCGGCCGGGGCGTCCGGCGTGGCCAGGGGAAGGACCGCCGTCATGGTCGTGCCCCAGCCGGGTACGGCCTCCAGCTCGATCCGGCCGCCGAGGACGTCGAGCCGGTCGCGGATCGTGCCCGCGCCCACGTCGCAGGAGGCGAGGGTGCCGGGGCCGTCGTCGCGGACGGTGGCCAGCAGTTCGTGCTCGGTGATCCGCCAGCCGACGTGCACCCGGCTCACCCCCTCCTGTTCGAGGGCGATCGGCAGCAGTGCGCGGACGATCGCGCGGGCGCTGTGCGCGAGGTCGGCGGGGAGCGAGGGGTCGCCGTCCGGCGGGCCGAGCACGAGCCGTACCGCGTGGTGCCGGAACATCGTCCGCAGTTCGTCGGCGAGTCGGCCGAAGGCGGCGCGGGCGGGCTCCTCCGCGACCGCGCGGTCCTGCTGCCGCGCGGCCCGGATCTCGATGAGCGCGGTGGCGGCGAGGTCGGTGGCGGTCGCCCGGGCCGCCGCGTCGTCCAGGGACCGGCTGCGGAGCACCGACAGGACGGAGGAGACGGCCGCCGCGTGGGCGGTGGTCAACTCGGCGATGACACGCGCGCGCGTGTCGGCGGCGGCGCGGGAGCGGGCCAGCGCGCCCGGCATCGCCTCGACCGCGAACCGGTCGAGATGGCTGGTCACCAGGTCCCACAGGGCCTGCGCCAGGGCGAGTTCGTCCGGTCCGGCGGGCGCGGGGCCGGTCGTGGGGCTGTTCGCGGGGTCGGCCGTGGGCCCGTTCGTGGGGCTGCTTGTGGGGTTGTTCGCGGGGGCGTCTTCGAGGAGCAGGACGAGTACCGAGTTGCGGGCGGTGGCGCCGCTCGTCACCGCGATGCACGCGCGCGTACGCCCGCCGAGCCGGGCCGTCCCCTGCCAGGGCTCCCCGGGCACCCCGGCGGCGAGCAGCGGCGCCAGGTCGGCGGCGGTGAGCCCGTCGGTCGCGCCGGTCGTCTTGAACGGCGAGTGCGCGCAGTGCGTGGAGAGTTCGGCCGCGCCGACGTGCGGGATGACCGGGGCGAGCGTCGCGGAGAGCTGCCCGAGGAGCTGCCCGAGCGGCCGGCGGAGGATCTCGTACGCGGTGGTCAGCGTGAGCACGTCCATGGCGGCCAGCCTAGCGAGGGGGAGGGGAGGGGTGGCTGGTCTTTCGGATAGGTGGGACTGGCCGGAGGGAGGGCGGGGAGTGGGGGCCGCTTGGCGCAGGCTTGATCACGTCGAGAGGCGGACGCCCCGGGTGCCGGGGCCGAACACGCTGATACGGAGGGCGACATGACGACGGTGACGGCAGGGACGGCAGGGGCGGCAGGGGCGGCAGTGACGACGGTGACGGCAGGCGCGACGATGGAAGCCATTCTCTTCGAGGAGTTCGGCGGCCCTGAGGTGCTGCGGCACGAGACCGCGGCCGAGGTGCCGGAGCCGGGGCCTGGCGAGGTGCGGCTGCGGGTGGCGGCGGCGGGGGTCAACCCGATGGACTGGAAGGTGCGTCGGGGGCTGCTGGAGGAGTTCTTCCCGACGACGTTTCCCGCCGTGCCGGGGATCGAGGTCGCGGGCACGGTCGACGCGGTCGGTGAGGGCGTCACCGGATTCGCCGTCGGCGACGAGGTGTTCGGCTGGTCGAAGACCGGCGCCTACGCGCGGTACGCCCTCGCCGTGAACGTCCTGCCGAAGCCGGCCGGGCTGTCCTGGGAGGCGGCGGTGGGGCTGCCGATCGCCGGCGAGACCGCGGCCCGTGTGCTGGAGCAGATCGGGGTACGGGAGGGGGAGACGCTGTTCCTGAACGGGGCGGCCGGCATCGTCGGGACCATCGCGGTGCAGCTGGCGGTCGCCGCGGGGGTCACGGTCGTCGGGTCGGCCTCCGAGTCCAACCACGCGTATCTGCGCGGGCTCGGTGCGATTCCCGTGGCCTACGGGGAGGGGCTGGCGGATCGGGTGCGGGCCGCGGCCCCGCAGGGCGTCGACGCCGTCTTCGACGCCGCGGGGCACGGTGTGCTGCCGGTGGCGATCGAGCTGCTGGGGGGTGAGGGGGTGGCGGACAAGGAGCGGATCGCGACGATCGCGGCCACGGACGCGGCCGAGCACGGCATCGCGTACAGCCTCCCCGAGCCGGACTTCGACCGCGTACGGGCCTGGCTGAGCGCCCAGGCGGCAGCCGTCCTCGCTGGCACCCTCCGCCTCCGCCACGCCGAAACCCTCCCCCTCAAGGAGGCCGCCCGCGCCCAGGAACTGAGCGAAACGGGCCACGCACGGGGCAAGCTGGTCCTGGTGCCGTAGCCCGCACCCTGTGGCGGGCAGCCGTCTGCTGGGCCTGGGGCGGCGCGGGTGCCAGGACGCCGCCGCCGTTCCGTACCGGGCAACCGTTCCGCCGGGGTGGTCCCCGCACCCCCCGCGCCTCAGCCTGCGCGGGCCCGCCGCCGCGCCGTTTCGTTGTGGGCAATCGTTCCGCTGGGGCGATGGGGGTCCCCCCTGCTCGAGCGAAGCCGAGAGCTTGGGGGAGGGTGGGCACAACGGAACGGCACCCTTCGCGGGTGCCTCCGCACCGGTGCCTTGACCCGCACCAGTACCGCTTCGTGCGCGGGGTGCGGGTCAGGCAGGGTTCGCCGAGGGTGCTGCGGGCCGGACGAAGACGCTCAGGACGTACGTGGTCGGGTGGTCGCCCCGGCCGCACAGCCTGTCCAGGCGGATGTCCTCCGGCGCGAGCCGAGGCTCCTGGGCGCCGACCCGGCGCACCTCGGCCCGCCAAGCGGCCTCGTCCTGGGTGACGAACCGTCGCTCCCAGTGCCCCGCGCCGGGCGCGTGTCGCTCCGCCCACCGCTCGCGGGTGCGCGCCTCCCGCTGCTTTCGTCTCCGCTGGCCCGGCATCCGCCCATGATCGGGGGCCCGGGACTCCGGGACAAGCGGCACCGGTACGGCGTCGTGCGCGGGGCACGGGTTCAGGCGCGGAAGCCTGGGCGCGGCAGGGGGCGCCGTCCCGTGTGCCCACCCGTCCCGCCCCTAGCGGGACGCATGCCCACACGGGGGTGCGGTGGGGGTGCCGCCGTACCGGCCGTCAGGGGCGTGGCATTGGTACGGGGTGTGCGCGGGGTGCGGGTTCAGGCTCGGGTCCCACGCGGGGGTGCGGTGGGGGCGGAGCCCGCAGCGGGGGGCCCTCGGGTCGGGTGGGGCGGTGGCCCGGCTCCGACCCCGGCCACCGCCCTGTTCCACCATGGCCGGTCAGCGGGTGAGGCGCCATGTGGGGAGGGCCGAGGAGGCGATGGCTACCAGGGCGCAGAGGGCTGCTGCCGTGGCCGTTTGGGTCCAGGGGAGCGTCAGGGTGACCGGGGCCGAGAGGGTGGAGAGGGCCGCGGCGAGGGTACCTAGGACCGTGGCCGTCACGGCCAGGCCCAGGACCGTGCCGATCGCCACCGCGAGCAGGGACTCGCCGGTCACCGCGCGGAGGGCCTGGGCGCGGGTGGCGCCGGCCAGGTGGAGGGAGGCCAGCTCCGGGCCGCGTACCGACGTGGCCATCAACAGGGTGCTGGCAAGGGCTATCACCGTGTAGATCAGGACCAGGGCAAGGAGCAGGCGGAGGCCCGTTCGGGCGGCTCGGTTCGTGGTGGGCGGCTCGGGGGTGGGGGTGGCGGCCGCCGTCAGGGGGCGGTTCGACTCCAGGCGGTCGAACGAGGCGCCGGGGGCTTGGGCGCGCGTCACGTACGGGCCGTTGTCGCCGGTGCCTCGGGCCAGGACGGCCGCCACCCGGAGCCGTACGGGACCGGTGCCGTCCGCCCGCCACACCTCCACCTCCTCGCCGATCCCCCGCCGCTCGAACTCCTCGTCGACGACGATCGACCGGTCGTCCAGGTCCCGCAGGTCGCCCGCGACCACGGGGAGCCGGGCCAGCTCCGCGAAGGCGGCCGGGTCGGCGACCGCGCGGGCCCGGTATTTCACGACCGCCTCGGCCCCGTCCCGTACGAAGAGGGAGGTCGGGCCGGAAGCGGCGACGACCGTGCCCGCGGGCGGCCGCTCCGGGAGCTTCAGCCCCGGGCCCTCCGCCACGTACGCGGCGGCCGTCCGGTCCCGCGCCTCCGTCTCCTTGGCGCGCGCCACGCTCTCCGACGCGCCGAACAGGGTCCCCGCCAGCGCCACGGTCACCAGGACCGGCGCGGCGACGGCGGCGGTACGGCGCACGGCCGCCGCGCCGTTCTCACGGACGAGGAGCCCGACCGCCCCGCCCCGGAACACCGGCAGCAGCCGGGCCACGGGACGCACGAGGAGCGGGGCGAGGAGGGCCGCGCCGCCGGTGAGGAGCATCGGCAGGGTCGTGTACGTCTTCCGCTTGAGCAGCGACCAGGGCTCGGTCGCGTACGTCCAGACCAGCAGCCCGAGACCGGCGGCGAGCAGTACGGCGCCGAGCAGCGCGCGGCCCGGCGGCAGCACGTCCCGGTCGACGTCCGCCTCGCTCAGCGCGGCCGTCGGCCCGGTCCGCCCGGCGCGGTGGGCGGCGGCCGCCGCCCCGGCGAGGGCGACGGCGAGGCCCGTCCAGAAGGCCAGGTGGTACGGCCATCCGGCGCTTTCGCTTCCGCTTCCGATTCCGCTACCGCTTCCGCCGACCGCGCCGGCGAACCACGCGGGCGCCAGGTCCCTGGCCACCAGGGCCTTCGCCATCAGCGGCGCGGCGAGGGCGCCGAGCCCGCAGCCCGCCGCGGACGCGGTCACGCCCAGCACCGCCGCCTCGGCGAGCAGCACTCGGCGGAACTGGCCCGGGGTGGCCCCGGCGGTGCGGAGCAGGCCGAACTCGCGGCGGCGCAGTGCCACGGAGAACGCGAACACGGACGCGACGACGAAGACGGAGACGAACGCGGCGACGCCGCCCGCGGTGCCGAGGAGGGCGTTGAGGCCGGTGAGTTCCTGGCCGTCGCGCTCGTGGCCGGGGTCCGCGCGGCGGCGGTCGGTGCCGGTCAGCACCTGCGCACGGTCGCCGACGAGGGCCCTGACCTGCGCGGCGGGCGCGTCGAGCCCGACGGCGTCCGGGGTGGTCGCGGTGCTGGGGCCGGTGCCGGTGCCGGTGGTCGGCTTCTCCGTCAGGGTCCAGCGCGCGCGGAGCTCGCGCAGCAGTGTGGTGTCCACAGGCTGTGGACGGTCGAGCGGGCGGGAGACGAGCGCGGTCCCGGGGCCTCGCCGGACCTCCACGGTCAGTTGGTCCTGGCCGAGGATGACGACGGGGGAGGAGGCGAACCGCTCGGGCGCGCGCGGTGGCGGGTCCAGCGCGGCGGCGAGGCCGAGCCCGGTCGCCGTCAACAGCCCGACACCGAGCGCCAACGCGAGAAACCCGCCCACGAAAGACGCCCACCGCGCCCGAAGCCCGCCCACGACGACGCTCAACACGCCGAACCCCCTGTCCCTACGTGCGCGCCCGTGCGCGTGCGCGTGCCGTCGCCGGTCGAGCCGGTGTTTTCCGTCTCCACGCGCGCGCTCGCGCCTGTGCCGGTTCCAGTTGTGCCGGATCCCCTCGTCGGGCGGAGGTCCGCGAGTCGGGCCGACACGGCGCTTGCGGTCGGTGTGGTGAGTTCGCCTGCCAGGTGGCCGTCGACGAGGAAGACGACGCGGTCGGCGCGGGCGGCGGCGACGGGGTCGTGGGTGACCATGACCAGGGTGCGGCCCTCCTCGTCCACGAGGGCCCTGAGCATGTCCATCACCTCCGCGCCGGTGGTGGAGTCGAGCGCGCCGGTCGGTTCGTCGCCGAAGAGGACGGCGGGGCGGGCGATCAGCGCCCGGGCGATGGCGACGCGCTGGCACTGGCCGCCGGAGAGTTCGGCGGGCCGGTGCCTCTCCCGCCCGGCGAGCCCGACGCGGGCGAGCGCCGCCCGGACCTCGCCGCGCGCCGGGCGGCGGCCCGCGAGCCGGAGCGGGAGGGCGACGTTCTGCGCGGCCGTCAGCGTCGGCAGCAGGTTGAAGGACTGGAAGACGAAGCCGATCCTGTCGCGCCGAAGCAGCGTCAGCCGCCGCTCGCTCAGCCCCTCCAGGGCCGTGCCCGCCACCTCGACGCGGCCCGCGTCCGGGCGGTCGAGCCCGGCGGCGCAGCGCAACAAGGTGGACTTCCCGGAGCCGGACGGGCCCATGACGGCCGTGAACGTCCCGGCGGCCACGTCGAGGTCCACGCCGTCCAGGGCACGGACCTCCCCGTGCCGCCGAACGAGCCCCCGGAGCCGTACAGCGGCAGGGGCGGAAGGAGTGAGGGAGCTGGTCATGGCCCCAGCGAACCGTTTCGCCGGGGGCCGGGTCACGCCGTCTGCCGGGCGTCCCAGGGTAGGGCCAGGCATACCCCGGGGAGGCCCCTCAGAAAGCCCCCTCCCAAGACCCGCGCCCCCACCAACCCAGTCGGGCTGAGACCATCGGGGGAGGTCGACGCGGGGTACGGAGAGGGCGAGGGGCGCGGTCATGCAGGAGGAGGAGGCGCGGGAGTCCACTGTCGGGCGGGCGTTGGGGGAGGCGTTGCATGGGCGGGACGATCGCTCTCTTGACACGGCGGCCTCTCTGCTCGCCGCCGACCCGGGTGCTGACGTCGGGCTTGCGCGGCGCGGTGAGGAGTTCGTGCGGACGCTGTGGGAGCACGGGTGGCAGCCCGCCGACCTCGCGCGTACGGTCCGCCGCGAGCTGGCGGACGAGCATCTGCGGCTGCTCGCCGGCCTGGTGCGGGCCGAGACGGCGCGGTACGCGACCCTGCCCCGGCGCTGGCGCGAGCAGCTCGACGCGCTCGGGGACGAGGGCGGTGGGCCCGCCGACCGGTTCTCGTACGCGACCGTCGTCCTGGAGCTGTACCGGCTGCTCGTCCGGCTGCCCCGGCTCGACGCGGTGGGGCCCGTACCCGGTGAGACGCTGCCGCCGGCCGCCGTCGGGGAGCCGCGGATGCTCACGCGGATCCGCGCGCTCCTCGCCAAGGCGGAGGCCACCGGCTATCCGGAGGAGGCCGAGGCGCTCACCGCGAAGGCGCAGGAGCTGATGGCCCGCCACAGCCTCGACGAGGCCGGGCTCGCGGCCGGCGCCCCGTCGCCGCAGACGCCGGGCGCCGTCCGGATCGGCGTGGAGCCGCCGTACGAGCAGGCGAAGGCGATCCTGCTCGACGCGGTGGCGACCGCGAACCACTGCCGGGCGGTGTGGAACGAGGCGTACGGCTTCTCGACGGTCGTCGGCTTCGAGGCCGACCTCGACCCGGTCGAGCTGCTGTACACCTCCCTCCTCGTCCAGGGGACCGCCGCGATGACCCGGGCGGAGGCCGAGCAGCGGAAGGGCGGCCGCAAGCGCACCAAGTCCTTCCGGCAGTCCTTCCTCCTCGCGTACGCGAACCGGCTCGGCGCCCGCCTGGAGGCGACCTCCCGCCGCGTCGCCGCCGAGGCCCCGACCCTGCTCCCGGTCCTCGCCTCCCGCGAGGTCGCGGTGACGGCCCGTACGGACGAGCTCTTCCCGGAGACGAGGGCGACCCGCGTCCGCGCGATGTGGGACGAGGACGGCTGGCACCACGGCGCCACCGCCGCCGAGTCCGCCACCCTCACCCCGGACCGGACCCGGCTCGGCCACCGAGGCCCGCGCCCGCACCCGCGCGACTAGAGCCTCCATACGGCTGCCTGGCTGCCGTCCCGCCAGGTGGTATGAAATGTCGGGTTACGGGCTGATCGTCGTTACGCTCGGATCATGAGCTGGCTCCGGGCGCTGAGGGAGACCGCCCGCTCCGGCCTCACCGTCGAGCGGCGGCGGCTCGCGCCCGTCATCGCCGCCCGGGGCGCCCTCGGGCTCGCGCTCGTCATCGGCTTCTCGCTGGCCGTCTTCGGGCCGACCGTCGCCGCGTCCTCCGCGTTCGGTGCGTTCCAGGCGGCCATCGCGACCTTCCAGCGGTCCTGGCGGCCCCGGCCCACCCTCGCGCTCGCCTCCGGCGGCAGCCTCGCCGTCTCCACCTTCCTGGGCTATCTGACCGGCTCGCACACGCTCCTCTTCCTCGCGCTGCTGCTCCTGTGGACCTTCCTCTCCGGGCTCGTCTGGGCTGCCGGCCCCACGGCCGGCATCATCGCCTCCTCCAACGTGGCGATCATGCTGGTCACGATCACCCTGCCCACCTCCGTCGCGGCCGCCGCCGGGCACGCCGCCATGATCTTCGCGGGCGGAGTCGTCCAGGCCGCGCTGGTCGTGCTGCTGCCCGTCCGGCCCTGGGGCGCCCAGCGCGACGCCCTCGCGGACGCGCTCGCCGCCGAGGCGGACTACGCCCGCCGGCTGCGCCACGACCCCGTCGCCCCGTTCGACCCGGTCCCGCTGATGACCGCCCGCAGCGCCGCCGCCGTCACCCCGTGGCAGGCCCGCCGCCGGCCCACCGAACTCCACGGGCCCCGGCGGCTCGCCGAGCGGATCCGGCCGGTCCTCGCCTCGCTCGCGGACCCCGCCGTCGGCGCCCCCGCCGAGGGCCCGCAGCGCGACCGCGTCCGCGAGCTGCTCGCCGCGGCGGGCGAGATCCTCGACGCCGCCGCGCACGCCATCCGGCACGGCAAACCGGTGCGGCTGCCCCCCGCGGCCGTCGCCGCCCTCCGCACCCCGGACACCGGCACGATCCTCTCCGGCCGCTCCCACCGCGCCGCCCTCCGCCTGGCCGCCCTCCTCGGCGACGTCGTCGAGACGGCGGAGCCGCGTACGGAGACGAGCGCGGAGGAGAGGCGTGGTGCGCCCACCTCCGCCTCAGCCTCCACGTCCGCCTCAGCCCCCACCTCCCCCTCCCCCTCCACCTCCCCCTCCCCCTCCCCCTCCGTCCCCACCCCCCGCACCCGCCCCACCCTCGTCCGCCTCGCGCCGCTCGTCCTCGCGAAGATGCGGGCCGAGGTGCGGCCGGGGTCGGCGATCCTGCGGCACGCGATCCGGGTCTCGGCGGTCACCGCCGCCGGCTATCTGCTCGGCCTGGTGCTGCCCTTCGGGCACGGGTACTGGGCGCCGATGGCCTCCGTCATGGTGATGCGGCCGGACTTCTCGCAGACGTACTCCCGCTCGGTGGCCCGCTTCGGCGGCACCCTCGTCGGCGTCGCGCTGGCCAGCGCCGTCGTGCAGACCGCGCACCCGGGGGAGTACCTCTCCGCCGCCCTCGCCGTCCTCTGCGCCTTCGGCATGTACCTGCTGATGAAGACGGGGTACGCGGTCAGCCAGGTCTGCGTCGCCGCGTACGTCGTCTTCCTCCTCGGCCTGGAGGGGTCCGGCGTGACCCAGACCGTACGGGACCGGGTCCTCCTCACCCTCCTCGGCGGCCTCCTCGCGATGCTCTCGTACGCCGTCTACCCCGCCTGGGAGACGCCCAGGCTGCGGGGCAGGCTCGCCGACTGGCTCACCGCCTCCGGGCGGTACGCGGCGGTCGTCGCCGCCCGGTACGCCGACCCCGCGGGACCCGGCAGCCCGGACGTGCGCGAGGCCCTGCTCTCCGCCCGCACCGCGCGCGTGGCCTGGCACGACGCGCTGGGCCGGGCCACCCACGAGCCGGTACGGCACCGAGGGCTGTCGCACGCGGCGGCCGAGGGCGCGGGGCACGCGCTCGCCGAGTTCGGGCGGGCCGCCATGCTCCTGGAGGCCCACCTGCCCGAACGCGGCGCCCCGCCCCTGCCCGCCGCCGCCGGCCTCGCGGAGGCGCTGCGCAAGGCGACCGAGCGCGGCGCGAAGGCGGTCCGCGAGCGCAAGGCACCCGCCTGGGACGACCTCCGCGAGACCGTCGCCGCCTGGGACACGGAGGTCACCGACCCGCTTCTGCGCAAGGCGGCACGGCTGCTCCTGGCCGCCCTGGACGAACTGTCGACGGCCCTCGCCGACGCCTGAGCCCCGACGCCTGAGACCGTACGCCTCTACCCCTTTCCCGGGAAAGTTCCGGCGAGGTGTCATCCGGACGCGGTACAGGCGGAGTTGAGAAGGGTGGAAGACCGTCCGGAACCAGGAGCGATCCCATGAAGAAGTACCTGCTCGCCGCGGGCGCCGCCGTGACGGCGGCAGTGGCCGCCGCCGCCCTCGCCACCCCGGCCACCGCCGCCCCCTCCGCACCCACCTCCTCCTCCACCACCACCGTCTCCACCGCCTCCGCAGCCCCCACCTCCGCCGCCCGCACCGTCCGCTCCGGTCAGCGCGTCGACGCGGGCGGCGGGTACACGGTCTGGCTCACCCGCCAGGGCAAGCACTGGACCGGCCCGGACGGCTTCGAGCAGTTCCGCAGCGTCGTCGACGGCAACCTCGACCTCACCCAGCCCGCCCTCAGCCACCAGGGCGAGGGCACCTTCCACTCGGGCATCTACGGCGGCCCGGTCCGGCCCGGACGGGTCGAGCTCACCGACGCCGAGGGCCGCGTCACGCGCGCGTGCCTGCTCCAGTTGCCCGGCCGGCCGGACTGGGGCGTCTGGTACGCGCACACCGCCCCGTCCGACAAGGACGTCTCCGTCGCGTTCTACGCCCGTGACGGGCGGCTCCTCGTCGAGCTGCCCGCCATGGACTTCTGACGGGCCGTCCAGCACGCTCGGCGGGGCCCGGCACGGGGCGGGCCCCGCCGCACCACCTCACGATCGCGAGGTCCGCCACCGTGACGCACTCACCAGAACCAGGGACGGACGCCGACTTCGCCGCGTTCGCCACCGCCGCGTGGCCCCGGCTCGTCCGCACGGCCCAGCTGCTCACCGGCGACTTCCACGAGGCCGAGGACCTGGTGCAGACGACCCTCGCCAAGGTGTACGGACGCTGGCACAAGGTCCCGCGCGACGGCATCGACCTCTATGTGCGCCGCTCCCTCGTCAACAACAACCTCAGCCGCCTCCGCCGCCGCAGGGTCGCCCACCTGCTCGTCCCGGTGCTCCCGGAACCCGCCCGGCACCGGGACGCGGGCCACGCCGAGCACGTCGAGGAACGGGCCGTGCTCATGGAGGCGTTAGCCGACCTGAGCCCCCGCCAGCGCACCGTGATGGTCCTGCGGTACTGGGACGACCTGACCGAGCAGGAGATCGCCGAGGTCCTCCAGTGCTCGATCGGCACGGTGAAGACCCACGCCCGTCGCGGTCTCGCCGCCCTGCGCGCCCACCCCCGGCTCGCCTCCGGTCCTCCTCCGCTGTCCGGCCCACCCCTCCGCACCCCCTACGGAGCCCGCCCATGACCTCCGCACCCGACGCCGGGCCCGACGCCGCCGGCGCGTGGGACGACCTGCTGCGCGCCGAGTTCGCCCGCGCCGCCCACGACGTGACCCCGGGGCCCGCGCCCGTGGCGGCGGTCGTCCGGGCGGGCCGCGCGCGCCGCCGGCGCCGTACCGTCGCCCTCTCCGTGCTCGCCGTCCTCGGCGTCTCGGCCGCCGTGGCCGCCGGTACGGCCCTGGGCGGCGACCCGCACCCGGCCGCCGGCCTCGCCGCCCCGCCGGTCCTGCCCGCCACCACCGCCTCCGCCCGGCCCGCCACCTCCGCCACCCCCATCACACCCACCACACACGTCTCGCCCGTGTCGACGTCGACTCCCCGGACCTCCGCCACCGACCCGCGGATCCCCACCCCGGTGCGGACCGTGGCGGCGGGGGAACGGGTGGCGGCCGGGCCCGGGTGGACGGTGTGGCTCACAGCCCAGGGCAAGTACTGGGAGGGCGGGGAGGACGGCATGGAGCAGTTCCGCTCCGTCACCGACGGCAACATCGACCTGCGCACCCCCGGTGTCAGCTTCCAGGGCGAGGGCACCTTCCGCTCCGGCCTCTACTACGGGACCAAGGACGCGGGCCGGGTCGACCTCGTGGACGCGAAGGGCCGGATCACCACCGCGACCCTCCTCGAACTGGCGGGCCGCCCCGGCTGGGGGGTCTGGTACGCCGTGACCCCCGACGGCTCCCCGATGGCCGTCCGCCTGCACGACCGCGCGGACCAGCTCCTCTCCGTCCTGCCCACCCTCTGACGGGAACCACCGCCCCCGTACTCCCGTCCACCCGGATGGGAAGATCGCGGGGGCGTTCCCATGTGCCCCCGCCTGCGGCGGACGCCTTTCGCACGCTGCGTCGCGTAGTGGCTACGCCACGCCTCGTGCACGTGCATCTGCTCATGCATCGGCATATGAACGCAGCTATGATCCGGGGAAGTTGACACCTGCACCAAGCAACTCGGGGAGCTACCAGTGCATCACGCGCATCACGCGTACAACGGCATGGCGGCCACGGAGCTGCGGGGCGTCGTGTGGCAGAAGAGCCGGCACAGCAACTCCCAGGGCTCGTGCGTCGAGTTCGCCAAACTGCCGGGGGGAAACGTTGCCGTGCGCAATTCCCGCCACCCGGACGGTCCGGCGCTCGTCTACACGCCGGCCGAGATCGAGGCGCTCCTGCTGGGTGTCAAGGACGGGGAGTTCGACCACCTGGTCTGACCGAACCGGCCCACGGTCGAACGAACCGACTCACAGACATGCGAAAGGCCCCGGCGGTCACCGCCGGGGCCTTTCCACCATCGACTTCTGCGTCTACTCCTCCGGGCCGACCCGGAACAGCGCCCACACCACCTTGCCCTGCAAGGTCCCCGCGAGCGGGTGCCAGCCCCAGCTGTCGCTGAACGACTCCACCAGGAACAGGCCCCGGCCCGACTCGGCCGAGAAGTCCTCCTCGCCGCCGCGCGCCTCCGGGCTCTGCCGGCTGGGGTCGCGCACCGCGCACACCAGGCGGGAGGCCCAGCGCATCAGGTGCAGCCGCACCGGCGGGCCCTGGGAGTCGTCCTGCGAGGCGCCGTCGGGGACGGCGTGCCGGAGCGCGTTGGTGACGAGCTCGGAGACCACGAGGGCCACGTCGTCGAAGCGGTCGCCGAGATCCCAGCTGTCCAGCGTCGCGCTGGTGAACTTCCGGGCCCCGCGCACGGCTTCGTACCGCGCGGGCAGGGCGCAGGAGGCGGAGGTGGAGACGGCGCCGGGATCGATCGGCGGTAGACCCTGCCGTAAAGGCTCGAGCACGGTCGATCCATTCGTCCCCATGCGAGGCACTCCCGGGAATCGCGGCGGTGGTGCGACAACGGTGCAAACAGTGCGAAACATTGCGACAACACGACAACGCGAACGAGTACGCGGCTGCGCGGGGTCCATGGTTCCGAATGCGCCGACGGGATGCAAGGGCAGATGCACGTGCACGCGGTACCGGGTGCCGGACCTGTCCGACCCTGTGGTGAATCTGTGGAAATCTTCTTGACGGCGGCGTGTCCGGTTCTCGTCCGGAAGCCGACCCTTCGCATCCCCTTCCGTAACCAGATGTGTACGCGCTGAAGCGTTTGGTGGCAGAATCCGGGGCTCGACGGGGGCTCGTCACCGTGAAGGGAAGGCTGGAGCCGTGACCGCAGGCGAAATGAACGGAGCGGGCGGCAGCGTTGTCCGGCGCATCCTGCTGGGCTCCCAGCTGAGGCGCCTGCGCGAATCGAGGGGCATCACGCGCGAGGCCGCCGGCTACTCGATCCGCGCCTCCGAATCCAAGATCAGCCGTATGGAGTTGGGAAGGGTGAGCTTCAAGGCCAGGGACATAGAGGATCTGCTCACTCTCTACGGAGTCACCGAGGAGAACGAGCGCGGCGCGCTCCTGGGCCTCGCCCGCGAGGCCAACCTCGCCGGCTGGTGGCACAGCTTCGGCGACGTCCTGCCGGGCTGGTTCCAGACGTACATCGGTCTGGAGGCCGCCGCCTCCCTCATCCGCGTCTACGAAGTGCAGTTCGTGCACGGCCTGTTGCAGACGGAGGAGTACGCCCACGCGGTCGTCGCCCGGGGCATGCCAGGCGCCTCGCAGGCGGACATCGACCGCCGCGTCGCGCTCCGTCTCGAACGGCAGAAGGTCCTCGTCTCCGAGCGTGCCCCGCACTTCCACGTCGTCCTCGACGAGGCGTCGCTCCGCCGCCCGTACGGCGACCGGGCGATCATGCGCGGGCAGCTGAAGCACCTCATCGAGATCTCCGAGCACCCCGGGGTCACCCTCCAGGTCATGCCCTTCAGCTTCGGCGGCCACGCCGGCGAGAGCGGCTCCTTCACCATGCTCAGCTTCCCCGAGTCCGACCTCTCCGACATCGTCTATCTGGAACAGCTCACCGGCGCCCTCTATCTCGACAAGCGCGAGGAGGTCGCGCAGTACGCCGCCGTGATGGAGAAGCTGGCGAAGGACAGTCCGGATCCGGCCGAAAGCCGTGATCTTCTTCGGGGTCTCCTCCAACTGTCCTAATACATCAGTACGATGACGGCGCATCAGTAGCCCCGGCGGACGGGCGCCCGCGCGCGCCCGGAGACCGGCAGCCGGCAGAGGGGTTCTCCGTCCATGTCGCACTTCACCGACCTGGCCCACCAGTTCATCGACGGCGAGTGGAAGCCGGGCAGCGGCTCCTGGGACATCATCGACTTCAACCCGTACACCGGGGAGAAGCTCGCCTCGATCACGGTGGCCACCGCCGGTGAGGTCGACCGCGCCTACCGCGCCGCCGAGCGCGCGCAGGCCGCCTGGGCGGAGACCAACCCCTACACCCGCCGGCTGGTCTTCGAGCGCGCCCTGCGGATCGTCGAGGACCGCGAGGACGAGATAGCCGAGACGATCGTCGCCGAGCTCGGCGGCACCCGCCTCAAGGCCGCCTTCGAACTGCACCTCGCCAAGGAGTTCCTGCGCGAGGCGATCCAGCTCGCGCTGCGCCCGGAGGGCCGCATCCTGCCGTCCCCGGTCGACGGCAAGGAGAACCGCGTCTACCGCCTGCCGGTCGGTGTCGTCGGCGTCATCTCCCCCTTCAACTTCCCCTTCCTCCTCTCGATCAAGTCGGTCGCCCCCGCCCTCGCGCTCGGCAACGCGGTCGTCCTCAAGCCGCACCAGAACACGCCCATCTGCGGCGGCACCCTGGTCGCGAAGATCCTGGAGGAGGCGGGCCTGCCCGCGGGTCTGCTCAACGTCGTCGTCACCGACATCGCCGAGATCGGCGACGCGCTGCTGACCCACCCGGTCCCGAAGGTCATCTCCTTCACCGGCTCCGACCGGGTCGGCCGCCACGTGGCCACCGTCTGCGCCCAGAACTTCAAGCACGCCGTCCTCGAACTCGGCGGCAACAGCGCGCTGATCGTCCTCGACGACGCCGACCTCGACTACGCGGTCGACGCGGCCGTCTTCAGCCGCTTCGTGCACCAGGGCCAGGTCTGCATGGCCGCCAACCGCATCCTGGTCGACCGCCGCCTGGAGGCGGAGTTCACCGAGAAGTTCGTGGCGAAGGTGAAGACCCTGCGCGTCGGCGACCCGGCCGACCCCGCCACCCACATCGGCCCGCTCATCAACTCCCAGCAGGCCGAGTCGGTCGACGGCGCGGTCGAGCAGGCCGTCGCGGCCGGTGCCACCGCGCTGCTGCGCGGCACGGTCGAGGGCAACCTCGTCTCCCCGTCGGTGCTGACCGGCATCCCCGCCGACGCCCCCGTCCTCGGCCAGGAGATCTTCGGCCCGGTGGCCCTGATCATCCCCTTCGACGGCGAGGAGGAGGCCGTACGCATCGCCAACGACACCCCGTACGGGCTCAGCGGCGCCGTCCACACCGCCGACGTCGAGCGGGGCGTCCGGCTCGCGAAGCGGATCCACACCGGCATGATCCACATCAACGACGGCACCGTGCACGACGAGCCGATCGTCCCCTTCGGCGGCGAGAAGCACTCGGGCGTCGGGCGGCTCAACGGCGAGGCGATGGTGGAGGCGTTCACCACCCAGAAGTGGATCTCGATCCAGCACGGCCGCAGCCGCTTCCCCTTCTAGGCCGTCCGGGCCTCCTGGGCCTTCTAGGACCGAAACAGTCCTAGTTCCTCCATAACGTGGGCATCGCACCGGGAAACACCCCGGTCGGCGACGGATGGAAGGCGGACATCATGGTGGCTTTCGTTCCCGTGGAGGCTCCCGGCGACGAGCGCGGCGCGTTCCTCAACTTCGTGGAGGTCCAGCGCGCCGCGCTCCGCCGCTCCCTCCTCGGCCTCACCGAGGAGCAGGCGGCGAGCCGGCCCAGCGCCAGCGAGCTGAGCCTCTCCGGCCTGGTCAAGCACGTGGCCGAGGTGGAGCTGAACTGGCTCCGCCTCGCGCAGCAGAAACCCAACGAGAGGCAGCGGAGCGAGGGGACCTGGGGCGAGGGGTTCCGCCTCGTCGACGGGGAGACGATCCCCGAGGTGCTCGCCTTCTGGGGCGGGGTCGCCAAGGAGACCGAGGAGTTCGTCCGTACGGCTCCGAGCCTGGACGACACGTTTCCGCTGCCGCCCGCGCCCTGGTTCCCCGAGAACGGGCGGGTGTCGGTCCGCTGGATGCTGCTGCACCTGGTGCAGGAGATGGGTCGGCACGCCGGTCACGCGGACGTGATCCGCGAATCCCTCGACGGCAAGGGCTCCTTCGACCTGATCGCGCTGGAGCACGAGGGCTGAGCCCAGCCGGGGACCTCCTCGAAAGAATCTTCCCCCCGTTCGGGAACCCGAACGCGGTGAGCGGTGTACCAGAAGCAGACGGTTCACCGCGAACCGCCCGAGGGACCGAGGGACAGAGGGAAGAGGGACAGGGGGAAGTCCGATGCGCGTTTCCGTTTCCGATTCCGTTTCCGCTTTCGTGCCCCGGGCGCCGGCTCCGCTCCGCGCGCTCGTGGCACTGCTGCTCGCCTGGCTGCTGGCCGCCTGCACGGGAGGGCCGGACCCGGCGCGGGAGCCCGCGCCGGGTCCGGCCGGGAAGAGTGAACGGCCCTCCTCCGGCGGGGCGTTCGGCGCGCCGCCGCGGATCGGGGACGGCGCGGGGCTGCCCGGCTGGGCGGCGGGCGTGGACTTCGCGGCCGACGGCAGCGGCTTCGCGCTGCTCGCCGACTGCGTGGTCGATCCTGACCGCCCGGAGACCGGCTTCTGCCGCCAGCGGGTGGCCGTGCTCGACCGGGGCGCCGAGCGGTGGGAGCAGCGGGTCTCGCCCCTGCCCGAAGTGCGGGGCACGGACGGGGTGTCCGCGCAGCTGTGGGTGGTGGGTCCCGGGCGGGCGCTGATCGAGGACGGGGGCGGGGAGGAGCCGCGGCGGGGCTGGTTCAGCGCGGACGGCGGGCGGAGCTGGCGTACGGTCGACCAGCGGCCGGCCGGGCGGACCCCGGACATACCCGCGGGCGCGGCGCTCGCGACCGAGTGCGCCACGGACCCGGGCGCGGTGTCGGAGCTGTGTGCCCGGGAGCACCTGGTCGCCCTCTCGCCGCGGGATGGGCGGCGGAGGGTGCTGGTCACGCAGCCGCCGCTGGGGGCGCACCCCAGACCGGCGGCGGTGGCGGAGCCGGACGGGTCCTGGTGGGTGTCGGGCGTGGAGCCGCTGACCGGGCTGGCGGCGGTCGCGGTCTCCCGGGACGCGGGCCGCAGTTGGTCCGTGAGCCGGCTCCCGAGCCCGGCCGGCGCCCCGCCCTGGTACACGAAGGTCGTCGTGGGCCCGGACGCCGTGTACGCGGCGGAGATGGGCGAGCTGAAGGGCGGCGAGCCGGTGAAGAACCCGCTGCGCGCGCTGCACCGCTCCCTGGACGGCGGCCGGACCTGGCAGCGGATGTGGACCACGGGCCCCGAGGACGAGCCGCGCTCGGTGGAGGGGCTGCCGGTGCCGGGCCCCGGCGGCCGGGTGGAGATCGCCGCCCAGTGGTCCGGGTACCGCAGCCTGGACGGCGGCCGGACCTTCCGGGAGCTGGACGACGGCAGCGCGTACGTCCGCCGGACCGCCGCCGGTCTCCTCCGGGAGGGCTCGCGGTGCCGGTACGAGCTGACGCGGGACGGCGTGCGCTGGTCGGAGTTCCGGCTGGCCTGCGGGGACGACGCGTCCGTGGGCGTTCCCTAGGGCCCGCCCGCCGGGCTAGTGGTGGAAGGAGGTCGCGGCGGACTTGTCGTGGGTGGACGGGCCGGACTGGGCGCGGAGTTCGGGCAGCAGTCGGTGCAGGTCCTCGACGAGGAGGCCCGCGAGGTCGGCGGAGAAGCCGTTGCGGCAGACGATCCGCAGGACGGAGAGGTCCTCGCGGTGGGCGGGGAAGGTGTAGGCGGGGACGAGCCAGCCGCGTTCGCGCAGCCGGCGGGAGACGTCGAAGACGTCGAAGGAGGTGACGTCGGAGGCGGTGGTGAAGGCGAAGACGGGCAGTTGGTCGCCGCGGGTGAGGAGGCGGAAGTCGCCCATGGCCTCGATGCGTTCGGCGAGCCCCCGGGCGACGTCCCGGCTGGTCTGCTGGACGGCCCGGTAGCCCTCCCGGCCCAGCCGGAGGAACGTGTAGTACTGGGCGACGACCTGGGCGCCGGGGCGGGAGAAGTTGAGGGCGAAGGTCGGCATGTCGCCGCCGAGGTAGTTGACCCGGAAGACCAGTTCCTCGGGGAGTGCCTCGGCGTCGCGCCAGAGCGCCCAGCCGACGCCGGGGTAGACGAGTCCGTACTTGTGGCCGGAGGTGTTGATCGAGGAGACGCGGGGCAGCCGGAAGTCCCACACCAGGTCCTCGTCGAGGAAGGGGGCGACCATGGCGCCGGAGGCGCCGTCGACGTGGACGGGGATGTCGAGGCCGGTGCGGGCCTGGAGCTCGTCGAGGGCGGCGCAGATCTCGGCGACGGGCTCGTAGGAGCCGTCGAAGGTGGAGCCGAGGACGGCCACGACGCCGATGGTGTTCTCGTCGCACAGGGCGGCGGCGGACGCGGCGTCGAGGTGGTAGCGGTCGCCCTCCATGGGGACGAGGCGGGGCTCGACCTCCCAGAAGGTGCAGAACTTCTCCCAGCAGACCTGCACGTTGACGCCCATCACCAGGTTGGGGCGGGCGGTGGCCGGGTAGCGGTCGGCGTTCCGCCGGGCCCAGCGGCGCTTGAGCGCCATGCCGGCGAGCATGCACGCCTCGCTGGAGCCGGTGGTGGAGCAGCCGACGGCCCCGCTCGGGTCGGGGGCGTGCCAGAGGTCGGCGAGCATGGCGACGCAGCGGCGCTCCAGTTCGGCGGTGCGCGGGTACTCGTCCTTGTCGATCATGTTCTTGTCGCGGCACTCGGCCATGAGGACACCGGCCTGGGGTTCCATCCAGGTGGTGACGAAGGTGGCGAGGTTGAGCCGGGAGTTCCCGTCGAGCATCAGCTCGTCGTGGACCAGCTGGTAGGCGCTGGACGGCGGCAGCGGCCCGTCGGGCAGCCGGTGGCGGGGCGGCGCCTGGGTCATCCCGCCGACGGGGTCGGCCTCGCCGTAGAAGGGGTTGAGGGCGAGCCGGCGGAAGCGCTCGGTGTCGTTGTCGTCGGATCCCTTGTGGAGGGGGGCCATCGGGGACTCCTTCTGCGGCGGGCGGGGCTTCGGTGAGCAGGTCTTCGGTGAGCGGGGCTTCGGTGAGCGGGGCGCCGGGGTCGGGGCTTCGGCGGGCGGGTCAGCGCAGGGCGCGGCCCTGGTGGTCGAGTTCGAGCTGGGGGCGGCCGGTGACGACCAGCCAGGCGGGCAGGGTGGCCAGGCAGAGCAGCGAGATCATGGCCGGGGAGGAGGCGAGGACGGCGGCGATGAAGAGGCTCACCCAGCCCTGCCGGGTGGTCGCGAGGAGGACGCCGAGGACGGCGGAGGAGACGGCGACCGCCGGGTGGATCTCCGGGACGAGGGCCTGGGCGACGAGCCCGAAGGCGGCGCCGATGAAGACCGCCGGGAAGACCCGGCCGCCGCGGAAGCCGCAGGCCGCGGCCACCAGCAGCGCGGCGAGCTTCACGACGGCCAGCTTGGTCAGCTCGCCGGAGGAGTACACCCCGATGGATCCAACGAGCTCCTTGGTCTCGTGCAGGCCCTTGAAGAGGGTCAGATGGCCGCCGAGGGCGCCCAGCAGGCCCAGGACCAGGCCGCCGGCGGGCAGCATCAGCATCGGGTGCCGCAGCCGCCCGAAGGCCCGGTGGAGGGCGGGGAAGACGGCGCAGCCGAGAAGGCCGAAGAGGGCGGCGAGGGTGGCCACGACGAGGGCGGCGAGGAGGTCCTCCCAGCCGGGGTCGTCCAGCGCCGGGAGGCCCATGGCGAAGCTGGGCGCCGAGAGGAGCTGGGTGGTCATGGCGCCCGCCCCGGCGGCGACGAGCGGCGCGAAGAGCCGGTCCCACAGCGAGCCCTGCCCGGGGCGCCCGACGAGCGCCTCGGAGAGGACGAGGGCGGCGGCGACGGGCGTGCCGAAGAGGGCGCCGAAGGTGCCGGCGACGGCGAGGGAGCCCCAGAAGGCCCCCGGTACGTTCGGCGCGGCCTTCAGGCCCAGCCAGGCGGCCAGGGCGATCGCGGAGGCGATCGTCGGCTGCTCGGGGCCGAGGCTGACCCCGCCCGCGAGGGCGAGGGCGCTGGCGAGGAGCAAGCCGGGCACGACCACCGGGGCCAGTGGCGTCCCGCCGAGTCCTTCGGAGGCCGGGTCGGGTCCGGCGTGCCCGGGCATCTTCCAGACGACCAGTCCGACGGCGACGCCGGTGGCCGTGAGGACGCTGATCATCCACAGCGAGGAGTACCGGCCGATGTCCAGGGCGTCGGGCAGGGTCTCCCAGAGGACGGCCTGAAGTGCCTCGGCGACCTCACTGATGCCGAGGAACAGCAGGCCCGATCCGACGCCCACCAGGAGGGCGGGCAGCACCTGCGGGAGCAGGAGCCGTACCTGGGTCTCGGCGGGGGCGGTCGCTTCATGATCAGTGGCCACCGCCCCACCATAAGTGAGCAAATGCCCCATAACACTTCGAAAGGCCGGGACTTCCGGCCTCTCCGGGCCCGGGGCCCGGTAAGCCGGGGCTCAGACGCGGGGCGCGATGACGACTGCGGTGCCGTACGCGCAGACCTCGGTCCCTACATCCGCCGCCTCGGTCACGTCGAAGCGGAACATCAGCACGGCGTTCGCGCCGCGCGCCCTGGCCTGCTCCACCAGGCGCTCCATCGCCTGGTTCCGGGTCTGCACCAGGGTCTTCGTCAGACCCTTCAACTCGCCGCCGATCATCGACTTCAGACCGGCGCCGATCTGGCTGCCCAGATGCCGTGAGCGGACCGTCAGCCCGAAGACCTCGCCGATCACCTGGCGTACCTCGAAGCCCGGGATGTCGTTCGTCGTCACGACCAGCACGTCGGGGTGCGGTCCCTGACCGCCTCCGTACTCCTCGATGCCCATGCGGCACTCACCTCCTGATCACCCAGCGTCGGGGCGACCGGTCCGCTCCGCAATCCCGCGGCGTCCAGGTGGAACCGGGGCACCCCCCGCCACGTTGATAGCTTGGGGCGCGCCGTCACGCATGTCCCCCTCCCGACATGCCCCCCACCACCCGCAGGAGCCCGGAACCGTGAACACGCTTGCCCTCGGACCGAGCTGGCTGGATCCGGACTATCTGATCCAGACTTTCGGCCTGATCGGTGTCCTCGTCATCGTCTTCGCCGAGTCCGGCCTGCTCATCGGGTTCTTCCTGCCCGGTGACTCGCTGCTCTTCACGACCGGTCTCCTGGTCACCACCGGCAAGCTCGACTCGCCCCTCTGGCTGGTCTGCACGCTGATCGTCGCCGCGGCGATCATCGGCGACCAGGTGGGTTACCTCTTCGGACGGAAAGTCGGCCCGGCGCTCTTCCGGCGCCCCGACTCCAAGCTCTTCAAGCAGGAGAACGTCGAGAAGGCGCACGAGTTCTTCGAGAAGCACGGCCCCAAGTCGCTGATCCTGGCGCGCTTCGTGCCGATCATCCGCACCTTCACGCCGATCATCGCGGGCGTCAGCCGGATGAACTACCGCTCGTTCATCACCTTCAACATCATCGGCGGTGTGCTCTGGGGCGCCGGTGTGACGCTGCTGGGCGCCTCCCTCGGCAAGATCGACTTCGTGCACGAGCACATCGAGGCGATCCTCATCGGCATCGTGCTCCTCTCGGTCGTCCCGATCGTGATCGAGTACCTCAAGGCCCGCTCCCAGTCGAAGAAGGCCGCCGCCGCCCGGAGCGAGGCCCCCGCCGACCCGGCGGCCCCCGCCGACCAGGACCTCCCCGGCGCCCAGCCCGGCCACGGCCACACCGCCTACGGCGAGCAGCCCGGCGGTTACGGCCACCAGGGCGGCCAGAACGGCCCCGGCGGCCAGCAGGACCAGGGCGGCTACGGCAACCAGGACGGCTACGCCGGTCAGGGCGGCTACACCGGCTACGGCAACCAGGGCGAGTACGGCAACCAGAGCGGGTACGGCCAGCAGGGCGGCTACGCCGACCAGGGCGGTTACGCCGGTCAGGGCGGCTACACCGGCTACGGCGACCAGGGCGGATACGGCGACCAGGGCGGATACGGCCAGCAGGGTGGCTACGCCGCTCAGCCCGGGTACGCGGGCCAGCCCGGGTACGCCGGCCAGGCGAACTACAACGATCAGGCGGGCTACAACGACCAGGCGGGCTACAACGGCCAGGCCGGCCAGGGCTACGGCAACCAGCCCGGCTACGGCGCGCAGACCCCCCAGCCCGGCTACGGCGGCCACCAGAGCCAGCCCAGCTACGGCGAGCAGCCCGGCTACGGCGGCTACGACGCCCAGAGCCCCCAGGGCGGCCAGGGCGGCCAGAACCAGCCGCCGTACGGCGAGGACGGCGGCCGCCCCACCCAGCACTAGGACACCGACGAAGCCCCGCCCCCGGCCTTCCTGCCGGGGGCGGGGCTTCGTCGTGACCCGGACCGGGCGGGGCTCAGAAGCCTCGGGTGCGCTTCGCCGCGCTGCGGGAGGCGGCACCCGGGGCCCGCATGAAGAGCCGGGCCAACTCGCCGCCCAGGTTCACGCCGATCGCGATCGCCAGCGCCAGCGCCGCCGCCTTCGCCAGGTAGGCGAATCCCCCGTCCAGGTTGTTCTGGGCGATCGCCAGGACCCCGAAGTACGTCGCCGAACCGGGCAGCAGCGCGCCGATCGCCGCCGTCACGTACGGCAGCGAGGACGTGTGGTGGTAGCGGGCCATCAGCTGCCCGAAGAGGCCCACCAGACCGGCCGCCAGGGCCGTCGCCATCACCGTGGACCCCTCCGCCGTCACCGCGATCGACGCGTAGACCACCCAGGCGACCCCGCCGTTGAGCGTCGCGAAGAGCACCGTCGCCCGGGACTGCTGGAGCAGGATGGCGAAGGTCGCGCACAGCACCATGGCCGCCACGGTCTGCGTCACCGGCCGCTCCACGGCCTGGAGCGCCCCCTCGGGATTGAGCTTCGCGCCGAACTGCACCGACACGTACAGCACCGACAGCACGCCCACCACGATCGCCACGAAGAAGTAGGCGACCTCCAGGAGACGGGCCGAGGCCGTGATGTAGAAGCCGGTCAGACCGTCCTGCACCGCCGCCACCAGCGCCCGCCCCGGGATCAGCGCGAACAGGCCACCCGTGATCACCGCCGAGGGCCGCAGATCCGCGTGGAGCAGCGTCAGCAGCACCCCCATCGCGGCCGGCGGCATCGCCGCCACCAGGAACTGGTAGAACTCCGGCAGCCCGCGCCCCGCGCACAGCCACGCCAGCCGGTCGCCGAGCACCGCGCCCAGCGCCGCCACGAAGAACACCGTCGCCCCGCCGCCCAGCAGCGTCGACGCCGCGCCCGCGAGCACGCCCGCCGCCGCCGTCAGCACCCAGCCGGGGTACGGATGCCGGTTGCGCCGGATCTCCGCGAGACGCCGGTACGCCTCCTCCGGCGACACCTCGTGCGCCGGCGCGTTGATGTCGGCGAGCAGCTGGTAGACCGCCGCCAGCCGGGTGTAGTCGGTGCCCCGGCGCCGTACCGTCCGGTTCGCCGTCACCGGGTCGTCCACCAGCGAGGGCTGGTGGGTGATCGACAGCAGCGTGAACGTCACCGTCGGCTCGCAGCGGTCCAGACCGTACGACCGGCAGATCGCGAACATCGCCGCCTCGACGTCCTCCGCGCCCTCCCCGCCCGCGAGCAGCAGCTCGCCGATGCGGAGGCTCAGGTCGAGCACGCGCGGCACCGAGGGCCCCGTCTCGCCCTTCGTCTCGGCCGCCTCCGGCACCACCGGACGGTCTCCCACCGGCAGCCGCAGCATCGTCCGCATGCGGTCCTGCCAGGGCGCGTTGTGCGGCAGCCGCGCCAGCGGCACCCCGTACGCCGGGGTGAAGGCGAGCGGCGAGTCCTTGGCCGAGTACGTCGACGGCGTGGCGAACGCCGAGCCCTCGGGCTCCGGCGGCGGCTCGGGCGCGAGGCCCTCGGGCAGCGAGAAGGCCGAGCCCTCCGGCTCCGGCGCCGGCGGCTCCGCCGGCACCAGCCCTTCCGGCAGCGCGAACTCCGAGGTCGCCTCGTCCGACAGGGGCTTCCGGTCCTCCGGAGCCTCCTCGGGGCCCTCCGGCTCCGCCACCACTCTCTCCGCCTCACACCCAGGGAATCGTGAATTCCAGTATGGGTGTCCGACGGACGTGCGAAAGGCGGTGCACCCGAAGTGGTGCACCGCCTCCCACGAACATCACACGAAGCTCACATGTCGAAGCCTGTGAGGACCGTGCGAGGACCGGGCGTCAGTGAGCGCCCTGCTCCTTGGCGCGCGCGATCGACTTCTCGATCTCGGCCTCGGCCTCCTCGCGGCCCACCCAGTCCGCGCCCTCGACCGACTTGCCCGGCTCCAGGTCCTTGTAGACCTCGAAGAAGTGCTGGATCTCCAGGCGGTCGAACTCCGGCACGTGGTGGATGTCGCGCAGGTGCTCCATGCGCGGGTCCGTCGCCGGCACGCACAGCAGCTTGTCGTCGCCGCCGGCCTCGTCCGTCATGCGGAACATGCCGATGGCGCGGCACTTGATGAGGCAGCCCGGGAAGGTGGGCTCGTCGAGGATGACCAGCGCGTCCAGCGGGTCGCCGTCCTCGCCGAGCGTGTTCTCCACGTAGCCGTAGTCGGTCGGGTACGCCGTCGACGTGAAGAGGCGACGGTCCAGACGGATACGACCGGTCTCGTGGTCGACCTCGTACTTGTTACGCGATCCCTTGGGGATCTCGATGAGAACGTCGAACTCCACGGGTGGCTCCTCCTGAATCAAACACAAGTGAATGCTCGCGACGACGCGCGGTGATTAAGTGTCTCTCACGCACGTACGTGATCGCGAAAGGGGCTGGTCAGCAATGCCGGAGCCGAGGGTGTGGCAGCTCACGGCGGGCTCCGCCGTGCTCGGTCTGGCTCTCGCCGCCGCGGCGGCGACCGCGGCGGGCCCATGGGACGGAGGCCAGCGTACGGCCGAGCGGGCCCGCGCCGCCGCCCCCGCGGCGGGTGGCGAGCGTCACCCCGCCCCGGCCGCCGCCCCGCCGCGCACCCGGCCCGCCCCCGCGCCCAGCTCCCCCGGCGTCCTCACCGCCCTCGGGTCCCCCGACCCCGCCCCCGGCACCCGTCCGGCGGACCTCGCCCGCACCCTCGTCCCCCTCCTGGCCGATCCGGGCCTCGGCGGAGCGCGTACCGCCTCCGTCGTCGACACCGCCACCGGCGAGCAGCTGTACGGGGAGGGCGCGGCCACCCCGATGACCCCGGCCTCCACCGTCAAGATCGCCACCGCCGCCGCGGCCCTCTCCGCCCTCGGCCCCGACCACCGCATCGCCACCACCGTCACCGCCGCCCCCGACGGCACGGCGGTCACCCTCACCGGCGGCGGCGACCCCACCCTCGACGAGGCCCGGCTGAAGGCGCTCGCCGCCGACACCGCCCGCGCGGTCAAGAAGCGCGGCCTCGCCTCCGTACGCCTCGCCTACGACACGAGCCTCTACGAGGGGGCCGCCCTCCACCCCATCGGGCCCAACGAGAACATCGCCCCCGTCACCGCCCTGATGACCCGCGAGGGCCGCCTCGACGACAGCGCGAGCGGACCCGCCCCCCGCTCCGGCGACCCGGCCCGCGACACCGCCACCGCCTTCGCCGCCCACCTCGCCGACGCCGGCGTGAAGGTCACCGGCGACCCCGCGCCCGGCCGCACCCCGAAGGGCGCCCCCCTCGCCCGTACGCACTCCGCGCCCCTCTCCGACCTCGTCGAGCGCACCCTCACCAACAGCGACAACGACCTCGCCGAGGCCCTCGCCCGGCAGACCGCGCTCGCCCGCAAGCAGCCCGCGTCCTTCCGCGGCGCCGAGAAGGCCGTCCGCGACGAGCTCGGCACGCTCGGCCTCCCGCTGACCGGCGCCAGGTTCGCCGACGGCAGCGGCCTCGACCGCCGCGACCGCGTCTCCGCCGCCCTCCTCACCGGCCTCCTCAGCCGCGCCGCCGACCCCGCCCGCCCCGAGCTGCGCCCCCTGCTCACCGGGCTGCCCGTCGGCGGCTTCACCGGCACCCTCGCCGGCCGCTACGGACAGGCCCCCGCGGGCGCCGGACTCGTCCGCGCCAAGACCGGCACCCTCACCGGCGTCAACACCCTCGCGGGCACCGTCGTCACCTCCGACGGACGCCTCCTCGCCTTCGCCTTCCTGGCCGGCCGCACCCCCTCCCCGGACCTCGCCCAGCCCGCCCTCGACCGCCTCTCCGCCGCCCTCACCGGCCAGAAGTGATCCCCGCGCCACCTACGGGAGAGGACCCGAAAGGGCCCCGAACCCGTACCGTTGACGCATGACGAGCATCGGTGGTGCAGGCACGTCCGGAATGGTCGACTGGAACCTCGCGGTCGCGACCGCGACCAGGCTGGTCCGCCCGGGCCCCGACGTCGGCCGTGACGAGGCCCGTGCCGTCGTGGCCGAACTCCGCCGGCACGCCAAGGCCGCCGAGGAGCACGTCCGCGCCTACACCCGGATGCTCCCCGAGGGCGCCGAGGCGCACGACACGCCCGTCCTCGTCGTCGACCGGGCCGGCTGGATCAAGGCCAACGTCGCCGGCTTCCGCGAGCTGCTCACCCCGCTCCTCGGCAAGATGCAGGAGCGCCGCACCACCGGCCCCGGAGGCGCCGTCCTCGGCGCCGTCGGCGGGAAGGTCACCGGCGTCGAGCTCGGCATGCTGCTCTCCTTCCTGGCCTCCCGCATCCTCGGCCAGTACGAGACCTTCGCCCCGGCGAGCCGTGACCTCCCCGGCGCCCCCGAGGGCGGCGGCCGTCTCCTCCTCGTCGCCCCCAACATCGTCCACGTCGAGCGGGAGCTGGCGGTCTCCCCGCACGACTTCCGGCTCTGGGTCTGCCTCCACGAGGAGACCCACCGCACCCAGTTCACCGCCGTCCCCTGGCTCCGCGACCACCTCCAGGGCGAGATCCAGTCATTCCTCGCCGCCACCGAGGTCGACCCCGGCACCTTCGTCGAACGCCTCCGCGAAGCCGCCCAGACCCTCGCGGGCGGCCGCCCCGAGGCCGAGGAGGGCGACCCGGCGCCGTCCCTCGTCGAGCTCGTCCAGACCCCCGAGCAGCGCGAGATCCTCGGCCGCCTCACCGCCGTCATGTCCCTGCTCGAAGGCCACGCCGACTACGTCATGGACGGCGTCGGACCGCAGGTCGTCCCCTCCGTCGCCGAGATCCGCGAGAAGTTCCAGGCCCGCCGCGCGCGCGGCGCCTCCCGCCTCGACCTCGCGCTGCGCAAGCTCCTCGGCCTCGACGCCAAGCTCCGCCAGTACCGCGACGGCGAGCGCTTCGTCCGCGCGGTCGTCGAGGAGGTCGGCATGGACGGCTTCAACCGCGTCTGGACCTCGCCCAACACGCTCCCCACCAAGAGCGAGATCGCCGCTCCCGCCGACTGGATCGCCCGGGTCCACCGCAAGGCGGACTCCTGAACCGACCCCCCGGAGAGGGGGCTCTCACCACATCACCCCGGCAGAACACGCCGGGGCGCACCACCAATCACCCATCCGAGGGACCCTGGCCGTGGGGTGAGGCGTGCAATGCTCGGGTAAGGGCCACGTTTCTGTCACCATCGTCGCACTCTGAGTGACCGAACACCCCATTCCGACCGTTAAGACTCCGACCGAGGCACCCCACCCCATTCACGAAGGGCACCGAACCATGGGTCCCCATCCTGCGGTCGCGGCGATACGCCTGGCGGTCCGCCGCGTACTCCACGACGTCCTCACCGAGCACCCCACCGACCCCGCAGCCCCCCGCGACGCGCACCCTCTGGTGCTGGTCGCCTGCTCCGGCGGCGCCGACTCCATGGCGCTCGCCTCCGCCCTCGCCTTCGAGGCGCGCAAGCTCCCCGTCCGGGCCGGCGGCATCACCGTCGACCACGGCCTCCAGGACGGCTCCTCCGGCCGCGCCGGCGAGGTCGCCGACCGCATGACCTCCCTCGGTCTCGGCCCCGTCGAGGCCGTCGCCGTCACCGTCGGGCGCGAGGGCGGCCCCGAGGCCGCCGCCCGCGACGCGCGCTACGCGGCCCTCGACGCCGCCGCCGAGCGCCACGGCGCCACCGCGATCCTCCTCGGGCACACCAGGGACGACCAGGCCGAGACCGTCCTCCTCGGCCTCGCCCGCGGCTCCGGCATCCGCTCCCTCTCCGGCATGGCCGCCGTCTCCGGCACCCAGGGGCGCTACCGCCGCCCCTTCCTCCAGCTCGACCGGCAGACCGTCCGCAAGGCGTGCATCGCCCAGGAGCTCGCCGTCTGGGACGACCCCCACAACAGCGACCCGGCCTACACCCGCTCCCGCCTGCGCCACGAGGGCCTGCCCGCCCTGGAGAAGGCCCTCGGCAAGGGCGTCGTCGAAGCCCTCGCCCGGACGGCCCAGCTCTCCCGCGACGACGCCGACGCCCTCGACACCTGGGCCGCCGACGCCGAGACCTCGGTACGCGACGAGGCCGGCGCCCTCGAGTGCTCCAAGCTCTTCGGACTGCCCCCCGCCGTGCGCCGCCGCGTCCTGCGCCGCGCGGTCATCGCCGAGGGCGCCCCCGCCGGCTCCCTCTTCGCCCGGCACATCGAGGAACTCGACCGGCTCATCACCGGCTGGCGCGGCCAGGGGGCCATCAACCTGCCCGGACGCGTCGAAGCCCGCCGCCAGGGTGGCAGACTGGTCATCCGGCAAGGCTGACGCACGCTGCAACGAAAGTGACCCGGGTGAACGAGAAGGACATGGGCACCGACCTCCAGTCGGTGCTCATCACCAAGGAAGAGATCGACGCCAAGCTGGCCGAGCTGGCCGCGAAGATCGACGCGGAATACGCGGGCAAGGACCTGCTCATCGTCGGAGTCCTCAAGGGCGCCGTGATGGTGATGGCGGACCTGGCACGCGCCCTGTCCACCCCCGTCACCATGGACTGGATGGCCGTCTCCTCCTACGGCGCCGGCACCCAGTCCTCGGGCGTCGTCCGCATCCTCAAGGACCTCGACACCGACATCAAGGGCAAGCACGTCCTGATCGTCGAGGACATCATCGACTCCGGCCTGACGCTGTCCTGGCTCCTGTCGAACCTCGGCTCGCGCGAGCCCGCCTCCCTGGAGGTCTGCACCCTGCTGCGCAAGCCCGACGCCGCCAAGGTCGCCATCGACGTGAAGTGGATCGGCTTCGACATCCCGAACGAGTTCGTCGTCGGCTACGGCCTCGACTACGCCGAGAAGTACCGGAACCTCCCGTTCGTCGGCACGCTCGCCCCGCACGTCTACGGCGGCTGAGCACACCCCCGCCCGGCGGGGAACCCGCACCGCCTTCCCCCCGTTGAACCACGGGAAGGCGGTCGCGGGCGACGATGCTGAGGTACCGTCCGAAGAACAGCTTTTCTCACACCGCTTTTCCCGCACAGCTTTCTCGATACAGCTTTCTCACACAGAGGCATTTACCTACGGGCAGGAGGGACGGGGCGTTCTCGCTCCGTATGGATGGACGTGAAGCGATACTTCCGTGGGCCGGTCATGTGGATCGTGCTGGCCGTCCTCGCCGTGGTCGTGCTGATGCAGGTCGTCGGCTCGTCCGAGGGCTACAAGACGGTGGACACCGGCAAGGTCGTCCAGGCGATCGACAAGAACCAGGTCAAGCAGGTCAAGCTCACCACCGGTGACGAACAGATCATCAAGGCCGAGCTCGTCGACGGCCTGAAGATCGACAACAGCAGCAAGATCCAGGCCAGCTACATCGGCACCCAGGGCGCAGACCTGGCCGACAAGCTCCAGGAGAAGTTCGAGGCCGGGCAGATCGAGAAGGGCTACACCGTCTCCCCGACGAAGCAGTCGCCCTTCGTCTCGATCCTGCTCTCGCTCCTCCCCTTCGTCCTCATCGTGGTCGTCTTCCTGTTCCTGATGAACCAGATGCAGGGCGGCGGCTCCCGCGTCATGCAGTTCGGCAAGTCCAAGGCGAAGCTGATCACCAAGGACACCCCGAAGACCACGTTCGCCGACGTGGCCGGCTCGGACGAGGCCGTCGAGGAACTCCACGAGATCAAGGAATTCCTCCAGGAGCCCGCGAAGTTCCAGGCCGTCGGCGCCAAGATCCCCAAGGGCGTGCTGCTGTACGGCCCGCCCGGTACCGGCAAGACGCTCCTCGCGCGCGCCGTCGCCGGCGAGGCCGGGGTGCCGTTCTACTCGATCTCCGGTTCCGACTTCGTCGAGATGTTCGTCGGTGTCGGCGCCAGCCGGGTCCGCGACCTCTTCGAGCAGGCCAAGGCCAACGCCCCGGCCATCGTCTTCGTCGACGAGATCGACGCGGTCGGCCGCCACCGCGGCGCCGGCCTCGGTGGTGGACACGACGAGCGCGAGCAGACGCTCAACCAGCTGCTCGTCGAGATGGACGGCTTCGACGTGAAGGGCGGCGTCATCCTGATCGCCGCCACGAACCGCCCCGACATCCTCGACCCCGCCCTGCTGCGCCCGGGCCGCTTCGACCGCCAGATCGCGGTCGACCGCCCCGACATGCTGGGCCGTCTGGAGATCCTCAAGGTCCACCAGAAGGGCAAGCCGGTCGCGCCGGACGTCGACCTCGGCGCCGTCGCCCGCCGCACCCCCGGCTTCACGGGTGCCGATCTCTCCAACGTCCTCAACGAGGCGGCGCTCCTCACCGCCCGTTCGGACCAGAAGCTGATCGACAACAAGGCGCTCGACGAGGCGATCGACCGTGTGGTCGCGGGCCCGCAGAAGCGGACCCGGATCATGTCGGACAAGGAGAAGAAGATCACCGCGTACCACGAGGGCGGCCACGCCCTGGTCGCGGCGGCCTCTCCGAACGCCGACCCCGTCCACAAGATCACCATCCTGTCCCGCGGCCGCGCCCTGGGCTACACGATGGTCCTGCCGGACGAGGACAAGTACTCCACCACGCGCAACGAGATGCTCGACACGCTCGCGTACATGATGGGCGGCCGCGCGGCGGAGGAGCTCGTCTTCCACGACCCGACGACGGGCGCCGCGAACGACATCGAGAAGGCCACCGCCACGGCCCGCGCGATGGTCACGCAGTACGGCATGACCGAGCGGCTCGGCGCCATCAAGTTCGGCGGCGACAACACCGAGCCCTTCCTCGGCCGTGAGATGGCGCACCAGCGGGACTACTCGGAAGAGGTCGCCGCGCTGGTCGACGAAGAGGTCAAGAAGCTCATCGAGACCGCGCACAACGAGGCGTGGGAGATCCTGGTCGAGAACCGCGACGTCCTCGACAACCTGGTCCTGGCCCTCCTGGAGCGGGAGACCCTGGGCAAGGAGGAGATCGCCGAGATCTTCGCGCCGATCGTCAAGCGCCCGGCCCGTCCGGCCTGGACCGGCTCGTCCCGCCGCACCCCGTCCACGCGTCCGCCGGTGCTCTCCCCCAAGGAGCTGGCCCTGACGAACGGCGCGAACGGCACGTCGGCGAACGGCACGGCCCCGGTGGACACCACCAAGGGCATCGACATCGCCCCCGAGGAGACCCCGGAGCCCTGAGCCCCGGACCCCCGGAATGGAAGCCGCGCCCCCACAGGTTCTAGCCTGTGGGGGCGCGGCCTTTTTTCGCGCCAAGTCAGACCAGACGGAACGAGGCACAGATGACGGACCCGGTGACGCTGGACGGCGAGGGCACGATCGGCGAGTTCGACGAGAAGCGCGCCGAGAACGCCGTACGGGAGCTCCTCATCGCGGTCGGCGAGGACCCGGACCGCGAGGGCCTGAGGGAGACCCCGGCGCGTGTGGCGCGGGCGTACAAGGAGATCTTCGCGGGCCTGTGGCAGGAGCCGCAGGACGTGCTGACGACCACGTTCGACCTCGGCCACGACGAGATGGTGCTGGTCAAGGACATCGAGGTGTACTCGACCTGTGAGCACCACCTCGTCCCGTTCCACGGGGTGGCCCACGTGGGGTACATCCCGTCGACGACGGGCAAGATCACGGGTCTGTCGAAGCTGGCCCGGCTGGTCGACGTCTACGCCCGCCGCCCGCAGGTGCAGGAACGTCTCACCACGCAGGTCGCGGACTCGCTGATGGAGATCCTGGAGCCCCGCGGGGTGATCGTGGTCGTCGAGTGCGAGCACATGTGCATGTCGATGCGCGGCATCCGCAAGCCGGGCGCGAAGACCATCACCTCGGCGGTCCGGGGCCAGCTGCGGGACCCCGCGACCCGTGCCGAGGCGATGAGCCTCGTCATGGCGCGCTGACGCGCGGCGGAGAGCGGCCTCAGGCCCGGGCGCTGCCCGGGCCTTCGTCGTCCTCGGGGAGCTTGCAGACGCGCTCCAGGAAGAGGGCGGCGGCGATGACGGCGAAGCCGGCGACGACGGAGGCCGCGGCGTAGAGCGCCTGGTCGCGGCGGGCCGGGACGTCGAGGGATCCGAGCAGGAAGACGCCCACGCCGCCGTAGAGACCGGCGACGAGGGCGGCGACCAGGGCGCTGGCCTGGCCGAAGACGACCGCGCGGGCCGCCATCAGGGGTTCGACGCCCTTTGCTCCGGGCCGGCGCTCGCGCTGGGCCTTGAGGCGGGCCCGGATCGAGAGGGCGGTGGCGGTCAGGACCACCGCGATCACGGCGAGGACGATGGGCGCGGCGAGCGGCACGCTGGGGAGCGTGCCGACGGAGTCCCACAGGCGGGCGCCGCCCCAGGAGAGGATGCCGGCGACCAGGAAGAGTCCGGCGAGCACCTTGAGCCGCAGTTGTTTCACCGGGTGTCCTTCACGTGGTCGCGGGTGGTCTGCCACGTAGCGTAACGACTACTCGGGGAGACGGAGTTCCAGATCGGTCCGGGGCGTCACGCCGGCGCGGTCGACGGCGGCCAGGAGGGCCGCCACCGCGCCGTGGCCGGGGAGCTGGGCCTCCGGGTCCACGTCGTGCCAGGGGGCCAGCACGAAGGCGCGCTGGTGGGCGCGGGGGTGGGGGAGGGTGAGGACGGGGTCGTCGGAGACCACGTCCGCGTACGTGACGATGTCGACGTCCAGCGTGCGGGCGCCCCAGCGCTCGTCCCGGCGGCGCAGGAACGCCTCCTCGACGGCGTGGGCGCGCTCCAGGAGGGAGGAGGGCGGCAGGGTCGTCTTCACGACGGCGACGGCGTTGAGGTACGAGGGCTGGCTGCCCGGCTCGACGCCCCAGGGCTCGGTCTCGTACACCGGGGAGACCGCCTTGACGCGGAGGCCGGGGGTGTCGCCGAGGGCGTCGACGGCCCCCTGGAGGGTCTCCAGGCGGTTGCCGAGGTTGGCACCGAGGGCGAGGACGGCCCACCGGGGGTTGGAGAGCGTGATGTCGGCGGCGTCGACGGTCTCGACGACGGACGCCGGCACGGGCTGGACGGTGGGGTCGCTCTGGTTCGCTTTCATCGACGGCTCCGGGTGATGGTGATGGTGACGTCGTCGAAGGGGACGGTGATGGGGGCGTCCGGCTTGTGGACGACCACCTCGACCTCCTGGACGCCCGCGTGGCTGAGGCACTGCTGGGCGATGCGCTCGGCGAGGGTCTCGATCAGGTCCACGGGCTCACCCTGGACCACGTCGACGACCTCCTCGGCGACGACGCCGTAGTGGACGGTCTTGGTGAGGTCGTCGTCGGCGGCCGCCGGGCGGGTGTCGAGGCCGAGGACCAGGTCCACGATGAAGGTCTGCCCCTCCTCGCGCTCCTTGGGGAAGACGCCGTGGTGACCTCGGGCCTTGAGGCCGCGCAGCGCGACACGATCCACGCGAATCACTCCTGCTGTCGTAGTTGCGGGGGCACGCAGCCGGGTGCGGACGGCCGGGTGTCCTCCATCGAATCTACCTGCGGGCACCGACAGCGCTTGCTGTCGGGGCCGTCAGACGGCGGATCCGGGGTCGTCGTCCGGGGTCGCGGGGGGTGTGTCGTCGTCGGGTCCGGCGATGACGGGGGAGGCGTGGTGGGACCAGATCCGCCAGCCCTCGGGGGTCCGGCGGAAGGCGTTGGTGGCGACGACGAGCTGTCCGACGAGGGGGCCGAGCTCGGCGCCGTCCTCGGCGGGGCCGCCGCTGAGGATGTTCTCGGTGCAGGTGACGAGGGCGGTGTCGCCGGCCAGGGAGATCCGTACGTCGGTGAGGAAGAACTGGATGTAGTCGGTGTGCGCCATGATCAGCGCGTACGAGCGCAGCACCTCGCCGCGGCCGGTGAGGACCGGCCAGCCGGGGTGGACGCACGAGATGTCGGTGGCGCCGTCGTCGAGCCAGAGGTCTTCGAGGCCGTCGAAGTCGCCCTCCTCCAGCGCCTCGTAGAAGGCGGTGTTGACGGCTTCGACGGCGGCCCGGTCGGTCTCGCGCCCGCCGGTCACCGGGCTCCCTCGACGGCGCGGGCGACCCGGACGGCGTCGGCGGTGGCCCGGACCTCGTGGACGCGGACGGCCCAGGCGCCCTCGTGGGCGGCGAGGGCGGAGACGGCGGCGGTGGCGGCGTCGCGCTCGCGGGCGGGCGGCGGGGTGGCGCCGGGCTCGCGGGTGAGCACGTGCCCGAGGAAGCGCTTGCGGGAGGCGGCGACCAGGAGGGGGCGGCCGAGCGCGCGCAGCGCGGGGAGGTGGGCGACGAGCGCGAGGTCGTGGGGGGCGAGCTTGGCGAAGCCGAGCCCGGGGTCGATGACGATCCGCTCGGGGGCGACGCCGCCGTCGATGACGGCCTCCATCCGGGTGCGGAGCTCGGTGACGACCTCGGTGACGACGTCCTCGTAGACGGCGAGGCCGTTCATGTCCTGGCTGAATCCGCGCCAGTGCATGACGACGAAGGGGACCTCGGCGGCGGCGACGGCGGGGACCATGCCGGGGTCGGCGAGGCCGCCGCTGACGTCGTTGACGAGCACGGCGCCGGCCGCGACGGCGGCGGAGGCGACGGAGGCCCGCATGGTGTCGACGGAGACGGTGACGCCCTCGGCGGCGAGGCCGCGGACGACGGGGACGACCCGGCGGAGCTCCTCCTCCTCGTCGACGCGGCTGGCGCCGGGACGGGTGGACTCGCCGCCGACGTCGACGAGGTCGGCGCCCTGGGCGACGAGGTCGAGGCCGTGCTTGACGGCGGCCGTGGTGTCGAACCAGCGGCCGCCGTCGGAGAAGGAGTCCGGGGTCACGTTGACCACGCCCATGACCGCGCAGCGGTCCCACTCGGGAAGGCCGAGGGGAGCGCCCCGGTCGATCGTCGTACTCATACGACCAGCGTAGGGCCCGTGCGGGTCGGGGGTGGTTTCAGGCCGCACTGACCTGGCGCTCCCGCTCGGTACGCGGCGCGACGACGTGGGCGCAGGGGCGCGGGGCCCGGGCGGGGCGGCGGCGGGCGAAGGGGCGGGGCAGGGCGAGGGTGAGGAAGCCTTCGGCCTGCATGGCGGCGAGGCCGATGCGGGGCAGGTCGCGGCCGGCGCGGTAGACCACGAAGCGGGGCTCCCAGCGGGGCTGGAACTTGGCGTTGAACTTGTAGAGCGACTCGATCTGGAACCAGCGGGAGAGGAAGAGGAGGAGGCCGCGCCAGAGGCGCAGGACGGGGCCGGCACCGATCCGTTCGCCGCGGGCGAGGGTGGAGCGGAACATGGCGAAGTTGAGGGAGACGCGCTTGATGCCGAGGGCGGGGGCGGCCTGGAGGGCGGCGACGATGAGGAGCTCGTTCATGCCGGGATCCGCGCTGCGGTCGCGGCGCATGAGCTCCAGGGACATGCCGTCGGTTCCCCAGGGCACGAAGTGGATCATCGCTTTGAGGTCGCCGTAGGGTCCTTCGGAACCGCCGGGGTCGGTGAGGTGGGCGGTCGCTATGACGGCGTCGCCGTCGCCGGGGGCGCCGATCCGGCCGAGGGCCATGGAGAAGCCGCGCTCGGTGTCGGTGCCGCGCCAGTCGGCGGCGGCTCCGCGGACGCGTTCGAGTTCGGCCTCGGAGAGGTCCCGGACGCGGCGCACGCGCGTGGTGTAGCCGTTGCGCTCGATCCGCTTGACCATCTGGCGGACGTTGCGCATGGCGCGGCCGGAGAGGGAGAAGGCGTCGACGTCGATGACGGCCTCGTCGCCGAGTTCGAGGGCGTCGAGCCCGGTCTCGCGGGTCCAGACCTGGCCGCCGGTCTCGGAGCAGCCCATGACGGCGGGGGTCCAGGAGTGGGCGCGGGCCTCGTCCATGAAGCGTTCGATGGCGCCGGGCCATGCCTCGACGTCGCCGATGGGGTCGCCGCTGGCGAGCATGACGCCGGAGACGACGCGGTAGCAGACGGCGGCCTTGCCGCTGGGGGAGAAGACGACGCCCTTGTCGTGGCGGAGCGCGAAGTGGCCGAGCGAGTCGCGGGCGCCGTGCCGTTCGAGGAGGGCGCGGAGCCGGGCCTCGTCGTCGTCGGTGAGGCGGGCGGCGGGGTGTTCGGGGCGGAGCGCGAGGTAGAGCGTGGTCAGCGCGGTGAGCAGGCCGAGCGCGCCCAGGGAGTAGCCGACGGTCCAGTCGACGCCGTGGGTGTAGGCGACGGGGCCCTCGACGCCGAAGAGGCCGAGGAGGACGTGTTCGAGGCGGTCGGTGAGGCTGGGGTCGCCGACGACCCGGCGGGGGTGGGCGCTGACGACGACGAGGCCGAGGGCGAGCGAACCGGCGCCCATGACGACGAAGTTGGCGAGTGCGCGCCAGCGGCTGCGGGGGTCGGGGAGGGCGGCGAACTGGTCGCGGTGGCGCAGCAGCAGGGCGAGCAGGCCGAGCGAGAGCAGCGAGCCGAGGATCGAGTGGCGCCAGACGAACTGGGCGACGGCGCCGAGCGGCAGGAGGAGGACGACCGCCCGCCAGGCGCGGCGCTTGTGGCGCTTGAGGCCGTGGGCGAGGAGGAGCAGGAGGACGCCGGCGCACAGGGAGACGGCGGCGGAGAGGGGGCCCAGGGTGCCGGGGAGGACCTCGGCGAGGGCGTGGACGCGACTGGCGCGGAACCGGGGGAAGACCCCGGCGGCGATGTCGACGAGTCCGATCAGGGTGCAGGCCGTACCGATGAGGGAGGGGACCCGCTCCGGGGCCGGGCCGCGCAGAATTCGCCGGACCCGAACCGGAACCGATGATGTTTTGTCCCCATCTACCGTGACAGACATCGCTTCCCGCGCTTCCCGTGCTTCCGTGGTCGTTTTCGGCCCCTGTTCGGGGCTCCCCTTAGGACGGGGCTGCGCGGGGGCGGGTTCATTCGGGCACAGGAAATTCTCAGGAAGTCGTCGGGCGTCCGGGAAGTCACGGCAGGAAGGTTCGGACGTCTCATGGGTCTCACCAGCGGCAAAGCCCTCGTCGCGGCGGTGGCGGTGGCCGTCGCGCTGTTCTCGGTCACGGTGTTGCTGTGGCCACGGCTGGCCCGCCGGGGCTGGCGGCCGGTTCTCGGCAGGGTCGGGCTGCTGCTGGCGACGCAGTTGGCGCTGTTCGCCGCGGTCGGGCTCGCGGCGAACCGTTCCTTCCTCTTCTACGGCTCCTGGGCCGACCTCTTCGGCCAGGAGCAGGAGATGGGGGTGGTCGTCGACCACGGCGCCGCCTCCAAGGACGTGCGGGTGGTGGGGACGCGGACCCTGGACGTGCCGGGCGGCGCGCGGCCCTCGGTGGGCGGGCAGATCCAGGATGTGGTGGTCCGGGGCGACCGGTCGGGCATCACCTCGCCCGCCTTCGTCTATCTGCCGCCGGAGTACTTCCAGAAGCCGTACGCGAAGAAGTCGTTCCCCGCGTCGGTGGTGCTGACGGGGTATCCGGGCACGGCGGAGAACCTCATCAAGGGCCTGAAGTACCCGAAGTCGGCGTATCTCCAGGCCAAGGACGGGCGGATGCAGCCGATGATCCTGGTCATGCTGCGGCCGACGGTGGCGCCGCCCCGGGACACCGAGTGCGTGGACGTGCCGGGCGGCCCGCAGACGGAGACCTTCTTCGCCGAGGATCTGCCGCGCGCGGTCTCGGAGGCGTACCGGGTGGGCACGAAGCCCCGGAACTGGGGGTTCATGGGGAACTCGACGGGCGGGTACTGCGCCCTGAAGATCGCCCTGCACCATCCGGACCGGTTCGCGGCCGGGGCGGGCTTCTCGGCGTACTACAAGGCGGCGGAGGACGTGACGACCGGCGACCTCTTCCACGGGGACCAGGGGCTGCGGCAGCGGGCCGACCTGCTGTGGAGCCTGGACCACCGGCCGCAGCCGGCCTCCTCGTTCCTGGTGACGACGTCGAAGTCCGGCGAGGGGAACCTGAAGTCGACCGAGGAGTTCATCCGGAAGGTGAAGAGCCCGGCCCGGGTCTCCTCGATCACGCTGGCGAGCGGCGGCCACAACTTCACCACCTGGAACCGCGAGATCCCGCCCGGCCTGGTGTGGATGGGCGGGAAGCTCCGCGGGGACTGATCACCGACCCCGGGCCGTCGGTGCCGGCCGCCGGTGCCCGCCGCCGGTGCTAGCCGGCGCGGCGCAGGGCGCGGTGGACGCCGGCGGGGGTGAGGGTGCCGAGCGGCCGCCCGTCCGCGTCGGTGACGGTCAGATGGCCGGAGTCGTCCTGGAGGAGCAGCGCGAGCGCGTCCTTGAGGGTCCCTCCGAGCGGGACGGAGCGGGGTACGGGGACGGGGGCGCCGTCCGTACGGGAGGCGGGGGCGCCGTCCGTACGCGCGCGCGTGGCGGGGGTCTTGGCGAGGGCGGCGGGCAGCGGGTCCGGCAGCGGGTCGAGGTCCTCCGCCGTGACGGGGGTGACCGCCAGCCGCTTGAGGGCGCGGTCGCCGCCGACGAAGTCGGCGACGTACGGGGTGGCGGGGGAGGCGAGCACGGTGGCCGGGGTGTCGAACTGCTCGATGCGGCCCTGCCCGTAGACGGCCATGCGGTCGCCCATCCGGACGGCCTCCTCGATGTCGTGGGTGACGAGGAGGACGGTCTTGCGGACGGTGGCCTGGAGGGCGAGGAACTCGTTCTGGAGCCGCTCGCGGACGACCGGGTCGACGGCGCCGAAGGGCTCGTCCATGAGGAGGACCGGCGGGTCGGCGGCGAGCGCGCGGGCCACGCCGACGCGCTGGCGCTGTCCGCCGGAGAGCTGGGCGGGGTAGCGGGGGCCGTGGACGGCGGGGTCGAGGCCGACGAGTTCGAGGAGTTCGGCCGCACGCGCGCGTGCGGCGGCCTTCTTCCAGCCGAGCAGGGCGGGGACGGTCGCGGTGTTGTCGAGGACCGTGCGGTGGGGGAAGAGCCCGACCTGCTGGATGACGTAACCGATCTTGCGGCGCAGGGCGACCGGGTCCACCCCGGCGACGTCCCGGCCGTCGACGAGGACGCGTCCGGCGGTCGGCTCGACCAGCCGGTTCACCATCATCATCGTGGTCGTCTTGCCGCAGCCCGAGGGGCCCACGAGCGTGACGAGCTCACCCTCGGCGACCTCGAAGGAGAGGTCGTCGACCGCCGTCGTGCCGTCCGGATAGCGCTTGGTCACCTGTTCGAACCGGATCATGGGCCCATTCTGTCCCCTCGTCATCCGGCATGTGTGAAGGCGGTGTTGCGGCGACGTGGCGGATCGACGGCGCGGGGCCCCGGATCGGCCCGGTTGTCGGTGGCGGCGGCTAGGGTCGTCACACAGACGTTCTATCGACGGCGACCTGGGGGAGGTCCGGATGAGCTCGCCGAACTGCCTGGTCGCCAACGACTGGATCTGCGCGGAGTATCTGCGCACCCGCAGCGAGGAGCTGACCGACGCCCTGGTCCAGCACATCGGCCTCACCGCCGCCTCGGTGGCCGTCGCGCTGCTCGTCGCCGTGCCGCTGGCCCTCCTCGTCCGGGCCCGGCCCCGGCTGGCCGCCCCGGTCCTCGGGCTGACCACCCTGCTCTACACGGTGCCGTCGCTCGCCATGTTCTCGCTGCTGCTGCCCGTCTTCGGGCTCTCCTCCGCGCTCGTCGTCACCGGCCTGGTGCTGTACGCGCTGACGATCCTGGTGCGCAACACGCTGGCCGGGCTCGAAGCCGTCCCCGCAGAGACCCGGGAGGCCGCCCGCGGCCTCGGCTTCGGCCGCTGGCGGCTGCTCTGGCAGGTCGAACTGCCGCTCGCGCTGCCGGTCCTGATGGCCGGCGTCCGGATGGCCACGGTCTCCACGATCGCGCTCACCACCGTCGGCTCGGTCGTCGGCCGCGGCGGCCTCGGCAACCTCATCGAGGACGCCCTGCCCACCTTCTTCAAGGCGCAGGTGCTCGCCGCCTCCGTGCTGTGCGTCCTGCTCGCCGTCGTCGCCGACCTGCTGCTCCTGGGCGTCCAGCGGCTGCTCACGCCCTGGTCACGGGCCCAGGGCGCGCCGGGGGGTGGGTGAGGTGGGGGTCGTGACGGACGCGTGGACCTGGCTCACCACCGGCGCGCACTGGACCGGCGAGGAGGGCATCGGCGCGCGCCTCGCCGAGCACGCGTACGTGAGCGTGCTGGCGCTGCTGATCGCCGGAGCCGTCGCGCTGCCGCTCGGGCTGTGGCTCGGCCACCTCGGGCGCGGCGGCGGGCTGGCGGTCAACGTGTCGAACGTGGGGCGGGCGGTCCCGGTCTTCGCGGTCCTCGCCCTCTTCATGGTCTCCCCGCTGCGGAACGCGGGCCATGTGCCGACCGTGACCGCCCTGGTCCTCTTCGCGATACCGCCGCTGCTGACCAACGCGTACGTGGGCGTGCGCGAGGTCGACCGGGCGGCCGTCCGGGCCGCCCGGGGCATGGGGATGACGGGCGGCCAGGTCTTCCGCCGGGTGGAACTGCCGCTGGCCGCCCCGGTGGTGATGACCGGGATCCGCTCCGCCGCCGTGCAGGTGGTCGCCACCGCGACCATCGCCGCCATGGTCGGCCAGGGCGGCCTCGGCCGGATCATCACCGCCGGCTTCGCGCTCTACGACACCGCGCAGGTGGTCGCGGGGGCCGTCCTGGTGGCGCTGCTGGCGCTCGTGGTCGAGGGCGTGCTGGTCGGTCTCGACCGGCTGCTCGTGCCCCGGCCCCCTCGGACTTGACGTATCTCGACACCGAAAGCGAAGGACCGATCTCGTGAACAGGATCTCGCGCGCCACGGGCGCGCTGCTGGGCGCCGCCGCGCTGGCCGTCTCGCTCGCCGCGTGCGGCGGCGACAGCCTGGAGAAGGGCAAGGAGCAGACCTCGGGGGGCACCGGCGGCGACAAGGGCTCCCTGGTCGTGGGCGCGGCCGGCTTCACCGAGTCGAAGGTGCTCGCCGAGCTCTACGCGCAGCTGCTGCGCGACGCGGGCTACTCGGTCTCGGTCACCACCGTGAAGAACCGGGAGCTGTACGAGCCCGCCCTGGAGAAGGGCGAGATCGACGTCGTACCGGAATACGCGGCGACGCTCGCGGAATTCCTCAACGCGAAGGCGAACGGCCCGAAGGCGCCCGAGGAGAAGCCGGTCGCCTCCGGTGACGTGAAGGCCACCGTGGACGCGCTGCGGAAGCTCGCGGAACCGCGCGGGCTGAAGGTCCTGGAAGCCGGGGAGGCGGTCGACCAGAACGCCTTCGCGGTCTCGAAGGAATTCGCCGAGAAGAACAAGCTGAAGACCCTTTCCGATCTCGGCGCGGCGAAGCTGAAGGTGAAGATCGCGGCGGGTGACGAATGCGCGGTCCGTCCCTTCTGCGCCCCCGGTCTGAAGAAGACCTACGGCATCGACGTGGCGGGCATCGACCCCAAGGGCGTCGGTACGCCGCAGGCCAAGCAGGCCGTCAAGGACGGGGTGGACCAGCTGGTCCTGACGACCACCACGGACGCCACGGTGGAGAGTTTCGGCCTGGTCTTCCTGGAGGACGACAAGCACCTTCAGAACGCGGACAACGTGCTGCCGGTGGTGAACGCGAAGGAGGCCGGGGCACCCGAGGTCACCACCGCCCTCGACAAGATCACCAAGGTGCTGACCACAGCGGATCTCGCCGAACTCAACCGGAAGGTCGACGCCGAGCGGGCCAAGATCGAGGACGTCGCCGCCGCCTATCTGAAGGAGAAGGGGCTGGTCGGCAAGTAGTCGTCGGAGAGGGGAAGTCGGCCCGAAGCGGAAGCGGAACGCGGTCTCACCGATTCCGTTGTCGAGAAGTGGCCAAGAGATTGCCGGGCCGACCCCCCACACCGTGCCTACGCACGGTAAATTTCAGGCCATGCCACGTGGACGCCACCGTCATTCCCCGCCTCTGCACAAGCTGATGCCGCCCTCCGCGGTCGCCGGCGCCGCGGCCGTGTGCGCCGCGGCCGCCTGGATCCCCGGGGAACTCGTGGTCGTGCGGCTGCTCGCCGCCGCGGCGGCGGCCGCCGCCGTCGCCGGTGCCGTCCTCATGCGCGGCTGGGACCGCAGCGCCGGCCGCCAGGTCGCCGAGCTGGCCCGCGCCCGCACCGCCGACCAGTGGAAGGCCGAGGAGCGCCTCGCCGAACTGGAGGCGGACCTGGAGGAGTCCCGCGCCCTGCGCATCCGCCTGGACGCCAAGCTCCGCGCCAAGCGCGTCGAACTGGCCGGGCTGCGCGGCGAGCACGCCGACCTGCTGCGCCGCTACGCCACCGCCGAGACCGAGCGCGCCAGCGCCCTGGAGGGCCGCCGCGTCCTGGCCCAGGCCGCCGAAGACGCCCCCAAGGAGCTGCCCGCCGCCGGTTCGACGCCCACCCCGGAGGCGTACCGCCGCGCCGCCGAGGCCCTGCGCGACCTGTCGCGCAACGCCGCCGCCCAGCAGGCCCGCCGCACCGCCGAGGCGGCCCGCGCCCGCGACCTCGCCGAGCGCGCCGCCGAGACCGAGGAGCCGCGCGGCCGGCACGCCGCCGCTGAGCAGCACGCCCGCCCGGACGCCCAGGACGGCCCCGACGGCTCCGACGGCCAGGACGCCCCGGCCGGACCGGCCGCCCTCGGCCCTTCCGCGGCCCCCGCGAAGGCGCTGCCCCCGGCGGCCGCTCCGGCCCAGGACCGGGCCCCGGCGGTCCCGGCGGCCAGCGCGATCGTCCCGTACGCGGCCCGCCGTCCCGTCCAGCGCACCGAGGGCGGCTTCGACTTCTTCGGCACGCAGAAGGCGGCCATCGAGGCCGTCCAGGACACCGACCTCGCCGACGTGGTGGGCGAGGAGGTCCTGGAGGAGGCCCGCGCGGCCGCCGCCCGGCCCACGCTCGTCACCCCGGGCGGCCCGCAGGGCCCGGCCCTGACCACGGTCCCCGCCTCCGCCGCCGTCGAGCGGCCCGAGGCGCGCGCGGACGAGCAGCCGACCGGCGACGAGCCCGTCGTGGTCCGCCCCTCCGCCGCCGGCCCGATCGGCCAGGTCATCGACCTGACCGCGCACGACGAGACCGAGCAGCTCGACCTCGCCGAGCTGCGCGGCGCCGTCAACCAGTGACCCACGGCATCGGCCTCCTCCTCCCGGAGGAGGCACGGGCCCGCCGCGACGAGCTGATCGCCCTGTGCGCCCAGGCGTTCGGCGCCGCCCCCTGGCACGAGCCGCCGCTCGGCGCCGTACGGACCGCGGACCGGCTCGTCGACTCCGCCGCGCGGCGCACAGACTTCCACGCGGTCGCCGCCCTCGACGAGGACGGCGCCCTCCGCGGCCTCGCCGCCGGCTGGACCGACACCGTCCTCTCCGGCGACGCCCCCGCCTTCGAGCTCGCCGAACTCGTCGTCGCCCCCGCCCACCAGGGCCGCGGCCTCGGCCGGGCCCTCCACGACGCCCTGCTGACCGGAGCGCCCGGGCCCGCGCTGCTGATGACCCTCGACGTGCCGGAGCTGACGGACCGGTACGCGCGCTGGGGCTGGACGGTCGTCGACCGCCGCCGCCCCGACCGGGAGGAACGCGACTACGTGGTGATGGGCCGGCCCTGAGGGCCGGCCCGCGCGGTCACTTGTCGATGTCGCCGACGACGAAGAAGAACGACCCCAGGATCGCGACCATGTCCGCGACCAGCGCCCCCGGCAGCAGCTCCACCAGCGCCTGGATGTTGTTGTACGAGGCCGAGCGCAGCTTCAGCCGGTACGGGGTCTTCTCGCCCTTCGACACCAGGTAGTAGCCGTTCAGCCCCAGCGGGTTCTCGGTCCACGCGTACGTGTGCCCCTCCGGAGCCTTCAGCACCTTCGGGAGCCGCTGGTTGACCGGCCCCTGCGGCAGCTCGGCCAGCCGGTCCAGACAGGCGTTCGCCAGCTCCAGGGAGTTGTGCGTCTGCTCCAGGAGGCACTCGAAGCGGGCCAGGCAGTCGCCCTCCTCGCGGACCACCACCCGCAGGGTGTCCTGGAGCTCCCCGTAGGCCAGGTACGGCTCGTCGCGCCGCAGGTCGAAGTCGACGCCGGAGGCGCGGGCGATCGGCCCGGACACCCCGAAGGCGTGCACGGTCTGCGGGCTCAGGACGCCCACCCCGCGCGTGCGGGCCCGGAAGATCTCGTTGCCGAGGACCAGCCGGTCGTACACGTCCATCCGCGACCGCACGTCCGCGACCGCCTGCCGGGCCCTGCCGGGCCAGCCCGCCGGCAGGTCCTCCTTGAGGCCGCCGACCCGGTTGAACATGTAGTGCATCCGGCCGCCGGAGACCTCCTCCATCACCGTCTGGAGCTCCTCGCGCTCCCGGAAGGCGTGGAAGACGGGCGTGATCCCGCCCAGCTCCAGCGGGTAGGAGCCCAGGAACATCAGATGGTTGAGGACCCGGTTCAGCTCCGCGAGCAGCGTCCGCAGCCAGACGGCCCGCTCCGGCACCTCCATGCCGAGCATCCGCTCGACGCCCATCACCACACCGAGCTCGTTGGAGAAGGCCGAGAGCCAGTCGTGGCGGTTGGCCAGCATCACGATCTGGCGGTAGTCACGCGCCTCGAAGAGCTTCTCCGCGCCGCGGTGCATGTAGCCCACGACCGGCTCGGCGTGCCGGATCACCTCGCCGTCGAGCACGAGCCGCAGCCGGAGCACGCCGTGCGTGGAGGGGTGCTGCGGGCCGATGTTCAGCACCATGTCGGTGCTCTCCGCCGCGCCGCCGATGCCGACCGTGGTCTCCGTCATGCCGGACAGTATCCCCCGCCGCGCACCCCTCCGACGGGCCAGGCCCCAGCCTGTGGACAACCCACCGCCCGACCCCCGCCTGTGGACGAACCGCCCGCCAGACCCCTGCCCCCTGTGGACGACACGGCGACCGCCGGACCCCCGGAAAGCCCCCTCACACCCGCTGGCTCAGCCACAGGAAGTCGCCCAGACCACCGCGCGCGGTCAGCTCGGCCGCCTCCCCGGCGGCGGACAGCGCCCGCACGTACGCCGCCGGATCGGTCGACGCCAGGGCCAGCGGCGGCCGGCCGCCGGAGATCCCCAGCCTGTGCAGCGCCTCCCGCTGGGTCGTCACCTCCGCCGGCACGCGCGCGTGCACCGCCGCCGCGCAGGCGTCCAGGGCCACGTGGGAGGTGAGGTCCCCGGTGCCGTCCGGGACCGGGGCGACCTCGCGGCCCGCCCGGAAGCCGGTCAGCGTGCCGAAGGGCGGCCGGGAGTCCCGTACGTGCCCGTAGTCCACGGCCACCGCCAGACCCGCCGCGAGCGAACCGACCGCCGCCGCCCACGCCTCGTCCCGGGGCCGGCCGATCTCCGCCCGCCCGCCCGGCCCGGACAGCGGCCACCAGCGGGCCAGCCACTCCGCGTCCGGCCCGCTGACCGGGGCGCCCAGCCGCTCCGTACCGTCGGCGCGGACCTCCACGTACCGGACCGCCCCGTCCTCGTCCGCCTCGGCGACGTCCACCGGCACGTTGTCCAGCCACTCGTTCGCGAACAGCAGACCGCGCGCCCCCTCCGGCGGCCGGCCCGTCCACTCCACCCGGGGGTCGAGCCCCTCCGGTCGGGCGGCCCGCTCCACCGCGTACGCCCGCACCCGCAGCCCCGCCGGGACCGCCGCGAGCACCCCGGCCGTCAGCTCGCCCCGGCCCGCGCCCATGTCCACCAGGGCGACCTCGTCGGTCCCCAGCTCCTCCGCCGTCGCGGCCAGCAGCCGGGCCACCGCCGCCGCGAAGAGCGGCGAGGCGTGCACCGAGGTGCGGAAGTGGCCCGCGGGGCCCTCGGGGCGCAGGAAGAAGCCCCCGGGGCCGTACAGCGCCCGCTCCGTCGCCTCCCGCCAGCCCAGCCAGCCTCGCCGGCCCCCCAGCTCCCGTCCGTCCTCCGGAGGCCGCCCCGCCCCGTCCGTACTGCCCGTCCCGCCCGTCTCGCCCGTCACGTCATCCGTCACGCGCCCCAGTCTCCACCCCGGGGTGTACGGGTCCCGCCGCAAGGATCGACCGCTCGGTTGATCCCCCACCCGTGCCCTTTCCCTACTCTGGGTTACGTGCAGCGTCTCTACGACTTCCTCCGCAGCCACCCGACGGGCGTCGACGTCTTCTGGGCCGTCGTCCTCCTCGGGTTCTCCGCGCTGTGGATCGGGACGACGTATCCGCCCCTCGGCCAGGTCCCCGCCCACGGAGTGATCGCCGTGCTCTTCTCCCTGGTCGTCGCCCTGCGGCGGCGGGCACCGGAGCGGATGCTGCTCCTGGCCGTCGCCCTCGGCGTCGTCCAGCTGGTCCTCGGCATCGCGCCGTACATGGCGGATTTCGCCATGCTCGTCGTGATCTTCACCGTCGCCGCCCACGACGGCCCCCGGTGGGCCTCCCGGCTCGCCCTGGTCGGCGGACTGTGCGCGGCCCCGCTCTCCCAGCTGAGATGGCCCCTGGAGGAGACGGTCTCGGTGCCCGGCCGGGTCTTCTTCACGGTGATCATGGCCGTGCCGTTCGCCCTCGCCTGGGTCCTCGGCGACTCGCTGCGCACCCGCCGCGCCTACTTCGCCCAGCTGGAGGAGAAGGCCGCCCGGCTGGAGCGCGAGCGGGAGGCGCAGGCCAAGGTCGCGGTGGCCGCCGAGCGGGCCCGGATCGCCCGCGAGCTCCACGACGTCGTCGCGCACAACGTGTCCGTGATGGTGGTGCAGGCCGACGGCGCCGCGTACGTCATGGACTCCTCCCCGGAGACCGCCAAGCAGGCCCTGGAGACCATCTCCACCACCGGCCGGCAGGCGCTCGCCGAGATGCGCCGGCTGCTCGGCATCCTGCGCACCGGCGAGCATCGGGAGGCGGGGGAGTACGTGCCGCAGCCCGACGTGGAGCAGATCGAGGAGCTCGTCGAGCAGGTCAGGGGCGCGGGGCTCACCGTCGACCTCACCGTCGAGGGCACCCCGCGCGAGCTGCCCACCGGCGTCGGGCTGACCGCCTACCGGATCGTCCAGGAAGCCCTCACCAACACCCGCAAGCACGGCGGCCCCGACGTCGGCGCCAGCGTCCGGCTCGTCTACTTCGACGACGGCCTCGGCCTGCTCGTCGAGGACGACGGCCGGGGGGCGCCCCAGGAGATGTACGAGGACGGCGGCGCCGACGGGCGCGGCCACGGTCTCATCGGCATGCGGGAGCGGGTCGGCATGGTGGGCGGCACCCTGGACGCGGGCCCGCGCCCGGGCGGGGGCTTCCGGATCAGTGCCCTGCTGCCGCTCAAGCCCGCACACTGAGAGCCTGAGCTCCGTCCCCACTCACCGAAGGAACCGCATGTCCATCCGCGTGATGCTCGTCGACGACCAGGTGCTCCTCCGCACCGGTTTCCGCATGGTGCTGGCCGCCCAGCCGGACATGGAGGTCGTGGCGGAGGCGGGCGACGGGGCGGAGGCCCTGGAGGTGCTGCGGACCACCGAGGTCGACGTGGTCCTGATGGACGTCCGGATGCCGCGCCTCGACGGGGTGGAGGCGACCCGCCGGATCTGCGCGGTCCCCGACGCCCCGAAGGTGCTCATCCTGACCACCTTCGACCTCGACGAGTACGCCTTCTCCGGCCTGAAGGCGGGCGCGAGCGGCTTCATGCTGAAGGACGTGCCGCCGGGCGAGCTGCTGGGCGCGATCCGCTCGGTGCACAGCGGTGACGCCGTCGTCGCCCCGTCGACCACCCGCCGCCTCCTCGACCGCTTCTCCCCGATGCTCCCGTCCTCCGGACGGGAGTCGGAGCACCGCGAGGTGGAGAAGCTGACCGAGCGCGAGCGCGAGGTCATGCTCCTGGTCGCCCAGGGCCTCTCCAACGGCGAGATCGCCGCCCGTCTCGTCCTCTCGGAGGCGACGGTCAAGACCCACGTGGGCCGCATCCTCACCAAGCTGGGCCTCCGCGACCGCGTCCAGGTCGTCGTCCTCGCGTACGAGACGGGCCTGGTCCGCGCGGGCGGCGGCGCGAAGGGCTGACCGGCCGGGCCGCCCCCGGCTCAGCGCAGCACCGACTCCAGGAAGTCGCTGCCCAGGCGGGCGACGACGGAGAAGTCGAGCTGGTGGAGGACGTAGCGGCCCCGGCGGCGGGTGGTGAGCAGACCCGCCTTGCGGAGGACGGCGAGGTGGCGCGAGACCTCGGGGGCGGTGATGCCGTACGCGTCGGCCAGCTCGCTCGTCGAGTACGGGCCGCGCGCCAGGCTCCGGCACATGCGCATCCGCACCGGGTGGGCGAGCGCCTCCAGCCGGAGCCGTACGGTCTCCACGGACTCCAGGCCGCCGACCTCGCGGCTCGCCGCCGGGTACATGATCACCGGCTGCCAGCCGGGTGAGTACAGGGCGATGAGGTGCGGCCGGCCGAAGGCGCTCGGCACCAGCGTGAGGGCTCCGGCCCGGGCGTCCGCGCGGGCCTCCATCAGCTTGTCGACGACGATCCGGGTGCCGTCCCGGTCCTCCTCCAGGCTCAGCGCCCGGGAGGCGTCCGCGAGGGCCTCGGCCAGACCCTTGTGGCGCATCAGCTCCGTCTTGTGGCGGGCGTCGGCGGCGAGCTGCACCCGGAGCCGCCGCCAGGTGTCGGCGAAGAACGCCTCGTCGCAGTCCTCCATGAGACGCCGGATCCACGCGCGCGTGGAGGTGGGCGCGGCGAGCATCCGCTCGACGAACGCGGCCTGGCGCGGGCCGCGCGCGGCGGCCAGGTCCAGGGCCCGCCGCGCGGACCGCTCGTCGACCAGCGGGGAGGGTATGCAGCCCCGGGCGTAGAGCGGGCTGCACGAGATCTCCAGGGCGGCGCCGACGAACTTCTCGTCGTCCATGCGGTCGAGGTCGTCGAGCTCCTCGGCCAGGGTCTCCCGGGGCCGCGCGGGCAGCAGGAAGTCCGAGCGGGTCGACCGCCACATGAAGTCGGCTTCCAGGAGCCGGTCGGCGAGGCCGGGTTCGAGCGAGGCGCTGGTCGCCGTCGCCCACGCGTGGTGGCCGGGATGGTGGCCCGGCTCGGCGAGGACGTGCACGGCGTTGCCGAGTTCGGCCAGCGGCGAGGGGCTGAAGACGATCCGCTCGGGCGGCACTCCGGTGATGTCGATGGTCACGCTCACGCCCCCATGGTGCGGGATGCCCCGGGGAGCCCGTCGCTCCGATTGACGAGGCCCGTCAATCGGAGCGCGGGCGCGGCGGGCGCGGGCCCAGGGTGAAGCCATGGACGCGCTGCAACAGCACCTCTTCGACAGCTACCGGGCCGCGCGGCTCGGCGAGCCCGCGCCGCCCGCACCCGCGACCTGGCCGTGCTGCGGGAGCTCCGCGACCACCGCCGCTTCGAGCGGGTGGTGGCCGGCCGCCCCGCCACCGGCCGCCTCGGTACGGCCCTGACCCGGTTGGTGGCGCGCCTCAGCGGGCGACGAGCGCCAGGAAGTCCCGTACGGCCGTCCTGACGTCCTCGGCGGTCCACTCCAGGCCCGCGGCCGCCACCGTCACCTCGGTCACCGCGACGCCCGGCGGGCCGCCCGCGCCCGGGGCGGACCAGCGGCGGAAGAGACAGGTCCCGGTCCGCTCGGTCTGGGCGAGCGCGGCCGCCGTGAGGACGTCCGGCTCGTACGGGAGCCACACCTGGAACTGGTGGGTGTGCGGCACCTCCGGATGCACCCGGAACCAGCCGGGACCGCCTGCCCCACCGCCCGTCCGGCCTTCCGCCCCACCTCCCGGGCCGCCTTCCGCCCCGCCGCCCGCCTCCGCGAGCGCCTCGCGCAGTGCGTCGGCCACCACGCGCGCGTGCGCCACGTACGAGGGCAGCCGGGGCAGCTCGGCGTCCAGGCCGCGCAGCGCGGAGAGCGCGACCGGGTACTGCTGGAAGAGCTGCCCTCCGTAGCGGTGCAGCCAGACCCGGGCCTCCGCCACCAGCTCCTCGGGCCCGGCGAGCGCGGCCCCGGACATGCCGTCGAGGGACTTGTAGAACGAGACGTACACGCTGTCCGCGAGCCCGGCGATCTCCGGGAGCGGGCGGCCGAAGTGGGCCGTGGTCTCCCACAGCCGGGCCCCGTCGAAGTGGACCACCGCGTCCCGCTCCCTGGCCGCCTCGACCGTCGCGGTCAGCTCTTCCCAGGACGGCAGTACGAAGCCCGCGTCCCGCAGCGGCAGCTCCAGCATCAGCGTCCCGAAGGGCTCCGGGTGGTCCCGTACCTCCTCGGCGGTCGGCAGCCGGGGCGCGTCCGTCGGGTGCACCGTCCGCAGCCCCGACACGGCCCCGAGCGCGCCCTCCTCGTGGACCTCGGGGTGGGCGAGCGGGTGGAGCGCGACGACCGGACTGCCGGTGCGCCCCGCCCAGCAGCGCAGCGCCACCTGCTGGGCCATGGTCCCGGTGGGGAAGAAGACGGCGGCGGGCATGCCCAGCTCCGCGGCGATCCGCTCCTCCAGGACCTCCACCAGACCGTCGCCGTACACGTCGAGCGCCGCGTCCGCGAGGCCCGCGGCGTCCGCCCAGTCGGCGAGCGCGCGCAGCCGGCCGCCGACCGTGCCCTCCACGGACGGGCGCCAGAGCGAGCGGGCGGCCCCGCCCCACACCTGGGCCCGGTACCGCCGCGCTGCACCCTCGTCCGGCGCCGCCGCCGGAGCCTCGCCGATCGTCGTCCCGGCACCCTCGCCGGTCACCCCGCCGGTCACCCCACCGGTCGGCTCGCCAGTCACCTCACCGGGCGTCTCCGGTGGCAGTTCATCCACATCCATGGACAGATCATCACACCGTCACCCGCACCACCGCCTGTGGCCTGTGGACAGCCAGGGGGAGGGACGAAACGCTGGCGTAGCATGACCAGAAATCGTCCGGTACCCGCCGAGGACTGGAACGGAAGGCCGTACCCACCGTGAACGCACCAGCAGCGCCAGAGCCCAGGGCCGAGGACCGACCCGCCCGGCTCACCGTCGGAGTCGTCGGCGCGGGCCGCGTCGGCCCCGCCCTCGCCGCCTCCCTCCAGCTCGCGGGACACCGCCCCGTCGCCGTCTCCGCGGTCTCCGACGCCTCCCGCCGCCGCGCCGCGGACCTGCTGCCGGACGTGCCCGTGGTGGAGCCCGCGCGCGTGCTCGCGCTCGCCGACCTGGTCCTGCTCACCGTCCCCGACGACGCCCTGCCGGGCCTCGTCGAAGGACTCGCCGGGACCGGCGCCGTCCGGCCCGGACAGCTGATCGTCCACACCTCCGGGCGGTACGGCGCCCGCGTCCTGGACCCGGCCCGCCGCGCGGGCGCGCTCCCGCTGGCCCTGCACCCGGCGATGACCTTCACCGGCACCGCCGTCGACGTGCAGCGGCTGGCCGGCTGCTCCTTCGGGGTGACCGCGCCCGAGGAGCTGCGGCTCGCCGCCGAGGCGCTCGTCATCGAGATGGGCGGGGAGCCCGAGTGGATCGCCGAGGAGGCCCGGCCGCTCTACCACGCGGCCCTCGCCCTCGGCGCGAACCACCTGGTCACCCTGGTGGCCCAGTCGATGGAGCTGCTCCGCACGGCCGGCGTCGCCGCCCCCGACCGGATGCTCGGCCCCCTCCTGGGCGCCGCCTTGGACAACGCCCTGCGGTCCGGCGACGCGGCCCTGACCGGCCCCGTCGCGCGCGGCGACGCCGGCACGGTCGCCGCCCATGTCGCCGAGCTCCGCAAGCACGCACCCGGCACCGTCGCCGGCTACCTGGCGATGGCCCGTACGACCGCCGACCGGGCGCTCGCGCACGGCCTGCTCAAGCCCGAGCTGGCCCAGGACCTGCTGGGTGTCCTGGCCGCCGACCCCGCCGAGACGACCGGCCCCGCAGACACGACCGGCCCCGCCGACGGGCCGCGAGGAGACGACCGATGAGCCTGACCGACCGGAAGAGCCCCGGGCGCCACGCGCCCGCGGAGCTGGTCTCCACGGTCGCGGAGCTGGCACGCGCGCGTGCCGGCTTCGGCGGCGAGCCGGGGCGCAACGCCGTCGTCATGACCATGGGCGCCCTCCACGAGGGCCACGCCACCCTGATCCGCGCCGCCCGCGAGCGGGTCGGCACGGACGGCTTCGTCGTCGTCACCGTCTTCGTCAACCCGCTCCAGTTCGGCGCGGGCGAGGACCTCGACCGCTACCCGCGCACCCTCGACGCCGACCTGGAACTGGCCTTCGCCGCCGGTGCCAGTGCCGTCTTCGCACCCTCCGTCGACGAGGTCTACCCCGGCGGGCAGCCCCAGGTCCGGATCACCGCGGGCCCCATGGGCGAGCTCCTGGAGGGCGCCTCCCGGCCCGGGCACTTCGACGGCGTCCTCACCGTCGTCGCCAAGCTGCTCCACCTCACCGGGCCCGACCTGGCCTTTTTCGGCCAGAAGGACGCCCAGCAGCTGGCCGTCATCCGCCGCATGGCGCGGGACCTGAACTTCCCGGTCGAGATCGTCGGCGTCCCGACCGTCCGCGAGACCGACGGCCTCGCCCTGTCGAGCCGCAACCGCTACCTGTCGGCCCCCGAGCGGCGCACCGCGCTCGCCCTGTCCCGGGCCCTGTTCGCCGCCCGCGACCGGCTCGCCGCGCAGGAGGCGCTGCACGCGCGTGCCGTCTCCCTGCCCGGAGCCCAGGGGCGGGCCGAGAACCGCGCCGAGGCGCTGTCCCGGATCGGCGAGGCCCGGGCCGCCGCCGACGCACACGCGGTCGCGCAGGCCGCCGACGGCGGCGGCGCCGAGGCCGTCCGGGCGGCGGCGCGGACCGTCCTGGACGAGGCCGCCAAGGCCGAGCCGCCGCTCGTCCTCGACTACCTGGCCCTGATCGACCCGGCCGACTTCACCGAGGTCGAGGACGCCCACCGGGGCGAGGCGATCCTCGCGCTCGCCGCGCGCGTGGGCGCCACCCGGCTCATCGACAACATCCCGCTGACCTTCGGAGCCACCCAGGGAGCCGCCTCGTGACCGGAATACGGCTGCACGCCCCCGAGCCCGGCTGGGCCATCGACGCCGACGTCGTCGTGGTCGGCTCCGGAGTCGCCGGACTGACCGCCGCCCTGCGCTGCACCGCCGCCGGGCTCCGTACGGTCGTCGTCACCAAGGCCAGCCTCGACGACGGCTCCACCCGCTGGGCCCAGGGCGGCATCGCCGCCGCGCTCGGCGAGGGCGACACCCCCGGCCAGCACCTCGACGACACCCTCGTCGCCGGTGCCGGGCTCTGCGACGAGCCGGCCGTCCGCCTCCTCGTCACCGAGGGCCCGGACGCCGTCCGCCGCCTGATGGCCACCGGCGCCGACTTCGACCGCGACGACGACGGCGAGATCGCCCTCACCCGCGAGGGCGGCCACCACCGCCGCCGGATCGCCCACGCGGGCGGCGACGCGACCGGCGCGGAGATCTCCCGCGCCCTGGTCGAGGCCATCCGCGAGCGGGGAGTCCGCACGATCGAGAACGCGCTCGTCCTCGACCTCCTCAAGGACGACGAGGGCCGCACGGCCGGCGTCACCCTGCACGTCATGGGCGAGGGCCAGCACGACGGCGTCGGCGCCGTCCGCGCCCCCGCCGTGGTCCTCGCCACCGGCGGCATGGGCCAGGTCTACTCGGCCACCACCAACCCGTCCGTCTCCACCGGCGACGGCGTCGCCCTCGCCCTGCGCGCCGGCGCCGAGGTCTCCGACCTGGAGTTCGTGCAGTTCCACCCGACGGTGCTCTTCCTCGGCGCGGGCGCCGAGGGCCAGCAGCCGCTGGTCTCCGAGGCGGTACGCGGCGAGGGCGCCCACCTGGTGGACGTGGACGGCGTCCGCTTCATGCTCGGGCAGCACGAGCTGGCCGAGCTGGCGCCCCGGGACATCGTCGCCAAGGCGATCACCCGCCGCATGCAGGAGCAGGGCGCCGAGCACATGTACCTGGACGCCCGGCACTTCGGCGCCGCGATGTGGGAGCACCGCTTCCCGACGATCCTCGCCGCCTGCCGGGCGCACGGCATCGACCCGGTCACCGACCCCATCCCGGTCGCCCCGGCCGCCCACTACGCCTCCGGCGGCATCCGCACCGACCTGCGCGGCCGCACCACCGTCCCCGGCCTGTACGCGTGCGGGGAGGTCGCCTGCACCGGCGTGCACGGCGCCAACCGGCTCGCCTCGAACTCGCTCCTGGAGGGCCTGGTCTTCGCCGAGCGGATCGCCGCCGACATCGCGGAGCACGGCCCGCACCGCGAGGGCGTGCGGCTGGCGGAGGCCGAGCCGAGGGTGCTGACCCTGCTCGCACCCGAGGTCCGCCGGGAGATCCAGCGGATCATGACCCGGGACGCGGGCGTGCTGCGCTCCGCCTCCAGCCTGACGGCCGCCGCCGACGCCCTCGAAGCGCTCCGCCAGGACGCCGAGGAGGAGCGCAAGGCCGCCGAGCCGGGCGTCGACTCCTGGGAGACCACCAACCTGCTGTGCGTGGCCCGGGTCCTGGCCGCGGCCGCCCTGGCCCGCGAGGAGACCCGGGGCTGCCACTGGCGTGAGGACCGCCCCGACCGGGACGACGAGCGGTGGCGCCGCCACCTGGTCGTCCGCCTCACGCCCGACCGCCGGCCGGTGGTGCGCACCACCGAGACCGCGGACTTTCCGCCCGTAACCCCCGAAGCCCCCAGGGAGCCGCAGCCGTGAGCACGCCCGAGGAAGCCCGTCCCGAGCCCGTGGACGTCCCTCTCATCCAGATCAGCTCGTACGAGGAGTCCGGCGGCTGCGGCGACGGCTGCGGCTGCGGCGGCGGCGAGGAGGAGTACGAGTGCGGGCTCGACCCCGCGCTCGCCCAGCTGCTCGCCGACGCCGGCCTCGACCCCGTACAGGTCGAGGACATCGCCCACCTGGCGATCGCCGAGGACCTCGACGGCGGCGTGGACGTGACGACCGTGGCGACCGTCCCCGAGGACGCTGTCGCGACCGCCGACTTCGTGGCCCGGGAGGCCGGCGTGGTCGCCGGTCTGCGGGTGGCGGAGGCGGTCCTGTCGATCGTCTGCACCGAGGAGTTCGAGGTCGAGCGGCACCGCGAGGACGGCGAGCGCGTCGAGCCCGGCGACCTGCTGCTCAGCGTCACCGCCCGCACCCGCGACCTGCTCACCGGCGAGCGCAGCGCGCTGAACCTCCTGTGCCGCCTCTCCGGCATCGCCACCGCCACGCGCGCGTGGGCGGACGCCCTGGAGGGCACGAAGGCCAAGGTCCGCGACACCCGCAAGACGACGGCGGGCCTGCGCGCCCTGGAGAAGTACGCGGTCCGCTGCGGCGGCGGCGTCAACCACCGGATGTCGCTGTCGGACGCGGCCCTGGTGAAGGACAACCACGTGGTGGCGGCCGGTGGCGTCGCCGAGGCGTTCAAGGCCGTTCGGGAGGCGTTCCCCGAGGTGCCGATCGAGGTCGAGGTCGACACCATGCACCAGGTCCGCGAGGTCCTGGCCGCGGGCGCCGACCTGATCCTGCTGGACAACTTCACCCCGGACGAGACCGGCGAGGCGGTGGCCCTGGTCGCCGGCCGCGCGGTCCTGGAGTCCTCCGGCCGCCTCACGCTGGAGAACGCGGCGGCGTACGCGGCGACCGGCGTGGACTACCTGGCGGTGGGCGGCCTCACGCACTCCTCCCCGATCCTCGACATCGGCCTGGACCTGCGCGAGGTGGGCGGCTGATGCTGCTCACCATCGACGTCGGCAACACGCACACGGTCCTCGGGCTCTTCGACGGCGAGGAGATCGTCGAGCACTGGCGGATCTCCACGGATCCCAGCAGGACCGCCGACGAGATGGCGGTCCTGCTCCAGGGCCTGATGGGCATGCACCCGCTGCTCGGCGCCGAGCTGAGCGACGGCATCGAGGGGATCGCGATCTGCGCGACCGTCCCCTCGGTGCTGCACGAGCTGCGCGAGGTGACCCGCCGCTACTACGGGGACGTGCCGGCGGTCCTCGTGGAGCCCGGCGTGAAGACGGGCGTGCCGATCCTCACCGACAACCCGAAGGAGGTCGGCGCCGACCGCATCATCAACGCGGTCGCGGCGGTCGAGCTCTACGGCGGCCCGGCCATCGTGGTCGACTTCGGCACGGCGACCACGTACGACGCGGTCACCGCGCGCGGGGAGTACGCGGGCGGCGCGATCGCCCCCGGCATCGAGATCTCGGTCGAGGCGCTCGGCGTGAAGGGCGCGATGCTCCGCAAGATCGAGCTGGTCCGGCCGCGCGGCGTGATCGGGAAGAACACGGTCGAGGCCATGCAGTCCGGCATCGTCTTCGGCTACGCGGGCCAGGTCGACGGCGTCGTCGCCCGGATGAAGCGCGAGCTGGTCGGCCCGAAGGGCGACCCCTCGGACGTCACCGTGATCGCCACCGGCGGCCTCGCTCCGATGGTCCTGCGGGACTCGGCGGAGATCGACCGGCACGAGCCCTGGCTGACGCTGATCGGTCTGCGCCTGGTCTACGAGCGGAACGTCTCCCGGATGTGACGGCGGGCGGGGAATCCGCAGGTGAGGGGGTGTCCGTGGGCCGACGCGCCGGATGATCGCTAAGCGAAATTTGTCCGATTAGCGCGTATCGTCGGCCCATGCCCACGCCATACGGATCCCGCGGCGGCATGGCGTTCAGCGCGGACGAGCTGCGTGTGCTCCGACGCGCCCTCGCCAACGCCCTCCATCCCGCCCCCCTCCCGGACGAGGACGTCCGCGACGCCCTCCGCCTGGCCGATTCCGTGGACGAGGCCGTGCACGAGGCGGGCCGGCTGCGCGCCTTCCTCCTCGCCGACCTGGTCCGCTACCGCGAGACCCTCCCCGGCTCGCTCACCGGCTACCTGGACCTCCTGGAGGACGCCCTGGCCGGCGGGTACGACCCCGGGGCCGACGACCTCGCCGCCCTGCGCGCCCTGCGCGGCAACCCCGCGGCCGCCCGGCTGCTCGACCGCTGCCAGGTCCTCGCCGAGCGCTCCGTGCGGGCCCGCCTCGCGCGGGTCTCCCAGGCCACCGCGAGCACCCCCGCCGCCGCCTCCCGGGCCCGGCTGCTCGCCCTGCCCGGCGGCCGCGCGGCCGACGAGCCCCGGCCGAAGCCGCCCTCGCCCGCCCCCGCCGAGCGCCCGGTGCCCAAGCCCTCCGAGGTCTTCCCGCCACGCCGCCGCCCGGTACCCCCGCCCCCGCCCGAGGAACGGGCCGCGGGCTAGCTACCCTGGTCGCCATGGACTACGTATCCGCGCTTTTGCCCCCCGTCGTGATGGCTGCGTTCTTCATCGCCCTCATCGTCGTGATCGTGAAGACCCAGGGCGGCCCGAACAAGGCCAAGGAGGACGCGGTCGTCGACGCCGCGCTCGCGCGCGCGGAGGCCGCCCGCCAGGCGGACGGCTCCGGCTCGTAGAACCCGCGCTCGTAGAACCCGCGCTCGTAGGACCCGCGAGACCCTGAGGGGCGTACGACCATCTACGGTCGTGCGCCCCTTTTGTCACGCTCTGGACGCGCCTGTCTCGCTCTGGACGCGCTTCAGGGATCAATAGCCCTTATTTCCGGTATCTCCCACTAGGGTGAGCCTGTGCCGCGCCCCTTGGGAGAACTCGAAGACGCCGTCATGACGCGCATCTGGCAATGGAACCGCCCGGTGACCGTCCGGGAAGTCCTGGAAGACCTCCAGCAGGAACGCTCCATCGCCTACACCACCGTCATGACCGTCCTGGACAATCTCCATCAGAAGGGCTGGGTGCGCCGGGAAGTCGAAGGCCGCGCCTATCGATATACCGCGGTCTCCACCCGAGCCGCCTACTCGGCCGCACTGATGAACGACGCATGGGCGCAGAGCGACAACCCCGCGGCCGCCCTGGTCGCCTTCTTCGGGATGATGTCCCCGGAACAGCGCGAGTCCCTCGGCGACGCCATCCGGATCGTCCAGCCCGACAACCCGATCCCCACCGCGCCGGAGGAGGGCGGCGGGGAACCGGCGGCCTCCTAGCGGTACCGTCCCCCCATGTCGAAAGCCGTCACCGTCCGCCGTGCCCGCACTTCCGACGTCGCCGCGGTGCGACGTCTGCTCGACCCCTACGCGCGCCGCGGCATCCTGCTCGACAAGGCGACGGTGACGCTTTACGAGGACATCCAGGAGTTCTGGGTCGCGGAACGCGACGCGGACGCGGAGGTCGTCGGAGTCGGCGCCCTGCACGTCATGTGGGAAGACCTCGCGGAAGTCCGTACGCTCGCCGTCGATCCCGAGTTCAAGGGCGCCGGCGTCGGACATCAGCTGCTCGGCAAGTTGTTGGACACCGCACGCTGGCTGGGTGTCCGCCGGGTTTTCTGTCTCACCTTCGAAGTGGACTTCTTCGCGAAGCACGGCTTCGTCGAGATCGGTGAGACCCCGGTCGACGGAGATGTCTACAGCGAGCTCCTCCGTTCCTATGACGAGGGTGTCGCCGAGTTCCTCGGTCTCGAACGAGTGAAGCCGAACACCTTGGGCAACAGCCGGATGCTTCTGCACCTGTGACCGTATCCCCGACGGAACCCCGGTGGAACCCTATGTCCGAATCGCGCATGTTTCCCGCGTTGCCGGGGATCTGAACCTCTCCCAGGGGTTTGTGTTTTTCCGGGAAAAGCGGTTTCCTTTCCGCGTACTGCATTTTCGATGAAAGGAAATCCGGTGGCACAGAAGGTTCAGGTCCTTCTTGTCGACGACCTCGACGGCGTCGAGGCGGACGAGACGGTGACGTTCGCGCTGGACGGCAAGACCTACGAGATCGACCTCACCACCGCCAACGCGGACAAGCTCCGTGGCCTGCTCGAGCCGTACACCACGAGCGGGCGCCGCACCGGCGGCCGCACCACCGCGGGCCGCGGCAAGGGCCGCGTGGCCGCCTCCGGCAGCCAGGACACGGCGAAGATCCGCGCCTGGGCCAAGGAGAACGGCATGGAGGTCAACGACCGCGGCCGCGTCCCCGCCCACGTCAAGGCGGCCTACGAGGACGCGAACCGCTGAGGCGTCCCCCGCTGAGCCACCGGCCGTCCGGCCCGGGCGCTCAGCAGCCGCAGCCGGTGGCACTCCACCGCGGCCGCGGCCACCAGGCGCGTCAGACACGGGGCCTCCGCACGGCCCCACGGCCCGGACCGCGGAGCCGGCAGCGAGGACTCCACCTCGCGCCCCGGCTCGGGGGCCCGCAGCCACACGGCACCCGGCGCGCCGGATCCGCCCCGCCCCGGAGGCGGGGGAGCGGTCATCCGGCCGTCGGCGCCCAGCGCCACGAGATCCAGTGAGATCCCGCCCCACTCCAGCCACTCCAGCAGTCCCGGCAGCTCCTCCGCGCTCCCCGCGGCCACCAGGAGCCGCATCCGGCGCCCCAGCAGCGCCACAGGACCGGTCGCCGCACCGACCCGGCGCAGCACCCCCCGGCCGGCCGCGGCGGGCAGTTCCAGCACGTCGAAGCGGAGCCCCGTCACCAGCTGCACCGGCGGGCCCGGCACCGTCGCCCACCCGAGCTCCCGCTCGTACCAGAGCGCGAGCGCCCGTCCGCCGTCGAGCGGCGAGCGGGGAAACGGGACGGTGAAGGCCATGCCGGGGGAACTCCCGGGGGGCCGGGTTGGTTACGGCCCCGGGCGCCACCGGTGACGTAACGTTCCGGTCCGGGGACCCGAGGTGTCCGGTAATGGGGCGTACGAGCGCATTCGACGGCGCCACTCTGTTCGCTGGTAGCGGAGGGACCCCGGGTGTGCCGCATGGAGTGTCGGACCCTACGGGTAAGACATTCCTAGTGGAGAGGGGTGACCCGTACGGCCGGGCCGTCTCACGTTCGCCATCGGCGTACTCAAGGCGGGGGTAACTACTTGGCCTGCGGGAACATCGTCTCGCACCATCGAGTTGGAGCATTTGTCGGCTGTTCGGCAGCGGGACACCCCACGGACAAGGGGGTGATCCGGACGGATGTCGGCAGTTGGAATGAGCGGTCCCCGCTTGCGGGACTAAGCTGCGGAAGGACAGGGAGGGGATCGACCCCTAACTGACTGACCGCTCTGAGGAGCGATTAACGATGTTCGAGAGGTTCACCGACCGCGCGCGGCGGGTTGTCGTCCTGGCTCAGGAAGAAGCCCGGATGCTCAACCACAACTACATCGGCACCGAGCACATCCTTCTGGGCCTTATCCACGAGGGTGAGGGTGTCGCCGCTAAGGCCCTGGAGAGCCTCGGGATTTCGCTCGAGGCGGTCCGCCAGCAGGTGGAGGAGATCATCGGCCAGGGCCAGCAGGCCCCGTCCGGTCACATCCCCTTCACCCCTCGTGCCAAGAAGGTCCTGGAGCTCTCGCTCCGCGAGGCCCTCCAGCTCGGCCACAACTACATCGGCACCGAGCACATCCTGCTCGGCCTGATCCGCGAGGGCGAGGGCGTCGCCGCCCAGGTCCTCGTGAAGCTGGGCGCCGATCTCAACCGGGTGCGGCAGCAGGTCATCCAGCTGCTCTCCGGTTACCAGGGCAAGGAAGCCGCCACCGCGGGCGGCCCTGCCGAGGGCACCCCCTCGACGTCCCTGGTCCTCGACCAGTTCGGCCGCAACCTCACCCAGGCGGCCCGCGAATCCAAGCTCGACCCGGTCATCGGGCGCGAGAAGGAGATCGAGCGGGTCATGCAGGTGCTGTCCCGCCGCACCAAGAACAACCCGGTCCTCATCGGCGAGCCCGGCGTCGGCAAGACCGCCGTCGTCGAGGGACTGGCGCAGGCCATCGTCAAGGGCGAGGTGCCCGAGACCCTCAAGGACAAGCACCTCTACACCCTGGACCTCGGCGCGCTGGTCGCCGGCTCCCGCTACCGCGGTGACTTCGAGGAGCGCCTGAAGAAGGTCCTCAAGGAGATCCGCACCCGCGGCGACATCATCCTGTTCATCGACGAGCTCCACACCCTCGTGGGTGCGGGCGCCGCCGAGGGCGCGATCGACGCCGCCAGCATCCTCAAGCCGATGCTGGCCCGCGGTGAGCTCCAGACCATCGGTGCCACCACGCTCGACGAGTACCGCAAGTACCTGGAGAAGGACGCCGCGCTGGAGCGCCGCTTCCAGCCCATCCAGGTCGCCGAGCCGTCGCTGCCGCACACCATCGAGATCCTCAAGGGTCTGCGCGACCGGTACGAGGCCCACCACCGCGTCTCCATCACCGACGAGGCCCTCGTCCAGGCCGCGACGCTGGCCGACCGGTACATCTCGGACCGCTTCCTCCCGGACAAGGCGATCGACCTGATCGACGAGGCCGGCTCCCGGATGCGCATCCGCCGGATGACCGCGCCGCCGGACCTCCGCGAGTTCGACGAGAAGATCGCCGGCGTCCGCCGCGACAAGGAGTCCGCGATCGACTCGCAGGACTTCGAGAAGGCCGCGTCCCTGCGCGACAAGGAGAAGCAGCTCCTCGCCGCGAAGGCCAAGCGGGAGAAGGAGTGGAAGGCCGGCGACATGGACGTCGTCGCCGAGGTCGACGGCGAGCTGATCGCCGAGGTCCTCGCGACCGCCACCGGCATCCCGGTCTTCAAGCTGACCGAGGAGGAGTCCTCGCGTCTGCTCCGCATGGAGGACGAGCTCCACAAGCGCGTCATCGGCCAGAAGGACGCCGTCATCGGCCTCTCGCGTGCGATCCGTCGTACGCGTGCCGGTCTGAAGGACCCGAAGCGTCCCGGCGGCTCGTTCATCTTCGCCGGTCCGTCCGGTGTCGGTAAGACCGAGCTTTCGAAGGCGCTCGCCGAATTCCTCTTCGGCGACGAGGACGCGATGATCTCCCTCGACATGTCGGAGTTCAGCGAGAAGCACACCGTTTCCCGCCTCTTCGGTTCGCCGCCCGGATACGTCGGCTACGAAGAGGGCGGCCAGCTCACCGAGAAGGTGCGCCGCAAGCCGTTCTCCGTCGTCCTCTTCGACGAGGTCGAGAAGGCCCACCCCGATATCTTCAATTCCCTGCTCCAGATCCTGGAGGACGGTCGCCTGACCGACTCCCAGGGCCGGGTCGTGGACTTCAAGAACACGGTCATCATCATGACGACCAACCTCGGGACCAGGGACATCTCGAAGGGCTTCAACCTGGGCTTCGCCGCCCAGGGCGACACGAAGTCCAACTACGAGCGGATGAAGGCGAAGGTCAGCGAGGAGCTGAAGCAGCACTTCCGCCCCGAGTTCCTCAACCGTGTGGACGACGTCATCGTCTTCCCGCAGCTGACCCAGGACGACATCCTCCAGATCGTCGACCTGATGATCGGCCGCGTGGACGAGCGCCTCAAGGACCGGGACATGGGCATCGAGCTCTCCCAGTCCGCGAAGGAGCTGCTGGCGAAGAAGGGCTACGACCCGGTTCTCGGCGCGCGCCCGCTGCGCCGGACGATCCAGCGCGAGATCGAGGACACCCTCTCGGAGAAGATCCTCTTCGGCGACCTCCGCCCCGGCCACATCGTGGTCGTGGACACGGAGGGCGAGGGCGAGGAGCGCAAGTTCACCTTCCGCGGCGAGGAGAAGGCGGCCCTGCCGGACGCCCCGCCGGTCGCGGCGGGCGAGACGGGCCCGAACCTGTCGAAGGACGCGTAAGCGGTAGAGGCACGAAAAGGGGCGGCCCCGGAACCATCGGTTCCGGGG
>NZ_JBHZBB010000019.1:0-68538 GCF_042754585.1 Streptomyces sp. NPDC059201
TTTTGGCACGCTGTTGAGTTCTCAAGGTGCGGACGCTTCCTTCGTTCCTGTTTCCAGGCCCTCCGGGCGCTTCCTGCGTTTCCGACTCTATCAGATCTTTTCGATCCGATTTCCTCGGTGCTTTCCGGTCCCGAATTTGTTTTCCTCGGGGCCTTCCGGCATGTCCACTACTTTAGCCGATTTCCCTGGCGGCTCATAATCGAGCCTTTCGAAACGAATTCCGGCATGCCGAAATAAGCCCCGAGGGGATTCGTCGCAGTGAGTGGGTGGCCGCTCTCGGGGTGCTTGAAAAAGCACCACCGTCTCAAGCGGCTCGGGCCACGTTACGCCTCCGCCCTTGCCGGGTCAAGTCGGCGCTTCCGGGGCGTGTGGGGACGGTACGGGCTGACCGTGGGGTCGTCGGCGATCCAGAAGCGCCAGGGGTGCGGGGCGCCGTCGCCGCCGACGCCCGTGCGCGGGCCCGTACGGATCAGGGAAGGGGCCGGCGGGGTGCCCGTGAGAACCGCTAGAGGTCCGTCCGGACCTGCGCAGACGTCGGTGCCGTTCAGGGAGCCGGGGACGTCGAGGGCGGTGGCGAGGCGGGCCGGGCCCTGCGCCAGCTCCGTGTCCTTGCGGGCCGAGCGGCGGCGCGGGCGGGCCAGGTCGGAGCCGTACAGGATTTCGCCCGCTCGGAGCAGTACACCGCTCGCCTCGCCCTCGGGGCCGCACACCAGGTTCAGGCAGTGCCACATGCCGTAGGTGAAGTAGACGTACGCGTGTCCCGGCGGGCCGAACATGACCGAGTTCCGGGGTGTGCGGCCGCGGAAGGCGTGCGAGCCGGGGTCGATCGCGCCGGCGTACGCCTCCACCTCCGTGAGTCTCAGTTCGACGCGTCCCTCCTCGGTGTTCCTGACGAGGGTGCGGCCGAGGAGGTCCGGGGCCACGTCCAGGACGGGGCGGTCGAAGAAGCTCCGCGGGAGCGGCGTACGGTCGGGGCTCTCGCTCATGGCGTCCGAGCGTAATCGGGAGCGTCGTGGAACCCGCTACGGTCGTCGCGCGTATGTAGGGGACAGGAACGAGAAGGAGAGAGTGGCATGGGATTCAAGAAGCTGCTGGCGAGCCTGGGTGCCGGTGGGGCGACCGTCGAGACGGTGCTCACCGAGGAGAACGTCGTCCCGGGCGGCGTCGTCCAGGGCGAGGTCCGGATCCAGGGCGGTGGCGTCGATCAGCAGATCGAGGGCCTGTCCGTCGGTCTCCAGGCGCGCGTCGAGGTCGAGGGCGGCGACCAGGAGCACAAGCAGGACATCGAGTTCGTGAAGGTGCGCCTCGGCGGTGCCTTCGAGGTGAAGGCCGGCGCGGTGCACGTGGTGCCGTTCGGCCTGGAGATCCCGTGGGAGACCCCGATCAACACGATCGGCGGACAGCGGCTGCACGGCATGGAGCTCGGTGTGTCCACCGAGCTGGAGATCGCGCGCGCGGTGGACTCGGGCGACCTCGACCCGATCAACGTGCACCCGCTCCCGGCGCAGCAGGCGATCCTCGACGCCTTCATCCAGCTGGGCTTCCGCTTCAAGAGCGCGGACATGGAGCGCGGGCACATCCGCGGCACCCGCCAGAAGCTGCCCTTCTACCAGGAGATCGAGTTCTTCGCGCCGCAGCAGTACCACGGCCTGAACCAGGTCGAGGTCAGCTTCGTCGCGGACGACCGCGAGATGGACGTCGTCCTGGAGATGGACAAGAAGCCGGGTCTGTTCACCGAGGGCAGCGACTCCTTCCGCGCGTTCAAGGTGGGGCTCGCCGACTACCAGGCGACCGACTGGAAGGCGTACCTCAACCAGTGGCTCGCCGAGGTCGGCGGCAAGCGCAGCTGGTCCTAGTACGGACGAACCGGAGGTCTGACATGTCCGAGGGTCAGAGGGCACCGCTCCCCCACGCCTTCCATCCGCCGGTGGCGGAGTTCAGCGTGGTGAGCGACGACGTCCCGCCCGGCGGGGTGCTGAAGGACGCTCAGGTCCACGCGGAGGGGAACGTCTCTCCGCAGCTGCGCTGGGACGGGTTCCCGGCGGAGACCAAGAGCTTCGCCGTGACCTGCTTCGATCCGGACGCGCCGACGGGCAGCGGGTTCTGGCACTGGGTGCTCTTCGACATCCCGGCGTCGGTGACCGAGCTTCCCGCCGGGGCCGGCTCGGGCTCCTTCGAGGGGCTGCCGGCCGGTGCGGTGCACGCGCGGAACGACTACGGGTCGAAGGAGTTCGGCGGGGCCGCCCCGCCGGCCGGGGACCCGGCGCACCGCTATGTGTTCACCGTGTACGCGGTGGACACGGAGAAGCTGGGGCCGGACGCCGACACCTCGCCGGCCGCCGTCGGATTCAACCTGCGTTTCCACACGCTGGGCCGCGCCCAGCTGGTCGGTGAGTACGCGGCTCCCGCCGCAGGCTGATCGTTCGTTTGTTGTTTGCCTGCTTCTGGTCTTGGAGAGATCAGAAGCAGGCATCTTTTGTTGCGCACGAAATTGCGTTGTCCGACCCCGGCCGGCCCGGCCATCGTTTGATCCACGCCCGAGAGCCCTATGGGGGGCCGGGCCGGCACAACGGGAGGTGGGCATCATGCGGGACACGCTGGTTCTCAACGCGAGCTTCGAGCCGCTTTCGACGGTCACGCTCAATCGCGCGGTGGTGCTCGTCCTTCAGGACAAGGCCGTCGTCGAGCAGTCCCATCCCGATCTGCGGGTGCGCGCGGCCGCCGTCGACCTGCCGGTGCCCCGGGTGATCAGACTCTGCCGTTTCGTCCGGGTGCCGTTCCGAAGACAGGCCCCGTGGTCGAGGAGGGGGGTGCTGGTCAGGGACCAGCACCGGTGCGCGTACTGCGGGAGGCGCGCGACGACGGTGGACCACGTGGTGCCGCGGGCGCAGGGTGGCGGGGACAGTTGGCTGAATACGGTCGCCTCCTGCGCGGAGGACAACCACCGCAAGGCGGACCGGACTCCGGAGCAGGCGGGGATGCCGCTGCTGTTCGAGCCGTTCGTGCCGACGCCCGCGGACGCGATGCTGCTGGCCATGCGGGCCGGTGAGCGGTCGGAGCTGCCGGAGTGGCTGGCCCGTACCGCCGCCTGATCCGTACGGACGTGAGAGGGCCCGCCCCCGGCCGGGGGCGGGCCCTCTCGTCATGCCGGGGTCACTTCAGGGTGAGCTGGAGGATGGCGACGACGCCGACGGCGATGATGACGCCGCGCAGGACGGCCGGCTTGAGGCGACGGCCGATCTTGGCGCCGATCTGGCCGCCGAGGGTGGAGCCGACGGCGATGAGGAGGACGGCGGTCCAGTCGAACTCGGCGACGAAGAGGAAGAAGACGGCGGCGACGCCGTTGACGAGGGCGCCGAGGATGTTCTTGACCGCGTTGATCCGCTGGAGGTCGTCGTGGAGGAGCAGGCCCATCAGGGAGAGGTAGAGGACTCCCTGGGCGGCGCCGAAGTAGCCGCCGTACATGCTGGCGAGGGTGAGGCCGACGAGGAGGACGGGGCCGCCGTCGGGGTGGGCCTCGGTGCCGGTGCGCTCGCGGCGGCGCTGGACGGCGGCGGCGATACGGGGCTGGAGGACGACGAGGACCAGGGCCAGTCCGATGAGGACGGGGACGATCGCGTCGAACGCCTCGGAGGGCAGGGCGAGCAGCAGCATCGCGCCGACGAGACCGCCGACGAGGGCGGCGGCGCCGAGGCGGAGCACCCGGCGGGTCTGGCCCTTGAGTTCGCGGCGGTAGCCGATGGCCCCGCTGATGGAGCCGGGGACGAGGCCGAGGGCGTTGGAGACGTTCGCGGTGATCGGAGGGAGTCCGGTCGCGAGGAGGACCGGGAACGTGATGAGCGTCCCCGATCCGACGATGGTGTTGATGGCGCCGGCGCCGATGCCGGCGACGAAGACTGCCAGGGCTTCCCAGATGGACAAAGCCGTTTCCTCACATGGTCAGTGGCTCGCCTCCCCGCCCTGTGCGCGGCAAGGGTCGAGGGGCTCGCACCGATCATGCACGGAGTTACGTGTACGTGTCACTCAACGAGTGGCACGGGTCAGTCGACGGTGGGTTCTTCCCGCCTGGCGGCCGGGACGTCCTTGCTGAGGTTCGGGGCGCTCTGGCCCATGGTGCCGAGGGCGCCGGAGAGGCCCTTGAGGGCGTCGCCGATCTCGCTGGGCACGATCCAGAGCTTGTTGGCGTCGCCCTCGGCGATCTTCGGGAGCATCTGGAGGTACTGGTACGAGAGGAGCTTCTGGTCCGGGTCGCCGGCGTGGATGGCCTCGAAGACGGTGCGGACGGCCTGGGCCTCGCCCTCGGCCTTGAGGGCCGCGGCCCGGGACTCGCCCTCGGCACGGAGGATGGCGGACTGCTTCTCGCCCTCGGCGCGGAGGATCTCGGACTGGCGGACGCCCTCGGCCTGGAGGATGGCGGCGCGCTTGTCGCGGTCGGCGCGCATCTGCTTCTCCATCGAGTCCTGGATGGAGGTCGGGGGCTCGATGGCCTTGAGCTCGACGCGGTTGACGCGGATGCCCCACTTGCCGGTGGCCTCGTCGAGGACGCCGCGGAGGGCGGCGTTGATGTCCTCGCGGGAGGTGAGGGTCCGCTCCAGGTCCATGCCGCCGATGATGTTGCGGAGCGTGGTGACGGTGAGCTGCTCGATGGCCTGGATGTAGCTGGCGACCTCGTAGGTCGCGGCCCGCGCGTCGGTCACCTGGTAGTAGATGACGGTGTCGATGTTGACGACCAGGTTGTCCTGGGTGATCACCGGCTGGGGCGGGAAGGGGACGACCTGCTCGCGGAGGTCGATGCGGTTGCGGATGGTGTCGATGAACGGGACGACGATGTTGAGGCCGGCGTTGAGCGTGCGGGTGTAGCGGCCGAAGCGCTCCACGATCGCGGCGCTGGCCTGCGGGATGACCTGGATCGTCTTGATCAGGGCGATGAAGACGAGCACCACCAGAATGATCAGGACGATGATGACTGCTGACATCGTGTTCCCCGTGCCCTTCGCTGCCGGTTGTCTGCCGGGTTTCTTCCGATGATCGAGTTTCCCAGACGCCGGGACGTCATGGGCGGGCTTCGGTCACCTGACGTCGGTCAGATGACGACGGCGGTCAGATGACGACGGCGGTCGCTCCTTCGATCTCGACGACGTCGACCTCCTCGCCCGGTTCGAAGACGCGGGTGGCGTCGAGGGAGCGGGCGGACCAGATCTCGCCGGCGAGCTTGATGCGTCCGCCCTCGGCGTCGACCCGTTCCAGGACCCGGGCCTGACGGCCCTTCAGGGCGTCGATGCCGGTGGCGAGGGCGGGGCTTCCGGCGCGGTGCCGGGCCGCGATGGGGCGGACCACGGCGATGAGCGCGACGGAGACGACCACGAAGACGATCACCTGCGCGACGACGCCGAAGCCGAGGGCGGCGGTGACCGCGCCCGCGACCGCGCCGACGGCGAACATGCCGAACTCCGGCATCGCGGTGAGGACCAGGGGAATACCGAGCCCCACCGCGCCGATCAGCCACCAGATCCATGCGTCGATGTCCACACGGTCATGGTAGGGCGGGTGGGGCCGGATGGGACAGGGCGCGGTGGGGTGGGGTGCCGTGGCTGTGCGGGTCACGGCGGTTCACGGCCCTGCGGGGCGGGGCTACTTGAGGGGCAGGCCCTGGGCGGTCCAGCGCTCGCCGACGCGCTCGACGACGAGCGGGAGGCCGAAACAGCGGGAGAGGTTGCGGGAGTTGAGCTCGTCCTCCATGGGTCCCGCGGCGAGCACCTTGCCCTGACGGATCATCAGGACGTGGGTGAAGCCGGGGGCGATCTCCTCGACGTGGTGGGTGACCATGATCATGGAGGGGGCGTACGGGTCCCGGGCCAGGCGGCCGAGGCGGCGGACGAGGTCCTCGCGGCCGCCGAGGTCGAGGCCGGCGGCGGGCTCGTCGAGGAGGAGGAGCTCGGGGTCGGTCATCATCGCGCGGGCGATCAGGGTGCGCTTGCGCTCGCCCTCGGAGAGGGTGCCGAACTTCCGGTCCAGGTAGTCGTTCATGCCGAGGCGGTCGAGGAAGGCGCGGGCGCGGGCCTCGTCGACCGGGTCGTAGTCCTCGTGCCAGGTGGCGGTCATGCCGTACGCGGCGGTGAGGACGGTCTGGAGGACGGTCTGGCGCTTGGGGAGCTTCTCCGCCATGGCGATGCCGGCCATGCCGATGCGGGGGCGCAGCTCGAAGACGTCGACGCCGCCGAGGCGCTCGCCGAGGACGGTGACGGTGCCGGCGGTGGGGTAGAGGTAGCTGGAGGCGAGGTTGAGGAGGGTGGTCTTGCCGGCGCCGTTCGGGCCGAGGATGACCCAGCGCTCCCCCTCCTTGACCGACCAGGAGACCCCGTCCACCAGAGCGCGTCCGTCGCGGACCACCGATACGTCCACCAGCTCCAGTACATCGCTCATGAGCGCGTTGTCTCCCCTTGCCGTCGAGTCGTGTCGGCTCGTGTCGTCGCCTTGGGCCGCGGGCGCGGCGTCCACGGGAAAACCTACGTCATCGGCGGGGCGGGCCGGTCCCTAGGGCGTCGTTCGGGTCCTTAGTCTGGGGGGATGCTTTCGGAACCACGTTCAGGACGCCTGGCCGCCTGGGGCAACGCCCTGCTGGCCGGGGCGGTGTCGCCGGACGACGCGGCGCTGGCGATTGTCGGGGAGGACTCGGTGCACCGCGTGGCGGGGCTGCCGGGTGAGGCGGGTCCGGTGGGGCTGACGCTGGCGCTGGGGCGGCTGCGGCGGCTCGGGGTGACCGGGTGGCGGGTGGCGCTGCCCGCGCCGGGACATCCGCTGGGGTTGAGCGGTCCGCCGGACTTCAACGCGCGCGCGTTGGAGGCGGAGGAGGCGGTGGTCGGGTTCGGCGCGCCGTACGGGCTGGTGCCGGAGGTCGCGGAGGCGGGGCCCGCGGGTGACGTGCACGTCGAGGTGGTGTGGCGCTGTCTTCCGGTGCGGGAGGCGCCGCCGGCGGACGTGCCGTCGCTGAGCGAGGCGGAGCGGGAGCTGGCGGAGGCGCTGCGGGACGCGACGGCGGCGCTGACGCGGCTGGACGTGGCGGCGGCCGGGCCCGCGGCGGAGGCGGCACGGGAGGCGTACCGGGCGCGGGCGGAGGTGGGCCGCGAGGTCCTGGCCCCCGGCTACCCGCCGCGCGCGGTGAGGGTCCTGGAGCTGGCCCAGCGGATCGGCCTCTTGGTCGACCTGGCGTACGGCAACGGGCACGGCGGTGCGGTGAGCGCCTCCGAGATGGCGGCCCGCGCGGAGGTCCTGCGGCCGGTGGAGCGGGTGGCCCGGCGGGCGCAGGTCGCTGCGTACAACGCGTATGTGGAGGAGCGGGAGCGCGAGCGGAGGGTCTGACCCCTTCGGGGTCGGACGACCGTGTGCCCGCGGCGGGGCCGCGGGGAAAGGCGACGGCCCCCGGAGGGAGGCTCCGGGGGCCGTCGGGGGTGGGTCAGGCGTTGAGGGCGCCGTTGCCGAAGGCGGGGTTGAGCAGGCCGATCACGTTGATCGTGTTGCCGGAGGCGTTCACGGGGACGTGGACCGGGACCTGCACCAGGTTGCCGGAGGCGACACCCGGGGAGTTGAGGGCCTTGCCGTTGGCCTCGGCGCCGTGGGCGGAGGCGACACCGGCACCGGCGGCGACGATGCCGCCGGCGACCATGGTGAGGGCAGCGGCCTTCTTGAGGTTCTTCACTTGGTACTTCCTCCTGGTCATCGCTGCGGCCGGTCCGCCGCAGCATGCCATGGAGAACGCCGCCGGCCCCTTCGGGTTGCGCCGAACGGGGGATGTACACCCGACGGTATGACGTTCTGAACGGGCGTGCGCCCCGGCGCGTGACGGGAGCGTTTCACGTGGTGAGGCCGTGGCGGACCGCCCAGAGGGCTGCCTGGGTGCGGTCGGCCAGGTCGAGCTTCATGAGGATGTTGGAGACATGGGTCTTCACCGTCTTCTCGGAGAGGACGAGGGCCCGGGCGATCTCGCGGTTGGAGCGGCCGTCGGCGATGAGGCCGAGGACCTCGCGCTCGCGCTCCGTGAGGGTGGTGCCCCGCCCCGTACCGCCCTGGGGGTCGTCCTGGGCGAGGAGGGCGCCGGCGACCTCGGGCTGGAGCAGGATGTGGCCGGCGTGGACGGAGCGGATGGCGCCGGCGAGGGCGTCGGGGTCGACGTCCTTGTAGACGTATCCGGAGGCGCCGGCGCGCAGGGCGGGGACGACGGTGCGCTGCTCGGTGAAGCTGGTGACGATGAGGACCTTCGCCGGGTTGGCGAGGGCGCGCAGGCGCTTGAGGGCCTCGATGCCGTCGGTGCCGGGCATTTTGATGTCCATGAGGACGACGTCGGGGCGGAGCTCCTCGGCGCGGGCGACGCCCTCGGCGCCGTCCGCGGCCTCTCCGACGACCTCTATGTCGTCCTGCACCTCCAGGAAGGTGCGCAGGCCGCGGCGGACGACCTGGTGGTCGTCGACCAGGAGCACGCGGATGGGCTTGTCAGCCACCGGGGACCTCCATCTCGATCGTGGTGCCCTCGCCGGGGGCGGAGGTCACGGTGAGGGCGCCGCCGACTCCGGCGGAGCGGTCGCGCATGGACACCAGGCCGAGGTGGCGGCCGGCGCTGCGGACCGTCCTCGGGTCGAAGCCGCGGCCGTCGTCGGTGACGGTGAGCCGGGCGCCCTGGCCGTGCCGGGCGAGCCCGACGGTGACCACGGCGGCGTCGGCGTGCCGCAGCGCGTTGTGCAGGGCTTCCTGGGCGACCCGGAGGACCGCCTCCTCCTGGGCGGCGGGCAGGGCGCGGATGCCGGGGCTGTCGAAGACGACCGTGGCGGTGTGGGCGCGGTCGAGGACCTGGACCTGGGTACGGAGGGTGTGGACGAGGCCGTCCTCGTCCAGGGCCGCGGGGCGGAGCTCCACGACGGCGGCGCGCAGCTCGTCGGCGGCCTCGGCGGCGAGCGCGGCGACCTGCTGGAGCTCGTCCTTGGCGCGGGCCGGGTCGCGGTCGACGAGGGCGGCGGCGGCCTGGGCGGTGAGCCGGAGGGAGAAGAGCTTCTGGCTGACGGCGTCGTGCAGCTCGTGGGCGAGCCGGGAGCGCTCCTCGGCGATGGTGAGCTCGCGGCTGCGCTCGTAGAGCCGGGCGTTGGTGAGGGCGATGGCGGCGTGCTGGGCGAGGATGCCGAGCAGCTCCTCGTCCTCGGCGGTGAAGCCGCAGCTCCCCTCGGGCTTGGGGCAGCGCTTGTTGGCGAGGAAGAGGGCGCCCAGGGTCTCGTCGCCGTCCCGGACGGGGAGGCCGAGGAAGTCGGAGAGCTCGGGGTGGGCGTCGGGCCAGCCGCCGAAGCGGGGGTCCTCGCGGACGTCGGCGAGCCGCTCGGGCTCGGCCTTGTGGAGCATCGCGGCGAGGACGCCGTGCTGCCGGGGCAGCGGGCCGATGGCCCGCCACTGCTCGTCGGTGACGCCGTCGACGACGAACTGGGCGAAGCCGCCGTGGTCGTCGGGCACGCCCAGGGCCGCGTACTCGGCGTCGAGAAGCTCGCGGGCGGAGGCGACGATCGTCTTGAGGACGTCGCGGACCTCCATCTGCCGGCTCATCGCCAGGAGTGCGGTGCTCACGGCCGCGAGGCCGGAGCTCGGTCGGTGGCTCATGACTTCACCGTACCGGCGGGGTGTGACCGTCCGTATGGGGCTGTGGACGGCGGTGGAGGGGGTCGCGGGACCTAGGTCGAAGTGCCCGGCGGGTCGGCCGGCGGGGTGGGCCCGGGGGTAGGAGGGAGCACGCGCGCGCGTGTGCGTGCGTGGGAGGGGCCTGCGGGTGCTGAAAAGGGCCTCGGCTCCGGGAGGGCGGGGCGGCGCGGGGCTTCGTACACCCGGGCGGTGAGGCCCCGGCGCCTCCGGTACGACCTCGGAAGGCGGGCCTCTCCTCCTTGCGGTGGAGGGCGCTCACTGTGTGCGTTGCTGACGCAACGTGCGGTGAGTTTGTTACGGGGCCCATGTGAGCCCGCGCATAGGACGCAGGTCACTTACGAAGCTCGCTAGTGGTGCGGTTCGGGGTGGTTCGGGGTGGGACGAACCGGCCCTGAAGGCATGTGTCGGGCGGGTGCACCGGCCCCTGATCCACTACCCGGGATCGTACGTCACACCTTTGCCACGGCATTTTGCTGCCGCTAAGAATTGCCCCCGTCGCCGCCGAGCAGGCGCAGCGCCGCCCCGGCCCAGCGACCCCCAGCGATTCGAAGAGGTAGTCCTGCAATGTCTCAGAACACCCCTGGCCACAGTCGTGGTCTGAAGAAGACCCACAAGGCCACGATCGCCGGCGTCGCCGCCCTGGGCGCTGCCGCCCTCACCCTCTCCCTCGTGCCGGGCAACGGCTCCACGGAGACCGAGCCGCAGGCGCTGCACACGAGCCAGCGGGTGGCGTGGTCGTACGACGCGAGCAGCCCGCAGGCGAAGGCGCTGGCGGCGAGCGTGTCCGACCAGCACACCACCATCGGCCTGAAGGCCAAGCAGGAGGCCGAGGCGAAGGCCAAGGCTCAGGCCGCGGCCAAGGCGAAGGCCGCGAAGGCCGCCAAGGCGGCGAAGGCCAAGGCCGAGGCCAAGGCGAAGGCCGACGCGGCCGCGAAGAAGCGGGCCGCCGAGGCGAAGGCCGCGGCCAAGGCCAAGGCGAAGGCCGCCGCGAAGAAGCGCGCCGCGGCGAAGGCGGCCGCGAGCCGCTCCGTCGCCCGCACCCCGGTCTTCGCGAACAACCTCGACGGCTGGATCCGCGAGGCGCTGTTCATCATGGACAAGCACAACATCCCGGGCACGTACCACGGCCTGCACAAGAACATCATGCGGGAGTCCAGCGGCAACCCGCGGGCCATCAACAACTGGGACATCAACGCCATCAACGGCGTCCCGTCCAAGGGTCTGCTCCAGGTGATCTACCCGACCTTCAAGGCGTACCACGTGAAGGGCACCAAGTTCGACCAGTACGACCCGGTCGCCAACCTCGTCGCCGCCGCCAACTACGCGGCCGACCGCTACGGCTCGATCGACAACGTCAACAGCGCGTACTGAGTCGCGCCGACAGCGCCGGAGGGCGGCACCCCGTGTGGGGGTGCCGCCCTCCGGGCGTGCGTGCGGGGGGGGCCGGGGGCCGGGGCCGCTACTTGCGCATGACCTCGGGCTCGTGGCGGCGCAGCAGGCGGGCGACCAGGACGCCGAGGACGGCGGTCATGACGAGGAGCACACCGATGTTGAAGCTCCACTGGCCGACGCTGTGCTCCCACAGGGGGTCCAGGTCGGTGGGGTTCTTCGGGTCCCACGGCGCCATGAGGTGCGCGAGGTCGAGCGTGGTGCCCGCGCCGGCGATGGCCCAGCGGGAGGGCATGAGCCAGGCGAACTGCTCCAGGCCGGGCGAGCCGAAGACCTTGAAGAGGATGCCGGTGAAGACGACCTGGACGATCGCGAACATGACGAGCAGCGGCATGGTCTTCTCGGCGGTCTTCACCAGCGCGGAGATGACCAGGCCGACCATCATCGAGGTGAGGCCGAGCGCGATGACGACGAGGCAGAGCTCGACGGCCGGCGGCATGAGCAGGCCCTCGGCGGGCAGGTCGCGGATGGCGAAGCCGATGGCGCAGAGGATGACGCCCTGGAAGGCCGTGATGACGCCGAGGACGATGACCTTGGACATCAGGTAGGCCGAGCGGGAGAGGCCGGTGGCGCGCTCCCGTTCGTAGATGACCCGTTCCTTGATCAGTTCTCGGACGGAGTTGGCCGCGCCGGAGAAGCACATGCCGACCGTGAGGATCAGCATGATGATGCCGGCGTCGCCGTTGAACCGGGACGGCGGCGTGGGCGGGGCCAGGCCGAAGTCGGCGGGGATGACGACGGAGACCGAGCCGATGACCGCCGGGAGGATCACCATGAGGGCGAGGAAGCCCTTGTCGGAGACGATCACCGAGGTGTAGCGGCGGATCAGGGTCCACAGCTGGGAGCCCCAGCCCTGCGGCTTGGGCGGGCGGGACATCGCCTGCTGCGGCATGTGGACGGGCTGGGCGGCGACGGCGTCGATGTCGGCGGCGTACAGCTGGTAGTGCTGCGAGCCCTTCCAGCGGCCGGCCCAGTCGTAGTCGCGGTAGTTCTCGAAGGCGGAGAAGACGTCGGCCCAGGAGGAGTAGCCGAAGAAGTTCAGCGCCTCGTCCGGCGGGCCGAAGTACGCCACCGAGCCGCCGGGCGCCATCACGAGGAGCTTGTCGCAGAGGGCCAGCTCGGCGACCGAGTGGGTGACGACGAGGACCGTGCGGCCGTCGTCGGCGAGGCCGCGGAGCAGCTGCATGACGTCGCGGTCCATGCCCGGGTCGAGGCCGGAGGTCGGCTCGTCCAGGAAGATCAGCGAGGGCTTGGTCAACAGCTCCAGGGCGACCGAGACGCGCTTGCGCTGGCCGCCGGAGAGGGAGGTGACCTTCTTCTCCTTGTGGATGTCGAGCTTCAGCTCGCGCAGCACCTCGTCGATGCGCGCCTCGCGCTCGACCGTCGCCGTGTCGCCGGGGAAGCGGAGCTTGGCGGCGTACCGGAGGGCCTTCTGGACGGTCAGCTCCTTGTGCAGGATGTCGTCCTGCGGGACCAGACCGATGCGCTGGCGCAGCTCGGCGAACTGCTTGTAGAGGCTGCGGTTGTCGTAGAGGACGTCGCCCTCGTTGGCGGGCCGGTAGCCGGTGAGCGCCTTCAGGAGGGTGGACTTGCCGGAGCCGGAGGGGCCGATGACGCCGATGAGGGACTTCTCGGGGACGCCGAAGGAGACGTCCTTGAGGATCTGCTTGCCGCCGTCGACGGTGACCGTGAGGTGGCGGGCCGAGAAGGAGACCGAGCCGGTGTCGACGAACTCTTCCAGCTGGCCGCCGACGATCCGGAAGGTGGAGTGGCCGACGCCGACGATGTCCTGGGGGCCGAGGAGGGCGGAGCCGCCCTTGGGGATCGGCTGGCCGTTGACGTAGGTGCCGTTGTGGGAGCCGAGGTCGCGGATCTCCATGCGGCCGTCGGGCGTGGCGTGGAACTCGGCGTGGTGGCGCGAGACCTGGAGGTCGGAGACGACCAGCTCGTTCTCGAGCGCACGGCCGATGCGCATGACGTGCCCGAGGGAGAGCTGGTGGAAGGTGGTGGGGCTGCGGTCGGAGTAGGCCGACGACGCCCCCGCGGCGGCGTGGCTCTGCTGGACCGGCTGCTGGACCGGCTGCTGGACGGGGTGGTGGCCCTGGTGGTGGCCCTGGTGGGGCACCTGAGGAGGGACGTGGCCGCCGTGCTGGGGTGCGGGCTGCTGCTGCCAGACGCCCGGCTGGGGCTGAACGTCGTGGGCGGGCCACTCGGCCTGCTCGGCGGGCTGCTGCGCGGGGTGGACCGGCTGGACCGGGGTGCCGCCCTGGTGGACGTGGGCCGGCTGTCCGGCGGGCTGGGCCTGTCCGGCGTGCGCGGCGGAGAGGTTCAGGCGCGGTCCGTCCGTCGGGTTGCCGAGGTGGACGGCGGTCCCGGGGTGGATCTCCAGCTGCTGGAGCCGCTGCCCGGCGACGAAGGTGCCGTTGGTGGAGCCGTGGTCCTCGATGACCCAGCTCCGGCCGTTCCAGCTGATCGTGGCGTGCCGCCACGAGACCCTGGCGTCGTCGATGACCAGGTCCCCCTGGGGGTCGCGGCCCAGGGTGTAGGCCCGGGACGGCTCCAGCGTCCAGGTCCTGCCGTTGAGTTCGAGTACGAGTTCTGGCACTCCATGCCCCACTGTGTGTCCCCCGATACGCCCCCGTCTCGGGGGCCCTAGGGATGGCGAATCATCCTGGGGAACTATTTCAGGCCGGGTCCCGGATCCGAAAGTCGGGCGGCGTGAAGACCCGAGGGAGGGCCGCGGGGCCGTCCGGGCCGGGACTCGTCCGGCCGGGTGTCCGCTACGCGGGACGGGGCGCCGGGTGGCATCGGGTGCCCGATACGGTGGGAGCACCATGAGCGCATCGCAGACACCGGACGTTCCCGCCGTTCCCGCCGTTCCCGCCGCGGACGTTCCCACGCTTCTCGTCAAGATCTTCGGTAAGGACCGGCCCGGGATCACCGCCGGTCTCTTCGACACCCTGGCCGCCTTCTCGGTGGACGTCGTCGACATCGAGCAGGTCGTCTCGCGGGGCCGGCTCGTGCTGTGCGCGCTGGTCACCGAGCCGACCGTCGCCTCGCAGGGCGAGCTGCGCGCCACCGTGCACAGCTGGGCCGAGTCGCTGAAGCTCCAGGCGGAGATCATCTCGGGCACCGGCGACAACCGGCCGCGCGGTGAGGGCCGCTCGCACGTGACCGTGCTCGGGCACCCGCTGACGGCCGAGCAGACGGCGGCCATAGCGGCCAGGATCGCCGGGGCGGGCGGCAACATCGACCGTATCTTCCGACTGGCGAAGTACCCGGTGACGGCCGTCGAGTTCGCGGTCTCGGGCTGCGCGACGGAGGCGCTGCGGACGGCACTCGCCATCGAGGCGCACACGATCGGCGTGGACGTGGCCGTGGTCTCGGCCGGGCTGCACCGGCGGGCGCAGCGGCTGGTCGTGATGGACGTGGACTCGACGCTGATCCAGGACGAGGTCATCGAGCTCTTCGCGGCGCACGCGGGGTGCGAGGAGAAGGTCGCCGAGGTGACGGCGGCGGCGATGCGGGGCGAGCTGGACTTCGAGCAGTCGCTGCACGCGCGCGTGGCGCTCCTTGAGGGCCTGGACGCGTCGGTGGTGGACAAGGTGCGGGTCGAGGTGCGGCTCACGCCGGGCGCGCGGACGCTGATCCGCACGCTCAAGCGGCTCGGCTTCCAGGTGGGTGTGGTCTCGGGCGGTTTCACACAGGTGACCGACGATCTGAAGGAGCGGCTCGGGCTGGACTTCGCCCAGGCCAACACCCTGGAGATCGTGGACGGGAAGCTGACCGGCCGGGTGACGGGCGAGATCGTGGACCGGGCGGGCAAGGCGCGGCTGCTGCGCCGGTTCGCGTCGGAGGCCGGGGTGCCGCTGGCGCAGACGGTGGCGATCGGCGACGGCGCCAACGACCTGGACATGCTGAACGCGGCGGGGCTCGGGGTGGCGTTCAACGCCAAGCCGGTGGTGCGCGAGGCGGCCCACACGGCGGTGAACGTGCCGTTCCTCGACACGGTGCTGTACCTGCTCGGGATCACCCGCGAGGAGGTCGAGGCGGCGGACTTCGGCGAGGAGGACCCGCTCCACTGAGCCCGCCCGCCCGTTCTCGTACGGGAGGCGCTTGTTCTCGTACAGGACGCGCCCGTTCTCGTACGGGACGCGCTTGTTCTCGTACGGGAAGGGGCCCGGCCGTTCTTCCGACGGCCGGGCCCCTTTCGCGTACGCGCGCGCGGGTCAGCCGTGCGGGGTCCAGAACTCGACGAGGGTCCCGACGCCGTGCTCGACGGACTTCCAGGTGCCGGTGAAGGTGAGGACGGCGTAGGCGGCGGTCGGGTAGCCGCTGCGGTTCATCCGGGCGAGGCCGTCGCCCTCGGCCTCGCCCGCGAGGGCGTCGGCCAGGGCGTGCATGCCGGGGTTGTGGCCGACGAGGAGGACGTTGTCCACCTCTTCCGGGACCTCGTTGAGCAGGGCGATCAGCTCGCCGAGGGACGCCTCGTAGATCCGCTCCTCGTAGACCGTCTTCGGCCGCTCGGGCAGCTCCTGGACGGCGAGCTTCCACGTCTCACGGGTGCGGGCGGCGGTCGAGCAGAGGGCCAGATCGATGGGGATGCCGGACTGGGCGAGCCGGCGGCCCGCCACGGGTGCGTCCTTGCGGCCGCGCTCGGCGAGCGGCCGCTCGTGGTCGGTCTCCTGGCCCCAGTCTGCCTTCGCGTGCCGGAGCAGCACGATCCTGCGGGTTGATTCGACGCTCATGGTCCACAGCTTGGCACGGATTCGGCCGTCCTGACTCAGAGAGCGAGGGTTTGCCCGATCCGCTGGAGCAGCTCTCCCATCCCGCCGTCCCCGCCCGCCGCAGCGGCCTCACCGGGCCCGGTGACCAGCAGCAGGAGGACGGTGAAGGCGGCCACCGGGAGGGCGAGGGCCCACCAGGGCAGCCGGGTGTCGACGCCGCCGGCGGGCGTGGTCCGGTCGCCGGTGCGGGTGAGGGCCGTCATGACCGCCTCCGTGATGGGGTGGCCCCCCTGGACGACGGGACGACGTCCCCGGGGGAGGGTGGATGCCGCGGAACCGCGGTGTGTCTCCACCGTAGGGAGCGCGGGGGCCGCGGCCCATCCGGTGATCCACCTACTCGCCCCTGAGTCTTCCCCCTAGGGGACAGGGGGGTTGTCCCCACCCCCGGCCGGGGCGGGCCGGGTCAGGGGGAGGCGATCGAGGCGATGACGGCGATGACGACCGTGATGCCGAGCATCGCGCCGAGCACGAGGAGCAGCTTCTTCTGGCCGCCCTGGGGATTGGGTTCGAGAACGGGCATGGCCACAGTCTCGCATCTCAGGATTCGTCTTCGATCGTCCGGTCCCGTCCGGCGAGCGTGCCCACGATCATCTGCGGCACCATGAGCCCGCCCATGAGGGCGATCGGCACGCCCCAGCCGCCGCTGTGCTGGTAGAGCACGCCGACGAGGAGGGGCCCGGGGATGGAGATGAGGTAGCCGACGCTCTGGGCGAAGGCGGAGAGGCGGACGACGCCGGCGCCGGTGCGCGAGCGCATGCCGATCATGGTGAGGGCGAGCGGGAAGGAGCAGTTGGAGACGCCGAGGAGCACCGCCCAGACCCAGGCGCCGCCGGCCGGGGCGAGGAACAGGCCGGTGTAGCCGATCAGGCCGCAGCTTCCGAGGGCGACGACGATCGGGCCCTGGCTGCGCATGCGGGTGGCGAGGCGCGGGATGACGAAGGCGAGCGGGACGCCCATGACCATGGTGACCGCGAGCAGGATGCCCGCGGTGGAGGCGGGGACGCCGGAGTCGCGGAAGATCTGCGGCATCCAGCCCATGGTGATGTACGCGCCCGTGGCCTGGAGTCCGAAGAAGCAGGCGAGGGCCCAGGCGGTGCTGCTGCGGTACATCGGGCGGGACGCGGACGCGGTGTCGGTGGTGGCGGCCTTCGGGGCTCCGCCGGGCGTGGCGCCCGGTTCCGTACGGGCCGTGCCGGTGCGGTCCTTGACGAGCGGGAGCCAGGGCAGGACGGCGAGGGCGGCGACGACCGCCCAGACGCCGAGGCCGAGGCGCCAGTCGCCGCCCAGCGCGTCGGTCATGGGGACGGTGAGGGCGGCGGCGAGCGAGGTGCCGAGCGCGAGGGCCATGGAGTACAGGCCGGTCATGCTGCCGATGCGGTCGGGGAAGTACCGCTTGACGATCACCGGCATGAGGATGTTGCTGACGGCGATGCCCATGAGGGCGAGGGCGCTGGCGGCGAGGAAGCCCGCGGTGCCGGTCGCGAGGGGGCGCAGCAGCAGGCCGGTGAAGATGGCGGCCATGCCGGCGCAGACGACGGCGGCGGGGCCGAAGCGGCGGGCCAGGCGCGGGGCGGTGATGCCGAAGATCGCGAAGCAGAGCGGCGGCACGGAGGTGAGGATCCCGGCGACGGTGCCGCTCATGTGCAGGGAGGCGCTGACCTCTTCGAGGAGGGCGCCGAGGCTGGTGATCGCGGGGCGCAGGTTGAGCGCGGCGAGGACGAGTCCGACGGAGACGAGGCCGAGGGTCCAGCGGGCGGTGCGGCCGCCGTCCGGGGTGGGCGCGGGCAGCGGCGCCGGGGTGGATATCGGGTGTTCCGGGGCGGGGGCCGGCCGGGTCGCGGCGGCGGGGTCGAGGGTCTTCGGCTCGTCTGACATAGAACCATCATAGAATCATGGGATGATTGGTTGTCCAATCCCGAACCAATACCACCCCACCCCGGAAGGTGAGTCCCCATGGCCCTCGGGCACCCCCGGCGCACCGGTCTGACCGACCAGGTGATCGCCGAGCTGCGGAACCAGATCACCTCCGGCGAGTGGCCGGTCGGCTCGCGCATCCCGACCGAGCCCGAGCTGGTCGAGCAGCTGGGCGTGGCGCGCAACACCGTCCGCGAGGCGGTCCGGGCCCTCGCCCACAACGGACTGCTCGACATCCGTCAGGGCTCCGGCACCTATGTGGCGGCGACGAGCGAGCTGGCCGGGGTGATGCACCGGCGGTTCGCGGGCTCCGACCCGCGGCACGTGGCCGAGCTGCGCTCCACGCTGGAGTCGGCCGCCGCGCGGTTCGCGGCGGAGCGGCGCTCCGAGCGGGACCTCAAGCAGTTGGACGCGCTGCTGGTGCGGCGCGAGGAGGCGTGGGAGTCGGGGGACGCGGAGCGGTTCGTGACGGTGGACGCGGCCTTCCACCACGCGGTGGTGGCGGCGTCCGGCAACGACGTGCTGACGGAGCTCTACGCGGACCTGGGCGATCTCCTGCGGGAGTGGCTGCGCGGCGACGTCGGGCAGGTGCTGCGGCCGGAGAACCACATGGACCACGCGCGCCTGGTGGACGCGATCAGGACCGGGGACGCGGAGCGGGCGGCCGAGGAGGCGGCCGGCTATCCGTTCATGTGCCTGGGAGGGCGGGAGGGGCCGGGGGAAGCGCCGCCGGAGGAGCCGGGTCCGCGGCCGGTTCGTGGGTGACCCACGCGGCGCGGACCTCCTTCCAGCAGCGGGCGGTGAGGGTCGCGTGGTCGGCGGGCGCGACGTCGACGGGCGCGCTGTCGGTGTCCAGGTCCCACCAGGGGTCGCACTCGACGTGCAGCCGTATGCGGTCGGTGCGGGGGTACGGGTTCCGGCAGTGGGCGGTGACCCGGGTGCCCTCGACGACCGTGTGGCAGGAGGAGCCGAAGTCCTCCGGCTCGTCGGCGGCCGGTGCGGCGGTCACGGCGAGCTCCTCGGCGGGGGCGGGGGCCGCGTGGACCTCCGCGGCGACGGCGGTCCCGAGGAGCAGGGCGGCGACCGAGGCGTAGGCGGCGAAGCCGCGCTGGAGCGTGCGCATGCCCGTACCTCCTCCCCGTGAGTAGCCGGAACGACACGCTTCGACCAGTCTGCGGTGATCCGCCGGACTTTTCGACTCGGGGCGCCGGAGGGCCGGGAAACGGCGGGGGCCGGGTGCGGTCCCCCGAGGGGAAACGCACCCGGCCCCGGCCGGTGCGGTACGTGCGGTGTCAGGCGCCGATCGCGTGCAGACCGCCGTCGACGTGGACGATCTCGCCGGTGGTCTTCGGGAACCAGTCGGAGAGCAGCGCGACGACCGCGCGGCCGGCCGGCTCCGGGTCGGAGAGGTTCCACTCCAGCGGGGAGCGGCTGTCCCAGACGCTCGCCAGCTCGCCGAAGCCCGGGATGGACTTGGCGGCCATGGAGCCGAGCGGGCCGGCGGAGACCAGGTTGCAGCGGATGTTCTGCTTGCCCAGGTCACGCGCCATGTAGCGGCTGGTGGCCTCCAGGGCGGCCTTGGCCGGGCCCATCCAGTCGTACTGCGGCCAGGCGAACTTCGCGTCGAAGGTGAGGCCGACGACCGCGCCGCCCTCGCTCATCAGCGGCAGCAGCGCCATCGTCAGGGACTTCAGGGAGAAGGCCGAGACGTGCATGGCGGTGGCGACGGACTCGAACGGCGTGTTGAGGAAGTTGCCGCCGAGGGCGTCCTGCGGCGCGAAGCCGATGGAGTGCACGACGCCGTCGATGCGGTCGCCGAGGTGTTCGCGGACCTGGCCCTCCAGGCGCGCGAGGTGCTCGTCGTTGGAGACGTCGAGCTCCAGGACCTTGACGTTCTCGGGATGGGGGAGCTTCTTGGCGATGCGCTCGGTCAGCGTGGGCCGGGGCCAGGCGGTGAGGATGATCTCCGCGCCCTGCTCCTGGGCCAGCTTCGCGGTGTGGAAGGCGATGGAGGACTCCATCAGCACACCGGTGATGAGGATCTTCTTGCCCTCGAGGATTCCAGACGTGTTCGTCATCGTGCTCAGTGACCCATTCCCAGTCCGCCGTCAACCGGAATGACGGCTCCAGTGATGTACGAGGCGTCGTCGGAGGCGAGGAACCTCACGGCCGCGGCGATCTCCTGCGGCTGCGCGTAGCGGCCGAGCGGGACCTGGGACACGATGCCCGCGCGCTGCTCGTCGCTGAGCACGGCGGTCATGTCGGTGTCGACGAAGCCGGGCGCGACGACGTTGAAGGTGATGTTCCGCGAGCCGAGCTCACGGGCGAGCGAGCGGGCGAAGCCGACCAGGCCGGCCTTGGAGGCGGCGTAGTTGGCCTGGCCCGCCGAGCCCAGCAGACCGACGACCGAGGAGATCAGGACGACGCGGCCCTTCTTGGCGCGGAGCATGCCGCGGTTGGCGCGCTTCACGACACGGAAGGTGCCGGTGAGGTTGGTGTCGACGACGGAGGTGAAGTCCTCGTCCGACATGCGCATCAGGAGCGTGTCGCGGGTCACGCCGGCGTTGGCCACGAGGACCTCGACCGGGCCGTGCTTCTCCTCGATCTCCTTGTACGCCTGCTCCACCTGCTCGGCGTCGGTGATGTCGCACCTGACGGCCAGGCAGCCCAGCTCCGCCAGCGCGGCCGGCGGCTCGCCGGAACGGTACGTGAACGCGACCTTGTCGCCGGCCTCGGCGAACGCGCGGGCGATGGCGAGGCCGATGCCCCGGTTTCCTCCGGTGACGAGAACCGAGCGGCTCAACGGATCACCCTTTCGATCAGCGGTCTGGTACCTCGAAACCTATCGGCCCGTTCCGCGATCCGCGGAATCGGGCCCTGACAGTGGCGTACGGATGTCACTGTCGGGTCCCTACAGAAATCCCTGGGCAACCCGGCCCAAAGCGCGACATGATCGGGGCGACCGGTCGTACACGACAGGAGACAGCTGTGCCATCTGAGGCCCATTCCATCGATCCGGCCTTCACGGCCCTGCCGCTGAGGGCGCTCGCCGACGCGGCGCTGGCCCGCGCGCGGGCGCTCGGCGCCGAGCACGCGGACTTCCGGCTCGAAAGGGTCCGCTCCGCCGCCTGGCGGCTGCGGGACGCGAAACCCGCGGGTTCGTCGGACACCACCGATCTCGGTTACGCGGTGCGGGTGGTGCACGGCGGGGCCTGGGGCTTCGCCTCCGGGGTCGACCTGACCATGGACGGGGCGGCGAAGGTCGCCTCGCAGGCCGTGGCCATGGCCAAGCTGTCGGCGCAGGTCATCGCCGCGGCCGGGTCAAATGTGGGGGTCCCCCCTGGACGGAGTCCTTGGGGGAGGGTGGAGCTGGCGGCGGAGCCGGTGCACGCGGACAAGGTGTGGATCTCCTCGTACGAGATCGACCCGTTCTCCGTGCCCGCCGAGGAGAAGAGCGCGCTGCTCGCGGACTGGTCCGGGCGGCTGCTGCGGGCCGACGGGGTCGCGCACGTGGACGCCTCGCTGCTCACGGTCTTCGAGAACAAGTTCTACGCGGACACCGCGGGCACCGTCACCACCCAGCAGCGGGTACGGCTCCACCCGCAGCTCACGGCGACCGCCGTGGACGGCACCACCGGCGAGTTCGACTCGATGCGGACGATCGCGCCGCCGGTCGGCCGCGGCTGGGAGTACCTGACCGGGACCGGCTGGGACTGGGACAGGGAGCTGGAGGAGATCCCGGAGCTGCTCGCCGAGAAGATGCGGGCGCCGAGCGTCGAGGCCGGCCGGTACGACCTGGTCGTCGACCCGTCGAACCTGTGGCTGACGATCCACGAGTCCATCGGCCACGCCACCGAGCTGGACCGGGCGCTGGGCTACGAGGCGGCGTACGCGGGCACCTCCTTCGCCACCTTCGACCAGCTGGGCAAGCTGGCGTACGGCTCCTCGGTGATGAACGTGACCGGTGACCGCACGGCCGAGCACGGCCTCGCCACGATCGGGTACGACGACGAGGGCGTCGAGGCGCAGTCCTGGGACCTGGTGAAGGACGGCACGCTCGTCGGCTACCAGCTGGACCGGCGGATCGCGAAGCTCACCGACCTCGGGCGGTCCAACGGCTGCGCGTTCGCGGACTCCCCCGGGCACGTGCCGGTGCAGCGGATGGCGAACGTGTCGCTCCAGCCCGACCCGGGCGGTCTGTCGACCGAGGACCTGATCGGCGGCGTGGAGCGCGGCATCTACGTGGTCGGCGACCGGTCCTGGTCGATCGACATGCAGCGGTACAACTTCCAGTTCACCGGCCAGCGCTTCTTCCGCATCGAGAACGGCCGGCTGGCCGGGCAGCTGCGGGACGTGGCGTACCAGGCCACGACCACCGACTTCTGGGGCTCGATGGAGAAGGTCGGCGGCCCGCAGACGTACGTCCTCGGCGGCGCCTTCAACTGCGGCAAGGCCCAGCCGGGCCAGGTCGCCGCCGTCTCGCACGGCTGCCCCTCCGCCCTCTTCCGGGGCGTCAACATTCTCAACACGACGCAGGAGGCCGGTCGATGAACAGGTCCACCACGCACGGGGCCCTCTGCTGGGGGTCCGGGGGTCGTCCCCCGGGTAAGCACAGTCTGAACACCACGCAGGAGGCCGGTCGATGAGCCGCGTCAGCAAGCCGTACGAGATCGTCGAGCGGGCGCTGGAGCTGTCCCGGGCCGACGGGTGTGTCGTCATCGCGGACGAGGAGTCCTCGGCCAACCTCCGCTGGGCGGGCAACGCGCTCACCACCAACGGCGTGACCCGGGGCCGTACGCTCACCGTCATCGCCACCGTGGACGGCTCCGAGGGCACCGCCTCCGGGGTGGTGTCCCGCTCCGCGGTGACCGCGGAGGACCTGGAGCCGCTGGTCCGGGCCGCCGAGGCGGCGGCGCGGGCGGCCGGGCCCGCCGAGGACGCGCAGCCGCTGGTGGCGGGCGTGCCCTCCTCCCCCGACTTCACCGACGCGCCCTCCGAGACCTCCTCCTCCGTCTTCGCCGACTTCGCGCCGGCGCTCGGCGATGCCTTCGCACGCGCGCGTGCCGGCGGCCGGGAGCTGTACGGCTTCGCCCACCACGAGCTGACCTCCACCTACCTGGGCACGTCCACCGGGCTGCGGCTGCGGCACGACCAGCCCAACGGCACCCTGGAGCTCAACGCCAAGTCCCCCGATCGCACCCGCTCCGCGTGGGCCGGGCGCTCCACCCGGGACTTCAAGGACGTGGACCCGGCGGCGCTCGACGCCGAGCTGGCCGTCCGGCTCGGCTGGGCCGAGCGGCGGATCGAGCTGCCGGCCGGGCGGTACGAGACGCTGCTGCCGCCGACCGCCGTGGCCGACCTGCTGATCTACCAGCTGTGGTCGTCGATGGCGCGGGACGCGGTGGAGGGCCGTACGGTCTTCTCCCGGCCCGGCGGCGGCACCCGGCTCGGCGAGACCCTCTCGCCGCTGCCGCTGACCCTGCGCAGCGACCCGCACGAGCCGGGCCTGGAGTCCGCGCCGTTCGTCATCGCGCACGCCTCAGGCGACGACGAGTCGGTCTTCGACAACGGCCTGCCGGTCGCCCCGGTGGACTGGATGCGGGACGGCGTGCTCGACCGGCTGATCACCACCCGGCACACGGCGGGCCTCACCGGCCTGCCGGTGGCGACCGGGGCGGGGAACCTGATCCTGGACGGCGGCGGCGACCGCTCCCTGGAGGAGATGGTGGCCTCCACCGAGCGCGGGCTGCTGCTGACCTGCCTCTGGTACATCCGCGAGGTCGACCCGGCGACGCTGCTCCTCACCGGTCTGACCCGGGACGGCGTCTACCTCGTGGAGAACGGCGAGGTCGTCGGCGAGGTCAACAACTTCCGGTTCAACGAGTCCCCGGTGGACCTGCTGTCGCGGGCCACCGAGGCGGGCCGGACGGAGCGGACCCTGCCGCGCGAGTGGAGCGACTGGTTCACCCGGGCCGCGATGCCCGCCCTGCGGGTGCCCGACTTCAACATGAGCTCGGTCAGCAAGGGCGTCTGACCCGCCTAGACTGGGCTTTCACCACCTCACTAGCCAAGGAGACTGACGACCGTGACGGACATCGTCGACGAGCTGAAGTGGCGCGGGCTCTTCGCCCAGTCCACCGACGAGGACGCCCTGCGCAAGGCTCTCGCGGACGGTCCCGTCACGTTCTATTGCGGTTTCGACCCGACCGCGGCCAGTCTCCACGTCGGCCACCTGGTTCAGGTGCTCACCGTCCGCCGGCTCCAGCGCGCCGGGCACCGGCCGCTGGCGCTGGTCGGCGGGGCCACCGGCCAGATCGGTGACCCCCGTCCGACCGCCGAGCGCACCCTGAACGACCCCGAGACGGTCGCCAACTGGGTGAACCGGCTGCGCACCCAGATCGAGCCCTTCCTCTCCTTCGAGGGGGAGAACGCCGCGGTCATGGTGAACAACCTGGACTGGACCGCCGGCCTGTCGGCGATCGAGTTCCTGCGGGACATCGGCAAGCACTTCCGGGTCAACAAGATGCTGACCAAGGACTCCGTGGCCCGCCGCCTGGAGTCCGAGCAGGGCATCAGCTACACCGAGTTCAGCTACCAGCTGCTCCAGGGCATGGACTTCCTGGAGCTGTACCGGCGGTACGGCTGCACGCTCCAGCAGGGCGGCTCCGACCAGTGGGGCAACCTGGTGGCCGGTCTCGACCTGATCCACCGCCTGGAGCCGGGCGCCGAGGCGCACGCGCTGGCGACCCCGCTCATGGTCAAGGCGGACGGCACCAAGTTCGGCAAGACCGAGGGCGGCGCCGTCTGGCTCGACCCGGAGATGACCACGCCGTACGCGTTCTACCAGTTCTGGCTGAACGTGGACGACCGCGACATCTCGACGTACATGCGGATCCTCTCCTTCAAGCCCCGTGAGGAGCTGGAGGAGCTGGAGGCGCAGACCGCCGAGCGTCCGCAGGCGCGGGCCGCGCAGCGGGCGCTCGCCGAGGAGCTCACCACCCTGGTGCACGGCGCGGACCAGTGCCGGGCGGTCATCGAGGCGTCGAAGGCGCTGTTCGGGCAGGGCGACCTGACCGAGCTGGACGAGAAGACGCTGGCCGCGGCGCTCTCCGAGCTGCCGCACGCGCGCGTGACCGAGCTGGGCCAGGTCGTGGACCTGTTCGCCGAGGTCGGTCTGGTGGCGAGCAAGTCGGCCGCGCGGCGCACGGTGAAGGAGGGCGGCGCCTACGTGAACAACGTGAAGGTGACCGCCGAGGACGCCGTCGTCGAGGCGGGCGAGCTGCTGCACGGCCGCTGGCTGGTGCTGCGGCGCGGCAAGAAGAACCTGGCGGCCATCGAGTACGCCGGCTAGGATACACCGGAAGGCCCGGTACGGCGGTCGCCGTACCGGGCCTTCCGGCTGTGCCGCCCCGTCAGGTGCGCTGTCTGTTGCCCTTGATCGAGGCCCAGACCATGTCGCCGACGCCGACCACGACCACGGCGCCGATGAGCTGGAGCAGGTGACGGGTCCAGTCGATGCCCTTGGTGTCCTCGACGCCGATCCACGTGGCGACCGCGTTGCCCAGGACGCTGCCCAGGATGCCGAAGACCGTCGTCAGCCAGAGCGGGATCTGCTGCTTGCCCGGCAGGATCGCCTTCGCGATCAGACCCAGGACGAATCCGACGATGATCGCCCACAACCAACTCATAGTCGCCTCCTCGTGCGCATGTGGCCCCAGTCTCGGCCCGTCGGCCATACGGCGCATGTCGGACGCCTCCGTCCGTGACCCGGTCTCGTCGGCCCGGGGCCGTGGGCGTACGGTGGTCCGAGGTCCGGACCGGGGGTCCGGCGTGAGCGGCGGGTGGTGGAACACGATGCGGAAGCGAGGCGGACCCGAGGTCTTCCGGATCACCGGGGCCCGGCAGGGGCTGGAGGACGACGTCCGGGGGCGGCAGCGGCGGTACATCATCTCGATGTCGGTCCGGACGCTCTCCGTGATCGCGGCCGCGGTGCTGTGGAACGTGGAACGGCACGTGGCGGTCGTGGCCCTGGCCCTCGGGGTGCTGCTGCCGTACATCGCGGTGGTGATCGCGAACGCGGGGCGCGAGAGCGCCCCCTCGCTCCCCTCGGCGTATCTGCCGTCGCCGGTGCGCCCGGCGCTCGGGCCGGGCGAGGACGGAGCGGAATCCGGAGCGGAACGCCCGTACGGGCAGGGCTGATCCGGCCCGGCCTTCCCCGGTCACGGAACGTGGCGGCGAAGGCGCCGGGAACCTCAAGAAAAGCTCAGATCAATCGTGAAGTTCCGGTGCACCGCACCCGGGGTGCCGTGACATACTGCGTACGCGCTCCGCATCCCCCGTCGGAGCGACGGACCGATGCCGGGCAGCTCCCCCCGTGGCTGCTCGGCATCGCCCTTGCTGGACAATGATCGGGTGAGCCAAGAGAAGCCGATCTGTTCCGCCAAGGGCTGCCGCGCCGACGCCGTCTGGGTCCTCGCGTGGAACAACCCCAAGCTGCACACGCCCGAGCGGCGCAAGACCTGGCTCGCGTGCGAGGAGCACCGCGAGCACCTGTCCCAGTTCCTGGGCGTGCGGGGATTCCTGAAGGACGTCGTCCCGCTCGCGGAGTGGGACTCAGCCGCCGATAGCTGACATGGGGCGGTCGGGCTGGAGGAAGCTCGGGTCGTCCAGGCCCGAGCCGGCCTTCTTCCCCCACATCGCCTTCTTCCACAGCTCCGCGACGTCCGCGTCCGGCGCGTCCGAGCGGAGCGCGGCCCGCAGGTCGGTCTCCTCGGTGGCGAAGAGGCAGGTGCGGATCTGTCCGTCGGCGGTGAGCCGGGTGCGGTCGCAGGCCCGGCAGAACGGGCGGGTGACGGAGGCGATGACGCCGACCGTGTGGGGCCCGCCGTCGACGACCCAGCGCTCGGCCGGGGCGGAACCGCGCTCCTCGGAGCCCTCGGGGGTGAGGGTGAAGCGGGTGCGCAGCGACTCCAGGATGTCCCCGGCGGTGATCATGCCGTCGCGCTTCCAGCCGTGCTGGGCGTCGAGGGGCATCTGCTCGATGAAGCGGAGCTCGTACCCCTCCTCCACCGCCCAGGCGAGCAGGTCGGGGGCCTCGTCGTCGTTGAGCCCCGGCATCAGGACCGCGTTGACCTTCACCGGGGTGAGGCCCGCCTCGCGGGCGGCGGCCATGCCGTCGAGGACGTCGTGGTGGCGGTCGCGGCGGGTGAGGGTCTTGAAGACCTCGGGCCGCAGGGTGTCGAGCGAGACGTTGACCCGGTCCAGGCCGGCGGCCTTGAGGGCGGCGGCGGTGCGCTTGAGCCCGATGCCGTTGGTCGTCAGGGACATCCGGGGGCGGGGCTCCAGGGCGGCGCAGCGCTCGACGATCCCGACGAGGCCGGGGCGGAGCAGCGGCTCGCCGCCGGTGAAGCGGACCTCGGTGACGCCGAGGTCGGTGACGGCGATCCGGATCAGCCGGACGATCTCGTCGTCGGTGAGGAGGTCGGGCTTGGCCAGCCACTGGAGGCCCTCTTCGGGCATGCAGTAGGTGCAGCGCAGATTGCACCGATCGGTGAGGGAAACGCGCAGGTCAGTGGCGACCCGGCCGTACGTGTCGAGGAGCACCGGTCCCCCTCCCCTTCTCCAGGTTCGCTTGTCTTCCGAGCCTACGTGACCGTGCGGACCTCGGGCACGGGCCGATTGTCACGAGGACGGCACCGGCCGCGTCGTAGAACTCTACGACGCGGCCGGTGGTTCGCTGCGGAACGTATACGAGCGGCTGCGCTGTGGTCAGTGCTTCACGGCCGCGGCGGTGCCGACGCCGGTGAGGGACTTGACCTCCAGTTCGGCGTACTTGCCCGCGTCCGGCTCCTCCTTGGAGAGGAGGGAGCCGAGCCAGCCGAGGAGGAAGCCGAGCGGGATGGAGACCAGGCCCGGGTTCTCCAGCGGGAACCAGTGGAAGTCGACGCCCTTGAACATGGAGCCGGGTCCGCCGGAGACGACCGGGGAGAAGAGGACGAGGACGACGGAGGAGGCCAGGCCGCCGTAGATCGACCAGAGCGCGCCCTGGGTGGTGAACCGCTTCCAGAAGAGCGAGTAGAGGATCGTCGGCAGGTTGGCCGAGGCGGCGACCGCGAAGGCGAGGGCGACGAGACCGGCGACGTTGAGGTCGCGGGCGAGGGCGCCGAGCCCGATGGAGACGACGCCGATGAAGACGGTGGACCAGCGGGCGGCCCGCATCTCCTGCTTCTCGGTGGCCTTCCCGCGCTTGATCACGTTGGCGTAGATGTCGTGCGCGAAGGACGAGGAGGAGGCGAGGGTCAGACCGGCGACGACGGCCAGGATGGTGGCGAAGGCGACGGCGGAGATGACGGCGAGGAGGATCGCTCCGGCGGTGGAGTCGGCGCCGCCACCGACCTCCAGGGCCGTGAGCGGGGCCGCCGTGTTGCCCGCCTTGTTGGAGGAGGTGATGGTCTCCGGGCTGAGCAGGGCGGCGGCGCCGAAGCCGAGGACGATCGTCATCAGGTAGAAGGCGCCGATGATGCCGATGGCCCAGTTGACCGACTTCCGGGCGGCCTGGGCGGTCGGCACCGTGTAGAAGCGGATCAGGATGTGCGGCAGTCCCGCGGTGCCGAGGACGAGGGCGATGCCGAGGGAGAGGAAGTCGAGCTTCGAGATCTCGCTGACGCCGTACTTGAGGCCGGGCTCCAGGAAGGCGTCGCCCTTGCCGCTGTTGGTGGCGGCGGCTCCGAGCAGCTGCGAGAGGTTGAAGTCGAACTTGAGCAGGATGAGGAAGGTGATGAGGAGGGTGCCCGCGATGAGGAGCACCGCCTTCACCATCTGCACCCAGGTGGTGCCCTTCATGCCGCCGATGGTCACGTAGACGATCATCAGGACGCCGACCAGGGCGACGATCGCGATCTTGCCGCCGTCGCTGGTGATGCCGAGGAGCAGCGAGACGAGGACGCCGGCGCCGGCCATCTGGGCGAGCAGGTAGAAGATCGAGACGACGATGGTGGAGGTGCCGGCGGCGGTGCGGACGGGGCGCTGGCGCATCCGGTAGGCGAGGACGTCGCCCATGGTGAAGCGGCCGGAGTTGCGCAGCGGTTCGGCGACCAGGAGCAGGGCGACGAGCCAGGCGACGAGGAAGCCGATGGAGTAGAGGAAGCCGTCGTAGCCGTAGAGGGCGATGGCGCCGCTGATGCCGAGGAAGGACGCGGCGGACATGTAGTCGCCGGAGATCGCGAGGCCGTTCTGGAAGCCGGTGAACTGGCCGCCGCCGGCGTAGAAGTCGGCGGCGCTGCGGGTCTGCCGGCCGGCCCAGACGGTGATGGCGAGGGTGGCGATCACGAAGGCGCCGAAGAGGGCGATGATCAGCGGCCGGTGCTCGGTGGTGGCGTTGTCGGCGGCGAGCAGGACGGGGGCGCCGGCGGTGACGAGGGTGCTCATGCGTCGCCCTCCATACGGGCCTTGATGGCCTCGCCCTTGGGGTCGAGGCGGAGGGCGGCGTGGCGGGAGTAGAGCCAGGCGATGAGGAAGGTGGTGGCGAACTGGCCGAGGCCCAGGACGAGCGCCACGTTGATGTTGCCGAAGACGCGGGTGCCCATGAACCCGCCCGCGTAGTTGGAGAGCAGGACGTAGAGCAGGTACCAGGTGATGAAGGCGATCGTCAGGGGGAAGGCGAAGGAGCGGTAGGTGCGGCGGAGCTCGCCGAACTCCTCGCTCCGCTGGACCTCGACGAACTGCTCCGTGGTGGGCCGGGCGGGACCGGGGTCGGTCTCGGTGCCCTTTCTCGGCGGCGGCGGTGCTTCGGTAGCCACGGAATCTCCTCGTGACGCGGGGACGGACGGCATGGTCAAGGGGGGCCTCACCTGGGGGTGCGGGAGCGGGGGCGCCTGCTGGAGCCCCTCCCCTGCTCAACGGCACGGAGCCCGATGCGAAGTGGTTCAGCGGTGGGGAATTCTTGGTGCCAATCTTCATCAGGTCTTCTCAACTCATTGATGAGCAGACAAGATCAGCGATAGCTTCACTCGTCATGCACCTGTCCGTCCGCAACCCCGCGCGCGGGCAGTACATACGGATGATGTGGAGAACCCATGGCTCATCTGGGATCGAGGCGCGGCCGAGTACTCGCTCTGCCTGCTGGTCTCGCGCTCACCGCCTCGCTCGGCTTCCTTCCCTCCGGCGCCGCCTCCGCCGCGGAACTGAGCGATGCTCCGGCGGCCGCCACCGTCGCGGCGACGGGCGAGAAGCTCTCGTACGTCGTCAACACCGAGGGGGGTCGCTGGACCTCCTCCGCGGTGAAGAAGGCGATCGCCGCCGCCGGCGGTGAGGTCGTCATCGCGTACGACCAGATAGGCGTGATAGTCGTCCACTCGCAGAACCCCGCGTTCGCGGAGACGATCCGCAAGGCCCGCGGTGTGGTGTCGGCGGGTGCGACCCGTACCGCCCCGCTGTCCGTGCAGAGCGACAACTCCGTGGGCGCCGGCTCCGAGTCGCTGTCCTCCTCGGAGGCGCTGGCCGCCGCGGCGACCGCCTCCGACGAGCAGGACCCGCTGGAGCCGTTGCAGTGGGACCTCCCGGCCATCAAGGCCGACAAGGCGCACCAGAAGACGCTCGGCAGCAGCCGGGTGACGGTCGGTGTCATCGACACCGGTGTGGACGACACCCACCCGGACCTGGCGCCGAACTTCGACGCCAAGGCGTCGGCCAACTGCGTCTCCGGCAAGCCGGACACCACCCCCGGTTCGTGGCGCCCCAACCCGGGCGAGTCGGACCACGGCACGCACGTCGCCGGCACGATCGCCGCCGCCAAGAACGGCATCGGCATCACCGGTGTCGCCCCGGGCGTCAAGGTCTCGGGCATCAAGGTGTCGACCCCGGACGGCTTCTTCTACACCGAGGCCGTGGTCTGCGGCTTCATGTGGGCGGCCGAGAAGGGCGTCGAGATCACGAACAACAGCTACTACACCGACCCGTGGATGTTCGCCTGCAAGACGGACGAGGACCAGAAGGCCCTCATCGAGGCGGTCTCCCGGGCGACCCGGTACGCGGAGAAGAAGGGCACGGTCAATGTGGCCGCGGCCGGCAACTCCAAGTTCGACCTCGCGGCCGACGAGATCCTGGACAACTCCAGCCCGAACGACACCACTCCGGGCGACCGGGTCATCGACCCGAGCGTCTGCCTGGACTACCCGGCGCAGCTGCCGGGCGTCGTGACGGTCTCGGCGACCGGTGCGAAGGACCTGAAGGCGTCGTACTCGAACTACGGTCTGGGTGTCATCGACATCGCCGCGCCCGGTGGTGACCGCACCGAGTTCCAGACCCCGGAGGCCCCGGCGGTCAACGGGCGCATCCTGTCGACGACGGTCAACGGCGGCTACAACTACAAGGCCGGTACGTCGATGGCGTCGCCGCACGCCGCCGGTGTGCTCGCGCTGCTGAAGTCGACGCACCCGAAGGCGAGCCCGGCCGCCCTGAAGGCGCTGCTGTACGCGCAGGCCGACAAGCGCGCGTGCACCAACCCGTACGACATCGAGGGCGACGGCAAGATCGACGCCGTCTGTGAGGGCGGCAAGTGGAAGAACGGCTTCTACGGAGCCGGTCTGGTGGACGCGCTGGACGCCGTCCGCAAGTGGTGACGTAGGCCGGTAGGGCCTGGCGTTCCCGGGGCCCCGGTGTGGTCTGCCACACCGGGGCCCTTTCGCGTGCCCTGGTGGTGGCACGGGGTGCCATAGTGCGGGGCATGGACAGCACGGTTCGGAGCGGTACGGAAGCGCTGTGGGCGGTTCTCGGCGGCGATCCCGCCCTGGTCGACCGGGTGGAGTACGGCGGGGTGTCGGGGCTGCTGCCGGCCCGGCTGCCGGTGATGGACCTGGCGCGGGCGACGGTCGCCGTCTGCGGGCTCGCGGCCGTGGAGCAGGCGCGCGTGGCGGGGCCGGTGCGGGTGGACGACGGGGCGGTGGCGACCGCGTTCGTGAGCGAGCGTCATCTGCGGGTGGACGGGCGGGCGCCGGTGAGCTTCGCGCCGCTGTCGCGGTTCTGGCGGGCCGCCGACGGCTGGGTCCGTACCCACGCCAACTACCCGCACCACAGGGCCGCGCTGCTCGCGGCGCTGGGCGTTCCCGACACGGCCGACTCTGTGGGGGCGGTCGCGGAGGCGATCGGCGGGCGGAAGGCGGTCGACGTGGAGTCGGTGGTGTACGCCTCCGGGGGCCTCGCCGTGGCGCTGCGGACGCCCCGGGAGTGGGCCGCCCACCCGCAGGGCCGGGAGGTGGCGGCGCGGCCGGTGCTGAGCCGGGAGGTGGTGGACGGGGCGGCGCCGCGGCGGCGGGAGGGACGGCCGCTCCGGGTGCTGGACCTGACCCGGGTGATCGCGGGGCCGGTGGCGACCCGGACGCTGGCGCTGCTCGGCGCGGACGTGCTGCGGATCGACCCGCCGGGCAACCCCGAACTGCCGGACCAGCACGCGGACACGGACGTGGGGAAGCGGACGGCGGCCCTGGACCTGGACCGGCCCTCGGACCGGCGGACCTTCGGCGAACTCCTCGACGCGGCGGACGTCCTGGTGACCGGCTACCGGCCCGGGGCCCTGGAGCGGTACGGCCTGGAGCGTCCGGGGCTCGTGACGGCCCGGCTGTCGGCGTGGGGCGACTACGGCCCCTGGGGCGGCCGGCGCGGCTTCGACAGCCTGGTGCAGGTCGCGACCGGCATCGCGGCCACGGAGGGTTCGGCACGGGATCCGGGCGCCCTGCCGGCGCAGGCCCTGGACCACGGGACGGGATACCTCCTGGCGGCGGCGGTCTTGCGGTCACTGACGGAACAGCGCCGCGACGGCGGCACCCGACTGGTACGCCTCGCCCTGGCCCAGACCGGCCACTGGCTGACACACGAGCTCCCCGCGTACGACCCGGAGCACCACCTCACCGTGTCGCAGGGCCCACTGGGCCGACTACGGCACGCGGTGTCACCGGTGGCGTACAAGGGAGGCCCGACGGGCTGGGCGCGGCCGGCGGGGCTCCAGGGCGGGGACTCCGCTGCCTGGGTCACGGGGTGACGAGGAGCTTGAGGGCGGTGCGTTCGGCCATGGCGCGGTAGCCGCCGGGGACGCCATCCAGGCCCACGGCCGGAGCGCGGACCCGGCGGGCTGGGCGCGGCCGGCGGGGCTCCTCGGCGGGGACGTCCCCACCTGGGTCACGGGCTGACGAGGACCTTCACGGCCGTGCGCTCATCCATGGCGCGGTAGCCGTCGAGGCTCACGGTCGGAGCGCGGACCCGGCGGGCCGGTCACGGCCGCCGGGGCTCCTCCGCGGGGACTCCCCCGCCTGGGTCATGGGGTGACGAGGACCTTCAGGGCTGTGCGTTCGTCCATGGCTCGGTAGCCGGCGGAGACGCCGTCGAGGGGCACGGTCTGGTCGAAGACCGGGGATGGGTCGAGGGTGCCGGCTAGGACGTCGGCGAGGAGTTCGGGGATGTAGGCGCGGACGGGGGCGACGCCGCCTCGGAGGGCGATGTTGCGGTCGAACATGACGGAGAGGTCGAGGCCGGTGCCGGAGCCGTGGGGGACGCCGACGTAGCCGATGGAGCCGCCGTCGCGGGTGATGTTCACGGCGGTGCGCATGGACTGCTCGGTGCCGACGGCCTCGATGACGCCGTGGGCGCCCTGGCCGCCGGTGAGCTCGCGGACGGCGGCCTCTGCGGCCTCGCCGCGCTCGGCGACGACGTCGGTGGCGCCGAAGGCGCGGGCGATGTCGGTCCGGGCGGTGTGGCGGCCCAGGGCGATGATCCGCTCGGCGCCGAGCCGCTTGGCCGCGAGGACCCCGCACAGCCCGACGGCGCCGTCGCCGACGACGGCGACGGTGGAGCCGGGGCGGACGCCGGCGCCGAGGGCCGCGTGGTGGCCGGTGCCCATGACGTCGGAGAGGGCGAGCAGGGCGGTGAGCAGCCGGTCGTCGGAGGCGGCGTCGGCGGGGAGCCTGACGAGCGTGCCGTCGCCGAAGGGGACGCGGACGGCCTCGCCTTGGCCGCCGTCGGAGCCCACGGAGCCCCAGAAGCCGCCGCGGGGGCAGGAGGTGTGGAGGCCCTCGGCGCAGTACGCGCAGGTGCCGTCGGACCAGACGAAGGGGGCGACGACGAGGTCGCCGGCGCGGAAGCCGGTGACCTCGGAGCCGGTCTCCTCGACGATGCCGAGGAACTCGTGGCCGATGCGCTGGCCGGGCTGCCGGGCCGACTCGCCGCGGTAGGCCCACAGGTCGCTGCCGCAGATGCAGGCGCGCAGGACCCGTACGACGACGTCGGTCGGGTCCTGGACGACCGCGTCGGGCACCTCCTCCACGCGCATGTCGAACGGAGCATGGATGGTGGTGGCGCGCATGGGTCCTCGCTGTCAGCTGGTCGTACGACGTTCACCGTACATCGCCGTGGCGGGTCCGCCGGCCGCCGGGGCTCCGGCGGCCGGGCGGGCGGCCAGGACGCCGGCGGTGAGCAGGACCTGCGCCGCGATGTAGGTCAGCATGACCCAGAAGTCGGGGACCGGCAGCTGGGGCCAGTCGGCGATGCCGGTGGCGATCAGGGTGTCGGAGAGCAGGAACAGCGCGCCGCCGGTGCCGGCGAGGACGCCGAGCGCGCTGGCGCGGTACGCCATCGCGGTGAGCAGCAGGGAGTAGCCGGCGACGGGGATCCGCAGCTCGGCGGGGAGGTCGGGCCAGAGGGCGACGACCGTGCCGACGAGGGCGAGGGCGTAGGCGGCGCCGAGGGCCGGGGAGGTGCGGCGGCGGCCGAAGAGGGTCAGGTAGCAGACGTGGCCCAGGGCGAAGGAGCCCATGCCGACGAGGAAGGCCCAGTCGGCGTCGAACAGCAGGAAGACGTCGCCGCCCCAGCCGAAGAGGAGGGCGACGACGAGGAGCCGGGGGGCGCCGCGGGTGGCCGCGTAGGCGGCGAGGAGCGGCATCAGGAGCGGCTTGGCGACGAGGTGGCCGGTGTCGGCGCCGGCGAGGAGCGAGCCGAGGTCGGCGGCGGCGGCGAGGCCGAAGGCGCCGAGCAGGGTCCGGGACAGGGTGTTCACGCGGCGGGCTCCGGGGCGGTCTGGTCGTGGTCCGTGGTGGTGCGGTGCGCGGTGGCGTCGTGGTCCGCGGCGGTGCGCGGCGCGGTGGCGTCGAGGTCCGCGGTGGCGCGCGGCGCGGGCGGCGCGGGCTGCCAGCCCGGTCCGCGGAAGACGCGTCCGGCGCGTTCGCGCCAGTCGCCCGCGGCGCGGACGTCGCGGGCGATGGCGGCGTACTCGTGGGTGGCGACGCGGAGCGGGTTGTACGTCTCGATGTTCTTGGTGAGGCCGTAGACCGGCCGCTCCGTCTCGCCGGTCCAGGAGCCGAACATCCGGTCCCAGACGATCAGGATCCCGCCGAAGTTGCGGTCCAGGTAGCCGCCCTGGGAGGCGTGGTGGACGCGGTGGTGGGAGGGGGTGTTGAGGACGTACTCGAAGGGCCGGGGCAGCCGCCCGACGCGCTCGGTGTGGATCCAGAACTGGTAGACGAGGTTGATCGAGTAGCAGAAGGCGATGGCGGCGGGGTGCACGCCGAGGGCGATCAGCGGCAGGTAGAACGGCCAGCCGGTGACGCTGGTCCAGGGCTGCCGCAGGGCGGTGGTGAGGTTGAACTTGCGGCTGCTGTGGTGGACGACGTGGCAGGCCCACAGGACGCGGATGACGTGGTGGCCGCGGTGCTGCCAGTAGTAGAAGAAGTCCTGGGCGAGCAGCATCAGCGGGACCGTCCACCACAGGACGGGCACCCGCAGCGGCGTCAGCTCGTACACCGCGGTGTAGATCGCGACGATCGGGATCTTCCACAGGGCGTCGAAGGCGAGGCTGCCGATCCCCATGCCGAGGCTGGTGGCGGCGTCCTTGGTCTCGTACCCGGCGGCGTCCTCGTCGGGACGGAGCCGGACGCTGACCATCTCCACGACGGTGAGCAGCACGAACGCCGGTATGGACCAGAGCACGACATCGGGCAGGTTGGGCATGCCGTCGACGGTAGGGCTCGCCCGCGGCGCACGGCTAGACGTTGTTACCAACAAGTATGCGAGACGACTTGTCAGCAGCCTTTGGCGGCTTCCGACAAGCGCGGCCCCCCGGTCATACCCCGGCGACGTCCAGGAGGGAGCCCGCCGCGTAGGTGACGGCCATGGCGAGGGCGCCGCCGGCGACCGTGCGGAGGGTGGCACGCGGGGCGGGGGCCTCGGCGAGCCGGGCGGCCCACCAGCCGGTGAGGCAGAGGGCGGCGAGGACCGAGCCGACGGTGACCCAGAGGCGGACGGAGGCGGGCGGGAGGACGATCGCGAGAAGCGGGAGCAGGGCGCCGACGGTGAAGGCGAGGAAGCTGGCCCAGGCCGCGTGCCAGGGGTTGGTGAGCTGGTCGGGGTCGATGCCCAGCTCCACGCGCGCGTGCGCCCGCAGGGCGTCGCGTTCGGTGAGCTGTACGGCGGCCTCGCGGGCCACGTCGGGGGTGAGGCCACGGGCGGTGAGGAGTGCGGTGAGTTCGTCGAGTTCGGCGGCGGGGCTCTCGCGGAGTTCGCGCTTCTCGGTGGCGAGGGCGGCGTTCTCGGAGTCGCGCTGGACGGAGACCGAGACGTACTCCCCCGCCGCCATGGAGAGGGAGCCGGCCAGGAGGCCGGAGAGTCCGGCGGTGAGCAGGGTCGCCTGGGAGCCGGTGGCTCCGGCGACGCCGACGACGAGACCGGCGGTGGAGACGATGCCGTCGTTGGCTCCGAGCACGGCGGCGCGGAGCCAGTTGAGACGGGTGCCGAGGCCGCCGCCGGCCGCGGCGGCCTCGTGGTGCGGGGACGGGGACGGGGACGAGGACGGCGCATCGGTCACGTCAGGAGGGTCGCACCCGGGGGCTCACCAGACGCGGACCGACCCGCCCGGGGCGAACGCCGGGCTGGTGGCGCCCTCCGGGACCTTCTCCAGGGGGGTGGCGATCTCCTCGACCGCGGGTCCGTGGACGGCCGCGATCCGGTCGAGGAGGGCGAGGTCGAAGCCGTAGACGCGGGCCGCGTTGCCGCCGACCATCGCCGTCACCTCCTCGCGCGGGAGGCCCGCGTAGGCGAGGCGGAGCCCTTCGCGGGAGTACGGGGTGGTGCCCTCGTCGTGCGGGTAGTCGCTGCCCCACATGATCTTGTCGAGGCCGATCCGGTCCCGCAGCGGCACCTCGTGCGGGCGCATGAAGCTCGCGCCGACGAAGCAGTTCTCCCGCCAGACCTCGCCGGGGCTGCGGCCCATGGAGTCCGCGAGGCCCGCGCCGAACTTGGACTCGGCGGTGACCGCCCGGCTCGCCGCCGCGACGAGGCGCCCGTGGTAGTAGTCCAGCATCTCCACCACGCCGGGGATCCAGCCGGAGCCCTGCTCGGTGAGGACCAGCTTGAGCCCGGGGTGGCGGCGGAAGGCGCCGCCGAACACCAGGTGCCACAGGGCCCGGTGGGAGAACCAGGTGGTCTCCACCATGAAGACCGCCCGGGCGGCCGGTTCGTCGCCGAGCGGCGGGGAGGCGGAGCCGCCGTGGTGGTTGACGGGGATGTCCAGCTCCTCGCAGACGGCCCAGATCGGGTCGTACGTCTCCGAGTACAGCTCCGGCAGTCCGCTGCCCGGCGGGGTGCCGGGGAGCAGGATGCCGCCGGTGAGCCCGGCCGCGTGGGTGCGGCGGATCTCGCGGACGGCCTCGCCGACGTCGTTGAGGAGGATCTGCGCGACGCCCGCGCGGCGGCCGGGGGCCTGGGCGCAGAAGTCGGCGAGCCAGCGGTTGTGGGCGCGCAGTCCCGCCCAGCGGCGCTCGAACTCCTCCCGGGTGGGGGCCGGTGCCATGAGGGAGGCGGAGGGGAAGAAGGGCGGGATGGTGTTGGGGAAGACGACCTCGGCGACGATCCCGTCGGCTTCGAGCTCGCTCAGCCGCCGGTCGGAGTTCCAGTTGCGGTCGGCGGTGTCGGCGAGCAGGTCCTCGTACGGGTTGACGTAGCCGGCGGCCCAGGCGTCGAAGTCGTCGTGGAACCGCTTCTCCAGGTACGGCTTGTAGTCGAGGAGGTCGGCGCCGGCGTGGCAGTCGGCGGAGATCACCGTGTAGCGGTCGGTCACGGGGTCACCCCCGCGGCCGGACCCGCCGCCGGACCCGCGCCCGGACCCGCCGCCGGACCCGCGCCCGGACCCGCGGCCGGGCCCATGACCGGGAAGTCGCCGCCGGTGAGCCAGTGCCGGCCGGTCTCGCGGGAGCGGGCCCAGGACGCCTCGACGGCGGTCTGGTCGGCGGGCTGGCCGAGCTCGGCGGGGGTGGGGCCGATCCGCTTGGCTATCGGATCCAGTATTCGTGTATCGAATCCGAAGACCTCGGCGGCGGCGAGCCCCAGCATCCGCCGGGACTCCTCCACCGGGATGTCGTGGAAGGTGTTCCGCAGCCAGGTCCGGGTGTTCGGCCAGGTGCCCTCGGGGTGCGGGAAGTCCGAGCCCCACAGGATGTTGTCGACGCCGATCTCGTACCGCTGCGCCAGCTCGCGCCGCTTGGTGTTGGTGGCGCAGACGAAGACCTGCCGGTCCAGGTACTCGCTCGGCGGGCGCCGCAGCTCGGCGAAGGGCGAGAGCTTCTTGCCGCCGTGGGCGCCGAGGTAGAGCCGGTCCATGAACCACAGCAGGTTCGGCAGCCACCAGCAGCCCGACTCGGCGACGCCGAACCGCAGCCCCGGGTGCCGCTCGAAGACCCCGGACCAGAGCAGGAACCACAGCGGCCGGGCGGGCCACCAGGTGACCTCGGAGACGTAGATGCCGAGGTGGTCGCCGTACTCCTCGCGGGGCGCGGCGCCGGAGTGGGTGACGACGGGCATCCCGGTCTCGGCGGCGGCCGCCCACACCGGGTCGTACCGGCGGTCGTGGTACGGCGCCTTGTCGACCCACATGGACGGGATCATCAGGGCGCCGAGCCCGGACTCCTTGGCCCGGTGGATCTCGGCGACGACCTCGCGCGGGTCCGCGGTGACCGGCAGCAGGGCGACGCCGCGGTGCCGGGCCGGGTCGTGGGCGACGAACTCGGCGAGCCAGCGGTTGTGCGCCTTGGCGCCCGCCATGCCGAGCTCGGGGTCCTGGTCGCCGGAGAGGCCGAGGCCGACGCCGAAGGGGGCGGCGGTCTGGCTGTCGACGGCGTCCGCGTCGGGGAAGACGACCTCGGCGGCGACGCCGTCGCCGTCCAGCTCCTTGATCCGCTGGGCGTGGTCCCAGCCGCCGCGGAGCCCCTCCTCGTTGTCGCTGAACCACTTGTTCGCGAAGTCCTCGTTGCGCACCCCGAGGCGGGTCATGGCCTCGCGGCGGGCCTGGCGCCCGGCGAGGAACTCGTCGAAGGCGCCGTGGAAGCGGGACTCCAGATAGGGCCGGTACTCCTCGGTGGGGAGTCCGGCATGACAGTCGGACGAGATGATCAGGTACGGGTCCTCGTAGCTCATGGCCAAGCCCCTCAGTCGAGGATGAAGCTCTCCAGGTAGGACGGGTTCGCGCGGTCGAGCATCGACCGCGAGCGCGCCCGGATCTGCCGGTCGCTGTGCTCGCTCGCCGGGAGCATCCAGAACCGGTCGGCCCTGATCCCCTCGACGACGTGCTCGGCGACCTCCTCGACCGGGGTGAAGGCGATCTCGTGGCCGGCCTCCTTCATGGCGGCCTCCCACTGGTCGAGGGAGCGGTACGGGGTCCGGCGCGGGCGCTCCTTGGCGTACCGCTCGGGCCGGTTGCGGTGCGACTCCCACAGGCCGGTGCGGAGCATGTGGGGCCCGGGGAAGAGCACGGAGGCGCCCACGCGCGCGTGCTCCGCCCGCAGGTGGGCGTAGAGCGACTCGGTCAGGGTGACGACGGCCGCCTTGGTGACCGCGTAGACGGACGCGGTGGGCAGCGGGGCGATGCCGCCGTCGCCGGAGGAGGTGTTGACGACGTGGCCGGGTTCGCCGCTCGCGAGCATGCGGGGGACGAACGCCTGGACGCCGTGGAAGACGCCCCACACATTGACGGAGAAGGCCCACTTCCAGTCGTTGGGCTCGTGCTCCCACATGCGGCCCTCGGCACCGGAGCCGACGCCCGCGTTGTTGCAGAGCACGTGGACGGCGCCGAAGGCGTCGAAGGCGGCGTCGGCGAAGGCCCGTACCGCGTCCCGGTCGGAGACGTCGACCGTGCGGGCGAGGACCTGGGCCCCGTCCGCCATGAGCTCGTCGGCGGCCTCGGCGAGCGGCCCCGGCTCGACGTCGCCGAGGACGACGGCGAGGCCCTCGGCGGCGAAGCGGCGGGCCATGGCCCGGCCGATGCCGCTCGCGGCGCCGGTGACGACGGCGACCTGTCCCTCCCTGAGTTCCATCAGACGCTTCCTTCCGGGGGGCCGTCGAGGATCTGCGCGGGGTCGTCGTAGCGCTGGTGGACGTAGGGCAGCAGCGCCTCGGCGGAGACCCGCTCGGCGACCCGGCCGCGCTGGTCGGAGGTCTTCTCGCCGAGGGTGATCTCGACGAGCCGGCGGACCGGGAGGTCGGCGACGGGGTCGTACATCGACTCGCGCAGGACGACGTCCCCGGTGACCCGCTCCAGCTTCCGCACCTTCTCGTTGCGGACGCAGTGCACGAGGACCGGGTCGGCGTCGAAGCCGGAACCCTCCACGCCGGGCAGGAACTTGAAGTAGAAGTCGGTCTTCTCGACCGGCTCGGGCAGCGGCAGCGGACCGGAGACCGCGCCGCGCACCTCCACGAAGGAGATCCCGTGCCGGGCCAGCCGGGCGCCGACCACGAGCCCGTCGCGTTCGACGACCACCTCGCCGAGCTTCTTCGGCTCGCCGAAGACCTCGCGCCCGCCGATCAGGGCCCGCTCGTGCGTCATCGGCATGACCAGCGGATACCAGCCCTCGACGGCGCCGTGGGCGGCCGCCACGGAGAGCGAGCCCGCGCCCAGCGGATAGCCGGGCAGGTCGACCTTGCTGATGGTGACCCGGACGAGGGGGCGTCCGGTGGGTTTCAGCGGGGGCGGCAGCACCGCCGCCACCGCGTCGGGGTCGGTCTCCCAGAGGGCGACCACCCCGGTGGACCAGATGTCGGGGAGCTTCGCCGCCGCCGCGCGGGCGGCGGCGCTCTCCGCCTGGGTCCGCGCCCCGTACCGTACTCGTGCCATGTCGTACCACCCTTCCGGACGGATACGGCCCTCCGGCCTCCCGGGCCGACGGCCTGTAACACTGTTACACCGCCGCCCGGGAAGGGTAAAGACGCGCGCACAGGCCGAATTGACGGATCGTCAGAGACGAGGGAACCGGATGGCACGCCCCGCGCTCAGCCGCGAGGAGGTCCTGGACGCGGCGGCGGCCCTGGTGCGGGCGCACGGCCCGGACGGGCTCACCATGCGCGGGCTCGCCGCCGCGCTCGGCACGGCGGTCACCTCGATCTACTGGCACGTGGGCAACCGCGAGTCGCTGCTCGACGCGCTGGCCGAGCGGACGGTGGCCGACCTCGGCGCGATCCGGCCGCGCGGGAAGGACCCCGTGGAGCGGATCGGCTCGGTGGCCCACGCCCTGCGCCGGGCGCTGCGCGAGCGCCCGCACCTGGTCGCGATGGTCCACGAGCGGGGCCTGACGGAGCGCATGTTCCTGCCCGCCCAGCGGGCCCTGGTCCGGGAGGCCCGGGCGGCCGGGCTGCGCGGCGAGCGGGCCGCGGAACTGGTCCGGGCGGTCACCTTCCAGGTCGTCGGGTACGTCCTCCTGGAGCGCAACCGCGAGCGGGCGCCGGTCCAGTCGCCGGCCGAGGAGGAGCTGTGGGGCGCCGAGACCGCCGGCGCCGATCCGCAGCTCGCCCGCGCCCTGGCCGCCCCGCCCGAGGCGGAACGGCTCTTCGCGATCTCGGTGCGCGCCCTGGTCGAGGGGCTCCTGGCGGGCCCCCGGACACCCCCGGCGGGAGACATCACGGACATCGAGGACACCGAGGGCGGCACTGTCCGTCGCGGGCCGTATTCTCAGTGACCATGCTCGACGACCGTACGACAGCAGCGACGTGGCCGGCCGCCTACCCGCAGGGGTACGCGGTCGTCGACGTGGAGACCACCGGTCTCGCCCGCGACGACCGGATCGTGTCCGCAGCCGTCTACCGCCTCGACGCGCAGGGCGAGGTGGAGGACCACTGGTACACGCTGGTGAACCCGGAGCGGGACCCCGGCCCCGTCTGGATCCACGGCCTCACCAGCGATGTCCTCGAAGGCGCGCCGCTCTTCGCGCAGATCGCCGAGGAGTTCTCGGCCCGCCTCGACGGACGCGTCCTCGTCGCGCACAACGCCATGTTCGACTGGCAGATGATCGCCCGGGAGTACGCGCGCGCCGAGCGCACCGCGCCCGTGCGGCAGCGGCTCTGCACCATCGCCCTCTCCAAGGAGCTGGCGCTGCCGCTGCCCAACCACAAGCTGGCGACCCTCGCCGCCCACTTCGGCGTGGTGCAGGAGCGCGCGCACGACGCGCTCGACGACGCGCGCGTGCTCGCCGAGGCGTTCCGCCCGAGCCTCCACGCGGCGGCGGAGCGGGGCGTACGGCTGCCGCTCCTGGAGTGCCGCCCGCTGACCGAGTGGGCGTCGTCCCCGGCCCGCCCGCTGATCGGCCGCCAGTCCTCCTACCAGGCGGGCGGCTGGCGCCCCTCCAGGAAGCGCCCGGCCTGCCCGTACCCCAACCCCGGCCGGTACGAGAGCGACAAGCCGCTCAAGCAGGGCATGCGGGTGGCCTTCTCCGGCGACACCTCCGTCGACCGCGAGCTCCTGGAGGACCGCACGGTCGAGGCGGGACTGCACGTCGCCACGTCCGTCTCCCGGCTCACCAGCCTGCTGGTGACCAACGACCCGGACGCCGGCACCTCCAAGACGGCCAAGGCGAAGACCTTCGGCACCCCGGTCGTCGACGAGGCCGCCTACGCCCATCTGCTGCGGGACGTGGCCCCGGCAGACGGGTGACACCCCGCCCCCGGCGGGCGTGCCGCGCGGCGCGCGCGGGCCCCGGGGCTCCACCCTGTGGCGCATGGCACGTTGTGAGGTCTGCGGAAACGATTACGGCATGTCCTTCGAGATCCATGCCCAGGGCGCGATCCATGTCTTCGACTGCTTCGCCTGCGCCATCCACCGGATGGCACCCATCTGTGAGCACTGCCGGGTCCAGATCATCGGCCAGGGCGTCGAGGTCGAGGGCAACTGGTACTGCGGCGCCCACTGCGCCCGCGCCGAGGGGAAGGCGGGCATCGTCGACCGGGTGTGACCCCGCCCCGGTCCCGTACGAAGAAACGATCCTGGTCGGGTGGCGCCGGTCACCCGACCCCTGTGCGGGCACCCCGGCGCCATGAATGTACGGTCATGGGGTGTACCGCTTCCTGTTGTCCCGGCAGTGGGTGATCCTCACCCTCGTCGCCCTCGCCCTCATCCCCGTGATGATCGAGCTGGGCTTCTGGCAGTTCCACCGGCACGAACGCCGGGTCGCCCAGAACACCCTGATCGCGGACAACCTCAAGGCCGCGCCGGTCCCGGTCGAGGAGCTCACCTCCCCCGGCCACGTCGTCCCCCGCGCCGACTACTGGCGCCGGGTCACCGCCACCGGCACCTTCGACACCGCCCACGAGGTCGTCGTCCGCCGTCGCACCTCCTCCGACGACCGGGTCGGCGCGCACGTGCTCACCCCGCTCGTCCTCGGGGACGGCAAGGTCGTCCTCGTCAACCGCGGCTGGGTCCCCGGCGCGGCCAACCAGCGCGACTACCCGGACGTCCCGCCCGCCCCGAAGGGCGAGGTCACCGTCACCGGCCGGCTCAAGGCCGACGAGACCACCGGCGCCAGCGGCATCAAGGACCTCAAGGGCCTGCCGGACCGTCAGGTGATGCTCATCAGCAGCGCCCAGCAGGCCGAGCTGATCGGCCGCGAGGTGCTGGGCGGCTACGTCGAGCAGACCGAGCCCGCGGCGGCCGGCGGCTCCCCCGAGCAGATCCCCACGCCCGACCACGACTCGATCGGCGCCCACATGGCGTACGCGGTCCAGTGGTGGCTCTTCGCCGCCGGCGTGCCGGTCGGCTGGTTCGTCCTCGCCCGCCGGGAGAAGCGCGACCGCGAGGCGGCCGCCGCCGAGGCCGGGCCGGAGGACGGGGCCCCCGAGGCCCCGCAAGAGGACGGCAGCGCGATCCAGGCCACCTCGCCCCGCTGATTGACCGCGGCCTCCGGCGGGAACAGGCCAGAGCGTGACCCGACGCATCGACGACTACGCCCTGATCGGCGATCTCCAGACCGCCGCGCTCGTCGGCCGCGACGGGTCGGTCGACTGGCTCTGCCTGCCCCGCTTCGACTCCGCCGCCTGCTTCGCCGCCCTCCTCGGCGACGAGGACAACGGCCACTGGCGGATCGCCCCCCAGGGCGCGACCACCTGCGCCTCCCGCCGCTACGCCGAGGACTCCCTCGTCCTGGAGACCTTCTGGGAGACCCGCACCGGCACCGTCAAGGTCACCGACTTCATGCCCCAGCGGGACCGCGCCCCCGACCTCGTCCGCATCGTCGAGGGCCTGACCGGCCGCGTCGAGATGAGCTCCGTGCTCCGCCTCCGCTTCGACTACGGCTCGGTCGTGCCGTGGATACGGCGCTCCGAGGGGCACCGGGTCGCCGTCGCCGGACCCGACGCCGTCTGGCTGCGCAGCGAGCCGCAGGTGAAGACCTGGGGCCAGCAGTTCGCCACCTGCTCCGCCTTCACCGTCGCCGCCGGCGAGCGCGTCGCCTTCGTCCTCACCTGGCACCCCTCCCACGAGCGGCGGCCCGCGCTCGTCGACCCCTTCGAGGCCCTGGAGCACTCGCTCGCCGACTGGCGGGAGTGGGCGGGCCGGTGCGCCTACCGGGGGCCGTACCGCTCCGCCGTCGTCCGCTCCCTCATCACCCTCAAGGCGCTCACCTACGCCCCCACCGGCGGGATCGTCGCCGCCCCCACCACCTCCCTGCCGGAGGAGATCGGCGGGGTGCGGAACTGGGACTACCGGGCCTGCTGGCTGCGCGACTCCTCCCTCACGCTCGGCGCGCTGCTCTCCGCCGGATACGCCGAGGAGGCCGCCGCCTGGCGCGACTGGCTGCTCCGCTCGGTCGCCGGCGACCCCGCCGACCTCCAGATCATGTACGGGCCGGCCGGCGAGCGCCGGCTCCCCGAGACCTCGCTGCCCTGGCTGCGCGGCTACGCCGACTCGCGCCCCGTCCGGACCGGGAACGCGGCCGTCGACCAGTTCCAGCTCGACGTGTACGGCGAGGTCATGGACTCGCTGCACCTCGCGCGCGCGGCGGGCATCCCGCCCGAACGGCACGCCTGGAACCTCCAGCTGAGCCTGCTCGGCTTCCTGGAGTCGCACTGGCGCGAGCCCGACGAGGGCCTGTGGGAGGTGCGCGGCCCGCGCCGCCACTTCACCCACTCCAAGGTGATGGCCTGGGTCGCGGCCGACCGCGCGGTGCGCACCCTGGAGGAGGACCCCTCGCTGCCCGGCGAGCCGGACCGCTGGCGGGCGCTGCGGGACGAGATCCACGCGGAGGTGTGCGCCAAGGCGTACGACCCCGGGCGCAACACCTTCACCCAGTCGTACGGCTCGCGGGAGCTCGACGCCGCCACCCTGCTCATCCCCCGGGTCGGCTTCCTGCCGCCGGACGACCCCCGGGTGGTCGGCACGGTCGACGCGGTGCGGGAGGAGCTGACCCACCGGGGGCTGCTGCGGCGCTACACCCCGGACTCGGGCGCGGTCGACGGACTCCCGGGCCGGGAGAGCGCCTTCCTCGTCTGCTCCTTCTGGCTCGCCGACGCGCTGCGGATGACCGGGCGCGCGGAGGAGGCCCGGGAGCTGTTCGAGCGGCTGGCGGGGCTGGCCAACGACGTGGGGCTGCTGGCCGAGGAGTACGACCCGGTGACGCGGCGGCAGCTCGGCAACTTCCCGCAGGCGTTCAGCCACGTCGGCCTGGTCGGGACGGCGCTCGCGCTGGCCGGGGACGAGGCGGCAGGATAGGCCCATGGATCTTGGACTGAAGGACCGCGTGTACGTCGTCACCGGCGCGACCCGGGGGCTCGGCCGGGCCTCCGCGGAGGCTCTGCTCGCCGAGGGCGCCCGGGTGCTGATCACCGGGCGCGAGGAGGCGACCGTCGCCGCGGCCGTCGCGGAGCTGGGCGAGGGGGCGGCGGGCCTCGCCGCCGACAACGACGACCCGGAGACCCCGGCCCGGCTGTTCGCGGAGGCCCGCGCCCGGTTCGGCGGTCTCGACGGCGTCCTGATCAGCGTCGGCGGTCCGGCGCCCGGTTTCGCCGCGGACAACACCGACGAGGAGTGGGCGGCGGCCTTCGGCACCGTCTTCCTCGGGGCGGTGCGGCTCGCCCGGGCGGCGGCCGGGACGCTGGGCGAGGGCGGTGTGATCGGCTTCGTCCTGTCGGGGTCGGTGCACGAGCCGATCGCCGGACTGACCATCTCGAACGGGCTGCGGCCCGGACTCGCGGGCTTCGCCAAGTCGCTCGCCAACGACCTGGGCCCGCGCGGGATCCGGGTGGTCGGCCTGCTGCCGAGCCGGATCGACACCGACCGGGTCCGGCAGCTCGACGCCCTCTCCGGCGACGCGGACGCCTCCCGGGCGGCCAACGAGCTGGCGATCCCGCTGCGCCGCTACGGCACCCCGGAGGAGTTCGGCCGCATCGCCGCCTTCGTCCTCTCGCCGGCCGCGTCGTACCTGACGGGCCTGATGCTGCCGGTGGACGGCGGCGCCCGGCACGGCTTCTGACGGAGGGCCGCCTCAGGTCACCCGGCGGGCCCGGTGCTTGGACGCGCGCAGCCGGGCCTCGGTGGGCAGGGCGGTCAGCCCCGCCGAGGCGCGGGCCCGGTCCAGCGCCTCGCCGCCGAGTCCGGCCAGCGCCTCGCCCGGGGAGGCGTACGGCTCCAGGAGGAGCGCGATGCGGGTACGGGGGGCGGTGCGGCGGCCGGTGAGGGCGACCCGGGCCTGGGCGACGCCCTCCTGCGCGGCGGCGTCCGCCTCCAGGACGCTCTCCAGGGCCCGGCCGCGTACCACGGCGGCGTCGCCGTCGCCGGTGTCGACCAGGACCTCGGCGAGCCGGGCCCGGCGGAACTGGGCGAGCAGCCACCACAGGGCGAGCAGGACGAGGACGCCGAGGACGGCGATGACGGTCGGCCACCACCAGCCCTCCTCGCGCCACCGCTGCCGCCGGGCGGTGGAGAGGACCGCGTCGTCGGGGCCCGACCAGGGCCACCAGGACGGGACGCCGAGGTCGAGGCCGGCGGCGAGCGCGGCGCCGCCGGCGAGGACGAGCAGCAGCCCGGCGAGGCCGAGCAGGACGCGGTTGACGCGCCGGAGGACGGCGGTGACCGGTGCGTTCACGGGCTTCACCCCTTCTTGGACGGGCGGTCCACCCGGACGGTCAGCGCGGGCTGCCGGGCGAGCCCGAGCTCCCCGACGCCGTGGGTGAGGACGCTCTCGACGTCCGCGCGGACGTCGTCGAGCGGGCGGAAGTGGGAGACGGCCCGGACGGCGACCTTGGCGCGGCCGACCCTGACCTTCACGGACTGCACGCCCGAGACCTCCATGGCCCGGTCGCGCAGCGCGAGCGCGGCGGCGTCCCGGTCGAGCCCGGCGCGCACGTCGGGGTGCGCGCGCCGCATCGGCAGCACCGCCCGCAGGCCGGGGGTGGACGCCAGGACCAGCAGCCAGACGCCGAGCAGGACGGCGAGGCCGGCCGCCACGAGGGTCAGGGCGTCGTCGAGGGAGCGGGTCGCGAGGTCGTCGGCGAGGTCGCGGCGCCAGCTCATGGCGCTGCGGTCGGCCCGGACGGCGGCGACGTCGTACAGCAGCAGTCCGGCGCCGCCGAGGACGACGGCGGCGAGCAGCGCGGCGGGGATCCGCCGCACGGCCCAGAAGCGCCGGACCCGCTCGGGGTCCGTACCGTCGGCGAGGACGGGGACGCCGTCGCCCTCCGCCTCGCCTTCGGTCCCGCTGCCGGCCTGTGCGGGGACGGTGGGCCGTTCGGGTGTCGTCATGCCAGGCGGCCCTTCCTGACGGCGGGCGTGGTGCGCGGCGAGTGGAGTCGCTCGACGTGCACGGCGACCTCGTGGACCTCCATGCCGACGAGTTCCTCCACCCGGGTGCGGACCTTCTCCCGTACGGCTCCGCAGCGCCGGCCGACGTCCGTGGGATAGCCGAGTTCGAGACTGATCGAGATGCGGGCGGCGTCCCGGTGGACGACGACCGAGGCGTGCGGCGGGTGGCCGCCCTCCGGCACGCCGCCCTGTGCCTCCCGGGCGGCCTGTGCGGAGATCTTGGCGACCACCCGGTCGGCGATCGTGGTCGCGCCGCGCTCGCGCACCGGCGGGCGTTCCGTGACGTCGGTGACCACCCGCGGTCACCGCCGCCGGTCGCCGCGGTCGCGGCCCCGGAGCAGGTCGCCGAGTTCGAGGTCGCCGTCGAGGAAGCGGCCGACCACGAAGCCGATCGCCCCCAAGGCCGCGACCAGGAGAAACGCCCCGAAGCCGCCGAAGTATCCGGCGAAGCCGAGACCCATGCCGGCCAGCAGGCCGACCACAGCCATGCTCATGATGAACCCCTTTCGAGCCCTGCGGTCCGTGTGCCCGTGCCGTGCGGCTACTGGAGCCGTGACTCGGGCTCCTCTTCCTCTTCGTCGGGCAGCTTCACGTCGCTGACCGCGATGTTGACCTCGACGACCTCCAGTCCGGTCATCCGTTCCACGGCCGCGATCACGTTCTCGCGGACCGCGCCGGCGACGTCGGCGATGGAGACGCCGTAGTCGACGACGATCTCCAGGTCGAGCGCGGTCTGCACCTCGCCGACCTCGGCCTTGACTCCCCGGGTGACGCTCGATTTGGCGCCGCCTCCGCCGGGGACGCGGTCGCGGACGGCGCCGAAGGTGCGGGAGAGCCCGCTGCCCATGGCGTGGACGCCGACGACGTCGCGGGCGGCCATTCCGGCGATCTTCTCGACCACCCCGTCGGCGATCGTGGTCCGGCCCCGGGTGGCGGCGGAGCCGCCGCCCTTCCTGGTGACCGGGCCGCTCTCCCCGCTGCGTTCACTGTCCGTCATGATTCAGCCCCTTCTGGGATATTTCGGGGTTCTTCGCCCACACTAAGGGCGGTTACCCGATGCCGCTCCGGGGATACGGCAGGCTGGGGCAATGACCACGGGTGACGGTTGGAAGGCGGCGGTGCGCGACCGCCTGGCGGCGGGCCGGCTGCTGCCGCTCGGCACGGCGGCGGACGGGGCGTGGCTCACGGAGCGGGCGGCCCGGGACGTCCTGGCCGGGGCGGCGTCGGAGGTACGGGGCACGGTGCTCGGCACCCTGCGGCTCGCCGCGACGGAGGAGGCCGGGGGTCCGCCGGAGCCGCCGGTGCGGATCGCCGCGCAGTTCGCGGCGGTGGCGGGGCGGCCGCTGCCGGAGACGGCGGAGGAGGTACGGGCGGCGCTCCTCGCGGCGGCGGAGGGGCTCGGCCTCGTGGTGGCGGAGGTCGATCTGCGGGTGACCGAGCTGCTGGAGGAGGCGCCCACCCAGGAGCCCGCTCCCCCGCCGCCGGGCCGCACCTCACCGGCGACGGACGATCCGGTGGCGCTGGCGGTGCTGAGGGTGCCGGGCGTGGCGGCGGTGACGGACGCGCTGGGCCCGCCGGTGCGCCGGACGCCCGGGGCGGTCCGGGCGGAGTTCGCGGTGGCGGGCGACCGCCCGGCGCTGGAGGTGGCCCGGGCCGCCCGCACGGCGGCGGCCGCGGCGGCCCCTCCGGGCACCGCGGTCACCGTCCTGGTCACGGAGGTGCGCCGCTAGGCGGCTTCCGCGCGGCGGCCGGGCGGGCGGGGCGCGGCGTCAGTCGCCGAGGCCGGCGAGGTCGCGCAGGCGGCGGGCCTGGGCGGCGCGCTCGGCGGTGCGCTGGTCCTCGTAGGAGCGGCCGGCGGCACCCTGGAGCAGCGCCTTGGTCTCGACGACCGCGTCGCGCGGCGCGGCGAGCAGGGCGGCGCTGAGGTCCCGTACCGCGGCGTCGAGTTCGGCGGCGGGCACGGCGATGTTGGCCAGGCCGATGCGCTCGGCCTCGTCCGCGTGGACGAAGCGGCCGGTGGCGCAGATCTCCAGCGCGCGGGCGTAGCCCACGAGGGAGACGAGCGGGTGCGTCCCGGTGAGGTCCGGGACGAGGCCCAGGCTGGTCTCGCGCATCGCGAACTGCACGTCCTCGGCGACGACCCGCAGGTCGCAGGCGAGGGCGAGCTGGAAGCCCGCACCGATGGCGTGGCCCTGGACGGCCGCGATGGACACGAGGTCGCTGCGGCGCCACCAGGTGAACGCCTCCTGGTACTCGGCGATGACCGCGTCGAGGTCCGCGTCGGAACCCCGTGCGAGGTCGAGGAAGGACGGCTCTCCGTCGAAGCCCTCGGGCGTGAACGCCTGTCGGTCGAGTCCGGCGGAGAAGGACTGGCCCTCACCGCGCAGGACGACGATCCGCACGCTGCCCGGAAGAGACCGGCCGGCTTCCGTCAACGCCCGCCACAGAGCGGGAGACTGGGCGTTGCGCTTCGCCGGATTGGTCAGGGTCACCGTGGCAACGGCGTCCTCGACGGTGAGCCGTACACCGTCCTTGTCGAAGACGAGCTGGGAGTCGTCGGGCGTGGTCATGGGGCGCCTCCGGTTCCAATGCAGCACTGCATCCGATGCTAAGTGACTGCACAGTAACCACCCGGCCGGTCGCAGGACCGACCGGGTGCCCACCGGGAAGGTCCCGGTGGACCGGTCGAGCCGCCCCCGGCGTCAGGCCGAGGCTGCCTTCTTGCCTCGGGTCGCGCCGCCGCGACCACGCAGCGTGACTCCGGATTCGCTGAGCATCCGGTGGACGAATCCGTAGGAGCGGCCCGTTTCCTCGGCCAGCGCCCGGATGCTCGCACCGGAGTCGTACTTCTTCTTCAGGTCTGCCGCGAGCTTGTCGCGCGCGGCGCCGGTCACCCGGCTGCCCTTCTTCAGAGTCTCGGCCACCCGTGCCTCCTCATGGGAAGTGCGCTCTGGACTTCTCATGATCACCCCTCCCCGTCGTCCTGGCCACCCATTCGACAAGTTCCGTCCTGCCGGGTTTGCGGACGAGTACGGCGTCCTCACGATCGGAAGCCGTCATTCCGCGCGGCCGGAACCCGACCCCCGAAGGAGTGGATCAAGGGATCGCCAGGTCAGCGATATCGGGGGAACAAACGTACGACGCGGGCTCTGCCGGAAGGATTCGGCAGAGGCCCGCGCCGGAGGTACGAGACCTTCTCACTCAGATGACGGATCCGGCGCTGCGCCGAATGATCCAGCCGGGGCTCAGGCCAGGGCGACCAGGTCCGCGTAGTCGGGGCCCCACAGGTCCTCCACGCCGTCCGGCAGCAGGATGATCCGCTCCGGGTCGAGCGCCTCGACGGCGCCCTCGTCGTGGGTGACCAGGACGACCGCGCCCTTGTAGGTGCGCAGCGCGCCGAGGATCTCCTCGCGGCTGGCGGGGTCGAGGTTGTTGGTGGGCTCGTCGAGCAGGAGCACGTTGGCCGCGGAGACGACCAGGGTCGCGAGCGCGAGCCGGGTCTTCTCGCCGCCGGAGAGCACCCCGGCCGGCTTGTCGACGTCGTCGCCGGAGAAGAGGAAGGAGCCGAGCGTCTTGCGGACCTCGACCAGGTCGAGGTCGGGCGCGGCGGAGCGCATGTTCTCCAGGACCGTGCGGTCCGGGTCCAGGGTCTCGTGCTCCTGGGCGTAGTAGCCGAGCTTGAGGCCGTGGCCGGGGGTGACCTCGCCGGTGTCGGGCTTCTCGACCCCGCCGAGGAGGCGGAGCAGGGTCGTCTTCCCGGCGCCGTTGAGGCCGAGGATGACGACGCGGGAGCCCTTGTCGATGGCCAGGTCGACGTCGGTGAAGATCTCCAGGGAGCCGTACGACTTCGACAGGCCCTCCGCGGTGAGCGGGGTCTTGCCGCAGGGGGCGGGCTCCGGGAAGCGCAGCTTGGCGACCTTGTCGGAGACGCGGACCGCGTCCAGGCCGGAGAGCAGGCGCTCGGCGCGCTTGGCCATGTTCTGCGCGGCGACCGTCTTGGTGGCCTTGGCGCGCATCTTGTCGGCCTGCGAGTTGAGGGCGGCGGCCTTCTTCTCGGCGTTCTGGCGCTCGCGCTTGCGGCGCTTCTCGTCGGCCTCGCGCTGCTGCTGGTAGAGCTTCCAGCCCATGTTGTAGACGTCGATCGTGGAGCGGTTGGCGTCCAGGTAGAAGACCTTGTTGACGACGGTCTCGACCAGGTCGACGTCGTGGGAGATGACGATGAAGCCGCCGCGGTAGGTCTTCAGGTAGTCGCGCAGCCAGACGATCGAGTCGGCGTCGAGGTGGTTCGTGGGCTCGTCGAGGAGGAGCGTGTCGGCGTCCGAGAAGAGGATCCGGGCCAGCTCGACCCGGCGGCGCTGACCGCCGGAGAGGGTGTGCAGCGGCTGGCCGAGGACCCGGTCGGGCAGACCGAGGGCGGCCGCGATGGTGGCGGCCTCGGCCTCGGCGGCGTACCCGCCCTTGGTGAGGAACTCGGTCTCCTGGCGCTCGTACTGCTTGAGGGCCTTCTCGCGGGTGGCGCCGGCGCCGGTCGCGATCCGCTCCTCGTTCATCCGCATCTTGCGGATGAGGACGTCGAGACCGCGGGCCGACAGGACGCGGTCGCGGGCGAGGATGTCGAGGTCGCCGGTGCGCGGGTCCTGCGGGAGGTAGCCGACCTCGCCGGAGCGGGCGATGGTGCCGGCGGCGGGCTGCCCCTCACCGGCCAGGCACTTGGTGAGCGTGGTCTTGCCCGCTCCGTTGCGGCCGACGAGGCCGATGCGGTCGCCCTTGGCGACGCGGAAGGACGTGTTCTCGATGAGGATGCGGGCGCCGGCGCGCAGCTCGATGCCGGAAGCGGTGATCACGGACAGACTCCAGGGCGATGGGGATACGGCGGATGACGGCTGGTGACGGGCTGCGACTCCGCTAGTGCACCCAGGGGAGGATGTCCCAGGGGAGAATGTCCATGCGGCCATTCTATCGGGCGCCTGCAACTGGTTTTCGGCCATGCGGGCGACGGAGGCCGGATCGGGAGCTTTCTCTCACCTCTCACCAGAGGGAACAAAAGGGGCAGGCTGCGCGTGATCGGCTGATACTCGGCGGAGGGCGGCGGCCGGGCCGTCGCGGTGACGCGGAGGTGGACCGTGCAGTTCGACGACGACGCCCGTCTGGACACCTCGGAGGTGAAGGACGTCCGCGGCAGTCGCATCCCCGGCGGGAAGGCCACCGTCGGCGGCGGGATCATCGGCTTCATCGCCCTGATCCTCGGAGTCCTCTTCGGGGTCGGCCCCGACCAGCTCGGACTCTCCTCCGGCGGCGAGGACGAGCCCGCCGCCAGCGCCTCCTCGGCGGCCCAGGTGAACCGGTCCTGCCGGACCGGCGCGGACGCCAACACCCGCGAGGACTGCCGGACGGTGGCCGTGGTCAACAGCCTCCAGGACTACTGGCGCGGCGAGTACGCGCGCCGGGGCGGCACCTACGGCGACGCCTCCACCGTCCTCTTCAGCCAGCGGGTGAACACCGCCTGCGGCGCGGCGAGCTCGGCGGTCGGCCCCTTCTACTGCCCCGGCGACCGGAGGGTCTACCTGGACCTGGGCTTCTTCGAGGAGCTGCGGACCAAGTTCGGCGCCGGCGGCGGCCCCTTCGCCCAGGCGTACGTGGTGGCCCACGAGTACGGGCACCACGTGCAGAACCTGATGGGGACGCTCACCCGGGCCCAGGACGGACGGACCGGGGCGGACTCCAACGCCGTCCGCGTCGAGCTCCAGGCGGACTGCTATGCGGGCGTGTGGGCCCGGCACGCGACCACCACCCCGGACGAGTCCACCGGCAGGCCGCTGCTCACCCGGCTGGACGACGCCGACATCCGGGACGGCCTGGACGCGGCGGCGGCCGTCGGCGACGACCGGATCCAGGAGCGCTTCCAGGGCCGGGTGACCCCGGAGAGCTGGACGCACGGCTCGGCCGAGCAGCGCCGGCAGTGGTTCTACACGGGCTACCGGACGGGCGACATGGCCCGGTGCAACACCTTCGGCTGAGCGGCGGCGTCCGGCGCGTTGTCGGTGGCGCCTGCGAGACTGTGTCCCAGGTCACATTCGACCCGAGCGAGAGGGAGTGAGCGGGATGTCCGAGGCACCCGACATCTGTCCGGCGCTGAAGTACCGGGACGCGAAGGCGGCGATCACGCTGCTGACGGAAGCCTTCGGGTTCACCGCCACCGCGGTGTACGAGGGCGAGGACGGGCTGATCGCCCACGCCGAGCTGTCGTACGGGAACGGGACGGTGATGCTCGGCAGCTCCGGCACCGACAGCCAGTTCGACAAGCTGATGGCCGACGCGGGACCGGTGGGGATCTACGTCCGGGTGCGGGACGTGGACGAGCACCACGCGCACGCGGCGGCGCACGGCGTGGAGATCGTCATGCCGCCCACGGACCAGGAGTACGGCTCCCGGGACTACATGGCGCGCGACGCCGAGGGCAACGTGTGGAGCTTCGGCACCTACGCCCCCGGTTCGGCGGACTGACCCGGCGGGCCGCGGCCCGGGGCGGGTACGGCCCCCGGGCCGGAGGGGCCTGACGCGGGCGCCGGTCAGGAGCCGCCGGTGTGGACCTGGAAGGCGGCCCGGCGGACGGCCTTCGCCAGCGCCGGGTCCGGGTGGGCGGCGGCCAGCGCCACCAGCACCTGCACGGTCCTCGGATGGCCGACGGCCCTGACCTCGTCGAGCAGCGCGGGCACGGTGCCCTGGACGGCCGAGTCCAGGTGCCGTACCAGCAGCTCGCTCTCGCCGTGGTCGGCGACGGCGGCGGCGGTGTCCACCCAGAGCCAGGTCGCCTCCTCGCGGGTGAGGACCTCGGGGGCGTCGTCGGGGTCGGTGCCCTCGTACTCGGCGAGCCACAGCAGCGCGTAGGGCCGCAGCGAGGGTTCGGCCACCGCGGCGCGGACCTCCGCCTCGGCGGGGGCGCCGACGACCCGCAGCGCCTCGAAGGCGAGCCCGCGCAGCAGGGCGTCCTCGCCGCGCGCGGCGGCCAGCAGCTCGGCGACCGCCCCGGCCAGGGTGCGGGCGGCGAGCCAGGCGCGGTACTCGTCGCGGGCCGGTCCCGGGGTGAGCCGGGCGCAGCCGCGGAGCATGGCGGCGGCGGACTGCTCGATGTTGCCCGCGGGGCTCTGGGCGGCCACGCAGATCTGCTCCAGCTTGACCCACACCGCCCAGTTGCCGAGCGGGGTCAGGGTCGCGTGACGTCCCTCAGGGCCGGTCTCCGGGTCCAGGGTGAGCGCGCCGACGACGGCGAGGCCCTCCAGGGCCCAGTCGAGGAGGGCGGGCAGGCGCTCGGCGGGGGTGGCGGGCTGCGCGGGGACGCCGTCGCCGGGGACCTCGCAGCGCTCCTCGCGGAGCTCGTCGACGCGCTGGCCCAGGAGGTCGAGCAGGGCGGGGACGAGGACGGGGCCCTGCGAGAGCTGGAGCAGCGACAGGACCTGCGGCACGGCCTCGACGACCTCGGCGACCGCGCCGGGCGCCACGCCCTCCGGGGCGGGGTGGACCAGCGACCAGGCGTCGAGGAGGGCGACCCAGCCGCGGAGCACGGCGGAGTCGTCGCGGTCCCACGCCTGGAGCCGCCAGCCGGGGCGGACGGTGGCGCCGTGCAGCTCGACGAGGCCGGCGAGCCGGGCGCGGTCCCAGCCGGCGCGGACCCGGGCCGGCGTCAGGTCCAGCGCGGCGGCGGCCTGTTCGACGGCGGCGGGGCCGTCGAGCGGGGCGGAAGCGGAAGCGGCCGGGGCGGCCGCGCGGGGGCCCGCCTGCGGGCCGCGCGGGGTGGCGGCCCAGCGGGCGATCCGTACGGCGTCGGCGAGGACGAGCCGGGCCTGGCGGGCCAGCTCCGCGCGGGGCGGGGTGCCCTCGGGCGGCCTCGGGGCAGGCCGGGTGCGCCGCGTCGTCGCAGCCCGTCGGGCGGTGGCCAGCGACCGCGGACGGACGAGTCGGAGTCTGGAGTTGCGCGCCGCTGGTTCATCGGGCTTTCGAGACGTCACGGGGGCAGTCTTCCCGCTGACGGCCCGAAAGCCCAATCGGAATGCGCCACGCCGTCACCACGGGCCCGGCGGCGGGGTGGTGGGGGGCTACATGAGGGGGGTGAGGTAGCGGCGGAGGGCTTCCTCGTAGCGGAGGGGGTCGGCGTTCCACATCGCGGTGTGGGGGGCCTGGCGGACCGGGAGGAGGGTGACCAGGTCGGGGCGGCGGGCGGCCAGTTCGACGGACGGCTCCCAGGGGGAGATCGTGTCGTCGGGGCCGTGGGCCAGCAGGACCGGGACGCGGAGGTCCGCCGTGTGGTCCGGGTGCGGGCCGGTGCGGCCGAGGGCGGCGCGGACGGCGAGCGGGACCAGCGGGCCGGGGACGCCCCGGGCGGCGGCGAGGTTGCGGACGGTGGCCTCCCAGTCGAGGACCGGGGAGTCGAGCACGAGGCCGGCGATCCTGTCCCGTACCCCCGACTCGGCCGCGGCGCGCAGCGCCATCGTGGCGCCCGTCCCCCAGCCGTGCAGCACGATCTTGGTGGCGCCGCGGCGGACCGCGTACCGCAGGACCGCGTCGACGTCGCGCCACTCGGTGTCGCCGAGCTGGGCGAGCCCGTCGGCGGGCTCGGGGGCGCCCCGGTCGCCGCGGTAGGCGGGGACGAGGACGGGGACGCGGCGGCGGGCGTAGAAGGGGACGAGGTTCAGGGCGTGCTCGCGGCCGGTGCCGAGCCCGTGCAGGGCGACGATCCAGGTGGAGCGGGGGCCGGTGACGAGCCACGCGGGCAGCGGGCCGAGCTCGCCGGGGATCTCGACGTCCTCGTGGGGCAGGCCGAGGGCGGTCTCGGGGGTGCCGGTGTGCAGCTGGGGGGTGAGCCGGACGCGGCTGCCGGGGCCGAGCGCGCCGCGCTCGACGCGTTCGAGCCGGCGGACGACGGTGTCGGCGGTGTGGGGGACGCGGTCGAGGACGGGTCCGGTGACCGCGTGCAGGCCGGGCGCCGTCAGCCCGTACGTGCCGGGGCGCAGCGAGGCGAGGCTGCGGGTGAGGGTGACCCGCTCGGGTCCCGTGGCGTGCACGGTGAGCTTGGGGTCTCCGGGCAGGGGCCGTCCGGACGCCGCCTTGAGGGCGACGCCGCTGGCGTGACGGCCGGCCGCCACGGCGGCCGCACCGAGACCGATCAGGGTGGTGACGGCCGCTGCCGTCGCTGTAGCCGGGCGCACGCTCCCAGTGTCGTCACGGGGGCGGGGAGGCTGCCACCGGGCGGGGGCCGGGCGGGTGCCCCGGGAGAGTGACGAGGGTCTCCCCGGCGGTTCCCCGTGCGGATGAAACCGTCCGGGGGGTGGAACGTGTCGTTCCGGCGGTCGGGCGGGCCGGGTTCGGCGGGGCCCGCGCGGGGCGGGATTACCCGTGGTTCCGGGGTGACCGGATGGTGGACACGGAGGCGTCCCGGAGGAGAAGCGGAATCTCACGACACCGGTTCGGGACACCGTGATGCCCCGCCCAGTTCACCTTCCGTTCACTCAGGTTGCCTACGTTCGTCCAGCCACTGACGTCAAACGATTGCCTGGGTAAATGGAACACATCACGCTGCTGCTCGCCATTGTGGTCGTGACAGCTCTCGTGTTCGATTTCACGAACGGTTTCCACGACACCGCCAACGCGATGGCGACCACCATCTCGACGGGTGCTCTCAAGCCCAAGACGGCGGTGGCCATGTCCGCCGTGCTGAACCTGGTCGGCGCGTTCCTGTCCGTCGAGGTCGCCAAGACGATCTCCGGCGGGATCATCAACGAAGAGGGCATCCGCACGGAAGTGATCTTCGCGGCCCTCGTCGGCGCCATCCTGTGGAATCTGCTGACCTGGCTCCTGGGCCTGCCGTCCAGCTCCTCCCACGCCCTCTTCGGCGGCCTCATCGGCGCCGCGGTCATGTCGGCCGGCTGGTCGGCCGTGAACGGCTCCACCATCGTCACCAAGGTCCTCATCCCGGCGATCGCGGCGCCCCTCGTCGCCGGTCTCGCCGCGATGGCCGCGACCAAGCTGACGTACAAGATCAAGGCGAACCCCGAGGCGAAGGCCACGGCCAAGGGCTACCGGGCCGGCCAGATCGCCTCCGCGGGCCTGGTCTCCCTCGCCCACGGCACCAACGACGCGCAGAAGACGATGGGCATCATCACCCTCGCCCTGGTCACCCAGGGCGTCGTCGCCCCCGGCTCGAACCCGCCCATGTGGGTCATCGTCTCCGCCGGTGTCGCCATCGCGCTCGGCACCTACCTCGGCGGCTGGCGCATCATCCGCACCATGGGCAAGGGCCTCACCGACCTCCAGCCGCAGCAGGGCTTCGCCGCCCAGACCAGCGCCGCGACGGTCATCCTGGCCTCCTCGCACCTCGGCTTCTCCCTCTCCACCACCCAGTCCTGCTCGGGTGCCGTGATGGGCGCCGGCCTCGGCCGCAAGGGCGGTGTCGTCCGCTGGTCGACCGCGACCCGGATGTTCGTCGCCTGGGGCCTGACCCTCCCGGCCGCCGGTCTCGTCGGCGCCGGCGCCGAGTTCCTCACCAAGCAGGGCCCCTGGGGCATCGCCGCCACGGCGTTCGTCCTGGTCGGCGGCTCGGCCGTGATCTGGGCGCTCTCCCGCCGCCAGCCGGTCGACCACCACAACGTGATCGCCGACGACCTGGACGGCGACGACACCGGCTCCGGCACCCCCGGCGTCGTGACCACGGCCATCGCCGCCGTCACCCCGCCGCCGGCCGGCTCCGTCGCCGCCGTCGCGGACGACGGTCTCAAGACCACCATCCACGCGCCGGGTCCGAACGACCCCGCCGCTCCCCCGGCCCCCGCCGCCGCGGTCTGAGCCCCCAAAGGAAACGGGAACCCAAGCCATGAAGATCGACTGGGCAGCTCTCGGCTCCGTCTTCGGAGTCAGCCTCGTGGCGACCGTCGCCCTCGTGGGCCTCTTCACCCTCGGGATCGTCGGCCTCACCAAGCAGGAGGAGGCCGCGGCCTCCGGCGGCTCCGCCGTCCTCGCCCGCACCGGCGCCTACGCCTGCTTCGCGCTGTGCGCGGCGGCCGTCGCGTACGGCATCTACCTGATCGTCGTCTGACCGACGACGCTCCGTGGCCGGGCCCGCACCTCCTCCGAGGGCGGGCCCGGTCCTCGTGTCTGTGGCACTTCGCACAGTGACCCGTCGCAGGTCAAGGGTGAGTTGACGGCCCTTCGCGGGGCGTGGTGGACTGCCGGGGCCAATACGGCGGCAATGGAGAGGAAGCCCGGTGCGAATCCGGCGCGGTCCCGCCACTGTGACCGGGCCCGGCGGACAGCCGGGGACCGGGAGCCAGGAACTCTCGCCGCCGGTCACGTCGAGCCAGGGCGCGGACCCTGAGTGAGGACACGCCGCCATGCCCGGCCGCACCCGCCTGGCCTCCCGGGCCACCACCGTCTTCGCGTACGGAGCGGCCGCCGGCCTCGCCGTCGACCTGGTCCTCGGCGATCCGCGCCGCGGGCACCCCGTCGCCGCCTTCGGCCGGGCCGCCGCCGCCGTCGAGCGGCGCCTCTGGCGCGACCACCGCGGCCGGGGCGCCCTGCACACCGCCGTCTGCGCGGGCGGCGCCGCCGCCGCCGGGGCGCTGGCCGCCCGCGCCGTCCGGGACAGCCGCGCCGCCTCCGCCGCGCTGACCGCCGCCTCCGTGTGGGCCGTCGTCGGCGGTACGACCCTGGGCCGGGAGGCCCGGGCCATCGGCGGGGCGCTCGCCGCCGGGGACCTGGAGGTCGCCCGGGAGCGGATGCCGCACCTCGTCGGGCGCGACCCCGAGTCCCTGGACGGGCCCGCGATGGCCCGCGCGGTCGTCGAGTCCGTCGCCGAGAACACCTCCGACGCCGTCGTCGGCGCCCTCGTCTGGGGCGCGGTCGCGGGCGTGCCGGGGCTGCTCGGCTTCCGGGCCGTCAACACCCTCGACGCCATGGTCGGCCACCGCTCCCCCCGCTACCGCCGCTACGGCTGGGCCTCCGCCCGCCTCGACGACCTGGCCGGCTGGCCCGGCGCCCGGCTCACCGCCGCCCTCGCGACCGCCGGCGGCGGGGACCCGCGCGGAGCCGTACGGGCCTGGCGGGCCGACGCCGGGAAGCACCCCAGCCCCAACGCCGGACCGGTCGAGGCGGCGTTCGCGGGCGCTCTCGGGGTACGGCTCGGGGGGACGCTCTCGTACGGCGGGCGGGTCGAGCACCGGCCCGTCCTCAACGGCGGCGGGCGACCCGTCGAGGTCGCCGACATCGACCGGGCCGTCCGGCTCTCCCGCCGGGTGACCTGGCTGACCCTGGCCGCCTGCGTGGGCGGCCGGATCCTGACCGACACGGTGAAGCGGAGGACGAAGTGAGGGGTGGGGGGCTGCTCGTCGCCGGGACGACCTCGGACGCGGGCAAGAGCGTCGTCACGGCGGGCATCTGCCGGTGGCTGGTCCGGCAGGGCGTCAAGGTGGCGCCCTTCAAGGGACAGAACATGTCCCTCAACTCCTTCGTGACGCGGGAGGGCGCGGAGATAGGCCGCGCCCAGGCGATGCAGGCGCAGGCCGCCCGCGTCGAGCCGACCGCGCTGATGAACCCGGTGCTGCTCAAGCCGGGCGGCGACCGGTCCAGCCAGGTCGTGCTGATGGGCAAGCCGGTGGGCGAGATGACCGCGCGCGGCTACCACGGGGGCCGGCAGCAGACCCTCTTCGAGCCGGTGCTCGCCTGCCTGGAGGAGCTGCGGGCCACCCACGACGCGGTGATCTGCGAGGGCGCGGGCAGCCCCGCCGAGATCAACCTGCGCCGCACCGACATCGTCAACATGGGCATCGCGCGGGCCGCGCGGCTGCCCGTCGTCGTGGTCGGCGACATCGACCGGGGCGGGGTCTTCGCCCAGTTCTTCGGCACGACGGCGCTGCTCGCGCCCGAGGACCAGGAGCTGATCGCCGGGTACCTGGTGAACAAGTTCCGGGGCGACGTGACGCTGCTCGAACCCGGGCTCGACATGCTGCTCGGGCTGACCGGGCGCCGGACCCTCGGTGTCCTGCCGTACGCGCACGGGCTCGGGATCGACGAGGAGGACGGGCTGCGGGTCTCGCTGCGGGGCACCGTCCGGGAGTCGGTCGTCGCGCCGCCGCTCGGGGCGGACGTGCTGCGGGTCGCGGTCTGCGCCGTCCCGCTGATGTCGAACTTCACCGACGTCGACGCGCTGGCCGCCGAGCCGGGCGTGATCGTGCGCTTCGTGGACCGGCCGGAGGAGCTGGCCGACGCGGACCTCGTCGTCGTGCCCGGCACGCGCGGGACGGTCAAGGCGCTGGCGTGGCTGCGGGAGCGCGGTCTCGCCGACGCGATCCTCCGGCGGGCCGCCGAGGGCCGTCCGGTGCTGGGCATCTGCGGCGGCTTCCAGGCGCTCGGCGAGCACATCGAGGACGAGGTCGAGTCGAGGGCGGGCGCCGTCGACGGGCTCGGGCTGCTGCCCGTACGGGTCCGGTTCGCGCGCGAGAAGACCCTCGCGCGGCCGGTCGGCGAGGCGCTCGGCGAGCGGGTGGAGGGGTACGAGATCCACCACGGCGTCGCGGAGGTGCTCGGCGGCGAACCGTTCCTGGACGGCTGCCGGGTCGGCTCCGTCTGGGGCACCCACTGGCACGGCTCCCTGGAGAGCGACGGCTTCCGCCGGGCGTTCCTGCGGGACGTCGCGGCGGCGGCGGGGCGGGCCTTCGTCCCGGCGCCCGACACCTCCTTCGGCGCGCTGCGCGAGGAGCAGCTGGACCGGCTCGGCGACCTGATCGAGCAGCACGCCGACACGGACGCGCTGCTGCGGCTCATCGAGGAGGGCGCACCCAAGGGCCTGCCGTTCGTCCCGCCGGGCGCGCCGTGAGCGGGGCGCGGCGGGGCGGGAGCGGGGGTACGGGAGCGGGTGCGGGTGCGGCGCGGGCGAGCCGCGCGGGCGCTGCGCCCGGCCTCCGGCCGGGCCGGTGTTCCCACCCGCACCACCCGTACCACTTGCATCACATCCTGCGGGTGGCCCCTGTGGACGGTCGCGCGCCGTCGGCGGCTTTCGGTCAATTTCATGAGAGGGGCTGTCGATGAGCAGCAACCGGTTTCCGTTCACCGCCGTCGTCGGCATGGACGACCTGCGGCTCGCGCTGCTGTTGAACGCTGTCTCGCCGGCGGTGGGCGGGGTTCTCGTGCGGGGGGAGAAGGGGACCGCCAAGAGCACGGCCGTGCGGGCGCTCGCCGAACTGTTGCCCGAGGTGGCTGTCGTCGGTGGGTGCCGGTTCAGTTGTGATCCCGGCTCGCCCGATCCGGGGTGCCCGGACGGGCCTCATGGGGACGGCGGTTCCGAGGCGCGGGCCGCGCGGATGGTCGAGCTGCCCGTGGGGGCGTCCGAGGACCGGCTCGTCGGGTCGCTGGACATCGAGAAGGCGCTCGCCGACGGCGTGAAGGCGTTCGAGCCGGGGCTGCTCGCCGCCGCCCACCGGGGGATCCTCTATGTCGACGAGGTCAATCTCCTCTCCGACCATCTGATCGACCATCTCCTCGACGCCGCCGCCATGGGCGCCTCCCACGTCGAGCGCGAGGGCGTCTCCGTGCGGCACGCCGCGCGGTTCCTGCTCGTCGGGACGATGAACCCCGAGGAGGGCGAGCTGCGGCCGCAACTGCTCGACCGGTTCGGGCTCACCGTGGAGGTCGCCGCCTCCCGCGTGCCCGAGGAGCGGGTCGAAGTCGTCCGGCGACGACTGGCGTTCGAGGACGATCCGGCCGGGTTCGCCGCGCGCTGGGCCGGCGAGGAGGCCGCGCTGCGCGAACGGATCGTCGCCGCGCGGGAGTTGCTGCCCCAGGTGCGCCTCGGGGACGCCGTACTGCTCCAGATCGCCGCCACCTGCGCCGCGTTCGAGGTCGACGGCATGCGCGCCGACATCGTCATGGCCCGGACCGCGACCGCGCTCGCCGCGTGGGCGGGACGGGACGAGGTCACGAGCGAGGACGTGCGGCAGGCCGCGCTGCTCGCCCTGCCGCACCGGCGGCGGCGCAATCCCTTCGACGCGCCCGGGATGGACGAGGACAAGCTCGACGAGACCCTGGAGCAGTTCAAGGGGGAGGAGCCGGAGTCCGCGCCCGAGGACGATCCGGATCCGGACCCGGACCCGGACGGGCCCGGGGACGGCGGTCCCGGCGGTGGCGTTCCCCCGCAGGGCGGGGAGGGGCCCGGGCCCGAGACCGACGGCGTACCGGAGGAGACGCCCGCTCCTCAGGAGGCTCCCGCTCCTCAGGGGGCCGGTGCGGCCGGTGAGCGGGCCGCGGTGAAGGCCGCCGAGCCGTTCCGTACGCGGATGCTGTCCGTCCCCGGGCTCGGTGACGGGGCCGCCGGGCGGCGCTCCCGGGCGCGTACCGAGCACGGCAGGACCACCGGGTCCACCCGGCCCCGGGGCGCGCTGACCAAGCTGCACCTGTCCGCGACCGTACGGGCCGCCGCCCCGCACCAGCGGGCGCGCGGGCGGTCCGGGGCGGGGCTCGTGGTGCGCCGGGACGATCTGCGGCAGGCGGTGCGGGAGGGGCGCGAGGGGAACCTGGTGCTGTTCGTCGTGGACGCCTCCGGGTCGATGGCGGCGCGGAAGCGGATGGGCGCCGTGAAGGGCGCCGTGCTGTCGCTGCTGCTCGACGCGTACCAGCGGCGGGACAAGGTCGGGCTGATCACCTTCCGGGGGCGGGGCGCCGAGCTCGCGCTGCCCCCGACGTCCTCGGTGGACGCGGCCGCCGCCCGTCTGGAGGAGCTGCCGACCGGAGGGCGTACGCCCCTGTCCGCGGGGCTGCTGAAGGCGCACGACGTGCTGCGGGTGGAGCGGCTGCGGGACCCCTCGCGGCGGGCTCTGCTGGTGGTCGTGACCGACGGGCGGGCGACCGGCGGCGGGCCGGACCCGGTGGGTCTGGCGGCGCGGGCCGCGCGGCTGCACGCCGCCGACGGCACCGCGAGCGTCGTCGTGGACTGCGAGGCGGGCCCGGTGCGGCTCGGTCTGGCCGGGAGCCTCGCCCGTGATCTGGGCGGCACCGCCGTCACCCTGGACGAGTTGCGCGCCGACGCGATCGCCGGGCTCGTACGAGAAGCACAAGTCAACCGCTCTGTCAGGAGGGCCGCTTAATGCCGCAGGGACAGCCGACCGTCGTGCCCGACGACGGTCTCACGACCCGTCAGCGCCGCAACCGGGCGCTGGTGATGGTGCACACGGGCGTCGGCAAGGGGAAGTCGACGGCCGCCTTCGGGATGGCGCTGCGCGCCTGGAACCAGGGCTGGCCGATCGGGGTGTTCCAGTTCGTGAAGTCCGCCAAGTGGAAGGTCGGCGAGGAGAACGCCCTCAAGGCGCTCGGCGAGACCGGCAAGGGCGGCACGGTCGTCTGGAACAAGATGGGCGAGGGCTGGTCCTGGATCCAGCGCGAGGTCGCCGAGGGCGAGCAGTCGCACGAGGACAAGGCGCGCGAGGGCTGGGAGCAGGTCAAGCGGGATCTGGCCGAGGAGAAGTACAAGTTCTACGTCCTCGACGAGTTCGCGTACCTGCTCCACTGGGGCTGGATCGACGTGCAGGAGGTCGTCGAGGTGCTGCGGGACCGTCCCGGTCAGCAGCACGTCGTGATCACCGGCCGCAACGCGCCGCAGGAGCTGGTGGACTTCGCCGATCTCGTCACCGACATGTCCAAGGTCAAGCACCCGATGGACGCCGGTCAGAAGGGCCAGCGGGGCATCGAGTGGTAGCACGTCTCGTCATCGCGGCCCCGTCGTCGGGGGCGGGCAAGACCACGGTGGCGACCGGCCTGATGGCCGCGTTCGCCTCCCGCGGCCTGGCCGTCTCCCCGCACAAGGTGGGGCCCGACTACATCGACCCGGGCTACCACGCGCTCGCCACCGGCCGCCCCGGCCGCAACCTCGACGCGTACATGTGCGGGACGGGACTGGTCGCGCCGCTCTTCGCGCACGGGTCGCGCGGCTGCGACCTGGCCGTGGTCGAGGGCGTCATGGGCCTGTACGACGGGGCCGCCGACCAGGGCGAGCTGGCGTCCACCGCGCAGGTCGCGAAGCTGCTGAGGGCGCCGGTGGTGCTGGTCGTGGACGCGTCCTCGCAGTCGCGGTCGGTGGCGGCGCTGGTGCACGGCTTCGCGTCCTGGGACCCGGAGGTGCGGATCGGCGGGGTGATCCTCAACAAGGTCGCGACCGACCGGCACGAGCACCTGCTGCGGGAGGCGCTCGGGGAGTCGGGCGTGCCCGTCCTCGGCGTGCTGCGGCGGGCGCCCGCGGTGGCGACGCCGTCGCGGCACCTCGGTCTGATCCCGGTCGCGGAGCGGCAGGCGCAGGCCGTGGAGGCGGTGGCCGCGCAGGCGGAGCAGGTGCTCGCCGGGTGCGACCTGGAGGCGCTGCTGGCCCTTGCGCGGTCGGCGCCGCCGCTGGACGGGGAGGCGTGGACCCCGTCGGTCGTGGCGCCCCCGGCGGGGCGGCGGCCGGTCGTGGCCGTGGCCGGCGGGGCAGCGTTCACGTTCTCGTACGCCGAGCACAGCGAGCTGCTGCGGGCGGCCGGGGCCGAGGTCGTCACCTTCGATCCGCTGCGGGACGAGGCCCTTCCCGAGGGGACGGGCGGGCTCGTCATAGGCGGCGGTTTCCCGGAGATGTACGCGGCCGAGCTGGCCGCCAACGAGCCGCTGCGGAAGGCGGTGGCGGAGCTCGCCGCGTCCGGGGCGCCGATCGCCGCCGAGTGCGCCGGGCTGCTGTATCTGGCGCGGTCGCTGGACGGCACGCCGATGTGCGGGGTGCTGGACGCGGACGCGCGGATGTCGGAGCGGCTGACGCTCGGGTACCGGGACGCGGTGGCCGTGAACGACAGCGTCCTGGCGCCGGCCGGGGCGCGGCTGCGGGGGCACGAGTTCCACCGGACGGTGATCGAGCCGGGCGCGGGGGCGGTCGCGGCCTGGGGGCTGCGGCAGCCGGAGCGCCGGGTGGAGGGCTTCGTGCAGGGCGGGGTGCACGCCAGTTACGTGCACACGCACTGGGCGGGGTCGCCTGAGGTCGCCGCGCGGTTCGTGGCGCGCTGCGGGTGAGTTCAGTGGCCGGAGAGTCCCACCACGAGCCAGATGAAGCCGACGCCCGCGACCGTGCAGAGCAGGGTGGAGAGGGCGGGGTGCTTGTGGTGGGCCTCGGGCAGGATCTCGGCGGCGGCGAGGTAGAGCAGGGCGCCGCCGAAGAAGCCGAGATAGGCCCCGAGGAGTTCCTCCGGAAGGGTGAACAGGAGGGTGGAGGCGGCGCCGACGACGGGGGCGGCGGCGGCCGCGACGAGCATGGCGACGGCCTTGCGGCGGGTGTTCCCGTAGAGGCTCGTGATCGTGTACGTGTTGAAGCCGTCGGCGAAGTCGTGGGTGATGACGGCGAGCGCGACGGTGGCGCCCATGCCGCCGCCGACCTGGAAGGCGGCGCCGAGCGCGATGCCGTCCATGAGGCTGTGCAGGACCATGGCGGCGGCGGCGGTGAGCCCGACCTGGGGGACCCTCCCGCCCGTCTCCCGGCCACCACCCCTCATCGAAGCGCTCTGCGCTGCCCCCCAATCTGCCGCGACGCCGTGCGCGGCGCTGCGGACGGCGAGCAGGCGCTCCACGACGTGGGCGAAGAGGAAGCCGCCGACGAAGAGCAGCAGGGCCTCGGGGACGCCGAAGACCTCGCTCCCGGCGGCCTCCAGGGCCTCGGGCAGCAGGTCGAGTCCGACGACGCCGAGCATGAGGCCGCCGGCGAGTCCGAGGACGAGGTGCCGGCGGTCGGTGACGCGCTGCGCGACCCAGCCGCCGAAGAGCGTCATGAGGAACGCGCCGAGCGCGACGATCACAGCCATGGCCCCTTGCTATCGGATGGGGTGCCCGGTGTGCACATCGGCGTGGGGGTCCGGTCGGGGGCGACCGAGGACGAGGTCCTGGCCCTGGTGCGGGCGGCGCTGGCGGAGGCGGGAGGGCTCCCGCACGCGCGCGTGCGGGGGCTCGCGACGCTGGACGCGCGCGTGGCGGCGCCGGGGATCGTGGCCGCGGCGGCGCGTCTGGGGGTGCCGGTGACGGGGTTCCCTGCGGAGGAGCTGGCCGGGGTGGCGGTGCCGCATCCGTCGGAGGTGCCGCTGGCGGCGACGGGGACGGCGTCGGTGGCGGAGGCGGCGGCGCTGCGGGCGGCGGGGCCGGGGGCGGTGCTGCTGGTGCCGAAGCGGAAGTCGCGGCGGGTGACCTGCGCGATCGCCGGTCACGTCCCGTTTCGTCCGGACAAAGCGTGCTTTTGTCCGGACGAAGTGACGTCCGTCGCACGGTTGTTGCCCTTGACGTGCGGGTACATCGCTGGCGAGCCTGTCACACCCCACATCCCCACCCCCCACACGACGGCGGACATGGACACCCACACGGAAGGCCCCCACACGGGCAGTCAAGCCCACGACCTGCGTCATCACGGTGACGCCGAGGTCCGGGACGAGAAACTCATCGACCTCGCGGTCAACGTCCGGACGGCGACCCCGCCGGACTGGCTGCGGGAACGGATCGCGCACTCGCTGACGGGTCTGGCGGCCTATCCGGACGGGCGCTCGGCCCGCGCGGCGGTGGCCGAGCGGCACGACCTGCCCACCGGGCGGGTGCTGCTGACCTCGGGCGCGGCGGAGGCGTTCGTGCTGCTGGCGCGGGCGCTGCCGGTGCGCCGGCCGGTGGTGGTGCATCCGCAGTTCACCGAGCCGGAGGCGGCGCTGCGGGACGCCGGGCACGAGGTGGGCCGGGTGCTGCTGCGCGAGGAGGACGGCTTCCGGCTGGATCCGGCGGCGGTGCCGGAGGACGCGGACCTGGTGGTGATCGGCAATCCCACCAACCCGACCTCGGTGCTGCATCCGGCGGAGACGATCGCGGCGCTGGCGCGGCCGGGGCGGTACCTGGTCGTGGACGAGGCGTTCATGGACGCGGTGCCGGGCGAGCGGGAGGCGCTGGCCGGGCGGACGGACGTGCCGGGTCTGGTGGTGCTGCGGAGCCTGACGAAGACCTGGGGCCTCGCGGGGCTGCGGATCGGGTACGCGCTCGCGGAGCCGGAGACGGTGGCGCTGCTGGAGCGGGCGCAGCCGCTGTGGCCGGTGTCGACGCCGGCGCTGGTGGCGGCGGAGGCGTGCATGACGCGGGCGGCGCTGGCGGAGGCGGAGCACGCGGCGCACCGGATCGGGACGGAGCGGGCGCACCTGCTGGCGGGTCTGGCGGAGTTCGACGAGGTGCGGACGGTGGCGGCGGCCGAGGGGCCGTTCGTGCTGATCCGGATCGAGGGCGCGGACGCGGTGCGGGAGCGGCTGCGGCTGCTGGGCTTCGCGGCGCGGCGCGGGGACACGTTCCCGGGTCTCGACCGGCACTGGCTGCGGCTGGCGGTCCGGGACCGGGCGACGACGAATCGTTTCCTCCAGGCGCTGGACCAGGCTCTGCTGCTGGGCGGCTGAGCCTTCGGCGTACCCCCTTCACGAGGCGTACCCCCTTCACGAAGGGACAGGCGGGCCGGGGCGGGCGGTGTCGTCACACCCCCCCCCCCCGCCCCGGTCCCCCCCCCGTCCCCCACGGGCCCGCACCCCCCGGCGCGGGCGCGGGACCCGGTCAGGGCCCCCGCGCCACCCCCCG
>NZ_JBHZBB010000020.1:0-65778 GCF_042754585.1 Streptomyces sp. NPDC059201
TCTGCGAACAATGCCAGACGCCGTTCGAACGACACGCAGACGGCAGGGACCGGCGCTGGTGCTCACGCGCGTGCTACCGGCTATCCCGAGGATGGCCTGAACAACCGAAGGCAAAGCAAATAAGTGGCCCATCTTCGCTGTCACAAACAGTGCAGTAGCCCATCTTCGCTGACACGAACTAGCGTCGACTCAGCTTCAGTGACAACTGACCCAAGATCGCTGTCACGCATCACGGTCGCTTGCTCACGCTTGCTCACCGAACAGTTCCGATATATCGTTGAGGCATCGCGACAGTTCAACGATGAAACTCACGGAAGGAGCGTTGCGATGCGTTCACATGGACACGACCACGGACAGGAATTCGGTCACGGACACGGCCCTGGTGCCGGGCGCGGGAACTGCGGGCCCGGACCGCGGGGCGACTTCGAGGGACGGCGTGCCGCCTTCGGGCCCTTCGGCCCCGGCTTCGGCGGCGGGCCCGGTTTCGGCGGCGGCCCCTTCGGGCGCGGCCGGGGCGGAGGCCGGGGTCGGGCGCGGCGCGGTGACGTGCGCGCCTCGATCCTGGCACTGCTCAAGGACCGCCCGATGCACGGCTACGAGATGATCCAGGAGATCGGCGAGCGCAGCGGCGGGGCCTGGAAGCCCAGCCCCGGCTCGGTCTACCCGACCCTCCAGCTGCTGGAGGACGAGGGGCTGATCGTCAGCGCGAGCGAGGGCGGCAAGAAGCTCTTCTCGCTCACCGACTCCGGGCGCGAGGAGGCCGAGGCCGCGCCGGACGCCCCCTGGGAGGAGGCCGGCCGCGGCGTCGACTGGGAGGCCGTCAACGAGATCCGGCAGGCCGGGTTCGGCCTGATGGAGGCGTTCGGCCAGGTCTGGAAGACCGGCAGCCCCGAGCAGCGGCAGAAGGCCGTCGCGGTCATCAACGAGGCCCGGAAGAAGCTGTACCTCATCCTCGCCGACGAGCACTGAGCCGGCGTGGTGACGACGAAGGGGCCCCGGCGGCGCTTGCAGCCGGGGGCCCTTTCTTGTGTCCGCGGTGGCTGGCGCCGCCGGGGGCTCTTTCTCGTGTCCGTGCGCTCAGGCGACCAGGCCCGAGAGCTTGCGCAGCGACTCGTTGAGCGCCGCCGTCGCCGAGTCCTTCAGCTTTCCGGCCATGAGGGAGACCGCCGCGCCGGTGAACTCGCCGTCGATCCGGACCGTCGTCGCCCCGCCCTCGTCCGCGAGGGAGTAGCGGGTTCCGACGATCACGCCCATCGGGCCCTTGCCGCGTATGGCGAGGACGCGGCCGTCCTCCAGCTCCTCGACCGTCCACAGCACCTCGGCCGGGAAGCCCATGAGCTTCATGTTCTCGGTGAACGTGGACCCGGCCGCCAGGGTGTCCGGGCCGCCGTTCGGGAAGTTGGTGTGGGTGGCGTTCCACTCTCCGTACGAGCCGAAGTCGGTCAGGCGTTCCCACACCTTTCCGGCCGGCGCCTCGATCCGTGCCTCCGCGGTGACTTCGGCCATGACGACCACCCCTTCACGCGTGCCCGCTGGGTTCTGGTGTCGCGGAACGTAGCCGGAGGGGCATGAACATTCAATACTGATGAACCGTCAGTTCTGCGGCGGCCGGACCCGTACCGCCGATCCACCAGATCTCGGCCGCGTCGAAGCGGTCCGAGGCGCGTGGACCGCCGTCCTCCTCGTGGCGGTGGAACGCGGCCCAGAACAGATCGCCCGGCAGCGCGTCCCGGGGTGCGTACACCCGGTACACGAACTGCCGGCCGTCGCACGCGGGCAGACCGACCATCCAGAACACACAGGAAGGACGCTCGAAGGCGGCTCATGGTTGCAACCCGGGCGCGAAGCAAGGCGGCGCGCGCCCCGTAGGGGAAATCGACCGGATCTCCTCCCCGAGGAGGAGGAAGCGCGCGCGTGTGCACGACTCCGGTGGGACGCGGACATGGTTCTCCCGTGGGATGACCCGCGCGGGCGCGGCTGGTGAGGTGGGAGGGTGCACCCTCCCGTCCCGTCGCGCCCCACCACGCCCCCGGCTCCCGCCGGGCCCGCGCCGCTCCTCGCCACCGTGCTCGGCGCCGCCCGCCGCCGGGCCCTGCGGGACGGCGACCGCCAGGTCGACACCGCCCACCTCCTGCACGCCCTCGTCGAGTCCGACCCGGAGACCCGGGCCGCCTTCGACGGCGAGGAGCGGGTCGCGCGCGTCCTCGGCTACCTGGTCCAGCGCTCGATCGGATACGGGCTCCGCTGGCAGCGGTCCGCCGAGGGCGCCGACGCCCCGCGCCCGCTGCCCGCCGTCCGGGCCGAGGAGGGGACGCGGCGCCGCAACTCCCGCTGGTCGCCGGCCGCCGCGGCCGCCCTGGAGGAGGCTCTGCGGCGGGCCGCGGCCCGTGGTGAGGAGCAGCCCCACGGCCTCGACCTGCTGGCCGGGCTCGCCGCCGACCCGGGCAGCCGGGCCGGTGAGGTGCTGAAGCATGCCGGGATCGATCCGCCGGTGCTGGGCGCCCGGGCGGTGGCGCTTGCCTCGGTTGTCGCTCCGCGTGGTGCGGGTGTTCTCGACGGGGAGGAGCCGGGCGTGGGTGAGGGGGTGTTCGCGCGGGAGGCGGAGGGCTGAGTTCCGCGTACGGGGAGGGTTTCCCGGGGTCGTCGTCTCAACAGGTGCGACGGGGGTTTCACACCTGACCGGGTCCTGTCATGATGGCCCGATGCACGCGTCTCAGGGGAGAAGCGCCGGCCTGGGACTCGCCCTGGCCTCGGCCTTCGCATTCGGTGGTTCGGGAGTGGCGGCCAAGCCGCTGATCGAGGCGGGCCTCGATCCGCTCCATGTCGTCTGGCTCCGGGTCGCCGGCGCCGCGCTCGTCATGCTGCCCGTGGCCTGGCGCCACCGGGACCTGCTGCGCCGCAAGCCCGGCCTGCTCGTCGGCTTCGGCCTCCTCGCCGTCGCCGGTGTACAAGCCTTCTACTTCGCCTCCATCTCCCGGATCCCGGTCGGTGTCGCCCTCCTCATCGAGTACCTCGCCCCGGCGCTGGTCCTGGGGTGGGTCCGCTTCGTCCAGCGGCGGCCGGTCACCCGCGCCGCCGCCCTCGGCGTGGTGCTCGCGGTCGGCGGTCTCGCCTGCGTCGTCCAGGTCTGGGCCGGGCTGACCTTCGACCTCCTCGGTCTGCTCCTCGCGCTCGCCGCCGCCTGCTGCCAGGTCGGCTACTTCGTCCTCTCCGACCAGGGCTCCGACGAGGCCGAACCGGCCGACCCGCTCGGCGTGATCGCGTACGGGCTCCTCATCGGCGCGCTCGTGCTCACCGTGGTCGCCCGCCCGTGGGGCATGGACACGTCCGTGCTGTCCGGGCACGCCGACCTCGACGGGACCTCCGTGCCGGCCTGGCTGCTGCTCGGCTGGATCATCCTGATCGCCACCGTCCTCGCGTACGTCACCGGCGTCGTCTCGGTGCGTCGGCTCTCGCCGCAGGTCGCCGGTGTCGTCGCCTGCCTGGAGGCGGTCGTCGCGACTGTCCTCGCCTGGGTGCTGCTCGGCGAGCACCTGGAGGCCCCGCAGCTCCTCGGCGGCGCGCTCGTCCTCGTCGGCGCCTTCATCGCCCAGTCCACCGCGCCGAAGGCGCCGTCCGACGGACCGGTCGCCGGTTCGGAGGGGGACGGCGAGGGCGTAGAGGGCGGATCTGAGGGTTCCGGGAGCTCCGGGGCGGGCCGTGCGGAGGAGTTGTCGGGCGGACGGGCCACCCCGTAGGGTGCCGACCATGCATTCGACCGTTCTTCCGCCGCCCGCCGCCTAGCGCGCGCGGCACCTTCTCCCGAAGACGACAGACCGGGCTCGGGCGGGCGACCACGCCCCCGAGCGGTCCGTCGCCGTCCGCGCGCGGAACCGGCGACCACCCTTCACCCCGGTCCGTCCGCACGGACCGTCCTCACGGAGAAACCACGTGTCGAACCCGCAGTCTTCCGCTGCCCAGCCGACCCCTGCCGCCCTGCCCGTCGGGCGGAGCCTCGTCTACCTCGTCGTCGCCGGAATCGCCTGGGGCACGGCCGGCGCCGCCGGCTCCCTCGTCTTCCGTAACAGCGACATGGGCCCGCTCGCCCTCTCCTTCTGGCGCTGCGCCGGAGGACTCCTCCTTCTGCTCGCCGTCCCGGCGCTGCGGATGCTGCGGACGCCGCGGATGCCGCGCCGGGGGCGGGCGGTGGTCGTCTCTGCCTCGCCCGTCGCTTCGTCGGGCGCTTCGTCGGACGCCTCGCCGGTCGTCGAGACCCGGCGGACGCGTCTGATCCGGATCGTCGGGACCGGGGTCGGGCTCGCGGTCTTCCAGACCGCCTACTTCGCCGCCGTCGAGTCCACCGGACTCGCCGTCGGCACCGTCGTCACCCTCGGCGCGGGGCCCGTCCTCATCGCGGTCGGCGCCCGCGTCACGATGGGCGAACGCCTCGGCCTCGGCGGTCTCGCCGCCGTCGTCGGCGCCCTCGCCGGGCTCGCCGTCCTCGTCCTGGGCGGCGGGGGAGCGGAGGTCCGGCCCGCCGGTGTCGGTTACGCGGTGCTCTCCGCGGCCGGATTCGCCGCGCTCACGCTGCTGACCCGCTGGCTCGGCCGCAGTGGCGCGGGCGCGGCCGGCTCGCTCGCGAGCACGGCGTGGACCTTCGGCGTCTCGGCGCTCGTCGTGCTGCCCCTCGCGGTCGTCGAGGGGCTGCTGCCGCACACCGAGGACGTCGTCCGGCTGCTGCTCCTGCTGCTGTACGTGGCGGCGATCCCGACGGCGCTCGCCTACGCGCTGTACTTCGCGGGGGCAGCGGTCGTCCGGGCCGCGACCGTCTCCGTGATCATGCTCCTGGAGCCGGTCAGCGCCGCCCTGCTCGCCGTCACCGTGCTCGACGAGGAGCTGACGGTGACGACCGTGCTCGGCACGGTGCTGCTGCTCGCGGCCGTCACGGGTCTCGCCCTCGCCGAGGCGCGGACGGCCGCGGAGCGGCGCAGGACCGTCGAACCCGCGGGCGTGTAGTCCCCCGGGATTGACCGGGGCGGGTCATCGGCCGAGGTCGGGCCGATGGGTGTGCGGGTGCACAGTCAGGCGTCGTCGGCCAGGCGGCGGAGCTGGTGGGCGCGGGCGGCGAGGTCGCCCGGGCCGGCCCGTTCGGCGAGCCGGGCCGCGACCCGGCTGCGTACCTCCGGCGGCTTGTTGCCCGCGTACTTGAACTTCGCGCGCACCTCCGTCACCTCCAGGCTCAGCCCCCGGATACCGGAGAGCAGCCGGCCGAACGGGGCCTCGCCGGGAGCTGCTGGCGCGGTCCCGCCGTCCGGCTGGAAGTGGGCGACCTGCCGGTTCAGGAGCTCGGCCTTCTCCGCCGGGTCGTCCACCACGCGCGCGACGCAGTGCAGTTGCACAGCCGCGTAGTACGAGGTCGGCGTCCCGTGCTCGGTGGGCGCGCCCTCGGGGGCGGTCCAGGGGCCGGGCACGTACACGTAGTCGTCGACGACGCTGAGCAGCACCCGCGGATTCGCCTCCAGCGCGCGCCACAGCGGGTTGGGGCGGGCGAGGTGCGTGATCACCCTGCCGTACGGGCCGGGCTCCGCCTCGTAACGGAAGTGCGCGGGCTGTACGCAGGGTGGTTCGCCGGGCAGGCCGTTGACGGCGAGCTGCCCGAAGTCGTGGCGGGCGAGCCACTCCCGCCACTCGCTCTCGTCCGTTGCGGCGTCCCAGGGGTGGATGAGCATGCCGGTGTCCCTCAGTGCGCGGTCAGGTAGTCGGGCAGGGCGATCGCCGGGTCCAGGTCCGCCGACGCGACCGGGGAGCCGGTGCTCGGGGCGACGGGGACGACGCCGGCCCAGTAGGGGAGCGTCAGGTCCTCGGCGTCGTCGTTGGGGCCGGCGTCGCGGACCTTGGCCGAGACCTCCTCCAGGTCGAGCCGGATCACGGCCGTGGCGGCCAGTTCCTTGGCGTTCGCCGGCCGCGAGTCGGCCGCGCGGCCCGGGACGACCTGGTCGACGAGCGCGTCCAGCGCGGCGCGCAGCTCCTCGGGGTCGGTGACCTGGTGCGCGGTGCCGTGGACGACGACCGAGCGGTAGTTGAGCGAGTGGTGGAACGCGGAGCGGGCCAGGACCAGGCCGTCGACGTGCGTGACCGTGAGGCAGACGGGGAGCCCGGGGGCGTCCGTGGCCGTCTCCGCGTTCTTCGCGGCGGCCATGCGGAGGGGGCGGGAGCCGGTCGAACCGTGGACGTACAGCCGCTCGCCGATCCGGCCGTAGAGCGTCGGGAGCACGACGGGCGCGCCGTCGCGTATGAAGCCGAGGTGGCACACGTACCCCTCGTCGAGGATCGCGTGCACGAGAGCCCGGTCGTACGAGGCGCGCTGCCGGGAACGCGTGGGCACCGTCCGGTCGGTGGGGGTGTAGCCGGCGGCGGTCGTGGTGCTCATGGCGGGTCTCCTTGCTCCCTCTATTGCACTAGTGCATAATGTGGTTTGTGCTAGGAGAGTATCGGATCGAAGGCCGTCGTGCATCGGAGATCGCCGCCAGCGTGGAGCGGGGGGTGGGTACCGGGGCGCTGGAACCGGGCCAAGCCCTGCCGCCCATGCGGGAGTTGGCCGCCGATCTGGGCGTGAACCCGAACACCGTCGCCGCCGCGTATCGGACCCTGCGGGAGCGCGGGGTCATCGAGACCGACGGGCGGCGCGGCAGTCGGGTGCGCCCGCGGCCCGCCACCACCGCGCGCGGCTCGCTGCGCGTCGCGGCGCCGCCGGGCGTCCGTGACATCAGCGGCGGCAACCCCGACCCCGCGCTGCTGCCGCCGCTCGGCGACGCCTTCGCCGAGGCGGCCCGGCGGTACGCCGTGCGGCCGGGGCTCTACGGGGAGGCGCCGGTCGACCCCGACTTCGCGCGGCTCGCCCGCGCCGCGTTCGACGCCGACGGGGTGCCCGACGGGCCGATCGGCGTCGCGTCCGGTTCGCTCGACGCCATCGAGCGGGTCCTCGCCGTGCACCTCCGGCCCGGTGACGCGGTGGCGGTCGAGGACCCCGGCTGGGGCAGCCTCCTCGATCTCGTCCCGGCCCTCGGGCTCCGTCCCGTACCGGTCGCCGTCGACGACGACGGGCCGGTCGCGTACGAGGTCGAGCGGGCGATCACGCGCGACGGGGTCCGCGCGGTGATCGTCACCGACCGCGCCCAGAACCCCACGGGCGCCTGCCTCAGCGTCGCCCGCGCGGTGCAACTGCGGAGGGTCTTCACCGCCCACCCCGGTGTGCTGCTCATCGAGGACGACCACGGCCACGGCATCGTCAGCCGGCGGCTGCGCCCGCTCGCCGGGGTCACCGACCGCTGGGCGCTCGTCCGCTCCGTCGCCAAGGCGTACGGGCCGGACCTGCGGATCGCCGCCTTCACGGGCGACCCCGAGACCGTCGACCGCGTCCTCGGCCGCCAGCGCCTCGGCCCCGGCTGGGTCAGCCGCCTCCTCCAGCAGGCCGTCGTCCACCTGTGGGCCACGGAGGCGGTCGACGCCGACGTCGTCTCCGACGCGTACGGGGAGCGGCGCGACGCCCTGGTCCGGGCGCTCGCCCGGCGGGGCGTCGAGGCGCACGGGCGCAGCGGCATGAACGTGTGGGTGCCCGTCGCCGACGAGACCGGGGCCGTCGCCCGGCTGCTCGCAGCGGGCTGGGCGGTCGCACCCGGCGCGCGCTTCCGCATCGCCACTGGGCCCGCCGTTCGCCTTACGGTTTCTTCGCTCTCCCGACGTGACATCGAACCTCTCGCCGACGCGGTGGCGGAGGCGGCGGGGCCGCCGCCGGCGCGGAGCTACGGCTGACGGCGCGGGGGGCCGGGGGTCTGGATCCAGAATCCAAGGTCCCGGATCCAAGGTCCCGGATCCAAGGTCCCGGATCCAAGGTCCCGGATCCAAGGTCCCGGATCCAAGATCCAAGATCCAAGATCCAAGATCCAAGATCCAAGATCCGGGATTCTGGATTCTGGATCCGGGACCTTGGATCCAGAATCCCGGATCCGGGGTCGGTCAGGTGTGGGCAGGGGCCTTGCGCGGGGTTTCGGCGGAGGGTGCGGTGGTGCGGGAGAGGGTGGGGGTGCGGCGGGAGGTGCGGGTCTGGGTGAGGGCGGCGCCGAGGAGGACGATGGCGGCGCCCACGGGGGTGTTCCAGGCGAGGTGTTCGCCCAGGAAGGCCACGCCCGCCGCCGTGGCGATGACCGGGATGAAGTACGTGACCATCGACGCGGTCGTCGGGCCGACCTCCGCGACCATGCCGTACTGGAGCAGCATCGCGTAGCCGGTGCCGAGGGCGCCGAGGGCGATCACCGCGAGCAGGGGGAGGAGTTCGAACGACTCCGGCAGGGTGGTGAAGAGCGGGGTGACGAGGGCCAGTTGCAGGGTGGCGACGCCGACCTGACCGGTCGCCAGGGAGAGGTGCGAGGAACCGGTGCCGCTCAGGGTGCGGCGCACGTAGATCCAGCCGACGGCGTAGCTGAAGGAGGCCAGCAGGGCCAGCGCGGTGCCGGTGACGTCGAGGCCCGAGAAGCCCTGCCACGCGCCGAGGACCGTCAGGACGCCGATGAAGCCGATGCCGAGGCCCGCCGCGCGGACACGGGTGGGCCGGTCCTCGGAGAGCGCCACGAGCGAGAGGACCATGCCCCACAGGGGGGTCGTCGCGTTGCAGATCCCCGCCAGCGTCGACGGGATGGTCAGCTCCGCGTACGCGAAGAGCGAGAACGGCAGCGCGTTGAGCAGGAACGCCGCCACCGCCAGGTGTCCCCACGTCCGCGCCCCGCGCGGCAGCCGGTCCCGCTTCACGACCAGCGCCACGGCCAGCACGGCCGTACCGAACAGCAGCCGGCCGAAGGTGACCTGGAAGGGCGCGAAGCCGTCCGTGCCGACCTTGATGAACAGGAAGCTGAAGCCCCAGATCAGGGCCAGCATGCCGAAGCGGACCCGCCAGTCGAGGAGGCGGGAGCGGAGGGGCGTGGGGGAGAGTGACGGGGACGGGGCAGGGGAGGAGGCGGGGGCGGGCGTGTGGCTCATGTACTCAGGGTGAGTGCCTCGATCTCGTAGAACAAGCGAGATTCTGTCGACCCTTTCCCTTAGCATTGCTTACATGTTGAACCTGGAGCGCCTGCGTACCCTCGACGCCGTCGCCCGGCACGGCTCCGTGAGCGGTGCCGCGGACGGCCTGCACGTGACGACCTCCGCCGTCTCCCAGCAGCTGTCCAAGCTGGAGCGGGAGGTGGGCCAGCAGCTCCTCGCCAAGAACGGGCGCGGGGTCCGGCTCACCGACGCCGGCCTGCTGCTCGCCGAGCACGCCGCCCGGATCCTCTCCCACGTCCAGCTCGCCCAGGCCGACATCGAGGCCCAGCGCGGCCAGGTCGTCGGCGAGGTACGGCTCGTCGGCTTCCCGACCGCCGCGCGCGGTCTCTTCCCCGCGGCCCTCGCGGCCCTGCGGGCCCGCCACCCCGATCTGCGCGTCCGCACCGCCGAGTTCGAGCCCGAGCACGGGGTGCGGGCGGTGCTGCGCGGCGACGCGGACCTGGCGATCGTCCTGGACTGGAGCAACCGGCGGGCGCCGGTCCCCGGCGAGCTGGAGCGGGCCCACCTGCTCGACGACTACGCGGATGTGGCCCTGCCGGCCGGTCACCCGCTCGCCGGGCGGGAGGCCGTGGACCTGGAGGATTTCGCCGACGAGGACTGGGTGTCCTGGCCGGAGGGCGAGTTCTGCCACGACTGGCTGATGTTCACCCTCCGCTCCCAGGGCATCGAACCGCGCATCGCGCACTTCGCGGGCGAGCACCACACCCAGCTCGCACTCGTCGCCGCCGGACTCGGCGTGTGCGTCACGCCCCGGCTCGGCCGCCCGCACCCGGAAGGGGTCGTGTGCGTGCCCGTACGACAGCGGATGCGGCGCCACATCCACGCCACCTGGCGCACCGACGCCGGCCGCCGGCCCTCCCTGCGCGCGGTCGTCGAGGCGCTGCGGGAGGCGGGGCGGCCGCACGCGGAGTGAGCGGGCGGGCTGCCCGAGGGCAGGAGGCAGGCGGGCTACAGACCGGCGAGCTTGCGGAAGTCCCAGGAGGCGATCGCGTCGGGGGTCAGCTGGAGCCAGGCGTGCCGGCCGTCGTGCGGCATGACGTCCAGGCCGAAGTTCTTGGCGGCGAAGAGGCGTTCCACCGCGTCGAGTTCGGGGCACGGCTCGCCGGTGCGCGGTGCCTCGCCGACGAAGACGGCCGTCCCCGACAGCTCGGCGCCGCGCAGGTCGCCGTACTCCTCGCCGTCGTCCACCAGGACGGAGAGCCGGGGATCCGCCCGCAGTTCGGTCCAGCGGCGGCTGCGGGTCAGCGAGTAGAGCCAGAGCGAGGTGCCGTCCCACGCGAACCACAGCGCGCTCACATGTGGGCGGCCGTCGGCGGAGACGGTCGCGACGCGGCAGGTGCGCTGTTCGGCGAGGAAGGAGTCGAGCTCCTCCGGGGTCATCATGATCCGGCGTCCATGGCGCTGCGCGACGGTCATCGTCCGCACCCTTCTGGATTTCTGATGAGACGTCAGAAATCATGGGCGCGCGTGCGCGCCGGTGCAAGAGGCAGCGGCGAGACGTGGATGCGAGACGTGAGAACGGGACGCGGAAGACGAGGGGGAGCGATGGGGCGTAGGGAAGAACTCGACGAGCGGCTGGGTCCGGACGGGGCGGTGCTGCTCACCATCGAGTGCCAGCAGGGGGTCGTCGGCGTGCAGAGCGCGCTGCCCGAGCTCGCCGCCGTCGCCCGGAAGTCGGGCGCCCTGGCCAACGTGGCCCGGCTGGTCGAGGCCGCGCACACGGCCGGCGTGCAGGTGATGCACGCCGTCGCCGAGCGGCGGCCCGACGGGCGCGGCTCCAACGACAACGCGCGCCTGTTCCGCGCCGCCGCGCGGCTTCCTGTGCAACAGCACAGTGGCTCCACGGCGGTACGCATCGCGGAGCCGATCCAGGTGGCGGACGAGGACCTGGTGGTACGGCGGCTGCACGGCCTGTCCCCGCTGGCCGGCACGGAGGTGGACGCGCTGCTGCGTAACCTCGGCTGCCGGACCCTCATCGTCACCGGCGTATCGGCGAATGTGGCGGTGCCCAACGCCGTCTTCGACGCGGTGAACCTCGGCTACACCGTCGTCGTACCGCAGGACGCCATCGCGGGGGTGCCGGCGGACTACACCCCCGCGATGATCCGCAACACCCTCGCCCTCGTCGCCACCATCGCGACCACCGACGACCTGCTCACCGCCTGGAAGGCGCCGAGGCGCCCGGCTGTCGGCCGAGGTTAGGGGTTCGGGGGTCGGGGCGGGGTGGTTCGGGCCGGGCGTTCACGGCGGGCTCAGCCGAAGGAGATGTCCTCGCCCTTTACCTCGATCGGCTCCGGCGGCAGCGACGACGTCGCCGGGCCCGACTTCACGCTGCCGTCCGACATGTCGAACTTGCTCTGATGGCACGGGCAGACGATCACCCCGTCCTTGACCTCGCTCACCGCGCACCCCGCGTGCGTGCACTTCGACGAGAACGCCTTGTACTCCCCGGCCTTCGGCTGGGTGATGACGATCCCCTTGTCCGCCAGTACCTTTCCGCCGCCGACCGGGATGTCCCCGGTCTTCGCGAGCGGGCCCTGCGGCGCGCCGTCCGCCCCTCTCGTGCCGGTGTCGCCCTCCGCGTTCGTGCCCCCGCAGGCGGCCAGTGCCGCCGTCGCGAGCCCCGCGCCGCCGGCCGCCACCACGGTCCGCCGTGCCACTCCGCTCATGCCTGCCCCTCTCGATGCACCACTGGCGTGTTCCGGGAGCGACGGTAGACGGAGTTCCTGTGGCGTACGCCCTGTTCGGCACAGACTGCCTCCAGACGTGACGCGCGCGGAGGTACGGGAGGAGGACGCCGTACGCGAATGGGCACAGGCACGCGGGGAGACAGGGGTACGTGGGCGGGGCAAGGCGGTCGCGGTCGTGGCCGCGCTGGTGCTCGCCGTCGGCACCGCGCTCGCCTCCGGGCAGCCGAGCAGCGCCGCCGGACGGCCCCCCGCGGCCGTGGAACCGCTCGGCGTACCGTTCCTGCGCTGCCCTGCCCTGCCCTGCTCGCCGCCGGCGGGCTCGGTTCGGCGATGGCCACCGGGGCGCTCGCCGTCGGCCTTACCGCCTGCCCCGCGCCCCGTCAGTTCAGGAGGCCGAGCAGCCAGCCGAAGAAGTCGCCCACCGCGCCGAAGGCCCACTGCGCCGCGACCACGAGGAGCACGCAGAAGCCGAGGAAGAGGACGGTGCCCCAGCCGCAGCCGTGACCGCCCACGTCCGCCGTGTGGTCGCGGCCGCCGCCGGCCTCGAAGTCGAACAGATCCATGAAATCCCCCTGATCCTCCGCGAAGCCCCCGGCCCCGCCCCCATGCTCCCAGGACTCCACCACGCCCCGGCCGGTTCCCACCCCGGGCCGGCCGGTCCCGGCCGGTTAGCCTGGCCTGATGCTTACCGAAGTGACGGCGACCCGCTATGTCACGCCTTTGCGTGAGGGCGGCTCGCTCCCCGGGATCGTCGAGGCCGACGATCTCGGCACGTATGTCATGAAATTCACCGGCGCCGGTCAGGGGCGCAAGACCCTCGTCGCCGAAGTGATCTGCGGGCAGCTCGCGCGGCGGCTCGGGTTGCGCGTGCCCGAGCTGGTCGCGATCCAGCTCGATCCGGTCATCGGGCTCTCCGAGCCCGATCAGGAGGTGCAGGAGCTGCTCAAGGCGAGCGGCGGCCTCAACCTGGGCATGGACTTCCTGCCCGGGTCGCTGGGCTTCGACCCGCTCGCGTACGAGGTCGACCCGGTGGAGGCCGGGAAGGTCGTCTGGTTCGACGCGGTGATCAACAACGTCGACCGGTCCTGGCGCAACCCGAACATGCTCGTCTGGCACGGCGACCTCTGGCTCATCGACCACGGCGCCACCATGATCTGGCACCACAACTGGCCCGGCGCCGCCGCCTCGGCCGCAAAGGCGTACGACGCCTCCGACCACGCCCTCGCGCCGTTCGGCCCGGACGTCGCCTCGGCCGCCGCGGAGCTCGCCCCGCTCGTCACCCGCGAGCTGCTCGACGAGGTCGCCGCCGACGTGCCCGACGAGTGGCTGGTGGACGAGCCCGGCTTCGACTCGACCGACGCCCTGCGCGCCGCGTACGTCGAGGCGCTGCTGCCGCGCGCCGCCACCATCCACGAGCGGATCACCCTCGGACCGCGCACCGACCGCCGCCCCCAGCAGCCGCCCGGCTGGCTCGCCGAGCGCCTCGCCCCCCGGTCGCAGAACGCCCGCGAGGACGCCCCCGAGTACGCCCCCGAGATGGCCCCTGAGAAGGACAGCACCACGTGACCGACCGCGATGTCTTCGAGTACGCGCTGCTGCGCGTGGTGCCGCGCGTCGAGCGCGGCGAGTGCTTCAACGCGGGCGTGGTCGTCTACTGCCGTGCGCGGTCCTTCGTCGCCGCCCGCACCCACCTCGACGAGGCCAAGCTGGCCGTGCTCGACCCGGCGGCCGACGTCGCCGGCGTCCGCGCGGCCCTGCGTGCCGTCGAGGGCGTCTGCCTCGGCGGGGACGCGGCGGGGCAGGCCGCCGGGGACGACGCGGGGCGGCGCTTCCGGTGGCTGATCGCGCCGCGTTCGACCGTCGTCCAGCCCGGCCCGGTGCACACGGGGCTCACCGGGGACCCCGAGGCCGAGGTGGAACGCCTGCTCGATCTCCTCGTGCGGTGACGCGCCGCCGCCCGCGCGCGACGTGACGACGGGGTGACGGCGGAGTGACGGGGTGCACCCGGTGGGCCGTTGACACCGGGTGCCAGGGCTTCTAGCGTCTCGTGCAGCGGGCGATACTAAGCGGTCGCTCATGTCCCGGGGGAGAGCCCGGGAACCCCTGAGGGCGAGGAGAAGCAAGCATGTCCACCACCGAGCAGCGCGTAGCCGTCGTCACCGGTGCCGCACGGGGCATCGGCGCCGCCACCGCGATCCGCCTCGCGGCCGAGGGCCGCGCCGTCGCCGTCCTCGACCTCGACGAGGCGGCCTGCAAGGACACCGTCGAGAAGATCACCGCCGCGGGCGGCCGCGCCCTCGCGGTCGGCTGCGACGTCTCCGACGGCGCCCAGGTGGAGGCCGCGATCGCCCGCGTCGCCGCCGAGCTCGGCGCGCCCACGATCCTCGTCAACAACGCCGGCGTCCTCCGCGACAACCTGCTCTTCAAAATGTCCGAGGCCGACTGGGACCTCGTCATGAACGTGCACCTCAAGGGCGCGTTCCTGATGGCGAAGGCATGTCAGAAGCACATGGTGGACGCGGGCTTCGGCCGGATCGTCTCGCTCTCCTCCTCCTCGGCGCTCGGCAACCGCGGGCAGGCCAACTACGCGGCCGTCAAGGCGGGCCTCCAGGGCTTCACCAAGACCCTCGCCAAGGAGCTCGGCAAGTTCGGCATCACCGCCAACGCGGTCGCCCCCGGCTTCATCGTCACCGAGATGACCGCCCAGACCGCCGAGCGCGTCGGCATGGGCTTCGAGGACTTCCAGGCCGCCGCCGCCTCCATGATCCCGGTCCAGCGCGTCGGCCGCCCCGAGGACGTCGCCCACGCCATCGCCTTCTTCGCGGGCGACGACGCCGGCTTCGTCTCCGGCCAGGTCATGTACGTGGCCGGCGGCCCGCTCAACTGACCCCGGCGCAGCGAGAGAAGGAGAGCGGCATGACCGCACAGCAGCCGCCGGAGCTCTCCGGCAAGGTCGCGATCGTCACCGGCGCCAGCCGGGGCATCGGCTTCGGCATCGCGGAGGCGCTGATCGCCCGCGGCGACCGGGTCGTGATCACGGGACGCGGCGAGGAAGCCCTCAAGGAGGCCGTGGAGCGCCTCGGCGCCGACCGGGCCGTCGGGGTCGCGGGCAAGGCCCACGACACCGCCCACCAGGCCGCCGCCGTCGAGGCCGCGATGGACGCCTTCGGACGCGTCGACCACCTGGTGAACAACGCCGGTACGAACCCGGTCTTCGGCCCCATCGCGGACCTGGACCTGGACGTCGCCCGAAAGGTCTTCGAGACGAATGTCGTCTCCGCGCTCGGTTTCGCGCAGCGGACCTGGCACGCGTGGCAGAAGGACAACGGCGGCACGATCGTGAACATCGCCTCCGTCGCCGGAATCTCCGCGTCGCCTTTCATCGGCGCGTACGGGGTGAGCAAAGCGGCCATGATCAACCTGACCCAGCAGCTGGCGCACGAATTCGCTCCGGTGGTCCGGGTCAATGCGATCGCACCGGCCGTCGTGAAGACGAAATTCGCCCAGGCGCTCTACGAGGGCCGGGAGGCCGAGGCGGCCGCCGCCTACCCGATGGGCCGGCTCGGCGTGCCGGAGGACATCGGGGGCGCCGCCGCCTTCCTGACCTCGGAGCAGTCGGGGTGGATCACCGGTCAGACGCTGGTCGTCGACGGCGGCATTTTCCTGAACGCCGGAGTCGGGTGACCGATTACCGGACACTTTCCGGATTCCCTGTCCGGATTGGCCCCGGTTGCGTCTCGATCGTCTCAAGTGCCCCGCCGGGCTCGCCCATTGACCTGGCGGGGTACTGCGGTATCGTCGGCCGACCCCAGGCTGAACGAGGAGCGTGCACGTGTTCAACCGGACGAGTCTGCAGGCCGCTGCAGCCCTTGCGTCCATATCCCTGGTATCCGGATGCGGTGTTTTCTCGGATACCGAATCCGCCGGGGAGCAGAGGATCACCATCGGGACGACGAGTTCCCCGTCGACGCTCGATCCCGCGGCTTCCTGGGACAATTCCTGGGAGCTTTTCAGGAACGTCTACCAGACCCTGGTGAGTTTCCCGACCGGAACCACCACGCCGAAGTCGGACGCGGCCGAATGTAAATTCAAGGACACGTCCAGCCGGGTCTTCGAGTGCACGCTCCTCGAGGGGCTCACGTTCTCCAACGGCCACAAGCTCGACGCCAAGGCCGTGCAGCACTCGATCGAGCGCATCCGCACGATCGACGCCGAGGGCGGCCCCAACGGCATGCTCGGTTCGCTCGACACCATCGAGACGGTCGGCGACCGCACGATCGTCTTCAAGCTGAACAAGGCCGACGCGACCTTCCCCTTCGTCCTCGCCACCCCCGCGATGTCGATCGTGGACCCGGCCGAGTACCCGGCGGACAAGCTCCGCGAGAAGGACGGCAAGATCGCCGGCTCCGGCCCGTACGTCCTGGACGGGTACCAGGAGCGCAAGCAGGCCGAGCTGACCCGCAACCCGAACTACAAGGGCTTCGCCGACCGCAAGAACGGCGGCGTGACCATCAAGTACTTCGACGACTCGGAGGCGATGGTCAAGGCGCTGCGCGCCGAGGAGATCGACGCCACCTACCGCGGTCTGACTGCGGAGGAGGTGACCTCCCTGGAGGACGACAAGGAGGAGAACAAGGGTCTCCAGCTCGTCGAGTCCACCGGCGCCGACATCCGCTACCTGGTCTTCAACACGGAGGACGAGTCCGTCGCCGACCCGGCCGTGCGCCGGGCCATCGCGCAGCTCGTCGACCGCGACGAACTGGTCAGCAAGGTCTACCGCGGCACCGCCGAGCCGCTCTACTCCATGGTGCCCAAGGGAATCGCCGCTCACACCACCAAGTTCTTCGACACCTACGGCCACCCCGACAAGGCCAAGGCGAAGGAGATCCTGCGCAAGGCGGGCATCACCGAGAAGGTCGAGCTGAACTTCTGGTTCACGACGGACCGGTACGGCTCCTCGACGGCCGCCGAGTTCGCCGAGCTGAAGCGCCAGCTGGAGGAGTCCGGCCTCTTCAAGGTCACCATCCAGGGCAAGCCGTGGACCGAGTACCAGGCGGCCTACCAGCAGGGCAAGTACGCCGTCTTCGGGCGTGGCTGGTTCCCCGACTTCCCGGACCCGGACAACTTCATCGCCCCCTTCCTGGGCAAGAAGAACGTGCTCGGCACCCCCTACCTGAGCCCGCGCATCACCGACGAGCTGCTGCCCAAGTCCCGCCGCGAGAGCGACCGGGGAGCCGTCACCGACGAGTTCGAAGAGGCGCAGTCGATCATGGTCGAGGACGTCCGGCTGCTGCCGCTGTGGCAGGGCAAGCTGTACATCGCCGCCCGTGAGGACATCGGCGGCGCCGAGCGCGCGCTCGACCCGCAGACGGTCATGCAGCTGTGGGAGCTGCACCGCCGCGCCAGCTGGTAGGCACGCCGGTACGCGCGCGTGCCCGCCCGCACCCGTCGGTGCGGATCGGCACGCGCGCGTGCACGCCTGCACGCGTCGGTACGGAGGAGGCCGCCGGGGCCCGTTGTCAGTGGGTCCCGGTAGGTTCCGTATCCGGAACTGCCGAACCACCGGAGGTTGTGGACCGTGACCGACATCAACATGCTGCCCGAGTCCTGGCGGGGCGTCCTCGGCGAGGAGCTGGACAAGCCGTACTTCGCCCAGCTCGCCGAGTTCGTCGAGCAGGAGCGGGCCGCCGGGCCGGTCTACCCGCCGAAGGACGAGGTCTTCGCGGCCCTCTCCGCCACCCCGTACGACAAGGTCAAGGTCCTGATCCTCGGTCAGGACCCGTACCACGGCGAGGGCCAGGGCCACGGCCTGTGCTTCTCCGTCCGGCCCGGCGTGAAGACCCCGCCGTCGCTGCGGAACATCTACAAGGAGATGCAGACCGAGCTGGGCCACCCCGTCCCGGACAACGGCTATCTGATGCCGTGGGCCGAGCAGGGCGTCCTGCTGCTCAACGCGGTGCTCACCGTCCGCGCCGGCGAGGCGAACTCGCACAAGGGCAAGGGCTGGGAGAAGTTCACCGACGCCGTCATCACCGCCGTCGCCTCCCGGCCGGACCCCGCCGTCTTCGTCCTGTGGGGCAACTACGCCCAGAAGAAGCTGCCCCTGATCGACGAGGAGCGGCACATCGTGGTGAAGGGCGCCCACCCCTCGCCGCTGTCGGCGAAGAAGTTCTTCGGCTCCCGGCCGTTCACCCAGATCGACGAGGCCGTCGCCGCCCAGGGCCACGAGCCGATCGACTGGCGCGTCCCCGACCTCGGCTGAGCCTCGGCGTGATCGGGGCCCCGGCCGGTTAGCGTCGGACCTCCACGCAGTGCGAGCGCCGGGAGGCCGCGGTGACCGAGCAGCAGCGGACATCGGACGAGGGGGTCCTGACCAGGATCGGGCAGGCCAGGATGCTCCTCCACGGCGGGGACCGGGAGGAGGCGCGCAACCGCCTCGCCGTCCTGTGGCAGCAGCTGGGCCCCGAAGGGGACCCCTTGCACCGCTGCACCCTCGCCCACTACCTGGCGGACGCCCAGGACGACCCGGGCACCGAGCTCGCCTGGGACCTGCGGGCCCTCAGCGCCGCCGACGGCCTGGAGGACGGGCGGCTCGCCGCGCACGACTCGGTCGCCGCCCTGCGGGCCCTCTACCCCTCGCTCCACCTCAACCTCGCCGCCGACTACGCCAAACTGCGCCGCCCGGACGCCGCGCGGTCCCATCTGGAACGGGCCCGCGCCGCCTCCGACGCCCTCGACGACGACCGGTACGGGATGGGGGTCCGCGCCGCGATCGAACGGCTGGACCGGCGGCTCCGGGAGGGGTGAACCGCGCCGGGCCCCGGGCTCCGTACTCAGTGCGCGTACGTGCCCCGGCACAGTTCGGCCTGCACGCTCGCGGGGTCCCAGCCGCCGTACCGCTCGCCCAGGTCGCACACGTCCTTCCCGGAGACCGGCGGCGCTTCCGGGAGCAGCTCCGCCGGCCGTTCCGGTGCCAGGACGTCCGGCACAGCGGGCGGTGACACCGGCGCCTGGGGTCGGGCCGTGGGCCGGGCGGCGGCGGGGGAGGAGGTCTGGGGAGCGGCGGTACGGGACGGGGCCGCGTGGCCGGTGGCGCGGCGGGTCTCGCCACGCGGCGCCGCGACGGTGGCCGCGGGCGACGGCAGGGCCGCTTCGAGCGCCTCCCGCGCCGGGCCCTGGAGGACGATCTGCGGCTCCAGGTCCTGATCGGGTCGTACGGGATCGGCGGCGGGCGCGGGGGCGGGCGCGGGCGCCGGGGGCGGCCCGTCGACGGCGACACACCCGGTCAGGGCGGCGGCGACGGCCGCTCCGACCAGGAGCTGCGCGGGGGTTCGGGTTCCTTGCACCCGCGCCACTCTGCTGGTCCGGCGCCGATCTTCGAACCCCTACCGGCGGGAATGCCCCGCACGGGTGAGCGCCCGGCCACCTCCTTGACCGGGCCGGGCGCACGGGGGGCGTCGGGGCGAGGGTGGGGGCGCTGGGGGCGTCAGACTCCGGCGCTGCCGTCGATGCGCTCGCGCAGGAGGTCGGCGTGGCCGTTGTGCCGCGCGTACTCCTCGATCATGTGGAGGTAGATCCAGCGCAGGTTGATGAGGTCCTCGCCGCCGCGGTGGGTGGCGGCGCCGAGGTCGTCGAGGGCGTGCTCGGCGGCCAGCGCCCGGGAGTGGGCGATCTCGCTCTGCCAGGTGGCGTACGCCTCCTGGTAGGTGTCGCCCTCGGTGGTGTGGATGTCCCGGTCGTCGTCCTCGTCGGTGGCGTACAGCCACGTGGCGTCCTCGCCGGAGAGGACCTTGCGGAACCAGCCGCGCTCGACCTCGGCCATGTGGCGGACGAGGCCGAGCAGGTTGAGCTCGGAGGGCGGGGCGGCGAGGGTGCGGAGCTGCTCGTCGGAGAGGCCCTCGCACTTCATCGCGAGCGTCGCGCGGTGGAACTCCAGCCACTGCTCCAGGGCCTGGCGCTCGCCGGTGGTGGTGGCCGGGTAGACGCGCTCGGGTGCGGCGATGTGATCGGTGGTCATATGGGGCATCGTGTCGGACGGCCGGGGGCGGACGCCAGCCGTTTAGCGTGAAGCGCCGGTGAGCATCCCGCGCAGCAGTTCGTCGAAGCCGGTCCGGAGTTCCGCGCGGCTCGGCACGGCCGCGTGGAAGGAGCCGGCCGCGCAGGAGAACATCAGGCCCTCGCACCACGCGATGACCGAGAGCGCGTGCCGCTCCGGCGTGGGCGAACCGGCGCCGCGCATCATCGCGGTCACCGGGTCGTGGAAGGCCGAGCCCGCCCGGTCGAAGAAGCCGCGCAGCTCCGGGCGGCGGGTCGCCTCCAGGGCCAGCTCGTAGCGCGACACGAGCAGGGACCGGTGGTCGGTCAGGTAGCGGTGCAGCGCGAGCGCGAGGGCGTCCGCGAGGACTTCGGGGCCCGCGCCGGGCGGCGGCAGTTCGTGCGGCGCGAGGACCCGGGCCTCGCGCTCGGCCTGGCGGCGTACGGCCGTCTCCAGGAGGGCCTGGCGGGTCCGGGCGTGGTTGGAGGTCGAGCCCTGCGGCAGCCCGGCCCGCTCGTCCACCGCGCGGTGGGTCAGTCCCCGCATCCCGCGCTCCACCAGCAGTTCGAGCGCCGCGTCGCCGATCCGCTCGGCGCGGGTCGGGGCGGGTTCGGGTGCCTGGGCGGCGGCCTGGGCGGGGGTGCGGGCGGTCATGGGGACAACCTACCTATCGCGCGAAACTACACCTGTAGTACGGTCGTGGTGTCCGCCGACTACAGTTGTAGTAGCGGTGGCCGACGCCGTCCCCGACCGAGGGAGCAGTCATGCCGCAGCACCGTGCCGTCGTCCTGGGAGCGGGCATCGGCGGCCTCACCGCCGCCGTCGCCCTCCACCGGCGCGGCTGGACCGTCACCGTCCTGGAACGCGCCGCCGACCTCGCCCCCGTCGGCGCCGGCATCGGCCTCGCCCCGAACGCCCTGCGCGCCCTGGACGTCCTCGGCCTCGGCGACCGCGTCCGGGAGCTCGCCGCCTGGCAGGGCGACGGCGGGATGCGCTCGCCGGACGGGCGCTGGCTCGCCCGCACCGACGCGCGTGCCGCCGCCGACCGCTTCGGCGACCCCCTCGTCCTCCTCCACCGCGCCACCCTCGTCGAGATCCTCACCTCCGCCCTCCCGGCGGAGACCGTCCGCACCGGCGCCCCCGCCACGCTCACCCACCCCGGCGACGCGCGGACCCCCGCCCGCGTCACCACCCCGGACGGGGCGCTGGAGGCCGAACTCGCCGTCGCCGCCGACGGGATCCGCTCCGCCGCCCGCACCGTGCTCTTCCCCGCCCACCCCGGACCCCGCTACTCCGGATGCACCACCTGGCGGCTCGTCGTCCCCGCCCCCGCGCGCCCCTTCGCCCCGCACGAGACCTGGGGCGCCGGGCGCCTCTGGGGCACCCAGCCGCTCAAGGACGGGCGGATCTACGCGTACGCCATGGCCGCCGCGCCCGCCGGCGCGCACGCCCCCGACGACGAACGGGCCGAACTCCTCCGGCTCTTCGGCGACTGGCACCACCCCGTCCCCGAGATCCTCGCCGCCGCCGACCCCGACCGGGTGCTGCGGCACGACGTCCACCACCTCACCGACCCGCTGCCCGCCCACCACCAGGGCCGTACGGTGCTCATCGGCGACGCGGCGCACGCGATGATGCCCACCCTCGGGCAGGGCGGGAACCAGGCCATCGAGGACGCCGTCGTCCTCGCCCACCACGCGCGCGTGCCGGCCGCCTTCGACCCGGGCCCGGCCCTCGCCGCGTACACCGCCGACCGGCTGCCCCGCACCACCGCCCTCGTCCGCAAGGCGGCCCGCACCGGCGCCCTCACCCTCGTCTCGGCCCGCCCCGCCGTCGCCCTGCGCGACACCCTCGTGCGGACTGTCTCGCGCCTCGGCCCCGGCTTCGTCCTGCGCGGCTTCGACGGCATCGCCGACTGGCGCCCGCCGGTCGCCCCGGACCCGTCCGGCGTAAGCTGACCCGCGCGAACGGCCCCCGTGCCACGGGCCGTCGGACCACCGCAGAGGGAGACCCCGTGAAGATCGGCTGCATCGGACTCGGCGACATCGCCCAGAAGGCGTACCTGCCCGTCCTCGCCACCCTCCCCGGGGTCGAACTCCACCTCCAGACCCGCACCCCCGCCACCCTGGAGCGCGTCGCCGACGCCTTCCACCTGCCGGCGGCGCGCCGCCACCGGGACCTCGACTCGCTGCTCTCCGCCGGGCTCGACGCGGCCTTCGTGCACGCCTCCACCGCCGCCCACGCCGAGATCGCCACCCGCCTCCTCGACGCCGGCGTCGCCACCTACGTCGACAAGCCGCTCGCCTACGACTACGCCGACTCCGAGCGGATCGTCGAACTCGCCGAGAAGCGGGCCGTCTCGCTCGCCGTCGGCTTCAACCGGCGCCTCGCCCCCGGCTACGCGCAGTGCCTCGACCACCCGCGCGACCTGATCCTGTTGCAGAAGAACCGCATCGGCCTCCCCGAGGACCCGCGCACCTTCGTCCTCGACGACTTCATCCACGTCGTCGACACCCTCCGCTTCCTCCTCCCCGGCGAGGCCGACCACATCGACGTCCGCGCCCGGATCCGCGACGGCCTCATGCACCACGTGGTGCTCCAGCTCTCCGGCGACGGCTTCACCGCCATCGGCATGATGAACCGGATGAACGGCTCCACCGAGGAGGTCCTGGAGGTCTCCGGCCAGGACACCAAGCGCCAGGTCCTCAACCTCGCCGAGATCATTGACCACAAGGGCCAGCCGAGCGTCCGCCGGCGCGGCGACTGGGTCCCGGTGGCGCGGCAGCGCGGCATCGAGCAGGCCGTCCTCGCCTTCCTCGACGCCGTCCGGGACGGCACCGTGCTCAGCGCCCGCGACGCCCTGCTCACCCACGAGCTGTGCGAGCGCGTCGTCCGCGACGCCCTGGAGCAGGCCGCCTGAGCGCCCCGGCACCCGCGGCCGCGCACACCGCGCCGACCACGACGAACGCGCCGTAGACGGGCCAGTCGCCCCAGCGGGCGTACACCGTCGTCGTCTCCGAGAGCGGCAGCTCCCGTACGACGGCCGTGCTCGCGTCCAGGCCGACGGACGGCCCTACGCGCCCGCCATCCGGGCCGTACGCGGCGCTGACCCCGGTCAGCGTCGCGTGCACCACCGGCCGGCCCGTCTCCGCCGCCCGCAACGCCGCCAGCGACGCGTGCTGTGCAGGCGCCCAACTCTGCTGGAAGGTGCTGGTCGCGGACTGGACCACGATCACATCGGCCCCGTCCCTGACCAGGCGCCGGGTCATGTCGGGGAACGCGGACTCGAAACAGACCAGTGGCCCGACCGTCAGCGGCGGCGCGCTGTTGGGCAACCGCATCACCACCGGCGCCGTACCGCGACGGCGGTCCTCCTCCGCGGCCCTGCCGACGGAGGTCGCCCAGCCGAACAAAGCACGCGCAGGCACGTACTCGCCGAAGGGCACGAGCCGCATCTTGTCGTACCGGTCACCGGTCGGCCCGTCCGGCGCGAACAGCAGCGCGCTCTTGTAGATGCCGGGGCGGTCCGCCCGGCGCGCGTCCACGTTCACCAGGAGCGGCGCGTTGACCGCACGCGCCAGCGCGGTGAGCCGCGCGGTGAGCGCCGGATCGCCGGCCGGATCCTGGCCCACCCCGCTCTCGCCCCACACCACCAGGTCCAGCCGCTGCCCGGCGAGGCCGCGCGTCAGCTCCGCGGCCCGGTCGAGCCGCCGCTCGGCGCCCTCCGGTCCGCCGTGCACACCCGGCTGCACCATCGCCACCCGCACCGAGCCGGACGGGCGCGGCGCCCCCACGCCCCACGCGGCCGTCCCCGCGATGAGCGCGCACGCGGCGAGCCCCGCCACCCCCACCGACCGCAGCCCCGGCGCGGAGACCAGCAGCACCACGGCCACGTTCACCGCCACCACCAGCAGGCTCACCAGCCACACCCCGCCCACCGACGCCAGCCGCAGGGCCACCGGCACCTCCCACTGGCTCGCCCCCAGCAGCCCCCACGGCCCGCCCAGCCCCTCCCACGACCGCACCAGCTCGACCAGCAACCACCCCGACGGCACCGCGCCCAGCGCGGCGGCGGCCCGCAGCGGGCTCGGCGCCCCGCCCAGCAGCGCCCGTACCAGCACACCCCACGGCAGCCAGAGCAGCCCCAGCAGCACCACCATCACCAGCAGGAAGACATGCACGCTCGGCAGCAGCCAGTGGTGCGTGGCCAGCAGGAACCCCGCGCCCCCGAACCACCCGTCCAACGCGGCGCGGCGCGCCCCCGGAGCCGTACGGATCAGCAGCAGCCAGGGCACGAGACACACGTACGCCCACCACCACAGCCCGGGCGCCGGGAACGCGAGCGCGGGCAGCGCGCCGAACCCGACGGCGAGCAGCGACCGCGGAAGTCCGGACCGTAGAAGTCCGGACCGCCGGCGCCGGGCGGGCGCCTGGCCTGGGCCTGACTTTGGGCGCCTGCCCTGCCTCGGGTCCTGCCTCGGGCCCGGCTCCGGGCCCGGCTCCGGCTTCGGCTCCGGCCCCGAGCCCGGTTTCGCGCGCCCGAAGGGGTTCCGCATGGCGTGCCTCCCGCCCGTCGCCTCCAGTCTGCGCCCGCCCGCGGGGGCGGGGCCCGGTCAGGGGAGCCGGCGCCAGCGTTCCTCCACGACGACGGAGCGCAGCCGCCAGCCATCGGCGGTGCGGCGGGCCGTGAAGGCGTACCGGCCACCGCAGACGAAGTCCTCGCCGGAGGTCATCCGCATCGGGTTGACGTAGTCGGCGCGGACGTCGGCCGCGTCGCCGGTCTCGGCGTATCCGCCGGGCCGGGTGACGGTCACCCGGCGGTTGACGATGAGGTGCTGGCGTACGGGGAAGAGCGTCATCGTTCGCGCCAGCCAGTCGGCCACCTCGGCCGCCGGCCCCTCGATGCCGCCGGAGCCGGAGTAGTCGGCGCGGCCGTCGGGCGTGAAGAGGGCACGGTAGGCGGTCCAGTCGGCGTCGTCCACGGCCGCCGCGTAACCGGTGATCAGGTCGTCGATGGCGAGCCGGTCCATCACGTTCGCGAGGTCCACGCGCTGCGTCATCGCCTCAGTGTCGGGCAGCGGGCGCGCGGCGCCAAGAGGCATGCGCCCCCTGTCCCGTACGAGGTCGTGCTCCGTCCACTCGTTGTGCGAAGTCACAGTGGCCCGGCGTACGCAGTCGTACCGCCCCGTCGTGCGAGGTCATACTGACCGGATGCGCATCGATGTCGACCCCGTCCTCACCGACCCCACGGCCGTCTACCGGCTGCTGACCGCGACCGTCGTCCCCCGGCCGATCGCCTGGGTGTCCACGCGTTCCGCCGACGGTACGGACAACCTCGCCCCGCACTCCTTCTTCACCATCGCCTCGGTGGCGCCGCCGGTCGTGCAGTTCACCTCCGTCGGGCGGAAGGACTCGCTGCGCAACGTGGAGGAGACGGGGGAGTTCGTGGTGAACCTCGCCCCCGAGGGTCTCTTCGAGCAGATCAACGCGACCGCGACGGACTTCCCGCGCGGGACGAGCGAGTTCGACGCCTGCGGTGTGGAGCGCGAGCGGAGCCTGCGGGTGAAGGTGCCACGCGTGGCCGCGTCGCCGGTGGCGCTGGAGTGCGAGCTGCACAGCACGCTCAGGATCGGGGACTCGACCGTGGTCTTCGGCCGCGTCGTGCACGTCGCCGTCGACGAGGCGTACATGACCGACGGCCACCCCGAGATCACGCGGATGCGCCCGCTGACCCGGCTCGGGAAGAACGAGTGGGGCACCCTGGGCGGGGTCCGGGAGATCGCCCGCGTCCCCTACCAGGGCCGATGAAGCGTCGGGGGCGGGTCCTGTGGTGGAGGACCCGCCCCCGACGGGCGTGTTCGGGACGGCTGGGCATCGTAGCCTTCCCTGCCGTCCCGTCCGTCAGCCGCCGGACTCGCCCGCGTGCGGGCTGAGGACTCCGGCGCCGACCAGGATGAACAGCAGGATGCCGAGCGCGATGCGGTAGATCACGAAGGGCATGAAGGACTTCGTGGTGATGAACTTCATGAACCAGGCGATCACCGCGTAGCCGACCACGAACGCGACGATCGTCGCGAAGACCGTCGGCCCCCAGGAGACGTGTCCCTCGCCCGCGTCCTTCAGCTCGTAGGCGCCGGAGGCGAGGACGGCGGGGATGGCCAGGAGGAACGAGTAGCGGGCAGCGGACTCGCGGGTGTACCCCATGAGCAGACCGCCGGAGATCGTGGCGCCGGAGCGGGAGACGCCCGGGATGAGGGCCATCGCCTGGCAGAAGCCGTAGATCAGGCCGTCACGGATGCCGAGGTCCTTGAGCGTCTTGCGCTCGCGGATCGCCCGGTGCCGGCCGCCGATCTCGTCGCGGGCGGCGAGCCGGTCGGCGATGCCGAGGACGATGCCCATCACGATGAGCGTGGTGGCGATGAGCCGCAGATCGCGGAACGGGCCCTCGATCTGGTCCTTGAGCGTGATGCCGAGGACACCGATCGGGATCGAGCCGACGATCACCAGCCAGCCCATCTGCGCGTCGTGGTCGGAGCGCATCGACTTGTCCGTCAGCGAGCGGAACCACGACGTGATGATCCGGCCGATGTCCTTGCGGAAGTAGATCAGGACGGCGGTCTCCGTGCCGATCTGCGTGATCGCGGTGAAGGCCGCGCCCGGGTCCTCCCAGCCGGCGAAGGCCGCGGTCAGCCGGAGGTGCGCGCTGGAGGAGATGGGAAGGAACTCCGTCAGCCCCTGGACGAGTCCGAGGATGAACGATTCGAACCAACTCATGGGGCTTGGGCCGTCCCGTTTGTACTAGTGCGGTCAGAAGGTCGAGCGCACTGTACCGCCCCAAGGTGACGTGTTCGTGATCAGGTCGCCTCGGCGGCGGGCCCCGTCGTGGTTCAGGCCGGTGCGCGGACGCCGGCGCGCAGGCTCGCCCGGTCTGCCTCGCCCTCGACCACCCCCTCAGCGCCAGGGGCACCCGCCTCACCACCACCCTCGTCCACGCCCCGCGCGCCGGGGCCCATTACGGCCTCCAGGCCATGTGCGAGGTCGGCGGACTCGCGAACGCGATGATCGTCGAGGCGCGCTTTAGCGGGCTGTTTGGGCGGCGGGGACGGGGGTGGGGGCTGTGGCAGGGGTGGCGGCTGGGGCTGGGGCTGGGGCTGGGGCCGTGGTCGGGCGGCGCAGTGCGTGTCGCTTTCGCCAGGCTACGACCGCCGCGGCGAGCCCCGACAGGACGATGAACCCGGCCGAGATCAGGAAGGCGGGAGAGCCCGGCTCGCCCGCCTGGGACCCGGCGACCACGTACGCCGCCGTGTTCGGGACCGTGCCGATCGCCGTCGCCAGCAGGAACGGTACGTACCCCATCCGGGAGACCGCCGCGCAGTAGTTGGCGGCGGCGAACGGGACGCCGGGGAAGAGGCGGATCGCCAGCATCGAGCGGAAACCGTGCCGGCTCAGCTGCCCGTCCGCCGCCTGGAGCCACCGCCCCTTGAGCAGCGGCCGCAGAGCCTCCTGCCCGAGTACCCGGCCCAGCGTGAACGAGATTCCGGCGCCCAGTACCGTGCCCGCGACCGCCGCCGTCAGCCCGGCGCCGGTGCCGAAGAGCGCCCCCGCCGCCAGGTTCAGCACCGGGCGGGGCACGAAGGCCGCGGTGCAGAGCCCGTACGCCAGGCCGAACAGCAGCACGGCGCCGGCGCCGCCCGTCTGCGGCCATCCCGAGGCGAGCAGGCGCTGCGGTTCGTACAGCACCACCAGCGTGGCGGCCGTCAGCAGGACGAGCGCGAGCAGCGAGAGCCGAGACCAGGGCGAGAGCAGGGCCCGGGAGCAGCGGACGGCGAACGGGTCCGTCGGCCGGGGCACGGGAGCGAGCATCCCGGGAGAGTAACGGAGACCTCCGTATGATCGCCGTAATGTGCGCCATGTCCGACCCCGGTCACCCGCCCCGCGACGCCTCCGCCGAGCGCCCGCGCCCGTACGAGGTCCCCGACGTGCCCTCGCACGACGTCCCCGGTCGGCTCCCGTACGAGGTCCCCGACAGCGAGCTCGCCGACGCCGTCATGGACCGGCTCACCACGGTCTACCCCGCCGCCGGGAACCCCTTCCGGGCGCAGGAGATGGTCGCGTACATGAAGGGCGTGGCGCCCTTCCTCGGCATCCGGTCACCGGAGCGCCGCGCCCTCTCCCGTACCGTCCTCGCCGGCACGCCCCGCCCCGGCGAGGACGACTGCGCGGCGATCGCCCTGCGCTGCTTCGCCCTCCCCGAGCGCGAGTACCACTACTTCGCCGTCGACTACCTGCGCCGTCATGTGAAGCGCTGCTCGTCCGGCTTCCTGCCCGTCGCCCGCCGGCTCGTGACGACCGTCTCCTGGTGGGACACGGTCGACCACCTCGCCGCCCACGTCGTCGGCGGACTCGTCGCCGCCGACCCCGCGCTCGGCGGCGAGATGGACGTCTGGATCGACGACGAGGATCCGTGGATCGCGCGCACCGCCCTCCTCCACCAGCTGCGGTTCAAGGGGGACACGGACGCCGACCGGCTCTTCGCGTACTGCCTGCGGCGCTCCGCCGACACCGACTTCTTCCTCCGGAAGGCGATCGGCTGGAGCCTGCGTGAGTACGCCAAGACCGCCCCCGGCGAGGTGCGCGCCTTCGTCGCGGACAACCGTTCCCTCTTCTCCCCGCTCTCCGTCCGCGAGGCCCTCAAGCACCTGTGAGCCGCACCGCCGGGCGGGGGCGGCGAAGGGCGGGACGCGGGCCTCGCGCACTTGGGGGCGCGAGCATGTTCTGGGCGGTTGCACAATGAGGGGGTGAACGAGCAGATCCCCGTCCTGCGCGAGGTCGACCACGGCACCGCGCGTCTCATGCCCGACGTGGACCGGGAGCGGGCCTGGCTCCTCACGGTCGACGGCGCCCCGCAGTCGTACGTCGACCTCGACGCCCCCGACCACCTGGAGTTCGAGTACGCCCGCCGGCTCGGGCACGTCGTCGATGTCGCGGCCGACGCGGGCGCGCCGCTGGACGTGCTGCACCTCGGCGGCGGAGCGCTCTCGCTGCCTCGGTATGTCTCGCTCACCCGTCCCGGTTCGCGCCAGGACGTCGTCGAGGCCGACGGCGGACTCGTCGCGCTCGTCGCCGAACACCTGCCGCTGCCCGAGGGCTCCGGTGTGATCGTGCACACCGCCGACGCGCGCGCCTGGCTGGAAGCGGCTCCCGCCGCCTCCGCCGACCTGATCGTCGGCGACGTCTTCGGCGGCTCGCGCGTCCCGGCGCACCTCACCTCCCTCGCGTACGCGCGCGAGGTCCGGCGCGTGCTGCGTCCGGGCGGGATCTACGCGGCGAACCTCGCGGACGGCGCGCCGTTCGCCTTCCTCCGCACCCAGCTCGCCACCTTCGCGGCGGTCTTCCCCGAGCTGGCGCTCGTCGCGGAACCGGCGGTGCTGCGCGGCCGGCGCTTCGGGAACACGATCCTGGTCGCCTCCGACGCGCCGTTCGACATCCCAGGGCTCACCCGTCGCGCGGCCGGGGACGCCTTCCCCGCGCGCGTGGAACACGGGGAGGCGCTGGCGCGGTTCACCGGGGACGCGGCTCCGGTCGACGACGCCGAAGCGGTGGGGTCACCCGTTCCGCCCGAGGGCGCCTTCGGCATCGGGTGACACTCCGGGCACGGGCACGGCGACACCCGCGCCCGGGATGGGGGTTCCGACCGGCGCGGCCAGCTTTGTACCGATGTCCGCCGTCACGCCGGCACCGACCTCCGTACCGGCGCCGACCTCCGTACCGGCGTCAACCTCCGTGCGCGCGTCACCCTTCGCCGCCGTCGTGGCGTGTGGACGCCGGGTCATGTTGCGTACGTCGGGGACGAGCAGGACCAGGGCGGTGACCAGGGTCATCAGGACCACCGCGCCCCACAGCGAGGCCGTCCGGCCGAACGCGGTCTCTGCCGGACCCGCGAGGGCGGTCGACAGCGGCAGCAGCGCGGTGGAGCCGAACCAGTCGTAGGCGGAGACCCGGGAGAGCTTCTCCTCCGGGATCTCCTGGTGCATCGTCGTCATCCAGGAGACGCCGAAGATCTCCATCGCCACGCCGCTGACGAACATGACCAGGGTGAGCCCCACCGCGTGCAGAGGGATCGCGAGGGCCGCCGAGGGCAGAGCGATCGGGAAGACGCCGAGCGTGCCGACGAGCAGCATCCGGCGCGGCTTCCACCGGGTCATGAGGATGGCGCCGGCGACCGTGCCCACGCCGTATCCGGCGAGCGCGATGCCCCACGGGCGGGCGCCGCCGAGTTCGTCGCGGGCGACCAGGGGTCCGTACACCGCCTCGACCGCGCCGATGAGCGCGACCACGACCGAGAACTGGGCGACGATCGACCACAGCCAGGGCCGGCCGATGAACTCCTGCCACCCCTCGCGCAGATCGGCGAAGAGCCCGCCGCCGGGCTTGCGGTCGGGGATGCCGCTGACGTCGAGGAACGCCCGCAGGCCGCCCGCCACGGCGAACGCGAGGGCGTCGACGGCGAGGACCCAGCCGGGGCCGACGAAGGCGACGAGCGCGCCGCCGAGCGCGGCACCGCCGATCCCCGCGCCGTGCATCGCCATCCGGTAGAAGGCGAAGGCGCGGCTCGCCTGCTCACCCGTGACGCTGGACATGAGCATGCCCTCGGCGGCCGGGTTGAAGAACGCCTGACCGGTGCCGCAGAGGCCGGTGAGCACCATCATCTGCCAGAGCTCGGCGGTACCGGAGAGCACGAGCGCGGCGAAGACCGCCTGCGAGACGAAGTTGAGCGCGTTGGCCGCGACCATCACCCGGTGCCGGGGGACGCGGTCCGCCACCGCGCCGCCTATGAGCAGGAAGAGGACGAGCGGCAGGAAGCGCGCCATCGCGACGAGGCCCACGTCACCAGCGTCGCCGCCGGACTCGAAGACGGCCCAGGTGGTGGCGATCAGGGCGCCGTGGGCGCCGAGGCTCGTCACGATGGTGGAGGCGGTGAGCAGCACGTAGTTGCGCCCGGCCCATTCGGGTCGGCGCGCGCTGCGGGGGGAGGCGGAGCGATTCGTCACTCCGGGACTATCCCCGCCGCCTCCCGTTCCTGCCAAACCGATTACCGGACCAATAACCGGACCGATGATCACACCGGCCGGGTCGGCCCAGGGTCGTACCGGCCCGGTCGTCCCACGGGTCGTACCGGACGGGTCGTCGCGCCGGTCGGTCAGGAGCTCTTCGTGAGCCGGACCGTGGAGAGGATCTTCTGGATCGTCGCGTCGGGAAGCTCGTCCTTCACGCCGTCGGCCGCGTACAGCACGAACGTCGAGAAGTCGTTCTCGGCGTTGATGAAGGTGAACGCGATCGACTTGCCGTCGGTCTCGCACTTGTCGCGCTTCTTCACCTTCGGGGCGGTGGCCGTCGCCACGCTCCCCTTGAGGCCCGACGCGGTGGTGTACGAGACCGCCTTGCTGATCTGGATGGTCTTCTCGGGCATGTGCTGCGCGAAGGCGGCCCACACCCACATGCCGGCCTGGCCGCGCGCCGCGGAGGCGGTGTCCTTGGCACCCTGGTTGCCCTTGGTGCCCGCGCCGGCCAGTCCCGAGTACTCGGGCTTGCCGTTCTTGTCCGAGTCGACGGCGCACCACTTGCTCTTGAGGTCGGCGGGGCCGGACATGATGACGAGCGGGCTGCCGTCGTTCTTCTTGGAGTCCTCGAAGCCCACGTTCATGGTCGGCTTGCCGACCTCCCACTCCGGCGGGACGTCGAAGAGGGTGCCGTACGACGGGTTGTGGACGACCTTCCAGCCGGGGATCGTCGGCTGGAACTCCTCGCTGTCGCGCGGGTTGTCGAGTTCGGTGGTGGGGGTGCCGGACGGCTCGTCGGATTCCGGCGAGGCCGAATCGGAGGCGGAGTCGGAGGCCGAGGCCGAGGAGGTCGTGGTCGGCTTGTCGGCGACGTCCTTCTTGTCGTCGTCCTTGTTCAGTACGAGGAAGCCGGTCACGCCGCCCGCGACGACCACCGCCGTGGCGGCCACGATCGCGATGAGCGTCGTCCGCTTCCGGTCGCCACCGCCCGGGCCCTGCGGCGGGGTGGGGCCGGGGCCGGGGCCGGGCACCTGGTACTGCGGCACGGTCGGCTGCTGGTACGGGTTCGGCTGCGCGTATCCCTGCTGCGGGTACCCCTGCTGGGGGTGCCCCTGCGGCGGCTGCCCCGGCTGTCCCGGCTGCTGCGGCCAGCCGCCCTGCTGGGGCTGGCCGGGCGCCTGCGGGTACCCGCCCTGCTGCGGGTAACCCGGCTGGATCGGCTGCTGGTACGGGTTGGGCTGCTGGTACCCCGGCTGCTGGTACGGGTTCTGGCTCGGGTTCGGGTTTTGATTCGGGTCCTGCGGGTTCTGCTCGCCCCCGGGCGGCTGCTGTCCTGGCCACATGGCCCGTAACGATAGAGGGGTGACGTCGACCGGGCCATGCCCGGCCCTTCCCCGGCGGCGGGCATCCGGCCGGAGAAGGCATGGCCAAGCCTTCTACTCGCGGGTAACATCACAGCACATGAGCGCAGACCAGAAGTCGATCGGCGACATGCTCGCCGCCACGGTCCCCATGGCAGGAACCCTCAACCTGGAGTTCCTGGAGACCACCGCCGAGCGCGCCGTTGTGCGTTTGCCCGACCAGCCCGCGTATCACAACCACGTCGGCGGGCCGCACGCCGGCGCCATGTTCACCCTCGCCGAGTCCGCCAGTGGCGCCATCGTGCTTGCCGCCTTCGGCGACCAGCTCGGCCGCGCCGTGCCGCTCGCCGTCAACGCCGAGATCGCGTACAAGAAGCTCGCGATGGGCGTCGTCACAGCGACCGCCACCCTCGGCCGCCCCGTCGCCGACGTCGTCGCCGAACTCGACGCCGGACAGCGCCCCGAGTTCCCCGTACGCATCGACATCACCCGCGAGGACGGCGCGGTCACCGGCGAGATGACGGTGACGTGGACCCTGAGGCCCAACAACCTCGGCAAGTGACCTACCCGCCGGGCACGCGCGCGTGCCCGGCCGGTACTGGATCGGATCCGGCTTCCCCGCCCCCGCACCCTCCCCTCGGGTGTGGGGGCGGTCGCGTTCAGGGGCGGCGGCCCACCCCGCCCCGGCCCACCCCACCCCGCCCCGGCCCGGCGCTGGAGGCGCCCGGCCGGCCACGCCGAGGAGCCGCAGCCTGTCCGGCGAGACGCGACGTCGGCCGTACGCGAAGGGGTGACCGGCACGGCCGAGGGCCGTTCGAGCTGACCGGGTAGGCTGCCCCGGCGTGCCCGACGCGGGGCGCGCCACCGCAGCGGCCCGCGACCGGGGCCGCGCCGGCACAACGGGAGGAACCCGCGTTGCACGTCCAGGAGTGGCTGGAGACGATCCCGGCCGTCGCCATCTACGCGCTGGTGGGGGTGGTGATCGGACTGGAGAGCCTCGGCATCCCGCTCCCCGGCGAGATCGTCCTCGTCAGCTCGGCCCTGCTCGCCTCACAGCACGGCGACATCAACCCGTACGTCCTGGGCGCCTGCGCCACCGCCGGTGCGATCATCGGCGACTCGATCGGGTACGCGATCGGCCGCAGGGGCGGCCGTCCGCTGCTCGCCTGGCTCGGCGGCAAGTTCCCCAAACACTTCAGCGAGGCGAACATCGCGCTCGCCGAACGCTCCTTCCAGAAGTGGGGCATGTGGGCGGTCTTCTTCGGCCGCTTCATCGCCCTCCTGCGGATCTTCGCCGGGCCGCTCGCGGGCGTCCTGAAGATGCCGTACTGGAAGTTCCTCATCGCCAACGTCTTCGGCGGCATCCTGTGGGCGGGCGGCACCACCGCCGTCATCTACTCCGTCGGCGTCGTCGCCGAGGCATGGCTGAAGCGATTCTCCTGGCTGGGCCTGGTGCTCGCCGTCCTCATCGGCATCACCTCGATGCTCATCATCAAGAACCGCGCGAAGAAGGTGGCCGCGGAGGCGCAGCAGCACCCCGCGGCACAGCAGCACCCCGAGGCGAAGCAGCGTTCCGAGGCTCCGCTGGAGCCGGTCGCGGCGGACTGAGCGCGCACCCCGTACCCGTACGCGACGGAGGGCGGCACCCGGATTCGTTCCGGGCGTCGCCCTCCGTTACGTACGTCAGAGGTCCGTCACGTACGACCGCCGGCCACCGCCGCCCCGACGTGTGCCGGAACGCGGTCAGCCCTCGTGCGCCTCGGCGTGGCCCTTGGCCAGGTGGACGTACATCTCGGCGTTCAGGCGGATGCCCGCCAGCTCCTCCTCCGTCAGCGGGCGGCGCACCTTCGCGGGGACGCCGGCGACGAGGGAGCCGGGCGGGACCTGCATGCCCTGCGGCACCAGTGCCTGCGCCGCGATGAGCGAGCCGGCGCCGATGCGGGCGCCGTTGAGCACCGTCGCGCCCATGCCGACGAGGACGTCGTCCTCGATGACACAGCCGTGCACGGTCGCGTTGTGCCCGACCGTCACCCGGTCGCCGATCGAGACGGGGAAGCCGGGGTCGACGTGGACGGTGCAGTTGTCCTGGATGTTGGAGTCCTCGCCGACGGTGATGGGGCCGCAGTCGGCGCGCAGCACCGCGTGGTACCAGACGCCGGCACGCGCCCCGAGCGTCACCTCGCCGAGGACCACCGAGGTCGGCGCCGTGAACGCGGTCGGGTCGACGCTCGGTTCCTTGCCGCCGACGGCCTTGATCAACGCCTCTGCCATGGGGTCACTCCTGAGGGTCCGTACGGCCCGTGCGGCCGTGGTGGTGTCGCGCCTTCCGGTTGTCTGCCCGCACCCTATGCCGAGCTCATGACGGACATCACAGGGGACCGCACTGATCAGCCCCGACGCCGCCGACTACGGTGTCGGGGTGCCCAGAAACGGAAACACGTTCTCATCCCTGGCGGCCTGGCGGCGACGGGTCGTCGCCCACGCGCTCCAGGGCGGCTGGCGCTGGGCACAGCAGGCGGGCGCGGTGACGGCGGAGCACCCCGGGCGGCTCCGGTTCCGGCGCCTCGGCGCGGGCACGCGTTTGGCATTCCCACAAGGCACGCTCTTCGGCGAGCCGTGGATCGAGATCGGCGAGTGCTGCATCATCGCCGAACAGGTCACCCTGACGGCGGGGATGCTGCCGGGCCTCGACCTCGGCACGGAGACGGTCCTGACCCTCGGCGACGGTGTCGTGCTCGGGCGGGGCAGCCACGTCATCGCCGACACGACGATCACCATCGGCTCGGACACGTACTGCGGCCCGTACGTCTACATCACGTCGACCAATCACAGTTACGACGACCCGCACGAGCCCATAGGCCGTCAGTGGCCCCGCTCCGAGCCGGTCTCGATCGGCCCCGGCTGCTGGCTGGGCACGGGCGCGGTGATCCTGCCGGGCGCCCGGATCGGCCGCAACGTCGTGGTCGCCGCCGGCGCGGTCGTACGCGGGGAGGTGCCGGACCACTCGGTGGTGGCGGGCGCCCCGGCCAGGGTCGTACGGCGCTGGGATCCGGAACAGGGCTGGCAGCCGCCCCTGCGCACCCCGGCCCCGAAGCCGATCCCCGACGACATCACCCCCGAGCAGTTGGCGGCACTGGCCGCCTGGGAGATCGAGCAGGAGGGGGCCGGGGCGGACGCGGCGGGGGCAACGGGCGTGGCGCTGGTGACGGACATGGTGGATGCGGTGGACGCCGCGAACGCGGGGGATGCGGGCGCCAAGGCGTCAACCTCCTGAGGCCCGTCACCCTTCGCCGATGCGCGGCCGTGCGTCAGCCGCCCGCGATGAGGACCGTGCCGACGAGTGCGAGTCCCGCCCCCGTCGCCTGGATCGCGCGCAGCCGTTCGCGGAGCATGCCGAAGGCGGCGAGCGCCGTCACGACCGGGTAGAGGCTGGCGAGCACGGCGGCCACCAGGACCGGGCCGCGCTGCGCGGCCAGCGCGTACGTGCCGTTGGCGGCGACGTCGGCGAGGCCCACGAAGGCGAGCGCCGGCAGCGCGCCGCGGATCACCCGGAAGCCCTCCTCGGGCAGCGCGCGGCCACCGCGCCGTACGGAGAGGTAGAGGGCGCCGCCGCCGACGGCCACGTTCGTGACGCGCTGCACGAACAGCGCGAGGAAGAGGCCGGTGAGGGTGGTCGACGCCTCGGCGATGAGCGCCATGACGGCGCCGAACCCGAAAGCGGCGAAGAGGGTGAGGACGACGGCCTGCCGCTGGACGGGCGCGCCGCGCAACTCGGGGCCGCCGGCGAGGACGATGCCCACCACCGCCGCGACGAGGCCGCCGACCTGGAGGAGGCCGGGCCGGTCGCCGAGCACCAGGCCGACGGTGACGGGGACCACCACGCCGAGCGAACCGAGCGGCGAGACGACGCCCATCGGGCCGAGCGCGAGGGCCTTGTAGAAGGCGAGCATGGCGGCGGGGCCGACGACGCCCGCGGCGACGGCGTACCAGAGGTCGGGTCCGGCCTCGGTCCACGCGCTCGTCGCGAGGACGACCGCGCCGAGGACCAGGACCGCGAGGCTCTGCGAGACCACGACGACGGTGAGGGCCGGGATGCGCCGGGTGAGCAGTCCGCCCCCGAAGTCGGCGAAGCCCCACAGGAGGGCGGTGGCCAGGGCGAACACGGCAGTCATGGAGGTCCTCGCAGGCAGGTACGGGTGGAGCGGGGGCAGTACAGTGCAGTGCACGATCGGGTGCACCTCACCGTAGTGCAGTATGTTGAACTCTGTCATCCAAGATATTGGACGGAATGTGTCGGACCTCGACCAGCTGACCCAGTCGCTCGCCCGCAACCTGAAGCGCTGGCGCAACGAACGGGGCTTCACCCTGGACGCGCTCGCCGCCCGCGCCGGGGTCAGCCGCGGCATGATCATCCAGATCGAGCAGGCACGGACCAACCCGAGCGTCGGCACCACCGTGAAGCTGGCCGACGCACTCGGCGTCTCCATCACCACCCTCCTCGACTACGAGCAGGGCTCCCACGTCCGGCTCGTCCCGCCGGAGCAGGCCGTCCGCATGTGGTCCACCCCGGCCGGCAGCTACACCACCCTGCTCGTCGGCACCGAGGCCCGCGGCCCCCTCGAACTCTGGTCCTGGTCCCTCGTGCCGGGCGAGGGCAGCGCCTCCGACCCGCACCCGCAGGGCACGACGGAGCTGCTCCACGTCGTCGCCGGCGTGCTCACCCTGGTCGTCGACGGCGTCGAGCACACCGTCCCCGCCGGCACCTCCGCCGTCTTCGAGGCGGCGGCCCCGCACACGTACCGCAACGACGGAGAGGAGACGGTCGAGATGACCATGGCCGTCTCGATCCCGCCCGTACGCTGAGGACGCGGCCGGGTCGGTACGTTGCGGGGCTGGTTCGTACGGTGAGACGGCCGGTCGTGGGGCGGGTGGGGGCGGTTAGCGTGACGCGCATGCGCGCACCCATCGGAGACTTCGACGACGCCCGGCCCGCCCTCGACTGCCTCGACCTCCTCACGCCTCCCGTCGCCGCGGCGGTCCGCGCTTGGACCGGGCCGGTCCAGGCCGACCAGATCCTCTACGTCGACACCGACCCGGCCATCGCCGACACCGCCGTCTTCGTGGAGCACCACGGCCCCGAACTCCTGGACCAGTCCGCCAACTGCGTCGTCGTCGCAGGCAAGCGCGGCGAGACGACGACCCTCGCCGCGTGCGTGGTCAAGTCCGCGAGCCGCGTCGACGTGAACGGCGTCGTACGCAAACACCTCGGCGCGCGCAAGGCGCGGTTCGCCTCGATGGACACCGCGACCGGCGACAGCGGCATGGAGTACGGCGGCATCACCCCCATCGGCCTCCCCGCCGACTGGCTCCTCCTCGTCGACGCCGCCGCCGTCGACACCCCGTGGGTCCTCCTGGGCAGCGGCCGCCGACGCGGCAAGATCATCGTCCCGGGCAAGGCACTTGCCCAACTCCCGAACGCCGTCGTGCTGGAGAGCCTGGGCCTGCCCGCGACGTGACGGTGCGTCGAGCGCGGCGCGACGGGCAGGCCCTGGGCATCAGCCCAGGCGCGGGATCTCGATGGCGGGGCAGCGGTCCATCACCATGTCCAGGCCCGCGCCGGTCGTGCGGGCGTACGCGGCCTCGTCGACGACGCCCAGCTGGAACCAGACCGCCTTCGCGCCGACCTCCCGTGCCTCGTCGGCGACCGCGCCGGCCAGGTCGCTGTTGACGAAGACGTCGACGACGTCGACGGGGAAGGGGATGTCGGCGAGGGACGCGTAGCCGGGCTCACCGTGAACCGTCTCCGCCTTCGGGTGGACCGGGACGATCCGCTTGCCGAAGCGCTGGAGCACGGCGGCCACCCCGTACGCGGCACGCTCCCTGTTCGAGGAGAGGCCCACGATCGCCCAGGTGTCGCCCGTGCCCGTCAGGATCCGGCGGACGGTCTCCTCCTCGGAACGCTCCGTCGCCTCGGTGGTCGTGGTGTCGACGCTCATCCCTGATGCCTTCCTTCGTTCCGTACGAGCCTTCCCTCGTTACGAACCCACGGGGACACCGGATCCTTCCCGTGCAGAGTGGGAGGAGTGAGGCGGAAGCGATGGCCAAGGCGGGCGCGGCAGAGTCAGGCGGATGGCGTCAGGCGTCCCAGGCTCGCCGTTCGTCCTCGCGAGGCGCCAGGACCAGAGTCGGAGTGCCCGGACCGAAGGTCATCACCGGCCGTTCCGCGTCCCATGCCCGCCACCCGGGGTCACCCTCCGTCGCGAACGCCACCCACGCCGCGTGCATGGCCTCGGCCAGAGCGCGCGGTGCGTCCGGCCCGGTCATCGCCTCCGCCTCCGGCGTGTCCAGGGTGTCGAAGACGAAGCCGAGCTCCAACGCGTGGCAGGCGCCCAATCCGAGCACGGGCGACGGCCAGCCGAACTCGTACAGGTAGGTGCGGCCGGCCGCACCCGATCGCAGCCGCGCGTCGGCCATCGCGTTCAACGGCACCCGCAGCAACTTGTCGGTGGCGAGCGCGCCCAGGACCTCGCCGGGGCGGGCTTGAGGCCGGTTCGCCCGGTAGACCCGCGCTGTACGGGACGAGACCCGCGTCTTCCACAGCGCGAGCCGCAGCATCAGCGGCGACAACCGCTCCACGAGCCCGCTCGGCACGAACCAGAGCCGGTACTCCTCCGCCGTCGTCCCCAGCAGCAGATCCACTTCGGCGGAGTCGAGCCCTGAGGGCGGGGCCGAGGCATTGGGCATGTGCCCAGAAGGCTTGCGCGTGGAGGCGGATCCGGTCGAACCGCCGCCCGTCAGCGCCTCCGCCGGATCGCGGGGCAGGACGTCGCCGTCCACCACGATTTGGAAGGAGTGTCCGCTGCCGGTCAGGGGCGAGCCCTTCGCCGTCACCTCCGTCTGAGCGGTGAGCAGCCGTTCCCGGTCCACGGCCGCGAACGCCTCCGCCGTCGCCGGGATCCCGAGCCGCTTGGCCACCGCTTCGGTCGTGCGCCGTGCGCGCTCCATCGGGAGCGCCATCGGCGCTCCGCTCTGTACGACCGCCCTCCGGAACAGCCCCCGCGCGAGGGGCGAGGCGAGCAGCGCGGCGATCGAGATCGCACCCGCCGACTCCCCGAACACCGTCACCCGCTCCGGATCGCCGCCGAAGGCCGCGATGTTCTCCCGCACCCACTCGAGCGCGGCGATCTGGTCGCGCAGGCCGAGGTTCGCCGGCGCGTCGGGGAACACCCCGAACCCCTCCACCCCGAGCCGATAGTTGAGAGAGACGAGGACGACTCCGTCGCGCGCGAAGGCGGTCCCGTCGTAGACGGGCACGGCGTTGGAACCGTGGATCAGCGAACCGCCATGGATCCACACCATCACCGGCCGGCTGCCGCCACCGCCGCCATCGCCGCTGCCGGCGGTGGCCTCAGCGGAGGGACCGCCCGCCGGACCCGCCGGACCCCAGGGCGCCCAGACATTGAGATTGAGGTAGTTGTCGCCGTCGATGGTGGGGTCGGGCAACAGCGCGTCCAGCGGCGGAGCGTAGGGCCGCTTCGGCGCGGTGGGTCCGAACTCCGTCGCCTTCCGCACTCCCTCCCACGGCTCCACCGGCTCCGGCGCCCGGAAGCGGAGCGCCCCGAACGGCGCCTGCGCGTACGGCACGCCGAGGAAGCCGGCCACCCCGTCAACCACGAACGCGCCGCTCACCCGCCCGGAGACAAGCACCACCTCGGGCGCCCCCGCTCCGTCGACGGCGTCCTGATCCTGAACCCGATCCTGGTCCGGCGTCGTCATGGCTGCTTCCTTCCGTGCAGAGGGGCGATGGTGAGGCCGTGCGGTGGATGATGACTCACCGCGGCGTCGGAGGGGAGAGGCGGAGCGGGGGAGAACGAGGGAGAGCGGGGGAGAGCGCGGCTGCTCGGCTCGGCGACCGGGGTCAGCCGGCGGAGATCACCAGCGCGCGCTTGAGGACCTTGCCGGTCGGGCCGAGGGGCAGCGCGTCGACGAAGCGGACGAGGCGCGGGTACTTGTGCCGGCCGAGACGCTCCCGCGCCCAGTCGACGAGTTCGTCCTCCGTGAGGGAGGCGGCGCCCTCGCGGCGGACCACCACCGCGCACACCTCCTCGCCCTTCGCCTCGTCGGGGACGCCGATCACGGCGACCTCGGACACCGACGGGTGACGGACCAGGACCTCCTCGACCTCGCGCGGATAGATGTTGAACCCGCCCCGGATCACCAGGTCCTTCTTCCGGTCCACGATCCGCAGGAAGCCGTCCTCGTCCCGTGCGCCCAGGTCGCCGGTGCGGAACCAGCCGTCCACGATCGCCGCGGCCGTCGCCTCGGGGTCGTCGAGGTAGCCGGCGAAGATGTTGTGCCCCCGCACAACCACCTCGCCGATCTCCCCGTCCGGCAGCAGTCGGATCTCGCCGTCGATGGCCGCGTCGGCGACCCCGACCTCGACGCCCCACACCGGGTGCCCCACCGTGCCGGGGCGGCGCCCGAGGTGCGGCTGGTTGAACGTCGCCACCGGCGAGGTCTCCGTCAGGCCGTACCCCTCCAGGATCTGTGTCCGGAACGTCTCCTCGAAGCGTTCCAGGACGGCGACCGGCAGCGCCGCGCCGCCGGAGACCGCAGCCCGCAGCGCCTCCGGACGCCGCTCGGACGCGCCCGCGGCCTCCACCAGCGCGTGGTACATCGTCGGCACGCCCATGAACACCGTCACGCCCTCGTCGGCGAGCACGTCCAGCGCCGCCGGCCCGCTGAACCTGGGCATCAGCACAAGCGTCGCGCCCTGGCGCAGCGTGCCGTTCATGGCGCACGTCTGCCCGTAGCTGTGGAACAGCGGCAGACACCCGAGGACGACGTCGTCCGCGCCGAGGCCGAGCAGATCCTGAGAGGTCACGGCCGCGTTCATGACGATGTTGAGATGCGTCAGACGCGCCCCCTTGGGACGTCCCGTGGTGCCGCTCGTGTAGAGGATCACCGCCGTGTCGGACGGATCGGCCGGCTCCGCCGCGGCCAGCGGTTCCGGCGCCGACGGCGCGCCCTGGAAGGCGCGCACACCGGCCGCCCGCGCCGCCTCGTCGGCGACCGCCCACAGCGGGCCACCGCTCACGATCGCCACCGCGCCACTGTGCTCCAGCACAAAACGCACCTCGTCGGCGACGAGCAGCGCGTGCACCGGCACGACGGTGGCGCCGGCGGCGAGCGCGCCGTAGTAGACGCGCAGGAACTCGGTGGTGTTCGGCAGCAGCACCGCCACCCGGTCACCCGGCTTCACCCCCGCCTCGCGCAGCCCGGCGGCGCAGCGCAGCGCCGCGTCCCACAGCTCGCGGTAGGTGAACCGGCTCGCGCCCTCGACGACGGCGATCCGGTCGGGGAAGTGGCGGGCGGACTCGCCCAGCACGCCGGCGACGCTCAGTGACATGACACGCTCCAGAGACGTGGAGTTGACGGCGGTGTCAACATTCTGTGACACGGCTCAGAATCGATCGTGGAAGCACCGCGACACCATGTGCAGACGCCCACCATGCGCCTTTCCGAGCTGGGCATCGGCCCCTCGGCCGCTACCGGAGCGTGGCATTCGCCAAAGCGCGGCGCTACGGTGCGGCCATGACGCCCAGCCCGCCCGGCGCCCCCGACCCCACGTCCGGCCGCTCTTCCGGTCCACCGGCCGCACGCGGCGCCCACACCCGGCTCGGATCGGTCGGCGGTTCCGGCGCGCTCCGCCGCTCCCTCGCCACCGCGCTGCTCGCCGATGTCGACCGGCTCACCGACCGCGCCGTGGATGACATCCGCGCCCACTCCGGCACGTACGCCTCCGGCGATCCCGTCACCCGCGACGACCTGTGGGCGATCTGCCGCGACAACCTGCTGCGCGCCCTGGAGGACTTCGGCGGGCTCGCCCCGACCGGCGGCGACTTCGAGGGCGCGGCCCGCGAGACCGGCCGCCGCCGCGCCGAGCAGGGCGTCCCGCTCGACATCGTCCTCCAGGCGTACCGGCGCGGCGGACGGATCCTGTGGCAGGTCATGGCCGAGCACCTGCGCACAAGGACCGGCCGCGAGGCGGACAGCCGCGACCTGGAGCTCGACGTCGCAGGGGCCGTCTGGGAGACCATCGACCGCTATTCGGTCGCCATGGCCGACGCGTACCGCCTCGCCCAGCTGGAACTCCAGAACCAGCAGGACACCCGCCGGGCCGCCCTCTTCGACGCCCTTCTCGACGGCCGCGCTGACGACCCCGCCGTCGCCTCCGCCGCGGCCGCCGCCCTGGGGGTGCCCGCCCAGGACCGGTACGTCGTCGTGGTCGCCACCCAGGATCCGGCCGCGCCGCCGCAGCCCGGCCCCGTACTGGAAGCCCAGGGGCTGTGGTCGTTCTGGCGTCCGCGTTCCGGGCGGTACGCCGGCATCGTCCGCCTCCCGCGCCGCGACACGACCGCCGGCCGGACGCCGCCCCCGCCCGTCACCCGGCTCGACCCGGCACTCGTCCGGCTCCTCGACGCCCTGCGCACACGCACCGGCGCCACCGCGGGCGTCTCGCCCGAGTTCGAACGCCTCTCCCAGGCGGGCCGCGCCCTCCGGCTCGCTGAGCAGACCCTCCGTACCCTCCCCGCCGGGAGCGGTGAGGCCGCCGTCTTCGACGTACGGCTCGCCGAGGTCCTGCTCAGCGGCCGCCCCGACATCGCCGAGCGGATCGTCACCGTCAACCTCGGGCCCGTCCTCGTCACCGGCGGCGAGCGCAACGCGCTCCTCAGCACCCTCCGCGTCTGGCTCGACCACGGCTGTTCCGCCTCCCGCGCGGCGGAGCTCCTCTACTGCCATCGCAACACCGTGCTGAACCGCATCAGCCGCGTCGCCGAGCTCACCGGCCGCTCCAGCGAATCGGGCGAGGCGCGCCTGGGTTGGGCACTTGCCCTGCGCGCGCTGCCGTACGTCGGCCACCCCGACGCTCCCGGGGCCACCCCGGTCGTGGCGGATCCGTCCGGTCCGGGCGGCGCGGAACGGGAAGCGTACGGCACGTAGGCTGGCGGAATGCAGGAGCAGTACCGCACGCTGGCCCGCGAGGGCGTCCACGAGACCGAGATCAACCGTTCGCGCTTCCTCTGTGCACTCGCACCGGTCGCCGACGAGCGCGAGGCCCAGGAGTTCGTGGCCCGGATCCGCCGGGAGCACCCGACGGCCTCCCACAACTGTTTCGCCTACGTGCTCGGCGCCGACGCCTCCGTCCAGAAGGCGAGCGACGACGGCGAGCCCGGCGGGACGGCCGGCGTCCCCATGCTCCAGATGCTGCTGCGCCGCGAGATGCGGTACGTCGCCGCCGTCGTCACCCGCTACTACGGCGGCGTGAAGCTGGGCGCGGGCGGCCTCATCCGCGCGTACGGCGGCGTCGTGGGCGAAGCCCTCGACGCGCTCGGCACCATCACCCGGCAGCGCTACCGGCTCGCCACCGTCACCGTCGACCACCAGCGGGCCGGAAAACTGGAGAACGACCTTCGGTCCACCGGCCGCGCCGTGCGCGAGGTGCGGTACGCCGAAGCCGTCACCATCGAGATCGGCCTCCCCGACGCCGACGTACCCGCCTTCCGCTCCTGGCTCGCCGACGTGACGGCCGGCACGGCCACTGTCGAACTCGGCGGCGAGGCGTACGGCGACGCCTGACCCGGCCGCCTGCCACCTGGCCACCAGGCCCCCCGTCACCCGGCCGACCGCCACCCGGCCACTCGGCCACCGAGCCCTCTGTCCGTTGCGAACGCCCTCGCGACCCACCCCCATCTCACCCGTGTGGCCCCGGCCACCGCCCTCGCCGGGTTAGCGTGGTGGGCAGACACACAACGGCGGGTCCCAACGCACGGGACGGGATCCGGAGACCAGGGGCGAGGAGCGGCACGCGCATGCGGGGTGGGACGACGACGTGAGGTTCCTGCACACCTCGGACTGGCACCTCGGCCGGTCCTTCCACCGCGTCGGCCTCCTCGACGCCCAGGCCGCCTTCCTCGACCACCTCGTCGCCACCGTCCGCGAGCGCGAGGTGGACGCGGTCCTCGTCGCCGGAGACGTGTACGACCGGGCCGTGCCGCCGCTGCCCGCCGTCGACCTCTTCGACCGTGCGCTGCACCGCCTCGCCGAGGCCGGTGTGCCCACCGTCATGATCTCCGGCAACCACGACTCCGCCCGCCGTCTCGGCGTCGGCGCCGGACTCCTCGGCCGCGCCGGCATCCACCTCCGTACCGACCCGGCAGGCATCGGCACCCCCGTCGTCCTCAGCGACACCCACGGCGAGGTCGCCCTCTACGGCCTGCCCTACCTGGAGCCGGCGCTCGTACGGGAGCAGCTCGGCGCCGCGAAGTCGGGACACGAGTCGGTACTTGTCGCCGCCATGGACCGGGTCCGCGCCGACCTGGCCGCGCGGGCCGCGGGCACCCGTTCCGTCGTCCTCGCGCACGCCTTCGTGGCGGGCGGCGCGCCGAGCGACAGCGAGCGCGACATCACCGTCGGCGGTGTCGCCGCCGTCCCGACCACCGTCTTCGACGGCGTCGACTACGTGGCGCTCGGACACCTCCACGGCTCCCAGGCCCTCACCCCGCGCGTGCGGTACTCCGGCTCGCCGCTGGCGTACTCCTTCTCCGAGGCCGACCACCGCAAGACCATGTGGTTGATCGACCTCGACGCCGAAGGCGAGGTGGCCGCCGCCGAGCGTGTCGACTGCCCCGTGCCCCGCCGCCTCGCCCGCCTCCGGGGCCGGCTCGACGACCTGCTCGCCGACCCCGCCCACGACCGGCACCAGGACTCCTGGATCGAGGCCACCCTCACTGACGCCGTCCGGCCGCACGACCCGATGGCCCGGCTCACCGAACGCTTCCCGCACACCCTCAGCCTCGCGTTCGAGCCCGAGCGCGCCGACAGCGACTCCCTCGCCTCCTACGCACAGCGGCTCCGCGGCCGCAGCGACCAGCAGATCGCGGAGGACTTCGTCACCCACGTCCGCGCCGGCGGAGCACTCGACGCGGCGGAGCGGACCGTGCTGCACGGCGCGTTCGACGACGTCCGCGTCGACGCCGCCACCACCGAGCGGGAGGGGGGCCGATGAGGCTGCACCGGCTGGAGATCAGCGCCTTCGGTCCCTTCGGGACCACCCAGACCGTCGACTTCGACACCCTGTCCACCGCCGGACTCTTCCTCCTCCACGGCCCCACCGGCGCCGGCAAGACCTCCGTCCTCGATGCGGTCTGCTTCGCCCTGTACGGGAGCGTGCCCGGCGCCCGCCAGGCCCCCGGCACCACCCTCCGCAGCGACCACGCGCCCGCAGGCACCCCCACCGAGGTGCAGATCGACCTCACGGTCGGCGGTCGCCGGCTGGAGATCGTCCGCAGGCCCGCCCAGCCGCGACCCAAGAAGCGCGGCGGAGGTTTCACCACCGAGAAGGCGCAGAGCACGCTGCGCGAGTACGACCCCGCCACGCGCGCGTGGACCGGTCTCAGCAAGTCCCACCAGGAGATCGGTGAGGAGATCACCCAGCTCCTCGGCATGAGCCGGGACCAGTTCTGCCAGGTCGTCCTGCTGCCGCAGGGCGACTTCGCGCGGTTCCTGCGCGCCGACGCCGAGGCCCGCGGCAAACTGCTCGGTCGCCTCTTCGACACCCGCCGCTTCGCCGCCGTCGAGGTACGCCTCGCCGAACTCCGCCGCACCGCAGCCCACCGCGTCGAGGAGGGCGACGCCCGGCTCCTGGCCCTCGCCCACCGCATGGCCCAGGCCGCCGCGGGCCTGCCCGCGGCCCGGACGCCCGTCGACGGGAAACCCGGCGAACCCGGCCTCGCCGACGCCGTCCTCGGCTGGGGCGCCGTCGCCCGCACCGAGGCCCACGAGGCCGCCGACATCGCAGGCGTACGCATCGCCGCGGCCGAACACGCCGAGGCCCGCGCGCGTGCCGCCGCCGGACACGCCCGGGACCTGGCCACCCGGCAGGCCCGCCACGCCGAGGCGCTGCGCCGCCGCGAGGCGCTCACCGCCCGGATCCCCGACCGCGACCGCGACCAGCGGGCGCTCGACCTCGCGCTCAAGGCCGACCGGGTCGCCCCGGCGCTCGCCCTGCGCCACGAGGCCGAACGCGAACACGCCGGCGCGCTCGCCGTCCGCGGGTCGGCCCGTTCCCAGCTGCCCCCCGACCTCGCCGAGGCCCCGGCCGAGCAGCTCTCCACTCTGGAGAACCGGCTCCGCGAGGACCTCGGCGGGCTCGCCGCCGCCCGCCGCGCCGAGAGCCGCGCCGCCGCGCTCGCCGAGGAACGGACCCTCCTCGACCGGGAAGCCCGCGCCGACGAGGAGGCCCTTGAGGAGGCGGCCGGCTGGCTCGCCGACTGGGAACCCCGCCGCGCCGCGCTTCAGCAGCGCATCGACACCGCGCAGGAGGCCGCCGCCCGCACCGAGCAGCTCGCCGGCCGGCTCGAACCGCTCCGCCTCCGGCTCGCCGCCGCCCGCCGCCGTGACACCCACGCCCGGACCCTGACTCAGACCGAGGAGCGGTACGCGGCCGCCCGCGAGCGCCGCAACGCCGCGCACGAGACCTGGCTGGACCTCAAGTCCCGCCGGTTGCGCGGCATCGCCGCCGAACTCGCCGCCACCCTCGCCGACGGCGACCCCTGCCAGGTGTGCGGATCCACACGTCACCCCGCCCCGACCGCCGCCACCGCCGACCACGTCGACCGGGCGGCCGAGGAGGCCGCGTACGCCCGCTACACCGAGGCCGACGAGGCCAGTCGCGCCGCCGAACGCGAGCTCGCCGGCACCCGCGAAGCCCTCCAAGCCGCCCGTGACGAGGTCCACTCCCTGGCGCCTTCTGGGCAGACGCACAGTCAGCCCACCGTCGCGGAACTCGCCGACGAGGTCGAGGAGCTGACCGCCCGCCACGCCGAGGCGCACGCGCTCGCCGCCCGGACCCACGCGGCGCGCGAGGCGCTGGCACGCGCCGAGCGCGAGCACGAGGAGAGGGCGGCCGCCCAACGGGAGGCCGAGCGACGCGTCGCCGCCCGCACCTCGCACCGCGAGGGCATCGATCGGCAGCGCGCGGAACTCGCCGAGGAACTGGCGCGGGGTCGCGGCGCGTTCGCCACGGTGGCCGAACACGCAGACCTCCTGGAGCGCCGCATCGCCCTCCTGGTCGACGCCGCCGGAGCCGTACGCGCCGAGGAGGTCGCCGCCGACCGCCTGAAGAAGGCAGATGCCCAACTCGCGGACGTCTCCTACCGGGCCGGGTTCGCCACGCCGGCCGAGGCCGCCGGCGCGCTCCTCGACGAGCAGGGGCGCCGTTCGTGCCAGCACCGCCTCGACGTCTGGCAGGCCGAGGCCGCCACCGTCGCCGACCGGCTCGCCGAACCCGGTATCGAGGAGGCCGCCGCGCTCCCGCCCGCCGACCCGGCCGTCGCCGAGGCCGCGCACGCGTCCGCCGAGCGGGCGCTGCGCGCCGCCGGTGCCGGACTCGCCGCCGCGCGCGACCGCGTCACCGGCCTCGCCGGCCTCGCCCGCCAGGCCGAGGCGGAGGTACGGCGCCTGGGCCCGCTGCGTACCGAACACGACCGGGTGGCGCGGCTCGCCGGCCTCACCGCCGGCACCTCCGCCGAGAACGAACGCCGCATGCGCCTGGAGTCGTACGTCCTCGCCGCCCGGCTCGAACAGGTCGCCGCGGCCGCCTCCGCCCGCCTCCAGCGGATGTCCTCCGGCCGATACACCCTCGTCCACTCCGACGCGCGCGCGGGCGGCGCGCGCCGCAGCGGCCTCGGCCTGCACGTCGTCGACGCCTGGACCGGCAACGAACGCGACACCGCCACCCTTTCGGGTGGCGAGACGTTCTTCGCGTCGCTCGCGCTCGCCCTCGGTCTCGCCGACGTCGTCACCGACGAGGCGGGCGGGGTCCGCCTCGACACCCTCTTCATCGACGAGGGCTTCGGCAGTCTCGACGACCAGACCCTCGACGAGGTCCTCGACGTCCTGGACTCGCTGCGCGAACGGGACCGGAGCGTCGGCATCGTCAGCCACGTCGCCGACCTGCGCCGCCGGATCCCGGCCCAGTTGGAGGTCACCAAGTCCCGCCACGGCTCGGCGGTGCGCCTCAGCGGCGGAGGCCGGGACGGACTCATCGGCTGACGGCAGGCGGCGACCGACGGTTCGGCGATTCGGGGTTCAGCGACCGGCGGTCAGCGGCTGACGGAGCGGCGGGGGAGGGGCGAGGAGTAGACGACGCTGGTCGTCACCGAGCCGAGCGTGCCGATCTTTCCGGAGATCTCCTCCAGGTGCCGCATCGAGCGGGCGGCGACCTTGATCACGAAGCAGTCGTCGCCGGTGACGTGGTGCGCCTCCAGTACCTCGGGGGTGACGGCGACCAGGTCGTGGAAGGGCTTGTAGTTGCCGGTGGGGTAGCGGAGGCGTACGAAGGCGAGGATCGGCAGCCCCAGCCGCTCGTGGTCCACCACGGCGGTGTACCCGGTGATCACCCCGGCCTCCTCCAGGCGCCGCACCCGCTCGGTCACGGCCGACGGCGACATGGAGACGGCTCGGGCGAGCTCGGCGTAGCTGGCCCGGCCCTGGGCCTGGAGGGCGTCGAGGATCCGCCAGTCGGTGGCGTCCGGGGTGTAGTCGTTCATGGGACCGAGCCAACAGGGGTTTCCCCGGCGGATCAAGACATCCGCCGGGGAAACATTCCGTGCTGTGCCGTCAGAGGCGGGAGATCTCGTCCACGAGGTCGTCCAGACCCAGCGGCCCCTGGCTCAGCGCGGCCATGTGCCAGCTCTTCGCGTCGAAGGCGTCACCATGCGCCTCGCGGGCCCGCTCGCGGCCGAGCAGCCACGCGCGCTCGCCCAGCTTGTACCCGATGGCCTGGCCCGGCATCGACAGGTAGCGCGTCAGCTCGCTCTCCACGAACGCCGGCGGCCGGCTGCTGTGCCGCTGGAAGAACTCCTGCGCCAGCTCCGGGGTCCACCGCTCGCCCGGGTGGAACGGCGAGTCCGCCGGGATCTCCAGCTCCAGGTGCATGCCGATGTCCACGATCACCCGGCAGGCGCGCATCATCTGCGCGTCGAGGTAGCCGAGCCGGCGCTCCGCGTCCGGCAGGAAGCCGAGCTCGTCCATCAGCCGCTCCGCGTACAGCGCCCAGCCCTCGGCGTTGGCGCTGACCATGCCGATGGTGGCCTGGTAGCGGGAGAGGCTGTCGGCGACGTGCACCCACTGCGCGATCTGGAGGTGATGTCCGGGCACGCCCTCGTGGTACCAGGTCGACACGAGGTCGTAGACGGGGAAGCGGGTCTGCCCGTCCACCGGGAGCCAGGTGCGGCCGGGGCGCGAGAAGTCCTCGGAGGGGCCGGTGTAGTACGGGGCCGCGGCGCCGCCCGCGGGGGCGATGTGCGACTCCACCTTGCGTACCCGCTCGGCGAGTTCGAAGTGGGTGCCGTCGAGCGCGTCGATCGCCTCGTCCATGAGCTGCTGGAGCCACTCACGGACCTCGTCGACGCCCTCGATGTGGGTGCCGTGATCGTCGAGATGGGCGAGCGCCGTCCACGGGTCGGAGCCGGGCAGGATCCGGTCGGCCTCGGTACGCATCTCGTCGCGCAGCCGGTGGTACTCGGCCCAGCCGTAGGCGTACGCCTGGTCGAGGTCGAGGTCGGTGCCGTTGAAGTAGCGGCTCCAGCGGCGGTAGCGCTCGCGGCCCACGGTGTCGGGGGCGTCGGCGACGGCGGGGACGTACGTGTCGCGCATCCAGTCCCGCAGCGCGGCGAGGGCGCCGCTCGCTCCGGCGGCGGCCTCGGCCAGTTCGGTACGCAGCTCCGCCGGGAGCGTGTCGGGCCGCGCCGCGGCGTACTGCTCGAACCAGCCCTGCTCGCCGTCGCCGCCCGCCCAGTCGGTGAGCTGGCCGACGAAGGTGGCGGTGGCGCGCGGCCCACCGAAGAGCTTGCGCTCCAGGCCGAGCGCGAGCGAGGCCCGGTAGCCCTCCAGCGCGGCCGGGACGGCGCGAAGCCGCTCGGCGATGGCGGTCCAGTCGTCCTCGGTGTCGGTGGGCATCACGGTGAAGACGATCCGGACGCTGTGCACCGGCGAGCGCATGTTGCTGACCGCGCAGAGGCCCTCGTCGGCGTCGTGCACGGCCAGTTCGGCCGTGAGCCGCTCCCGGAGCAGGCGGGCGCAGCGCCGCTCGGCGTCGCTGTTCGCGCCCGGGGTCCGCTCGGCCTCGTCGAGGAGGGAGAGGGTCCGGCGAGCGAGCTCGGCCACGGCCTCCTGGCCTTCGGGGGAGAAATCGGGAAGGCGGCCGGCGCTCTCCCGGACTCCCAGGTGGGTGCCGGTGATCGGGTCGAGGGCGATGAAGTCGTCGACGTAGGCGTCGGCGACCTGACGGGGCAGATTGCTGTGGGAACTCTCTGGCATGTGTCTCATCCTGATGCCTCCGCCGGTCTCCCGTCACCCTCGACCGGGCTCACACGGCTGACAAGGACGGTCCCGTGCCGGGAGGCAACAGCGGGCCGCAGTCCCACTGCTGGAAGATCAGCCGGGTCTCGACCCGTGCCACCTCGCGCTGCGAGGTGAACTCGTCGAGCACGAGTCGCTGCAGGTCGGAGGGGTCGGATACGGCCACGTGCACGAGGTAGTCGTCGGGGCCGGTGAGGTGGAACAGCGCCCGCGACTCGGGCAGCGCCCGGATCCGGTCGACGAACGGGCCGATCAGTTCGCGTCGGTGGGGCCGGACCTGCACGAGGAGCAGCGCCTCCAGGCCGCGGCCGAGTTTGGCCGGATCCAGTCGTAGCTGGTCTCCGAGGATGACGCCGGTGCGCCGGAGCCGGGCGACTCGGTCCAGGCAGGTGGACGGGGCGACCCCGACCTCGGCGGCGAGCTCGCGGTAGGTGGTCCGGGCGTCGTTCTGCAGAAGGCGGAGAATGTGCAGATCGACCGTGTCCAGTACGACAGATTCGGCCATCGGGCGAACGTAGCACGGATGTTCGCCACTACTTCCCGGTATCCGTTCACAGTGCCGCCATGGACGCCATGGATCACGCCCCTTCGGCCACCCCGAAGGCGCTCGCCACCGAAGCCGTGCACGCCGGCCGGGAAGACCTCGCCGCGCTCGGACTGCACGCCCCGCCGCTGGACCTGTCCACCACCTACCCCTCGTACGACGCCCGGGCGGAGGCCGCCCGCATCGACGAGTTCGCCGCCACCGGCGCCCGCCTCGACGGGCCGCCGGTCTACGCCCGGCTCGACAACCCGACCGTGGCCCGCTTCGAGGAGGCCCTGGCCCGGTTGGAGGGCACCGAGGCCGCCGTGGCCTTCGCGAGCGGCATGGCCGCCCTGACCGCGGTCCTGCTGGCCCGCGCGAGCCAGGGCTTGCGGCACGTCGTCGCGGTCCGCCCGCTCTACGGCTGTAGCGACCACCTCCTGGACGCCGGGCTCCTCGGCACCGAGGTGACCTGGACCGACCCGGCGGGCGTCGCCGACGCGATCCGCCCGGACACGGGTCTCGTGATGGTCGAGTCCCCGGCCAACCCGACCCTGGCCGAGGTCGACATCCGCGCCGTCGCCCACGCCTGCGGCGCGGTCCCGCTCCTCGTCGACAACACCTTCGCGACGCCGGTCCTCCAGCGCCCGGCCGGTCTCGGCGCGCGCATCGTGCTGCACAGCGCCACCAAGTACCTGGGCGGCCACGGTGACGTCATGGGCGGCATCGTCGCCTGCGACGAGGAGTTCGCCCGCGAACTCCGCCGCGTCCGCTTCGCCACGGGCGGTGTGCTCCACCCGCTCGCCGGCTACCTGCTGCTCCGAGGGCTCTCCACCCTCCCGGTCCGCGTGCGCGCGGCCTCGGCGACGGCCGCGGAGCTGGTGCGGCGTCTGGCCACCGACCCGCGGATCGCGCGTGTGCACTACCCGGCGATCGGCGGGGCGATGATCTCCTTCGAGGTGTACGGCGACCCGCACGAGGTGATCGCCGGGGTCAGGCTCATCACCCCGGCGGTCAGCCTCGGCAGCGTCGACACGCTGATCCAGCACCCGGCGTCCATCAGCCACCGCATCGTCCACGAGGGCGACCGCCGTGCCGCGGGCGTCAGCGACCGGCTGCTGCGGATGTCGGTGGGCCTGGAGGACGTCGAGGATCTGTGGCGCGACCTCACCCAGGCGCTCAGCGCTCGCTCTGCCGAGCCTGCTGCTGCGGGCGCCGGCTCTGGCGCGGTGCCGAGTCCAGCCGAGCGGTGATCACCAGAGTCCCCTCCTCGATCTGGTAGTCGAGTGGCAGGTTCAGTGCCCGCATCGCTGCGACCATGCCCGTGTTGGACGCCTGGGTGACGGCGTAGACGCTCTCGCATCCGGCCTCCTCGGCCATCGCCACCAGCCGGCCGAGGAGCTCGGAGCCGATCCCGCGACGCTGCCAGTCGTCCTCGACCAGCAGGGCCACCTCGGTCTCGTCGCCGTCCCACAGCAGGTGGCCGAGGGCGACGAGTCGTCCGGACGCGGTCTGCACGGCGAGGGTGCGGCCGAACCGAGGGCTGAGCAGGTGGTCGAGGTAGCGGTCCGCGTCGCCGACCGGCCCGTGGTAGCGCAGGTTCAGCGTGCGCGCCGAGCAACGGTCGTGCATGGCGCGGGCGGCGGCCAGGTCGCGCTGGTCGGCCCGGCGGACGGTGATCTCGTTCCCCTCGGGCAGGGTGAGCACGTCGTGGCTGCGGGGGACACGCGGGCCGAGCCGTGCGTCGAGTTCGACGAGCGCGCGGGCGCGGGCGAACTCGGTCGGGGTGAAGGGGAGGTAGGGCCGCTCGATGAGCAGCATGCCCCCGCTGGGGTCGCGCAGCTTCATCACGGTCTCTTCGAGCACGCCTTCGACCGGTGCCTGTTCGCCGGTGGGGCGGCCGGTCAGCGAGACGGCCGGAACCGAGTGAAGGGTGCACCGGCCGAGGAGCTGGCGGAGCGCGAGGGGCAGTTCGGCGGCGTCGAGCGCGGTACGGGTCGCGAGGCCGAGAACGCGCGTGGGGGTGTCCACGAGGTCGTGGGCGTCGGCCCGTTCGGTCCAGGTGTCGCGCCCTCCGGCGGCTCCGATCTCGCGGGCGAGATCACCGGCGGAGAGACCGGCAGGGGCGCGGAGCAGGAACTCGTCGACCGTCCCCTCCGTCAGCGGGTGCGTCTGGAGGGTCAGGATGTCCACGTGGAGCCGGCCGAGCACCGTGCACAGTGCGGCCAGGCTTCCCGGAGCGTCGTCGACGGTGGTCCTCATCCGCCACAGCACGGTCTCGATGGTCTCCGGTTGGGTGTCCGTGCCGGGGTCCGTGAGCTGCCCCGCCAGTTCGTCGGGGGTGGGCGCCGCCGTGCGCGCACCCGGTGCTGTGGCGGGTGGAGCATGGCTGTGCCTTCGTGCCCACCATGCGTGGAACCCGGCGGTGGCGACCAGTGCGATGGCCGAGAACACCAGCAGGTAGGGTCCGTCGGGCCCCTTGACGATGGTCTTGGCGATCGTGTCGGCCACCACCACGGCGGTGAACAGGGCCGCGAGCTCGATCAGGTCGTGCCGCCAGTGGTGCGGGCGGCGGCTGCTCTTCGAGGACGTCACATCGGTCATGGCTTCACTGTGACCGAGAGGTGTTGCGTGATCACGAACGCTTTGTGACTGGCGGGTTAAGTGGCGATCTGGAGGATTTCTGACTGATTCAGGACGTTTCTTTCGTTCCTTGATCGGTCCCTCGGCGGAGAGCGTTCCGCAGCCGCTTTGCCTGTGTCACCAGCTGCGACGTACCCCGTGCCGAAGCGTGTCGTTCGAGCCCCGCCAGCTCTCCGGTCGCCCCGCACCGCTCCACACAGTCCGCCGCGATGGCCAGCAATTCACCGAGACCACGCATGGGCTGCTCCGCCTCGAGCAGTGTCGGTAGCGCCTCCGAGAGCATCGTCCACACGGTCTCGTACGCGCCGGTGGCAGCCGCGGTCCTGGCCGCGTCCGCGAGGCGGTTCGGCTTCATCGAGCGCTCCGCGAGGAGCCAGGCCAGATCCCTGCCCACCTGGCGGGCGTCGAGCTCACCCCGTGCGGCCAGCACGAGCAGGGCATCCACGGCCCGCAGCCGGTCGTCCGCGTCCCGGCAGCCGAGTCCGAAGGCCAGCACCAGGGCGACCGCCCTGCCTACCTGTCCCTCACCTTCGGCGAGGAGCGTCAGAGGGCCTGTCACGTCCCGTGTCGAATCGCCGTCCACGGCACTCGCCATGGAGGACAGCAGGCAGGCCGCGAGGAGCTCACGGTCGGCGGGGAGCAGCGTGGCCCAGCGCTCGGGCACCTGCGCCCAGTGGTAGCAGCGGCGGGCATCCGGCAGCAGGCCACCGCCGAGCCAGTGGAAGGCACGCGGGAACTTCTTCAGGAATTCGGGACGCTTCGCCGTCTCGACCAGGATTCGGTCCACCAGCCACCAGCGGCCCGAACCCTTCTCCTTTCGGGGGTGGAACCGTACGGTCGCCTCCAGCGGGTTCTCCGACCGAAGCCACTCGGCCAGCCGCGCCCCAGCGGTGCTGCCCAGTGCCTCCGCCTCCGCGGCTGCCTGCTCGGCGGACGGGTCCTGCCGGCGCACACGCAGCAGGGCGTGGCCCAGATCCACGGGCGCGGGTTCGAGTCCCGCGTCCGCGTACTCCCGGAGCCGCCGCACCAGGTCCAGCGGATCGATCGCCCCGGTGTGCCGGGTCGGCGTCGAAAGGAGCAGCGGCAGCGTGCCACCGCCGATCAGGTGCGCGATCTCCCAGATCCGGATCTCCTGCGTCGCCTCCATGGCGCCGTGCACACAGGAAGTCATCGGAACGGGCTGGTTCCGTCCCGCGTCGATGCGTTCCTGCCCCACCTTGCCGACGACTGCCGCGAGGACGGCCTCCATGCCGCGGGGACCGTGCCGGAAGTGGTCGTAGTCGGGGTGAAGGGCGAAGACGCTCGTGTCCTGCCAGTACGCGTCGGCGAACGCTTCCCGTACCCGGGACACCAACCCGTCCCGGTCCTTGTGCGCATGCCGCACCAGACCGTCGAGGGCCCGCTCGAACTCCATCGCACTGTCCGACCGCCGCTGTACCAGCAGGTCCTCCATGAGTTCTTCCAAGGTTCCCTCCGGCCCCGGAAGGAACTGCGGCTCGGGCACGGGAGGCAGGATCTCCTCGTACGGCGGGTGCTCGAGCGCCCCGAGGTGACCTCCGAATACCGCCTCGGCGGCGGACCGGTGCGCGGGACCGAGGAGCGAAGCCGCCTCGGCCAGGTCGCGGCGCGTCGGCTCGTCGACGGCCTTCAGATGGCGTGCCACGACCTGCAGAGACCGCTCCTGGACCTCCGTGTCGTCGTGGCCGAAGGCGTCGCCCACCACGGGGAGTACCTCGGCAGCCAGTGCCGGATTCTTGGCCAGCACCTTGTTCACCAGTGACAGCTGTGCCCTCAGCAGCTTCTTCTCCGTGCGGAACAGCACGCCGGCCGTCATCTCCGCGAACGCTCCGCCGGGCAACGCCCCCTCCAGCGCCAGCCCGGACAAGGTTTTCTGCGCGTACGCGGCGACCGGGGAGGCCGCGTCAGCGGTCATGCCGATCCAGTCGGCGACCCGATCCTGCCGCTGCTCCGCGTCGGGCGGCACCAGTTGGAGCAGCGCCATCGGGAATCGCAGGTCACGCAGGCGTCCGCCGCGCAGCAGACGCGACACACACAGGTCGACGACCTCCGCGCGATCCAGCACCCCTTCCTGCACGAGCACCGCCAGCGCCGTCGGCCAGTGGGTCGCCGAGCCGTTCGTCCCCGACCAGGTCAGATGGTCCGGCGTCTCCTGCATCGCGAGAGCGTGGGTGACCAGCGCTGGGGTCTGCGGATCCTTCCTCAGCCGCTCCAGCAGCTTGCCGTCCGTGATCTGCCGTGCCCAGCCGAGTACGTAGCCGTCCGTCGCCGGCACCGTGGCCCCCGAACCCTCCACGAGCCCTCGGATCAGTCCGTAGAGCTCCTCAGCGACCGCCGGCTTGGCCGCAAGCCGCTGGGCCACGTCGGCACGCCATTCCGCCGCGCGGTCGGCCAGCACCCGCAGGACCAGGACACCGTTCTCGGTACGCCAGCTGAGCAGATCACGTCCCCCGAGCCAGCTCGCCGCCGCCGCGGCACCCGTGTGGCAGCCGGCCCCCGCGACGTACAGCGCTCGCCGGACCCGAGTGGCCTCCTCCCACCGGTTCCAGTCCCAGGCCCGTACCTCGGAGCGCAGTGCCTTGAGTCGCTCCAACGCCTCCGCGCGTGCGAGTGCGTCCAAGGGTTCCAGGAGGCCCGGGATCTCGCCCGCGCGCCCCTCTCGCACCGCCCTCATCAGCGCGTCGACGCCCATGCCGTCGCTCGTCCCGCTGCGTACGTCAGTCTTCATTTCCGCCCCCATAGGTTCCTCACTTCGCCCCGGCCGCCCCCATCTGCGGACCGGTACCCGTCGTCATGCCACCGCGGCCACTGCCGCGCCGCGGCGGATCATCCGTACCGCCAGCGCGTGCTTGCAGGGCCCACGCCGGCCGCGGTGGTCCACCCACCACGTACACGTGCAGCTCAGCGCGCCGTCCGACTCCCGGACCCGGTAGCGCCGCTCGCCCGAGACCACCGTCGCCATCTCCCCGTCGACACTCACCGCGTCCTCCGCGACCAGCCGGCGTGCGGAGACGAGCCGGGGGTTGTGCCGTTCGGCCCGGTCCGCGTCGTAGGGGAGCTCCCGGTGGAAGTACGCGGCGTCCGCGACGTCGTAGCCCACCCGCCCGGCGGTTCCCAGCCGGGTCAGCGCGGTGCGGACCCGATCGGCGGTGAGCCCCGACTGCGCGGCGAGATCAGCCGGATCGATCCTCGGCTCCCAGGCGAGGAGGACGGCGACCAGTTCCGCGTCCGCCGCCGCGTCGTCCGTCGCGAGGGCTTCCAGCACCCCGCCCTCCCCGGAGAACCCACGGGCAGGATCGGGCGAGAGGGTGAGCGTCAGTCGCATGCCCGGCAGGGTCACCTCCCAGGCGCTTGCGGCGGCCAGGCCATCGGGAACGGGCCCGTACACCCGCAGCCCCGTGGCGAATCGCAGCACCCGCTCCAGCGCTATGAGCCGGTCCGGCCCGGGCAGGCACACGGCCCCCGCGCCCGGACGAGTCGTCGGGCGCAGCGTCCGGCCGGCCTGGACCACCCACAGCGGTGCCCGACCGCGACTCTGCGAGCGGGGTAGTCCGCGGAGGAACCGCACGGCCTCGGCACCGGTCAGTTCGGCCCGCAGATCGAATCGGGCCGAGGCGACCTGCGCCTCCGCGAAGCCGCGCAGCCAGCGGTCCGGTAGCGGAACCTTCTTCTCCACCACCGATCCACCGAGCGTCGTGACGGCCATCTCCTCCGGACCCACCCGCAGATGCATCGGATCGTCCCCGGCCATCCGCGAAAGTGCCTCGCGCAGCGGGTCGTTCACGTCCACGTTCGTGGTTCCGTGGCCGGTCTCCGTGCCGCCCAGGCCCTCGTCGAGCACGTCGAGTCGTGCGTACACCCCACCGCAGCCGGAGAAGGACTCGAACCGTAGACGGTCCCCGTTCCCGGTCACGACGGGATCCAAAGAGCGCGGTCTGGTCCGCTGGTGGTAGCGGGCCGCGGCCACGTCCGCGACAGCCAGCAGACCGCGGGCGGCGATCTGAGGGGCGGCGAGGAAACCCGCGAAGAAGCGTGGGTGGGCCTCGGCCCCGCGAGGGGTCAGACCTCCGGCCGTCTCCAGATCGAGGAGCCGGCCGGAAGCCGTGGACTCAAGGGAAGATGGGCGTGCGTAGGCGAGTGCCTGAACGGATCGCGTCATGGAAACGACCGTAGGGCCCGCCACTGACATCCGCTCATATCCACAGGCCGGACCTGTGGATAACTCCTTGCGGCCGGGAACAGCGCTACTGTCCGACCATCCCCGGTCGCAGCAGCTTCGTGAACAGCACGCGGTCGTCGTCCCCTCGCAGACGAACCGTCATCTCCCCACTCCCGCCGTCGATGTCCACCTCACCGAAGTACTGCGGACTCTCCATCGGCGACACATTCGCCCGCTCGGGTGCCCGCACGAACACGCGCTCCGGGCCGAACGTCCCATCCAGCTTGTTGGCCGGGAAACCGCCCGCGGCCAGCGGCCCCGACACGAACTCCCAGAAGGGTGCGAAGTCCTGGAAGGCGGCCCGCTCCGGCGCGTAGTGCTGCGCGGAGGTGTAGTGGACGTCCGCGGTCAGCCACACGGTGCCGGTGATCCGGCGGTGCTTGATGAACCGCAGCAGCTCGGCGATCTGCAGCTCCCGCCCCAGCGGCGCGCCGGGGTCGCCCTGTGCGATCGCCTCGAAAGCGGTCGCGCCGTCCGGCACGACGAGCCCGATCGGCACGTCGGCGGCCAGCACCTTCCATACAGCGCGCGAGCGGGCCAACTCCCGCTTCAGCCAGGCGAGCTGCTCCGCTCCGAGGATGCCGGTGGTGTCGTCGGCCTGGCGGCCGGGCGAGTTGGCATTGCGGTACGAGCGCATGTCGAGCACGAAGACGTCGAGCAGCGGCCCGTACCGCACCACCCGATGCATGCGGCCCTTCGAGCCGGAGCGGGATGCGGAACTGGTGCCGGCTGAGGGGTGCAGAGTGGAGACCGGGAAGTACTCGGCGAAGGCGCGCGATGCCCGGGCCGCGAGCACGTCCACGTCCTTCTCGGCGTAGCGAGTGTCATCGAGAATCTGACCCGGGTACCAGTTGTTGCGCACCTCGTGGTCGTCCCACTGAGCCACCGTCGGCACCTGTGCGTTGAAGGCCCGGACGTTGCGGTCGAGCAGGTTGTAGCGGAAGTTGCCCCGGTACTCGTCCAGTGTCTCGGCGACCTTCGCCTTCTCCGGCGTCACCACGTTGCGCCAGACCCGTCCGTCGGGGAGCGTCACGGACGGCTGGAGCGGTCCGTCGGCGTAGACGGTGTCACCGCTGCACAGGAAGAAGTCGGGATCGAGGCGGCGCATGGCCTCGAACGCACGGAATCCGCCGATGTCCGGGTTGATGCCCCACCCCTGCCCGGCGATGTCCCCGGACCAGAGGAAGCGCACGCCGTCGCGGCGCCGCTCCGGAGCTGTACGGAAGGTGCCGAGGACCGGTTCGCTCGTGCGGCGCGGATCGCCGGGGTCGGCGAGGACTACCCGGTAGTGGATCTGCTCGCCGGCGGGCAGGTTCCGCAGGAACGTCGTCCCCGTGAAGTCGGTACCCGTGCCGAGCAGCGGGCCGTGATGTCGACGGACGCGTCGGAACGACTCCGTTGCCGACGTCTCGACGATCATCCGAGCCGGCCGGTCCGACCGCACCCACACCAGCCCCGAACGGGCGGTGACATCCCCGGTCTGCACGCCCCATCGTGCCTCCGGGCGCCCGGACAGGGCGAAGGCCGGTGCCGCGAGGCCGGCACCGCCCAGGGCGAGCCCCGCGGACACGGCGAGCGAGCCGCGCAGCACATTGCGGCGTGCGGGCGTGGAAGCAGCCGCGGCGGAAGGGGCGGCGGGATCGGAACCGGGCGGGTACGTGGTGGTCATACGGAGCCTCCGGGAGCGGATCGGGGTCGACGCGACGCCACGGGTGTGACATCAATGCCTGTTTCCAGTACGAGAGTTCGTACCGGTCCCCTGACTAACCGCTGGGAGCAGCGCCCGCGCGAACCCCGCGTGAACAGATCGCCGCGCGGCTCACCCCCGTGCGGTGACCCCGCGTGACTCACCGCCCGCCGTGTGCCTCGGCCACCCGCCGTATCCCCGCGGCGATCGTCGTCGGCGTCAGGTGCGCATATCCGACGACGAGTCGTACGGCCCCGTCCGCGGGCCGTGCCGTCCCGTACTCCTCCAGTGCGCGGAGAGCCACACCGACGCCCGCCGCCGCGTCCAAGAACCGACCTGGAGGTCCGTATCGCGCCGGCAGGCAGGCGATGATATGCAGGCCTGCCGCGATGCCGGTCACCGACGTACCTGGGAAGTGCTCGTCCAACGCGGTCAGCAGGGCGTCGCGGCGTTCGCGGTACGCGCGCTGGCAGCGGCGCAACTGACGGTCGTAACCTCCGCTCGTCACCATGTGCGCCAGTGCCGCCTGGTCGAGGGCGGGATGCCCGAGGTCCATGGTGCGCTTCCGTTCGACGACCTCGTCGACCAGCGCTTCTGGCAGCACCATCCAGCCGAGCCGCAGTCCCGGAGCGAGCGACTTGCTCACCGAGCCCGTGTACACGACCCGCTCGGGATCGAGTCCTTGGAGCGCGCCCACCGGTGCTCGGTCGTAGCGGAAGTCGCCGTCGTAGTCGTCCTCGAGTACGTAGCCGTCCACCGTTCGTGCCCAGTCCAGGAGCATTCGGCGCCGCTCCGCCGACCAGGCGATGCCGGAGGGGAACTGGTGCGACGGCGTCACCACGACAGCGCGCACGCCCGTCGATGTGAGCGGCTCGGGATGCAGGCCCTCCTCGTCGAGGGGCAGCCATACGGTCTCCAAGCCGGTCGCCGCGAAGAGCCGGCTGTGTTCAGGGCTGCCGGGGTCCTCGACGCCCACCTCTCGGTGGCCGCGCGTCCTGAGCACGGATCCGAGCAGCGTCGACGCTTGCGCGACGCCCGAGCAAACGATCAGTCGATCGGGGTCGGCGACCACGCCGCGCCGCCGGGTGAGCAGTGCCGCGAGAGCGGAACGCAGCAGGGGGAGGCCGCGTGGATCCGGATAGCCGAGTGCGCTGTGCGGCAGTTCGGCGAGGACTGTGCGCTGCGCCGCCGCCCAGGCGGCACGTGGGAAGAGGGACAGATCGGGTGTGCCTGGCCGGAAGTCGGTGATCACGTGGGTGGCGTGGGTCGGCGGGGTGTGCGTGCCGGTGGTCGGTGGCACGCGTTCCGTGCCTACCGCGCCGCCGACCCAGGTGCCTGAGCCTCGGTCGCTGCGTAGGTAGCCCTCCGCCGTCAGTTGTTCGTACGCCGTTGTGACCAGGCCACGGGAGACGCCCAGGTCCGCGGCGAGCGCGCGGCTCGACGGTAGGCGGGTGCCCGGCGTGAGCCGACCGGAGCGCACCGCCTCGCGGAAGGCTTCCTGGAGGGCTCGGCCGCGTCGGCGCGCGGGTGCTGCGGCCGCAGGAAGGAGGACTTCCCAGGCGGGTTGTGCGTCGGTGACTTGGTGCAGGGTGGGGTCGGGGAGGTCGCCCTTCGCCGCGCCGGCCATGTCTTCCCGTGACCGTGTCATTCGAGGCCATCACACTTCTGTCGCACGATCTTGTCCCTTGAGGGCCGCTGCGGACGAGTATGCCGTGTTGGTGTCGCGGCGTGGTCGGCGGTCAGGGGGCTTCCGTGTGTGGGGTTGCTTAACCGGGTCTGTTCGCCCTAGACAACGTTGTCATCAAGCGGCAGAGTATGACCTCGCATAGTTCGGGTGGTCTGGAGAGGTTGGGCGGATGGTGTACGGAGCGCTGGACATCGGGGGGACGAAGATCGCCGGAGCGCTGGTGGATGCCGAGGGGAACGTCGTGGTGCGGGCGCAGCGGGCGACGCCTGCGCGTGACTCCGCCGAGGTGATGATGGCGGCGGTGGTCTCGGTCGTGGACGAGTTGGCGGCGCATGCCGAGTGGGCCTCGTTGTCGTGCCTGGGGATCGGGAGTGCCGGGCCCGTGGACACCTTCGCGGGGACGGTGAGTCCGGTGAACATTCCAGCGTGGCGTTCCTTTCCGTTGGTGGAGCGGGTACGGAGCCATTCCGCCGTGCCGGAGGGCATCGAGCCGGTGCTCGTCGGGGACGCGGTCGCGATGGCGGCGGCGGAGCACTGGATCGGCGCGGCGAAGGGCGTAGGGAACGCCCTGTGCATGGTGGTCTCGACCGGTGTCGGGGGCGGGCTGATCCTTGGGGGTTCCGTGCATGCGGGGACGACCGGGAACGCCGGCCACATCGGGCACATCACCGTGGACCAGAACGGTCCCGTGTGCCCGTGCGGCGCCCGGGGGTGCGTCGAGCGCTACGCCAGCGGTACGGCGATCGCGGCCCACGCGCTGGAATCCGGCTGGACGCCCCCGGACGGTTTCGCCGCCACTGCGCGGGAGGTCGAGAAGGCGGCTCGTGCGGGTGACCCGAGGGCGCTTGCCGCGTTCGACCGGGCCGGCCGTGCCCTCGCTGCCGCCATCGCGGCGACCGCGGCGCTCGTGGAACTCGATCTGGTCGTCGTCGGAGGCGGTGTCTCCCAGGCGGGCGAGATTCTCTTCGGGCCGCTGCGGCATCACCTGAAGTCGTACGCCGTCCTCGATTTCACGCGTGACGTTCCGGTCGTGCCGGCTGGGCTGGCCCTCGATGCCGGACTGATCGGCGCGGCCGCAGCCGGCGTTGCCGGGGCGGCGCTGTCGCGCGCTGGGGTGAGGGCGAGGGGACAGGCAGCTCTTTGACCCTTGTCGTCCGCTGACGCGCGCGGATTCGTTCCGGTCAGGGGCCGGGCGTTCGAGGTGGCGTGGCGGCGTGGCGTCCTTGTCGTCCCACCTCGCCGCACCTCCCCAAGGAAATGAGCATGGATCTCCTCCGTAACACCGTCCAGCCCTATGTCTGGGGCTCTTTCACGCTGCTGCCGGAGCTCATGGGGGTGCCGCCCAGTGGCGTGCCGCAGGCCGAGCTCTGGATGGGTGCCCATCCCGCGGCGCCCTCGCGGGTTTCCAGGGGTGGAGTGCTGATGCCGCTGGATCGGGTCGTCTCCGGGGATCCCGAGGGTGAGCTGGGGGCGAGTACGGTGCGGCGGTTCGGGCCTCGCCTTCCGTTCCTGGTCAAGTTGCTGGCCGCCGACGCGCCGCTCTCTGTGCAGGTGCACCCCGACCTCGCGCAGGCTCAGGCGGGGTTCGCTCGGGAGAACGCGCTCGGGGTGCCTTTGGGCGCGGCGCATCGCAACTACCGTGACGACCAGCACAAGCCCGAGATGATCGTCGCCCTCACCCCTTTCCGGGGGCTGTGCGGCTTTCGGAGTCCGGCGGACTGCGCCGACCTGCTCGACTCCCTGAAGGTGCCGGCCTTGCGGCCGTACATCGAGACCTTGCGTGTTGTTCCCGGGCCTCAGGCGCTCGCGGAGGTGTTCCGCGCGTTCCTCCGTCCCCAGGAGGGCCTTCTCTGGGCAGTTGCCCAAGCGCTGGCCGAAGCCGCAGCCCCGGCCGCAGGATCGGGCTCGGCTCAGGTCGATGCCTATGACCGCATCGCGCGGGCCTATCCGGGCGACCCTGGTCTGCTGTCCGCGCTCATGCTGCGGTACGTCGAGCTGAGCCCCGGTGAGGCGTTGTTCCTCGGTGCCGGTGTTCCGCACGCGTATCTCTCCGGGCTCGGTGTCGAGATCATGGCGAGTTCCGACAACGTGCTGCGGTGTGGCCTGACCTCCAAGCACGTCGACCTGGAGGAGCTCGTTCGGGTCGTTCGGTTCGGTGCGCCGCCGACGCGCGTGTTGCCCCCTCGGGAGGAGAGGGGCGAGGAGCGGTATCCGGCGCCGGTGGACGACTTCGGGCTGTCGCGGTACGTGCTGCGGGATGGTAAGCCGCGGCGGTGCCTGACGCTGGACGCCCCGCAGATCGTCCTCTGTACCGCCGGCGCGGTGACGGTCTCCTCGGGCGGCGAGAAGTTCGGCCTTCGTCCTGGGCAGGCGGTGTACGTGCCCGCCGGCGCCGAGGTCGAGTTGGAGGGCGCAGGTACGGCCTTTCGCGCCACGACGGGTACCGCGGAACGCCTTGGGTGAACGAGCCGGTGGCAATAAACCGCACTAAACTTAACCGGTTATGTTCAGGCTATTGTTATCGGTCATCACGGCATCTAGCCTCAACTCGGCCGCCAGGAGCCAGAAGGAGAATTCGCGGATTCGACAGAGCGAAGACCTGACGCGCACCTGCGGTTAATCCCCACTGCCCGGAATCGAGCCGCAGCATTGTCCGGGCAGTGGGGCACGGCGGCGGTCCGCCCACCATCCGTGGGCCGGCCCGGGGAGGGGGCCCCACCTCGACCCCGGTCCCGTCCAGCCGCGATCTCACCCCATGTCAGGTACGGCCGCGCCGCCCCTCCGGGCCCGGCGCGGCTCCGAGTCGGGAGTTCCACATGAACAGGACACGGGTCCTCTCGGCGGCGGCGCTGCTCGCCCTCGCCGCCACCGTCACCTCGGTCCCCATCACCACCGAGGCCGCCCAGGCCGCCCAGGCCGCCCAGGCCGCAAGCCGCTCCGACGGTTTCCGCGTCGTGGACGGGCGGCTCGTCGACGCCACAGGGAAGGACTTCGTCCTTCGCGGCGTCAACCACGCCCACACCTGGTACGCCGACCGCACCGGCCAGTCGCTCGCCGACATCAAGGCGCTCGGCGCCAACTCGGTGCGGGTGGTGCTCTCCACAGGCGCCCGCTGGACGAAGAACGGCGCCGCCGACGTCGCGGACGTCGTCGCCCGGTGCAAGGCCAACCGGCTCGTCTGTGTCCTGGAGGCGCACGACACCACCGGTTACGGCGAGCAGGACGGCGCCGCCTCCCTCTCCGAGGCCGTCGACTACTGGCTGGAGGTGGCGAGCGCCCTCAAGTGGCAGGAGAAGTACGTCATCGTCAACCTCGGCAACGAGCCCCACGGCAACACCGGATACACCGCCTGGACACAGGACACCAAGGACGCCGTCGGGCGGCTGCGCGCCGCCGGTCTCGACCACACGCTGATGGTCGACGCGCCCAACTGGGGGCAGGACTGGTCGGGGACCATGCGCGCGAACGCGCCCGCCGTCTTCGCCGCCGACCCCGACCGCAACACCGTCTTCTCCATCCACATGTACGGCGTGTACGACACCGCCGCCGAGGTCGAGGAGTACCTCGGCAGCTTCGTCGACCGCGGACTGCCCGTCGTAGTCGGCGAGTTCGGCCACGACCACTCGGACGGCAACCCCGACGAGGACGCCATCATGGCCACCGCCCGCCGCCTGGACGTCGGATACCTGGGCTGGTCCTGGAGCGGCAACGGCGGCGGCGTCGAGTACCTCGACCTCGCCACCGGCTTCGACGCCGGCCGGCTCACCGCCTGGGGCGAGCGCCTCTTCCACGGCCCCGACGGCATCCGCCAGACCTCCCGGGAGGCCGGCGTCTACCGGCGCGGCTGCTCGATCGCGTACCGCCTCGACGACTGGGGTACCGGCTTCAACGCCGACATCACCGTCCGCAACACCGGCGAGCAGCCCCTCAAGGGCTGGAAACTGGACTTCGACCTCCCCGCCGGCACCACCCTGAACTCCGCCTGGAACGCCTCCGTCACCCAGGACGGCCGGCAGGTCCGCGCCGTCAGCGAGTCCTGGACCGCGGACGTGCCGGCCGGGCGGGCGGTGAGCTTCGGCATCAACGTTGCCGGCCCCGGCCACGGCGCCGTGCCCGCCTCCTTCAGCCTCGACGGCGCTCCCTGCGCCAAGGGCTGATCTCCCGCACTGGATCCTGCCACTATCCATTCCCGATACGGCGTCGAGGGGCGGTCTCCTTCAAGGGGACCCCCCCACCACCCCCGCCCCCCACCGCCCCCCAACGCCCCCCACCACCCCCCACCGCCCCCCCCGCGGCCCTCCCCGGCCACGCCCCCGCCACCCCCCCCCGCCCCGCCACCCCCCCCCCCCCCCCC
>NZ_JBHZBB010000021.1:0-62271 GCF_042754585.1 Streptomyces sp. NPDC059201
CTGTCACAAACAGTGCAGTAGCCCATCTTCGCTGACACGAACTAGCGTCGACTCAGCTTCAGTGACAACTGACCCAAGATCGCTGTCACGCATCAGCCTCTATGGCGGTGGGCTTCTTCACGCCCACAGCATCATGTCCAGCGATTAGACATGTACAGCCATTGGACATAGAGAGGCTGAAAGTGGGTGCAGACGGCCGAGTTTCGCCCGGTGCATTCTCCGGCGCGCGCGCCTGCCACCCCTCCAGTCCCCTCCGGCGAAGGGCGCGCAGCTAGGCTGCCCGCATGCTGATCGCCTTCCTCAAGCCAAGGACCATGGGGGGCACCACCTGCTCCGGTCTGCTGACGTACGCCCTGGAACGGGCGGGGTACCCGGTCGCCGCGTTCGACGCGGACGAGTCGCTCCAGCTCCTCGCCTGGCAGCGGCAGGCACCCGACTTCCCGTGCGAGGTGGTGCGGGCGGACACGCCGGCCTTCGCCGAGACCGTCTACCCGGAGATGGACCCCCGGAGGGTGGCGGTGGTCGACACGGGGCACGCCGAGAACCATCCGGAGATCGCGGACAGTGTCCTTGAGGTGGCAGATTTGGTGATCCTCGTGATCTCCCCCACCGAGCCTGACTACACCCGCCTGACCAAGCCGGCGAAGGGGGTGCCGCTGGCAAAGATGATCAAGCGGTCGGCTTCGCTGCGGGACTCCGGGGAGGCGCCTCCCACGGTCGCTCTGCTGAACCGCTGCAACAGCTCCTCGACCAAGCCGGGGGAGTACGCCGCGCTGCTGCGCGACGGCGGGACGGAGGGCACTCTCCCCAAGTGGGATGTGCTCACCACCCGGATTCCGCTGCACGTCGGCATCGCGAACGCGGTGGGCGCCCCCTGCGACCGGCGGGACAGGAAGGCCCCGTTCGACGAGCTGGTGACCGAACTGCGCGCCCGCAAGCTGCTGCCCGCCCCGGAGGCACTCGCGTGAGCACTGTCGAGAACGCGGGCTACACCCCGCGTGAGGAGCGGGCGCAGGCATTCGTCCCCGAACTCCTCCCGCCTCCCCTGGAAGTCGAAGACGCCGAAGGGCCCCTGTCCCCGAAGGAGCAGCAGTACCTGAAGCGCGCCCACATGGCCCGTGATCACCACGGGAATGCCCAGTGGATGCGCGGCAAGGCCCTTGCGGCTGTCTTCAGCCGGCGGCTTTACCGCGGCGAGGAGGGGACGCGGACGCGTCAGGAGTACCTCGATGACGAGTGGGACGGCCTGAGCGAGACGGCCGCCTACCGGGAGATCGAGGAGTGGCCGCTGGCCGCACAGATCGCGGCGACGTTCGGCCGCGCGGTCCCCAGCACCCACGTTCAAGCCCTGCTCGGCGTCGCCGGGTCTCTCGGCATTGAGCCGGTCGCCGAGGCGTACACAGGGCTGCGGCGCTACGGGAAGACGACCCGGCAGCGGGTGACCGCCGGAGTGGTGGAGAACCTCGCCGACTTCCTCGGCGCCGGCCGCGCGCTCCCGGCTCCATCGGAACCGGCCGCCATCGGATCCGGCGGCGAGGCCCACACGAAGGCGGACGAGGAGGCGGCACCGCAGCCGGAGCCGGAGCTGGACAGCCTGTTCTCGGCCCGGCAGCTCCCCGGCCCGAGGAAGGCTGCGAAGAAGAGGCGCACGAAGGATGCGGTGGAGCCGTCCGAGGTCATTCCCAAATCCGGGAATGAAGGCGGGTGGTCCATGAGCGAGGAGCAGATCGACCGGCTGAGCAAGTGGATCGTGACCGCGGCAGCGGGGTCCGGAACTTCCCCTGACAGCGTGTTCGAGACCATCCTTGAGCTCCTCGCCGGCACACCGACCAGCAAGACCTCACAGGGGTGAACCGACGCCGAAGGGCGCCATTCCCAAATTTGGGAATGGCGCCCTTCGGCGTCTTACGGGACGTCACCCTCCCAGTGCCAGCGGTAGAGCGCGGCCGGGCCCGGCCCGTGCAGCGCGCGCCCTCCGGGGCCGTAGAGGCCGGCCTCCGTGAGGAGCGCGGCCCCGTCGGCGAGGTCGGTCTCGGGGGAGCCGGTGACATCGAGGAGCTGTCCGTCCAGGGGGCCGCCGATCAGCTCGGCGTAGGTCCGTCCGGGCTGCGGCCCGGGGTCGTCGTGGTCGCTGCCGCAGACGCGGGGTCTGGTGCTCATGCCGTGAGCCTCCCCGAACGCCCTCCGGTACCGGCCGCGTTCGGGGAAAGCGGCCCCGTCCGGGACGGGGCCGGCTCACGGGGTGCAGCAGGGGAAGGACGCTGCGGGGCCGGCGGCCGGTGCCGGCGGCGGGACGCAGGGGACGGGCGGGGCCGGGGGTGGGGTGAGGTAGGCGGCGGCCCCCAGGCCGAGGGTGGCGGCCCCGCTGAAGGCGAGGGCGCCGGCCGCCACGGAGTCGAGCGGACCGGCCCCGAGGAGGGACCATCCGATGCCGGCGCCGAGCCCGGCGACACAGGCGGCGAGAGCGACGACGACGAGCGCGACAACGCGGACGAGCGGCAGCCGGGGCGGGGCGGCAGGGTGCTGGGCGGGGGCGTGGGCGTGCGGTGTCATCTCGGGCTCTCCTGTCAGTGCCGGCCGTGGCGCCGGCTCGGTAGGGCCCCGGCCGTCCGGGGAGGGCAGGAGCATGAAGGAGCGGCCTCCTAGCCCCGCAACCCCCTTCTCCGGCCCGTCGTCCTGGCCCATTCCAAAATTTTGGAATGGGCCAGGACGACAGGCCGGGAACGCGAAAAGGGCGGCACCCGGGGTGGGTGCCGCCCTTCGGTCCGGGTCAGCGGTGCGAGGTGCAGGAGGCCCTGCCGGGAGGTGCGTCACCAGTCCTGAGAAGCGGCAGGGGTGCCGTAGCCCTCATGGTGGTGGCTGGTGAAGCACTGCCGGCAGAGCAGCGTGCGGCAGATCCGGCACGAGGTCTCCGCGGCACTCGCGCACCGAGTGCACGTGTCCGGGACGGCCGGGCCGATGTCCGCGGGAATCCCGACTTCGGTGTGCGGGTCGAAGCTGGAACTGTAGGGCTCGCGGGCGGCCACGAAGACGGGTTCGCGCAGGAGGCGGCCCATCGGGATCCGGCTTCCGATCCGGAGGTCGGTGCCGTCCGGGCCGAGGGCGAACCAGCTCAAAGGGGCTTCGTCGGGGGTCGCTTCGGCGTAGGTGCGGTGGAGGGTCGCCCCCTCCGGGATGCCCAGGTCGGGCAGTTCTTCCCGGAGGCGGGCGACGAGACGGTCACTGATGCGCATGCCAGTTCCTACTTCGCGTCGCAGCGGGGGCAGAAGGTGTACAGGTGCGCGTACTTGGACGCTTGGTGCTCGGCCTTCGTGCGGAAGTCGTATCCGTTGCCGTACCGCCAGGGCCGGAAGCTCTTGTTGCAGACCGCCCGGCCGTCCTCGGTGGCTTCGGTGAACTTGTGGAGCAGCCTGCGGTGGCTCGCCAGCGTCCACGGGGCGCGGTCCTCGGTGGTGTCCTCGTCGGGGGCGTCGACCAGGACGAGACGGACGCGGCGCCCGTCCTTCTAGTCGATGGCGTAGTCCGTGCGGCTGATGCTCGACATGGTGCGGACGGTCTTCTTCGTCTCGCCCATCTGGGCGGCTTCGATCTCGGCCAGGCCGTCCTGTCGGCCGATCGCGGTGACGGTGCTGATCTCCCATGCCGGGTGGTAGCCCTCGCCGCCCTCATCCTCCAGGTACTCGACGGTGTAGATGATGGTCAGCTTGCCGTCCCAGAGGCCCGTGCGGGAGTGGGTGACCTTGCCGTACAGGCCGGCGGCGGTGACCCGGGTCAGGAAGGGCAGCTTCTCGGTGCCGTTGGTCTCGGTGCGTTCGTAGATCTTGCTCATGTTGGCCTCCCTCGTCGGCGTTACGCCAACCATATTGGCCAACCTTGATAGGCGATGTCAATACGGTTGGCCAACTTGGTTGGCCAACCGGGCGAGATCGAGCCCCCTGGGTACTTCCTTCCTGTTCGGCAGGGCCATCAGGGGCAGCCGGCGACGGCGGTCGGCTCACCCCCCAGAGGTTCACCCGTGCGCCCCGGAGGATGGCTATGCGCCGGCTTCGGCGGCGCGGGCGATCTTGCGGAGGGTCTCGCGGGAGTAGTCGGTGACCCGCTGGATCTCGACTTGCTTGATGCCCGCATCGGCGCTGGCGGCGGCAATGAGGGCGTGCGCGGCTGCGCGCTTGGCATCCGCGGCCTCCTCGGCCTGGCGGAGCTCGGTCATGGCGGCGGCGATCTCGTCAAGGATGCTCATCCTTCCATGATGCCACTTCAATTGGCCAATCACGATAGGCCAACCATGTTTGACGCAGGTTGCGGTGCAGCCGAGGGGCGGCCGTCGGGCGCCTCGGCGGCCACAGGCAGGCCGCAAGGGCAAGGACAGGACCAGGCGGTTAAGAGGCGGGAAGGAGGGGCTTCCCACCCGGACACGGTCATGGCGCCGGCCGGGTGCGGCTCGTCCGTCCGGACAGGGCACGAGCATGAAGGAGCGGCCACCTAGCCCCACAACCCCCTCTCCTGGACCTCGCCCTGGTCCATTCCAAAATTTTGGAATGGAGCGCCCAGCGGGCCTGGAACACAGAAAAGGGCGGCACCCGGGGTGGGTGCCGCCCTTCGGTGTGGGTCAGCGGTGCTCGATGCCGGCGGCGTCGCCGGGCGGGCGGGGGACGACGGAGAGCCGCACCCGGCCGTCGGCAAGGGGGTCGAGCTGTACGGCGTGGAAGGTCCCTGCGGCGTCGCCCAGCGCGTCGGTCTCGAAAGCCGAGTCGGGCAGGTCCATGGATCCGCCGTGGTGCATCAGGACGGCGAGCAGCATGGCGTGGGACATCTCCGCGGGATCGGGGAGGTGGGTCACGTGGGGCTCCTGTCTGAGACGGGCCCGGCCCGCCGCCGCAGGGTGCGGTGGCGGGCCGGAGTGGGCAGGGCGGGGGCGGGTCAGCCGGTGTAGCCGCCGGCGATGAGGTCCATGGCGGCGTCACGGCGGCGGCCGGCCACGGAGGTACTGACGCCCAGCGCCTCCTCGATCTGCACCAGGGGGACGCGCAGCTTGTCGATCTGTGCGGGGCGCTCCTCCTCGGGGAGCGCGTAGTGGGCGGTGAGGATCATGCGGGCGACCTTCCGGTCGGCGCGCTCGCCAACTCCCATGTGGGCGATGTCCTCGGCCTCCACCGCGGCCTGCTCCCGGCGGGCGGCCTCCTCGCGGAGCCGGGCCGCTGCGGCGAGGTCCTCGGCGGTTTCCCGCTCCAGGCGGGCCTTCTCTGCCGCGCGCACGGTGCGCTCTCCCTCCGCGGCTTCCTCTTCCCTCTGCGCCGCGGCGGCTTCCGCCTTCGCGCGGCGGTCGGCTTCGGCGGCTTCCGCCCGCGCAATCGCGGCCTTCTTCTCCTCCTCGGCGGCAAGCCTCTCGGCGGTCTTCTTCTGGGCGAGGGCGCGGGCGGTGTCGGCCTCGGCCGCGGCCTCCCGGGCCGTCTTCTCCGCGGCTTCCTCCCGCGCGGCGTCGGCTTCCCGGCGCTTGAGATCACGCTCCCCCTCGCGGGCCTGATACTCCGCCTGCTGGCGTGTGGCCTCCGCCGCGAGGGTCGCGGTCTGGGCAGCGGTGTCGGCTTCGACGAGCGCGAGGGCCTTGGCGGTCTTGGCACCGGCCTCGGCCGCGGCGGTCTCCACCTCGATGTCGAACCCGGCCCGGGTGACCTTGGCGGCGATCCGATCTTCGCGGATCGCCGCGTCCGCGTCGTGTTCCTTGGCATCCAGCTCGCGGTCCCGCTTCGCGGCTTCGGCGGCGGCCTTGCGGGCGGCCTCGGCGGCGGCGCGCTGGTCGGCGGCTTCCTGCTGGAGGCGGGGCTGGTCCAGGGCTTCCTCCACTGACAGGCCGTACTCGATCATCCGGAAGGGCAGCAGGGCGGCGGCGCCGGCCTGCTTCTTCCACTGCCTGCCGTGGGTGTGCCGGAGCCATGCCTCATACACGTCCAGTTCGCGGTCGAGCTTGACCATCCGCTTGTAACTGGAGATGCCGCGCAGCCGCATCCGGCGGTAGGTCACCCACGCCGACCAGGGTGATAGCAGCCAACGGTGGAGCGGCACCTGGTCCGTCTCGGTGCGGTGGGTGAGGTGCTGGAGACGGATGACAAGGTGCCTGGCGGTTTCGACAGCAGCTACGAACAGGAGCGGAAGGATGGCGTGCATCCCGGCGGCGAGCGGGTCGGCAGTGATCGGCCCCTCGGGCGCGGCCGCGTTGAAGACGATGGTCGCGGCGGTGAGGACGTGGGCGATCAGGCGGGGCAGCGCCTTGGGCATCCGCAGCCAGGCCAGCAGGAGGTCCAGCCCGTACATGCCGACGATTCCGGCATCAACGCCGATCGGGAAGAACTTGGCGAACCACCCGAAGTGGTTCTGTTCGGCAAGGGTGCGCAGGGCCTCGTACGAGCCGGTGAAGCCGATCGCGGCGACGACGACAGCCGCCACGATGGAGACGCGGATGACCCATCGCATGGCGCGCTGCGACATCCGCCGGGGCGGCTCGGCCGGCGCGGCGGGATCCTTCTTGCCGTCAGGGGGAGCCGTCCCGGTGGCGGGGGGAGCGGCGGCGCGTGCGGAGGGCACGGCGGCGGTGGGCCGGGGGCCGGCGGTGGGCTGAGCGGTCGTCATGACGTCCTGCATGGAGGCAGTCTCCCCCGGGTCGGTGGCGGTGGGGGCACCGGCCCCTGCCGTGGGGGGAGCGGGGTCGGGCGCGAAGGGCACAGTACGCGCCTCGGTGGGAGGAGGACTCGCGGCGGGGGAATCGCCCTGGCCGGGGCTTCTCCGGGTGGGCGAGGGGTAGGTTTCGAGCTGCGTCACGGGGACCTCCGTGTCGTAGGACGGGGCCGGGAGTTCGTACCTCCTGGCCCCGTCCGCGTGTGCGGGGCGGGTCGGGCGGGTCGGGCGGGGCGGGGTCAGGCGGGCGGGTCGAGGCCGAGGAGGCCGTAGGGGAAGGGCTCGCGGCCGGTTTCGACGCGGTAGGCGCGCAGCCAGCACCAGACGAACGGGAACCGGGGGGCGCCGAGGGCCCGGAGGGCGAGGGCACGGTGGTGGCCGTCGCTCACGTACACCTCGCGGGTGCGGTCGTCGACGCCGAGGAGGATGGGGACCTCCAGGCCCCGTCGGGGGATCGTGGCCAGCAGGTCCGCCATGATCCGGCGGTCCCGCTCGTGCCGGGCGAACAGCCGCTCCACGCCGGCCCAGCGGGCGTGCTCGGTGGGCCGGATCGCGGTATCGGTGAGGAGCCGGGTGGGCATCCAGCCGCGGCAGCGCACGGGTCACCTCCCCTTCGTGAGGTTGCGGGCGAACATCCCGCGGGCCGTCGTGTTCGTGGTCGAGGTGGTCGTCTGGGTGACCGGGCCCGCGTAGGTGTGGTGGTGCGTCACGGGGCCGGCCTGGGCGGCGGCCTGGCCCACGCGGCGGACCAGGCGGGCGAGGGCGGCGACGACGGCGACGGGGGCGCCGGCGGCGAGGGCGAGGGTGACGGGACTGACCCCGGCGAGCGCCCACAGGGCGAAGCCGGTTCCCCCTCCGGCCATCAGGACGCCGGCGCCGCCCGCGAGCATGACCACGGAGGCGTCGGTGGCGCGCTTGGACATCGGGGGCCGGCCGGGCTGGACGACGGGGAGGGCGTCGCCGACGGCCGGGACCGGGGAGGGGTCGCGGTACGCCGTCAGCCCGAGGACGGGCGGCTGGGCGGCGGCTCCCTCTGCGGCCTCGGGGCCGTGTGCGGCGGTGGTCACGGGGGTGCCGGGAGCGGCGGCCGCGCTGGCGGCCACGGCCTCCTCCACGGCGGCGATCAGGTCGGCGGCGACGGCGGACGGGGCGGGGGCCGAAGGCGCCCCGGACGGCGTGGTGTTCGATTTCATCGGGTCCTCCTTCACGGGCGTGCGGGGCGGATGGTGGTCCATCCGGTGGCGGTGCGGCGCAGGTCGAATCCGGGGCCGGCGATCCGGCCGGCGGCGGGCAGCACGTTCCCGATGCCGAGGGCTTCGATCTGGGTCAGGAGGAGGCTGACCTGGGCGGCGAGGGCGGCGGCCTGCTGCTCCTTGCGGCGCAGCTCCTCGGAGCGTCCGGTGTACATGAGCGTCCTTACGGTGAGTGAACGTCAGGGAGGGCGTCAGGGGCCGTTCTTGACAGTCACAGGGGCAGTGTCATGGGTTTCACCAGCGGAAATCTGTGACTCTTCTTTAGGCCCCCCGGCCGTCCGACAGTCAGGAGTCAGGGCGGCCCCTGACTGTCGGACGGTGACGGTGAGTGAGGCTCTACGCGGGCTGGAGCGGGGAGTGGAGGATGACGTAGGAGCCGTGACCGTCCTTCTGGAGCAGGCCGTCCTCCACCATCTTCTTGAGCAGGCCCTGGAGCCACGGGCGCTTGCGGCCGGCTGCGACGGTGGCCGGGCCGAGGTCGGCCGGAGAGAACTCCAGCCGCCCGGCACGCACCCATCCGTCGATCTCCGTGTAGAGGATGTGGCGGGCCTGCTCCGGGCTGACGGGCTCCGTCTGTTCGAACTCCATGCCGGTGTCGTCGTCGGTGTCCGGAACGTCGTCGTCCAGACCCAGGTGGGCGTAGTCGGCGTCCGGCTCGGGGTCGCCGGGAATCGCGCCCAGCACCTCCTCGTAGGCGTCCTCGATCTCCATCTGAGCGGCCACGGACAGCTCGTCCATCTCGTCGTCCTCGTCGTCCTCGAACGGGTGGGGGGAGCCCGGTGCGGCCGCAGGGGAATCGGCAGCCGGGGCCGGGGGAGCGGTGGCCGGGGCGGGGGGAGCGGCCCAGTCGGCCGGGTCCGGGGCGGGGGAGCCGAAGACTGCGCCGATGGAGGAGAGCCACTGCATGGCCCGCTCGGCCGTCTCGGCGGCGCCCGCCGTGGTCCGGTTGGTGCCGCGGTGGGAGCGCTGGGCGTAGGTCTGGCCGAGCGCGGCCGCCGTCGTCTCGTCCAGCGGGTCACGGTAGGGGGAAGCGGCGTCGATCAGGGCGGTGAGGATGGAGCGGTTGGTGAGGGAGGACCGGGCCTCCGTCGTCCATCGCTCCTGGGGGATGCCCATGCCGGTGGCGTAGCCGTAGCCGGGCCGGTCCGATCCCCAGTCGGGTACGGCGCCGGCTTCCACGACTCGGTCCGGGAGGCAGAAGCCCGCGTCGCCGGCGTCGTCCACGCCCATGCAGATGGAGCCCTGGAGGTTGGCCCGGACGTCGGTGGAGAGGTTGGTCCAGGTGGCGCGCTGGAGGCTGATGCCGAGCCAGATGCCGACCGACCGGGCAGCGCGGGCGATGCGGTCGAGCTCGTCGAAGTCCGCGATGTCGGCCGCTTCCTCGGCCCACACCAGCAGGGCGTTGAGGGAGGAGTCGGGGGTCCACTGGTCCAGGCCCTCGGAGGCCAGGACGTCGCCGCGTGCCTTGATCGCGGCGGGCAGGGACTTCAGCAGCCGCTTGGCTTCCTTCGGGTCCTGCACGAGGTAGTCGATGCCGCGGGAGATGTGCCCCACGGTCTGCTCGCCCTTGGACAGGTCGATCAGGAAGATCGACATCTTGCGGCGGGTGGCGAGGTGCGTCAGGAGCGTGCGCAGCAGCTCCGACTTGCCGGCGCCGGTCACGCCCATCACGAGGACGTGCTGGAGGATCCGCGCGGAGAACGGATCGATCCACCAGTGCTCACCGTCGGCGTAACGGCCCAGGACGATGGGGTGGGTGGGCATCAGGCCGAGCGCATCCGGCATCTGGAACGGCACGCCGGCCTTGAGGAGGTCGGCGACGCGCACGCTGATCGTGCCGCGTGAGGCGTCCTCCGGGTCAGGGGTGACGATCACCCCGGACGGCGGGACCTGAAGGGCGGCGGCGACGGCCGGGGCCGTGGACTGCACCGCGGCGATCGTGCTGCCCGGCGCCACCTCCAGCACCGCCTTGACGGTGCCCTTCCCGGTGCCCTCGGCGTTCTTGACGCTGACCTTCTCCCAGCCGATCGCCGAGGCGAGCTTGGCGAGCGTCCCCCCGCCCTCGTTGACGCTCTCCTCCGGGTCCGCTCCCGGCGAGTTCGTCATGAGCTGGCGCGCGTTCCAGCTCGCCGCGAGGAGCGCGCCGCCGATCAGCCACAGGTCCAGGACCGGCGACCCGAACGGACCGGCGGCGGTCGCGCAGGTCAGCCACCCCATGGAGGCGGCGACCGTCGCAGTGGCCTGCGCCCGGCGGGCCCGGCGGAACTTCGTGCTGCCGCCGCTGCTCTTCCAGACGACGGCAGAGAGGGCCGCACCGCCGATCGCGATCGATGCCGACGCCAGACCGGCCGACAGCGGCTCGTCCCCCCACATGGAGTTCGTCGCCCACCCGGCCAGCGGCGGCAGCGCCGCCGCCGCGATCCACGGCGGCGTGTACGGGACGGTCTTGCCCAGGGCGTGCGAACCGATGGCCCGCAGCACGCTCTTGCCCGCGGCGACCAGCTCGGAGCCGGCGGCCGGGGCCGCCGCCGCGTCAGCGGCGGCGGACTCGGACTTCTTCCCCATGGCTTCTACTCCTCACCGATCGTGAACGACTTCTTCTTGGGCGTCTCGCCGCGGGCACGCTGCTTGGCCTCGCGCTCCGGCGCCACGAAGTGCCTGTCGAACGCGTGCGCGGTCTTGAGGGCGGCGACGCCGAGGGCCCTGGCGGCCTCCGCCCCGACCCGCAGGTGCGCGGCGACCAGGCGGGCGCGGACGCGGTTTGAGGCGCCGAAGTGGTACCACTTGCCCTTGTAGGTCGACAGGACGCCCTGCACCTCCTCGGCGCGCATGCCGAGGATGAGGTGGAGCTCCCGGCCCAGCCTGTTGATGGCCCGGCACAGGTTCACGATGTCCTTGTCCGAGCGCAGCTCGATCCGCTCGACCAGGTGGATCATCCGGTCGCCCTGGTGACGGTCACCGGCACCAGGCGCCGGCGCCCGCCCGCCACCGTTGCCGCCACCGTTGCCGTTGCCGCCGCCGATGTTCACGTTGATCGGGGGGATGAACCCGCTCGCCGCCGCACCGGCGAAACCACCCGCCGCCGCGCCGACGGCCGAGGCCGCCCGCGTCGTCCGCGACCGGCCCGACGGGGCCGCCTGCGGCTGGGACTGGGGCGGCTGCGCCGACATCGGCGGCACCACCTGCGGCTGCGGCTGCGGCTGCGAGGGGACGGCCGACAGGCCGCCCTGCGCGTCAGAGGCCCAGTCGTACGGGCCCGGAGAGGTCGTGCTCATCGCTGGGTCTCCTCGTGGTCGTCGTGCAGGGTGATCCGGCCGAACCAGGCCGGGGTGGAGATGTGGTCCAGCTCGATGTCCGGGTCGCCGGACGCCTCAACCGCGTCCGCGGCCCGCTCGATCAGCTCGTGCGCCGCCATGTACCGCGCGGTCGCGAGGGCGGCGTACACGTCGCCGGGCGACATCCGGGTCCGCGTCGCGAGCCGGACCGCGAGGCCGGCCACCCGCGCCAGCCGCGCCACGGCGGCCGCCGCACGGTCGACCAGGAGGATGCGCGTCTGTCCGTGCATCACGGCCTCCAGGTGAAGGCCAGGGCGGCGTACACGCCGACGGTGGTGCCGTGCAGGGCCACGACTTTCAGCAAAGACCCGTCCGGGGTGGTCAGCGGGGCACTGTCCGCGCCCTCGGTGATCACCACCGGCGTGAAGCCCGCCACGGTGTTCGCGCCGATCAGGCGGTGCGCCTCGGCCTCGCTCACCACGTGCTCGTACACAGGCGAGCCGAGACCGAAGAAGATGTGAGTGACCTTCACCGGTCGCCTCCCGCCGGCTCGTCCGCCTCACGGCGGCTGCGCCAGTACAGCTCCACGGACTGGCCGGTGATCGCGATGCCGATCGTCAGCACCGTCAGCAGGCGCTCCCGCGCCTCACGCTCGCCGCTCACCGGGCACCGCCCGCCTGCGCCAGCGCCTCCGCCAGCCGCGCCGCCGACTCGCCCGACCGCTGTCCGAAGTGGATCATTCGCTACTCCTTCTTCTACTGTGAGAGCGCCGCCGCCGGACCCCCGCACCCTTCATGTGCGGGAGCCCGGCGGCGGTTTCTGTGTCGAGCGGCAGGGGGTCAGCCGCGCTGCTGCGGCAGGTGGCCCCGTACCTCGGTGGTGCCGGTGGGGTCCTGCGTGGGCGGGACGTACGGCGCCCACGGCGCGACCGGCGCGTCGAGGTCGTCGCGGTCCAGCGACCAGTGCGTGACGTTGGCGTCGGCCCACCACGGGTCGCTGCCGGCCAGCTCCGCGCGCACGATCTGGTAGATCTCGAAACGGCCCTGGCCGGGCTCGACGTTGACCGTGCTGGACCAGGTCTGCACCTCCATGTCGCCACTCGGGGCCGGCGCCTGGAGCGTCAGGACGAAGTGATAGAGCGTCGTGTTGGCCACGGGTTCCTCCGTAGTTGTGTGGGGTGTGGTCTGTCGGTCAGGTGGTGTCAGTCGTCGGTGACGGTGACGGTGACGCTGGCGATGTGGTCCGCCTGGAAGGGGAGCGACTCGTACTCGCGAGCGATGGTCGGGTCGCTGACGGTGATCTCGGTGACCGTGCCGTCGGACTGAGTGACCGTGATGTGCTGGGCCATGGCGTGCTCCGTTCTCGGGGGGTGTTACCGCTGGTTGAGGTGGTTGTTCCATGCCTCCTGGAGGCGGGACAGCCGTGCGAACAGCGGCTCTCCCGTCGCGCAGGGCGCTTCGGCCGTGCAGGTGCAGCCGGCCGCGTGCTCGCTCCAGATGTCGAACGCACCCATGTACTTGAGGTACAGGGGGTTCTGGCGGGGCGTGGTCACTTCTTGTGGCTCCCCGAGCGGCGGTTCGCGTCCGCGACCTTGTCGGACAGCTCCTTGCGCTGCTCGTCGGTGAGGCTGAGGATCATTGCGGTCACCGGCCCGTCATCTGCGCGAGCCTGCGGCGGGCCTTGCGGCCGGCGTACGCGGCGCGGCGGTCTCCGTCGGCGGTGAGGTGCCGGACGAGCGAGTGGAGCGCGGTGACGTCGTCGGGCTCGAAGCCGCGGCGGTTGTCCTCGCGCTCGATGTCGTCGATGACGCCGGCACTCGGCCGGGGGATCGGTCGTGCGATGCTGATCATGGGTCCTCCACACAGGACTCAGACGGCCCCGGGGTTGCGCCCCCGGGGCCGTCACTGTTCGGGGCGGGCGGGTGCCCGCCCCCGGGGTCTACTTCGCGGTGGCGCCGCTGACCGGGAGCTGCTGAACGCGCCACTGGACGTCCCGCGCCGGGGGCAGCGCCTCTCCCGGCCTGTGCTGGGTCCACCCGTTGGGCGCGGCGCCCTCGGCCTCCGCCGCCGCCTCCGCGTCCTCCTGGGCGATGTGCAGGCTGTGCAACTCGCCCTTCTGGAAGAGCGCGAACACGCGGGACAGCGCCGACTTCTTCCGTGCGACCCGCAGCAGCGCGCGCAGGACGACGCGGTCCTCGGCGTCGAGGAGGACCTGGGCGCGGGCCGCCTCGGCCTCGCCCAGGGCGGCGTCGGCCGCCGCCCTCGCGTCGTCCCGTTCGGCGGTGATCTGGCGGATCACCGCGTGGAGTCCCTCGTACTGCTCGTCGGTCTCCGCCTGCGCCTCACTCAGCCGCGCGGCCAGCGTCTCGACGTCGCCCTCGAAACGGATCGCCGCGTCGGTCGCCAGTTCCTCGCCCAGCTGCGCCGCGTCGAGCGCTCCGGCCGCCGCCGCGGCCTCGTCCCGCAAGCGCTCCACCTCCTCCTCCAGGGCGCGGAGCCGGTTGGTGGTGATGAGCTGGATCACTGGGGTGCCTCCTGGTCGGATCGGTGCTGCGGGCACTCGCACGCGGGCCAGATCAGGGGGTTCACGGCGGGAATCTCTCGATCCTCGGTGAGCCACACCGTGGTCTGCGGGCCATAGCTCCGGCCACCGTCCCGGCTGACGCGGAACCATATGGCCGGCCTCTCCGGCTGCTGCTTCCGAACCTCGTTGTTCATCTCGCTCGCACCTCCCATCTCTGGTGAGGCGGCTGTCGTACTGCCGCCGGCGCCCCGTCCCGGAATCGCACCGGGGGTTCTCTCTACGGGGCCCGCGATATTCGCCCTCTGCACTGCGCGTTCGGGTGCGTGTCCGCCCGTGAGGACGGCATGACACAAGGTGCGTGCGTTGGTGTCCGCGCAGCAGGGCCGGCTTGTCGCCGATGCCTGTCCCGCACCTCGCCTGCGGGCTGACGGTCCGCACCTCGCCTGCGGACTGGGCCGGTTAGCCAGAGGACTCGCCCGTGACACCCCCTTGCTGTAGGACGTGTCGGCTTGTCGTAGCGCCGGAAACTCTCGTTTCAGTTGAAAAGGTGCGTTCGCTTCCTTTCAGGCCGCATCGCGACCCTTCCGGGCGAAAGTGCCGCTGAGCTGCATTTCTCCAGGTCAGCGAACAGAGCAGCGACTCCGACCGTTTGGCCCGGCGGGCTGCCCTGGAATCAATGTAGAGCACTAGCGCCACGTTGCGCTAGTGCTAGCGCTAGGTGTCGCTGTGGCTTAGTCTTCTGAGTACAGCGCTGCACTCGACTGCGAGAGCAGCACCGAGTCATGGAGAGGAGAGGACTGGAAATGGCTCATTCGGTGGGATACGCGCAGATCGCAGCGCACTTCCGTCAGCAGATCCAGGACGGCGACTTGCAGCCGGGCGCCACCATGCCCTCTATGCGAGAAGTCGCAGAGCGGTTCAATGTGGCTCAAACCACCGTGAACCGAGCTTTCAAGGTGCTTAAGGGAGAAGGGCTGACGCTTCCGAAGGCCGGAGTAGGCACGGTGGTAGCGGGCCCGAGTAGCACCAGCATCGCCACACGTGTGGCGCTCCACGCCAGCACTGGCTCTGCGCTCGCGCGCGGAGAGACCTCCCGGATTCTGGAGGTCGGCACCGTCGGCGCGGACGAGCTGGTAGCACCGCGGCTTGACGTGCCCCCGGGCACGCCGGTTCACGTCCGTCGGCGAGTGGTCAGTCGCGGCGGGGTCCCGGTACACCTCAGCAGCAGCTTCTACCCCGCGTACGTCGTGGCTGCGACACCTGAGCTTGCCGAGCCTGTCTCCACAGGCGCGTCCCGTGAGCTGGCCGCCGAGCGCCTGGGCGTCCCTCAGGACCGCCTGCTGGAGGAGGTCACCTCACGTATCGCTACGGGGGCCGAGAAGGCGGCTCTGGGGCTAACGATCGATCCCGCGCCTGTGACTCAGGTGATCCGCACTGTGCACCTGGCAGACGAGCGGGTCGTAGAGGTCGCGGTAAAGGTCGTCGGTGGAGCTACTCCGCTGCTCTACCCGTCCTCACTGCGGTAAGGCACGTAAACCACAACAGGCCCCGCGCTAGCGGGGCCTGACGGGGGTCGATTCGGGGTTGCCGCCCCGAGACCGCGAAGCACACGAGATGAGTGGAGGTGCGCTCTCCTTGAGCGTACGAGATGTACAGCGCAGCACGCCACACCGCCCCGTCCGGTCCTGCTCATCAGCGGATGCCGCTGCGCCAAGCGGACGAGGACCGCGGGGGCTCCGGCCCACCAGCGCGAAGCCTCCCGGATCGGGACTGTCACGTTTGAGCCTCTACGACTCCTTGCGTGGGTGGACCGGCGGATCGGCCACCGGCAAGACGGAATGCGGAGTGTTCGCCGTGATGGACGGAGCAGCGCTCATGCAGGCTCACTGCCGGACCGAGGAGGTCCGGTGAATCGCCAGAACAGACTGCCGGACGACAGGTTCGCCAATGCCGTCTTCGTGCGCGGCGAGGAGCCTGTCGAGGACCTGGTTGTGCGTCTCGACCGCATCGGCAGCGGGCTGACCTCTCCACTGGACTATCCGGTGATGCTGCACGCCATGGTGGTGCTGGAGGAATGGCAGCGGTGGGGTGGGGAGCCCCGAAGGCGGGGTGATCCGGAGCCGGAGTTCAGCGAGTCGGTTGTGCTGCGGCGGCTGGAGGCGGCCGGGGTGGCCTGGCCGGGGGGGCGCCGGATCACGGTGGAGGAAGTCCGTGAATCCTTGTGCCGCCTGGCGGCGGCCGGTGCCGTGCGGGGCCTTCGCGTGCAAGGCGGTGCCCTGTGACCGGGGACCTTCTTCAGGAGCCTGGTTCGGCTCGGATCACTGGGCGGGCGCCGGCGCTTCGTCCGTCGGTACCGCTGTATCGCCACATGCTCTACGGCTCCGGCTTGAGTCATCAATTGGACTTCCTGGTTCTCAACCACATCCACTACATGTGCGAGGACGGCAAGACCTTCTCTGTGGACGAGCTGGTCGCGGTGCTGCGCCGTGAGGGCATCCGGAGCGCGAACGGCAAGGGGCTGATCGGCAGCAAGGCGGTCTACGAGTCGGTCGCGCGGCTGAGGGCCGGCGGCTGGCTCCACCGGGCGCAGGAGAACGGCGGGAACTTCGGTTCCGTCGAGTACACGTTCTACGAGTTCCCCGCCACGAACCCCTACTGGACCCCTCCGGAGACATCCGATTCGGACGGGAATGACCCGGTTCCCTTGTCAGGAGAAGCGGGTACAACCCTACTTGCAAGTAACAGCATTCCCGCAGGTCAGACCGCTTCTCCTGACAAGGCACGCGCTGACAAGGCACGCGCTGACAGGCGAAGCGGAAGACAAGACATTTCCGCAGGTCAGACCGCTTCTCCTGACAGGCGAAGCGGAAGGCCGTCCCCCCCACACCCCCCGGAGGAGGTAACTACCTCCTCCTCCCCCAACCCCCTCACGGGCACCACCGGTCACACGTCGGTGCCGTCACAGCGGGAGGAGGGGGAGGGGGCTGGCTGCGCCGAGGAAGACCTGCGAGCCGCCGCCGAGGTGCTGGAGCTGTTGCCCGACCCGTGGACCCAGGGCCGGCCGAACGCCCGCCGACTCGCTCCGAAGCTGCTTCGGGTGATGGGCGAGCAGGGCTGGCCGAGCATCCACACCGTCGACAAGGGGCTGCTGACGCAGCAGCTCACGAAAAACCCGGTGCGGATCACGAACCCGTACCGACTGCTGGAGCGGGACCGGATCCCGAACCTGCCCCGCTACGCGGTCGTGGCCGCCGCCGCGGCGGCGTCATCCGCCTCCGGCGGGGCGTCCCCGGACGGGATGTGCCCGCAGCACCCGCAGTACCGCTCGGGGAGCCGTTGCATCCCCTGCACCATGGCCTGACGCACGAAGGCGGGCCGGACCGTTGCAGCGGTCCGACCCGCAGGCCCTGCCCGACTCACCCGAACAGGAGCACCCATTGTCCAGCACGGACACCGATCTCGACCTCCCCGACCAGCGGTCCGACGACCTCCGCCAGGGCTCTGGGCTCATGCGCACGCCCCCGCGAAGCAAGGAGGCCGAACAGGCGGCCCTCGGCACGCTGATGAACAGCCACGGGGCGTCCGCGAGGTTCTTCGGGGAGACCCTGGAGACCGGCATCACGGCGGAGGAGTACTACTGGCCGGCCCACGCGACCATCCACCAGGCGATTCTCGGGGTGCGCGGGGCCGGGGCCCCGGTGGACCCCATCACCGTGGCCGAGGAGCTGACCCAGCACGGGGAGCTGAACCGGGTCGGGGGCGCCTCGTACCTGCACACCTGCGTGCAGGCCGTGCCCTCCCCCGCGAGCGGGCCCCGCTACGCCCAGATCGTCCGAGCGAAGGCGTACCGCCGGCGGGCGATCGAGGCCGCGCAGAAGATCCTCCAGTACGCCTACAGCGAGGAGGGCGACGAAGAGGACGTGCGCGCCCTCGTCGAGCAGGAGCTGACCGCGATCGTGGCCGACATCCCCGGCCTGACCGCCGAACCGCCGACCGTGGACGCCCTCTACCTCGACTACGTGGCGGAGCTGGAGGGCGTCCAGAACGGCAGGCAGATGGGCCTGCCCTACGGGATCTCCGACCTCGACGCGGTCACCTCCGGCATGCACCCGGGCAACGTCACCGTGATCGCCGCGCAGTCCGGCGTCGGCAAGTCCACTCTCGCCCTGAACGCGGCGACGGCGGCGGCCAAGACCGGGGCCCGGGTGATGTTCTCGTCCCTGGAGATGAGCCATGGAGAGCTGATGAACAAGCTCGTTGCTGCCGAGGGCAAGATCCCCATGCACTACCTGACCCGGCAGGGCGGGCTGAAGGCCGAGCACTGGGCCGAGGTCGAGCGGCTGGGCCGCGAGTTGTTCAGGAAGCTGCCAATGCGAATCCACCGCCCGGACAGTGCGTCCCTGGCCGACATCGAGGCTGCGGCCCGCGCCTGCGTGCGCGCGGACGGCCTGGACGTCCTGGTGGTGGACTACCTCCAGCTGGTGGAGGTCCAGCAGGCCCGCCACATCACCCGCGAACAGGCAGTCGCCGCCGTCTCTCGCGGTTTGAAGAACCTGTCCGTCAGCCTGAACTGCCACATCATCGCCCTGTCGCAGCTCAACGACGACGGCCTGATGCGCGAATCGAGGAGCATCAAGAACGACGCCTCGGTGGTCATCTGCGTGGTCCGCCCCGACATGGACGAGCCGGAGTCCCCCCGCGCCGGCGAGGTCGACCTCGTGGTCGAGAAGAACAGGTTCGGGCCCCGGGCCACGGTGACCGCTGCCGCACAGATGCACTACAGCCGCATCACGGACATGAATCAGAGCTGACCCAGGAAGCCGCCTGTGCGGCGATCTCCCGGCCCCGCGCCCCCGCCCGGGTCTCGTTGATCATCCGGGGGCCGGAACGGGCCTCAAATCGCCGCATGGCGCCCTGTGGTTCGGCGAATACGGCTCCGCAGGTGCATCACCGCAGGTCACGCCCACCTATGAGCCCAGCGCATAGGTTATGAGGGAGACTCATATGCCCAGTTCAGAGCACCACTTGCGGCTCACCGTCGCAGCGCTCCTGTTCGCCACGGGGGAGACCCAGGCCGATCTTGCGGAGGGCCTCGCCCTGACGCAGGGGCAGGTCTCGCGCAAGCAGTCCGGCCGGGCGTCCTGGACGCTCGCCGACCTCGACCGGCTCGCCGCCCACTACGGCATCCCCGCGTCCGATCTGCTGTGCGGGCCGGACCGGGCCCTGTCTCGGCTCCCCGCTGCCCGTCGCGCCGCCACCCTCGGCGGCACCCAGACCGTGATCACCCCCAACTAACCCAGGAAGCCGCCTATGTGGCGATCTGGCGGCCCTGGGGTCCTGGATGACTCTCCATGGTCATCCGGGGTGCTGATCCCGCCCCAGATCGCCGTACAGCCCTTCCGCTTCACTCAGCGCGTCCGTGCGGGCCGACCGCCCGCGCGCCCCTCGACCTGCCCGGAAGGACCCCGCCGTGACCACGACGACCACGTCCACGCCCGCGCCGGACCGCACTTCGGCCGTGCTCGACGCCGCCCTCGCCCACACCACCGCCGAGATCGGCCGCACCGACACGAAGGCCGGTTTGCTCCTGACCCTCGACGGGCTCCTGGTCGCCGGGCTCAGCCTCGCCGGGACCGACCTCGCCGGCCTCTCCCTCGTCCTCGCCGTCCTCGCCGCGACCGCGCTCGTCGGCAGCGTCGTCCTGGCGCTCCTCGTTATCCGCCCCCGCCTCGCCCGGGGATCCGAGGACCGCACCGGCTTCATTTACCTCGCCGCCGCCGACCCGGCCGCCGTCACCGAGGCCCTCGCCGCGGACCACCGCGTGGTCCAGCTCCAGGCCCTCGCCCGCATCGCCCTGGCCAAGATGAAGCTGCTGCGCCTCGCCGGCGACGTGTCCCTTGTCGCGGTCGCCGTGACCGCCGCCGCGATCCTCACCCGCTGACCCGCACCTCGCCCTGTGGGGCGCCGCAGCCCAGGCCGGTGGCGGGCTGCGGCGCACCTGGGGTGAGGTGCGGGTATGGCCTGTACGGGGAGTCCCCGCCGGGTGGAGGGGCGCTGCGCGGCTGCGTGTTCGGCGTCCACCGCTGTTTCGGCCGGGCGCAGTTCGCCCATGGTGGCCGCGATCCCGTTTCTCTCTCGACACCTCCAGTTGGCCAATAGTGGTAGGCCAATCACGCTTGACATGCCAACTGAGGTTGGCATAAACTGTGATCACAGCCGAGGGGGAGACCCCGAGGGAACAACTCAACAGTGAGGGGAGGTACTTGTGACCCCTGGAGAGATCAGCGTGATCATCGGCTCCATCTCCGCGACGCTCTCGGCGGCGAGCATCCTGCTCAGCATCCGACGCGGAGGAAAGCCCAAGCGGAAGTCCCGGCAGGGGCGCCACCGCAAGCGCTGACAGACAGGGGCCCGGAGATGCTGACGACAACTCCGGGCCCCGCCCTCCAGGGTCCCCCGGCACCTTCCCGCACCGCAACCCACCAAGGAAGGAGAAACCATGACGAACACGCTCCGCGCGTCCGTCGGCGCGCTCGCGGTCTGCGCCGTGGCGCTCGCCGTGGCGACCGTCCGCCGGCATGACGCCGGCTGGCTCGTGCCCGCCCTGTGGATCGCCTGGCCGGCCTGGGCCGCCCTCGCGGCCGCCACCGCCCGGCTCATCCGCCGGCAGGCGTAGCCCGGCGCCCCCGCCCGCAGGCGTTTCTGCGGGCGGGGGCGCCCCCGTTCTGCGTGCCGCCCGCGGCCTGCTCTCCTTCCTCTCCTCCCAGGAGCCCCGCATGATGACATCCCCGTGGCGTACCGCTCGATCGATCCCTGACCTCGGCCGGTTCATGGCCCTGTGGCTGGAAGGCCGGCTTCCCCAATGGCCGGGCTACGGAGCCGAGTTCGGCTACGAGGAGAGCGGCACCGGCCACCTCGTCGCCCCTCTCGCCGCCGCGAACCGGAGCGGCTTCCTCACCACCCTGAGCCAGCCCGCTGCCGACGGACGGGGGGCCGACGGCGCGCACTGGCGCCAGCGGGCCTTCGTCAGCGGCACCGTGCGGGCCCGGTCCCCGCTGCTGGCCCGCCTGCCCGCGCTGGAGCGGGAGGGCCTGACCGTGATCGTCGGCCGCCCGCCGGAGCCGGTGGCCCTGACCGACCGGGACGGGGAGCCCACGCTGGTGCTCGGCCCATGGCGGCCGGGCCGCGACCACCTCGCCCACGAGTGGGCGGGCACCGGTCGGCGCGCGCTGCGGGAGCTGCGCCGCGGCACGACCGTGCACGTCTTCGACCCTGTGTGGGGCCGGGATGACCGCCTGTGGCCTGCGCTGGCCCTCCTTGCCTGATTCCCGGCGACCGTACGGCGAAGGGCGGCACCTCCGGGAGGGTGCCGCCCTTCGCCGTGCCGGGCTCCAGTGCCGGCGCCGCCCGGGCCTGCACGAATGTGCGACAGGGTCGTATGGGTGTGCGGGTCGGGCGGAGGGTTCCGGCCGATGGGCCGCCGGAACAAGTCGAAAGTGCTTCACTTTAGTGGAACCACTTTCAATTCATGAAGGTTGACTGTCACTCTGAAATAACTTGCAGAGCTGCCGGCTCTGCCGGACGGAAGGGACGTCACGATGACCACCACCGCGACCAGGAGCACGAGCGGAACCCCGGCAAGCACCGTGAAGCTGGTGCCGCTGCCGGAAGGCTGGGAGCCCCCGGCCGGCTGGAAGCGCACTGCGTCCGACGTCCGCGACGGCTACCGGGCCCGGATCGTCTTCGTCCTCGACATCAGGGCACGCGAGCTGTCGGCTCACCCGGTCGGCCAGGACGCCCAGGGGGAGGAGGACCCGGGCCACGAGGTGTTCGTCTCCGAGATGCGCGCGGGGGTGGTGCCGCCGCTGCTGCGCGTCGGGGGCCTGCACCTGTCAACGTCGGCGGACCTCGCCCGGCCGGAGCGAGTGGCCGCGCTGATGGAGGAACTGGCCCCGCTGGCCGGGGAGATCCTGGACAACCTGCTGCCGGTACCCGGCGGGCCGGGCTGGGACTGGACGGTCCGCGCGGCCGACGCCCTCGACCGGGCCCGACACCTCGCCGACCGCTACCCCTACCGCGGCACCGAGCACGACTACCCCTACGGCGGGACCCATGGCGTCGACGCCGCCGCGCTGTTCAGCGCCCTGCCCGGCCTGATCGACCCGGCGTGGAGGGACGCGACGGACCACCAGATCCAGGGGGCGGCCCTGGACTTCGACCTCCACCGGGTGAAGGAGATGCCGCAGGACCTCGTCCGGGTGGCCCTCGCGAGCGGGACCCTGCCCGGCCCGGGGGAGGAGGAACTGCGTGCCGCGCGGGTCTACGGTCTGCGGGCCTGGCTCCACGGATACCGCCTGGACCAGGCGGGCGGCCTGACCCCGGTGGACGCCACCCGCTGGGACGGGGCCGCCCACCACGCCCTGCACGTCACCGACGACAGCACGGACGCCGAACTCACGGCCGCGGCCCGCCGGGCCGAGCAGGACGCCGCCGCCCGCGGGCTCAAGCTCATCGGCGCCGGCCGGTGGGTCGAGCAGCTCCGCGCAGACCGCCGCACCGCCGTGCGCGAGCAGCTCGCCGCCGTGCGCGACGAGATCGCGTCCCTGGAGGAGCGGCTGAAGCCTGCGCGCAAGAGGCGCACGGTGCTGGTCACCCGGATCCTGGGCTGGGAGGGGGAGCGGGACACGGACTCCGCGCTCGGCCGGGACGCGGGCCTGTCCCACACGGCCGTCCGCACCCTGCGCACCGCCCTGGAAGGCGAGGAGCAGCCCGGCCGCGACGAGGACGAAGGCCCGCTGGCCGGCATGTTCAGGTGACCCGGCCCCCGCAGGACCGGGGCCGCGCCCGCAGTGCGGGCAGGGCGGACCTCCCGGCGCCGTGAAGCCGCGCAGCGCCCGCAGTCATTCGACCTGACTGCGGGCGCCGCGCGTTCGAGGGTAGGGCCCGGGACGGATCCGGACGCGGCCGGGCACCCTCGCCGCGCCGTCGGGGAAACCGCCCGGTCCCGGCCCCGCCGTCCGCCGGGCGGCGCCCCGGCCGGGCTCGGGGCCGGGGGCGGGGCCGGGGGCGGGGCCGGGGGCGAGGCTGGCCCGGCAGAAGGGCCCCTGGTAGATGTGCGGGATGAGTCCGAGGATCAAGTGGCCCGTCATCATCGAGCGGGCGCGGGACATCGTCGAAGGGTACGACGACGGGGTGACCGTGCGGCAGGTCATGTACCGGCTCGTCGCCGCCGGGCTGGTGCCGAACTCCGCGCCGACCTACCGTCGGCTGTCCGCGCAGCTGGCCCAGGCCCGCAGGGACGGACGTTTTCCCGACCTGATCGACATGGTCCGCGAGGTGCACGTCCCGCCGTGCTGGCCGGACGCCGCCGCGTTCCGCGAGGAGATGGCCGGCTGGTTCCGCCTCGACCGCACCCGCGTCGTGCCGAGGCCACCCCGTCTGAGGAGGAGATCTCCCGCGTCCGGCGGCTGATCCGTCGCGTCACCGAGGAGGCCGACAAACTGACCGACGCCGAACGCGCCGAGATCCAGCAGGCTGCGGCCATGGTCCGCAAGACCCGCCAGGGCTTCCTCGGCATGCCCCGCATTCCCCAGCCGCTGCCCGACCTACGACCGGAGCGACCCGCATGACCCCGACCGACCCCGCCGTTCAGGCCATGCTGGAGGGCCGCCGGGCCGACACCGGCCGGCGCCGCCAGCGGGTCCTCGCCGCCCTGGCCGAGGCCGCGAAGGACGGCTCCGAGGTTAGCGTCGCGGCGATCGCCCGCCGCGTGGGCGTCGACCGCACCTTCCTCTACCACCACCGCGACTCGCTCGGGCAGATCCATGCGCAGGCCGCGGAGCCGCCCACAATCCCGGGCGTCCGGGGCCCGGCGGTCAGCCGGGCCTTGTTGCAGGCCGACCTGGCGGCAGCCGACGCCCGCACCGCCCGCCTCTCCGGACACACCCGGCGCCTCGAAGCCCGCCTCAGCGAGGTCCTGGGCGAACAGGTCTGGCGCGAGTCCGGTGTCGGCGGCCCAGACGACGCCGAACAGCTCCAGGCCCGGATCACCACCCTCGAACAACAGGTTGTCGACCTGGAGCTCACGCTCCAGGACCGCGACAACGACCTCGCCGCAGCCCGCGCGGCCAACCGCGAGCTCATGGCCCAGCTCAACCGCGGACGCGATGTGCCCGCTCATCCCGGGTGAAAGATTGGTCCGGAATAGGGTATACGGGACGACCAGCGGTTCCTGATCGGGCTGGCCGGCCGGACTCGGACTGGAGAGCCTTCAGCCGTTGTGGTCTTGCAGTTCGTTCGTACCGAGCACGTTCCTTGCGGCCTCGATGAATGACTGCCGCGCATCGCGGTAGGTGTTCCGGCGCGCAATGCGCTCCTCCCGCGCACTCCATAGACCCTCTCTGCGCGACTCATATTCGTGAGGGACCGCCGCGCTGTTGAGTAACTCTCGTACCTGGTCTCCCGCGAGACCGGGTACGGCATGCAGAGCTTCAATGAGCTCTGAGTACTGTGGCGGCGCCTCACGGCCCAAGCGCGCGTTCCACAGAGGCGGGTTGGTGGCCCGCAGCCGGGTGAGGGCTTCCTTCGCCCGCGCTGCCGCCGGGTCGCCTGCCTGGCATATCTCATCCAAGGTTCGCACTGCCCGCTCGGTCGAGGACCGCATCCGCGCTGTGTGGTACACCTGCCGCACTGCGCGGCCCAGGTCGGCAAGGACCTCGTCCATACCCGGCGGGAGGGCGAGTTCGGCCTCGGCGTGGACGAGACCGAATGCGTGATAGGCCCGCTCAACGTCTTCCCGCGCCTGCGCCGACCTGTAGAGCTGGTCTGTCGCCTCCACGAGCTCGGCAGCCGCCCGCAGGTAGGCCGTGAGGACTGTCCAGGAGCGTTCTCGTATCACCTGGCGCTGCGCGGCCTGAGCCGCTGTTTCGGCGGCGTCCCGCGCCGCCTGCGCCTGGGCATGGCCGCCGCGAGCCTGGATCTTGGCACCCAAGACAGTGCCCACGATGGTGCCGCACACACCTGTCGCTCCGATCAGAGCCACCGTTATATCCGTGTTCATGCCCGGCATCATCGTGCACGGCGGATGACCAAGGCGAGTGAACTCCGCCGAGTTTCCGTGTACCACACCTGTTGCAAGCGCTATGGTCGCTCCGACCGCTTCTGAGCTGCGAGAAGACGAACCGCACGCTCGCGGCGCCCCGGAGAATCTGCGGCGATTTCGACGCCTCGGGGACCGATATCGAGCGGGATTGGGTGCAGCGCACCGGCTGCTGGGAGCGGGTGGAACGGGTGCTGCTGACGCACGCCCAGGTGCGCGAGTACGGACTCCCCCCCTGCGGAGGGGAAGAAGAGCGACCCGCGGTGGCCGGCGTTCGCCCGGCAGCGCGGATTCGACGTCGACCGGCCTGTGCAGTGGGAGTTGGAGGCCCTGGAGCCGGGCGAGCTGGCTCCGCCTCGGCGGCAACCACCGGGCCGCCGGCGACTGCGAGCCGCACGACAGGTGCTGATCAAGATTTCGAAGGGAAAGGGCACCACCTTCACCCCCCGCCAGCGCCCGGCGACCCGTGCCCGGACCGCCGCCCGGGACGACCCTGGCCCGGTCCGCGACCGATGGCTGACAGACCTCGCAGAATCCGCCGGAAGAGTCGGGGGTTGAGGAACAGCGACGTCAAAACGTGCGCTAAGCCCAGCCAACGCCTTCCTCGACTCGGTCACCCCAGAATCGACGCGGTGGAACTCGGCAACGGAGGCTGGCTCTGGGGACCAGCGGTACAGCCGTCGGCAGCTCCGGTCAGGGCTTGCGGCGGATGGTCTCAGTGGCGATCCACTGGACCAGGGTGACGGCAAGGTGCACGGCTGCCTGCGCCGCTTCGAGGGTGACGGGGGCACTGGTCAGTCCGCCGGGGTGCCGGTCACGGTGGCCCTCCCACAGGAGCGTGGCCATCGCCTTGAATGCCTCGGGGCCCGCCGGCTCCGCGTTCCCGCCAAGGATCACAAGCTCGAACTGGTCCGGATGCTCTCGGAGCTCGCGCAGGACAGTACCGAGTGTCGGCTTGTTCTGCGGCAACAGGAGCAGGGGGAGGGCGACGTCCTCGACGGCCTTCACCGAGTCGGTGTACGAGCCGCTGGGGTCTGCTTCCCGTGCGTACGCCTTCGCCCAGGCCGACGCCAGGTGCGCGGCTGCGTCGGGGCGGCCAGCGGCCACTGCGGCCTGCTGGGCGCCCGTGGCTGCGGTGGTCACGGTCGGGTCGACGGTTCGCTGGAGGTAGGCGCGCTCGTCCGGGCCTACGGCCACGGTGTACGCCGAGTTGCCGTCCTCAAGGATCTCCACGAGCTGTGCGGCCGGGTCGTGCTCTATGCCGCCTCGGTAGAAGGAATCCCTGAACGCCTCGCCGGTGATGTCCAGGTGCAGCATGCAGTCGATGACGTCCAGGAGCTGCTCGTCGGCGGTCCTGTCGGAAAGCTGCGAGGTAGCGTCGGAGCCGTCGGAGGGGATCCGCAGCTTCAACAGAACCCGACTGGAGAAGTGGGCTGTCGAGTACTGCTGTATCCAGTCCCGGAGCGGCCTGGCGATGTGGGGGGCAGCGGTATCGAACTGGGTCTCATCGATGGAAAGTCCCGCCTCGCGGGCGGACAGGCGCTGCCAGCTATTCGTAGTCACGAGGAGACCGTAGTGAAGTCTCTGGCACGAGCACCTCGGATTACGACCACAACAGCGGCTTGACGCGGTGATGGAGGTGCCTGGTGCCGGGTGCCGAGCTTGGAGACCCGCACGCCCCGATCCGCCCCTAGCGCACGATCTGGCATGGATGTTCCTCAACCCCCGATTCCGCGAGACACAACGCCCGCCGCCGGCGAGCGTCGTGGTGAGAGTGGAAGGCGTGAGGCCCGTAACCCCGAGGGTGCGGGCTTCACAAGCTTCCGGGGCGGTCACACCCAGCCGGTGTCGCCCCGTACGCCCCATTCGGGGTCGTAGCCCCAGCCGACGTCACCGGGCCGGCGGCCCCACTCCGGCTCGCCGGTGACGCCCCACCCGGTGTCGGCGTATCCCCATCCGCTGGCGCTGCTCATGGCAATCCCCTCCCTCGTGCTCGACGCCCTGTGCTGCGCCGATGGGCTGACCGTAACCCTCGGCCACGCCGTCCCGGAAGGGCAGGAACGTCTTCACGCCCACGTCAGGAGGCGTGTCGGTAGGCGCCTGCCGGTCGGACCACAGGGTGGCCCCAGCGTGAGTTCAGCCGGTCGAGTACCGGCTCGATGCGGAGCCTCGCCTCCCTCTCGGGGTCCAGGGAGAGCTGGGTACCCGGTCCCTCCTCGGCTGCCACCAGGTCCTCGGCGGTGAGGACGAGCCGCCGCACCCGGGCCCGCTGGAGCGCCATTCCGTCGAGGACTCGGTACGCCGTGCTGCGCAGGTCCTCGGTGTGTCCGGACGCGGCCGGCAGTGCCCGTGTCCGGGCGACGCGGGCTCCGCCGGCGAGGCCGACGGTGAGGGTGAGCTTGCGGGCGACCTGGTCGCGGCGCCGGATCCGCTCGCCGATGGTGACGACCAGGTCGAGGACGGCGGCGCGCACACTCGCCGCGTCGGTCTCGTCCCAGAAGAACGCGATGTGGGCGCTCGTCGACTCGGGCATCCGCTGCGAGGTGATCGTGCGGGGGTCGAGTCCGCGGGCCCGGTCACGCATGAGCCGGCCCTGCTTGCCGCCGAGGAGACGGCAGACGACGTCCTCGGGCATCGCCGCGAGCGCGCCGACGGTGTGCAGGCCAAAGCGGCGCAGGGTTGCGGCCTGGGCGGGGCCGATGCCGTGGAGCGCGTCGATCGGGAGCGGGTGCAGGAACGCCTCGGCGGCGCGGCGGTCGGGGAGGTGGAGCAGTCCGTTCGGCCCGGGGTGCGCGGAGGCGGTCGCGGCGGTCGACCAGGTGTCGGCCACGCCGACGTGGACGGGGACGTCGTACATCGCCAGGGCCCGCAGTTGGAACCGCTGTGCGAGGCGGCGGGGTGCCTCGCTGAACACCTTGCTCGCGCCGCGCAGCTGGGCGACGAACGCGGTCGGCGGGAGGGGCTGGACGACCGGCGTGTATTCCGCGGCGAGGTCGAGGACGTGCCGGTAGGCGTCCGGGCCGGTGTCGGGGTGGCACCGCACGTGCCAGACCACGTGGTCACGGTCGCGCTCGCTCATGCTGCCGCCTCCTCGTCCTTGCGGCGGGTGAGCTCGGCGTGGGCGGCGAGCCGCAGGTCGGCCCGGCCGCCGGCGTGCCGGGGCCGGGACCAGTACGGGTGGTAGTGCACGGCGGTCTCCCAGCGGATGAGGGCACGGCGGAGCGCGGCCGTATGTACGGGGCGGGGGACGGCGAGGGCCTGGTAGGCGGCGGTCGCCCGGATCTGCGCGGTGAGCAGGTCGAGGGGGAAAGTGGTGCGCTCCATGTCTAAAATAGAAACAGTGTTCGAATAGCGTTGGCAAGCCGTGCCACCCAGCCCAGGAAGGATCGCCCCGCCTACCCTCCGGGCAACGCCCTCCGCCCCGCCCCAGAAAGCCGTCGTCATGACCAGTCCCGCCCCCTACCAGCCCTCCCCGAAGAACATGCGGCCGGAGATGTGTCCGTCCGATCAGGTCGGGCTCTGCGCCCTCTGCCATGCCCGGTGCCACCGGTACGGCCCCGGCGGCTGTCCTCTGTGCCAGGAGTGCCAGGCGTCGGCGCCCGCGATGCATTTGACGCACCGGTCGCCTGCGCTCGTGTCGGTGTGACCGGGCAGATACCGCTCCCAGACGATCTGCCACAGCTGCGTACGATCGCCCGGTTCGCGGACATCCTCGGCACCGCCGCCCGGGCCCGGATCGCGGAGATCGAGGCCCGGCAGGCGGCGATGCGTCCCCAGCGGCCCCGGCTTGAGGGCCCGACCTGGGTGCTGGGCTACCTGCGCGAGCGCGGCCGCCCGGTCCCCGACCGGGTCCACCTCGGCGACTGCGGCATGGCCGCCAAGCACACCGAACCCCTCAGCCGGGACCAGGCGCGCGGCATCCTCGCCGAGGGCACGGTCGCCGCATGCCCGTACTGCCGGCCCGAGAACGAACTCGGCCTCGACTGACCCGCTGGGCGGCGGCTACGCGGACTTCCGCCGCCGCGTCGTTGTCTTCTTCGCCGGGGCCTTCTTCGCGGTCGTCTTCTTGGCCGCCGTCTTCTTCGCGGCCGCGGCCTTCTTCTTCGGCTTCGGCATCTCGTGCACCGTCGCCTCACCACCGCCGCCCTCGGGGGGCTCGCCCCGGCGCTCGCGAGCCTCCGCCACCGACGCCTCCAGCGCGGCCATCAGGTCCACGACCTGCCCGGCCGGCGCCCCCTTGCCTTCGATGGCCCGCGGCTCACGGTCCTCCGCCTTGGCCTCGATCACCTCGTGCAGGGCCTGGGTGTAGTGGTCGGTGAGGGTGTCGCCGAGGTCCGCCAGGCGCTCGACGGTCATCGACTCCAGCAGTGTGAGCGCCCGCTCGATCTCCTCCTCCGTGAGGTCCACCGGCGGCGGTGCGAGGCCGGCGGGGGAGCGGATCTCGTCGCCCCAGTGCAGCCCCTGGATCAGCAGGGCGTCGCCGTGGGGGCGCAGGATGCCGAGACGCTCGCGGCCGCGCAGGGCGTACTTCGCGACGGCGACCTTGTCGGTGCGGTCGAGCGCGCGGCGCAGGAGGACGTACGGCTTGAGTGCGACGTCGCCTTTGGCGCGTAGGTAGTAGTCGCCGGCGCCGTACTGCTCCGGCTTGATGGAGTCCGCGTCGACGAACGCGACGATGTCGACGGCCCGCGCGGTGGGGAGCGGCATCTGGTCGAGGTCGGCGTCCGTGACCGGGATCAAGTGGTCCTTGGAGACCTCGTACGCTCTGCCGATCTCGTCCTCGCTGAGCTCTTGGCCGTCGACCTCGCAGATCTTGCGGTTGCGGATGCGGCCGCCGTCCTCGGCGTGGATCTGCCGGAAGCGCACGTCGTGCGACTCGACCGCGGCCTCCAGCGTCACAGGCAGGCTGACCAGGCCAAACGTGACTGCGCCGCTCCACAAAGGTCGGGGCATCGACGTCCTCCAGACGCCCCCCAGGGCTGTGCCCTCAGGCTATGCAGCCCCGCGTCGTGTTCGCACGCCCCGTACGGCCGGACGCGGTCAGCGGCCGGTGACGCGGACCCGCAGCTCGTACCGGCGCCACGGCTGATCGCCTCGGCCTGCTCGGCGAGGCGGCGTGGGTGGAGCAGAGGAGCGCCGTGTCGTTTACCGATTCGGACAACGTATCGGTAAACAGCGGCCGCGCGCAGGAGATCGCAAATTTCTTGCGCTGACGCCAACAACTCTCCTAGAGTTGGCATTACCGCAATGGGGGATGATTCCTTGTGGAGCAATGAAGGATTACCGAGAGAGAGTTGGCGTAAATGACCACGTACAGCGTCACCATGCAGCACAGCCTCGACCAGGGCGCCACCTGGCGTACCGCGCCCCCGATCCCCGCCGGCCGCGAGTACCTCCGCCCGGGCGCCGAGGAGCTCGTGCCCCACGAACTCGCCGCCGACGTCCTGAACACCTTCTACCGCACGTCCCTCTACCACGACGACGGCACCAAGCCCATCCCCATCATCCAGGTCTTCGTCTGGGACGGGCCCGTCCCCCAGGGAGTCCCCCTCGCCACCTCCTCCACCGGCGTCGACAGCCAGTGGCAGGCCACCGCGGAGCTCCTCCGCGAGATCGCCGACGACATCAGCCACTTCGAGGAGGAGAAGAAGAAGCACGAGGCCCAGGTCGCCAGCGACCAGACCGCCATCAACAACGCAAAGGACCGGCTCGCCCGCGTCGCCGGCAGCGCCGCCCGCATGCAGATGCCCCAGGTCGCCATCGCCCACGCCGCCCGCCGCAGCCGCGAATGGGTCCGCAAGACCGTCAGCTGAACCGCCCGGAACCAGGAAGCGCCCGCCCTCACCCGAAGGCGGGCGCTCCGGCGTTCTGGGCACAGGGCGAATCAGGATGGCAAGAAGGCCCCGGGTACCGATCTTGCTCCGGGAAAGGTTCGTTTGTGAGAGCGCAGCCTTGGGGGAGCGGGGGCGTGCGTGGGGGCGCACCGGCAGGTGTCGTACGCCCTGGGCATGATCTCGTCCGCCCCATCAGCTGCCGGCCTGCGACCTGCCGCCGCTTCAGCGCCGAAGAGTAGGTTCTTGCTCGCTGATCTTCAGACGCGTGCCCTCGGGCAGGCCAATGGAAGGAGAACCGATGGGACAGGTACAGAAGCGGATACGGCTCGGGGTCGGTGCTGCTGTAGCGATCACCGCGAGCACGTGGCTCCTGCCGGCGCCCGCGACTGCTGCCGCCACCGCCTGGAACTGCAACACCGGCTCCTTCTGCGTCTACACCGGCGACAACGGCACGGGATCGGTCTGCGCGTGGAGCGGAGACGACCCGGACTGGAACAACGGCACCAGCCGGTGCAGCTGGTCGCCCGGCACCCGGGTCCAGTCCGCGTTCAACAACGGTACCTCCGGGGCCCCGGTGTCCGCCTACACCGCGATCAACTACGGCGGCACCCGGGTCTTCTGCCTTCCCATGGGCGGGAAGACCAACCTGGCCGGTGTGGGCACGTACTTGCGTTCCCACACCTGGTCCTGCTGAGCACTCAGCCGTCCCCTTCACCATCCTGCGGACAAGCTGGTCCGCCTGGGAAGACCGGCCGCCCCGGCCCGAGACCTACACCCCCGCCCTGATCCGCGGCGCGGAAGGCTGGGACCTGCGGCTGACCCGGCAACACTGGCAGCCCTACGAACTCAAGACGCCCGGGGAGCGAGGCGCACCCGGGCGCCTTGGTGCGTTCACCGCACCCGCTCGTATTCGCCGTCCGCGTCCCATCCAGCGTCGGGGTCGCCGTCGAGCAGACTCCCGTGTTCGGTGGATGCACGGCACCGCACGTCGACCCCGACAGCCCGCGGGATCACGGCCTGTCAAAACTTCTGACAGCAACACCGGTTTCCTGGGCCGTTCCTACTCGGACCCCGAGTTCCGCCGCAGCCCACGGAACGCGCATCGCCACCAGCACCGCGAGACGCGGGTCGGCTACCGCATCCAGTGGTACCAGTGGCGGCTCACCCTCCAGGACGCGCTGGAGACGATCCGTGAACTGGAAGCGTCCGGGCCGGAGGAAGGTGAGCCGGCAGGTGGCTGAGAAACCTCGTCAGCCCGTGGTCCTGGGGGAGCTCTCGCGATCCTCGCGCTCCTCTGGATCACGCGCTGCGGGTGCCCGCCCCGGCCGACCGCGGCGGCCGGGACCCAGCAGCCCAGCGGGCGCTCCGGCCCCGTGCATCTGTAGTTCTCCTCGTGCGCGGGGTTGGTGTCGGCGGGCGATGGGGTTGGCCGCTGGACCGGCTGTGCAGGTCAGTGTGTGTTGCGGGAGCCGCGGGCGGTTTTGAGGCGGGTGCTCAGTGCGCTCGGGGTGATGCCGAGTGCTGTGGCGAGGGCTTTCTGTTCGATGTGGTGGTTCTCCACGAGGTCGAGCAGGGCGTTGTTGAGGGGGCCGCCTCGCTGGGCGGGCAGGGCGCGGAGTGTGGCCAGTTCCTGGTCGGTGGGGGGCCTGCGGGTGGGTGCGGCGGTCCAGATCATGCCGAGTTCGTCGAGGGCGGCTCGGCGTTCGGGGGCGAGACGGGTACGAGCTTTCGCGGTGCCGTTGTTCAGGGCGCGCATGTAGGCGATGAAGTCGCCGAGGTTGTAGCCCTCGGGGTCGGTGTGGGTGACGGGGACGGCGAGGTCGCCGTGGCGTTCGCGGTAGCGGCGGCAGGCGGCGAGGCCGTGGTCGAAGCGGGCGTTCTGGAGGTTCCAGATCATGCCGAGTTCGTCGAGGGCCCGGACGATGTCCGCGGGCAGGGTTCCGGTTCCGTGCCGGGCCCGGCGGCTGCGGAGGGCGTTGCCGAGCCGGTACCCGTCGGCGGTGACGTGGTCGTGGGGAACGCGCAGGTGGCCATGGGCGGAGCGGTAGGCGCGGGCGGCGGCGAGGAGTTCCTCGGTGGCCTGGTCGAGGGTGTTCCAGACCATGCCGATCTCTTCGAGTGCGGTGATCCGCTCGGGGGCGAGGGTGTCCTTGGCGTAGGAGCGGCGCAGGACGTTGATGCGCAGGCCGAGGGGGAAACCGTCGGGGGTGCGGTGGTTCTGGGGGACGTCGAGGTGGCCGTAGGTGTCGCGGTAGGCGCGGGCGGCGTCGAGGGTGACGTTGAAGCGGTGCTCGTCGAGGTTCCAGATCATGCCGATCTTGGTGAGTTCGGTGACGCGGGCGGCGGGCATCCAGCCTTTGCTGTGGTGCTGGCGGGCGTTGCGGATCCACTGGCCGAGCCGGTGGCCGTCTTCGGTGACGTGGCCGGAGGGGACGTCGAGGTGGCCGTGGGTGTCGCGGTAGGCGGTGGCGGCGCCGAGTCCTTCCCACCACACGGAGGTGGTCTGGCGGACGAGGAGGAGGGCGACCTGGGCGGCGATCTGCCGGGCGGTGCCCTGCGGCAGTTCGACGGTGATCCTGGACGGCAGGGTGGGGTTGCTGGACGCGGCGTGGCTGCGCTGGACGTCGAGTTCGATGCCGAGCGGTTCGTCGTGGGCGCGCAGGGCGCGGACGACGTTCCAGAGGGTGGCGTAGTCGCCGGGGTCGAGGTCGCCGATCTCGCCGTCCTGCTCGGGTACGACGAGCGGCACGATGATGGTGGAGGGGCCCGGGGTGTCGGGGTGGCGCCGCAGGGCGCGGCCGACGGCCTGGACGATGTCGACGGCTGAGCTCTTGGGGTGGCTGAACAGGACGGCGTCGATGGCGGGGACGTCGACTCCCTCGCCGAGCAGGCGGGCGTTGGAGACGACAGTCCAGCCGCCGGCCGGCGGGGTGTGCAGGTGGGCCAGGGTCTTGTCGCGGAGGTCGTGGCTCATCTCGCCGTGGACGGAGACGGAGTGCGGGGCGGGCAGGTCGGGGGCGAGGCGGCGGGCGACGGCGGGAAGGGTGCGGGCGAACTCGGCGGCGTGCTCGACCCGGTGGTGGAAGGAGACCGCGCGCCGCACGCTGAACTTCTCGGCGGCGCGGACGAGCGCGGCCTGGGCGATGAGGGTCTGCAACGAGGGAGCGCCGGGGCCGCTGACGTACTCGCGCGTCTTGTCGGCGAGCAGGGCGCGGGCCTCGCTCTCGCGCAGGCCGACGACGTAGAGCCGGTAGTCCTCCAGGTAGCCCTCGGCGATGCCCCGGGCGAAGGAGTAGGAGTACAGGACGGGCCCGAAGACGCTGGTGTCGTCCATCGACAGGTGTCCGTGGCGTTCGGCGGCCGCGGCGTTGAACCGGGGGGTGGCGGTCATATAGAGGTGTCGCCGGGCCGGCAGGTAGCCGGGCTCGGTGATGCGCCGGATCGCTAGCTCGGCGCGGCCCGTCAGGTGGTGCGCTTCGTCGAGGATGCGCAGATCGAGCTCGGACGCCGTCTGATGGAGGGCCTGGTGAAGGCGGTCCGCGGAGGCGTAGGTGGACACGACAAGGCGCAGCGTGCCGGCGGCGGTGGGCCGGGTGAGCCAGGCGGCGATGGCCGGGGTGGCGGTGGTGGCACGGGCGGGAACGTCCGGCAGGTGCGTGGGGGCGTCGGTCACAGTGTCGTCCCAGCACACCGCGAGCACGTCCAGCTCTGTCCCCGCCGGGTGCAGGGAGCGCCAGGTGGTGATGGTCTGGGCGACCAGGGCGATGGAGGGGACCAGCACCGCGACGGTACCGCCGCGGGGCAGGAGCCGTAGCGCGGCCTGCTGGCCCATCAGGCTCTTGCCCGATCCGCAGGCGGCGTGCAGCTGTCCCGTCCCGCCGGGGGCGAGTGCGCGGGTGATCGCGGTGACGGCTTCGTGCTGGTAGGGGCGCAGTTGCACGGGTCAGTCCTCGGTGGTCGGCAGGGCGGCGACGTCGTCGCGCAGCAGCGCGTCGATGACTGCGAGGGCCTGGACGCGGGTCCAGGTCCGGCAGGCGGCGGCAAGCGCGGGCGCGTCGTCGTAGTCGTCGTCCAGGTCCTCGACCTCACCGGCCAGCAGCGGGCCGGGGTCCTCGATCCAGGTGGGGTCGATGAAGGTGCCCCGGACGATGTAGGCCAGAGCCTGCCAGTGGACGGCGGGCAGCGGGGGGACGTCGCGCAGCTCGGCGGCGAGGAGCCGGTCGAGGGTGTCGTAGGGCAGGCCGCGGTGGGGGTCGCCTGCGTTGCGTGCGCGGGAGATGGCCTGGCTGATGGTCTTCTTGCTGACGCCGAGTTCGTCGGCGATGGCCTTGGGGCCGCCGGGGCCGCGGCGGGCGGCCTCGTCGGCGATGGCGCGGGCTTTGTCGTCGGCGCCGGCGGAGCGTTCCCGGGTGCCGTGGTCGATGCGCTGTTCGGCCGCGCCGATGAGGGTGAGGTAGTCGTCGGTCATGAGGGTGCCCTTCCAGGGTGGCGGGCCCGGCCGCGCGGGTGCGGCCGGGCCGGGAGCGAGGCGGTGGCGCAGGAGGTGTCAGTCCTCGTCGTCCGTGGCCGCGTTGCTCCGCAGGTCGCGGAGGTAGGCGTTCAGGCCCACGACGACGACGGTGTCCGAGGTCCGGCCGGTGCTGTCGCAGTCGGCCATGTCGGCGCGGATCTGCGCGGCGATCTCGTCCAGCCGCTCGTCGGTGGTGTCGGCGGTGATCTCGTACTCCTCGGCCTCGCAGCCGTTGGTCGCACCGTCCAGGTCCCACACGGCGATCAGCTCGGCCGGATCGACGGCGTACTTGTCCTCGTACCGGGCGACGATCTCCTCGATCTCCTCCTCGGCCGCGACAGCGTCCTTGCCGAGACGGGCGACCATGTTGTTGCCGTCCCAGACCTCCTCCCAGTCGGCGAGCATCCGCTGGGCCAGCGGGCCGATCTCCGCGAGGAGCCGGTCGGCGGCCGCGCCGGTGAGCGCGGGAATGCCGTAGCGGCGGTCGAAGCCGTGGTGCACGGAGGCCGGGGCCCCGCTGCCGATCTGGGAGTCGGTGTCGGCGTAGAGCTGACCGGCCTTGAGGTCGAGCTCCAGGTAGGCGGGCTGGGGCTCGTTCTGGCCGTTGTACTGGAGGTGCAGCTCGGTGGCGCCGGTGGGGAGGATCGACAGCTCGGTCATGGCGGTTACCCTTCGGGGTTGTCGGGCCGGTCCTGCAAGACCGTCCCGGACGGGTGTCGGAGGGGTCTCTCCCTCCGACACCCACCATCATAGTTACCCCATGGGGTAACCGATACCCCTTGGGGTAAGGAACTCGTGTTCGAGGACTAATCCCCCAGGCCCTCCACCGACCTGTCAGACCCTCATGGCACGCTGAACGGGTCCGGCGGCGCCCCCATCACCTCGAAGCCGATGCCGCCGCCGGGCATCCTTCCCTCCACGCAGCGACGGAGCGCGCCATGGACGACTACCGCATCACCTGGACCCAGGCGGGCCGCGAGGGCCGTCAGGAGTCCGTCGTGAAGTACAGCGAGACAGCGGCCGAGGACTACGCCGGCTACAAGCGGGACGAGCCGGGCGTCACTGACGTCCGTATCGAGCCCGTCCGCTGACGCAAGGGCCTGCCAGGATCGCCTTGTCCAGGGCCCGAGCCCCCTGACGTCGCTGACTCGTTGGTCCGGCCATGGAGCACTCGACCCCCCGTTTCCTCGGGCCCTTCGCGCGTTCACCGCACCGGCACTACGGCCCGCGCATCATCATCAGCGGATTCCTCGCCAGCGCCCTTCTCACCTGGGTGTTGCCGGACGGTCCTCTGCGCAGCATCCTCGGCTGGGTCACCACCGCCGGCACCGCGCTGGGCTGCGTTCTGTGGATGGGGCACCTCCGCGGCCCCCTGTGCGAGACGTGCATCAGCGAGATGCCCCTCGACGCCGCAGAACAAGCGCAGACCAGGCTCCCGCTCCTGCGCTACACCCACTGGATCACCATGTGGCGCAGCTTCGGCATCCTCGGGAGCCTCTACGCGCTCCCCCTGATCCTGCTCGCAGTGGCCGACAGCGACAGTCGGCTCATCCGGATCGTCAAGCCCCTGCCGGCGGCCTACCTGGCCGCGGAGATCTGGAGCACCCAGACCCACCGCAGGCTCCAGCCCTGGTGCCCGCTGTGCCGCCGCCGCGGCCCTGGCCACGACGAGAACGTCGACACCCCAGCCCCAGTGGTCCCGCAGAACGCCTGACCCACCGGGAAGTGTCAGTCCCGGGCCCTACCGTCGAATCGAGGGCCCGGACCGGCCGGGCCACCCACCCCGCGGGAGACCGCCATGGGCACCCTTTCGATCCCCGCCGACGACGTGCACCGTCTCCTCGACGACAGCGCCCGCCCCGCCGTCGGGTCCTACCAGCAGGCGTTCGCCGACATCGCCGCCACGCATCGCGGTCGGCCCGTCGCCGAGATCGTCCCCCTGCTCCGTCGCGCCGCCGACGTCGCCCTGCTCGGCTTCACCGGAGCCGACCTCGCTGAGCAGGCCGAGGCGATCAGCCGTGGCGCCCGGTACGAGCTGCGGGTCCGCGTCACCGGCCGCTGACCGCGTCCGGACGCACGGGGCGTGCGGGGCCCCCTCGCTCCGCCCGCGGACCTGGAGGAGAGCTGGGCGGCATGCTTCGAGGTGCGGATCCTCGCCGAGGGCAGGGTGGCCGCGTGCCCGCCGCCCGAGAACGACCTCGGCCTTTCCCAGCCTCGGTCTAGATGGATCCCTTTGTGATGTTCCTGGCGAGCTGGGCGACGCGCGCGGCGGCCTGGGAGATCCTCGCGGTCTCGACGTTCAGGGACTCCGCCTCCGGGGAGTGCTGCTCCAGCCACTCCCGCGCGGTCGACAGCAGGCTGGCGGCGTCCCGGAGCACGGTGGCGACATCCGCGAGCCCGTCGGGCAGCGAGCCCGACTCGATCCGCTCCTCGGCACGGTCGTAGACGCCGTACGGCGGCAGGTCCCGGCGGACGGCCACAGCGGCCTGCGCAGCCGGATCGGCGCCGGCGGGGACGTACACCATGCCCAGTTCCAGGCCGGGCGTCATGTGCGCGTCCTCGGTGCCGATGGCGCAGACGAGCCCGGTGACGCGCGGGGTGACGGTGTAGACGGCGTCCCGCTCGTCGGGATCCGCGCGGACGAGATGGTCGAGCGCGAGCGGCATGTCCGAGGGGAGCCGGGCGAGCAGAGACGCGAGGGCGCCGACGCTGCCGAGCATCGGATGGCCCGCCACCGTGGCGGCCAGGCGCTGCTCCTCCTCGGGCGCAGGCCTCTGCCCGGCGCCCGCGGGCATGGCGGGCCTCCTTGCGGGAGTCGGCTCGGTGCGGGCCAGCGTCTCGGCGAGGCCGAGCTGCTCGGCGAGGCTCCGCCGCAGCCCTGGCTCGGTCCACTGCTGGGCGGACTCCGGCAGGGCGTCACGCTCTCCCCGCAGCAGAGCCGGGAGCAGTCGGAGGATCGCGGCCGGCGCGGCGAGCAGGGGGACGGGCAGAGGCTCCAGCCAGACGGCGCCGGGGATGTACGGGCCCTCGATCGGCCCGTACTGCCAGCCGGAGACGGAGTCCCAGCGCACGCACACGCCCTCCGGCCAGTGCGTGGCGGAGACGACCGGCTCGGAGAGGACCGGCCGGTCGTAGGGATCCAGGGCCGTACGCGGTTCGGTGTGCCGGTAGTAGAGGTGCGCGACGAGGTGATCGCCCTCGCGGTCGGCCTCCCACTCGTCCGGCGCGTACCGGCCGGAGGGCCCGCCGTCGATGTGCGCGACGGCCTCGACGTACTGCTGGTGGGGAAGGCCCGGCTGGTCGGCGGGGGCGGGTTCGCGGTCGCGGTCTGGCATGGGTGTCCCCTCGGGTGGGCTGGGGCTGTGCGGCTCGGCGGCTGACGATCGCCCTAGGTGTCGCAGCAGGTTAAATGTTGTGGTGGCTGGTGTGCGCGGCGCCGGCATCGGCTCCCAGGCGGTGGATGCCGCTGACGGCTTGTCTCCACCCACGGCTCGCGGTGGCCGTCCTCCGTCGGGGAATGAACGGCACCAGCATGACGACGGAGTGCAGGCGTTCGACCGGGCGCTGCCGGGGCCCCGGGCAGCGGCCGACGGAGCCGCCGGCCGAAGGGAAGCCCCGGACGCTTGTCGCCCGGGGCCTACGCCTCGTGGCCCGCCTCCGGTGCCAGGCTGCGGAGCATCACGGCGAAGTTCGGGGAATCGGGGAAGGGCTGGCGTCGGCCGATGTCCCTGTAGCCCCATTCCTCGTACAGCGCCTTCACCTTGGGGTGGCCGGGGTCGACCAGGAGCTGCGCGAGCGCTTCAGGACGGGCGGCGAGCAGCGCGGTGTGCAGGAGCCCGGCGGCGCCGGTTCCCCTCCAGTGGGGACGGACCATCAGCTCCGAGACGGAGAACGTCGCATCGTCGGCCGGGGCCCGGTCAAGGTGCTCGCGCCACCACTCCCGACCGCGTGTCGCCGGCGCCCCGTAGGCGAAGCCGACCGGCTCGCTCCCGTCGTAGCCGATGACGCAGGCGAAGGAGGGGCTGCTGCCCCAGTAGTCGACGAACCATGGAAACCTCTGGACGAACTCGTCCTCCATCTCAGCCGCGTAGGCGTCCGCGTGCACGTCGAGGAGGGTCTGCCGTATGACCGGCAGGTCCGCGTGGGTGAAGCGGCGGATGTCGATCGAGGTCATGAGCTGCTCCATTGGGTGCGGTGCTGGTCCGCCCACGTGTGGGCGAGGGCCGGGGACAGGGCGAGCAGGTCGCGCTGGAAGTCGCCGAGAAGCAGCCGCATCCGTCCGGGGAGCGGCGTGCCGGCCATGATGGCGAAGACGTTAGTGCTGGTCGCATGCGCCTGTTCGGCGTCGCCCTGGTGCAGCTGCGCGAGCGCGAGCCGGACGGTGGTGTAGGCGCGGTTGCGCCGGAAGTTCTCCGGCAGGCAGGCCAGCGACCGGTAGGAAGCGGCCTCTGCCTCGGCGGCGTCACCGACGACGTCGTGCACGATCGCTGACAGAGAGTGCAGTTCGGCCGGCCCGTAGAACGCGATCCATGAGGCGACCGGCTGCGCGAGGTCCGCCCGGGACAGCCAGTGCTGTGCGCGGCCCAGCGCGGCGAGCGCGCCGCGCCGGTCGCCGCTGTGCGCGAGCCCGACGGCGATGCGGGCATGGGCAAGGGAGGCATGCAGGGGGGAGCGGCGGGTGACGGCAGTGGCCTGGGCGGCCTGGGCCGCCGCGACGGCCTCGGCATAGTCGCGGCGCTGCCGGGCGAGCATCGCCCGCAGGTTCCACGCCTGCATCAGCCGCTCGGAGTCCTGCGCCAGGCCCGCGAGCGCCAGCGCCCGGTCCAGATGAACGCCGGCGCCGTCGAGACGGCCGGCATCGATCAGCGACCAGGCGGCCGTCGAGGTGAAGTCGGACGCGAGCGCGTACAGCCGCCGGCGGATCCTCTGGGGGGCCGACTCCTTCTGGAGCCGAAGCGCTTCGGCGGCGCCGGACAGCGCGGCCTGATCCAGGCCGTGGCCGCCGCGGTCGGCGTCCTGCGCGATCAGCCGCTCGACACCGTCGCGCAGCCGGATCACATCGGCTGTGCCCACCCGCGAGGGACGGGACGGGGCGAGAGCCGCCAGGGGAAGGGCGGCGGCCGCGGTGCCGGCGGCCGCGCCGAAGAGCGTGCGACGGTGCATGTCGGGATCCTCGGACAGCGCTGGGTCGGGTGCGGGCTTGCGCCGGGGCACGAACCCTAAGGCCGTCACGGGAAGTCCGCTGACCTGCTCCAGCGCGATCCGGTACCTCTGCTGAGGCCAGCGCGTCTCGGCCGAGCGCCACTTGTGGACCGTGATCTCCGATAGTCCCCGCCCCGGCCCGGTCCGCTGTGTCAGCCGCCGCACGGCGGCGTCCAGTTCCTTCGCGAGCGCGGGCGCCGACCACCCTTCACGCTCCATCCAGGCGACGAATGCCTCGTTCCGCTGAGCCATCCCCTCACGGTAGAGCGTCGGGGCATCCCGCCAAAGGTCAAAGAACAGTCAAGTCGCTAGGGAACGGGCGGGAAGGTTCCGCGACTTCGCTATGCACCCGCCGCCGGTTCGCGCGGTTGGCTGGAGGCAGGACGCCGACAGCCCACCCCAGGAGGCAGACCCGTGCCCGACACCCACCCGCCGCCGGACTGCCGCCCCGAACCACGCGGTACGGCGAAGCGCGCCCGGACCGTCTACGACCCGACCGGTACCCTCGACACCCGCCTCCCGCTTGACCGCGCCCCGCACGAACAGTTGGCGGCAGAAGTTCTCGGCTGGGGGCGCGAAGGCGGCACGCCGCCTGCGCGGGCGGACATCGACCAGGCCGCTCTGGTCCTCGCCGGATACGCCCGCCTCCTCGTCGATGAACTCCGCCGCGCCACCGCCGCCGTGCCCCAGACCACCTCGGCCGGGGAACGGGTCCAGGAGGTGTGCACGGAAGCCGCCTCCCTGCTGGCCCGACCGGCTCTCAGCCCGACCGGCGCCCTGGACCCCGCCCTGGTCCGCGCCCGTCTTGTCGTCGGCCTGCACGCGGAACTCGACCGCCTCCGCCCCACCAGCCCATGCGGCCCGCGCCCGGCGGGAGGCGAGAGGCCATGAGCCTGTTGCACTGCCCGCACCGCTGGCTCGGCCGCGACGTCGAGGACACGATGACCGGCCGCCGCGGCATCCTGCGGGCCGTCGCCCCCGAAGGCGACGACCCCAGCCCCAAGGCATGGTTACTCCCGGCCGGCGGCGGTACGGAGTGGACCACTGACGTCTCCGCCCTCGCCGACCCCGCCCCGATCACCCCCGCCACCCATCCCGCCCCATGAGCACCAACCGCCGCCGAAAATGCCGCCGACGGCCACCTCCGTGGTGGGCCTGGTGGCAGACCTGGGTCCTGACTGCGGCCCTCGCCGCCCTGGCTCTGGTGCTCGCACGGCCGCTGTAGAGCCCGTGTCAGCGTTCACGCAATTCCCCATCTCGACCTCCATTGTCCCCACGCGCTGGCATCGCCACGACCGTGCCGGCTGAGGGGGGCCGCCCGAACTCGAAGTGCGCGGGCCGAGGCGGGCCGTCAAGGACGCCTGCGGTGATGAGCTGCGCTCATCCTTGACTGCCCGCCCCGCCCCTGAACCTCGGCTGACTATCGGGCGGCCGACTCAGCTGTGCATTCCGATGGGAACGACGGTTCAACTCCGCCTTCCCCATGGCCCATGCCGTGACAAGAATTCTGAGCACCTGGCGCTCATCCACCACTGGGTCGAGGGCGAAACCGTCAACAACGCAGTCGGCATCAAGATCGCCGGCGGCTCGGTCGACGACCGGACCAAGATCGTGCTTCTCGATGAGGACGGAATGCCGCCCGCCGTCATACGCAAATCCGGCGGCTCAGCCGGCCCGATTCGCCATGCCTACGAAGCGGTCCGCTCAACCGACGTCCGGGCCGGTTGGATCTACGCCTACACCGGCCCTGAGCCAGCCACCGAGAGCTGAGCAACAGTTTCGAACCGCTTGACCAAACGCATAGGGCCCCCGCACCGGACCGACGCCGCACCCCAGACCAAGCCGGGCGCCCTACGATGCACGCGTGACCACACCCGCACGCCGCTCCTTGGGTGACGGCCCCCGCACCCCGATCCGCGCCACCGAGGCCGACCTGGTCCGCGACCTGCCCGGCATCGGGTTCCCCGACCTCAACGGCCTGCGCGCACGGGGAGTCCTCGGCCCGCCGCCCACCCGTACGCCCGGCCGCAGGCGCCGCGCTCTGGGCGTCAGGGCTCCAGAAGCAGCACCGCAGGACGAACGCTCCTTCGTCGGCGATGGGTAACACACGGTAGAGGGGACGGTTGTGTCGGTGCCGGGTGGCAGAACCGGGCATGGACCTGATCACTTCCAGCGCGGCCGCCGCGGGCATCATGGCCGCCGGCAGTCCGCTCGGCGCCCTGATAGGCCGTTACCGGCCTGTGGGTGCGCCCCGCCTCGGCAGTAAGGAGGGCCGGGCCGCGGCGGACCGCCGGCTTCTGGACGCCTCCACCCGTTCCTTCGGCTACGGCTACCAGTTCACCCACCTGAGGCGGGAGGCGAAGCAGGCCGCGAACAAACTTTCATGGCGCAGGCCCCCGCTATGTGGGAGGTCGGCAGCGAACTACTCAGCGCGCTCAATGGGGTCCGTCTGTGCGGGAGCGTCCAAGTTATCGACGCCGCGGAGAAGCTCGTCGCGGCCGCCGGAGACCTGGAGCTGAACGCAAAGGACGAGGCCCTCTTCCAGCACCAGGCGGACGCGGTGGTCGCCGCACAGAGGGTCTTCCTCGACGTCTGCCGGGAGGAACTCTCCTACAACGCCCGCTGGTACCAGTGGTGGCACAAGCGCAAGGAGAGGAAGTTCTTCGCCAACACGCGTTCGGGTGACGTAAGGAACCTTCCTGAGAGCGGCCCCCGTCGGAGGTGCAGGCTCCGGCAGTGGCCGCTCGCTCTGTTCGTGGGAGACGGCGTGCTCGAAAGTGCCGGTCGCGCTGAGGTTCCTGGCGCGTTTCCAAGCAGGCGCGCCGACCAACCCAGCAGGGGTAGACCCCTTCCGCTAGTTCGGTGTAGACCAGCACCGGCAGGCTGTACGAGTGGACGTCAACCGGCAGTTGCGGCTGATCGTTTCGCCGGTGAATCCACCACCCGGATGACGGACCGTGCAGTACCTTTCCGTACGGCGCAGGCCACCGGTACGGCAGGCTCTGCGTTCGTGATCAAGAACCTCGCGCGCCACAGCGCCGCGCTTCTCCTCGCTCTTGCCCCCCTCACGATCTCCACTCCGGCCGTGGCCTCCCAGGCCGCGCCGGTGGCCGCGGGGGTTCTGCCGCTTGCCGACGCTGTCGGCCGGATCCCAGTCGCGGTCGAGGATCGCACCGGCTACGCCAGGGACAGCTTCAAGCACTGGAACAAGGGACTCGACCCCGCCGACGGTTGCCACACCCGCTACGAGGTCATGCTCAACGAGGCCATCGAGGCCCCCCTGGTCGGCGAGCGCTGCAAGTTGAGCGGAGGCCGGTGGTTCAGCTACTACGACGGCCGGACCCTGACAAAGCCCATCGACGTCGACGTCGACCACATGGTGCCGCTGGCCGAGGCGTGGGATTCCGGCGCGAGCGCCTGGACCGCGACGCGCCGGGAGGCGTACGCGAACGACCAGGACTCCGCGACGTCGCTCGTCGCGGTCACCGACCGCGTCAATCAGTCGAAATCTGACCGCGATCCGGCCGAGTGGATGCCACCGCTGCCCGAGGTCCACTGCCGGTACGCGGGGGAGTGGACCGCCACGAAGCTGCGCTGGGGACTGTCCGCCGACCAGGCAGAGGCCGACGCGCTCGCCGTGTACGCGGAGGCGTGCGAGACGACCGTGGTCCACTACACCCCCGCCCCGTAGGAACCTGGTCTCCACGCGCGGGCGGATCCACCCCCGCTCCGCCGCTACTCTGGCCCGGGCCCGCAGGTGACGACTGGTCAGGTCCCCGCTCCTGCGGGCCCGCCCCGGTCCCCCGCCCCCTGTGGCGGGGGACCGGCGGTTTCGCCCCGCCGCCTCACCCCGACGGCCCGGTCGCCCCCTGCGCCTCGGCGCAGGGGGCGACGTCGTTGCGAGGCGGACACCACCACCGAGGGCCGCCTCGGCGGACCGTCCCACGTGAGGGTGAGCAATTCGGCATCTGCTCACTACGGTGCGGCCAGGGGCCTACGGTCCGGTCATGGAGCACACCGACCCCGTCACGGTCACCACCACCCGCATCGGCCAGCGCGGCCGCATCATCCTCCCCGCCCAGGTCCAGGCCGCCACCCACATCCGGCAGGGAGTGAAGGTCGCCCTGCGCACGAGCCCGGACGGCACGATCACCATCGAACCCCTCTGGACGCTCCGGACCCGGCTGCGCGCCACCTACGGCCCGCTGCTCACCGGGCACGCCCCCGCCGGGCCGATCGTTCTGCACATTGGCGGCCGGGACCTCGAACCGGAAGACCTTCCCGACCCCGCCGGCCTTCCCCGCCTCACCGGGCCCGGGATGACCACTCTGTGCCCGGTGCTCGGGCAGGACGCGCACGACCCCCGCGCGTTCCAGCGGCTCTACGGGGAAGGCCAGCCTGTCGTCCTGACCGCCCGCGCCGTCCTGTCCTGGCTCACCACTCCGGACGACCACCGCACGGATAGCCTCCTGGCCTGCGCGGTGCTGCCCGAGACCGCCGTCACCGACCTCGTCACCACCCTCGCCCAAGCGGGCATCCACGACCGCCTCGACGCCCTCCTCGCCGACCTCGGCGCCCTCGGCGTCCGCGTCCCCGGCCCGGCCAAGCACCGCGCGACGCTCGCCCACGACACCGCCGTCGCCGTCGGCCTGACCAAAACCGCTGCCAAGGACGGCTGGACCCTCACCCTGGCCGACGCCCTGTGCGCGGCCGCCGCCCTGCGCCTGGAGGCGTGGCTGGCCGCCGCCGACCTCCTCACCACCCACACCCCCGCGAAGTAGCAGCCACCGTCCCGGCGCTCACTCGGGCGTGCGGTGTCCTGTGCGGTGTGTCCGCCGAGCTGTCCCCGCTGCTCCATGGTTTCGACAGCGGGTTTGACGACGTCTGACCCGCCCTCGTACCGCCGCTACTCTGCTCCCGGGCCCGCAGGTGACGACTGGTCAAGTCCCTACTCCTGCGGGCCCGTCCCGGTCCCCCGCACTCCCCGTGGCGGGGGACCGGCCGCCGGCCTGGCCGCCCCGCCCGCCGGCCCCGTCGCCCCCTGCGCCTCGGCGCAGGGGGCTTCGTCGTTTCCGGGCCCGCCGCGGCTCACCCGTCCGGGTGAAGATCTGCCCTCGCGTACGTGAGCGCGACTTGTGCGGTCCGCCCCCAACTCCCACCAGAATTCCGGCTATTGACAGCAAACAGGATCTTTCGGCATGTTTCCGGCGCGGCCCTGATCGGGGCCGCGCCGTTGGCACGAGAGCGGAGTGACGTGATGCGTGAGACGTACGACGAGGATCAGGCGGCGGGCCGGCTGCGGGTGTCGGTGGCGGCCTGGAGGTGGGCGACCGCCGCAGGGATCGCCCCGCACGCCGACGCGGGTGAGGGGCTGTGGTCCCGCGCCGTGGTGGAGAGCGTGGACGCGGAGGCGGTGAGGGCGGCCCTGCGGGGGCCGGTGGCCGCCTCCTGGGCGGCACAGCGGCTGACCGCGGCCCTGGGCGACCCGCTGCCGCGCTGCCGCCCGCGTGTGACCGCCTCCGCGATCGGCCGTCTCGTGCGAGCCGGCCTCCTCACCTACCTGGGCGGGGACCCGGCCTACCCCGATGTCCACCCCGACCAGGTCGCCGCCCTCGGCCGCCGCCGCGACCTGGCGGCCCTCCTCGACCGGCACGTCCCCCTCGGCCCCGACCAGGCCGCCGTACGCCTCGGCGTCCGCCGCACCGATTTCGACCAGGTCGTGCGCCTCGGCTGGATCACCCCCACCGGCACGGTCGCCATCGACTACAAGCACCACGGCGGGGTGACGACGATCCCGCTGTACTCGGGCGAGGACGTCGCCCTGCTGCCCCTCACCCGCCCCGCCGTCGACTGGCACGCCCTCACCACCACCCCCGCCGGCCGCCGCTCCCCCCTCGCTGCGCTCACCCCGACCGACCCGGGCGAAGACGTCGTGCTTCTTGCCGAGGTCGCCCGGATCGCCGGGGTGGGGCGCGCGGCGGTGGTGAACTGGCGCCGCCGCCATGCCGACTTCCCCGCCCCGGCCGGCCCCGCCACCGTCCACCCCGCCTTCGCCCGGTCCGCCGTCGTCGCCTGGCTCCTCGCCCACGACAAGATCGCCGTCCCCGCCACCGTCCCGACCGCCACCCTCGTCATGTACCCCACCGGCGACACACCCCGCCGGTTCCACCTCGGCGCCCCCTGCCTGGAGCTGAGCGGCGACCCCGAGGCGGAGGACCGGTTCTCGGGATGGATGACCGACGACGACGCCGACGCGCTCGCCGTACTCGCCGCCGACTCCTCCATCGACCGGCTGACCGCGCCCGGGACGCCCCCGCTCGCCGTCCCCGGCCGGGTCCGGGTCACCGACCGGTTCCGCCCCGGGTCCGGCGGACTGCGGGTCACCCTCGCCTGGCCAAGCCGGCTGCGCGGCCACGCCGCCCCGGACGCGGTCGGCGGACTCCTCCGCCACGCCCTCCCCTACGCCGCCCCGGGCGCCGACTGCCCGTGCCCCTCGCAGGACTGCGGCGGCATCATCCCCACCTCCTACTGCCCCGACCACGGAACCGCCGCTGCCCCCGCCATGGAGTGGCACCCCGCCGGCGGCATCCGCTGCACCCACCTCACCCGCCCGTAGCGGCACCAGGGGGCGAGGCCACCCGGATCCGGGCCCTCGCCCCCTGGGCGTCCCGGGAGACCGGAAAGCCCCTCAGGGCGCCCTCCCGCGCGGTACGGCGGTCCCGCCTCCACAGCGAGGCCCCCCCGCATCGCGGGGGTGCTCCCCGCCGTTTCCCCTCCTCGACGTCGACCGGTGGCGTCCTCGCTGTCTGCTCCCCGCACGCGCGGGGATGGCCCGCCCTCCCACGGCCAGCCGCATCAGCCACCCGTAGAGAGGGCTCCCCCATGAGGCGCCATCCCCTGACCGGCCACGTGCACGCGATCGACCCTGACGCCCTGTACGGGGTCCGGGACATCGCGAAGCTGACCGGCCGGTCGCCCGGAAGGGTCGGCACCTGGGGGTCCGGCGGGCACCTCGGGGAGCCCGCCCAGCAGGATCCGGTGGGCGCCCACGGCACGCCGACGCCGTCTGACCGCGTTCATGCCGGAGACGGCAGGACACGGGCCACCCGGTTGTCCGAAATGGGCAATGAAGCCGCATGTCCCGGGTGACCCGCGAGCGGGGTGCGGACCGGGACGTGCTCGCCCCGGCCCGGCAAGCTCTGCCTTTCCTCCATACTCTCCCCGCCGCGTCCCGGTCACCAGGGCCGGAGATGCCCATTTGCGCCCCCTGTGCCGCCGTGGCGGCCATCCCGCCGTATCCGGCCTCCCCTGGGCGGGGCGGTCTCCGTCCGGCCCGCAGCAAGCCGTACCGGGCCCCGCCCCGGCCGGCCCCGCGCGTCCGCCGACTCCTCCTCCGACTTCTCCTCGGCTCACTCGGGGGTGTGGTGTGCGCGGCGAGGGCGTCCCCCGCACGGGCGCCGGCCGGTTGTCTGATCATGAAGCGATTCATCAGTACCGCAGCGTCGACGGCGTTCGCTCTGCTCCTGGTGGCCATCGGTGCCACCCCGGCCCCCGCAGCGTCGTACGCGTACGACCGGCAGGCCGACTGCCGCGTGGGGGCGCGGGGGCCGGGCCGGTGCATGCCGGGCATCGTGGTCAAGCACTGGCACAAGAAGGGGGCGGCGAAGCGCGGCGTCGGCTGGGTGTACGCCTCGACGGAGATGACCGGGCAGCGCAGGACGTACGAGGCCCGGTGGCTGTACCAGCGGCCCGGCGGCAAGCTGACGGCCGCGACCGGCTGGAAGAAGGCCAAGCGCCCCGGCGCGGACACGTCCTTCGTGGAGACCGGCTGGGGCCGCGACGGCAGGACCGGGCCCCAGTACCCGAAGGGCACGAAGATCTGCATTCAGTTCCGCGATCTCGGTCAGCCGCTCTGCGTACGGCTCCGCTGACGCTCCCTCACGCCCCCGCGTAGCGGCGGGCCCGCACCGTCCTCACAAGGCCCTTCGTGGCCCTCCGCGCCCCGCCCGGGGAAGTCCCCCGGGCGGGGCGCCGCCGTGTGCGCGGTGGAGGCCGCCGGGATGCCGGGCGCGCTCCCGGACGTCCGTGCCGACCGTCAGCACCCGCCCTCTTCACTCAATCAAAAGGGTTAAGTGAAAAGGGTAAGCGAAAGGGTTAAGCGCTGCTATGGTCGGGAGCATGGGAACCAACCAGAACCCCAAGACCCCTGACGCGGACGCCCTGTTCGCCGCCGCTGACGCGCTCCTCGCGGAGGAACCCCAGCTCCCGCCCCCCGCTGAACGCGCCCGCCTCCGCGAAGCGGCCGGCATCACCCAGGCCCGCCTCGCGACCGCGCTCCAGACGACCACGCAGACCGTGAAGAACTGGGAGAACGGGCGCACCGAGCCGAAGCCGCCGCGCCTGGAGGCGTACCAGCGGATCCTCGACGGCTGGGCCGCCAAGTACCCCGCCTACCCCGCCCCCGCGCCGCAGCCGGCCCCGGCCGCGCCCGCCGCCTTCGCCCCGGCCGCCCCTGCGCCGACGCTTCCCGAGCCGGCCCCGGCCGTGGCGACGCCCCCCGCACCCGCCCCCGCCCCGCAGCCGGTCCCGGCCGCGCGGCCCGCGACGTCCCGCCGCCCGGCCGCCCCCAAGGCCGCCCCCGCCGCCTCGACCGATCCCCGGTTCCGTAACGGCCCGCTCGTCGTCCTCGACGGCGACGGCACCGCGTACGACATCGGCGGCAGGGTCCTGGACTGCCCCGCCGGCACCGTTGTGGACCTGGTGGAGTGGGCCTTCGCCTCCCACCTCGGAGCCCCCCGCCTCCACCGCAACGGCCGCGACTCCGACCCCCTCGTCGTCCTCACCCCCGCCGCCGCCGCGAAGCTGGGCCTTCCCGAGCGCCTGGAAGGCCACGAGCAGCGCCGCTCCCTGCGCCTGCCCGAGGACCACCCCGTCGTCCAGGAGGTCACGCAGGCCGGCTGGCAGCTCACCCGCCGCGGCTTCGGCCCCTGGCCCCGCATCTACCGCACCCCCCAGGGCGGCACCCGCCAGTGCGTCCAGCTCGCCGTGCTGTCCTGGGACGCGCTCGACGACCGCTCCTGGCCCGGCGTTACGGACATGGACCCCGCCGACATCGCCCGCGCGCTCGGCACCTACGCGCAGCGCGTCCTCACCCCGCGCGGCGCCACCGCCGTCTGCGGCCTGGAGCTGATGACCGCGCTCCGCCCGCCGACCCGCGCCGTCCGCGACAAGTCCACCAACGCCTGGGTCTCCGGCCACAACCCCGGCTCTCTCGGCAAGCACCCCATGGACCCCGCCCCGCCGGAGGCCATCACCGAGCACCCCGTCGCCCAGGGCTGGAACGGCGGATTCCTGGACGAAGAGGCGTACCAGTGGGTGCGGCCCGTCGACCTCCTCACCGGCCCGGAGACCGCCCTCCCCTACGCCCTCGGCCTCGACCTGAACGCCGCGTTCCTCGCCGCCGCCGCGCGCCTCGCCGTGGGCCTGTCCGCCCCCGAACACGTCCACGCCCCCCAGTTCTCCCCGAAGACCCCCGGGTCCTGGCTGGCCGACCTCTCCCACATCGAGACCGACCTGCGGATGCCCTCCCCGTTCACCCCGGACGGCACCCGCCCCACCGGCCCGGCCTGGTACCGCACCCACACCCTCGCCTACGCCCAGGAACTCGGCCACGACGTCCACCCCACCGAGGCGTACCTCCGCCACGAGACCGGCGCCTACCTCGACCCCTGGCACGAACGCCTCAAGACCGCCTACCTCGACACCCTCGCCGACCTCGGCGTCACCCGGGACATGACGGACGCCGAGTTCCTCGCCGCCATGGAGCACCACAAGCAGGCGGATCCCGCGCTCACCGCCGTCCTCGCCGCCATCAAGGCCACCATCAAGGGCGGACTCGGCAAGCTCCGTGAGCGCCCCCAGGGCAAGGAGTACCGCGACGGCGAGCGCTGGCCGGCCCTGGAACGCCCCACCTGGCGCCCCGACATCCGCGCCGACATCATCAGCAAGGCCCGCGTGAACATGCACCGCAAGATGCGCAACATGGCCGCGCTGACGGGCCTGTTCCCGCTCGCCGTCCTCTCCGACTGCGTCGTCTACCCCTCGCCCGGCGCCAGCCCCCTCGACCTCCTCCCCCGGTCCATCTCCGGCAAGCCCCAGGGCGGCTTCCGCCTCGGCCCCACCCCGGGCCTGGCCAAGCTCGAAGGCGTCCAGCCCATGGCCTGGGCCGTCGACCTGATGGAGCACGGCTACAACCCGGCCCGCCACATCAAGGGCGACGGCCACGACGCCGTCCTCGACGCAGGAGAGTGACCGTGCGAGAGATCGAGGACGCCCTGGAGCGCGCCGACCGCGACGGATTCACCCAGGAGCCCCCCAAGACCCTCAAAGGCCAGATCGGCTACCTCCTGCGACAACTCGGCAGCGCCAAAGCCGTAGCCGAAGAGATCGGCGTCACCGCCGACTCCGTCACCCGCTACCGACGCGGCGCCCGCAAACACCCCCGCGCCGACGTCGCCGCCAAGATCGACGCCGCCGTACGGCAGCGCTGGCAGCCCGGCGTACGCCAGCGCCGCCAGCGCCAGGCCGCCGACAGCGGCGGCATCACCGTCGAACTCCGCGCCCAGATCGGCTACCGCGCCGCAATCGGCTCCACCGACGAACCCCGCTTCCGCCGACTCACCGTCCACCTCCCCAACTACTACGCCCGACAACTGTTCGACGCCCGCCGCTCCGGCGCCGCCGACCAGATGATGCGCCAGATCGTCGCCGACGGACTCAAAGAGGTCTATTTCCAGGACGGCGGAAGACGCGCATCAGGTCTGTACGAAGTGGAACTCAACTCGATCGACTACATCGATTTCGAGTACTGAAATCCACACCACCCACCGGAAATCAAACCTAAAAGGTGAGCCGACGCACGGTAGTTGTCACATAGGCGGTCTCTTGTCGTCACCTGCGAGGGCGCGGCGCTGGAAGATCTCAACTCTTGATGGCCTCTGCGATGTGCTGGGCGGCCTGGGCGGGGGTGAGGTGCGTGGTGTCGACGACCTCGGCCTCGGCGTGCAGCCACGTGTGGGCCGCCTTGGCGTAGGGATCGAGGTATCGGAGGCGGAACGGGGAGTCGGGGCCGAGGACGGTGTCGCCGGCGATGCGCTCGCGGAGGGTGTCTTGGTCGGCGTGGAGCACGAAGTGCCGGACCGGAATGTCGTGCTCGGCGAGGCCCGAGCTGATCTCGCGCCAGTACTCCTCGACCAGGACGGTCATGGGCATCACCAGGGTTCCACCGGTGTAATCGAGTACGCGACGGGCGGTCTCAACTACGAGGGGCCGCCACGGCGGCCAGTGCTGGAAGTTGTCCGTCGCGGGCAGCCCCGGCGTGATGTCCATGAGCGTCTCGCCGACCTTCTCGGCGTCGAGCACCCGTGAACCGGGGATCAGCCGCTGCACGAGCACACTGGTCGTTGTCTTGCCTGCACCGTGGGTGCCGTTGAGCCATACGATCATGCACTGACGCTAGCGTCGTACAGGTCCGTGGGGGCGGCTTCTGGTGACAGCAGGGTCGCTGAACGAGGTTGTGTGACAGGCCGGATGCCTCGCCTATCACAACCAGGATGCTCCGATCGCCTCTTTCCGGCAGCTCATCCAACTCCCCTGGTGACAACTATCGAGCCTCGGCTCAAAAGGAAGGCCATTTCGTGCCTGAATCAGACCCATATCCAGAAATCAGCGTCTCCGACATCCTCAACGCTCGGAACACCGATCGGGACAAGAGCCCGCTCGCGGAAGCCGACGAGGAAATCATGGCTCTGGCGGAAGCCCTGCTGGCGCACCCGGACGTCACCGACGCCCACGCGTTCCCGACGCACCTCACCCCCGAACCGGACCTGACCTTCACCGCTCAGGGCGGCACGTGGGCGCTCACCCTCCACACCGACCTGGACGGCTACCTCCCCGACCACCTTCCAGGCCCCGCACCCGCGGGCCCGCTGTCCGCCATCGTCGCCCCCGCGATCCTGGCCCACCCCTCCTACCGCGACATCTCCGCTCTGACCTCCACCACGGCCGACACCCTCACCCTCCACCGCCCCGGCCACAGCCATCACACGCTGCACCTCACCCGCCTCGCCTGACCGCGCCCATGCCCTACGACGACAAGCACCCCACCACTCCCGGAAACGGCCACGAGTCCGCCCAGTTCCTGCTTGACCGGGTGCGGTTCGACCTGGCCAGCGCCGGATTCCACGTGGCGCCGCCGCAGTCGTCAGCCGACGAGGACCAGGGCGGCGTCGCGGTCTACCTCGACGACAACCACCAGGTCACGGTCGACTGGCTCACCCACCGCCGCCTGGACGCCGCCGCCCTCGACATGGTGGAAGCCAACCGCCCCGAGGAGGACGTCGTCACCCGCTACGACACCGTCCGCACCACGATGAACACCGCACTCGGCACTGTCCTGCGCTCCTTCGGCTACCAGATCAGCCGGCCGCTCTTCGGCAGCGGCTTCGCCATCCAGCCGCCCCACATCACCCCGTAGCTCCCCGCCCCACCATCCGGCTCCGCCACCGGCGAAGCCCCACGCCCCGGGAGAACCCCCCGTGCCCGACTACACCGACTACGACGAGGACCTGGACGAGGCCGCGTTCACCCGGCGCCGCCAGGCCGGCCAACTCGACCACATCAACACCTACTACCGCCTGCCCGAGCGCCTGGGCGTCACGGCCGCGCTCGGCGTCCGGGTCCGCCACGAAGAGCGCGAGGGCACGATCACCGACACCGCCGGCCAGTACCTGCGCGTCCTGCTCGACGGAGACACCGACACGACCGTCTGCCACGCCACCGCGTCCATGGCCTACCAGCGCCCCGACGGCACCTGGGCGACCGCCACCCCGCTGCCCGACCCCTACGCCACGGCCGGGGCCGGCCGGTGAGCCGCACCGACGACCTTGCCGCGATCGAAGCGTCCTGGGATCTTCCGCCCGTACCCCGCTGCGCCCATTGCGGCGAACGGATCACGGCGCAGGGACCCGGCGACACCTGGTTCGGGCCCGTGCCCGACCCGGGACAGGACCGCCTGACCGTGCCCGTCTACCACCTCGACCTCGACGCGTGCCGCGTCGCCGGCGGTCTCCCGCCGCGCCCCACCCGCCCCAACTGACTCCGACCGAAGGAGGTTCACCGCAATGTCCGTCCCCGCGTCCCCGTGCCCCGCGTACGGTGGCGATATGACGTCCCTCCTGGAGGTGCCGGTGAGTGCACAGCCCGATCACGCCCCTGTCACGCCGTACGCCCCCGCCCCCGGGGCGCCGGCCGAGCTCCTCGCCCGGCTGCGCGCCGACCGCCGTGCCGCGCAGTGGGTGCCGGCCTTCGAGCGGCAGTGGGCCGCCGCTCTTGAGGAGTCCCAGCGCACGTTCTCCCTCGCCGGACTGTACGAAGTCGTCCAGGAGTGGCAGGGCCTCATCGCCTCCGCCCCGGCGGTCGACACGTTCATCGCCTCCGGATACGACGACAGCAACTTTATTGACATGGCGGAGCTCCGCGGCAGGCGCCGGTGACGGGACAGCCCTACGCGGTCCGCTTCTCCGCCCCGGCCGCCAAGGTCCTCGACGACCTGCCCGAGCACGCAGAGGACACCGTGTGGGACGTCCTGGACGCCGCCGCGGCCGACCCCTGGGGATTCCGGCAGTTCAACGCCGATGACCCCGAAGGCGAGGACGTCCGCCACGCCACAGTCGGTCAGCTCTCCCTCACCTACTGGGTGAACCGTCCGCTGCGCCGCCTGTCCGTCCTCGCCATCACCTGGCTCGGATAGCCACCCCGTGACAGGCGCCTCGCCCCCGGCATTGCAGCTGTCGGGGGCGAGGCGCCTGTCAGTGTCTCAGGTGTCAGCGGGAACAGTGCGTGCACACGGGGGTACCGGCGAAGGCCCGGTCCGCCGCCTCGACATCGCGGCCGGTGAGGTGGGCGGCGGCATCCAGCGAAGCGGACAACGGCCGGCCCCCGCCAGTTCCGAGCATGACCGAGTCACCGGTGGTGATGTACTCGTCGGCGATTGAAGCGCAGACGCCGGGCTTCTGCCGGTGCACGCTGGTGACCGGAGTTCCACATCGCCACCGTGCTTCCGCGCCGCCCCACGTCTCCTCGGCTTCCTCTGCGCTCATAGCAAGAGCCTCGGCGATGGTCTCCCAGCTCGTCCCCCGGACCCGCTCGGCGACGACCGCGTTCTCCATCAGCGAGTCGCTCGCCCGGAGGGTTCGCACCAGACGTACGTAATCGCCGGCCTGCGCCTGGTCCTCGCTCACCATCTTCGCGTACTGGCGAAGACGGCGTGCGTTCTCCGCGGCCGAGAACACCAGCTCGATCCTGGCGATATCGGAAGCGGTGAAGCTGGTGGCCGGCAACTGCCGCGGGTCCACCTGCACGGTGTCTGTCTCGCTGCTCATGGCGCGGATCGTAAGACCACGCCAGTCGCCATCGAGGCACGAGACCCACAGCTCGCCTGCCCGGGCCGGAGCGGCGATCGGCAGCGGCACGACCGTGAGGTGCACCAAGGCTTCGCCCACACCGGGCAAAGGTTCAACACCCGAATCCCATGATCAGGTGAACCACAGGGCGCCGGCCGCAAAGCCTCTGCTCTTCCATCCCGTAGCCACGGCCGTGTCCATCCGTTGCCACCCGGGCGGTACCTCGCCGTCCGACCGATCATCCCTGCCTGAAGATGCCACGCAGCCACTCTTCCGGGTGGATCTCGCGCCTGCGACTCCTCGTTTCTAACCCCTGCGGGTGACACCGTGTCAGTCCCGCTCCCTACCGTCCGAACCGTTCCCCGCGCCCCTGCGGCGCCCGACGAACGGCGGTGATCCCTCCTTGTCCCTGACCGACGGGCTGCGTAGCCCCCACTCCCCACTGCGCCGGTTCCTGGACCGCGAACTGTCCGCCGGCCCCGGCCCGCTGCGGCAGAACTACCGCGCCCAGCACCACACCGACCACGTCCTGCTCCCGCCGCCCGGCGTCGGCACCGAGGCCGGCACCGTCGGCACAGCGATCGACCAGCGGCTGCGCCTGGCCTTCACCGCGGCCGCGCCCGTCGACGACGCCGCCCTCAGCGGCATCGAGCGCACCGGACAGTTCGGCGGCCACGGCGAGGGCCTACGGATGCGCGTGGTCGGCAACCAGCTCGCCGCCCGCCTGACCGAGACCGTCCAGGACCTCGACCTCGACAACCGCGACCTACCCCTCGACCGCGCCCAGGACGAGGAGGAGGACCTGGCCCGCATGCTCATCGCCGCGGCCTGGTACCAGGTCCTGGCCCGCACCTCCATCGGCTTCGCCTTCACCCCACTGGCCAAGGCCGCCCTGGAGGACCCCGACGGCTTCACCCTCCCCCGACTGCTGAAACTCCCGCACCCCGACATGGTCGACGACGTCGTCGACCAGCTCCACAAGGCAGCCCACAGCCCCCTTCAGAACGTACGGGCCCGAACCCGGCCCGAGGACTGCCACGGCGGCCCGACGTTCGCCGGCGCCCGCATCACAGCCGATGCCGACCTCGCCGTCGACGGCCTGCTGCTCGACTTCAAGAGCACCCGCCACCCGCTCAAAGAGATGTCCCAGCGCACCGCCTGGCAGCTCACCGGCTACCTCCTCCTCGATGCCGCCGACGCCTACCGGATCGACACCGTCGGCCTCTACCTCACCCGCACCGGCATCCTCACCGCCTGGCCCGTCGAAGAGTTCCTCGACCTCCTCGGCGCCTGCCGCCGCGACCTCACCGAGCTGCGCGCCGTCTTCCGCGAACTGCTCACCGGCTGCCACGGCCAAGCCGACGCCCCCTACTTCACCACCCAGGAAGACGTCGACCACGTCCGCCGGCTGCTGGAACACCTGGCCCCCGCCGCCGCTCCCGGCTGCTGCCCGACCTGCCTCCAGCCCCTGCCCGTGGCGACCGGACACGTCCGGAAGTTCTGCACCACCCGATGCCGCGCCCGAGCCCAGGTCCTGCGCAACCGCGGACTGATGCCCGGCGGCCCACGCCCCCTGTTCCCCGGTCCCCGCGCTCCGCGCCCGGACCTGCCCGCAGACGTGCCGCCCATGAACCTCACAGCCCATTTCCCCAGGTAGACGAGGTGAACCAAGGGGATGTGAGCCTGCGAGGCGGGTTCTGCTGCTTCAGAACGACCCGCCCCACCTGGTGCTACCGCCTACTCGCTCGTTCCGGCCGGCGTCGCTCGCGGGAAGCCCCCGCTCGGTTCTACTCGCCCCCTTCACCGGCAGCGGCGTAGGGGGTGAGGTCGACACCGGCCGAGCGGGCTTCTTTGAGCCGGATGGACACCAGTCCGGGGGAGACGGACAGTTCGTGCGCGATCTCGTAGCCCTTCAGCCCTTGCCGGTGAAGCTCGACGATCTCATCCCGACGCTGTCGGGAGCGGCCCTCGTATGCCTTGCGTTCCTCAGCGACCATGCGCACCACCGTCCGTGGGGACACTCCGAACCGGTCCGCGAGCTCGCGTGCCGTCACGGTTCGACGCTCCCGCCTGGGCTCCTGCGTCACGACGTCCCCCTCATGTAATCGAGCATGGCAGCGGCGCGTTCGTCCCGGCGTGCTGTCCGCACCGCCCCCGAAGCCTTCCCGCCCTTCTTGCCGCGGGCGGACTGGATGGCGACGAAGGTGGCCTCGTAAACTGCCGCGCCGTCCTTCCACATCCTGGAGCGCGTCGTGATCCACCGATGGATGCTGTTGGCGATCGCACGCGCCTCCACCGCCGGCAGCGGCTCCGCGAACTCGACGTTCCGGGCATTCACTTCCGCATGGATCGCGGCGTGCAGGGTGTCGGGGCTGCCGAAGTGGTGGCGCACCTCGCGATATGCCCAGGTCCGGGCCGTCTCGAAGATCGAGCAGTTGCGCCCCAGCCCGGTGATGTTGGTGCGGAACCGCTTGGTCTCCCGCCAGCGCGCGGGCGGCATGTGGCCGCTCAGCGCCTCCTCAAGCCCGCCGAGCGTGTGAAGACCGGCGTGGAGCCACTCGGTGCTCCAGTCCGTGTGCAGCGGGTTCTTCGTCATCAGCCCCGAGTACGCCGCGTCCCCGTCCAGGGCGCGGCGCAGGCCCTCGGTGACGGCCGCGGCGTAGGCGAGCGGCTTGCGCCGCGCGTACTCGGTCCGCGTCACCGCCTCCGCCAACGCCCACACCGCATGCGCGTGCCCGTTCACCGGGTTCTCCACGACCGCGTTCGGCAGCGGATGCGACCCCACCGACGACACCGCCCGCAGCACCGCATCCGAGTGGTCCACATCCACCACGAGAAGATTGCTCACCACCGACGGGTTCGCCTCCACGTACCGACGCGTCATCGCCACCGGCCGGCGCTCCCGACGGATCCCCTCCTGGAAACGATTCGTCGCATACGGCCGCAACGGCAACCACAACTCGTCCCACTGCCCCGCAGGCAACTCCACACTCATGCGCTGATCATGCCTGGCCACCTGGACCGAGGGAGCCAGACACGCCACAGAATTCAAAGTACGTCATGAAGCCAAGTCAGATGGTTCGGGGTTCCAGACCCGGCCTCTCCGGGTAACCCCCTCGCCCAACCTCCGCAGGAGACGCAAATTCAAAGTAGGACACGAAGCCAAGTCAGATGGTTCGGGGTTCCTGGCCCGCCTCTCTGGGCAACCTCCCCACCCTCTTCCAGGGGGGAATCAGATTCAAAGTAGGACGCCAGCCAAGTCAGATGGTTCGGCGTTCCCCTGCCGGGAACCCCGGCTTCCCCCAACTCTCCGACCAGCCCCGGCCACCCCGTAGCTAGCTGGGGAAGCACTTCTAAGATCCCAGGGCCTACACAGACACCAGTGCGATGCTCCCGGCTCAGACACCAGTGCGTACAGAGCCTGGGGTCGCCGCCTCAGGCATCGGACAGCAGACCCCGGGCTCGCCGTGGTCCGTCGCCGGTCTCGGGGCGTGGGTGGGGGAACGCGTCGGCGAGGGGCGTGGTGCGGGTGTACCCCGTGGCTTTGCTGGTGAGGTGCCAGACCCGGTCGTCGGCCTCGCAGCGGTAGTACCGGGTTTCGGGCGGCCGGCCCTCTTCCTCGGCCGACCGGACCACGGCCACGTCCTCCAGGGCCGCTGCGGCACGAGCAGCCGTCGGATACTGCATCTTCCCGCAGCGGCACTTGCTGCTGCGCCCGCCGACGAGAGGCTGGTCGGGGGCTCCGGGCGGCAGGCTGACGTGCTGAGCGAAATGCTCCACGTCACGGGTGCGCAGGCGCCTCCACCATCCGGTGCCCGGCGGGCGCAGGAAGTAGGCGCGGATTTTGCCATGCACGGAGCTTCGGACATCGGACGTGATCATGACGACAGCGCCGGAGGGATGGAACGCTTCGAGCCGGGCGCGCACCGTGTGGACGTCCGTCTCGACCCGCCATCCCGCTTCCTCCAGCACGGCACGGAACGGGGCGACCCTCTCGCGAGGGGGGCCCGTGTGGGGCTTGGGCGGCATGACGCTGTTGCGCGCCGTGCGTTCGGCGTCGGTGAGCTGGTTCTCGCGGGCCAGGGCGCGGGAGATGAGGAACGCTCTGCTGGGCGGGGCAGGGCGTGGACGCGGTGCGCTCATGGCGGCTCCCGTCGCTGGTTCGAAGCTTGTGGAGAGCTGATCATTCTGGCAGTTCGGGAGCGGGTGGGCGTGATCGAACGTTAGTCGCGGTCCTGGAACGGCTGGAGGCGGGCGCCCAGCTCCATGCCCATCTCCGTCTCTGCCGTCTCCACCCGGTTCCGTGCCTCCCGCACCCCCGGGTCGGACAGCACGGCCGAGACGACGTCCTCCGCCTCCGCGAAGACCCTGGCGCGGGCGTGCCCCCGCACGAGGTCCTGCACGCGCTGCTCCGCGGCCTCCTGGTCGCCCGTGCTCATCGCACCGCCCCTTCCGTGGCCGCCCATTCGAGTCCGAGCTCGGTGAGCGCGGTGCGTCGTTCGGGGGTGAGGCCGGCCCGGCGGGTCTTGGTGTTGGACAGCCACACCCCCAGCTTCACTTCCACGCCGCCCGGCAGGGCCTCTACATGTCCCCTGGGGACGGTCACGGTGCCCGTGCGGGCCCGGTACTGGGTCAGGGCCGCCACGCCCCGCTCGAACGCGCCCCGGGGCGCTACAGCGGCCTCCGCGGCTCCCTCCTCGGCGGCCGCGGTCTCGGCGGCGGGCGGGGCCTCGACCTCCGGGGCCGGCGGGATCACGCCGACGTCCTCCAGGCGCTCGCGCTGCCCGTCCGTCAGGGCCGCCCACACCTGCGGCCGCCGCTGCCGGGCGAGCCAGCGGCCGATGTCCATCCCATGCACCGTCACCCCGGGTTCCACATAGGCCAGGACACTCTCTTCCGCGAACATCTCCCGCAGCGCGGCGTAGTGCCGCTGCCATACCGCCGGCCACGACGGGTTCCAGTCCGGATCCAGCGCCTCCAGCGCCGCCGCCCACTCCGCCCGGCCCTCCAGCGCGCCGGGCCGCCGCAGGTTCGACAGCCACTGACCCACCGGCCGGTCCAGCATCGTCGCCTCCCTCGGCGCGCACAGCGTCCAGTGGTCCGCCATGTACACCCGCGCCGCCGCCAGGTTCTCCTGGAACCGTGCGTCCGTCGCCGTCCAGGCCAGCCCCAGACCCTCCAGACGCCGCGCCCGCGCCCCGGTCATTTGCCCCGCCCCGTACGCCCGCCGCTGCTCCACCACCCACGACCCCAGCGGGTAGGCACCCTCCTTGTGGTCGAACGGCACCCGAGCATGCCCCTCACGCTCCGTGAACCTCTTGAGGTTCGACCAGCCGCGCGCCCAGTCCTGCCGCTCGGTGTCGATCACGTTGAACGACACCCAGTCCGCGACCATCCCCGGATCCCGCTGGGACGAGAAACGCAGCAGCAGACGCGATTCCTCCTCGCCCTCCTCGGGCGCGTCACCGAGATACACCGAAGGCTCCACCATCGCCTTCTGCGGCTCCTGAGGGACCGCCAGGAGTTCCACCGCCTCCTCGTCGTGCGCCCGCAATCCCTCAAGCACCCGAACCAAAGGACGATAAGAACCGGAAGTGAACATGTCCTCCGGCTTCTCACCGGGCGCGAGGAAAATGGGAACGATGAGCGACGCCAATTTCCCCTGATTCGGCTTCTGCCGCAGAGCACGCCCGATCGCCTGCACGATGTCGTGCGGCGCCCCCTTCGGGTCCAGCAGCGCCACCGAGTCCACCGCCCGCACGTCCACCCCCTCACCCAGCACCCGGCAGTTCGACAGCACCGCACGGTGCGCCGTCGACCCGAACTCCCCCAGCAGCTCCCGCCGCCGCTCCGCCGCGTGCTCCCCGCACAGCCAGTCCGCCCACACCTGCGCCGGGTACCGCTCCGGCCGCTCCGCGTGCAGGCGGCCCGCCACCTTCCCAAGGCCCTCCGCGAACGCGGACGCCTCCATCGTCCGATGGTGGAAGGTGATGCACGTCGACAGGTCGTGCCGCTCCATCGCGTGCAACAGAGCGGCCTGGAGCGCCCCCAGACGCTGCCCCCGCACCTCCTCCGACCGCCGGTCCTCACCCATCAGCCGCTCCGGCGTCACCACCGGGTCCTGGAGCTCCAGCACGATGATCTGATACCGAGCCAGCAACCCCCGCGACACCGCCGACGCCAGCGACAGCTTGTAGAGCACCGGCCCGAACACGGCCTCGTCGTCCATCGAGGCCGCCAGTTCCTTCGGCAGCGGGTCCCGCACCCCCTCCGCCACCTCCCAGTGCGCCGGCCGCTCCTGCCAGATCCGCGGAGTAGCCGTCAGATACAGCCGCCGGTACGCCGGAATCACCCCCTGGTCATGAACAGCCGCCCACGCCTTCCCCATCGACCCCGACGTACGGTGCGCCTCATCGACCACCGCCAGGTCCACCGGGGCGAGCTGCTGACCGTAAGCCCCTTCGAACGCCTCCGCGAGGGCTCCCAGGGAGGCGTACGTCCCGAAGATCAGCACCGGCCCGGTCCCGTACCGCATCGACAGCCGCACCGGGTTCGTCGTGGCCCGCACCCCCAGGTTCCACAACTCCGGGTCGTCCTGGAGCGAGCACACCGCCACCGCCGGCGCCGTGTGCCCCGCCTCCCGCCACGCCCGCACGGTCTGCGTCAGAAGGTCCAGCGTCGGCACCAGAACGAGAATGCGCCCATGAGGAGCGATCCGCTTTGCGGCAGCAGCCCCGATAATGGTCTTGCCCGTTCCGCAGGCCGCGTGCACCTGACCACGCAGACCGTTCACCGGAATACCACCGGGCGGAACATCGAGACCCCGCACAATGGCACTCACGGCCTCAATCTGGTGATCGCGCAGTTTCAGACCCATTCCTATTTCTCCTGTCCGTGGAGTTCCAGAACGCGATTCGGGAGGGAAGCGCCGGAGCGACGGCCCGACGCCGAGGAGGTGGTGGGGAAGTAACCCAAGTCTTACACAGCAGCACGCCATGATGCATCACGCCATGAGACAGGTTCGCCAGCAGGGGTGAACTTTGACCGAAAGAGGGTCACGGGGCGGGTTCATGCGCTACAGTAAAGGAGTTCTGACCGAGTAGAGGATCCGGTCAGTCGGCCGGAGGGGGAGAGTAGGGTGGAGCGCAAGCGGAACCCGGAGCCACGCGGGGCCGGCCCCGAACCCCCAACGGTCCGTCAGATGCCCGCCGGGGATGGTGGCCAGGAATCCCAAGCCCTACACGGACCCGCAGATGATGCACCCTCCCTTCGCAGCCAGCCCCGCCGTTCGCGCTAGCGCGAACGGCTTCAATTCCCGCTAGCGGGAATTGCATTCCCTTTGAATTCCGCTAGCGGAATTCATATTCCCGCGCTAGCGCGGGAATTGACGGAGCGAAAGCGAAGTCACTCGATATGACCCGCGCCAGCGGGTCATATCCCGC
>NZ_JBHZBB010000022.1:0-3643 GCF_042754585.1 Streptomyces sp. NPDC059201
GAGGCCGCTGTAGCGCCCCGGGGCGCGTTCGAGCGGGGCGTGGCGGCCCTGACCCAGTACCGGGCCCGCACGGGCACCGTGACCGTCCCCAGGGGGCACGGCGGCACGTCCGCAACAGCGCCTTCGCGGAGGCGGAGAAAGTCATCTCGCTGCTGCTGGCCGACCCGCAGGTGCAGCAGGCGAGGGCTCAGGTCGAGGCGGCGGAGACGCAGCTCGGCATGGAGCTGCCCCGGATCCCCTCGACCGGGCAACAACGTGATACGGGGGTGGTGCCGCCCTTGCGGCACCACCCCCGTTGCGGCTCAGGACGGGATGTGGACGGTAGCGATCACCCAGTCGGTCAGCGAGGGGCCCGCCTTGGTCACGCCCTCACCCGTCGCTGGTGCCCTCCAGGACGCCCCAGCAGCACCCCGACTCGAGACTCGTGCCGGGCTACGGCGGAGCGCTCCAGATCTTCGCGCAGTGGCAGCTCGACCACCGCCGCCCAGGTGCGGCGCTTCTCCGGTTCGGTCAGGTGCTCACCGAGCCGGGCTCCGACCGCGGACGGCGTATGGAACCGGTCGGCCATCCCGACGTAGAGGATTTCCTGGGCAAGTCCGAGAGCGACGTACAGACCGACGTGGTGCAGCAGTGCCACCGTGTGGTGCCCCAGCGGACGTATCTGCGGCCGGGAGATGACCAAGTCGTCTCCGAGGAGTTCGACTACGGCGCTGGCAACGGAGGTGCTCCAGCGCAGCATTACTCCTCCTTCAGGTTGGCCAGCGAGCCGACCATCATCATGGCCTGGGCGCTGATCACGGGCTTCCACGCCTGCGAGACCTTGCCGCCCTCCCCGAGGTACTTGGTGTAGTTGTTGATGGCGGTCTGCGACTCGGTCACGGCGTCGCTGATCTTCAGTTCGTAGTCACTGTTTTCCAGCTGCGTCTGGTTCTTCTTGAGCTTCCACTGGTCACGCAGCCACTCGTCGGTCACAGGAATGATCTGCCCCGTGGTGGAACGCTTCAGCTCGTAGCGAGTGCCCGGGGCCGGGAGGTCCTGGCTGACCTGCGGGAGCTCCTGCTTGCCTTCGAAGCTCCAGTACGTCTCGACGATGGCCTCGCACTGCCGGCGTCCCCACCCGTGGATCGCCGTGGCCTTGTCGGTCACCATGCGGTTGACGAAGGTGGACGCCTGGCCTCGGGCACGGGTGGCCTCCTGGGCGCCGTAGGCGCCTTGGAGGGCGCCAGCGGCCGAGGCCGCGATCAGGGTGCGGATCCGGGCTTCAGCCAGCGCCTGCTTGCCGATGGGGTTCTTCGCGAACGAGGTGATGGCATCCATAGCCTCGGAGATAGGCCGCCAGACGGGGGCCGGAGGCAGCGCGGAGCTTCCGACCAGCAGGGACTGGGCAGCGGCGGTGTGGTAGCTCGGCTTAGCGGTCGGCAGGGATCGGTGCACCAGGTGCGCGACGATGCTGCCGCGCCGTCTACCGGCCCGGGTCGAGGAACCAATGCTGTCCATGTTCAGGTCGGTGTAGACGCCCTTGGCGGCGGCGCTGGCGCGGCTGAAGGCCCATACCGCCATGAAGGCGAGGTATTCCAGCTCCATGCCGGCAGGCCGCTGGGACGGCATCTTCATGTACGTGACGATGGTTGCTCCGTACACCGGGACCTGGTCGAACACGCCTGCCTCGGCGAGCCGGTCGAGGGCGTGCTCGGCCAGCCGCGACACCTTGGCGCCTTCTCGCAGTTCCTCGGGGTCGCTGTGCACGGTCTCGTAGCGGCGGGTCAGCGAGGCCGCGTAGTCCTGCGGGCCAGGGCCCGTGTAGCGGGCTCCGATGACGACCTGCGCGGTCGTGGTCCAGCTGTGCACGGCGGCCAGCGCCTTGTCCGCCCGAACCTGCACCGTGCGGACACCGCGGTAGGACACCTCGATGTCGAGTACGTCATCCGGGGTCTTCGCGGAGAGGAGCTGCTCCCGTGCCTGGCGCAGGCACGGGATGAAGGTGTCGATGATGCGCTCCTGCTCGTCCTTCTCCAGCATGGTGAAGTCGTAGAGCGGGAAGGTCAGCCCGAGAGCAGCTGCGAACTGAACGAGGGCCTGGAACTTCATGCCGGTGCGACCGTGGCCGTCGATGGGCGTGATCCCGTGCGCCAGGGAGTTGCCCTGGTTGTCCACGATCCGCAGGAGGGCGCCCTCGATGGGGCGTCGCTGCCCTTCGGTGGTGACCGTGGCGATCGTCCGGTTCGGGGAGGACCTGGTGACCTGCCGAATCGTCCACTCCTGTCGCGCTGCCGGGCGGCGGAGCGCATCCTGTCCGTCGCTGCGCACCTGCAACACGGAGGAGTTGTTGGCGCTCTGGACGGCCGGGCTGAAGGGCATGGCGCCAAGGTCGTCGCCAGTTCCGCTGTAGTCGCTGCTCTCCTCGTCGCGGACGTTGGAGACCATGAGGCTGAAGGGCGTGAGGAACCGGATGGGCGGCGTGATGATCTGCTGGTAGCCGCCGAGCACTCCACCGTCGAAGTAGTGCAGTTCGCCATCCGAGCCGAGGTCCTGCGAGAAGAGGGCCTTGACGGGGGCGGGCGATTCTACGGAGCGGGCCAGGAGGAGCAGTCCGTCGTCGTCGGGCTGGCAGTCGGCCTGGCCGACGATCGGGCTACGCCGGATCGCAGCGGCCAGGCTGCGGGTCCCGTCCGCGGGCGCGCGGTCCCGGATCTCGGGCAGGTTGGACACGTCGAACGAAGTCATTGAGTTGGCAACTTCCTGCGTTTTGTGGGTAAGGCACGCAGGAAGGCCCTGCGCTCCCGGGTCAGGCGGATCCCGGCCGTAACCGGACCTGCGCCATGCACCGGCCGCGTACGGTGAGCGAGGGGGCGATTCCGGCCTTGACCGGACCTGGCGGTCCCTCACGGCAACCCGTACGGGGCGCGATTTCAACTACCTTAGCGTCAGCCACCGACATCTGGGCGCCGGTTTTTCGAACTGGCCTCGGCCGATGCGGGTCAGCCTTGCCGAGGCATGCAGGCGGCCGGGCGACCGGCCGGACCGCTGCACGCGCTGGTCGCCGAACTCATGGACGCGACAGGGGTGTCCGGGCGCGGTCTGACCGTGCCCGCTACGTTCTCTATCGATACCTTTAAGACCATCAGTGCCTGTTTTCGATCCCGGGTTCTGAGTAGCTTTGTGCCCTAAGGTGGCTGGGTGTCCGAGGATGCTGGGCAGGCTGTGGAGCGTGTGTGCGTGGGATGTGGGAGCCGGCTGAGGCCGGGTGCTCCGTCTCGGGCGAGGTTCTGCTCTACGGGGTGCCGTGCCAGGCAGCGGCGTCGGGACCTGCGGTTGCGTAAGCGGGTGGCTGCGGAACTGGATGGTGCCGGCCGGGCCGCGTGCCCCGAGTGCGGGACTGCCTGGGTCGCGGGGGTGGACCGTCGTTCGAGGTCGCGGTCATCCGCGGCAAGCTCACCGAGATCCGCCGGTTCATCACCGGGACCGTCGCCCCGCACGCCGTCCTCCAGCCCAAGGGCCGGTGGATCAAACACCTCAACACCCAGCTCAACTCGGTCGAGTCCACGCTCGACGTCATCGCCGACTTCACCGACGCCTGACCGGCGGGGGGGGGGCGGCCGGAGGGGGGCCCCCCCCCCCTTGCACGGGGGGGGGGGTGGGCCGG
>NZ_JBHZBB010000022.1:3653-36985 GCF_042754585.1 Streptomyces sp. NPDC059201
TCCTCTCTCGCCGTCGTCCCCTCCGGCTGCGGGGGGGGGCCGGCCGCGAAGCGGCCGGCCCCGCCCCGTCTTCCAGGGAGGGAACGTTGCCACGGCGACGCTGCTACCCCCCTCCGACACCTGGGACGACGAATGGGCCCTCATCGAACCGCTGCTGCCGACACCGGCTTGCGAGACCCCGGCCGGCGGCCGCCCGGAGAAGCACCCCCGCCGGGAGATCGTCGATGCGATCCGCTATGTCGTCGACACCGGATGCAAGTGGAGGGCCTTGCCCAAGGACTTCCCGCCCTGGCGCACGTGCTACGGGTTCATGGCCCGCTGGGCTGCAGCCGGCGTCATCGGACAGATCCGTGACCAGCTCCGGAAGCGAATCCGCCGCGAGATGGGCCGGGCCCCCGGAGCGGTCGCCACCGTCATCGACTCCCAGTCGGTCAAGGCCGCCGACACCGTCGGCAAGGACTCCCGCGGCTACGACGCCGGCAAGAAAATCAACGGCCGCAAGCGGCACCTGGTCGTGGACATCAAGGGCCTGCCGCTGTTCGTCATGGTCACCCCGGCCGACATGACCGACCGCAACGCGGCCAAGGAAGTTCTGTTCCGGCTGCGGCTCATGCACCCCGAGATCACCATCGTCTGGGCCGACTCCGCCTATGCCGGACAGCTCGGGGCGGTCAGCCGGAGTGCCCTTCCGGAAGCGGAGTGCCGCCATAGCGGGCTTCGGCAACGTCAATGGCCATATCCGCCTGCGCCGCGGTGCCGATGGTGAGGATCTCGATGTTGTCCCCCTCCACCACGCGAGCTCGCAGATGAATGGTGGTCCCGTCCACTGCGATCACGCCTGTGACATTTCCGGGGCCGCCCGGTGCGGAGGTGAGATCGATGGTGACCTGGCTTCCACCAGCGATTCCCCCGGAGCACGCGCGCAGGTCCTCGAGTAGTTGGGTGTCCTCTCCGTCCTCCACCACAACCTCGGTGAGCTGATCACCTTTGTCGGAGATGTATCCGATTCGCTGGTCGGCCTGAGTGGCCACGCGCGCGTACGCGGGGCATCCCGGAAGTTCGGGCACAGCGTTAGGACTGAACTGTCCCTGTGGATCGACGGGGCCCCCGAGGATCTGCTCGGCGTCTTCGTCAGAGATCAGCCCGCGCGGAGGTGCCTGCGTTGCGGTTGTTGCCAGCGTCTTTGCGGCACTTCCGTCGTCTCCACAGGCCCCCGCGAACATGAGTGCCCCGCACGCAGCAGCGACTGCGACAGCCCGACGCCCCCGACCGCGATCGAAGACCGAGATGCGCTGAACGTTCACGGCATCAGGATGATCCTCGGCAGGGTGTGCCGCATCTCGTGCTCGGCTCAGATCTGGTCGGCGAGCAGCACCGGCTCGTAACGCGCGCCGACGGGTGACGAGCTCTACCGCGCAAAACGTCAGTGCCGGTTGATCGCCGTGCCAACGCTGCCGCGCCGGGTGGCGGAGCAGGGCTTGGTCATCGGCTACGTCCTGCACTTGGCCGCCTCCCGTGACCTCACGAGCAGGCAGGTGCGTGTTCACCAGTGGCGACCCGGGCTTTCGCCCCGGCTCCATGAGGGTGGGCGCCCCGCCGGGGGCCGGGCGCCACGCCATCCAGGCCGCTCTCGACCGCCTCCTGGCCCCGGGGCCGTTCTTCCGAGGTCGACTGCAGCGCCCCGCGTCCTGTTTCCACGCCACGTCACCCTCGCGCGGCGGTGCCTCCCGGAGTCGTCGACGGCTGCTGTGTGGGTCGTCGATAGAGCCACGGCCTGACTTCTGACATGACGAAGCCGCCCCTTCGGCCTGAAGGCAGAAGGGACGGCTTCGTCATGTGTGTGACTCAGGGAGTCTTTCTGCGGGAGGTGTAACGGCGGCGGTTGGCGAGGGTTCGAGCGACGGTGCTGCCGTACCACATCCGGGTGCCGTCGGGGGTGGTCTCGTCGGGTTGAGGCCAGCGGTTGCGGCTGACATCGGCGTAAAGGGTGTCGGCGGCCAGCCCGGTGGCGGCGGCGATCTCGGTGAGGGTGTAGGCGCGACCGGGTTCGAGGTCGGGTGTGGGACGGTGGTGGTGAGTCTGTACGAAGCGGTCTACTTCGCCGGGGTCATATTCGGCGAATCGTCCGCGTTTTCCGGTGCGGGCGGGCCAGTCCGGGTGTCGGCCCCACCGGGGGTTCTCGGCGACGTAGCGGGGGCTGAGTCCGTAGTGGGCGGCGATTTCGGCGAAGGTGACGCCGCTGCGCCCGTCGGGGGGCTGGGGAGACTCGGCGGCTACCATGACGGGGGTTCTCCTCTGGGGAATCTGCTGGGCCGACGGGGCGTGCTCCCCGTCTTTGGACGGTGGGCCCTTGTGGCCCCGCCCCGTCGGCTGTCTTGCATGTGGTGCGGGTCAGGAGGCCAGGGCCGTGCGAGCGTCGCGCAGGGCGGTTTCCAAGGTGCCGGCGGTGTGGTCGTGCCCGGAGAAACCGCTTTCTTCGGTGGGGTCGATGCTCCATCCCCATCCGGTCCCGTCGTGACCGTCGATGACGACGCTGCGGCCGTTGAAAACGATCATGAGTGAGAGGTTCCCGCCGGGGAAGGCGACCACCTCCGTCCGTGTGTCCCGCCCCAGGATGCGGGCGATGGCCGCACGGGCCTCTTCTTCGCCGGTCGTGCTGTTCTTCTGCACGTTCCCGTCCTCGCTGGGGGTGAGGACGACGGTGCGGCCGTCCGGGTCGGTCAAAACCTGCCGGTCCTCGGTGGCGGCGTCGGCGGGCGCTGTGAGGCCGAGGCGGAGGTAACCGGTGGCGGGGCGGCGGGTCGCCGGGTAGAGCTCGAACACTGAACCGTCACCGAGAACGGCGGCGTAGTGCTCGGGTCCGGTGCCGTGCCGCTCCTGGACGAAGGACAGGCCCAGGGTGGCATAGAAGTCTCGGCAGGCTTCCAGCTGGTCGGTGTAGATGACGACAAGGTCGATGTGCATGGGTGCTCCTTTCGTGGTTGCCGTGGCAGGGGAAGGGGTGGACGCCCCCGGCTGGATGCCGGGGGCGGCAGGTCAGGCGCCGGGGCGCCGGTAGACCTCTTCGCCGGTGCGCCTGCTGGTGATGATGAGCGTTCCGTCGGGTTCCGCGTAGATCACGTTCCCCTTGGTCACTGCGACCAGCCTCCCGTCTTCTTCCTGTCGGACGTAGTCCGCGCGGGGCGGGTACATCCGGCCGTCGAAAGCGAGTCCCGAGTCGGGGTTCCGAGGGACTCCGCTGTACTCGTCTTCTACGCTGTCGAGCGTTTCGGCGAGCTGGCGGAGTGCTTCCTCCGGGCCCTTTGCCGGGGGCAGCGCCGTCAGACGCTGGTAGACGATGCCGAGTCGTTCCTGAAGGGAAAGCCTCTGTCCGTCTGTCACGGCTACCTCTTTTGAGTTGGGAATCTGCTGCGTCTTCCGGGGTGCTCCCCCCTTCCGACAACACATACATTACACGACTCACCCCACCTTTTGCAAGGTGTCGAGTGGTTCTTCCGCATCAACTGCGGAAGCGGCGACGGAGCACAGCAGGCCGGAGAGGTCAGATGGGCGGAGATGTCGCGGACGCTGAGCTCTTCCGGCGGCCTGGTGGCGGTCGAGGAGCGGATGTCGAGACGTGTTCGGGAGACGCGGCCGGCGCGGGCGAGTTCGGCCACGGTGTGCCGGCGGGCCGCCGGAAAGGTCGGCCCGCCAGGAACAAGGGGGCTGGCCGACGAATCAAGCCCCGGCCGCGGGGCCCTGCGCCCCGAGGATGAACGACTGCCTCTTCCTCCAGCTCGCGGAGAAAGAGGTGTCGGCGGCGAGAAAGACTGACCCGCCGGTCCTGACCTGCGGCAATGCGCGGTCGCGCGAAACGGGCCCGCAACCGGTGATGCAACCGGTGATGCAACCCTCCGCGCAACCGGTGGTGCAACCGGTGACGCAACCGGTGACGCAACCTCCCGGCGGCGGCGGTGGTCGGGCGGCCGGCCCTCCAGTGCGCCAGCCGGGTTTCACGCCGCCCGCCGAGAAGGAAAGGCCCGCCCCTCGCCGACGTCCAGGCCCCCAGGGAGGCCCCTGCTGGTCGAGGAGCGAACCCGCTTCCTCGGCCATGGCGATTCCGCCGGACCGTCCTGGGCGTTCTGCGGACGCGGCGCACCGGACGGTGATCGCGTGCGCCGCGCACGGCCCCTGCGCGGTCCGCGTCCCTGGAGCAGCCGGTGGGCGGTGCCGGGCCAGGGGACTGCTGCCCCGGAGCGCCTCCTCCTGCTGGCGAGGTGCAGGCAGGCGCTGCGGGCAGGGCTTCGCCGCGGCTCGCCGGGGCGCGTTCGCCGGGGGCCATGTCCACGGGGTGCGGCGACGGCCGTTCCTCGGTCGCGCAGGCTGCCCCGAAGGGTGACCCGGGGGCGAGCGGAGTGACCCGGCCAGAGGGAAGGGGGCGGGTTGCTCTTTGGGCAACCGTTTGACCTGCGGGTTTGTGGTTCTGGGTCAGTTTCTGGGTCAGGGGTGCTGAGGACAGTCGACGACACGTGATCGAGAAAGGGCCGTGTCGTGGACATCCGTGTCTTCAAGGGACTGAACGCCGAGTGGGCGCTGGTGTGTGCCGAGCCGGGCGCCGGGGCGCGGGTGCGCGGCTGGCTGGAGGGGGCCGGTGTTCTGACACCGGGTGAGGGGCCGGCGGAGCTGGAGACGTTGCTGGGCTGGCTCGGGGTGCGGGACCGGCGGGTGGGCCGGGAGCACAGCGACCGGTGGATGGGTGCGCTGCTGGCGGTGGCGGCAGGCGAGGGTGCGGGGGCGCGGCTGGCGGCGCGGGTGGTGGTGCAGGCGATGGTCGACGGGGCGGTGCGCACCACGATGTCGCTGCTGCGGCCGGGGCGGGAGTTCGACGAGGTGGGGCAGGTCGTGGTGGCGGCCCTGTACGGGGTGGTGCGTACCTATCCGCTGCACCGGTCTCGGAAGGTCGCGGCGAACCTGCTGCTGGAGACGCTGCACCGGGCGAGCCGGGAGCTGCGGGACGACGACCCCCAGGCGGTGGAGTGGAGCTCCGAGTGGGCGGAGCGGGCGAGCGGCGAGGACGTGGCGGAGGCCGCGTGCCGGGCCGGGGTGGTGGAACAGGCCGTGGCAGGCGGCCTGGTGGAGGGGGCGCGGGAGTGGGAGCCGGCGCGGGCGGAGCTGGCCGAGTTGCTGCTGTGGGGGGTGCAGACAGGTCTGCTGAGCGTGGCGCGGGCGCGGCAGATCGCGGACGAGGTGCGGGCGGAGTCGCAGGAGCAGGCCGGGGTGTCGGCGGCGGCCCGGCGTCAGCGGCGCAGCCGGACCGTGGCGCGGTTGCGGCCGGTGGCACGGCAGTGGGTGCAGGCGGCGTGAAGCTCTCGGATTTTCTCGGGCTGCGGCTGTCACGTTCGGGTGCGGCCGGCTCCTTGCGGGGGTGGACCGGCGGAACGGCCGCCGGGGAGTGGGAATGCGAGGTGTCGGCCGTGGCGGAACAGCCGTCGGACGAAACGGTGCTCATGCGGGCCCGTCGCCGGCTCGGGGAGCTGGCCGTGCTGCTGGAGGTGGCGCCGTTCTCCGCCGAGACGGAGGAGGCGATGCGGACGTATCTGCGCGAGGCCCCGGTGGCCCGGCAGGCGTTCGGTCGCTGGTGCGAGCTTCCCGCGCAGACGCGCCTGACGCGGGCCGCCCTGCTGCGCGAGGCCCAGTCGTGAGGCGCCGCAGCACGGGCCCGGTCCCCGAGCAGACGCGGGCGGCTCGTGAGCACGGACGGGTCGAGGAGGCGGGTCTGCCTGCGGAGGCGGGCGGGTGGGAGCTGGGTTCGCTGGGGGCCTCGGCGAACGCGGTGACGGTGCTGCGCCGCTCGGCGTGGGTGCTGCTGCTGGCCGGTCCGGTGCTGGGGGCGTGGGCTCTGCTCGCGGGTCCCGAGGTCGTGCGCGCGGAGGTCGCCGCGGAGCGGCCTGCGGCGGTGGCGGTGGATTCCTCGGGGCCGGGCGGGTTCGCCGAGCTGTTCGTGACGGCGTATCTGGAGGCCGAGGAGGGGCGGACCGGCGAGGTCCTGGCGGCGTTCATGCCGGGGGCGGGTCCGGCCACGCTCTCAGGCGGTGGGGGCGGTCAGGTGGTGGAGCAGGCCGCGGCGGTGCGGGTGCGGGCCGTCTCGGCCGGCTACTGGGCCGTGACGGTCGCCGCACGGGTCCGCCCCGCCGAGCTGCCGGCGGCGAAGCCGGAGCGGGACGAGGCCGAGCCGGCCGTGGGGCTGCGGTACTTCCGGGTGCCGGTGCGCTCCGGTGCCTCGGGCGAGCTTGCCGCGGTGGCTCTGCCTGCGGAGGTCGGTGCGCTGCCGGTGGGGCAGGCCCCTGAACTCGGCTACGGGCAGGCGGCGGAGCCCAGTGCGGCGGATCCGGGGGTGCGGACGCTTCAGGGGTTCTTCACCTCCTACCTGGCGGGCGGCGGCGAGGTCGACCGGTACATGCCTCCGGGCAGCAGGCTCACCCCGATCGTGCCGGCTCCGTACGCCTGGGCTCGCGTGGAGCGGGTCGCGGAGTACGGGACGAACGCGCCGGGCGCGGCCTTCCCCGAGGGGGCGCAGATCCCGGACGGGACGCGGCGCCGGCTGCTGGTGGACGTGACGGCATCCGAACGGGCGGGTGCGGAGCGGGCTTTGACGTATGCGGTCGCGCTGAAGGCGCGCGACGGGCGGTGGGAGGTGGAGGCCGTCGAGGCGGCCCCGCTCCTGGCTGCCGGTTCTGGTGCAACGGACATGAGGAGCAAGTGATGCAGGACATGGTGCTGCTGGCGGACGCGATCAGCGACGTCAATGTGCTGGGTATCCGACTCAATGGTCTGCTGACCAGCACGGTGATGCTGGTCATGGTGACCGTCTCCACGATCGCTTCCTGGCGCAGGACGAAGTCCGTTCTGGCCGCGGGTGGTGCGCTGCTGGGCGGGGTGGCCCTGTGGTACGCGGTGATGAGCGCTCCCGCGTTCCGTGACTCCGTGGGAGAGACGATCAAGCCGGGCGGTGCGCCGCCGGTGACCGAAGGGCGCGGGCCTGCGGTCGTGCGCGTCGTGGAGCCGGTCCCCGGGACCGGGGCGGGGCGTGGCGGTGAGGGCCTGTGAGCACGCCCGCGGAAATGCCTTCCGGCGACGAGGTGCTGGTGGGCCGGTGCTACACCAAGGCCCGGCGGCATCCGCTGATGATCGGGAAGTGGCCCGGCGGTCAGATGACGATTCCGGGCGGGCCGTACACGGTGCCGCAGGTGGCCGTGATCGCGGTGACCTTTGCGGTGCTGATGCTGACCCGCGCGGTGTGGGCGCACTTCGGGCTGGTGAATTTCGTGATCGCCCTCGGGGTGCCGTATGGGCTGTCTCTGGTGGTGCGGCACGTCCACGTGGACGGCCGTAACCCGCTTCTGGTCGCGGTGAGCGCGGGCGGAGCGGTGACGGCGCCTTCTGCGGGGCGTCTGAGTGGCCGGCCGGTGAAGCCGGTGGGCCGGTACCGGCCGCTGGTGGGGGTGTGCAGCGTGACGTGGACGGAGGAGGCCCCGGATTCCTCCCGGGTGGCCGGGGAGGAGGCCGTGTCCGAGACGGCGTCTTCGGCGGTCGGCGGCCCGTCGGGGATGCCGGCCGCGGCGGTGCGGGCGGGGAGTCGGGGCGGGAGTCCGGCGGGGGCGGCGGCGGCGCTGCTGGCACTGCGTCAGGAGCAGTTGCGGGCGCGGGGCGTGGATGTCGAGCGGGGGGTGTGAGCGGTGAGGATTCCGATCCGGCACGTGGCCGGGAACGTGGTGTGGACGACGCAGGGAACGGTGTGGGCGCTCTTCCGGGTGCAGGGCGCGCAGTCGGCGCACGGCTCGCGGCGGGCGCGGCAGCAGCGGCTGGGGCATCTGGAGGCGCTGGTCAAGCAGTTGCGGGGGGAGTCGATGCTGCTGAGTCTGTGTCCGGCGGTCGACCCGGAGAGCGTGGTGGCCCGGATGTGCGCGGACATCGACATGACCGCCTCGCCCCGGTACGCGGCGAGCGTGGAGATGCTGCGCGGTCAGCTGGAGCAGCTGGAGCTGACGGGCCGCTCGGACTGGCTCGCGCTGCCGCTGCCGATGCCGCGGAAGGAGGCGCTGCGGGAGGTGGTCGCGGCCGCGCGGGCCGAGGTGTCTCTGGCGCTCGGCCTGCTGCCCCGCCCGGTCTCGGCGCGGGAGGAGGAGCTGCGCCTGGTGCAGGCGCAGCGGCTTGCGTCGATGTGGCCGTCAGGGATCGGGCTGCGGGCGGCGTCCACGGCCGAAGTGCTGTGGATCTACGGGCACAGTGCGCGGCGCGGTCTGGTCGAGCCGGTGCTGCCCGCTGCGGACGGTGGGCAGCGGGTGCGGGGGCGGGGTCGGGGGGCGGCCTCGCTGGGTCAGGTGGTGCTCGCCGAGGGCGGACTGCTCGGTGCCGAAGTGGAGCAGGGCGGGCAGGAGGCGGCCGGCCGCAGGGGTCGGGGGCGGGGGAATCCGTTTTCGCGGAGGTGGGTCGAGGCGACGACCGAGTGGGGTTCGTCGTACCAGGCGATGCTCGCGCTGGCGGAGATGCCCGAGGCGTTCACGTTCCCCGGGTCGGAGTATCTGGGGCAGCTGGACGATTTCTCGTTCCCGGTGGACTGGGTGGTGCGGCTTCAGGTGGAGAGCGGCGCTGCGGCGGAGGCGAAGAGCCGGCGTCAGGCGCGGGAGCTGGCCCACCAGTACGAGCAGTACGACGGGGAGACGGCCGGGGTGCCTGCCAGTGTCGACAAGGCGGCGTCCGGTCTGGACGAGTTCCGTGAGCGGCTGACGTCGTCGAAGACGGAGGTCGAGGTGCGGGCGATGACCGCGCTGTGCGTGTGGGGCGGCACGCCGGAGGAGGCGGAGCGGCGGGCGGGCGAGCTGTCCGGCCACTTCGCCGGCGGGGAGTACACCTTCGTCAGGCCGCGCGGTGAGCAGGAGGCGCTCTGGTACGGGATGCTGCCCGGGACGCGGACGCCGTCGGTGATGGCGCAGTACTCCCAGTACCTCCTCGCCCGCGACTTCTCGATGGCCGCGCCGTTCACCGGCAGCGCGCTGGGGGACGAGACGGGTCCGCTGTACGGGCTGCAACTGGCCAACGGCGGAGTGCGTCCGGTGCTGTGCGACTGGTCGCGCGGGCCGCGGGAGAACACCTCGGCCGCGGCGGCGTGGGTCGGTGAGCTGGGCAGCGGCAAGTCGGTGGGGATGAAGTCGGCCATGTACTCGGTGCTTGCGGCCGGACGGCGCCGGCACGGGGTCCGCCGGGGCCGGGCGGTGGTGGTCGACCGGACCGAGCAGCAGGAATGGGTGCGCTTCGCCCAGGCGTGCCCCGGCGAGACCGAGATCATCACGATCGACGACCAGGCCCGGATCTCCCTGGATCCGCTGCGGATCTTCACCGAGGCGGCGGAGGCGCAGCGGTTCACCGAGTCGTATCTGACGCTGCTGCTGGGGCTGTCGCCGATGAGCGAGGAGGGCATCGCTCTGTCGGAGGCGATCGAGGCCGTCCTGAAAGAGCCGCACCCCTCGATGCGGGTGCTGGTGGAGGAGCTGACCAACCGGGGCGCGGGCGGGGACACGTTCGCGGTGCTGGCCGCGCGCCGGCTGGCCGCTGCCCGCCGCAAGGATCTGGCCCGCGCGGTGTTCGACGAGACGCTGCCGGTGGTGCGGAACTCCACCGCGGACAGCGTCGTCTTCGCGGTCCATTCTCTGGCGCTGCCGACGAAGAGTGAGCTGGAGGCTGGGCGGCTGGAGAAGCTCCAGTTCGAGAAGACGTTCGGTCGGGCGGTGATGTATCTGATTGCCGCCCTGTGCCGGAAGATCGCCTATGCCGCTCCGGACGAGTTCGCGGTGGCGATCTGGGATGAGTGCTGGTGGCTGACGTCCTCGCCCGAGGGGCTGGAGTTGGCGATCGAGCTGGTCAAGGACGGCCGCAAGCACAACGCGGGGGCCTGGTTCGGCGGGCACGACGAGGACGACATCGGCCCCGCCGACAGTGAGAAGGGGCAGATCCTGCGTGGCCTGATCCCGCGCAAGTGCCTCTTTCGGCACACGAACCGCAACCTGGCCGCCCGCGGGCTCGCGTTTTTGGGGTGCAGCGACCAGGACGAGGACCTCCTGACGCTGGTCACCTCCGGTCTGTCGCCCAACCGGCCGGACATGAGCGACGAGGAGCGGGCCGCGCGGGCCGGTGAGTGCCTCCACCGTGATCTGACCGGCCGGATCGGCGCCATGCAGATCACCATCCCCGCCGATGAGGAGATCGCGGCCGCCATCCACTCCCAGCCCGTCCGGCAGGCCGTCTGATGTCCCGCCGGCGCCTCGCGCGCAGCACGCCGCGCCCCACGACGGCCGGATTCGGCGGCCGGGCCGCCGCGGTGGTGCGGTGGGCGCGGCCGGGCCGGGCGCTGCTGCTCGCGGTGGTGCTGCTGATGCTCGCCGGCCTCTCCTCGCTGCTGCTGGCCGCGGCCGCGACCGCCGCGCCGGAACCGGTCCCGTCGCCGACCGTGCCGAACCGCCTGGTGCCGCCGGTCGACCCGGACAACCCGCTCGCCCCGGCGCCGGTCCTCACCCCGCCCGCGGACGGCACCACGCTCGACGAGATCGGGCACGAGGCCGACCGCAACGCGGCCGCGCAGAAGAAGGAGCAGGAGCGCCGGGCGGCGGAAGCCTGGAAGAAGACGGTGGAGGACTACCTCAAGAACGAGGCGTCCCGGGGCGGGGTGCTGTCCGCGTTCGAGGTGACCGACCGCAACAACATCCCCGTCTCCGCCTACCGGGTCTACGCCGACACCGGCGACTGGAACGACTGGGATTTGAAGATCGAGCACTTCCTGGTCGAAATGATGTTCCTCGGCAACAAGTGGCTCGTCTCCTTCGCGTGCTTCCTGATCTCCTGGGCGCTGTCTTTCTCCCTGGCCGGACTGCTCCTCAAGCCCGCGCTGACGGTGTCGACGTCGCTGTACGGCGGGGTGATCGTGCAGCTGGGGCTGCCCACGCTGTTCCTGACGTTCGCGATGGTGGTGGCGGCCTGGCACCTGCTGTTCGGCAACCGGGCGCGCGGGTGGGGCGAGATGGCGGCGGCGCTGGTCATCTCGGCGCTCGCGCTCGGCGCTCTGGCCTCGCCGCCACAGATGCTGCTGTCCAAGGACTCGGGCGTCGTCGCCTCCGTGCGTGATCTCGCGGTGGAGACTGCTGCGCTCGTCCTGGACAAGGAGGCCATCGACGCCGACAGCCCCGGCCGGACGACGGCGAGCGGGACGTGGGAGAAGGCAGGGTCGGGCGCCACTGTGGGGACGCGGGTGCGCAGCTCGTCCTCCTCGATCGCCCGGCCCATCACCGACGCCCTGGTGGACGCCTTCGTCGCCCGGCCGGCGATGATGCTCTCCTACGGCCGGACCTTCTCCGACCCCGCAGACGGCGACGGCCCCAAGTGCGGCACGCTGTTTCGCGAATCCCGGATCTCCCAGGCGGTCTTCGACAAGGAACTCGACGAGTTCCTGGCGTCCGGCGAGAAGCAGGCGGGCCAGATCCCGTACATCGGGGGCGTCTTGAAGGACGTCGCGGAATCCGTCACCGCGACGCCCGACACGGTCATCCGGGAGAAGCTCGCCGCCAAGGGGCCGCTGAAGAAGTTCGAGGCCCAGTGCGTGAAGGACGGCGCCGCGTCGGCGAAGAAGGCCAGCATGGAGAAGGTCGGGGGCGCCTTCTTCATGGTCATCGCCGCTTTCCTGACCTGCATCTTCATGATCACGCTGACGGCCGGGTTCCTCTTCGCCCAGCTCCAGATCGCCATCGAGGCGATGATCGCCAAGGTCGGGCTCGCCGTCGGTGTCCTGCCCGGGCCCGGGCGCGGCTGGCTGTGGGACCGGGCCACCGCCATCGCCCGCGCACTGGCCCTCATGCTCGTCTCCGTCGCGTCGATCGCCGTGTTCGTCGTCGTCGTCAACGCCGTCCTGAACGCCTCCGACCAGGATCTGCCCGGCGGGATCACCATCCGATTCGTCGCCCTCGACTGCGTCGTGCTCGGCGCCTTCGTCTACCGCAAGCGCCTGACCCGGGCGACCCGCGGCCTCGCTCACCGCGCGCGTGCCCGGGTCGGCACCAGCGTGGTGGGTGGCAGCGCAGCACCTACGCTCCCCTCCCCCAAGCGGGGCGGTGCGGGCCGCAAGCTGGCGCTGGGCGGCCTCGCGCTCGGCGCCATGGCCTTGTCCGGCGGCAGTGGTCTGGCCGCCGGCCTCGGCCGGGCCGGTACGGCACGCACGGCCCGCAGCCTCGGCGGTATGGCCCTGCGCGGGACCGGCCGGGCCATCGCCGGAACAGCACGCGTCGCCGGCCGGACCGCCGCGGCGGGCGTCCGCGGCGCGGCGCAGACGACAAGGTTCGGCCTCCAGGCCACTGTCGGACTGCCGGTGTACGGGCCGAGGGCGGCACGCCGTGTCGGCGCCGCGGCCGCGACGGTACCCGGCCGGATCTCCGCCGCCCGCGCGAGCACGGTCCACGGGGTACAGCAGGCCGTCCAGGCGGTACACCAGAACGGGATCGCGCCGGCGGCGAACTTCGTGGGCGAGGGCGTCCACAACATGCGCTCGCTCGGCCGGATCGTGACCGGCCGCGGCGGACTCGGCCTCTACAACGCGCCGAACCGTCCCGGACCGTTCCCGCCTCCTGCGCCGCCTCCGCGCCGGCGCCGCGCGGTGCCACCGCCCCGTCCGACCCAGCCGCCGACGCCCACTCCTGTACCGGTGCCGGTTCGGCGGGGGCGTCCCGTGCCGCCGATCGCACAGCCGCCGGCCGGGACACAACAGGCCCGCCTCCGGCAGCGGCTGCACCGCATCCAGGCCCAGCAGGCACTGACCGCCACTCCCCCGCAGCCCCCGGCGCAGCCGTCTCCGGTGGCAGTACAACCGGTTCCCGCCCCGCAACCCTCGCCCACTCCGCCGCGGACACGGCGCACCCCCCGCCCGACGCCTCCGCTCAACCCTGCGCCGCCACGGCGCAGGAGGCGGCCGTGAAGACCCCGGCGAAGACGGCGCTGGCCGGTGCGGTGCTGCTCTCACCACTGGCGCTCATCCTGGGGTTGGTGATTCTGTTCGTCGCAGCGGTGGCCAACGGTGCCGCCGGTCACAACGAAGAGCCCGGCGGCGCGGCCGCCGGGCCGCAGGCCGCGGCGCCGGCCGGTGTCTCCGGGATCGGGCCGATGGTCCTGGACGCCTACGTGCGGGCCGCGGCTGCGATGACCACGCTGCGCCCGAAGTGCCGGGGGATGCGCTGGTCGGTCGTCGCCGGCATCGGCCGGGTCGAGTCGAACCACGCCGCCGGCCGCGACGTCGCCGCGAGCGGCGCGGTCACGCCCCGGATTTACGGGGTCCGGCTCCACGGCTCGGGGGCCGGCGGGAACACGAGCGTCCACAGCGACACCGACCACGGTGTCCTGGACGGCGACACCGTCTATGACCGGGCGGTCGGGCCCATGCAGTTCATCCCCTCCACCTGGAGGGGCCCCTCCGGGCAGGACGGCAACGGCGACGGGGCCAAGGACCCCCACAACATCTACGACGCCGCGCAGGCAACCGCCGCCTACCTCTGCGGCACCGGCCCGAGCGACCTTGGCGACGACGCCCAGCTGCGCCGGGCGGTGCTCCGCTACAACCAGTCGGGCGCGTATGCGGACGAGGTCCTCGGACACGTCCACGCCTACGACCGGCTCGGCACCACGGGCGCCGGCGCCTTCCAGATCTCCGGCACCGGCCGCGGGCCCGACGCCCTGCGCCGCGCGGCCACTCACCTCGGCGTCCCCTACTCCTGGGGCGGCGGCACCCCCAGCGGCCCCTCGACCGGGTTCTGCGACGGCACGAACGGCTACCTCAACGGCCGCTGTTCCGCGTCGGTCACCGCCGGATTCGACTGCTCCAGCCTCGTCCAGAACGCCTACTGGCCCACCCTGCAACTCCCCCGCGTCGCATCCGCCCAGTACAGCGCCACCTCACAGCGCTCCGTCCCTCGCGACAGTCTCCAGACCGGCGATCTGCTCTTCTGGTCCCACGGCGGAACCGGCGGCATCTACCATGTCGCCCTCTACGCTGGCGACGGCAATGTCCTGCACGCACCCCGCACCGGGAAGGCGGTCGAGGTCGTCCCGCTGACCACCGCAATGCCGGAGCACGACTACTACGGCGCTACCCGCCCCTGACCGGGACGCCAAAGGGGCGCATCGTCGGCCGATCCGTCCAGGGTCGAACCGAAGAATCAGGTGACTGCCCGCCTCGCCACTCCTTGTGCCCAGGCAGCGCCGCGGCCACGGCTCGTAGGCCGAATCCTGGCCGCGAGTCATCAGGTCGGATCCTCATCCGGGTTCGACTCCTCCTCGGCATCGACGGTATCCGTCAGGTCCGGGAGCTCTGCACCCGCTTCAGCATGCTGTCTCCACGCTGTCAGCAACAGCGCATGAAGGGTTTCCTCGATGCCGGAAAGGTCGATCGCGGATGCAAGCGACGCCGCGGCCTCTGGAGGCATGGAGAGGCTGGTCGGGATCCCCTTCCAGTCCCTTGGCCCGCGAACGGGGTACGGCGGCAGTTCCGGGAGCTTGGCGAGGTCTTCCTCACTGGTCACCGGTTCCATGGCCCAGCCGGCCAGTACCGTCAGGCCCTTGTCTGGTGCAGTGGGACTCACCAGAACGCGGGTGTTCCAGGAGCAGCTCATTGCGCGCCCTCCCATGAGGTAGCCGTGGATCAGCCACCGGACTACCGCGGTGCACCATTGGTGATCGCGGATTTCGTGAGCGGTGATCTCGCTGACCGACGCCAAGGTGACGGTGGGTGTGGAGCGCCAAGCCCTGTTCAGCAGCTTCGTCCGTCGTCTTGTCCCGGAACTCACGGTTGCCTTGATGAGTCCCAACCGGTCCTGGGCGTACTTGACTGCCTCCTCGCCAACAGTCGTAAAGGCCGAGCTTTCGGCGAGCAGCTCCCGAACCTTGTCATCAGGGGCATCGACAGGGGTTGCGAACTTCGTGAGGACATCGTTCAGCGATGTGTAGAGGACGAACCGTTCCCCGATGTCGGCAAGATCCTGGTCCATCGGCGGCTTGAAGGAGTCCCCCATCCCGAAGTCGCGATGGTTCTCGCTGACGAAGTACACAGTCTCGTCAGGGTGCTCCCGTGCGTACTCGACGGCCGTCAGCCAGATGGCAGCGTCGCGCGCACCGATCTTGTTGTCCCCCGACGGTTTGCACGGGGCCAGCAGGTTGGCTTCCCGGAACATCGCCTCTCCGTAGGCCGCCTGGCTGGTTTCGAGGACATCTGCGATCTCTGCGTATCTATTACGCCAGTGGATGCGCACGTGCTCGGCGTCATAGTGGACTGGTGGCTGCGGAGGGTTCCACGGAGTCGAGACGGCGAGGTCGCGGACAGCCTTGGACGCGACCTTGTGCTTCTCCTCGTACTCGGCAGCTCGCTGCGCGGCAATCTCCTCGATCGCGATCCATGGCGCACCCACTTTCTCAAGCTGCGCCACACGGATGGTCCGTAGGAGGTCGGCCTCAAGCCCGCGGAGCTTCGTGCCGCGAAGAACGTTCGCGTCAAGGATGATCAAGTTGGTCTCCGTCTTCCTCGGGTTCGAGTCGTACGGGCACAGCCTCTCAACTTCTGATCACTAGATGAGCACAGCCGCCCAAACTCGGTGAGATCGCCGAGGTTCGCTGCGGCGGGACCCTGTAACGGCCTCCGCTGGACGGAAGTGTCGAAGATTCTTCGCACGGACCTGTCACGTTGCATGTCCTGCCGCTCCTTGCGGGGGTGAACGGCGGCGCAGAGACCGCCTCTGACCTTCGGGAGGGGCTCGTGGCAGAGGAAAGGTGCCTGTCCGGGTGCCGGAAGGCCGCGGTGAGCGCGCCAGGCGGCGGACCGGGGGCGACGGCGTGATGGCAGATGCCGTGAACAGCACACTCACGTCCCTGGTCACGGAAGTGGCGGAGAGCGTCCGGCCGTGTCTGTGGTGGCTCGTCCTGCTGGGGGCGGCCGGTGCCGTGGGGTGGGTGGCCGGGTGGGTGTGGTGGCTGCGCCGGGCCCGGACCGCGCTCGAGTGTCGGACGGTCGTCGACCTGGTGCCGTCACGGGACTTCGATCCGTCGGCGGAGGAGATCGGGCGGCACGCGGCGCGGCTGGCGCGGGTGCCGGCGGCGGCCGGGTGGCTGCCGCGCCGGGCGTCGGGAGTGCGAATGCGGCACTGGAGCGAGGGCGGGCGACTGGCGACCCGGCTGGAAGGGCCGGCGCAGTCGGCGGGTCTGCTGCGGCTGCCGTCGTTCCCGGACGTGGAGGTGCTGGAGGCCGACCGGGCAGGCGGCGACGTGCGGCCGGTCCGGTTCGCGGGCGTCGCTCCGCTCGCGAAGGCCCGCGAGGAGAAGCCCTGATGCCGAAGAAACAGCCGAAGGACTCGGGCAGGACGTACGTGGCGCGGGCGGAGCTGGTGCTGGCGCGGGCGGATCACCGCCGCCTCGCCGCCGCCAGCCTCACCCCCGACCCCTTGCAGATGATGGCGGCCGCCTGCGCCCACGTCGACAGCGACCGGGGGGAGCGGGCCGACCTGGTCGTGGACCTGGTGCCGGTGTCGGGGCGGAGGGTCGCGAGGTGGCGGCGCCGGCTGATGCGGCGTGCGGCGCGGCGCGGCCCGTCGGCGTACGGGGAGCAGATCACCGCCGCCGCCGGCGGCGGGAGCGGCGGTGGCGGGTCGTTGTTCGGGCAGGTGGCGGCGGGGCTGACCGGCGGCACAGGCGGCGCGAAGGCGTCCGGGGCGCGGAGGGCTTCCTCGCCGCGGCAGACGGATCTGGCGGACGGGGTGGGCAAGTTCCTGCCGTCGGCGGACACGCAGGTCTTCGCGGTGCAGGTGCTGATCCGGGTCGAGGCGCGGCACCCGGCGCGGGCCCGGACGCTGCTGCACCAGGTCATGGCCGTGATGGATGCCTGGCGCGGGGAGAACTGGTGGCGGCCGGTGGGGCCGCGGCGGACGGGGTGGCGCCCGTACAGCAGCGTGTGGTGGCGCCGGGGATCGTTCGACCGCCGGTATCGGAGCGGTGAGTTCGTGCCGACGAAGCGGCAGTGGGTGACGGCGCGGGAGGTCGCCGCGCTGCTGAAGCCGGCTTCCGTGCACTGTGCGGCGGCGAACGTGATCCGTACCGGCGGGGTGGTGCCGCCGGCGCCGTCGCAGCTGCCGGAGTGGACCGGGCAGCCGGGCGTCGTGCCGCTGGGCCGGGTCCTGGGCACCGACGGCCGCATCCGGCTGGCCGCGGCCCCGCAGGCGGACGTCCTGTTCGGTGCCTCGTTCGGGAAGTCCGGGTTCGGCAAGAGTGAGCTGGCGCTGGTGCAGGCCGTGGCGCTCGCGTACGGCGGGACCGGGATCTGGTTCCTCGACCCGCACGGCGCGGCGGTGAAGCGGGCGCTGCCTTATCTGACGCACCCGGCGCTGCGTGATCGGGTGTGGCTGATCGACCTGAGCGCGAAGGACCCGTCCGCGCGGGTCGGATCCTGGAACCCGCTCTCGATGGAGGGTCGTACCGCGGCCGAGGTCCAGGACGTGATCGGCGCGGTGGTCGGCGGGCTGGCCTCCGCGCAGGGCTGGGGTGACGGGGCGCCGCGTGCGCGGGCGATCCTGTCGCACGCCGTGCAGGTGCTGGCCTACCTGGCCCTGGAGATGTGCCGGCGCGGCCGCCCCGACCTCCAGCCCACCCTGTTCTCCCTCACTCGGCTGCTCACGGACGAGGAGTGGCGCGCGGAGGTTTTGCAGTACCTGCCCGCCCGGCTGCGGCGGTTCTGGCAGACGACGTTTCCCCGGTACGAGGGCAGCGCGGTGCCGGTGGTGACCCAGACCCTGGAGCAGCTGGAGACGTCGGACTCTCTGAAGGCGTTCCTGGGGCAGCCGCGCTCCACGTACGACATGCGGCGGGCGATGGACACCTCGCGGATCGTGCTGCTGCGCTGCTCGGGCACCGGCTCGGCGGACCAGGTCATCACCTCCTTGTTGTTGTTCGACCTGTTCCGGGCCGGCTGCTCGCGCGAAGGGATCGACCAGGACCGGCTGGAGACCATGTTCGCGTTCTGCGACGAGCTGACCGCGATCGACGGCTCCTCCCGGGGCTACGTCGCCGCGATCCTGGAGCAGCTGCGCAAGTACGAGCTGCGGCTGATGGGCATGACGCAGATGGCGATGCGGCTGAGCGGCGAGACCCGGCTGGCCCTCATGCAGAACCAGAGCCTGTTGTCGGCGTCGGCGGCCGACAGCGACGAAGCCGCGTTCGTGACCAAGCGGATGGAGCCGGTCGCGCCGCAGACGCTGATGTCGCTGCCGAAGTGGACTTACGTGATGTCCACGATGCTCCACGGCGAGCGGACCCCGCCTTTCCGGGTCTCCGGCGTGCCGCTGCACCACGTCTTCGCCGACTACCACCACCCCGAGCTGCTGCCCGAGCTGGAGAAAGCCGTGGACGCGAGTCTGCGGCGGCGGACGGTCCGCTCGATCCTGCGCGACCTCGACGGCGACGACACCGGCCGCCTGCCCGGCCTGGACGAACGGATCCTCGCCGAACTCTCCGCCCTCCGCCCCGCCCCTGCGACTCCGGCCCCGGCGCCGGTCCCGCAGCCCACCACCCCGACCCCGACCAGCGGAAGCGAGATCGGCTGATGACCTCCCCCGTCCTGTACCCCGCCACTGCCGGCCTGCCCCGCCTCGGGCAGCGGCTGCTGCCCGTGCTCTACCAGCACCGCCTGGTCTCCACCGACCAGCTCCGGCGGATGCTGACCCCGCACACCCGCCAGTCCGTCTACCTGCGGCGCATCCTGCAACAACTGCGCGCCCTGGGCCTGGTGGAGCGCACCGTCCGGCGCGCGGGCACGCTCGGCGGCCCGGAGATGCTCTGGTACGTCACCCCGCGGGGCGCGGAGATCGTCGAGGCCAGCCGCGAGGTCACCTCCCGCGCCTACCGCATCAACCCCGAGACGGCCGCCTCCCAGCTCCAGGAGCACACCCTGGCCGTCGTGGAGTCCGGCCTCGCCCTCTCCACCTGGGCCCAGTCGCTCGGTGACGAGTGCGGGCCCCTGGACTGGGAGCCGGAGCTGGTCCACCGCGTCCGTGACGGAGAGAACCGGGTCGGGGACGACGCCCTCCTGATCCCCGACGCCGTCCTGCGCTACACCCGCACCACGCCCACCGGTCGCCGGCTGCTGACCTACTTCCTGGAGATCGACCGGGCCACCATGCAGGTCGGCCGCCTCGGACGGAAGCTCACCTCGTACGCCCGCTACGCCACCTACGTCCCCGCACCCCCGCCCGGCTTCCGGTCCACCACGACGGTCACCGGCCGCGAGGCGTGGCGCGACCGCTACCCGGCCGTCCCCCGGCTCCTCATCGTCCTCACCGGCGCCGGCCCCGGAACCCTGCGGCGCCGGACGGAGGACCTGCGGGCCCTGGCCGAAGCCGACCCCCGCGTCCGGCGCACCCCCCAGCTGGCCGCCGGGGTCACCACCCTCGACGAACTCCGCGACCGCGGCCCGTTCGCGCCGATCGTCACCCCGCTTCTCGGCGACCCCGCCCCCACCGACATCCTGTTCACCACCCCGGCCGCCCCGTGAGCATCGACGCCCCGCGCAAGGGGACTTCGGCGGCGGACAGCACATACCCGTACCGTCCCGGCGACCTGACACAGGACTCGCTCCAGGACCTGACACACTCTGGTCTTTTCCCGGCCCCAAAATGGCCGATTCCATCGCATCTCGGAGCCTCAACGACAGTTACTCCCAGTGCGGTTGATGTGGTCTTGCGTAATCTTGACCTTCGCGCAATGGAAGTGGTCCCGCGGTACGCGGCAAGCCCCTCGTGGGACAACACGCGCAGGTGGCACCGGGTGACCGCATATGCATCGGGAGACATCGTGACGACCCATACGCACATGCGACGCGTGCGCTCCGGTACCGCTCCACGCCGGGGAGGCGCTCTTGCACTTCTCCTCACCAGCCTCGCGGCGGTCAGCGGCTGCTCGTCCGCCGAACCGGCCTCGCCGAAGCCGACCGCGCCTGCTTCCCCGTCCTCCTCGGCTCCGGCCTTGGTGACCCCCACGCCGGACTCCCCCGAGGAGGCCGCGAAGAAGCAGGCAGTCGCGGCGTACCAGGCATATTGGGCCGAGATGACCAAGGCATTCGCGGTACCGGCATTCGAGGGCACGGACCTGAAGCGCTACGCGGTTGCCGACGCTCTGGCCAACGCCCAGGAGACGATCGCCAACCTGAACAACAACAAGCGGACCATGGCCGGGAAACCAGTGCTCAGCAACACCACCGTGACCGGGGGCGAGCTGGAGAAGAAGACTCCCAACATCTCCGTATCGGCCTGTCTGGACGTCTCCGCGTGGAAGATCGTCGACAAGAAGACCGGAAAGCCTGCGCCGATGGCTACGAACGCCGCCCGCAAGTACGTCATCACCAGCTTCCTGGAGCGCTGGAACGGCTCCTGGAAGGTCCTCAAGGACGAGCTGCACCCGGACCAGCCGTGCTAGCCCGCCGATACCTCGCGCTCGCCCTCCCTCTCGCTATGGCTCTCCCCGCCACGGCCGAGGCGGCGGACAAGCCGAAGTGCGAGAACAACTTCGTGTGCTCGATCGTGGAGACGCCGGGGGACCCGGGGCACACCCGGCCCGGCGACGGAGGCGGCAGCGGCGGGGGAACCGCCGGCGGAGGTGGCGGTGGAGGGGAGAGTGACGGCGGGGGAAACAGCCGTTACACCTGCACCTACACTCTGGTCGACCCGCAGCCCTCGGACGACAGCGCCGTATGGGGCCCGGATGGGCGGAAGCCCGGCGTCTCCTTGTACATCGAGGACTGTCTGGACAACGAGACCGGCATCCACGACGTCAAGAACATCTTCACCGACGCGCCGCCCGGTGGCGGCGGTGGCGCTCCCATGGTCGATCCTGCGGACGTCGCCCGGCAGGCGGTGGACAAGATGTTGCTGCGCGGGCCGGAGATCGGCATCACGCCGAAGCCCGGCGGCCGGGGCGTCGTCGGCCTGCCTGTCTACATGTGGACCGCGACCGGTCCCGAGACCTACGGGCCCAACGTGGCGTCCGCCGCGATCGGGCCGGTCAGTGTCACGGCGACCGCCCGGGTCAGCAAGATCGTGTGGAACATGGGCGACGGCACGACGGTGACCTGCACGACGCCCGGCACCCCGTACCGGGCGGAGTACGGCAAGCGCCCATCGCCGGACTGCGGGCACCGCTACACCGCTCCGTCCTCGACGACCCCGACGGGCAAGTACCACGTGACGGCGACGTCGACCTGGTCGATCGACTGGCAGGTGACCGGCGGAGCCCAGGCCGGGCAGATGACCGAGGTCCGCGAGAGCGCCGCGGACATCACTGTCGTCGAGGTCCAGGTTCTCAACTAGCCCTCCCCCTCTCCCCTCTTCTTTCTCTTCGGCTTCCTGTTCCTGAGAGGCACCACCATGGAAACGCCCACTTCGGCGCCGGTCCCGCGCCCCTCGCACCCCAGTGGCCCCTCCGGTCCCTCGCGTCCGGAGATCCCGATCACCACGAGCGTGCCGGTGAAGAAGGAGCGTCGCTGGTCGGTCGCGGCGCTGTGCGTGGTCCTGGCGGCCGTCGCGGGCCTGGGCGCGGCGGCGGCGGTGACGTCGTCGAGCGACCGCACGAAGGTGCTGGCGGTCGCCCGGGACGTCCCGGCCGGCCAGCCGCTGACCGCGGCGGACCTGACGGTGGCCGAGGTGTCCGCGGACGCGGCGCTCACCCCGGTGCCCGCGGCGCAGAAGGCGTCCGTGGTGGGCAAGCGGACCGCGGTGGAACTGCGCAAGGGCGGTCTGCTCACCGCTTCGCAGCTCGCGGCGGGGACCGGTCTGGGAGACGACCAGCAGCAGGTGGGCGTGCAGGTGAAGCGGGGGCAGGCCCCGGCCGGGACGCTCGCCCCGGGTGACAAGGTCCTCGCGGTCACGACGCCTGCGCAGGGGGAGCAGACCGGGGGCAAGGCGGAGGCGCCGCCGTCGACCGTGAGCGCGGTGGTGGTGAGCGTGTCGCGGCCTGACGCGTCGGGGAGCGTCGTCGTCAACCTCGCGGTGGGACCGTCCGACGGTCCGCTGCTCGCCACGCGCGCCTCGCAGGGCCGGGTCGCGATCGTCCGTCAGCCTCGGAGCCACTGATGCCGGTCACCGCTCTCGTGTCCGCGAAGTCCTGCGGGGTCACCACCAGCGCGCTCGCGCTCACGCTCGCCTCGAAGCGTCCGTCCCTGCTGGCCGAGTGCGATCCGGCCGGCGGGACACTGCGCGCGGGTTTTCTCCAGGGCGAGGTCGGTGCGGGCCAGGGTCTCTACCATCTGGCTGCCGCCGAGCGGACCGGCCCGGAGGCCCTGGCCGGCGCGTTCGCGTCGCACCTGTGGCCGCTGGACGAAGCCGGGCACCGCAAGCTGCTGCCCGGTCTGACCGATCCGGGGCAGGCCGGTGCGCTGAGCCGGACCTGGCCGATGCTCTCCGAGGTGCTGCACGTAATGGCCGAGGAGGCCGGGCACGACGTCTTCATCGACGCCGGGCGGGTGGCGCTGGAGTCCGGGCGGCTGCACACCTCGCTCACGCCGGCGCCGCTGCTGCACCAGGCCGACCTGGTGCTGCTGGTCGTGCGGGGCACCGAGCAGTCCCTGACCCTGGCCCGGCACATCATCGAGCCGCTGCGGACCGAGCTCGCCGAGCGCGGCAGCGGGATGGACGCGCTCGGGCTGCTGCTGATCGAGGAGGGGCCTGCGCGGGCCCACCAGGTCGCCGACGCCCTGAAGACGCCGGTGCTCGGCGCGCTGCCGTTCGAGCCGGCGGTGGCCTCCTTCTACACCAACGGGGGCCGGCCGCCGCGGGGGTACGCGCGCAGCGGGCTCCTGCGGCATGCGCGGACGGCGACCGAGCAGCTGGAGGCGGCGGCGTCGAGGCGCAGGATTCAGCAGCAGTACCCCGTCCGGACGGGCAGCGTGCAGATCAGCGGCATGCTTCAGCGCCTCGCGGAGCGAGGAGCCCGTCGTGGCTGACACCCAGCAGCGTCCCGGCGCGGACGGTTCTCCCGCGCCGATGGGGCCGGCGGACATCGCCGGCCTGCTCGCCGGGCGGATCGGACAGCGCCGCTCCCCCACCACCGACTCCCCGCAACCTGCCGTTCCCCCGCCCGTCGCGCCCGACGCTCCCGCCGCGGTCACGCTGGCGGCCGCGGACGGCGGGGTGGGGGCGGTGCCGTCGCTCGCGGGCCTGCCCGGCGCGCTGCCGGTGGAGTGGGAGGTGATCGAGCATCTCCAGTCCCTGGTGTCGACGAAGCTGAGCGCCGAGGACCCCGACAAACTCCTGGAGGAGGCCGACCGGCGGGCGCTGGCCCGCCGGCTGGTGCGCAACGCGGTCGCGGACTGGGCGACCGCCTACGCTCAGGGAAACACCCCGCTGACGCCGGAGCAGGAGGCGGCGATCGGCACGGCGGTCTTCGATTCGATGTACCGGGGTGGGCGGCTTCAGTCGCTGCTCGACCAGGACGGCGTCGAGGACGTGATGGTCGACGGGCTGCGGGCGCACGTGGAGTACCACGACCGGCCGCGGCAGACGATCGAGAAGGTCGCCGGCAGCCACGAGGAACTGATCACGTGGGTGAACCGGATGGCGAGGCTGTCCGGTCACGGCGAGCGTGCGCTGACGCAGGCGACACCGATGGTGGGTTTCCGTATGCCGGACGGGTCGCGGGTGACGGCGAGTCTGCTGACCACTCGGCCGTCGGTGGTGATCCGCCGGCACCGCATCCGCCAGCACGGGATCGCGGAGCTGGTCCAGTGGGGGTCGATCAACCCGATGCTGGAGCGGTTCCTGACCGCGTGCGTGCACGCCAAGATGAACATCCTGGTCGTCGGGGACATGGGCGCGGGCAAGACGTCGCTGCTGCGGGCGCTGGGGCGGGAGATCCCGCCGTCGGAGCGGCTGGTCACGCTGGAGTCAGACCGTGAGCTGTATCTGGACGAGCCGGGACCGAAGCCGGGGCCGGTGACGTTCGCGTTCGAGGCGCGGCAGTCCAACGGCGAGACCCGCGGCGGCGGCGCGGCCGGCGAGGTGACGATCTCCGACATGTTCGCGACCGCGCTGCGGTTCAACGCGACGCGGGTGATCGTCGGCGAGGTCCGCTCGACGGAGATCGTGCCCATGTTGCAGGCGATGTCCGCAGGCGGCTCTGGGTCGATGTGCACCCTGCATGTGCGGCGCCCGCACGGCATCATCAGCCGGCTGGTGCAGCTGTGCACGGAGGCCGGGATGCAGACCGAGGCCGCCCACCACCTCATCGCGTCCTCCATCGACCTGGTCGTATACCTGACCTACCTGGACGAGACCGCGGTAGGCGGGCAGAAGCACCGTTTCGTCTCCCACATCTACGAGGTCCACGACGTCGTCGGCGAAGGCAACCGGCCCGTGACGACCGAGCTTTTCGCGCCGCAGGGCGGGGAGATCCGCGCCGTGTACAAGAACATGCCGTCCTTCATCGACGGGCTGGAGCTGACCGGGCTGATGCGCAGGGAGTGGCTGACCGACAACCCTTACGGGGCCTGGATGGGGCCGCTTGCGACGGTGGGGCGCCGGTGAACACCTCCCAGCTCGCTCTCGTCGCCGCGCTGTGCGCCGTCGTCGCCGTCCTCGCCGTGTTCGCCGCCGTACGGGAGGCCCGCGGCCGGGTCGTCGACCCGACGAAGCCGGCGTCCCGGATGGCGGGCCGGATCCAGCGGACCCGTGCGGGCCTGCCGGACAAGTGGCAGCGCCGCTGGCGGCACCTGCTCACGGCCGCCGGCATCGTCACGCTGGTGGTGTGGGCGTGGACCGGATGGCCCGTCCACGGGCTCCTCGCGGGTGCCGCCGTCCTCGGCCTGCCCTACGTCCTCAACCCCGGCACCGCAGCCTCCCTGAGGATCGAGCGGCTGGAGGCACTGGGCCAGTGGCTCAACCACCTCGCCGGTATCCACCAGGCCGGCATCAGCCTTCCGCAGACCATCCGCGCCTCCGCCAAGGCCGCCCCCGGGCCGATCGCCGCGAACGTGCAGGCCCTGTCCGACCGGCTCCGGTCCGGCATGGAGGCACAGGACGCCTTCGCGCTGCTCGCCGACGAACTCGCCGACGGCGTCAGCGACCACGTCGTGCTGCTGTTCCAGTCGCACGCCGTCTACAAGGGTCCCGGTCTGTCGGACGCCCTCGAAGCGCTCGCGGTCACCATCCACCAGCAGGCTGCGGACGCCCGGGACATCGAGGCCGACCGGGCGAAGGTCCGCAAGTCCTCCCGCATGGTGTCCATGGTCATCTGCGTCGTCGTCATCGGCTGCATGCTCAACGACGCGTGGTCCGGCTGGTACCAGTCACCGTTCGGGCAGCTCGTCCTCGCGGGCCTCGGCGGGGCGTTCGCCTACACGCTGCGGTGGCTTCGGACGATCGCGCGGACCGAGCCCGACCCCCGGCTGATCGACCCGCTGCCTGCCTCCACCCTGCTCGCTCTGACGGGAGGCCCCCGATGATCCCGATGCACGCCGTCCTGCCCGCGGCCGCCGCCGGCGCGCTGATCGGCCTGGCCGTCCGCGCGCTGCTGCCCGCCCGCCGGGACCTGGCCTCCGCGCTCGACCGCCTCGACGTCGCCAAGGCCGGCAGCCCCACCGTAGCCTCGGCCGCGCCGGTGTCCACCGGGAGCCTTCCCGAGCGGGTCGGCACCCGGCTGCTCGGCGAGTTCGGCGGCCGCATCACCCTGCCCGCGCAGGACCTGGCGCTGCTGCGCATCAGCCCCGCCGAACACCTCGGCAAGAGGGTGCTGTTCGCCTTGTACGGGCTGCTGGTGCCGCAGCTGATGCAAGGGCTGCTCGCGCTGGCCGGCGCTCCGCTGCCGTTCGTGATGCCCGCGTTCGTGTCCCTGGCCCTGGCCGCTCTGTTCTGGCTGTGGCCGGGCAAGGAAGTCGCACGCGAAGCGGCCGCCGCCCGGCAGGTCGTGCGGCACGCGGCCGCCTCCTACCTGGAGCGGGTCGCGCTCGCCCGCATCGCGAACTCCGGTGCGGCCCAGGCCCTGACGGAGACCGCGCAGGTCGGCGACGGGTGGATCTTCGCCCGGATGCGGCAGGTGTTCCACCAGGCCGACCTCGCCGGCGTCACCGTGTGGGACGCGCTCAAGCAGCTCGGCGACGAACTCGGCATTCCCGAGCTGACCCGGCCGGCCGACACCCTCGCGCTCGCCGGCGAAGGCGCCGCCGTCTACACCACGTTGCAGGCCCAGGCCCGGCAGCTGCGGATCGCGCTGCTGTCCGACGCGAAGGCCGAGGCCAACGCCGCGTCCGCGGCGATGGTCCTGCCGGTCACGGCCGGCGTCATCCTCATGCTCGTTTTCGTGATGATCCCGGTCACGATCACCATCCTCGGAAGCTGAACACCCAAAAGGGGGAACCCACCATGGACATCCAGACCCTGACCGTGTGGATCAAGAGCCACTACCAGGCCCTGAAGAACCGCGGCGACGCAGGTCAGACCTCCACCGAACTCGCTCTGATCGCCGGCGCACTGCTGGTCGGGGCCGGTCTGCTGGTCATCGCGATCCGCACCAAGCTCCTGGAGAAGATCGGCATCATCAGCGGCGGCTGACCGCCACAGCCCTCACCCCCCCTCACCCAGGAGAGCCTTTGCCCAAGCGCCCAGTGCCTTCGCAGGGCCCACCACCCTGGACGGCCCTCGACGAATACCTGTGGCACACCTGCGAGATCATCGCCGACGTCGTCCAGGGCCAGCTCAACCACCGCCCTCTCGTCGCCACGCCCGCCCCGCTCCCGCAGGGCGACCGGGCCCTGGTGACCGGCCCGGCCCGACCCTCGTACTGGGGCGCCCTGGGCAACGGCAGTTACCACCACACCAGCACGTTCGCCGTGGGGTCGCCCGCGTTCGTGATCGGCAGTCTCCTCGGCAACGCGGTCGGCAACTCGACCCGACGCAAGGAGGCCGCCCGCAATGCCCAGCCGCGATGGATCGAGCGGGAGCCCGGCGAGGTCACCGTCAGCCTGACAGGGGCGTTCTTCGTCAACCCCACCAAACCAACCGAATCGATCTTCTTGTACTGGTCCGGCCTGGATTCGATCGACCTGGTCGCGCCGGATGTCTTCCACACCCACTACATCAGCGTGACGAAACGTCCGACGACGGTACGCCTGGCCACCCCGTGGGCATCGCTCATTTTCGCGCTCGCCGCCTACAACCGGTTCCCCGCCCATCCCCGGCTTCTCAACCGGGGGTGGCTCCCACCGGGATTCGAACAGCGCAGCGCGGCCGCCGACAGGCCCTGCCGACCTGCGGCTCAGCTCGTCCTGAACCGGAGCATGCAGTGAAACAACTCTTCTCACATATACGACGTCCAGGTGGCGACCGCGGCTTCGGCAGCGTGGAGTTCGCCGTCCTGGCCGTCGTCGTCCTCGCCCTGGGCTTCACCATCATCCAGACCGGCCTGTACTTCCACGCCAAGAGCGTGGCCCAGTCCGCCGCCCGGCAGGGAGTCGAGGCCGGGCGGCGGTACAACGCTGGCGCGGGCGACGGCGTGGCGCAGGCGCAGTCGTATCTGGCCCGGTTCGGGGACAGCGTCCGGGGGGCGAGCGTGTCCTCCGGCGGGAGCACGGCGGAAACGGTCCGCATCACAGTCCGCGGCCACGTCGCGACCCTGGTCCCGGGACTGACGCTGTCCGTCGCCGAGCACGCGGACGCGCCCGTGGAGCGGGTGACCGCCCCATGACCCGAACCCTGCACGCCCGGCTGGTAGGGGCCGTACGGGGACCGGTCCGCGACCGCGGTTCCTACGCCCTGGAGACCGCGGTCCTGGCCCCGGTGGTGATCGGCATGCTGCTGCTGATGATCGCGTTCGGGCGGGTCACCAGCGCGGCCGGCTCCGTGGACGGCGCCGCCCGCGCCGCCGCCAGGGCGGCGTCCCTGGAACGGGACGCCGGCAGTGCGCAGGCCAGCGCGCAGGCGGCCGCGGCCGGCAGCCTCGACGGCGAAGGCGTCACCTGCCGGGCCTCCAGCGTCACCGTGGACACCTCCGGCTATTCCCTCGACATAGGGCAGGAGGCGACGGTGACCGCGACGATCTCGTGCACGGCGGACCTGTCCGACATCGGCCTGCCGGGCCTGCCCGGCTCCAAGACCCTCACCGCGTCCTGGAGCAGCCCTCTCGACACCTACCGGGGGCGGCAGTGACCCCTCTGCCCCTTCTCCTGCGGCGGGCCGGGTCCCGGTGGCGGGCGGTCTCGGCCGCCTGTCTTCCCCGCGCCGAGCGTGACCGGGGCTCGATGTCGCTGTACTTCGCCCTGGTCGCGGTGGCGCTGCTGATGGTGATGGGCCTGCTGGTCGACGGCGGCGGCGCGCTGAACGCGGCGAACCGTGCGACGTCGGGCGCCCAGGAGGCCGCGCGGGCCGCCGGCCAGCAGCTGGACGTGGCCCAGGCCATGGAGGGCAGTGCGATCACCCTCGACCCGGACGCCGCGGTGGCGGCCGCCCAGGACTACCTCGCGGCCGCCGGACTTCAGGGAAGCGCCGAGATCACCGGGGACGGGCGCAGCCTCATCGTGAACGTCCAGGACAGCTACAGCACCTACTTCGCGCAGTTTGTCGGCTTCGGCACGATCCACGTGACGGGCACCGCGACCGCGCATCTACAGACCCAGGCCGGAGGCTGAGCCCCCTATGACCCCCGCTCCCTTGCGCACCGCCGGACTCCTGCTGCGGGCCGTGCTCGGGCTCGTCGTCCTGGCCGCCCTCGTGGCCGGTGTCCCCTACCTGCTGCTGGCCGTCGGGCATCAGCCCACCGAACTCGCCGAGGGCGGGTTCAGCCTGCTGGAGCAGGACGACGGCCGGCTTTTCCTCGTCGTGCTGACCTGTCTGGGCTGGGCGGGGTGGGCGGCGTTCACGTTCTCGGTGCTGGTGGAGATCGTCGCCGTGCTGCGCCGCCGGTCCGCCCCCAGGATCCGGGGACTGGGGTCGATGCAGTCCTTCGCCTCCTTCCTCGTCGGCGGCATCGTGCTCCTCGCCCCCACCGCGGCCTCGGCCGCAACCGTGGCGCCGGCAGTCGCGGCGAGCGCCACCCACACCGTGGGCGAGGCCGGGACGACGGCCAAGTCCCCTTCTGCGGTCTCCGCGCGAGCGGGCGAGACCAGCGGCCTGACGCACACGGTCGCCTCCGGGAGCGAACTGCCGTGGGACCTGGCGGAGGACTACCTCGGCGACGGCAAGCGGTGGAAGGACATCGCCGCGCTCAACCCGGACATCCCCCAGCTCGCGGCGGGCGACCAGTACCTCCCCAAGGGCGCCGTCATCAAGCTTCCGGCCGGCGCCCGGCCCGCTCAGGCCGCGGCCCCGGCGGCGGAGAACACCGGGCAGGCCCCGGCGTCCGTGACCCGGGTCGACGCTCCCCCGGCCGCCAGCGCCGTGTCCCCGAAGACGAGCACGACGGACACCGAGGACGCGGCGGAGGCGGCGGACCGGGTCACGGTCCGGGCCGGTGACAGCCTCTGGTCGATCGCCGACGCCCACGGCGACCCGGAGGACTGGCCCGCGATCTACGAGGCGAACCGGGGCGAGACCGTCCCCGGCGGCGGGACGTTCACCGACCCGAACAAGATCTACCCCGGGCAGGTCCTCGACCTGCCCCAGCACACCGGCCCACAGCCGGCGGCCCCTCAGCGCCCCGCGCCGAAGCCGACGGTGCCCGCGCAGCCCGACACCCCGAAGGCTCCCCCCGCCTCCCCTGTCCCCGCTCCCACCGCCGACGCAGACGCAGACGCGGACAAGGAAGCCCCGTCCGCCGCCGAGACAGCCGCCCCGTCCCGGACCGCTCCGGCCCCCGACCACAGCACCGCACCAGCCGACGACACCGCCTCCGCCCCAGCCACCCCGGCCCCTGAGCGCACCAGCCCGGCCCCGGTAAACCCTGCGCCGGAGACCGCCGGGCAGGCGTCCGAGAGCACCACCGCGGGCATCGTCCTGGCCGCTGCGGGCAGCCTCGCGGCCGCCGGCGGCGTCGTGCTGATGCTCCGGCGCCGGCGCGCTCTGCAACGGCGCCGCCGCGGAGCCGGAACCCTCATCGCCATGCCGGAGGGGAGCGCCGCCGTCACCGAGCAGACGCTGCGCAGCGTGGACTCCAGCACGGAACTGCTCCTGCTGGACCTCGCGCTGCGCACGCTCGCCGCCCGCCTGGCGGACGAGGACCGGGACCTGCCGCCGCTGGCCGCCGTCCAGTTGGGAGACGCAGGCGTCCTGATGCACCTGTCCGATGCCGCACAGGACGGGGACGACCTCGCCCCGGCGGCCCCCTTCACCACCGTCACCGGCCGGCCCGGCGTGTGGTGGTGCCCGGCCGACTCCGCCGGCCTCCTCGCCCCCGAGCAGGCCGCCGACGTCGCCGCCCCGTACCCGGCGCTCGTCCTCCTCGGCAGCGACACCGACGGCGGCCTGCTCCTGGTCGACCTCGACGAGTTCGGCGCGCTCCACCTGACGGGCAGCCGCCACCTACAGATGCTGCGCACCCTGGGCGTCTCCCTGGCACTGTCCCCGCTCGGGCAGGTCGATGTCGCCGTCGCCGGCGAGGACACCGCCCCGGGACTCGGACTCCTCGACGCGCAGCGGGTCCAGGAACACCCGGACCTCCAGGCGGCCGCGGACAGCGCCCGCGCCCACCACACCGGCCAGCAGCAGCTCATGGCCGACGCGGGCCTGCCGGGCATGTCCCGCGCCCGGCTCTCGCCGGAGGCCGAGGAGTTCAGCCCCCTGGTGGTTCTGGCCGACCTCGACACCTGCCCCGGCCCCGACGCCACCGGGCAGCTCGACGTCCTCCTGCGCGACGAGCCCCTGTCCTCGACCACCCTCATCACCAGCAGCACCCAGGCCGCCCGCGGCAAGGGCGAGGTGTGGGAGATCGACACCGACCACCCCGACTTCCCCGTGCCGAACACTCCCCTGCGGTGCGTGCTGTCGATGTGCAGCGACGACGAATACGCCGACATCCTCACCCTGGCCGTGACCGCGGACTCCTCCACCGGCGTCCCCGCCCCGCCACCCGTCCCCCTCGACAAGCTCCTCCCCGGCGCCGACGCCGCAGGCGTGACCGTCCCCCCGCCGCCGGCCCCCATGCCGCCGGCCGGCGGCAAGCCGAGTCTTCTGGCCCTCCTCTCCGACCTCGACGACGAGGACGAGGACGTGCCCGAGGGCGCCCCCGCACAGCCCCTCGCGGACGACAGCGCGGACACCGGGACCCCGGCAGCTCCCGAACCCCCGGCCGGCCCTGCGGACTCCACGAGGCCGTCCAGCGCTCCGGACTCAGGCACGGCGGGCACGCCGGCCGGCACCACGGGCGCGGTGCCGGTCCTGCCCGCCTCCGCCTCCCCCGGACACGTCGTCCTGCCCGCTGCCCGGGCCCTGCCCCAGATCACCGTCCGGCTGCCCGCCGCCTCCACCACCCCGCCCGAGCCGGCCGACGCCGACGGCAGGGACGCGGAGCTCCCTGAGATCGTCTTTCCCCAGGACCAGCCCCTGATCAGCATCCTGGGCACCGTGGAGGTCACCGGCGCCCGCGGGAGCGTCGACTCCAACCGGCGCACGAGAGCCACCGAACTCGCCGCCTTCCTCGTCCTCAACCCCGGTGCCACCGCGTACCAGGTCGACGAGGTCCTCTCGCCGCGCGGCGGCCTGACCAGCCCCAGCACCCGCAACACGAGGTTGAGGGACGTCCGGCGCTGGCTCGGCACCGACGACGAAGGCCAGCCGTACTTCCGGCGCATGGCCAAGCGCGCCGACGGGCACCGGATCGTCGGTGTGGAGTGCGACTGGCTCCAGTTCCAGCTCCTGCACGACGCCGCCCTCCAGCTCCCCCGCGCCCAGGGGCAGGCCCTGCTGCGCCGCGCGCTCGAACTCGTCCGGGGCCGGCCGTTCTCCGGCGTCAGCTCCACGTACTACAGCTGGGCCGAGCCGGTCGTGGAGGAGATCAACGACACGGTCGTCAACGCGGCCGCCCTGCTCGCCGACTGGTGCCTGGAAGCCGGAGACGGACGAGGCGCGCTGTGGGCGGCCGGCCGCGGCCTTGACGTCGCCCGCGAGCGCGAGGAGCTGTGGCGGCACCGGTTCCGTGCGCTGGCGCTCCTGGGCGACCACGACGGCCTGGAGCAGTCCATCCAGCGCCTGGAGACCCTCCTGACCGATCACGGGTGGGCCATGGAGGAAGAGACAGTCGACACCATCCGCATGGTGCAGGCCACCCGGGCCTGACCCTGAGTACGTGAAGGAGGGGACCGCCGGGCCGGCGGTCCCCTCCTTCACGTACGACCTCCCCGGATTCCGCTCCGGGCCCAGCAGATGAAGCGCCCGGGACCCTGGGTCAGTGTTTGGGTCACTGCTCAGACAGTGACCCAAACACTGACCCAGCAAAAAACCCGCAGGTCACAGCGCCCAGGGAGGCCGTCCTCACGCGTCTCCGGCCGGGGTTGCAATGAGGGTCTGGCCGGCGAGGCGAGCGCGGTGCTCGTGGGCCTGGTCGAGGTCGTCTCGCAGGCGGGCGGCCTCTACGGCCACTGCGTCCGCGTCGAGGTCGTACCGCTCGACCGGCGGGTGACCGGCGGTCAGGATCCGCTCCCGGTACAGCTGCTCCGACACTTCGACGGGGAACCAGCCGGCCTTAGCGGCGGCGCGGGCGGAGTCGGACCACGTGGTGATCGCGGTCCGGGCGGCGTCGACCGCGACGACGTAGGCGTGGTGGGAAGCGTGCCAGGCGGTGGCCGTGCTCAGCGCCTCCCAGCGGACCTCCACCAGGTGCAGGGCGCGGTCCCGGTCGCGGCGGGCAGCCTGCTCGGCGGCCTGGGTGATGGCGAGGGTGTTGTAGGCGTAGGCGGTGATGCGTGCGGCGAGGCGGGTGTCGAGCGCTTCGCTGGCGCCGGCGCCGTCGGGGTGCTCCTGGAGGTAGCGCTCCTGCGCCTCCTGGAGGACGCGGTGGTCGTGCTCCGCGTCGGTGCCGGTCATTCCGTCGATGGTGGCGAGCGTCATGGCGGGTCCCTTCGGTCGGCTTTCGGGGTCGATGCCCCGGGCTTTGAGGTCGGCGTAGATGGTGGTGCGGGTCGTACGGGCGGCTTCGGCGAGCGCTTTGATGCGGGTCTCGCCGTCACGCCAGGCTTCGGCGACCAGATCGGCGCGGCGGCCGGGAGTCGACCACTGGCACAACGCCTCTGACCTGTGACAGCGATGTTGGGTGAGTTGTCATCGAAGTTGGGTCAACGCTAGTTTGTGACACCGAAGTTGTCCCTGTTGGAGTCGTGCCAG
>NZ_JBHZBB010000023.1:0-33734 GCF_042754585.1 Streptomyces sp. NPDC059201
CGAAGACCCACCATCGGTTCCGGGGCCGCCCCTTTTCCTGTGCTCAGGAGTACGCCTGGACGGGGACCCGGACGTGCTCGGTGCCGGTCAGCCGGAGGCCGCTGCCTAGGACGCGAATCATCTTCAGCTTGGTGAGCTTCGAGGCGGCGGAGACGTCGAGGGATTCGGCCAGGCGGGCGCTGAGAACGAGTGCCTGAACGTCGGGGAACACCTCCGGCAGCCGCTCCAGGGAGGCGTCGCCCCCTGACACGAGACAGTGCAGCCCCTGGACGCCGGCCAGCACGATGTCCGCCGGGCAGTGGTCCAGCCACTCGGCGTTGATCATCAGCGTCCGGAGCGGGGGCAGAGCGGACACGTGGTGCCAGTAGTCGGGTGGGATCCGGCCGTCGGCGGGCAGAACGAGGTCGGTCAGCCCGGAGTAGCGAGCCAGTCCCGAGAGGCCGTCCACCGGCCAGACGGGCGCGGTCAGACGCCTCAGCGGTGCGCGGGCGGGGAGGTCGGCGACCCGCCATCGCGTGACCTGGCGCAGCCGGAGGTGTTCCAGGCGGCTGAGCGCGCCCATGGGGGGCACCTCTCCGCTCAGTTCCAGCTCGCGCGGGTCGCAGCGGGCCAGCAGCGCGGTCGTCCGCTCGGCCGGGACGGAGCCGCCGATCTCCAGGCGCTCCGGCGCGAGCCCGAGGCGCAGCAGTTCCGCCGCCCGCTCGTCGTCGGCGGCCTGGTAGCGCAGCTCGGCCGGGTCGAGGCGGGCGATGACGTCCTCCCCGTACGTGCGCGCGTCGAAGCGGTGCCAGGCCCAGACGAGCTGGGCCCTCACGATGAGCGAGGGGTGGCCGGCGTAGCGGGCGAGGAAGGGGACGGCCGCGTCGGAGACGATGTGGCTGGCCGCCGTCACGACCAGGTGCGCCGTGCTCTCGTCCAGGCCCTCCGGTCCCGGCAGCAGGTCCAGGACCATCCGGCCCACCGAGGCCAGCTCCCGGGCCTCGTCCGAGGTGCGGGGCGGGACGACCTCCTCCGTGCGCCGCAGGATCTCCTCCCGTACCGCCGCGGGGACCTCGGTCGCGTGGCCGAGGGCCGTCGCCGCCAGCAGGACGAGCCGCGTCCGGGTCGGGCGGTCCTCCGCCGCGTCCGCCGCGCCGAGCAGTTCGCGCAGGATCTCCGCGGCCTCGCGGGGGCGGGCGTGGCCGACGGCCATGCGGAGGACGTCCTCCCAGCGGTCGTCGGTGGCGTGGCGGACGAGGACGCCGATGTCCCAGTGGTCCACCAGGGCCTTGGCCGCGAGGTAGTCCTGGAAGGTGCGGTGGACGAAGCCGACGGTGTCGGCGGTGGGCTCGCGCAGCAGGCCGCTCCGGTGGAGGAGATGGGTGAAGACCTGGTCCGGCGGGCAGTCCGTGAGGCCCATCGCCGGGAGGGCCTCCGCGATCAGGGACTCCGCGCGGGCGCGGTCCATCACGAGGCGGTCGTTGAGCGTGAGCCAGTACGCGAGGCGCTGGATCAGCTGGATCTGGGGGGCCTCGTCCAGGTCGACGCCGTAGGGGGCGCGCATGCCCCGTTCGCGGTCGCGGCGGGAGAGGAGCATCGAGAGCGCGGCCTCGTAGAGGGGCTTGCGGCCCCGGGGGAGGTAGCCGCGGCGGTCGCGGTGGAGGGCGCAGATCAGGCCGCACATGAGGGGGTTGGTGGCCAGCCGGGCCACGTGTTCCGTCGTACGCAGGGAGTCCAGGAGCTGCTGTTCGTACGGGCCCGCCGACGGGCCGGCGGCGCGGTGCCAGCGGCGGACGAAGGTGGCGACCTCGGCGGGCGCCATGGGGGAGAGGGTCAGTTCGGCGAAGCCGTCGCGGGCCAGCCAGTCGTCGCGGACGGCGGTGGGGCGGGAGGTGACGAGCCAGCGGTTGCCGCCCCCGTACGCGGCGAGCAGCCCGCGCAGCCAGTCGCGGGCCCGGCCGCGCTCGGAGGAGGGGATCTCGTCGATGCCGTCGACGAGGACGAGGCCCCGGCCGGCGGCGAGGACGCGGTCGGCCCAGCCGTCGGGCGGGGTGAGCGGGCAGTCGGCGGCGGAGAGGAAGCGTTCCGCGTCGGGGAGCCGTTCGCCGTGGCGGGTGAGGGTGCGCAGGGGGAGGACGAAGGGGATGCGGCCGTGGAGGTAGCCCATGCCGTCCGCCGGGGGTGTCGCGCAGGCGGAGACCGTCAGCCACTGGACGAGGGTGGTCTTGCCCGAGCCGGCGAGGCCCCGGAGCAGCACCCTGTCGTGGGCGGCGAGGGCGAGGTCGGCGCGGAGGGACACGTACTCCTGGTGGTCGGGGTGGGAGCCCCGGGCCTCGGCGGCCGCCTCCAGGGACAGGTAGGCCACGTCGAGCGGCCAGTCCTCCTCGGAGTCGTGGAGCTCGATGCCGTAGATGGTGAGGTGGCCGTGCTGCCCGGCGAGGTGGGCGAGGTAGCGGCGTTCGAAGGCCGCGTCCTCGGCGAGGGGGCCCGGGTGGGCGGCCGCCATCGCGTCGACCTTGGCGGCGAGCGCCGCCTGGCCGCGGGTCTGCTCGACCAGGGTGCGGGCGACGAAGGAGGGGCGGCGGGTGAAGAACTCCAGGATGTGGCGGCAGGCCCACTCGGTGGCGGCCTCCAGGTAGTGGACGGAGTCCGTGGAGAGGCCGTCGGGGGCGGGCGCGGCGGCGCGCAGGCGCCGGGCGAGGGCCTGGTGGCCGAGGTGGACGGCCTGGACGTCGTCCATGTCGAGGTCGCCGAGGGCCAGCAGGTTCGCGGCGAGGGCGTCGGTGACGGCCTCGGTCTCGTCGGCGGGGAAGGGCGCCTCGCCGGGGCCCTCGCAGGTCCGGGCCACCAGCGTGGCGGCCAGTTTCCGGACGTCCTTCTCGGTGAGGGTGCGTTTCTCGCCGCGGAAGGAGAGGAGGGCGGCGAGCCGGACGGGGCGGTCCGCGCCGGTGAGGCCCGCCCCGGGGCCGTCTCCGGCCAGCAGTTTCCGCAGCAGCGGGCCGATCGCGGCCGACGCGAGCCGCGTGGTGATGAGTGCAGGTTCCATGTCCGTCCCCCCGAGCGTCCCTGATGCGGGAAGCGTAGTGCGGGACGCCCTTCCGGCGGCTCCGGTTGCGTGACCCAGGTCGCAATGGCAGGGCCCGCGCGGTGACAAGCGGCACAGGGGTTTCTAGGGGTACTAGTCGGGATCGTAGTGTGGATAAGGGGCGAATCGGGACGTTCAGGCGTCAACTACCGGGACCAAGGTCCCAAGTGGCCCGAATCGGGCGTGGCGCCGCCTTTCGGGCCTTTCCCGGCCTCGTCGACATGGGGCTAAACCCAGAATCTTGGGTTGATATGTCCGATTTCAAGGACGAGTTCCGGGGGTGTCAAGAGCCGTATTCCTGGGGAGATCGCTACGACCTCGTGTCGTAGATGGGGTGTTTTGGGATGACCTGGGTGGCGGGTTACCAAGGAACGGCCAGCCCGGCGCAACGCACCGATCGCGTCGGGTCCCGTTCTGTCCGGAGGTCTTCCCCCGTATGTCGAAGCGCGTCATGAACCCCGCCGTCCGCATCACCGCCGTCACCCTCGCCACCGCGGGTCTGGGAGCGTCGCTGGTGGCCGGAGCCGGGTCCGCCTTCGCCGCCGAGAGCAAGGTCGCCCCGGTCGCCGGTACCGCGGCCGCCGCGGTCAAGGCGCAGGCCGAGACCCAGGCCAAGGTCGCCGCCCAGGTGAAGGCCGGCCAGGTCAAGGCCGCCAAGGCCAAGGCCGCGAAGGCGAAGGCCGTCCAGGCCGCCCAGGTGAAGGCCGCGGCCAAGAAGGCCGCCGCCAAGCCCGCCGCCGCGAAGAAGGCCAAGGGCTGGGTCAAGCCGGTCACCTCGTACTCCCTCAGCGCCAGCTACAACCAGGGCGGCGCCATGTGGGCCCACAAGCACTCCGGCCAGGACTTCGCCGTCCCGGTCGGCACCACGGTCAAGGCCGCCGGCGCCGGCACCGTCGTGAAGGCCGGCCCGAACGGCGGCGGCGACGGCCCCGCGTACGGCAACGCCATCGTGGTGAAGCACGCCAACGGCACGTACTCGCAGTACGCCCACCTGTCGAAGATCAAGGTCCACATCGGCCAGAAGGTCGCCGCCGGCCAGAAGATCGCCCTCTCGGGCAACACCGGCAACTCCTCCGGCCCGCACCTGCACTTCGAGATCCGTACGACCCCGAACTACGGCTCGGCCATCAACCCGGCCGCGTTCCTGCGGACCCACGGCGTCTCCATCTGACGCCTGACGGTCTACCGGCCCCGATGGGCCTGACCGATCAGATCGAGGGCGACCTCGAGGACGGCCTCGTGCTGCTCCTCGGGGTCGCCCTCGACGTTCTGCATGAAGAACGTGCCCGCGTGCAGGGTGAAGATCGCGCTGACGGAGCGGACCCGGTCCTTCACCGGCGCGTCGGGCTCCTGGATGAACTCGTTGAGTTCGAGGAACCGCTCCTTGAAGGTGAGGCCGATGCTCAGGTCGCGCACGCTCGCCTGGTTCTCGTGCATGAAGCGGAACAGGGGGGCGGCGGCGAGCAGCGCCTTCTGGTAGCGGCGCAGGATCTCCTGCTTGGTCTCCAGGGTGCGCGGCTGTCCGGCCGCCCAGGCGAGCAGCTCGTCCATCGGGCGCGTCAGGTCCTGGAAGATCCCGATGATGATGTCTTCCTTGGTCTTGAAGTGGTAGTAGAGCGCCGCCTTCGTGACGTCGAGCCGTTCCGCGATCTCCCGGAGCGAGGTCTTCTCGTAGCCCTGTTCGGCGAAGAGTTCGAGAGCCACGTCCTGGATGCGCTGGCGGGTGTTGCCTCGGGCCATGGCTGTTCACTCCCACTTTCCACAAAACTTACTTGACGACCGGCAAGTGACAGGCTTACCTTCCCCAGTGTAGTAACTAGCCGGGCGGCAAGTAAGGGGATTGGTCATGGCGGACACGACACCATCGAAACAGGTGGAGGAGGGGCAGAAGTCGCAGCGCAGCGTGCGCGTCGTCCTCCTCGCCCTCATGATCGCGATGCTCCTCGCGATGCTGGACAACATGATCATCGGCACCGCGATGCCGACGATCGTCGGCGAGCTCGGCGGTCTGGAGCACCTCTCCTGGGTCGTCACCGCCTACACCCTGGCCACCGCCGCTTCCACCCCCATCTGGGGCAAGCTCGGCGACATGTACGGCCGCAAGGGCGTCTTCCTCACCTCGATCGTGATCTTCCTGATCGGCTCGGCGCTCAGCGGCATGGCCCAGGACATGGGCCAGCTCATCGGCTTCCGCACCGTCCAGGGCCTCGGCGCCGGCGGTCTCATGGTCGGCGTGATGGCGATCATCGGCGACCTGATCCCGCCCCGGGAGCGGGGCAAGTACCAGGGCATGATGGCCGGCGTGATGGCCCTCGCCATGATCGGCGGCCCGCTCGTCGGCGGCACCATCACCGACCACTGGGGCTGGCGCTGGTCCTTCTACATCAACCTGCCGCTGGGCGCCGTCGCGCTCGCCATGGTCACCGCCGTCCTCCACCTGCCGAAGAAGCGGCGGGCGGGCACCCGGATCGACTTCCTCGGCGCCGGACTGCTGACCGTCGGCATCACCGCGATCGTCCTCGTCACCACCTGGGGCGGCACGGAGTACGCCTGGGGCTCGGCCACCATCGTCGGCCTCACCGTCACCGGCCTCGCCTCGCTCGCCGCCTTCCTGTACGTGGAGACCCGCGCGAGCGACCCGATCGTGCCGCTGCACATCTTCCGCAGCCGCAACTTCACCGTCATGTCGCTGATCGGCTTCATCACCGGCTTCGTCATGTTCGGCGCGGTCCTCTACCTGCCGATCTTCCAGCAGTCCGTCCAGGGCGCCTCGGCCACCAACTCCGGCCTGCTGCTCCTGCCGATGCTGCTGTCGATGATGGTCGTCTCGCTGGTCGTCGGCCGCGTCACCACCAACACCGGCAAGTACAAGGTCTTCCCCATCGCGGGCGGCGCCCTGATGATCGCCGGCCTCTTCCTGCTCTCCACGATGGATACCGGCACGACCCGTCTGGTCTCCGGGGTCTACATGGCACTGCTCGGCGCCGGCATGGGCTTCCTCATGCAGATCACCATGCTCGTCGCGCAGAACAGCGTCGAGATGAAGGACATGGGCGTGGCCTCCAGCTCCACCACCCTCTTCCGGACCCTCGGCTCCTCCTTCGGCGTCGCCATCATGGGCGCGCTCTTCACGAGCCGGGTCCAGGACGAGATGGCCGCCGGCGGCGGCTCCGCCCTCACCGAGCGGACCGCCCAGCTCGACGCCGCGAGCCTGGCCAAGCTGCCGGAGGCGCTGCGCGAGGCGTACCAGCACGCGGTCGCCGCCGGCACCCACTCCGCCTTCCTCCTCGGCTCGGCGGTCGCGGTCCTCGGCTTCGCCCTCGCCTTCCTCGTCAAGGAGGTCGCGCTGCGCGGTGCCGGCCCCGCGCCGGCGGAGAAGCCCGCCGACGAGGGCTCCGCGAAGGTCGCCGAGACGGTCTGACCCCGTCCGCACACGCGCGTGGGGCCCGGTTTCCAGGAAACCGGGCCCCACGCGCGCGTGCATGTGTGTGCGTGAGCGCCTACTCCGGCAGCCGCAGGATCGGGAAGCTCCCCGTGTTCGTCGGCGCGTGGTCCGGCAGCCACAGCACCGCGACCGCCCCGCCGACCCCCTCCGGCGCGGCCTCCGAGGCCACGTTGCGGAAGGTCAGCCGGGCGCCGAGGACCCGCGCCTGACCGGCCGCGATCGTCAGGCCCAGGCCATGCCCCTGGCCCGCGCGGTCGCTCGTGCCCGTACGGAAGCGGCTCGGGCCCTCGTGGAGCAGCGCCTCGGGGAAGCCGGAGCCGTGGTCCCGTACCCGTACCACCCGGCCCTCGACGGTGACCTCCACCGGGCCCTTGCCGTGCTTGACCGCGTTCGCCAGCAGATTGCCGAGGATCCGCTCCAGACGGCGCGGGTCGGTCGACACCCAGGACTCGTGCACCACCCGGATCTCCGCGTCCGGGAACATCGACCGCACCCGCCGCTCCACGAACTCGCCCAGCGCGATCTCCTGGAGCTCCGCCCGCTCCGAGGCCCCGTCGAGCCGGGCCACCTCAAGCACGTCCTCGACCAGCGTCCGCATCGCCTGCGCCCGGTCCCGTACGAGCTCGGTCGGACGGCCCGGCGGCAGCAGCTCGGCAGCCGTGAGCAGCCCGGTCACCGGGGTCCGCAGCTCGTGCGCGATGTCCGCGGTGACCCGCCGCTCGGCCTCGATCCGCTCGTTCAGCGCGTCGGTCAGCGAGTCGATCGCCCACGCCAGGTCGTCCGTCTCGTCCCGTACGACTCCGCCGACGGCGTCCCGGACCCGCACGTCGCCGTTGCCCTGGGCGACCCGCCCGGCCGCCGCGGCGGCCTTCCGCAGCCGCCGGGAGAGCTGCCCGCCGACGAGGATGCCGAGCGCGCAGCCGCCGAACACCACCGACACCGAGCCGATGACCAGCGCCCGGTCGAGGTCCTTCATGATCGTGGCGCTGCGGTCGGCGAAGGGGATGTGCAGCGAGAGCACGTCGCCGTTGGCCAGCGGCACCGCCGCCCACACGTCCGGCGGCCCGCCGTGCCGGTGCTCCTGCACGTACGTGCCCCGCCGCTGGTCGCGCATCAGCTGGTCGAGCTGGTCCGGCAGCGCCGGGTCGTTGAGCTTGGAGCCGAAGCGCGGCTCCTTCGGCTTGGAGGTCTCGTACAGGCGCTGGGCGAAGAGCAGCCGCTCCATCTGGACCTCGCGCGCGTTGTCGAGCATCGAGATGCGGGCGGCGTTGTGCACGACCACGCTGAGCGTGACCGCGATGAGCGCGCCGACGGCCGCGATGGCCAGGGCGATCTTCCAGCGGACGCCGGTGCGGAGCGGGAGCGCTCTCACCGATCAGCCCCTGAGCTTGTAGCCGAAGCCGCGGACCGTCTCGATCCGGTCCTGGCCGATCTTGGCCCGCAGCCGCTGCACGTGCACGTCGACGACCCGGGTGTCGCCGCCCCAGCCGTAGTCCCAGACCCGCTCCAGGAGCTTGTCGCGGGAGAGCACGGTGTTCGGCGCGGACGAGAACTCCAGGAGCAGCCGCATCTCGGTCGGCGTCAGCGCCACCGGCTCGCCGCCCCTGCGCACCTCCATGCCCTCGGTGTCGACCTCCAGGTCGCCGTCTCCGAAGACGAGCGGCCCGCCGTCCCCGGCCCGCTCCTCGCCCTCGGCGCCCGCCCCGCTGCCGGCCGCGTGGCCGAAGCGGCGCAGCACGGCCCGGATGCGGGCCATCAGCACGGAGCCGTCGAAGGGCTTGGTCACGTAGTCGTCCGCCCCGGCCTCCAGGCCGAGGACGACGTCGATGGAGTCGGCGCGCGCCGACAGCATGATCACCGGGACGGTCGACTCGTCGCGGATGCGGCGGCAGAGGCTGACCCCGTCCATGCCCGGCAGCATGACGTCGAGCAGCGCGATGTCCGGCCGGTGCGCGCGGAAGGCGTCGAGGCCGGAGAGCCCGTCGGGCATCGCGGTGACGCGGAAGCCGTCCCGCTCCAGGGCGAGCTGGGTGGCCTCACGGATGACGTCGTCGTCCTCGACGAACAGGACATGGGTCTCGGCCATCGTGCGGGTCCTTCGGTGGTGGGGGGTGTCTCGGAAGCGGGGGTCTCAGCCGGTGGCGGACTTGCTGGGCGCGGGCGCCGGCTCGGGCTCCGGCAGCTCGCTCGTCCCGTCGCCCTCGCCGACGGCCCGGCTGTAGTCGTTGTGCACCCAGTCGTGCTGGGTGAACCTGGTCCCCGCCCAGCGGTACGTGATCACGTCCTCGCCCGACGGGTACGCGACCGGGTCCCCCTCCGCGTACACCTGCTTCGTCACGATCAGGTCGCCGCGGTCGATCGTGCCGTAGACCGCCGCGTCCTCGGCCATGAAGACGTTCTCGTAGCCGTTCGCGGTGGCGGTGCCGGGGCTGGCGCTGCCGTTGAGCTGCTTGCGGTACACGTACGTGCCGATGCCGACCGCGTCGCCGCAGGTCATCACGTTGACGACGACGTCGGGCGAGGTGCCGCTGGTCAGATTCCCGTACGAGGTGTCCACCGGGTACGCGTCGGCCACGCAGGGCTTCAGGTCGTCCTTCACCCGCTCCCCGATCTTCGGATCCCCCTTGAGCAGCGCGATCGGATCCACCCGCTCGGCCGCCTTCTCCGACCCCGAGTCCGCCGCGGCGGCAGGAGGCGTAGGCGCGGCGGCGGCCGTAGCGTCGGCCCGAGCGGCCCCCTCGTCCCGCGAACCGGTGCCCCCCGTAGAACAAGCCGCCACGAACAACCCGACGGCAGCAAGCCCGGCCATGGCGGTGACGCCGGCAGCCTTGGGGCCGATGGATCGGTTGGCGGAGGGCTTGCGGCTGAGGGGGCTGTCGTTGACGGGCCTGGCGTTGACGGGCTTGCCGTCGATCGGCGCGCCGCCGAAGGGCCTGCCGTCGATGGGCTTGCCGCCGAGGGGCCTGCCGTCGACTGGCTTGCCGTCGAAGGGCCTGCCGCCGAACGGCCTGGGGCCGATCGACCGGGGGCCTGCCGGCCCGGGGCCGGTGGCCTCCGGCCCGATTGACCTGCCGCCGAACGGCCGGCGGCCTGCCGGCCTGGGGCCGGATGCCTCGGGCCCCATCGCGTCGCGGCCGAACGGCCTGGGGCCGATCGGACCGGGATCGGTCGGACCGGGGCCGGTCGCCTGGGGGTCGGTCAGCCTGCGATCCGTCGGCCTGGGCGGAGTCGCCTTGGGATGGATCGGCCTGGGGCCGGATGCCTGGGGGTCGGTCAGCCCGGGACCCGTCGGCCTGAGGCCGGACGCCTCGGGACCGATCGGCTCGGGACCGGACGCCTCGGGTCCGATCGGCTCGGCACCGATCGGCTCGGGGCCGTACGCCTCGCGGCCGATCAGTCTGGGACTGATCGGCCTGGGAGCGGTCGCCTTCGGGCCGAACGGCCTGCGACCGAACGACCTGGGGCTCAACCGCCTGGGAGTGAACCGCCTGGGGCCGGTCGGCCCGGGAGCGGTCGGCTCGGAGTCGGTCGGCTCGGGATCGGTCGCCTGGGGGTCGACCGCCTCGGGGCCGACCGGCTCGGGGGTGGTCGCTCGCGGAGTGCCGTCGGCGAGTTCGCCGCCGGTCCTGGCGCCGGCTCCGGCAGCTCCGTCGGGTCCGGCAGCTCCGCCGGCTTCGGCTGCTCCGTCGGGTCCGGCAGCTGCGCCGGCTTCGGCAGATGGGCCGGGTTCGTCGGCTCTGCCGTCGTCGTCGACGTCGTCGTCTAGGCCGCGCACCGCTCGCGTCCTCCCTCGTCACCTCGCACGGCCGCCGTGGCCGACCGCTGTCCACCGGTCCGCTCCCCGGGCCGCCCCAGGGCGAGGGCGTTCAGATCGCGGCTCTCCAGCTCCTGGCGGAGCCGGGCGAGCGCGCGGTGGAGCGTCGACTTCACCGTACCGGTCGACATGCCCAGCGCCGCCGCCGTCTCCTCCGTGCTCATCTGCTCCCAGTGCCGCAGCACCACGACACTGCGCTGCTTGGGCGCCAGCACCCTCAGGATGTCCATGAGCAGGGCCCGGTCGGCGTGCTGCTCGGTCGGGTCCTCGACGCTCGCGTCCGGAAGCTGCTCGGTGGGCACCTCCTCCAGCCGGCGCGCCCGCCACCACTCCGTCCGCGTGTTGATCATGACCCGGCGCAGGTACGCGTCCGCCAGCGACTTGTCCGCGATCCCGTCCCACCGGCCGTACGTACGGACCAGAGCGGTCTGCAACAGGTCCTGCGCGTCGACCGGATCCGGGACGAGGCGGCGGGCGCTGCGCAGCAACGCGTCCTGCCGCGTGCGGACGTACTCCTCGAAGTCGAGCACCTCGCCCTGGCTCATCCCAGCCGCCTCCACATCCCCGTGACCTGCTTGTTCTCCGTGTCGATGACGACGCTACGGAGCGGTTGTCACGGGGCTGTGCGGGGCAGCCGTCGGTGGACGCACGGCTACCCATCGGTTGTGTAACAGACGAGATCCGGCCACCCGATCGGGCTCAGGTCAGCGGCAGTCGGTACCGGCCGCCGTCCAGCGGCTCCACCAGGCCGTCCGAGACCAGCCCGTCCAGGGCCCGGCCGCGCTGCACCGGTTCGTCCCAGACGGCGTCGAGCGCGGACTGGGGGACGGGGCCGGGGGAATCGCGGAGCACCGCGAGGAGCCGGCCGCGGACCTGGCGGTCGGTGCCCGCGTACGTCTGGCCGCGGCGGGGCGGGCCGTCGTGGGCCGGCTTGCCGGACGTCAGCCAGGCGCAGCGGTCGGCGATGGGGCAGCGCCCGCAGTCCTCGTTCTTCGCCGTGCAGACCAGCGCGCCCAGCTCCATGGAGGCGGCGGCCCAGCGGGCCGCGGTGCCCTCGTCCTCCGGGAGCAGGGCGCGGGCGAGACGCCGCTCGGCGGCGGTGGTGGCGTTCGGCGGGTACTGGACGCCGGTCGCCGCGCGGGCGAAGACCCGGCGCACGTTGGTGTCGAGGACCGCGTGGCGCTGCCCGTAGGCGAAGGAGGCCACGGCGGCGGCGGTGTACTCGCCGATGCCGGGCAGCGCGAGGAGCTGCCCGTGGTCGCTCGGTACGTCGCCGCGGTGCCGGTCCCTTATCGCCACGGCCGCCGCGTGCAGCCGCAGGGCCCGGCGCGGGTAGCCGAGCCGGCCCCAGGCGCGGACGGCCTCGCCGGGCGGCTCGGCGGCCAGGTCGGCCGGGCGCGGCCAGCGCGCCAGCCACTGCTCGTACACCGGGAGCACCCGGACGACGGGCGTCTGCTGGAGCATGAACTCGCTGACCATGACGCCCCAGGCACCGGCCTCGGGGCGGCGCCAGGGCAGGTCACGTGCGTGCCGGTCGAACCAGGCGAGGACCGGCCCGTGCAGCTCGGCCGGAGCCGCACCGGCGGCGGCCGGAGCCGCACCCGCGAGGTACGTCTCCATAACGCCGGAGTACGGAGCGGTACCGCCGGAGTACGGAGTCGTACGAGCGGCGGCCGATGCCGTACGAGCGGAGGCCGGGGCCGTACCGGTGGCGTCCGGAGCCGTACGAGCAGCGGCCGGGGCCGGGGCCGTACCGACGGCAGCCGGAGTCGTACCGACAGAGGCCGGAGTCGTCCCAACCGCGGCCGGGGGCGTGCCGTTGGGGACGGGCAGGGAGGCGGGGGCATCGATGGAAGTCATGGCACCCCCGATCCTGGCACGTCCGGGGAGTGATCAGTACGCGCCGTGGCGCGCCCGCGAGCGGCGCTCGGGGCGCGTGGAGGCGTGCGCCGGGGTCGCGGGCCCCCGACCCGCGCACCACACGACCGCCGCGCTCCTGCTGGACCGCGCCGTCTCGACGAGCGCCGTCACCGGCCGGCGCGCGGCCCACATGAAGAGGAAGGCGACCAGGCCGCCGAGGATCAGGCCCGCGGTCACGTCGTGCGGATAGTGGACGCCGACGAAGACGCGGGAGAAGGCCATGAGGATCGCCATGGGCACGGTCAGCCAGACGATCCCGCGCCAGGAGAGGGCGAGCGCGATGGCGGCGGCGCCGGCGATGGCGGAGTGGTTGCTGGGGAAGGACCAGTCGCCGTACGCGGGGCAGTCGATGAGCGCGGCGGGCGCCCCGACGACCGCGCGGCACGGGCGTTCCTCGTCGATCAGCGACTTCAGGCCCTCGCTCACCACGTATCCGAAGGCGGTGGCGAGCGGGGCGAGGAGCGCGAGCGTCATCGCCTGGCTCGATCCGGTCCGCGACCGCCACCAGCCTGCCAGGAACAGCGCGCCGAAGAGCAGCAGTCCGAGCTCCGTCCAGACCTCCGCGAGCCACTGGAACCAGTGCGGTGTGGAGTGCGCGAAGTCGAGGATGTCGAGGTAGAGACGGTCGGAGAGGTCGAGGAGGTTGTCCATGGTGCATGACGCTAACCGGAATCGGGGCCGTCGTGCCCTGGGCCAAGGAAGGATCCGACCCCTGACGAAAGTGGGGGATGGGTGCGGAGAGAGGCGATTTCCGGCCGCCGTGGCGAGAGTTCCCGTTCTCGCGGGATGTGATCATCGGCAAAACTTGGTCTCTCGGGCGGCGGGTGGGGCGGGAGTTGGCCGGGTTCTCTCGTAAGGTTCGGGGCGTGGGATCTTTGCGCAATCCGGTCGGGCCGCTTCCCTCCACCATCTACTGGCGACGGAGGGCGGTCGCGCTGTGTCTGATCGCACTTCTCGCCCTGCTCACCCTCTGGGCCGTCACCTCCGGTGACGGGGGCGGGAAGAAGTCGAACGACGCCGCCAACGGCTCGTCCCCCGCGCCCTCCATCACCCCCGGCCCCGCCGGAACCGGCCCGGCCATCAGCCAACAGCCGGGCGGACGCGACGAGTCGGGCGACTCCGGCGACGCGGGAGAGTCCGGTACGGGTGGCGGTTCGGGATCGGGCTCGGGATCGGGATCGGGTTCCGACGCCGGTTCCGGTACGGACGCGGGTACGGGCACGGGTTCGGGCGACGGCTCCGGCTCGGGTTCGGGTTCGGCCGATTCCGGTACGGCCGGGTCCGGTACGGCGGGCAAGAACGGCGACACCGACGGCGCGGGCGGCGACAGCGGTGCCGGGAGCGGAGCCGGACAGCGCGTCCCGGCCGACTCCTCGCTCCCGAACTGCCCCGCCGACTCCCTGGAGTTGGCGCTGCGCAGCGCCAAGCTGACCTACGAGCCCGGCGAGAAGCCCCGGTTCCACCTGGTCCTCAAGAACACCTCGGGCGCCGACTGCAAGGCCGACCTCGGGCCGCGCGCCGCGGTGCTGAAGATCAGCAACCCGCAGAGCGACCGGCTGTGGTCCTCCGACGACTGCCCGCGCCCCGGCGACCCGGTGCTGCTGAAGGTCCCCGCGCGCACCACGATCACCCACACCGTGGAGTGGGACCTCCGGCGCAGCGCCCCGCAGTGCGCCACCGCCCCCGCGGGCGCGGCCGGCCCGGGCAACTACCTGGTCGAGGCGTCCGTGCCCGGAGTGGAGACGGTTGCGGCGCCGTTCGCCCTCGCCAAGGACTGACGGGTCGAGTGACGGGCTGACGGGCGGGCGGACCCCCGCCCGTCAGACGTACCGATGATCAGACGTACCGCTCCAGGATCGACGACTCCGCCAGGCGCGACAGGCCCTCGCGGACGCTGCGGGCCCGGGCCTCGCCGACGCCGTCCACGGTCTGGAGGTCGTCCACGCTCGCCGCGAGCAGCTTCTGGAGCCCGCCGAAGTGCTCCACCAGGCGCTCGATGATCGCGCCGGGCAGGCGCGGCACCTTGGCCAGCAGCCGGTAGCCGCGCGGCGAGACGGCCGAGTCGAGGGTCTCGGGGGAGCCGCTGTAGCCCAGGGCGCGCGCGACGACGGGCAGTTCGAGCAGCTCGGTGTGGGAGAGCGCGTCCAGCTCGGTCAGCGCCTCCGCGACCGTGCGGGAACGCTTCGCCGTCGGCTCCGGCACGTAGTCCCGGATCACCAGCTCCCGCTCCGGCTCCACGCCCGCGATCAGCTCGTCGAGCTGGAGCGACAGGAGCCGTCCGTCGGTGCCGAGCTCGACCACGTACTCCGCGATCTCGGTGGCGATCCGGCGGACCATCTCCAGGCGCTGGGCGACCGCGGTGACGTCCCGGACGGTCACCAGGTCCTCGATCTCCAGGGCGGAGAGCGTGCCGGCCACCTCGTCGAGGCGGAGCTTGTACCGCTCCAGGGTGGCGAGCGCCTGGTTGGCCCGGGACAGGATCGCGGCCGACTCCTCCAGGACCCGCCGCTCGCCGTTCACGTAGAGCGCGATCAGGCGCATCGACTGGGAGACGGAGACGACGGGGAAGTTGCACTGCTTGGAGACCCGGTCCGCGGTGCGGTGGCGGGTGCCGGTCTCCTCGGTGGGGATGGAGGCGTCGGGCACGAGCTGCACACCGGCCCGGTGGATCTTGGAGATGTCCTTGTCGAGGACGATCGCCCCGTCGAGCTTGCACAGCTCGCGCAGGCGGGTCGCGGCGAACTCGACGTCGATCACGAAGCCGCCGGTGCACATCGAGTCGACCGTCTTGTCCATGCCGAGGACGATCAGGCCGCCGGTGTTTCCGCGGAGGATCCGCTCCAGGCCGTCGCGCAGGGCGGTGCCGGGCGCGACCGCGCTCAGCGCCGCGCGCATCAGTGCTTCGTTGCCGGAGCCCGCGCCGGACTTTCCAGGAGCTGCTGCCCCGTCCTTGGCTGCCACTGCACTCCTCCGGCTCGTACGGATGGGCGAGACCAGGGCAAAGTCTAGCGACACCACCCCGCGGCCCTGGGCCGCGCGCCGCTCCAAGGTGCTCCGGACGGGCGCCCGCCGGGCGGCCCGGTCGCGATCCGCCCTACCCGCCAGACCCCCCGCCTACCCCTCCGCCCCTCCACTGGAGTACCCGCGGACTCTCCCGGCAGGCCCGGGACTCCGCCCACCGTCGGCCCCCGGACTCCTCGTGTCGGCCTCAGGACGACGTCCTCCGCCGGCCCCTGGATCCCTTCCGCCGTCAGCCTCGGACTCGTCGTGCCAGCCCGGGACCTCTTCCGGCGTGGGCCTCCGGACTCCTCAAGCCAGCCCCAGGACGACGTCCGCCGCCAGCCCCGGACTCCGCGCGTCAGCCCCCGGACCCCTTCCGCGTCGGCCCCGGCCCCGGCCGCCCTCAGCCCCGGCCCCCTCCGTCCGCCCCCGGCTCCTCCGGGCGGCGGGCGGCGCGTCGGCTCTGCGGCAGGACGCGGAGGGCGTCGCCCATGTCCGCGACCTCCGTCACCTTCATGCCCGCCGGGACCTTTCCGGGGTCCGCCGGGACCAGGGCGTGGGTGAAGCCCAGGCGGTGGGCCTCGGCGAGGCGGCGCTGTACGCCGGTGACCCGCCGGACCTCGCCCGCGAGGCCGACCTCGCCGATCGCGACCAGGTTCTTCGGCAGCGGGGTGTCGCTCGCGGCGGACGCCAGGGCGAGCGCGATGGCCAGGTCGGCGGCGGGCTCGGAGAGCTTCACCCCGCCCACGGTGGCGCTGTAGATGTCCCGCTTGCCCAGCGCGGTGATGCGGCCGCGCTGCTCCAGCACCGCCAGCATCATCGAGACCCGGGAGGTCTCCAGGCCGGAGGTGGTCCGGCGCGGGGACGGGATCTGGGAGTCCACGGTCAGCGCCTGCACCTCGGCGACCAGCGGCCGGCGGCCCTCCAGGGTCACCGTGAGGCAGGTGCCCGGCACGGCCACGTCACGACGGGTCAGGAACAGCCCGGACGGGTCGGCGAGACCCGTGATCCCCTCGTCGTGCAGCTCGAAGCAGCCGACCTCGTCCGTCGCCCCGTACCGGTTCTTCACGCCCCGGACCAGCCGCAGGCGCGCGTGCCGGTCGCCCTCGAAGTGCAGGACGACGTCCACCAGGTGCTCCAGGAGGCGGGGGCCGGCGATCGCCCCGTCCTTCGTCACGTGCCCGACGAGCAGCGTGGACATCCCGCGCTCCTTGGAGGCCCGGATCAGCGCGCCCGCGACCTCGCGGACCTGCGCCATGCCACCCGGGGCGCCGTCGATCTCCGGCGAGGCGACGGTCTGTACCGAGTCCATGATCAGCAGCGAGGGCTTGACCTCGTCCAGATGGCCGAGGACCGCCGACAGGTCGGTCTCGGCCGCCAGGTACAGATGGTCGCTCAGCGCGTTGATCCGGTCCGCGCGGAGCCGGACCTGGCTCGCGGACTCCTCGCCCGTCACGTACAGCGTGCGGTGCGCGTCGCTCGCCGCCTTGGCCGCCACGTCCAGCAGCAGCGTGGACTTGCCGACGCCGGGCTCGCCCGCGAGCAGCACGACCGCGCCGGGCACCAGCCCGCCACCGAGGACCCGGTCCAGCTCGTCGACGCCGGTCGAGCGGGCGGTCGCCTGCCGGACGTCGACCTGGCCGATGGGCAGCGCGGCCGTGGAGACCCGGCCGGCGGCGGTGGTCCGGACGGCGGGCGCGCCGTACTCCTCGACCGTCCCCCACGCCTGGCACTCGGGGCAGCGGCCGAGCCACTTGGCCGTCTGCCAGCCGCACTCCGTGCAGCGGTAGGACGGACGGTCCTTGGTGGATTTCGTACGGGCAGCCATGCCCCACACCGTAGCCGCCGCCACCGACAGCGGACCGCCGCCCGCCCCCGGCCTGTGGACGGACCGACCACGACCTGTGGACAGTCCGCCCCGGCCCGCCGACCACGGCAGCGGAACGCCCCGCTCCTGTCCCCTTTCGAGTGATGGCTTCACCCGTAAGGCTGAGAACAGCGGCTCCGGTATGAAGAGCGCCCCCCGGCGCGCCTACGGTCGCCCAGTGACGAGCAGCAGGCTGGACTCCTCCCGCACCCCGGGCGCCCACCGGGCGCGCCGCGGCCCGCAGCAGGGACCGCGCACGCTCGGCCAGCGACCCCCCGCCCGCTACGAGGCGGCCCTCGACGGGCTCTTCACGTACTGCCTCTCGGTCCTCTGCGATCACGACACGGCCACCGCCGTCCTCGGCGACGTCCTCGCCGCCGCCGAACGGCACCACGGGCGCTGCCCCTCCGACGAGGAGGGCCGCACCGCCTGGCTCTACGCGCTGGCCCGCTGGGCCTGTCTGCGCAGCCTCGGCGAGCAGCGCCGCAGGCGCCAGGGCGCCCACACCGGCCGCCCCGCCGTCACCCCGCCGGGGCCGCCCCCGGTCTCCGCCGAGACCGCCGAGCGCCGCCGCGCCGAGCTGGCCACCCTCGCCTGGCCCGAGGCCGCCGGCACCACCCCCGAGCAACGCGAGGCCCTCGAACTGGCCGTCCGGCACGGCCTCAGCCCGCGCCAGGTCGCCGCCGTCCTCGCCCTCGACCCGCAAGCCGCCCGCCAGCTCCTCGCCACCGCGGGCTGCGAGGTCGAACGCACCAGGGCCGCGCTCGCCGTCGTCTCCACCGGCAACTGCCCCACCGTCGCCCGGCTCCTCACCGGAGACCAGCAGGTGATCCTCTCGCCGGCCCTCCGCGCCGAGCTCGTCCGGCACGTGGACGACTGCCCGGTCTGCCGCCGCACCGCCGAGCGGGTCGGCGCCGGCGCGCCCTGGCCGGGCGGCGGGCCGCGCCCCGTCCAGGACCGCCTGGCGCTCGTCGAGGCCCCCCGGGCCGCCGCCTACATGGCGATGCTGCACGTCCCACGCGCGCGTACGGGTGCCCCCCGCTTCGCCCCGACCGGCTTCCCGATCGACCCCAAGGACCTCGTCGCCCGCCGCGACCGGATGCGGGCCCGCGCGATCACCACCACCGTGGTCGCCGCCGTCGTCGCCGCGCCGGTGCTCGCCCTGTGGACCTCGTACCGGGGCGTCCCGGCGGGCGCGGAGGCCGGCCGGGAGGGCTCCCGGGTCAGCGTCGGCGAGAGCGAGGACGCGTCGGGCGAGGACGGCCGCTCCTACGACGGGTACGAGAACGCGGGCAACGCCCGTGCGACCCCCGCCCCCGGCTTCGCCCCGGAGAACCGTTCCCCCGACGTCTCCGTCGAGGTCGTCACCCCGGCCCGCTCGGCCGGTCCGGCCGACCCCGCGCGCCCCGGCGACCCGGTCCCCGGCTGGATCGGCGTCACCGCCCGCTGCCTCGGCGACGTCACCCTGATCACCCTCAGCGGGGAGGGCGGCACTCCGGTCGACTGGTCGCTGTGGACGGACGCGCCCTGGCTGTACGTGACCCGGTCCTCCGGCACGCTGGCCCCGGGCGCCACCGTCACCGTCGCCGTCCGCGTGGACCGGGCCCGCGAACCGCGCGGCCCCTGGAGCGCCCGCATCGGCGTCGACCCCACCGGGGCGGTGTTGCGGATCAGCGGCCAGGGTCCCGTCGCCCCGATCGACGACCGGGTGATCCCGCCCCCGCCGGTCACCACGGAGCCCACGACCCCGCCGACCGCGCCGCCGCCCACCGGCGTGCCGGTCGACCCGCGGCCGACCGACCCCACGGAGCCCACCGAGCCCACGGAGCCGACGACGCCCCCGCCGACGACGGAGGAACCCACCACCCCGCCGCCGACCACCGAGCCCACCAGCCCGCCCCCGACGACCGAGCCGACGACGCCCCCGCCGACCACGGACCCGCCCCCGACCACGGAGCCGGGCACCACGGAGCCGACCACACCCCCGCCCGCCACGGAGGAACCGACCCCGCAACCCTCCTCCTGAAAGGAGGAGGCAGGGATCGGCCTTAGGGCTTCGGGTCGGCCGGGTGCGGCGCCACCATCGGCAGCGTCGAGGCCAGCCGCGCCTCGCAGAGCCCGACCAGCACGTCGTACGCGTCCTTGCCCATCATCTCGATCAGCTCGGGCCGGTACGAGACGTAGACCGGCTCCCCGCCGCCGTGCGCCGAGGTCGCCGAGGTGCACCACCAGTGCAGGTCGTGCCCGCCCGGGCCCCACCCCCGCCGGTCGTACTCGCCGATCGACACCTGGAGCACGCGCGAGTCGTCCGGCCGGTCGATCCAGTCGTACGTGCGGCGCACCGGCAGCTGCCAGCACACGTCCGGCTTCGTCTCCAGCGGCTCCCGGCCCTCCTTCAGGGCCAGGATGTGCAGCGAGCAGCCCGCGCCGCCCGCGAAGCCCGGCCGGTTCTGGAAGATGCACGAGCCCTTCCAGCGGCGGGTCTGCCGGTCGCCGTCCTCGTCGACCTGAGTCCACCCCGTCTCGCTGCCGACGTCGTGGAATTGCCACAGCTCCGGCGTCAGCTTCGCCACGTGCTCCGCGACCCGCTTCTCGTCGTCCTCGTCGGAGAAGTGGGCGCCCAGAGTGCAGCAGCCGTCCGCAGCCCGGCCCGCCTGGATGCCCTGGCAGCCGCTACCGAAGACACAGGTCCAGCGCGAGGTCAGCCAGGTCAGGTCGCAGCGGAAGACCTGCTCCTCGTCGGCCGGATCCGAGAACTCCACCCACGCGCGCGGGAAGTCGAGCCCCTGCTCGTCGGGCTCCTCGCCCTTGCGCTGCTTCCTCACACCCTTGACGGGCGGCTTCCCGCCGCCCTCCACGTCCCGCGCGTACTTCACGTCCCGCACGTCGTGCGCCACGCGCGCGGCCTCGTCACGCTCGGCACCGTCGCCGCCGGCGGCACTGTCTTTGCCCGGCTTCGCCTTTTTCGTCTTTGGCACAACGCCAAGCGTATGCGGGTGGGCGCAGTAGCGTTTCCGCCATGAGACTCGGAGTCCTCGACGTCGGTTCGAACACTGTGCACCTGCTCGTGGTGGACGCCCACCCCGGCGCCCGCCCGCTGCCCGCCCACTCCCACAAGGCGGACCTGCGGCTCGCCGAGCTCCTCGACGCGCGCGGCGCCATCGCCCCCGGCGGCGTCGAGCGGCTCATCGCGACCGTCAGGGACGCCCTCCACGCGGCCGAGGACAAGGGGTGCGAGGAGGTCCTCCCGTTCGCGACCTCCGCCGTCCGCGAGGCCACCAACGCCGACGAGGTCCTCGCCCGGGTCAAGGACGAGACCGGCGTCGACCTCCAGGTCCTCACCGGCGGGGAGGAGGCCCGGCTCACCTTCCTCGCCGCCCGCCGCTGGTTCGGCTGGTCCGCGGGCAAGCTGCTCCTCCTCGACATCGGCGGCGGCTCCCTGGAGGTCGCGTACGGCATCGACGAGGACCCCGACGCCGCCGTCTCCCTGCCGCTCGGCGCGGGCCGTCTCACGGCGGGCTGGCTGCCCGGCGACCCGCCCGACACGGAGGACGTCAAGGCGCTGCGCCGCCATGTGCGCGCCCAGATCGCCCGTACGGTCGGCGAGTTCAGCCGCTTCGGCCGCCCCGACCACGTCGTCGCCACCTCCAAGACCTTCAAGCAGCTGGCCCGGATCGCCGGCGCGCCCGGCTCTGGCGAGGGCCTGTACGTGGAGCGGCTCCTGACCCGCGCCTCCCTGGAGGAGTGGGTGCCGCGACTCGCCGCCATGTCCGGCGGCGAGCGCGCCGCCCTCCCCGGCGTCTCCGAGGGCCGCGCCGCCCAGCTGCTGGCCGGCGCCCTCGTCGCGGAGGGCGCCATGGACCTCCTCGGCGTCGCCCAGCTGGAGATCTGCCCCTGGGCCCTCCGCGAAGGCGTGATCCTCCGCCGCCTCGACCACCTCCCGGAGCTCGTCGCGGGAGGGTGACGCGGGGGAGGGACCGGGCCCGGCCCGACTCGCGGGCGGCACGCGCACGCGTAGAACCCGTAACCGAGTCGCACGCGCGCGTACGCCTGCGGCAGCCGTACGCGAGCAGAACAGGAGCCGTACGCGCGCCGTCCCCGGGGCGTGCGGGGGGTGACCGGAACCACGCTCCCGCGCCCAGGTGCGCCCCGTACCCTGTCTGTCGTGGCAGAACCAGCGGTGCGCATCCCGGATGCGAAGGTCGCGCTGTCGACGGCCTCGGTCTATCCGGAGTCGACGGCGACGGCCTTCGAGGTCGCCGCGCGCCTCGGGTACGACGGCGTCGAGGTCATGGTGTGGACCGACCCGGTCAGCCAGGACATCGAGGCCCTGCGCCGCCTCTCCGACTACCACCAGGTGCCGATCCTGGCCATCCACGCCCCCTGCCTGCTGATCACCCAGCGCGTCTGGTCCACCGACCCCTGGGTCAAGCTCCAGCGCGCCCAGGCGGCCGCGGAGAAGCTCGGCGCGTCCACGGTCGTCGTCCACCCGCCGTTCCGCTGGCAGCGCCAGTACGCCCGCGACTTCGTGACCGGCATCTGGCGGATGGCCGAGGAGACCGACGTCCGCTTCGCCGTCGAGAACATGTACCCGTGGCGGTACAAGGACCGCGAGATGCTCGCGTACGCCCCCGAGTGGGACGTCACCAAGGACGACTACCGGCACTTCACGATCGACCTCTCGCACACGGCGACCGCCCGCACGGACACCCTCGCGATGATCGACCGCATGGGCGACCGGCTCGGCCACGTCCACCTCGCCGATGGGCGCGGCTCCGCCAAGGACGAGCACCTGGTCCCGGGCCGGGGCACCCAGCCGTGCGCCGAGCTGCTTGAGGGGCTGGCCGTGAGCGGCTTCGACGGACACGTCGTCATCGAGGTCAACACCCGGCGCGCGATGTCCGCCGCCGAACGGGAGGCCGACCTCGCCGAGGCGCTCGCCTTCACCCGGCTCCACCTCGCGTCGGCGGCCCGGGGCACGCGCGCGTGAGCGAACCCTCACCCCGTCGCCGCGGCCGCCCCGCGCGCGACGCCGACGCCGGTGGACCCGGTGCCCGCGAGCGGATCCTGGAGGCGGCGCGGACGCAGTTCGCGGAGCGCGGCTACGACAAGACCTCGGTCCGCGGCATCGCCAAGGCCGCCGGGGTCGACCCGGCGCTGGTGCACCACTACTTCGGTACGAAGGACGAGGTCTTCGCGGCGGCGATCGAGGTCTCCTTCGAACCGGCGCTCGTCGTCCCGGCCATCCTCGACGGCCCGCGCGACGCGGTCGGCGAACGCCTGGCCCGCTTCTTCATCGGGGTGTGGGAGAACCCGGTGACCCGCGCCCCGCTGCTCGCGGTCATCCGCTCCGCGGTGACCCACGAGGCGGCGGCGAAGGTGCTGCGGACCTTCGTGCTGCGCCGGCTCCTGGAGCGGATCGCCGCCGACCTGGCCGTACCGGACCCGAAGTTCCGGGCCGAGCTGGCGGCCTCGCAGATGATCGGGATCGTGATACTGCGGTACGTGATCAAGGTGGAGCCGCTGGCCTCGGCGGACCCGGAGCGGATCGTGGCCGAGGTTGCCCCGACCCTCCAGCGCTACCTGACCGAAGCCTGACCGCTCACCGAAGCCCGACCGCTCACCGCCCGACCGCGCACCGCCCGATCCCGAGCGATCCCGAGCGATCCCGGACAGACCCCTGAGCGGATCCCTGACCGGATCCCTGACCGATCCCTGGAATCCCGTCCCGTATTCCGGACAGGCTGTCCAGATCTTGGAGCGGCGGCGTACGCTCGTTAGCAAGCACATCCATCACGAGGAGCGAGCGACGATGCCCGAGCTGAGGTCCCGCACTGTCACCCACGGCCGCAACATGGCGGGCGCACGCGCCCTTATGCGCGCCTCCGGTGTACCGGGCGCGGACATCGGGCGGAAGCCGATCATCGCCGTGGCGAACTCGTTCACCGAGTTCGTCCCCGGCCACACCCACCTCCAGCCCGTCGGGCGGATCGTCTCCGAGGCCATCACGGCCGCCGGCGGCATCGCCCGCGAGTTCAACACGATCGCCGTCGACGACGGCATCGCCATGGGCCACGGCGGCATGCTCTACAGCCTGCCCTCCCGCGACCTGATCGCGGACAGCGTGGAGTACATGGTCGAGGCCCACTGCGCCGACGCCCTGATCTGCATCTCCAACTGCGACAAGATCACCCCCGGCATGCTGATGGCCGCCCTGCGCCTCAACATCCCGACGGTCTTCGTCTCCGGCGGCCCCATGGAGTCCGGCCGCGCCACGCTCGTCGACGGCACGGTCCGCACGCTCGACCTGGTCGACGCGATCTCCGACGCCGTGAACGACAACATCTCGGACGAGGACATCCGCCGCATCGAGGAGAACGCCTGCCCGACCTGCGGCTCGTGTTCCGGCATGTTCACCGCCAACTCGATGAACTGCCTGACCGAGGCCATCGGCCTCTCCCTGCCGGGCAACGGCTCGATGCTCGCCACCCACACCGGCCGCCGCGCCCTGTACGAGAACGCGGCCCGCACGGTCGTCGAGATCACCCACCGCTACTACGGCGAGGACGACGCCTCGGTCCTGCCGCGCTCCATCGCGACCCGCGCGGCGTTCGAGAACGCCATGGCGCTCGACATCGCCATGGGCGGCTCGACCAACACGATCCTCCACCTGCTCGCCGCCGCCCAGGAGGCCGAGCTGGACTACGGCCTGTCCGACATGAACGAGGTCTCGCGCCGCGTCCCCTGCCTGGCCAAGGTCGCCCCGAACGTCGCCCCGCGCGGCACGTACTACATGGAGGACGTCCACCGGGCCGGCGGCATCCCCGCCATCCTCGGCGAGCTGTACCGCGCCGGGCTGCTCAACGAGGACGTCCACTCGGTCCACTCCCGCTCCGTCAAGGAGTGGCTGGGCGCCTGGGACGTGCGCGGCGGCTCGCCCACCGACGAGGCCGTCGAGCTGTTCCACGCGGCGCCCGGCTGCGTCCGCTCCGCGGAGGCGTTCTCCCAGTCCGAGCGCTGGGAGACCCTCGACGTGGACGCGGCCGAGGGCTGCATCCGCGACGCGGCCCACGCCTACTCCAAGGACGGCGGCCTCGCCGTCCTGCGCGGCAACATCGCCGTCGACGGCTGCGTCGTGAAGACCGCCGGCGTCGACGAGTCGATCTGGACCTTCGAGGGCCCGGCCGTCGTCTGCGAGTCGCAGGAGGAGGCCGTCGAGAAGATCCTCAACAAGCGGGTCAAGGACGGCGACGTGGTCGTCATCCGGTACGAGGGCCCCAAGGGCGGCCCCGGCATGCAGGAGATGCTCTACCCGACGTCCTTCCTCAAGGGCCGCGGCCTCGGCAAGACCTGCGCCCTGGTGACCGACGGACGCTTCTCCGGCGGCACCTCGGGCCTCTCCATCGGCCACGCCTCCCCGGAGGCGGCCTCGGGCGGCACCATCGCGCTCGTCGAGGACGGCGACCGGATCCGCATCGACATCCCCGGCCGGTCGATCGAGCTGCTCGTCGACGACGAGACCCTCGCCGCCCGCCGCGAGGCCCTCGGCGGCGTCTACGCGCCGAAGAACCGCGAGCGCAAGGTCTCCGCGGCCCTGCGCGCGTACGCCGCGATGGCAACCAGCGCCGACAAGGGCGCCGTCCGGGACGTCTCGAAGCTCGGCTGACACCGGGGCCGAGGGGCCGCCCCCGGGCGGCCTTCACGGCACGCACACGCGCGCGTCCACCGCGAAGACCGAGCCGTCCGGGGCCGTCCCGAACACCCGGTTCCCTGCGACCAGCGGCGCCGGCACCTGCGTCGCGTAGCCCAGCCGCCCGTTCCGCAGCCGGGGGCGGGTCTGCCCGACGACCGCTCCGCGCGCGGTGTCCACGGCGAAGAGCCGCCCGTCCGCGGCGGAGAGGTAGAGCCGGTCGTCGGGGCCGAGGACGGGCACCGAGACGTTCGAGGCCCCCGTCTCCAGCTCCCACAGCCGGCCGCCCTTCTCCACGGCCATGTCCATCGCGAGCAGCCGCCCGTCCAGGGAGAGCAGATACGCGACCGAGCCGCGCACGGCGATACCGCTGACCTGCATCCGCTCCTGGATCCCGATCCGGCGCTCCGAGCCGGTGTCCGGCCCGCTCCCCGGATCGCCGGGGTCGCCCGGCGCGAGCAGCACCAGCCCGTCGACCAGGTCGCCCTGATAGCGCGTGGCGAGGACCAGCGTCCCGTCGCCGGTGCGGCCCGCCGGGAAGGCGTCCCCGGCCACCACCCGGCTCCACACCAGCTCGCCGGTCGCCGGCAGGACGGCCCCGATCCGGGTGCTCTGCCCGTCCGCGGCCGTCTCGGAGACCGTGATCAGCCCGGTCGGGGCGTCGTATACGCCGACCACCGGCGCGTCGAACCCGTCCAGGCGATGCGCCCACTGCCCGGCCCCGGTGCGCGCGTCGATCCCCCGGAGCGCGCCGCGCCCGTCGGAGAGGACGACCACCCCACCCGCCGGGCGGTACGTCTCCGGCACGTCCGCGCGCGCGGTCCAGCCGGGCGTCCCGTCCTCGACGGCGTACGCGCGCAGGGGACCGGTCTTCGGCGAGGCGCCGACCAGCGGCTCGGTCCCACCCGCCAGCGGCACGGGCGTGTCCGGCGGCTCCGCGTCGACTGGCCCGGTCCGCTTCCACAGGACCTCGCCGGTCATCGGGTCGAGGCGGGCGAGCGTCACGCCCCGGGCCGCGCAGTAGAGGGAACCCGCCTCGTGGAGGCAGGCGGGCGCGGCGGAGCCGCCGTACTCCTGGAGCTGGACGTGCCAGCCGTCGAAGGCGGTCGCCACCTCGGCGGGGCGGGCGGGCGCCTCGGCGGTCGGACCGGCCGACGGGCGCAGCGCCGCGTACACCCCGGCCCCGGCCAGGACGAGCACGACGACGGCGGAGACCGTCAGACGCGGCGCGAGCCGCGCGCGCCGCCGCCGCGCGGGCGGGCCGGGCACGGCGGGCCGCGTCGCGGTGTCACCGGAGCCGGAGCCGTAACCCGACCCGGAGCCGTAACCGGAACCGAAGTCGTCGGTACGCCCCTCCGGCGCGAACGGGTCCGCGGGCAGCGCCGGGCGCCGCCGCTGGGACGGTATGAACGCCTCGGCCTCGTACGAGGGCGGCAGCAGGGCCGCCATGATCTCGGCCGGCGTGGGCCGGTCGCCCGGCTCCTTCGCCAGGCAGTGCGCGACCAGCGGCGCGAGCTCGGCCGGCACCCCGGTGAGGTCCGGCTCGTCGTGGACCACCTGGTAGGCCACGATGTACGGGCTGTCCGAGTCGAAGGGGCCGTGCCCGGTCGCCGCGTGCACCAGGACCGAGCCGAGCGCGAAGACGTCGGCGGACGGCCCGACCTCGCGCGGCCGCTGGAACTGCTCCGGCGCCATGAAGGGCGGCGAGCCGATCAGCTTCCCGGTCTCGGTGTGCAGATCGCTGTCGACCGGCCGGGAGATCCCGAAGTCGATGACCTTGGGCCCGGAGTCGGTGAGGAGCACATTGCTCGGCTTGAGGTCCCGGTGCACCACCCCGGCGCGGTGGATGTCGCGCAGCGCCTCGGCGAGCCCGGCGGTCAGCCGGCGCAGCTCGGCGGGGGAGAGGGGGCCGCGCTGGCGGACCTGGTCGGCGAGGGTGGGGCCGGGGACGTAGAGGGTGGCCATCCAGGGGCGCTCGGCGTCCGGGTCGGCGTCCACGACGGGGGCGGTGAAGGCGCCGCTGACCCGGCGGGCGGCGGCCACCTCCTGCCGGAACCGGGCCCGGAAGTCGGGATCCTCCGCATAGCGCGCGTGCACCACCTTCACGGCGAGCCGCAGCCCCGAGGGCGAGGAGGCCAGGTGGACGACGCCCATGCCGCCCGCGCCGAGCACCGCCTGGAGCCGGTACTCCCCGGCGTACTCGGGGCCCTCGGCGCCCCTGTCGGCGTTGGTGCTGCTCAACGGCGGCATCTCCCACCCCCGTGTGGTTCCGCGTCCGTCCACGCGCGCGTGCGCGACGCGAAGGAGCCTAGTCGATGGGCCCCACGATGTCGGAGGAGCTTGCTAGCCTGCGCGCGTCGCACAGAGTGAAGCCAGGGGGAGAACATCATGGCGGTGAAGTACTACCCGGTCGCGCCGGGCTACCGGCTCAACGTCCGGTCCGGTCCGAGCACCCAGTACCCGGTGGTCCGGGTGCTCTCCGAGGGCGTGACCGTCCCGATCCACTGCCAGAAGGCGGGCGAGTGGGTCGCGGGACCGTACGGCACCACCCGCATCTGGGACAGCATCGCCCCGGGGCAGTACGTCTCCGACTCCTACGTGAGGACCGGAAGCGACGACTACGTCGCGCCGCGCTGCTCCTGAGGACCTTCGCCTCGGCCGTCCCGGCGCCGTTCCGGGGATAATCGACCTCGTGAGCGAGGACAAGCAGAACCCCGGAACCGGCACGAGCGGACCCCAGCCCGAGGAGATCCGTTTCTTCGGGACGACCTGGGTCGACCACAGCGCCCACTACGGACTGCGGCGCGCCGGCCTCGCCGTCGGCGCGCTCGCCGCGGCGGTCGCCGGCGCCTTCGTCCTGCGCTTCGCCTACCAGGGGCTCCAGGTCGCGGACGTCGGCGGCATCGTGAACACCCTGGTCATCCTGATGTTCGCGATCTGCTCCGCGATCGCCTTCACCAAGACCTGGGAGGGCTTCGGCCGCCGCCCCGCCGACCAGGCGCGCGAGGACACCCTCAAGAGCCTCAAGGCGATCGGCTTCATCGGCGTGCTCCTCGCCTACGCCATCCGCTGTCTCCTGGAGGCCCCCGGCGAGAAGCTCCGCCGAGCCGAGTACGAGACGGCCCGCACCCGCTACGAGAAGCTCCGCGGCAGCCGCACCGGCAACCCGGCCGCCCGCAAGAAGCCCAAGCGGTCCTGATCCCCGGCCCGGCCGGTCCGGCCACGGCCCACCCGAGCCCCCGCGGTCCTTGACGCGGGGGCTTCTCCGTACCCACTATTCATCACATGATGAATTACGACTCCAGGGAGCCCGAACCCCCCGACCCGGACCCCGCGATCGCCGCCCGCGCCCTCACCGCCGTACGAGGCGACCGCAGCGTCCTGCGCGCCCTCGACCTCACCGTCCCCACCGGCCGCGTCACCGGCCTCCTCGGCCCCTCCGGCTGCGGCAAGACCACCCTCATGCGCGCCATCGTCGGCACCCAGGCCAAGGTCACCGGCACCCTCACCGTCCTCGGCAGCCCCGCGGGCCACCCGAGCCTCCGCCCCCGCATCGGCTACGTCACCCAGGCCCCCTCCGTCTACGACGACCTCACCGTCCGGCAGAACCTCGACTACTTCGCCTCCGTCCTCCTCCCCGGCCGCGCCCACCGCCCCGCCCGCCGCACCGCCGTCGAGGGCGCCCTCGCCGACGTCGACCTGACCGACCACGCCAACTCCCTCGCCGGACGCCTCTCCGGCGGCCAGCGCAGCCGCGTCTCCCTCGCCGTCGCCCTCCTCGGCAGCCCCGACCTGCTCGTCCTCGACGAACCCACCGTCGGCCTCGACCCCGTCCTCCGCCGCGACCTGTGGGACCTCTTCCACCGCCTCGCCGCCGACCGCGGCACCACCCTCCTCGTCTCCTCCCACGTCATGGACGAGGCCGAGCGCTGCCACCGGCTCCTCCTCATGCGCGAGGGCGAGATCCTCGCCGAGGGCAGCCCCGACGCCCTCCGCCGCCAGAGCGGCACCCCCACCGTCGAAGCGGCCTTCCTCCACCTGGTCGACACCGCCACGGGCCGCGCCACCCACGAGGAGCCCCGCGAGAAGACCCACGAGGAGCCCCGCCCATGACCACCGCACGCACCCTCGCCACGGCGGCCCGCGTCCTGCGCCAGCTCCGCCACGACCCCCGCTCCATCGCGCTGATGCTCCTCGTCCCCTGCGCGATGCTCTTCCTGCTCCGCTACGTCTTCGACGGCAGTCCCGGCACCTTCGACACCATCGGCGCCTCGCTGCTCGGCATCTTCCCCCTCATCACCATGTTCCTGGTGACCTCCATCGCCACCCTGCGCGAACGCACCTCCGGCACCCTCGAACGCCTCCTCGCCATGCCCCTCGGCAAGGCCGACCTCATCGCCGGCTACGCCCTCGCCTTCGGCCTGGTCGCCGTCGTCCAGTCGGTCCTCGCCACCGCCCTCGCCGTCGGCCTCCTCGGCCTCGACGTCGTCGGCTCCCCCTGGCTGCTCCTGCTCGTCGCCCTCCTCGACGCCCTGCTCGGCACCGCGCTCGGCCTCTTCGTCTCCGCCTTCGCGGCCTCCGAGTTCCAGGCCGTCCAGTTCATGCCGGCCGTGATCTTCCCCCAGCTCCTCCTCTGCGGCCTGTTCACCCCGCGCGACAAGATGGCCCCCGCCCTGGAGGCGCTCTCGAACGTCCTCCCCATGTCGTACGCCGTCGACGGCATGAACGAGGTCCTCCGCCACCCCGACATCACCGGCACCTTCCTCCGCGACGCCCTCGTCGTGGCGGGCTGCGCCGTCCTCGTCCTCGCCCTCGGCGCCGCCACCCTCCGCCGCCGCACCCCGTGACCGGCCCTCGGACACCGCGCGCACCGGCCGCCCCGCCGGTGCGAGGATGACGACACGTACCCCCTCCGGCGAGGTGAACAGAGCCATGACCCAGACCGTCGCAGTCCTCGGCACCGGCAAGATCGGTGAAGCGCTCCTCAGCGGCATGATCCGAGCCGGCTGGCGCCCCGCGCACCTCCTGGTCACCACCCGCCGCGCCGAACGCGCCGCCGAGCTCCGCGACCGCTACGGCGTCGAGACGGTCACCAACGCCGAGGCCGCCAAGCGCGCCGACACCCTCATCCTGGCCGTCAAGCCCCAGGACATGGGCCGCCTCCTCGACGAACTCGGCCCCCACGTGGCCACCGACCGCCTCGTCATCAGCGCCGCCGCCGGCATCCCCACCTCCTTCATCGAGGAGCGCCTCAGCCCCGGCACCCCCGTCGTCCGCGTCATGCCCAACACCCCCGTCCTCGTCGACGAGGGCATGTCCGTGATCTCCGGCGGCAGCCACGCCACCCCTGAACACCTCGCCCACACCGAGGAGATCTTCGGCGGCGTCGGCAAGACCCTCCGCGTCCCCGAGTCCCAGCAGGACGCCGCCACCGCCCTCTCCGGCTCCGGCCCCGCGTACTTCTACTTCCTCGTCGAGGCCATGACCGACGCCGGCATCCTCCTCGGCCTGCCCCGCGCCCAGGCCCACGACCTCATCGTCCAGGCCGCCATCGGCGCCGCCGTGATGCTCCGCGACAGCGGCGAGCACCCCGTGAAGCTCCGCGAGGCCGTCACCTCCCCCGCCGGCACCACCATCAGTGCCATCCGCGAGCTGGAGAACCACGGCGTCCGCGCCGCCCTCATCGCCGCCCTGGAAGCCGCCCGCGACCGCAGCCGCGAGCTCGCCTCCGGCAACGGCTGACCCCTACCCGGCCGCCGCCAGCACCTCCTCGGTGGTCACGACCCGGGCGAACCCTCCGCCGTGCAGCGACACCGCCGTCGCCCGGGTCAGCTCCTCCGCCGTCCGCGTCCACCCGAACGGCCCGGCCAGGTCGAAGGTGTGCATCGCGTCCAGCGCGAACAGCACGTCGTACCCGAGGTTCCCGCCCATCCGGGCCGTCGTCTCGTTGCACATGTTCGTCTGGATCCCCACGATCACCACCTGCCCGGTCCCCACCCCCTTCAGCCACGCGTCCAGATCCGGCTCCCCGTAGAAGGCGGAGTTCACCGTCTTCGTGACGAGCACCTCCGGCCCCGCGCCCCGGCCCCGCCGCTCCTCGACGAAGTCCTGGAACACGTTCCCCTCCGTCTCCGGCCGCAGCGGCGACCCCTCCTCCACCGAGTCGTGCCGTACGAACACCACCGGCCGCCCCGTCTCCTGCCACCGGTCGATCAGGGCGGCCATGTTCTCCTCCGCCCCCGGGTTGTCCCGACGCCCCCAGACCCCGGACTCGAAGCCCTTCTGCACGTCGACCACGATCAGCGCCGCGTTCTCCTCGATCTCCATGACCACGATCCTGCCCGGGCACACCCGCCCTCCCCAGAGGTTCCGAAGCCACCGATCGATGCTTTACTGCCATCCATGGCGGCCCCCCAGCGCATCGCACTCCTCTCCTTTCCCGGCATCCGCGCCTTCGACGTCTCCGTCGTCACCGAGGTCTGGGGCACCGATCGCACCGACCGCGGCGTCCCCGCCTTCGAACTCCGCCGGACCGCAGCCGACCCGGCCGCCCCGATCCCCCTCCGCGGCGGTCTGAGCCTCAACCCCGACCGCCCCCTCGACTGGATCGACACCCTCACCCCCACCGACCTCGTCCTCGTCCCCGGCATAGAGGACCCCGACACGGACGTCCCCGCCCCCGTCCTCGACGCCGTCCGCCGTGCCCACGCCCGCGGCGTACCCGTCGCCTCCCTCTGCGCGGGCGCCTTCGTCCTCGCCCGCGCCGGTCTCCTCGACGGCCGCCGCGCCGTCACCCACTGGCACCTCGCCGAGACCCTGGCCGCCCGCCACCCACGGGTCCGCGTGGAGCCGGACGCGCTCCACATCGAGGACACCGGCGTCTGGACCTCGGCCGGCACCGCCGCAGGACTCGACCTCTGCCTCCACCTCGTCCGTACGGCCCACGGCGCCGAGGTCGCCGCCACCGTCGCCCGCTCGATGGTCACCGCCCCCTTCCGCACCGGGACCCAGGCCCAGTTCATCGAGCGCCCCACGCCCAGGACCGACCGTGACGAGGACGCCCTCGCCGCCGTCCGCGCCCACGCGCTCGCCCATCTCGACCAGCCCCACACCGTCGCGAGCCTCGCGGCCCACGCCGGCATGTCCCCCCGCTCCTTCGCCCGCCACTTCCAGGCCACCACCGGCACCACCCCCCTCCACTGGCTCATCACCCAGCGCGTCGCCGCCGCCCAGAAACTCCTCGAACTCACCGACCATCCCCTCCCCGAAGTGGCCCGCCGCGCGGGCTTCGGCAGCGAGGTCACGATGCGTCAGCACTTCGCCTCGCACCTCGCCACCAGCCCGCGCGACTACCGCGCGGCCTTCCGTCACACGGCGGGCAGCAGCCCGATCGCCCGGTAGGCCCGGTCCACCAGCGGCCGCGCCATCCCCCGGGCCCGCTCGGCCCCCTCCCGCAGCACCCCGTCCACGAACCCGGGATCCGCCGCGAGCTCGGCATGCCGCTCCCGCACCGGCCGCAGCAGTTCGACCACCGCGTCCGCCGTGTCCTTCTTCAAAGATCCGTACGACTCGTATACACCGGCCAGCTCCTCCGGGTTCCCACCGATCGCCGCCGCCATCAGATCGAGCAGATTTGCGATCCCCGGATTGACGTCCCGGTCATAGACGACCTCCCGCCCGCTGTCCGTCACGGCCCGCATGATCTTCCGCCGCACGGTGTCCGCGTCGTCGAGCAGATAGACGATCCCGGCCCCGTTCTCGTGCGACTTCCCCATCTTCGAACCGGGGTCCTGGAGGTCCATCACCCGCGCCGCCACCGCCGGCCGCGTCGCCCTCGGCACGGTGAACGTGTGGCCGTACCGCTGGTTGAACCGCACGGCCAGGTCCCGGGTCAGCTCCACGTGCTGCGTCTGGTCCTCGCCCACGGGCACCTCGTCGGCCCCGTAGGCCAGGATGTCCGCCGCCATCAGCACGGGATAGGTGAGCAGCGACAGCCGCACGCCCTGCCCGGACTCCCGCGCGCGCACGCTCTTCTCCTTGTACTGGATCATCCGCCGCAGCTCGCCGTCGGTGGCCGTGCACTCCAGGAGGTACGACAGCCGGGCGTGCTCGTCCACATGGCTCTGCACGAACACCGTGCAGAGCTCCGGATCGAGCCCCGACGCCAGCAGCAGCGTCGCCGCCTGCCGGCTCAGCCGGCGCACCCGCGCCGGATCGTGCTCCACGGTCAGCGCGTGCAGGTCCACCACGCTGAACAGCGCCTCGCCCCGGTGCTGGTCCACCTCGACCCACCGCCGTACGGCCCCGAGGTAGTTGCCCAGCGTCAGATGCCCGGTGGGCTTGACCCCGCTGAAGATCCTCGTCATCGCGTTCCGCTCCTTCTCCGTCCTGCGCCGGCCCGACGGCCCGGCTCCCGGAGGGGGATACGCGAACGGCCGCCGAAGCGGCGGCCGTGTGCATGCGTCAGTACGGGCCGCCGTCAGGCGGCCCACCACTGGGTGGTGTGCGCATGCGTAGTCATACGGTGAGGGTACGCCTCAGGGCGGGGGTTGACACGGGATTGTCAGGTCCGTAGTGTTCTCCGAGTTGTCCGACGTGAGCACCGACCCCGGTCGGCCCCGGACAGCGATTCCGCAAGAACCACTGAGCCTGACGGCCGCGATTCGTCGTGCCGTTCTGATTTCCGTGCGCTTTTGCGAAATGAGGAATCCGCGTTCGAAGTTCGGACGCGAGCCCCCGATTCGCATCGGGGGCAAGGAATCCGCTAAAGTCTCACTCGTCGGAACGGCCCAACAGCCGGGAAGGCAAACCCCCCTGACTGGGAATCAGACGCCGAAAGGATCTGATAGAGTCGGAAACGCCGGAAGGGCCCGGAGCGAAAGCGAAAGGGACCGGAAAGCACCGAGGAAATCGGATCGGAAAGATCTGATAGAG
>NZ_JBHZBB010000024.1:0-19952 GCF_042754585.1 Streptomyces sp. NPDC059201
AAACGCCCGGTTACATTCCGAACCCGGAAGCTAAGCCTTTCAGCGCCGATGGTACTGCAGGGGGGACCCTGTGGGAGAGTAGGACGCCGCCGAACGATCATTGTGGGAAAGCCCCGCACCTCATGGTGCGGGGCTTTTCTGCGTTCACGACGACCCGGGTCCGGAGAGGGTGGGAGCGGGAGGTAAGGTCAGGGGTCAACCGTCAGTACCTTTTCCAGCAGGAGGCCCTCGGGTGGAGGTCCAGGAGACCGAGGTCCAGACGGACCGGGTCCTCACCATCCCCAACATTCTCAGCATGGCGCGTCTTCTCGGCGTGCCGCTGTTCCTGTGGCTCATCCTCCGGCCGGAGTTCGGCGGGCCCAACAGTGACGTCTGGGCGCTGGTCGTCCTGATGCTCAGCGGCGTCAGCGACTATCTCGACGGGAAGCTCGCGCGGAAGTGGAACCAGATCAGCAGCCTCGGCCGGCTGCTGGACCCGGCGGCCGACCGGCTGTACATCCTGTCCACGCTCGTGGGCCTCACCTGGCGAGAGATCCTGCCACTGTGGCTGACCGCGGTGCTTTTGGCCCGCGAAGTCATGCTGCTGGTCATGGTGGGAATCCTCCGCCGGCACGGCTACCCGCCGCCGCAGGTGAACTTCCTCGGGAAAGCTGCGACTTTCAACCTCATGTACGCCTTCCCGCTGCTGCTTCTCAGTGACGGAACCGGCTGGCTGGCGTCACTCGCTGAAGTTTTCGGATGGGCTTTCGCAGGATGGGGTACAACTCTGTATTGGTGGGCAGGGATCCTCTACGTGGTCCAGGTCCGCCGACTCGTGAAGGCGGATACCGCGGCCGATTGAGCCCGTCCGTCCCGTGCCGTGCAGCGTCGCCGGCAGGAACGAGGACGCCCGAGGGCGAGTGAGCGGACAGGGTCGGTCGGCAGGACCGTCGTCTCTTCAAGGAGGACGCTTCCGACATGAAGGCCGTCGTGATGGCCGGTGGCGAAGGAACCCGACTTCGCCCCATGACCTCGAGCATGCCCAAGCCTCTTCTGCCGGTGGTGAACCGGCCGATCATGGAGCACGTCCTGCGACTGCTCAAGAGGCACGGTCTCAACGAGACCGTCGTCACCGTTCAGTTTCTCGCGTCGCTCGTCAGGAACTACTTCGGCGACGGCGAGGAGCTCGGGATGGAGCTCACCTATGCCAATGAGGAGAAGCCTCTCGGCACAGCGGGCAGTGTGAAGAACGCCGAGGAAGCGTTGAAGGACGACGCTTTCCTCGTGATCTCGGGGGATGCCCTCACCGATTTCGACCTCACCGACCTGATCCGTTTCCACAAGGAGAAGGGCGCACTCGTCACCGTCTGTCTGACGCGGGTGCCGAATCCACTGGAATTCGGCATCACGATCGTCGACGAGGAGGGGCAGGTCGAGCGATTCCTGGAGAAGCCGACCTGGGGACAGGTCTTCTCAGACACGGTGAACACGGGCATCTACGTCATGGAGCCCGAGGTGTTCGACTACGTCGAGGCCGATGTTCCGGTGGACTGGTCGGGTGATGTCTTCCCGCAGCTGATGAAGGAAGGCAAGCCGATCTACGGCTATGTCGCCGAGGGCTACTGGGAGGACGTCGGCACCCACGAGAGCTACGTCAAGGCGCAGGCCGACGTGCTCGAGGGCAAGGTCCAGGTCGACATCGACGGATTCGAGATGGCGCCCGGCGTCTGGGTCGCCGAGGGAGCCGAGGTCCACCCCGACGCGGTCCTCCGCGGGCCCCTGTACATCGGGGACTACGCCAAGGTCGAGGCCGGCGCAGAGATCCGTGAGCACAGCGTCATCGGGTCCAACGTGGTGGTGAAGACCGGCGCCTTCCTGCACAAGGCGGTCGTCCACGACAACGTCTACATCGGGCAGCAGAGCAATCTTCGCGGTTGCGTCATCGGCAAGAACACCGATGTCATGCGGGCGGCCCGGATCGAGGACGGGGCCGTCATCGGCGACGAGTGCATGATCGGTGAGGAATCGATCGTGCAGGGCAACGTCCGGGTCTACCCGTTCAAGACCATCGAGGCCGGTGCCTTCGTCAACACCTCCGTGATCTGGGAGTCCCGCGGCCAGGCGCACCTCTTCGGGGCGCGCGGGGTGTCCGGGATCATCAACGTCGAGATCACGCCCGAGCTGGCGGTACGGCTGGCGGGGGCGTACGCGACGACGTTGAAGAAGGGCGCGACCGTCACGACCGCGCGTGACCACTCGCGCGGTGCGCGTGCTCTCAAGCGGGCCGTGATCTCCGCGCTCCAGGCCAGCGCCATCGACGTGCGGGACCTGGAGAACGTGCCGCTGCCGGTGGCCCGGCAGCAGACCGCGCGGGGGAGCGCCGGCGGGATCATGGTGCGTACCTCTCCCGGTGTGCCGGACTCGGTCGACATCATGTTCTTCGACGAGCGGGGCGCGGACCTGTCGCAGGCCAGGCAGCGGAAGCTGGACCGGGTGTACGCGCGGCAGGAGTACCGGCGGGCCTTCCCCGGGGAGATCGGCGACCTGTCCTTCCCGGCGAGCGTCTTCGACTCGTACACCGGCTCGCTGCTGCGGAACGTCGACACGACCGGGATCGCTGAGGCCGGGCTGAAGGTCGTCGTGGACGCCTCCAACGGGAGCGCGGGGCTCGTACTGCCCAGTCTGCTCGGGCGGCTCCAGGTGGATTCGCTGACCATCAATCCGGGGCTCGACGAGTCGCGGCCGACGGAGTCCGTCGAGCGGCGGCGGGCCGGGCTCGTCCGGCTCGGGGAGATTGTGGCGTCGGCGCGGGCCGCGTTCGGCGTGCGGTTCGACCCGGTGGGCGAGCGGCTGTCGCTGGTGGACGAGCGGGGCCGGATCATCGAGGACGACCGGGCGCTGCTGGTGATGCTGGACCTGGTGGCGGCGGAGCGCCGGTCCGGGCGGGTGGCGTTGCCGGTCACCACGACGCGTATCGCCGAGCAGGTGGCCGCGTACCACGGCACTCAGGTGGAGTGGACGACGACCTCGCCCGACGACCTCACCCGGGTCGGCCGGCAGGAGTCGACCATCTTCGGCGGTGACGGGCGCGGCGGGTTCATCGTGCCCGAGTTCAGCAGCGTCTTCGACGGGGCCGCGGCCTTCGTGCGGCTGATCGGTCTGGTCGCGCGGACGCAGCTCACGCTGAGCCAGATCGACGCCCGGATCCCGCGGGCCCACGTCATCAAGCGGGACCTCGCGACGCCGTGGGCGGTGAAGGGGCTCGTGATGCGGCGGGTGGTCGAGGCGGCCGGCAGCAGGTCGGTGGACACCACCGACGGCGTGCGGGTCGTGGAGGCCGACGGGCGGTGGGTGATGGTGCTGCCCGACCCGGCGGAGGCCGTCACCCATCTGTGGGCCGAGGGGCCCGACGACACCTCCGCGCAGGCGCTGCTCGACGAGTGGGCGCAGGTGGTCGAGAGCGCAGGTCGCTGACCGGACGGGCGGTCCGGGGCCGGGCGGCACCTTCACGGTGCCGCCCGGCCCTTCGACGGGGCCATTCGGCGGTAGGGCGTGCGACGTGCGACGATGTGCGGCATGTCGCAGCAGCCCCCCGTTCGGAGCACCGGTTCTCCGCCCCCGCGCCCGGACGCGTCGATGTCGCTGCTGAACAACGTGATCGACCACGCGCTGGACGACGGGTACGCGGAGGCGACCGCCCGGCGCGCGGCCGAGGGCGGCGCGATGCCCAAGCCGCTGCGGGCCAAGCTCGGCCTCGCGGCCGGGCTTGTGCTGGCCGCCGCCGTGGTGACGGTGGGCGCGGCCGAGGCCCGGATCTCGGCCCCCGTCGTCGCCAAGGAGCGGCAGGAGCTGATCGACCGGATCGAGGGCGAGAACGCGACCGCCGACGACCTGGAGAAGGACATCGAGCGGATGCGGGCCGAGGTCGGTGAGCGGCAGCGTGCCGCCCTTGAGGAGCACGGCGGTGACCAGGCGGAACTGGTCGCGCTGCTCTCCGGCGCCACGCCCGTGCACGGCCCCGGGGTGAAGCTCGTGGTCGACGACGCCAAGGGCTCCGACAGCGGAGGCGGCGGGCCGCGCGAGAGCGCCGGCTTCTCCGACACCGGGCGGGTGCGCGACCGGGACATGCAGCGGGTGATCAACGGGCTGTGGGAGTCGGGCGCGGAGGCCGTGTCGATCAACGGCCAGCGGCTGACCTCGCTGTCCGCGATCCGGGCCGCCGGTGACGCCATACTCGTCGACAACCGGCCGCTCGTGCCGCCGTACACCGTCCTCGCCGTCGGGGACGGGCAGCGGCTGAGCACCACTTTCCAGGACAGCGCGGACGGGCAGTACCTGCACGCGCTGGTGGAGAACTTCGGGATCCGGAGCAGCGTCTCGGTCGAGGGCGAGCTGAGCCTGCCGGCCGCGCCGAGCCTGATCGTACGTACAGCTGAGCCGAGGGGGACCGGGGCGGCGACGCCGTCCGGGCGGGCCACGGCCGACAAGGGGAAGGCAACATCGTGATCGCCGTACTGGGCCTGATCGTCGGAGTCGTGGCGGGACTGCTGGTCCGGCCCGAGATCCCGGCGGTCGTCGAGCCCTATCTCCCGATCGCCGTGGTCGCCGCCCTCGACGCGGTCTTCGGCGGCCTGCGGGCCATGCTCGACGGGATCTTCGTCGACAAGGTCTTCGTCGTCTCCTTCCTCTCGAACGTGGTCGTGGCCGCGCTGATCGTCTTCCTCGGCGACAAGCTCGGCGTCGGCGCGCAGCTCTCCACCGGTGTCGTCGTCGTGCTCGGCATCCGGATCTTCTCCAACGCGGCCGCGATCCGCCGCCATGTCTTCCGGGCGTGAGGCCGATGAGTGTGAACCCGAACGAGAAGCCCGAGCCGGGCAGCGGCGAGACGCCGAAGAAGCCCGAGACGCCGAAGACTCCTGAGACGCCGAAGACTCCTGAGACGCCCAAGGCGGAGACGCCCGAGGTCTCCGGGGTGCGTGAGTCGGGCGGTCGTACGGAACCCCAGTCCGAGCCGCGACCCGTGGACGGCCTCGGGAGCGCTCCCGAGGCCGCTGTGCCCTCCCCGGAGGCGGGTGGCGGTGCCGGGAGCGCGCCGGACGGGCGCCGGCGGCTGGCGGACGCCCTGTGGCCGCCGCGGGTGACGCGGGCCCAGCTCATCGTGGCGCTGCTGCTGTGCTGCCTGGGCTTCGGCCTCGCCATCCAGGTCTCCTCGACCAGCGAGTCCAGCGCCCTGCGCGGGGCGCGGCAGGAGGATCTCGTACGGATCCTCGACGAGCTCGACGACCGCACGCAGCGGCTGGAGGACGAGAAGGCGCGGCTGGAGAAGCAGCGGTCGGAGCTGGAGTCCAGCTCCGACCAGGCCGAGGAGGCCCGCCGGCAGACGCAGGAGAAGGAGCGGCAGCTCGGGATCCTGGCCGGCACGGTGGCCGCCGAGGGGCCCGGCATCACGCTGACCGTGACCGACCCGGTCGGCGCGGTCGAGTCCGACATGCTGCTCGACGCCATCCAGGAGCTGCGGGCGGCCGGTGCCGAGGCGATCCAGGTCGACGGCGTGCGCGTGGTCGCGAACAGCTATTTCACAGGTGGCGGTGATGACATGCGAATCGATGGAACGCCGGTGACCGCTCCGTACGTCTTCAAGGTCATCGGCAAGCCCGAGGATCTCGAGCCCGCGCTCAACATCCCCGGTGGAGTCGTCCAGACCCTCGAGAAGGAGCAGGCCACGGCCACGGTGGAGCGGTCGGCGAAGATCGTCGTCGATGCCTTGCGACCCGCGAAGCGGCCTGACTACGCTCGGTCGTCCTCCCAGTGAGAGAGGGGGCGAGGGGTCCCGCGACATGGGCTGGAGCGTTGCGGGGGGTCGGCGCACCACAACGGTGGTGCGTGGTGGAAACTGTCCGGAGGATACGGACGTTGTGAAGGTGTCCGGGTCGGCAGGTGTGATGGATCTCGGTTCGTCCTGCCCCACGGGCGGGTCTGTTTCGGTCAAGGGGAATCGCCCGTGAAGTTGTTTGCGAAGTTGTTCGGCAAGAGCGCACGCGAGGACGGCGGCAACGCCAGGCACCGCGCGCCGCGCCACGCCCAGAGCGAGGAGCAGGGCGGCGAGCGTCCGCTCTTCCGCGACGAGGTCGGTGGCCAGGGTGGTGACATTTCGGGCGCCCAGGGCGCGTCGTCTGTTGACCACACCGGTGCCGCGCGCATAGGTTTCGGTGAACCATCAACCTCAAGTACGGGTGGAGGGTTTACCCCCGATCCGTACGCGACCCAGACCTCCGCGGGGCAACCGCGGCAGGAGGACGCGGCCATGCCGGTGTGTACGAGGTGCGGTCACCGCAACACGGCGGACAGCCGTTTCTGCTCCCACTGCGGCACGCCGCTGCGGGGCGGGATCGCCGCCGAGCGTCCCTCCGAGACGACGTCGACCATCTCGATCTCGGGCCTGGAGGCGTACGACGCGGAGACCACCGGGCAGATCGCGATCCCGGCGCTGTCCCCCGAGGCCCTCGCGGCCGTCGAGGCGCTGCCGCCCGGTTCCGCGCTGCTCGTGGTGCGCCGCGGTCCGAACTCGGGCAGCCGCTTCCTCCTGGACGGTGAGCTGACGACGGCCGGCCGGCACCCGCAGAGCGACATCTTCCTGGACGACTTCACGGTCTCCCGGAGGCACGTCGAGTTCCGCCGGGGCCACGACGGGCGCTTCACCGCCTCCGACGTCGGCAGCCTCAACGGCACCTACGTCAACCGGGAGCCGATCGAGTCGGTCGTGCTCAACAACGGCGACGAGGTGCAGATCGGCAAGTACCGGCTGGTCTTCTACGCGAGCCAGCGAGGCGTCTGACACGCCTGGCGGAGATCCTTCAGGAAAGGTCCATGGTGCGAACACCGACGGGCGGTGCCGGATCCGGCACCGCCACCGCGGGCGACCGGCTGGTGAGTATCGGCACCGTGCTGAACCACCTGCGGGACGAGTTTCCGGAAGTGACGATCTCCAAGATCCGCTTCCTGGAGGCCGAGGGGCTCGTCGAGCCCCGTCGTACGGCCTCCGGGTACCGGAAGTTCAGCCCGGAGGACGTGGAGCGGCTCGCCGCCGTCCTGCGGATGCAGCGGGACCACTATCTTCCGCTGAAGGTCATCCGTGAGCACCTCGACGCCCTCGCCCGCGGCGAGCAGGTCAAGCTGCCGGCGCCGGGCCGGCGCCGCGATCTGCTGGACGGGCTCCTCGACGGCCCCGTGGACGACGAGGACGGCGAGCGGCCGACCGCCGCGCGGCTCGGCCGGGCCGAGCTGGTCGCCGCGGCCGGGGTCACCGAGACCGAGCTGGTGGAGTGGGAGTCGTACGGCCTGATCGCCGAGTGCGAGGGCGGCGGCTATGACGCGGAGAGCGTCAACGTGGCCCGGATCGTGGCCGATCTCGGGCGGTTCGGGCTGGAACCGCGGCATCTGCGCGCCGTGAAGGCGTCGGCGGACCGGGAGGCCGGGCTGATCGAGCAGGTCGTCGCGCCGCTGCGCCGCCACCGCAATCCGCAGACCCGGGCACACGCCGAGGAGACGGCCGCCGACCTGGCGCAGCTGTCGGTGCGGCTGCACGCCGCGCTGGTGCAGACGGCGCTCGGGGTCCGTCTCCAGTGACGCTCGGGATCCGCCTCCAGTAGCGCTCGGGATCCGCCTCCGGTGAGGGGCGCGGACGGCTTCGGCGCGGGGTCGCGACGGCGCTGAGCGGGGGCCCGACTATCCAAACCGGTCGGGCACGTCCTAGGGTTGCTGTGTGAACGAGCTCGACGTTGTGGGTGTCCGGGTGGAAATGCCCTCCAACCAGCCGATCGTGCTCCTGCGCGAGGTGGGGGGCGACCGGTACCTGCCCATCTGGATCGGCCCCGGCGAGGCGACCGCGATCGCCTTCGCCCAGCAGGGCATGGCCCCGCCCAGGCCGCTGACGCACGACCTCTTCAAGGACGTGCTGGAGGCGGTGGGGCAGGAGCTGACCCAGGTCCGGATCACCGATCTGCGCGACGGGGTCTTCTACGCCGAGCTGGTCTTCGCCAGCGGTGTGGAGGTGAGCGCGCGTCCGTCCGACGCGATAGCCCTGGCGCTGCGGACCGGTTCGCCGATCTTCGGCAGCGACGGCGTCCTCGACGACGCCGGGATCGCGATCCCGGACGAGCAGGAGGACGAGGTGGAGAAGTTCCGCGAGTTCCTCGACCAGATCTCGCCGGAGGACTTCGGGAGCCAGTGACGGGAGCCAGTGACGGGGCGGGTCCTGGGCGGCGTCCGGCGGGGCGCGAGAGGGGCGGGCGAGGAGCGCTGTCGGCGCATTCGAGTAGCCTTTCCCCGGAGTGGGATACGTGAAACCACTCTCTGGGTGATTATCACTCGGCGTGCCGAGTGTGGCGATCGTTGACGCACCCCTAGCGACTGCCTACCTTCGAGTGGGCAGGTCAAGGACGGAGGGTCGCGTGATGAGCAGCGCGGACGGTACGGCAGGGAGCTCGCTCGGACGCGCGTCCGGGGAGTGCGGTCCGTATCCGCTTCACGGCAGTGTGGGCGACTTCGGTACGGAGACGAGCGCCGGGGTGGCGGACGAGGCGATCGGATACCGCGGCCCCACGGCCTGCGCGGCCGCCGGGATCACGTACCGCCAACTGGACTACTGGGCGCGCACCGGGCTCGTCGAGCCGAGCGTGCGCCCCGCGTACGGCTCCGGGACGCAGCGGCTCTACAGCTTCCGGGACGTCGTCGTCCTGAAGATCGTCAAGCGTTTCCTCGACACGGGCGTCGCCCTCCAGAACATCCGGGCCGCCGTGCAGCACCTGCGCGCCCGCGGCTTCCGCGACCTGGAGCGGATGACGCTGATGAGCGACGGGGCGACCGTCTACGAGTGCTCCTCGCCGGACGAGGTCGTCTCGCTGCTCCAGGGCGGGCAGGGCGTCTTCGGCATCGCGGTGGGGGTCGTCTGGCGGGACGTCGAGGCGGCGCTCTCGCAGCTGCACGGGGAGCGCGTCGACACCGGCGAGACGCTGGTGGGGCACAACCCGCAGGACGAGCTGGCGCGGCGGAGGCGGGACCGGGCCGTCTGAGGCTTGGTGGCCTTGGTGGGCCTGGTGGGCCTGGTGGGCCTGGTGGGTTTGCTGGGTTTGCTGGGCTTGGTGGGGGCGTGTCGCCCGTACGGGCGATTGTCAGTGGCGTGAGGCAGCATCGGAGACGTGAGAGCCGCCCCCACGATCCTTCATCTGGACATGGATGCCTTCTTCGCCGCCGCCGAGCAGGCGTCGAAGCCGAGTCTGCGCGGCAAGCCCGTGGTCGTGGGTGGGCTCGGGCCGCGCGGTGTGGTGGCCACTGCCTCGTACGAGGCGCGGCGCTTCGGCGTGCACTCGGCGATGCCGATGGGGCAGGCGCGGCGGCTCGCGCCCAACGCCGCGTATCTGGTGCCGCGGTTCGCCTTCTACCGGGCGATCAGCGGGCAGGTGATGGAGCTGCTGGGGCGGCTCTCGCCGCTGGTGGAGCCGCTCAGCCTCGACGAGGCGTTCGTGGACCTGGAGGCCGGGGGGCTGGCGGACGACAGCGTGAGCGCGCGGGTGGTGGGGGAGCGGCTGCGGGCGGAGATCCTGGCGACGACCGGACTGACGGGTTCGGTGGGGCTCGCGGGGTCCAAGATGCTCGCGAAGATCGCCTCGGAGGAGGCCAAGCCCGACGGGCTCGTGCTCTACGAGCCCGGGACCGAGCGGGCGCTGCTCGCGCCCCGGTCCGTGCGGATCATCCCCGGGGTGGGGCCGGCCACCGGTGACCATCTGCGGCGGGCCGGGATCACGACGGTCGCCGACCTCGTGGAGGCGGGCGAGGACGAGCTCGTACGGATCCTGGGGCGGTCGCACGGGGCCTCGCTGTACCGGATGGCGCTCGGGCACGACGACCGGCCCGTGGTGGCCGAGCGGGACGCCAAGTCGGTCTCCGTCGAGGACACCTTCGACGTCGACCTGCACGACCGGCTGCGGATCCGGCTGGAGGTGGAGCGGCTCGCGGACCGGTGCGTGGCGCGGCTGCGGGGGTCGGGGCACTCGGGGCGGACGATCGTGCTGAAGGTACGGCGGTACGACTTCTCGACGCTGACCCGCTCCGAGACGCTGCGCGGGCCGACGGACGACCCGCTGGTGGTGCGGGAGGCCGCGGAACGGCTGCTGGAGCTCGTGGACACGACGGGCGGGGTGCGGCTGCTGGGCGTGGGGGTGAGCGGGCTGGCCGACTACACGCAGGAGGATCTGTTCGCGCAGGCGGAGGCGGAGGCCGAAGCGGAGGCTGCTGAGGGGGCGGCCGTGCTCGGGGCGGAGGAGGTGCCCGGGGCCGGGCCTGCCCCGGTGGAGGCCGTACCGGCGCCCCCGACGACGGCCGCCGCCGCCGAGACGGCCGCGCGGCGGTGGGCCCCGGGGAACGACGTGCGGCACGCGGTCCTGGGGGCGGGATGGGTGCAGGGCAGCGGCCTCGGCCGTGTCACCGTCCGCTTCGAGGAACCCGGCAGTACGACCCCGGGCCGCGTGCGGACCTTCGCCGTGGACGACCCGGAGCTGGAACCGGCCGATCCGCTGCCGCTGGTGCCTGGCGGGGTGACGGGGGCGGAGAGGGCCGCACCGGTCGTCCGGGAGGGGGAGTGACGTAGGCGGTGGGGTGTCCGAGGGGGCGCACAGAGGTGTGCGCCCGCGGCGGGTGGGCGCGGTGCGCGCCGGGAGGAACGTACGGCACATGGGCGTGCCCCGCCGCCGAGCGGGGCCTGCGTGTCTGCGGGGCACACGCGCGTGTGCCCCCGGGCGGGGCCCGGGGGTGTCCGAGGGCACACGGACGTGTGCCCTGGGGTGGTCGGTCGCGGCGCTGGCGGCGTCCTCGGGGAGGGGCGCGAGGATCTGCGGGCGGGGGGCTACGCGGTGTCGTCCTGGCCTGCCAGGTGGCCGAAGTCGGGGATTTTTTCTGGTGGGGGTGGGAGGGCCAGTTCGTAGTGGCGGTAGAGCTGGAGTTCCTGCTCGGGGGAGAGGTGGCGGCCTACGCCGAAGTCGGGGGCGTCCTTGATGAGGGAGCGCTCGAAGGGGATGTGGAGGCCGTCGGCGGTCAGCTCGCTCGGCTCCAGGGGGACGAACGCGTCCCTGCTGAACAGGCCGGTGCGGACGGCCGCCCACTCGGGGACGCCGGTCGCGTCGTCCAGGTACACCTCGTCCACGGTTCCGATCTTGTGTCCGTTCCGGTCGAACGCCTTGCGGCCGATCAGGCTGCGCGGATCGATGTCGGTCTGCACGGTCCCTCCAACTGGTCGCAACTGCTCTACACCCCTACGAAAGTGCACAAGTGGGATGTCGGCCACTTGAGCGATGAGGGGCACAACCGCGCTGGTAGGCTGGCTGTGGCTGTCGACACCGTGCGGGAGAGTCCTCCGGAGAAGGTTTCTGGGGGCGCCGAAGGAGCAAATCCTCCCCGGAATCTCTCAGGCACCCGGTACCGCGCGGGCGAGGTCACTCTGGAAAGCAGGGCGGGAGTCCGACGGCATCCGCTCTCACCGACGGTGAAAGCCGGCGTGCCCTCGGGCGTGCCGGTGAAGCTCTCAGGTTGAGATGACAGAGGGGGAGGCCGTCCGGGCACCCGCGCCGTGGTGCCCCTCGCAGGTCGTGACGACCAGGAGGCCCCCGCATCATGACCGCCAACCGCACCCCGCTCTCCGAGCTCGAGCAGGGCATTCCCTTCGAGCAGCGGCACATCGGACCCGACGCCGAGGCGCGGGCCAAGATGCTCGCCCAGGTCGGCTACGCCTCGCTCGACGAGCTGACGGCCGCCGCGGTGCCGGACGTCATCAAGAACGCCGAGGCGCTGGACCTGCCCGGTGCCCGCACCGAGGCCGAGGTCCTCGCCGAGCTGCGCACCCTCGCCGGCCGCAACCAGGTCCTCGCCCCGATGATCGGCCTCGGCTACTACGGCACCTTCACCCCGCCGGTCATCCTCCGCAACGTCATGGAGAACCCGGCCTGGTACACGGCGTACACGCCCTATCAGCCGGAGATCTCGCAGGGCCGCCTGGAGGCGCTGCTCAACTTCCAGACCATGGTCGCCGACCTGACCGGTCTGCCGACCTCAGGCGCCTCCCTCCTCGACGAGGGCACCGCCGCCGCCGAGGCCATGTCGCTCGCCCGCCGCGTGGGCAAGGTGAAGAACGGGGTCTTCCTCGTCGACGCCGACACCCTGCCGCAGACCGTCGCCGTCATCGAGACCCGCGCCGAGCCGACCGGCGTCGAGGTGGTCGTCGCCGACCTCTCCGAGGGCATCCCGGCCGAGATCGCCGAGCGCGGCGTCTTCGGCGTGCTCCTCCAGTACCCCGGCGCCTCCGGCGCCGTCCGCGACATCAAGCCGCTGATCGACCGGGCCCACGAGCTCGGCGCGATCGTGACCGTCGCCGCCGACCTGCTCGCGCTCACCCTGCTCGTCTCGCCCGGCTCGCTCGGCGCCGACATCGCCGTCGGCACGACCCAGCGCTTCGGCGTCCCCATGGGCTTCGGCGGCCCGCACGCCGGCTACATGGCCGTCCAGGACAAGCACGCCCGCTCGCTGCCCGGCCGCCTCGTCGGCGTCTCCGTCGACGCCGACGGCAACAAGGCGTACCGCCTCGCCCTCCAGACCCGCGAGCAGCACATCCGCCGCGAGAAGGCCACCAGCAACATCTGCACCGCCCAGGTGCTCCTCGCCGTCATGGCCGGCATGTACGCCGTCTACCACGGCCCGGACGGCCTGAAGCAGATCGCCCAGCGCACCCACCGGTACGCCGCGATCCTCGCCGCCGGTCTGACCGCCGGGGGCGTCGAGCTCACCCAGGGCGCCTTCTTCGACACGCTCACCGCCCGGGTCCCCGGCCGCGCCGACGCCGTCGCCGCCGCCGCCCGCGAGGCCGGTGTCAACCTGTACCGCGTGGACGCCGACCACGTCTCGATCTCCTGCGACGAGACCACCGGCCGCGCCCAGCTCGCCGCCGTCTGGGGCGCCTTCGGCGTCGACGCCGACGTGGAGGCCCTGGACGCCACCGCCGAGGACGTCCTCCCGGACGCGCTGCTGCGCTCCGACGCGTACCTGACCCACCCGGTCTTCCACGCGCACCGCTCCGAGACCTCGATGCTGCGCTACCTGCGCCGCCTCTCGGACCGCGACTACGCGCTCGACCGCGGCATGATCCCGCTCGGCTCCTGCACCATGAAGCTGAACGCGACCACCGAGATGGAGCCGGTGACCTGGCCCGAGTTCGGCCAGATCCACCCCTTCGCGCCGATCGACCAGGCCCAGGGCTACGTCACGCTCATCACCGAGCTGGAGGAGCGCCTGGCCGAGGTCACCGGCTACGACAAGGTCTCGATCCAGCCGAACGCCGGCTCGCAGGGCGAGCTGGCCGGTCTCCTCGCGGTCCGCGCCTACCACCGCGCCAACGGCGACGAGCAGCGCACCGTCTGTCTCATCCCGTCCTCCGCGCACGGCACCAACGCCGCCTCCGCCGTGATGGCCGGCATGAAGGTCGTCGTCGTGAAGACCGCCGAGGACGGCGAGGTCGACGTCGAGGACCTGCGCGCCAAGATCGAGCAGTACCGCGACGAGCTCTCCGTGCTGATGATCACCTACCCGTCGACGCACGGCGTCTTCGAGGAGCACGTGGCCGACATCTGCGCGGCCGTGCACGAGGCCGGCGGCCAGGTGTACGTCGACGGCGCGAACCTCAACGCCCTGGTCGGCCTCGCCAAGCCGGGCCACTTCGGCGGCGACGTCTCGCACCTCAACCTGCACAAGACCTTCTGCATCCCGCACGGCGGCGGCGGCCCCGGTGTCGGCCCGGTCGGCGTCCGCGCCCACCTCGCCCCGTACCTGCCGAACCACCCGCTCCAGCCCACCGCGGGCCCGGAGACCGGCGTCGGCCCGATCTCGGCCGCCCCGTGGGGCTCGGCCGGCATCCTGCCCATCTCCTGGACGTACGTCCGCCTGATGGGCGGCGAGGGCCTCAAGCGCGCCACCCAGGTCGCCGTCCTCGCGGCGAACTACATCGCCAAGCGCCTGGAGCCGCACTTCCCGGTGCTCTACACCGGTCCGGCCGGGCTCGTCGCCCACGAGTGCATCGTCGACCTGCGGCCGCTGACCAAGGCGACCGGCGTCACCGTCGACGACATCGCCAAGCGCCTGATCGACTACGGCTTCCACGCGCCGACCATGTCGTTCCCGGTCGCCGGCACGCTGATGATCGAGCCGACCGAGTCCGAGGACCTGGCCGAGCTGGACCGCTTCTGCGACACGATGATCGCGATCCGCGCCGAGATCGACAAGGTCGCCGCCGGCGAGTGGCCCGCCGAGGACAACCCGCTGTGCAACGCCCCGCACACCGCGGCCGCGCTCGGCGGCGAGTGGACCCACTCCTACGACCGTGACGTGGCGGTCTTCCCCGCCGGCGTCTCCACGGCCGACAAGTACTGGCCGCCGGTCCGCCGCATCGACGGCGCCTTCGGCGACCGGAACCTGGTCTGCTCCTGCCCGCCGCTGGACGAGTACGACCACTGACCGCGGGTATGACAGAGGGCCGGTCCGGAGTCTCCTCCGGGCCGGCCCTCGGCGTTGCCCCGGCAGGGTCTCAGGCGGCCGTCGTCACCCGGCCCGTCGTCAGCGGCCGGTGCGGGGCGATGATCTGCCCGTCCGGCAGCAGTTCGCCGGTGTCCTCGAAGAGCAGGACACCGTTGCACAGCAGGCTCCAGCCCTGCTCCGGGTGGCACGCCAGAGGGCGGGCGGCCTCACGGTCGGCGGAGTCGGCGGTGGGACAGGCAGGCTGGTGCTGGCACATGGGTGGGTTCTTTCGCTGCGTCGTGATGGATGTCCTGCGGCTCTGCGCGCTCATGGCCGCCCCCGTCGGTCGGTTCGGTTCCGGTCCCAGTCTTGCCGCACGGACGGTCTTCCGCAGGGATTTCGCGTCAGCTCGTCCTCTCCTGGGAAGACGCATCACCCGCAGGGGCGGTTCAGGTCAACACCCCCGCCTTTTCGGGTGGTTCGGCATGGCCCGAGCGGGCTAGTCCGTCCGGGAGGGGTGTTCGGGGGCGTCGTTCGGGCGCCGGTTCCGGACAGCAGTGCGCCCCGTGACCCGGGCGGGTCACGGGGCGGGTCACGAGGCGGGGTGCGCGGGCCCGGTCAGGCGGGCGCCGCGGACCCGAGGAGCGGCGGCGGCGCCAGCCGCGTACTGAGCACGGGCAGCAGATCGGCCACCCGGTAGGGGCGGTTGGCGGCGATGCCCGGGGGCGCGGGCGCGAGCGGCACCAGCACGTCGGCGGACTCCGCGCCCGGCTCCGTACCGTCCGGATCCGGTTCGGCGTGCAGCCACAGCGTCAGCATGTACAGCTCCGGCACCGAGAGCAGCCGCGGCTCGTACGTGCCCGGCAGCGCCTCGGCCTGGACCAGTGCCCGCTCCGTCGCGGCGACGTACGGCCCCTCGAAGAAGTGCGAGAAGGACCAGCCGTCCGGCGTGAGCATGGTGTCCGCGGCGGCGACGGCCCGGTCCCCGCTCCTGATCAGGAACCGCCAGCCGACGAGCCGGGTGCCGGGCTCGTGTCCCGGTGCCTCGGAGATCCTCAGCACATGGACGGGCAGCGGGAGTTCGGGGCACAGCGGTCCCGTCGCGGCCCGCAGGGCCGGGGTGCGGGCCTCTCGGACGGCCGTGGGCGAGCCGAGTGCCGCGAGGACGCTGCGGAGGGCAGGCGCGGGGGCCGGGGAGGGTCGGAGCATCGTGTGGGTCGCCTCTCGCTCAGGAGACACGGGGATACGGGTGAAGGGGTGCGGGATACGGGGTGCAGGGATACGGGGTGCGGGGCTGCGGGGACAGGTGCGACGGCGCTGTCGGCGGCGGGGGCGGAGCGGGGGGCCATGGGTCATGGCCGGTCGCCGGCGCTCTGCCTCGTCCGCGGAGTTTATACGACACGTGTTCAGAGATTGTTTCCGCTAGACCCCGCCGATATTCCTGACAAGGTGTCATCAGGCCGCAATCGGTGGGCCGCGGTGCGGAATCGGAGCCTGGACAGGATCTCCGTCCTCGCATTCCCCGGCAAGCCGGACGTCAGAATTCCGAAAGCCGTGCCGCCCGCACCGGGGAGGCAATATGACATTGGTATATGTCGACAGCCGGTCCGGGGGTGAAGGTCCACGCGCGCGGTGACAGGTTCGTACCAGACTATCCACCGAGGGGCCGGAAACGCAGGCGTTGTCGATCAGTGGCGTGGGCATCATCGTCCGTACGCGCGGCCCCGCCCGGTGGCCGCCCACGCGGGAGGGACGCCTCGATGGGGGAGAAGGTCGTGACGGACGGGTTCGGCCCGACCGACCGCCAGCGGTACCGGCGCAAGCTCCAGCAGTGTCTGGCGGGGCTCGCCCGGCTCCTCGCGGAGCAGCGGTTCGACCGCGCGCGCAACCTCATGGGCGTCGAGATCGAACTCAATCTCACAGGTTCCGACGGACTCCCCCGGATGCTGAACGACGCCGTCCTCGAAAAGATCGCGAGCGCCGATTTCCAGACCGAACTCGGAATGTTCAACCTGGAAGTGAACATCGCCCCGCGCCGCCTCGGCGGCCACGTTTTCGACCGGCTCGCGGAAGAGCTGAGAACCGGACTGGGATATGCCGACCGCAAGGCGGCCGAACTCGACGCCGGCGTCGTCATGATCGGCATACTGCCGACCCTCTCACCCCGCGAGCTCGTCTTCGAGAACCTTTCCTCGGCCGAACGCTACGCCCTGCTCAACGACCAGATCCTCATCGCCCGCGGAGAACACATCACGCTCGACATCCAGGGCGCCGAAAGGCTCCGCCACACCTCGGAGTCGATCATCGCGGAGGCCGCCTGCACCTCCGTACAGCTCCACCTCCAGGTCACGCCGGCCCGCTTCCCGTCCGTCTGGAACGCCGCGCAGGCCGTCTCCGGCGTGCAGATAGCCCTCGGCGCCAACTCGCCCTTCGTCTTCGGCCGCGAGGTGTGGCGCGAGTCCCGCCCGCCGCTCTTCCAGCAGGCGACCGACACCCGCCCGCCCGAGCTCCAGTCCCAGGGCGTCCGGCCGCGCACCTGGTTCGGCGAGCGGTGGGTGGACTCGGTGTACGACCTCTTCGAGGAGAACGTGCGCTACTTCCCCTCGCTGCTGCCGCTGTGCGACGAGGAGGACCCGCTGCGCGTCCTCGACGAGGGCGGGGTGCCGCAGCTCAAGGAGCTCGTCCTGCACAACGGCACGGTCTACCGCTGGAACCGGCCGGTGTACGGCTGGGTCGACGGCGTCCCGCACCTCCGGGTGGAGAACCGGGTGCTGCCGGCCGGACCCACCGTCACCGACGTTCTCGCCAACGCCGCCTTCTACTACGGGCTCGTCCGCTCGCTCGCCGACGACCCGCGCCCGCTCTGGAAGCGGATGACGTTCGAGGACGCCGAGGCCAACTTCGACGCCGCCTGCCGCCACGGCATCGACGCGGAGCTGCGCTGGCCCCGGGCGGGCCGCGCGGGCGGGATCGCGACCCAGCCCGCCGTACGCCTCGTCCTCGACGAGCTGCTGCCGCTGGCCGCGGCGGGGCTCGACGCCTGGCACATCGACCCGGCGGACCGCGACTTCTACCTGGGCGTCATCGAGCAGCGGTGCCGCAGGCGGGTCAACGGCGCGTCCTGGCAGGCCGACACCTTCCACCAGGCGCTGGAGTCCGGCCTCGACCGGGAGGCGGCGCTGGCGGCGACCACCCGGCGGTACCGGGCGCTGATGCTGGAGGGGGAGCCGGTGCACACGTGGGCGGTGGGGACCGCGGGGGCGTAGGGGGAGGGGTAAGGAGAGGGGTAAGGAGAGGGAGTCCCGGGATGGCGTTTCCGGTGTGCCGTCGCGCATGATCGTCGTACCGAGGACCGGTGTGGTCGGTTCTCATGGCGGTCGTGACGGGTGTGCGTACGTGTGCCCGTGCGTGGGTGCGTGGGTGCACGTGTGCGTACGCGCGCGGGTACGAGAACGGGAACGGGAGTCGGGTGTGGTGGCGGAACATCGGGTCGTGGACGCCGGACCGCCTCCGGGCGGGCTGTCGCGGCGGGTGCTGGGCTCCGAGACCCTCATCGTGCTGGCGCTCTCGCTCGGCGCGAGCGCGGTCTCCTCGCTGATCAGCTTCATCGGCTCGCTGACCAGGCCCGGCGCGCTCAAGGAGCAGGCGGCCAACCTCAACGGCTCGTACGCGCCGGGCCGCCCCTGGCTCGACCTCACCTGGCAGCTCTTCGGCATCGCCACGGCCCTCGTGCCGGTCGTGCTCGTCGCCCACCTGCTGATGCGGGAGGGCTCCGGGCTGCGGGCCATCGGCTTCGACCGGACCCGGCCGTGGCCCGACCTCGGGCGCGGGGCGCTGGTGGCCGCCGGCATCGGCAGCGCGGGCCTCGCCTTCTACCTGGCCGCGCAGGCTTCGGGCTTCAACCTGACGGTGGTCCCCGAGTCGCTGCCCGAGGTGTGGTGGAAGTACCCCGTCCTGATCCTCTCGGCGCTCCAGAACTCCGTCCTGGAAGAGGTCATCGTCGTCGGCTATCTGCTGCGCCGGCTGGGGCAGTTGGGGTGGTCGCCGATGGCCGCGCTGGTGGCGAGCTCGGTGCTGCGCGGCTCGTACCACCTCTACCAGGGCATCGGCGGCTTCATCGGCAACATGGTGATGGGCGTCGTCTTCGTGTGGCTCTACCGGCGCTGGGGGCGGGTGGGGCCGCTGGTCGTCGCCCACGCGCTGCTCGACATCGTGGCCTTCGTCGGCTACGGGCTGCTGGCGGGGAAGGTGGACTGGCTGCCCACGGTGTAGGCGTGTGGGCGTGTGGGCGTGTGGGCGCGTGGGCGCGTGGGCGCGTAGGCGTGTTGGCGTATCGGGGTGCGGAGGGGCGTACGGCATCGGAGCCGTACGCCCCTTCGGTGTGTCCGGGCTTGAGGCTTCATGCCTCAGGGGTGGGGTCGGGCATCAGGCGTGCAGCTCGCCGTCGATGACGGTGACGGCGTGGCCGGTCAGGAGGGTGCGGTCGCCGTGCAGGCGGGTGCGGACGAGGCCCGTACGGGCTCCGCCCTGGAGGCCGGTGAGGTCGTCGCGGCCGAGGCGGGCCGACCAGTACGGGGCGAGCGCGGTGTGGGCGCTGCCGGTGACGGGGTCCTCGTCGATGCCGACGGCGGGGAAGAAGCCGCGCGAGACGAAGTCGTAGCTGCTGCCGGGGTCGGCGGCGGGCGCGGTCGCGATCACGCCGCGCGAGGAGTGCGCCTTGAGGGCGGCGAGGTCGGGGGCGAGGGCCCGGACGGCGGCCTCGTCGCGCAGTTCGACGACGACGTCGCCGACGTGGGCGGCGGTGTCGTGGACGGCGAGGATCTCGGCGCCGAGCGCGTCCGCCAGGCCGTCCGGGACCGGGACCGGGGTGAGCGAGGAGGTCGGGAAGTCCATGGTGATGCCGCCGTCCGCGTCGGTGACGGCGCCGAGGACGCCCGAGCGGGTGGCGAAGCGGACCGGGCCGGTCGCGGTGCCGGTGGTGTGCAGGACGTGGGCGGTGGCCAGGGTGGCGTGGCCGCACATGTCGACCTCGGTGGTCGGGGTGAACCAGCGCAGCGCCCAGTCGGCCTCGCCGCCGGCGGGCAGCGGGTGCGCGAAGGCGGTCTCGGAGAGGTTGACCTCGGCGGCCACCCGCTGGAGCCAGGAGTCGTCCGGGAAGGAGTCGAGGAGGAGGACCCCGGCGGGGTTGCCGGAGAAGGGCCGGTCGGTGAAGGCGTCGACGATTCGGATGCGCATGCTCCGGACGCTACCGGGGGCCGGGAGGGGCGGGCCAAGGCCAATCCGGGACCGGCGGCCCCGGAGGGCGTACGAGGGGGGTGTGGCAGTCGGTCTGACCTGTGACAGCGATGTTGGGTGAGTTGTCATCGAAGTTGGGTCAACGCTAGTTTGTGACACCGAAGTTGTCCCTGTTGGAGTCGTGCCAG
>NZ_JBHZBB010000025.1:0-4805 GCF_042754585.1 Streptomyces sp. NPDC059201
TCTGACCTGTGACAGCGATGTTGGGTGAGTTGTCATCGAAGTTGGGTCAACGCTAGTTTGTGACACCGAAGTTGTCCCTGTTGGAGTCGTGCCAGGTGGGGGATGCGGTGGGGGCACCTGCCTATGTGTTTGATCAGGCCGCACTCACGGCTTTTGAGCTCGACTTCCAGGTTGACGGGGTCCGCAGGCGTATGCCGTTGGGTGCGTGTTGGGACCGGCGGTTCGAGGCGGCTGAGCCCGTACGCGAGTTCAGCTGGCACAAGGGGGCCCGGGGGTTTGCGGGCTGGTACTACTCGGTGACCGTGCGGGATCACGTGGGGTATGAGTCGTGGCTGGAGCGTGACCGGCTGGTCCTGCTGGACCGGGCCCCGGAGGTGGTGGCCGTCGCCTCGCAACCGTTCTGGCTGCACTGGCATGACGGCACGAGGAAGCGCCGTCATGCTCCCGACTACTTCGTCCGGCTGGCCGACGGGCGGGGGCGTGTTGTTGACGTCCGTGCCGAGGACGAGATGGACGAAGACACACGCGAGGCCTTCGCCGCGACCGAGGACGCCTGCCGGGCGGTGGGCTGGGAGTTCGAGTGGGCGGGGCGGCCCGATCCGGTGTTCATGGCGAATGTCCGCTGGCTGGCCCGTTACCGGCGGGCCCGGTGCGGTCGCCCCGACTGGGTGGCGGCCCGGCTTGCCGAGGTCTTCCGTGAGCCGAATGGCCTGTGGGAGGGCGCCGGGCTGGTGGGCGACCGGCTGCAGGTGCTTCCGGTGCTCTTCCATCTGCTGTGGTCCGGGGTCTTGAAAACGGACCTGGTGGGCGGGCTGATGGAGAGGACCAGTCTCGTCTGGACGGAAGGAAGCGGATGGGCAGGCTGAAGCGGCCGTCGGCCCTTGTGGTCGGCCAGAAGGTCCAGTTCGACGGCCAGGTGAGGGCGGTCCTCGGGGTTACTGCCCAGGCGGCGGTGTTGGAGGACGCGGAAGCGCCGCACCATGTGATCGCCTTGATCGACCTGTTCGAGGCGGCGGACTTCGAAGTCCTGTTCCAGCCCGAGCGGATGCCGCTGCCGCCAGTCGGGCTGCTGGAGACGTTCCCGCCAGAGGCGGTGAAACAGGCTTTGTGGTGGGAGAAGCACATCCTTGAGGTCGTGCACGGGCTGGCGCCGGACGCCGAACCGGGCACGTCTCCGAGGCCCGGCTACGGGCCGGGGACGTCCATGACGTCCCGGGAGCGGGTCAAGGCAGAGGAACTGGTGGCCGCCGGTCACCGAGTCGCGGCGAAGACGGTCGGTAACCGGCGTCGCCGCTACCAGGAGAAGGGCCTGGTGGGGCTGGTCGACCTGCGCCCTGTCCGCAAGCGCAGAGAGTTCGGCTCGGTCCCCGATGCTGTCGTCGACGCGATGCGTCAGGCGATCGGCGAGGCCACCGACACGTCGACCCGCAACGGGGCCTACCTGATCTGGCGGACCGGCGAGATTCTCCGCGGGGCCGATGGCGAGGCGGTCGAGCTGCCGACGAAGCGGACCCTCTACCGGCTGCTGGCGAAACTCACCGAGGGCACCCACACGACGGGGTCGGCTGTCACCCGCCGGTCGAAGGCCCACGGGGCCGGTGCGCCGTTCGGAGAGCTGACGGTGACGGCACCGGGGGAGGTCATGCAGATCGATTCCACCCCGATGGACGTGATGGTCCGGCTGGACAATGGGGTCGTGGGCAAGGTCGAGCTGACCGGCATGATCGATGTCGCCACCAGGACATTGTCGGCCGCGGTGCTGCGGCCCTCGACGAAGTCGGTGGACGCCAGCGTGCTGCTGGCCCGCACGGTCACCCCGGAGCTGATGCGGCCGGGCTGGGTGGACGTGCTGAAGATGTCGAGGTCGGTGCTGCCGCACCGCCGTCTGCTGTCCCTGGACGAACGTCTGGAGCACGCGGCGGCCAAGCCGGTGATTGTCCCGGAGATGATCGTCTGCGATCACGGCAAGGTGTTCGTCTCCCACAACTTCCGGGCCTCCTGCCGGTTTCTGGAGATCGATTTCCAGCCCACCCACAAGGGTTCGCCCTTCGAGAAGGGCCACATCGAGAAGATGCTGGGCTCCGTCGCGACGATGTTCACCCAGTTCCTGCCAGGTCACACCGGACGCCACACCGACCACCGCGGCCGGCACCCGGAGCGCGAGAACCTGTGGTCGCTGCCCGAACTCCAGGAACTGCTCGACGAATGGATCGTCGCGCACTGGCAGAACCGCCCCCACGAGGGACTGCGCGACCCCGACCACCCCGGCAAGCTGTTCACGCCGAACCGGAAGTACGCGGCACTGGTGGAGGCGTCCGGCTACGTTCCGGTCGCGCTCGGCGGCCAGGACTACATCGAACTGCTGCCCGCGGCCTGGCGGGCCGTCAACGCCTACGGCATCAGGATCAACAACCGCACCTACGACGCCCCTGAGCTCGGGCCGATGCGTCGGCGGAACTCCGGCGTCACCGCCAAACGCGGACTCTGGGAGGTCCACCGCGACCCCTACGACGTCTCCCGAGTCTGGGTACGCAACCACCGCGGCGACGGCGAATGGGTCCAGGCGACCTGGAAATACCTGCACCGGGCCCCAGTCCCCTTCGGTGACCTCGCCTGGGACCACGTCAGCCACCAACTGCCCAAGGCCACCGAGGAAGAACTTGCCGAGGCGGTCGCGGCCCTGATGACCCGCGCCCACGCCGGCCCCGACCAGCAGGCCCCGAAGAAGGGCCGCAAGACCAAGCAGGCCAAGGGCGACCGTCGTGTTGCGGCCCGCACCAAGGCCACGGCGCCGCCGGCGGCAGCGGCACCATCCCCTTCGGAGCCGAAGAACGAGCCCTCACCGGAAGTGCCGGAGGAGGACGAGGAGGCGCTGGCCGAAGTGATCCCACTGGGGCTCTTCGACCCGCTTGAAGATCCCTGGAGACGACCGTGAGCACGCCGCCGGACGACGATCTCGGCCGCTACCTGACGACCTTGCCCGGCTGGCGCGAGTTCGTAGCAACGGCGACCAGCGAGGCGATGGCCATGCTGACGCAGGCCGAATACGATTCCCTGAGCAAAGAAGAGAAGTACGACTACGACGAGGACCGACTCAACCACCACGCTCGCCTGCAAGTCGTCGCCACCTCTACCGTCCGGCACACCGTTACCTGCGGCCGCCGACTGATCATCCTCAACCGCGGTGCCGTCAGTGCCCGCCGCGGCCTGATCGTCAGTGGGCCGGCTAACACCGGCAAGACGATCGCTTTGACTCAACTCGGCCTGGCCCATGAACTCCAGGACCGCCGCCGTCACCCCGGCCAGGACGAACGTATACCGGTCATCTACATCACCGTCCCACCCGCAGCGACACCCCGCATGATCGCCGCCGAGTTTGCTCGTTTCCTCGGCCTTCCGGTCCTGCGAACTTCCAACATCACCGACCTCACCGAAGCCGTCGTCGGCGTCTGCACCAAGGCCCGCACCGGCCTCATCCTGGTCGACGAGATCCACAACATCTCCCTGCACACCCGCACGGGAGCCGAAGCGTCCGACACACTCAAGTACTTCTCCGAGCGCATCCCCGCGACCTTCGCCTACGCGGGCATCGACATCGAGGAAAGCGGCCTGCTGTCCGGCACCCGCGGCGACCAGATCGCCGCCCGCTTCACCTCAGTCGCCACCCACCCCTTCCCCTACAACGCGGAATGGAAAGCGCTGGTCGCACAGATGGAAGCCACCCTTCTCCTGCACCAGCACAAACGCCGCACCCTGTCCCGCCTGGACCGCTTCCTCCACACCCGCACCAGCGGCATGATCGGCTCGCTGTCCCATCAGCTCCGCGGAGCTGCCGTCGACGCCATCCTCACCGGCACCGAGAAGATCACCAAAGCCGGTCTCCTGGCTGTCGACCTGGACATCGCTTCCCACCGCAAACGCCCCGGCCGCCTGGACACGGACGCGAGCACGTGACACAACTCAGCACGGGCGGGGAACCGGTCGCAAGACTCCCCTTCCAGGTCCGGCCGATCGCCGGTGAAGGCGTTTCCGCCTTCACCATGCGCCTCGCCCGCGCCAACTGCCTCCCGCCCGCCTACCTGCGTCGTTTCCTCGCAAGAACGCCCGGAATCCGCGGCGGCCCATCGTGGGAACGGCTCGCAGCCATCACCGGCCGCGACGCCGACCAGCTACGGAAGACCCTCGACACAATCAGGTGCAAAGAGTGCGAGTCCCCCTTCCAGCTCAACCGGTCGTACGGCAACCTGCCCCACTACTGCTCTGCTCAATGCCGCACTGCCCGAGTCCGCAGATCACAACTCATGGAGCCCTGCCGGATCTGCCAGCAACCCATGAAGGTCCAGTTCGCCCAGCGCTACCGATACTGCTCCTCCGCCTGCCGCCGAGCGGCCTACATCGAACGCCAACGACGCAAGAAGGACGCCTCTGAGCAGGACGAACCCCCCATCTGCGACGCCTGCGAGAAACCCTTGCCGTCGAACTCCCCGACCTCCGAACGCACCTGCTCACAGACGTGCAAAGACCAGGTCACCCGCTGGGGCTGGATGATCGAGGACTACGGGCTTCCCCTGCCCTCAGGAACGTGCGCATTCTGCGGAAGCCCGATGGCGACAAAAACACCGGCCGACCCACATCGACGCTGGTGCAGCCGTCGATGCCGCACATGGGCATCCCACGGCCACGACCCAGCCACCTTCTTCAACCCGCTGATCTGCGAACAATGCCAGACGCCGTTCGAACGACACGCAGACGGCAGGGACCGGCGCTGGTGCTCACGCGCGTGCTACCGGCTATCCCGAGGATGG
>NZ_JBHZBB010000026.1:0-4386 GCF_042754585.1 Streptomyces sp. NPDC059201
AGCCGGGCGGGCCGCGGGCCCCCCCGGGGCCCGGCGCCCCGCGTCGGCCAGGTGGGCCGCGGGCCCCCCCGGGGCCCGGCGCCCCGCCGGGCGCCGCGGGTCAAATCGCCGGGGGCCCCGGCGCCTGGGCGCCCGCCCCCCGCGGCCGTTCCGTGCGTCGTGCGAGGGGCGCCAGTTCAGGCGGCGAGGCCCAGGGCCGCCATCCGCTTGGTGTGCGCCTCGGTGATCCGGGAGAACATCCGGCCCACCTCCGCCAGGTCGAAGCCGTCCGCGACGCCGCCGACGAGCATCGTGGAGAGCGCGTCCCGCTCGGCCACCACCCGCTGGGCCTGCGACAGCGCCTCGCCCATCAGCCGGCGGGCCCACAGCGCGAGCCGGCCGCCGACCCGCGGGTCGGCGTCGATCGCCGCGCGGACCTTCTCCACGGCGAAGTTGCCGTGCCCCGTGTCGTCGAGCACCGCGAGCACCAGCGCGCGGGTGTCCGAGTCGAGCCGGGCCGCGACCTCGCGGTAGAAGTCGCTGGCGATCGAGTCGCCCACGTACGCCTTGACCAGGCCCTCCAGCCAGTCCGACGGGGCGGTCTGGCGGTGGAAGTCGTCGAGCGCCTTCGCGAAGGGCTCCATGGCCGCGGTCGGCTCCGCGTCCACGGCGGTCAGCCGGTCCCGCAGCCGCTCGAAGTGGTGGAACTCGGCGGAGGCCATCTTCGCCAGCTCCGCCTTGTCCTCCAGGGACGGGGCGAGCTTGGCGTCCTCGGCCAGCCGCTCGAAGGCCGCCAGCTCGCCGTAGGCGAGGGCGCCGAGGAGGTCGATCACGGCGGCGCGGTACTGCGGCTCCGCGGAGGCCGTGGCCCAGTCCTCGGCGGCGATACCGGTGGGGGTGTCGGCGTCTTCGTGGTCACCGGCGGGCATGGCGTTGTCAGGCGTCTCCATGCAGCGCACAATAGCCCGCCCCCGGGGACCCCGAAGGCCCTGGTCAGTCAGTGTGACCGTGCCCTCATCCCCATTTCGCCCAACACACATGCGCGATTCCGGGGTACAGTGGTAATGCGCCTGCTGAGTATGCGGACATGCTTTCGCACGTCCCCACGTATCCGGTGGGCCGACGCATGAATGAGGATGCCCGGTCGGTGGCCCGATCGGCTCCGGCCCGACAGCCCTTCCGGCGGACCCGCCGAAGGGTCCCTCAGCGGTACGACGCTCGAGCGGCGGCAGTGGTCCCGTGCCACCCGGCGGTGATCTTCCCCAGGATCCCGCGGGAAGAGCCCGGCACGATGAGACCCCCTTCGTTCGCCTCGCACCGCGTCTCACAGAAGAGGCAGCACCCTGACTACGTTCCGAGAGCTCGGAATCCTTCCCGAGACCGCCGAAGCGCTTGAAGCCGTCGGCATCATCAACCCCTTCCCCATCCAGGAGATGACCCTCCCGGTCGCCCTCACCGGCACCGACGTCATCGGCCAGGCCAAGACCGGCACGGGCAAGACCCTCGGTTTCGGCCTCCCGATCCTGGAGCGCGTCACCGTCCCCGCCGACGTCGAGGCCGGCCGCGCCAAGCCCGAGCAGCTGACCGAGGCCCCGCAGGCCCTCGTCGTCGTGCCGACCCGCGAGCTGTGCCAGCAGGTCACCAACGACCTCCTCACCGCCGGCAAGGTGCGCAACGTGCGCGTCCTCGCCATCTACGGCGGCCGGGCCTACGAGCCCCAGGTCGAGGCGCTCCAGAAGGGCGTCGACGTCGTCGTCGGCACCCCCGGCCGCCTGCTCGACCTGGCCGGCCAGCGCAAGCTCGACCTGTCGCACATCAAGACCCTCGTCCTCGACGAGGCCGACGAGATGCTCGACCTGGGCTTCCTGCCCGACGTCGAGAAGATCATCAACATGCTTCCGGCGACCCGCCAGACCATGCTGTTCTCGGCCACCATGCCGGGCGCGGTCATCGGCCTCGCCCGCCGCTACATGTCGCGCCCCACGCACATCCGCGCCACCTCGCCGGACAACGAGGGCGTGACCCACGCGAACATCACGCAGCGGGTCTACCGCGCGCACAACATGGACAAGCCGGAGATGGTCGCGCGCATCCTCCAGGCACGCGGCCGCGGCCTCGCGATGATCTTCTGCCGTACGAAGCGGACGGCGGCCGACATCGCCGAGCAGCTCCAGCGGCGCGGCTTCGCCTCCGGCGCGGTCCACGGCGACCTCGGCCAGGGCGCCCGCGAGCAGGCGCTGCGCGCCTTCCGCAACGGCAAGGTCGACGTCCTCGTCTGCACCGACGTCGCCGCGCGCGGCATCGACGTCGAGGGCGTCACCCACGTCATCAACTACCAGACGCCCGAGGACGAGAAGACCTACCTGCACCGCACCGGCCGCACCGGCCGCGCGGGCAACACCGGTACGGCGATCACGCTGGTCGACTGGGACGACATCCCGCGCTGGCAGCTGATCAACAAGGCGCTGGAGCTGGACTTCGCCGACCCGGTGGAGACGTACTCCAGCTCCCCGCACCTCTACGCCGAGCTGGACATCCCCGAGGGCACCAAGGGCATCCTGCCGCGCTCCGAGCGGACCCGCGCGGGTCTCGCGGCGGAGGAGCTGGAGGACCTGGGCGAGCCCGGCGGCCGTCGTGCCCGCGGTGGCCGTGACGCGGCCCCGGCCCCCGCCGAGGAGCGCCCGGCCCGGACGCGCACCCCGCGCCAGCGCCGCCGCACCCGTGGCGGCTCGGACGCCGACGCCCCCGTGGTGACCGGCGCCCCGGCCGCGGAGGCCGCCGAGACCCCCGAGGCCGTGGACGGCCCGCGCCGTCCGCGCCGCCGCCGCACCCGCGGCCCCGCCACCGGCCCGACCGGCGGCATCCCGGTCGCCGGCGTGACCCCGGCCCCCGCCGAGGAGACCGCCCCGGCCGTGGAGGCCGCGCCGGCCCCCGCGGCTCCGGTCGCCGCCGCCGCGCCCGTCGCCGCTCCGGCCGAGGAGGCGGCCCCGCGCCGCCGCCGCGCCCGCGGTGGACGTACGGAGACCGCCCCGGCCGTCGCCGAGACGCCCGAGGCCCCGGTCGCCACCGCCCCCGCCGCCGAGGCTCCGGCCGTCAAGGCCCCGGTCTTCACGGCGCCCGTCGCCGCGGCCCCGGCCGTCAAGGCCGCCCCGGTCGTCAAGGCCGCGCCCGTCGCCGCTCCGGCCGAGGAGACGGCTCCGCGCCGCCGCCGTGGCCGTGGTGGGCGTACGGAGTCCTTCGTCGAGGCGCCCGCCGCCCCGGCCCCGGCCTTCGCGCCGCGCAAGCGGCGGGTCCGGCCGCGCGCCGAGGACTCGGTGAGCTTCCAGACCGTGGAGACCGCCGCCGCCGAGCTGGCCGCCGCGCGCAAGCGCTCGTCCGCCCCGGTCCAGGCCGCCGCCCCGGTCCCGGCCCAGGCCGCGGAGGCCCGTCCGGCGTCCCGCCCGGCCCAGACCGCCCCGGTCCAGGCCGCCGCTCCGGCCGCCGCCGTCCCGGCCCAGGCCGTGGCCGCGCCGCCGCGTGCCCGCCGCCGGGCGACCCGTCCGGCGACCACCCCGGGTGCCGTCGTCGAGGCCGCTCCGGCCGTCGTCGAGGCCCCCGCGGCCCCGGTCGTCGAGGAGCCGGCCGGCCGCCCGCGCCGCCGCGCGGTCCGCAAGGCGTCCAGCCCCGTGACGACCACGGCCCCCGCCGAGGCCATCGTGGTCATCCCGGCCCCGGTCGCCGAGGCCCCCGCCGCCCCGGCCCCGGTCGCCGAGACCCCGGTCGTCGAGGAGGCCCCGAAGGCTCCCCGTAAGCGCGCCGCCCGGAAGACGGCTCCGGCCGCCACCGAAGCGCCCGCCGTCGAGGAAGCCCCCAAGGCCCCCCGCAAGCGCGCCCCGAGGAAGACCGCCGACACCCCGGCCGCCGACACCACGGCGACCGAGACCCCGGCAGTCGAGACCCCGGTCGCCGAGGAGGCCCCCAAGGCTCCGCGCAAGCGCGCCGCCCGGAAGACGGCTCCGGCCGCCACCGAGGCACCCGCCACCGAGGAAGCCCCCAAGGCCCCCCGCAAGCGCGCCCCGAGGAAGACCGCCGACACCCCGGCCGCCGACACCACGGCGACCGAGACCCCGGCCGTCGAGACCCCGGCAGTCGAGACCCCGGCAGTCGAGGAGGCCCCCAAGGCTCCCCGCAAGCGGGCCGCCGCCAAGAAGACGGCCGCCGCCGTGGCGCCCGACGCGTCGGAGCCGCAGACCGCGACGACGACCCGTCGCCGCACCACGAAGAAGGCCGCCGCCGAGGCCCCGGCCGAGGAGGCCCCGAAGGCTCCGCGCAAGCGCGCCCCGAGGAAGACCGCCCCCGCCCAGCCGGAGGCGTGACACCAAGCCCGGTCACCCGGGCATGACGGCGGCCCGGCCCCCCACCAGGGGC
>NZ_JBHZBB010000028.1:0-1059 GCF_042754585.1 Streptomyces sp. NPDC059201
CTGTGATGGGTAGGGGAGCGTCGTGTGCCGGGTGAAGCAGCCGCGGAAGCGAGTTGTGGACGGTTCACGAGTGAGAATGCAGGCATGAGTAGCGATACACACGTGAGAAACGTGTGCGCCGATTGACTAAGGGTTCCTGGGTCAAGCTGATCTGCCCAGGGTAAGTCGGGACCTAAGGCGAGGCCGACAGGCGTAGTCGATGGACAACCGGTTGATATTCCGGTACCCGCTTTGAAACGCCCAATATCGAGCCCATTAATGCTAAGCCCGTGAAGCCGTTCCGGACCCTTCGGGGAAAGGAAAGTGGTGGAGCCGGCGAACCAAGGTGGTAGTAGGTAAGCGATGGGGTGACGCAGGAAGGTAGTCCAGCCCGGGCGGTGGTAGTCCCGGGGTAAGGGTGTAGGGCGCTGTCTAGGCAAATCCGGACAGCACATAGCCTGAGACCTGATGCCGAGCCGATTGTGGTGAAGTGGATGATCCTATGCTGTCGAGAAAAGCCTCTAGCGAGTTTCATGGCGGCCCGTACCCTAAACCGACTCAGGTGGTCAGGTAGAGAATACCGAGGCGTTCGGGTGAACTATGGTTAAGGAACTCGGCAAAATGCCCCCGTAACTTCGGGAGAAGGGGGGCCACGCTTGGTGATCGGATTTACTCCGTGAGCTGGGGGTGGCCGCAGAGACCAGCGAGAAGCGACTGTTTACTAAAAACACAGGTCCGTGCGAAGCCGTAAGGCGATGTATACGGACTGACGCCTGCCCGGTGCTGGAACGTTAAGGGGACCGGTTAGTGACCTTTCGGGGTTGCGAAGCTGAGAACTTAAGCGCCAGTAAACGGCGGTGGTAACTATAACCATCCTAAGGTAGCGAAATTCCTTGTCGGGTAAGTTCCGACCTGCACGAATGGCGTAACGACTTCTCGACTGTCTCAACCATAGGCCCGGTGAAATTGCACTACGAGTAAAGATGCTCGTTTCGCGCAGAAGGACGGAAAGACCCCGGGACCTTTACTACAGTTTGATATTGGTGTTCGGTTCGGCTTGTGTAGGATAGGTGGGAGACT